>CAVPZQ010000047.1:0-9042 GCA_963710155.1 Bryobacterales bacterium | reverse complement strand
GCCCACGCGGCCTTGGGCGATATCGGCGGCGGCGTCTTCTCCGGGCGCACGGGGATTCCGCCATGCGGCGCAGCAAGGCTAGTTGTCCGGTATGGGTAAGGCATCGGCGATGGCGCTTTGGAGTAATTTTTCTGCGCTCGCTGCTCCTAGGCCTTGTTGGCGATGCGCTGGTCTACTGCTTCGAGCGCGGCGAAGAAGTGGGCGATTTCCTGCTCCCAATTGCGCGGCTCGGAATCGCGCCGATGTTTGCGGCCTTCTACTTGGGAAAGCGCCCGATCCATCAGGTCTCCGATATGGCCAGGATCTGTCCGGGGGTGCGGACGGAGGGGGCGGCTTGAAAGTCGCGGAAGTCGTCAGGAGTGCCGCGCAGAACTTTTCCTAAACGATAGGCTAGCGTCGCTAGCGCGTGGCGAACGGGCAAATTCATAAGCACCATGATCGCATCGTGCGGCAGGGGCCTTGCATCATGCCCCCCATTTGCGAGACACTAGCAGGTTTTCCACACAACATATTTCAGATGCCAACGCGGGTACGAGTTCTTTATCACGATCACTGCTTCGACGGCGCGGCTTCCGCCGCTTTCTTCAGCCGTTTCGTGGAGGAAAAGTTCTATCCGGGGGCGGAGTTTTTCTACACCGGCCTGGCGCACAAGGCTTCGCAGTTATTCGAGCCGGGGATGTTTGACGGCGATGTCAACGCCATTGTCGACTTCAAATATTCGACAGACCCGCGGCTGACGTGGTGGTTCGATCATCATCAGAGCGCGTTCCTATCCCCCGAAGACGGCGAGCATTTCCGGCACGACACCAGCGGCCATAAGTTTTTCGATCCGAAGTTTCGGTCCTGCACCAAGTACATCGCGACTATCGCGCGGGAGAAGTTTGGGTTTGATCCGGGGGATCTGAAGGAGTTGGTCGGGTGGGCGGACATTGTGGACGGGGCGCTGTATAAAGACGCGCAGGAAGCGGTGGATTTGCTGACGCCGGCTACGCAGTTGACGCTGGTGATTGAGGGCTCCCAGGGCTCGGGGACAGTGCAGCGGATTATCGGCATGATGCGGCAGCGGTCGCTGGGCCAGATTGCGGCGGACCCCGAGATTCAGACGATTTTTCAGCCGCTGTATCAAAATCATCTGCACATGATCGAGGTGATCCGCGAACAGTCCGCTGCAGCGACGGCGTGGTGTTCTTCGATCTGGTGGAGCAGAAGATCGAGGGCTATAACAAATTCATTCCCTACTATTTGTTCCCGGAATCTTTGTATACGGTTTCGGTGACGACTTCGCCGTTTCGGACCAAGGTTTCGGTGGGGTCAAATCCATGGGCGAAGCATCCGCTGAAATATAACCTGGCGACCATCTGCGAGCGCTATGGCGGCGGAGGGCATCCGGGCGTGGGCGCAATTAGCTTCGAGATCGGCGCGGTGGAACAGGCGCGGCAGGCCGCGCGCGAGATCGCTGCGGAACTACAACACTAGTCGGGATTATCTTTTCCTAGATACTCGTCGGGGACGTCGTCTTCGGGCACTTGCCGGGTGCGCACTTCTTTCACGTCGCCGTCGGGTATGTTTTCGATGCCGCTGACCACATCGGCTTCGTAGAAACTGCCCTCTTCGACCAGTTCAGAAACGCTTTCCGAGTCCGCGCCCGCTTCTTCCGATAGACCTTGCGTATCGCCGGACTGGCCGGCGGAATCCGGGCCTAAACCCTTTTCTTTGCCAGCAACCGTGTTGTAGCTTCGCGTGCTTTCGTCTTCTCGCTTCTTCATGGCGATTATTATTGCACGCGGCTTGCCAATACTACTTTGAGAGCCGAATGTTTCGCGGCGTCGCCGAAGGTTTCGTAGGCTTTGAGGATATCGTCGAAGGCGAAGCGGTGGGTCACTAGCTTGCCGGGGTGGAGTTTGCCGGATTCGACAGCCTTGATGAGCATGGGCATTGTCGAGGTGTCGACCAGGCGCGTGGTCAGGGTGGCGTTGCGATCCCACAGTTTTTCCATGTGGAGGAGCACGGGGTTGCCATGGACTCCGATGTTCGCTAAATGACCTCCGGCGGCCAGGATGCCCTGGCAGATGTCGAACGTCGCGGGCATGCCGACGGCTTCGATGGCTACGTCGACACCTTCGCCGTGGGTCAATTCCATGACGCGTTCGATGGCGTTGCCGGCGGTGCTGTTGATCAGGTCAGTGGCGCCGAAGCTCTTGGCGACTTGGAGACGGTTGTCGTCGAGATCGATGCTAATGATTCTGGCAGGGGAGTAGAACTGGGCAGTTAGCAGCGCCGCTAGTCCTACGGGTCCCGCGCCGACGATGGCGATGGTGTCGCCGGCGCTCACTTTTCCGTTGAGCACGCCGCACTCGAAGCCGGTGGGCAGGATGTCACTGAGCATGACGGCGGTCGCTTCGTCGGTGTTAGGGGGCAATGAGTAGAGGCTGCTGTCGGCGTAGGGAATGCGCACGTATTCGGCTTGCGTGCCGTCGATAGTGTTGCCGAGAATCCAGCCGCCGTTGCGGCAGTGGGAATACATCTGTTTGCGGCAGAAGTCGCACTTGGCACAAGCGGTCACGCAGGAGATCAGAACCTTGTCGCCTTTGCTGAAGGTGGCGACCGCGGCGCCTACTTCGTCGACTACACCGATGCCTTCGTGACCTAGGATGCGGCCTTCGGTGACGGCCGGGAGGTCGCCTTTCAGGATATGGAGGTCGGTTCCGCAGATGGTGGAAGTGGTGACGCGGATGATGGCGTCGTCGGGGCCTTGCAGGACGGGGCGGCGATGGAGTTCCCAGGAAGGCTTGCCGCGGCCGCGGTAGACCAAGGCGTGCATTGTGGCGACTGCTGTCTCACGAGGGCAAACTTCAATCTGAGCCGTGGTCATGAAGCCTAGTTAGCACGCGTGTGGCCCAAGGTTTGCGTGTATTTTTAGCGAGCGGAAGTGGATGGTATAACCGTTTGACCAAATATGGCCGGGTTGATGTTGTAACCAGTTTGTAATCCGGTATACATTAAATTGTAAAGTAAGCGGGTGAGTTGCCGAAATGAGTGCGGGAGGCGTTATGGGTAGGCTGCTTCCGTGTGTGGCTATACTGGCTGCTTCGATGACAGCGGCGGAAAACGTTGTGCCCTCTCAGGATGAGGCCAGCCGTAGTGGCACCATCTCGGCGGATTTATTGCGGCACCCGCTCTCCGAGCAGGCGCGGGAGATGCTCGACAAGGCGCAGCGCGCGGCTCAGGCTGGGGACCATATTTCGGCGATCCAGCAGCTCACCAAGGCGCTGGCCAAGCATCCCGAATCGGCGGCGTGGATACAGCCGGTGCTGGGCGTCGAATATCTCAAGACCGATCAGCATGAGGCGGCGATTCAGGCACTGGAACAAGCTGTGCTGTTGTTGCCGCGCGATCCGATTAACCGGTCGAACCTGGGCTTATGCCTGGCCTTCGCGGGTCAATTCGATCGGGCGGAGCAGGAACTGCAGCAGGCGCTCCAATTGGATGCGAAAAACGACACCACGCGGCGTTTGCTGGCAGTCGTCGAAGCGAGTCATCGTCGGCGCCATCACGAGTAAGCTCCACCGTATAACCCTGTTTGGGTCTATCACTTCTCAGGCGAAACCCTGAGCTGTGACGCGCATCGGGGATATAAAGAATATCGATTGGACGTAGAAATGCATCAACGGTATTCTGAGAACGAAGTAGTTCGCCCCCTGTCGGAAGCAACTCAGTCGTTAGGGATATCCCGTCTATATTTCACCGCGAGGTGAAATTCCGCAAAAATTCATCCGGAGGATTTATGCCTAACGTGTGCATGGCCGCGGGCGTGCGCCTGACGGTCTTGACTTCAATAGTGTGTCTGGGCGGGGCCCCGGCTTGGGGGACAGATTCACTACGGTAATCCGTACGACGCGAGCATGGGGAGCTCGCCTTTCGGCGCCCCTGGGGAGCGCGCGAATCGCTGGAAGCGGTTTCGAGTTTTCCGGAGCCGGGGATAGGGGTGGGGTCCGGGCCGTCTACTATTTCGACCGATGTGCTGCGGCATCCGCTCTCTTCAAAAGCGCGGCGGCTGTTTGAGAAGGCCATGCATTTTGCGGAACTGGGGAACCACCATGCTGCGATCGTGGGCTTGCGCGAGGCGCTGGTCAAGTGTCCGTCGGATGCGCCTTATGCGCAGAATCTGCTGGGGCTCGAATACATCGAAGCGCAGCAGTACCCGGAGGCGAAGGCGTCGTTTAGCGAGGCCGCGCGGCTGATGCCGCACGAATCCAGCAATCATTCGAATCTGGGGCTTTCGCTGGCAATTGTCGGGGAGTGGGATTCGGCCGAGCAGGAAGAGCGCAAGGCTCTGCGACTGGACAAGTCCAACGACAAAGCGAAATTGATCCTAGAAGCACTGCTGGTGCGCAAGCGCAACCTAGCTACCGACGCGAAACCCTAACGGCAGCTGAGGGCTCTAGCGGAACTGATCGGGGCGGCGCTTCAGCGTGGGACGGTCGTCGTCGCTGCCGCCCTTGTCGTCTTTGCCATCGCCGGTGCTGGCGCCGGGGGCTTTGCGCAACGTGGGACGGCCGGGATCCTGAGTATCCACTTTGCGCTTGTTGTGGAGCGCCATCAAGCGGGTCTTCACGTCGTTGAACTCAGACGTGGTGACCACGTATTCGGGACGTTCCTTCAGATACTCCTGAATATTCTTTTGTGCGGCGGTGATGCGGTCCTCGGTCATGGGGTGTGTCGAAAACACTTTCGCCATGGTGCCGGGTTTCTTCTTTTCTAGCGACTGAATCTTTTCGAAGAAGTCGACGAAGGCGCCGGGATCGTAGCCGCTCTTGTACATGTATTCGAGGCCGAGCAGATCGGCTTCGGATTCAAATCCGCGGGAGAACGACAGAAAGCCTACCGGGATCGGCTACGCTCGCGGCCTGACGAATCCCGTAGCCGGTCCAGCCGCCCATGAAGATCAGGGGGATGGTGGCCAACTGCGCGATTTCACCGCGAGTAGCTTGGCGGGTGCCATGGCGCGCGGCGACGTGCGCGATCTCATGCGCCATCACGCCGGCCAGTTCAGCTTCCGAATCCGCTTTCAGGATCAATCCGGAGTTCACGAAGAAAAATCCGCCGGGCAGCGCGAACGCGTTCACTTCTTCGGTGTCGATCACTTTGATGGTGAAGGGAACCTTGGCGTCGGAGTTGCGCACCAGGTTCTGGCCCAAGCGGTTGACGTATTCGGCGATCACGGGATCGTCAACGATCTTGGCTTCACGCTCCACTTGCTGCGCCAGCCCTTTGCCGAGCGCGATCTCTTTTTCGATCGAGTAGAAGTTTACGCCCTTGCCGACATCGCGATTGCCAATCTCATCCGGGTCTTTCTTCTTATCCTCCGCAAACAACGTGAAGGCAAGTAAGGAAATCGCGGTTAAAGTGGCAATGCGGCGCATAGGTATTCCTCACTTTCGAGTATACGCTTTTCGACGCGCTTCGCAGCCAAAAGATTACTCTTAATTCATGTACCGCGAATTCTTCCCCGTCACCCGGAATCTGACGTATCTGAACCATGCGGCGGTGGGTCCGTTGTGCCGTCCGGCGGCGGAGGCGATGCAGGGGTTGGCGCAGGATGCTTTGGATTGGGGATCGCTGCATTATCAGCAATGGCTGGAATGTTATGAGGGGTTGCGGCGGGGGGCGGCGCGACTGGTGAATGGCACTGCGGAGGAGATTGCGATCGTCAAGAACACGTCAGAGGGGATTGCGACGGTTGCCATGGGGCTCGACTGGCGGGCGGGCGATAAGATTGTGGCGTTTGAGGAGGAGTTTCCAGCGAACCAGTATCCTTGGCGGCGGCTTGAATCCAAAGGCGTTAGGATCGAGTGGCTGCCTGCTACGGCGTCGCTGGAGCGGATCGAGCAGGCGGCGCGGGGAGCGCGGCTGCTGGCGATTAGTTTTGTGCAGTTTCTGACGGGTTACCGGGCGGATCTGGTTGCGATCGGCGAGATCTGCCGGCGGCATGGGGTCATTTACTTCGTGGACGCAATTCAGGGGCTGGGAGTGTTTCCGGTGGATGTGCGGGCTGCCAACATCGACGCGCTGGCCGCGGACGGGCACAAGTGGCTGCTGGGGCCGGAGGGCTGCGGCATCCTCTATATCTCGAGGCATTTGCAGGAACAGGTGGCGCCAGTGGAGTTTGGCTGGACCAACGTGGCTTCCTACAACGACTACGCCAACCGCGATATGACGCTGCGGCCGGATGCGGGGCGCTACGAATGCGGGACGCTGAATACGATTGGGTGTTTCGGGTTGCGGGCGGCGATCGATTTTTTGCTGGAGGTGGGGATCGAGAAAATTGCGCCGGTGGTGCGCGGATTGGCGGGGCAGATTGTCGAGGGGGTGCGGACGCGGGGTTATGAGGTGCTGGGCGAGCCGAACGCGGGGATCGTCAGTTTCCGGAAACCGGGGATCGATTGCGTGAGTATTTGTACGCGATTGCGGGAGAACGCGATTATTACGGCTCCGCGGGCGGGGTGGGTGCGGGCTTCGGCGCATTTTTATATCGAGGCCGAGGATATCGAGAAGATGCTGGTGCTGTTGCCGTGATCATCGACCAGCTAAACTGAAAACGTTGCCGACGGTTTTGCGGGTTGGACCCTACCGGCTGTTCTTTTATTCGGCGGATGGGAATGAGCCTCCACATGTTCACGTGGAGCGGGAACAATTCGAAGCGAATTATTGGCTGAATCCGGTTCGGCTGGAGCGCAGCCAAGGACTTGCGGCTGTCGAAATTCGGCGCGTGGAGCGTCTGGTCCGGGAACGCAAAGAGTTGCTCTTGAGGGCGTGGCATGAGTACTTCGGGGATTGATCTTAAAAACACGGCTGCGAAGGGCGTCACGGTGGGTGAAGACAGCTTAGTAGTGGAACTGTCTGATGGCCGCACCATCGCTGTGCCTGTGAATTGGTTCCCTCGATTGCTGCATGGCACGCCGGCGGAACGGTCAAACTGGCGGCTGATTGGCTCCGGGGAAGGCATTCATTGGCCAGATCTCGACGAGGATATTAGCGTCGCGAGTCTTTTGGCGGGCCGGCGGTCCAGCGAAACAGGCGACTCTCTGCGGCGATGGCTTGAAGGCCGCACCGCGAAATAGTAATTGCGCGCTCAACCGTAGATGAACAGGAGCATGTCGCGCGTCGAGCGGTAGGCGGGGGGCCAGGGTTCGGGGTCGACGTAGCTCAGGTGAAAGAGCATGCTGTTGGGGGGGAAGGTCCATTGGAAGGTCACTTTCGCGGCTTGAGGGCAGGGCGACGCTGCAGCGGGTTTCTGGGCGCTTAGGCATTCCTGGCGCAGGTTTGCGGGGAGTTGGCCGGTGAAGTTCACGACACGCACGCCTTCGCTGGTGACGGTGCTATGCCACTGAGAATCGCGAAACGCCTTGTCGAAGGCTTTGCCGATGGTGGCGGCGGGGTAGCCGCTCATCGTGCTTTCGCGGACGGCGGCTACGTAGTCGCCAGCGGTGGAGTTGGCTGGGAGCGCGGAAACGGCTAGCGGCGACGGCTCGGGTACGGCGGGTTTCGACGAAGTGCAGGCGCTCGCGAACGCCAGAATCAGCACAACGGCGGCTACCTTACGCTGGAAAATTATTTGCGGCATAGACACGTCTAGTGAGCCTATCGGCACAACTGGACGGTTCCACGCGTTTTTGGTGCGCTTTAGCCGTGGCCCAGGTACATCAGCCAGCTGAGGCCGAAGATGGCGGCCAGAAAGTAGGCGAAGCATTGGACGGCGTAGCGCAGGCGTTCGCGGTCGGTGCGTTTGGTAATTACGCCCAAGACGGCGGAAGTGAACAGGGCAAGAGGAGCGACGCTTCGAAGTGGGACAGGTTCATCTTGGGCATGGTCAGTCCTTTTTGCCGGTGGCGATTTCCCAGACGTCTACCATGGCCAGCAGGTTTAAGGAGTCCGGCGGCTACCAGGAACTTGGTGCCGTAGTCGTGAACATGGCCAGCCATGTCGGGCTGCGCATAGCCTAGCCAGACGGTGAGGAAGTAGAGCACGCCGGAGAGCACGTCGCCGACGAATCCGGCCGTAATAGATCACGACCATGGGCGGCAGCAGGTCTGCCGCGCTGCGGCTCGAAGAGGGTGCCGCGCATCATCATCCCAGCAGGAAGACATCAGGATCACGGAAATTGCCAGGACGGCGCCGCGGCCGGGGGCTTACAACAAAAAATGACCGCCGCCTGGAATCAGCCAGGCTAACACCACCGCGCGGGCCCGAGCGCCCGACCGACGGCAGCTTTCTCTCACTTTTAGAGTTTCCGCCACAGCTTCATTTTATCGCATGATGATGTTGATGCAGATATCGCGAGATGTGATCCAGGAACTGGCGCGCGCCGAAGGTGGATCCCGTGGATCTTCCGGGGTATGCGCGTGGTGGTGATTCTAGGGGGGCGCGTGGCTGCTCATTTCATCGCGCGGCGGCTGCTGCGGCGGGTTCGAACTTACGCGATGGGGGCCATGAAGAGCCACGGGCACTCGCCCGAGATCGAACTCGAAAAGCGCGCGGCCACGATTATGGCGGCACTGGGGAAGCTGGCGTCGCTGGCGATTTGGTTGGTGGCGCTGGTGATGGCGTTGAACGAATTGACGTTCAACATTCAGCCGCTGCTGGCGGGGATCGGCGTGGCGGGGCTCGCGCTGGGGCTGGGGGCGCAGACGCTCATCAAGGACTGGCTGGGTGGGTTGCTGGTGCTGCTGGAGGATCAGATCCGCATCGGGGACGTGGTTACCATCAACGGGATTTCCGGGGTGGTGGAGGAAATCAATTTGCGCACGACGGTGCTGCGCGGGGAGAACGGCGCGGTGCATATCATCGCCAACGGACTGATCAATACGTTGTCGAACATGACGCGCGAGTACGCGTATTACGTCTTCGAGGCGACGCTGGCGCATGGGGCCGACGTAGACCGGGCGCTGCAGATCCTAAAAGAGACCGGCGCTGAGGTGGCGGAGGAAGCGGCTTATAAGGAGATGATTCTGGCTCCTATCGAAGTGATGGGGGCAGACCGGT
>CAVPZQ010000046.1:0-33782 GCA_963710155.1 Bryobacterales bacterium | reverse complement strand
TATAAGACAGCGGCTGGTCTTCTCGCGCAGCACGCCGGAGCTGAGAATTGGAGAACCGCCAACGCGTTAGACCGTTTGGGGCGGATCTACCTGGAATTGGGAAAGTTCCCGGAAGCATCAAGCCTGATGCGCAAGGCTCGGACCATTGCCGAAAAGAGCTTGTCTCCAGACAATCCGCTACTGATTACGTTCTTCGATTCTGAGGCTTACCTACTCTGTCAGCTCGGTAAGTTCAAGGAGGCCGAGAAGAACTGGATCGCCGCGTTGAAGATTGCGGAGAATGCCTACGGCGGGAATGGAATCCAATACGGTTTCTTGCTCTTGCATATGGGCCAGATGTATTCGCTGATAGGCGACTATTCATCGGCGGAGACGATGCTCCGACGCGCCGTCGTCATCGAGGAGAAAATCACCGGCTCTGATCCCGTGGACCGTGCCCTTCTCGTAAGTTCGCTTGCCGCCGTGTATGTCAAACAACGGAAGTTGGAGGAGGCCAAGCCCCTCATGCTGGAATCGCGCGAAGCCACCAACTCCAATTGCAGCGCGTCGCCGATGGCATGCTCGCTTATCCGTTCGCACCTGGGCGACTACTACATGGCGCAAGGCCAGTGGGGGCTGGCCGAAACAGAGTTCGAGGCGGCGTTGAAACTGCGCGAAAACACACTGGGAGAACACCCACTGGTAGCGGACTCCCTGATTTCGTTAGCAAACGCGCTGCGCAAGGGGAAGCGAAAAGAAGACGCGAAGATTTATGAGGCGCAGGCCGCTCGGATCTTATCTAACAAAAAGGATTCGTTGTACGGTGGCGGCAATACCATCGACGTTCGAGCATTCCAAGCTGCGAATCGGTAGGTTATATGCAGAATTTCGACAGCCTTTCTGAGCGGGAAATCCTCGCTCTGGCTATCTCGCTTGAAGAAGAAGACGAGCGGATTTATGCGGATTTCGCCGAGGGCCTTCGTCAGGACTTTCCCGCATCTGCGGCCGTCTTCGATGGGATGCGAAGCGAAGAATCCACCCATCGCCGGCGGCTCCTGGAGCTCTTCCGTGAGAAATTCGGCGATCACATTCCGCTCCTCCGCCGTCAGGACGTGCGTGGGTTCGTCCGCCGCAAGCCAGTCTGGCTGGTACGCCCGCTGGGCCTGGAGACGGTGCGCAACCAGGCGAGCGCAATGGAGGTCGAGACGCGCAACTTCTACGAGCGCGCAGCCGCCCGCGCTCAGGACGTCCACATACGCCAATTGCTCGGCGATCTCGCGCAAGAGGAACGCTCCCATGAAGACCGTGCGGAAGCCCTCGAGAAGGACAAGCTGAGCCCCGACGTCAAGCACGGTGAAGACGAGGCGGATCGCCGCTTGTTCGTTCTGCAGATTGTCCAGCCCGGGTTAGCCGGCCTCATGGACGGCTCTGTATCCACACTCGCTCCCGTGTTCGCCGCCGCTTTTGCCACTCACAGCAGTTGGGATGCATTCGTCGTCGGCCTGGCAGCGTCTATGGGAGCGGGCATCAGCATGGGATTTACGGAAGCTCTGTCGGACGACGGCATCCTCACCGGGCGCGGCCATCCCTGGGTGCGCGGATTCATTTGCGGCCTAATGACGGCGGTAGGCGGCATTGGCCACACGTTGCCTTTTCTCATTGGTGATTTCCAGATCGCCATGATTGCCGCGGTCTTTGTAGTCGTGATCGAGCTAGGCGTTATTTCGTGGGTCCGCCATCGCTACATGGAAACGACGGCACTTTCGGCAGTCCTGCAGGTAGGATTGGGCGGCGTCCTGGTATTCGTCACCGGCATCCTGATCGGCAGATCTTAGAAAGTGATGGCGGCATCGGCGCTTGCGAGAGCACTGATGCCGCTAGTCAGACTCTAGTTTTGCTCCGCAGCGTCTATTGATCGGCGGCGCGCCAACTCGAGTCTTTGTGAAACGTTGCCGTGGTGTTTACGAGCGACGATGTGTTGGTGCCGAGATCCTTTTCATAAACCACACCGTTGCCCGTCACGAAAAAGGTCATCACTCCCGATGACCGATACTCCGCCGGGTAAGCTACGAAAACGAATCCGCCATTCGTTTTACTCGCGGGCTTCTCCAGCACTTGAAAATGATAACCGTGGAATAGCACGGACTCGCTACTTTTCGCCTTACCCGCAGCCATGGCTACCAAACTCGTCGGTAAGCTACTCGTCGGATTTGCGCTATTCGGGTTCGCCCGATACTGCTTCTCGCCGTCCACGAATTCGTGGCAAATTGCAATCGCCATGAATTCGTTTTCACCGATTCGCCGGAATAAGACTTCCTTCGAGCCAGCATCGGGATCGAAGCGCCAGGCGCCGTTTTTCTGAACCAGGGGGAGCGGGAACGGCCAGTTTTCGGCGCCGATGTATAACGTCACCGTTCCGTCGGCGTCGCGGCCCAGGCGGTGCATCTGCTGGTATTTCTCGACGAACAGTTGACGGTCCACTTTATCCTGGTCGTCGTCATGCGAGGAAGCGAGTTCCGACTGGCCTCCCAGAATGTTGGTGATGTCCTGTTCCTGGTTGCCCTGAACCGCTTGGAACAACCGCTGACTCGCCTCCGTGGGCGACGGGAACGCCGGTTGAGCAGACTGTTGCGCCAACCCGACGCCGTTCATGCTCCACATCGTAAAGATCGCCAATGGAACCGCTGCTAACATATTCATCATTTCTCGTTTCATGATTTGGTCACCTCGTGAAAACTACCTATGGCCCCCACCGCCGCCGCCGTGGAAACCGCCTCCGCCACCGTGGAAACCGCCGCCGAAGCCTCCGCCATGGAAGCCACCGAAACTGGACTGTCCGCGGAAGGAATTGTTTCGCGCCATTCCGCCATGATCGAAGCCGCTGAAGGCGCCGGAATGCATGCCACCCGCTGCGCGCGAGTTGCCAATGCCCTCATGCCCGCCAAAGCCGCCGCCGCGAAAACCGCCGCGATTAAACCCGCCGCGG
Source organism: Bryobacterales bacterium (assembly GCA_963710155.1). GTDB lineage: Bacteria > Acidobacteriota > Terriglobia > Bryobacterales > Bryobacteraceae > Palsa-187. The sequence goes on along the minus strand of CAVPZQ010000046.1, from coordinate 30,817 downwards.
TTGACGATGCTCCGGCTATGTGAGAAGTACGCGTTGTGGTTGTACATCACCCTCCCGCCATGGTGCCAATCGAATCCCCAATTGTGCCAACCCCAACCGAAACCGCCGAAAAATCCGATTCCAAAGCCAAGCCCAAAGCCAATTCCAGGACCATCCCAGAACAGACCCGGATACGGATACCAGCCGGGGAAAACCGCGAGAGGATCGCCATACACGAGCCAGGGATCATATTGAGGCACGTACACCACGTCGGGCGATACCGGTTCAATCTCGATTGACTGGCCCTTGGTTTTTACCTTCTCCTGAGGCGTGGTCTTCAGGTTGCCGGCCTGCTGGGCCCGCTGCCGCATGGTCTGAATGGCGTTGGTCACGTCCTGCTGCTGGTTAGCGTAGACATCCCCGAGTTCCGACGTCCAGGCGAGATTTTGATTCATGTTGGCCAGCACCGCGGGGAACTGGGTGAGAGCTTTGACACTGGGATCCCACGACTGCTTGTCCACTTCCTTTGCCAGAGCTTCACCCGTGAGATCTTTATGCTGTGCCATCCACGCTTGGGCCTCGACCACTTCCGCCGGATAAGTTGCGGCCGGCAGGATCTGCGCGATCAATCCGTCGGGATAGAGCGCAATCGGCGCGACCAATTGCTGCAACTGTTCGGGACTCTGTTGAGCGGCCTGAGGTGGTCCCTGGGGTTGCGCCTGGGGTGAGGCGAAGCCGTCTCCTCGCGCCGAGCAGGATCAGGCACCAAGAAAGAAAAACTGCTAGGCCTTGTCGATACGGTCTCATGGTTCATTCCTCCTTCACTCTTCCGGCTTACTTCTTCTCGCCGGGAGGAAAATGATCGAACATCTTTTGCACGCCTTTGTCGAGATTCTTGATATTCTTGTCTGACTTGTCGGAGAGCGTATCGCTCGCCGATCCCCGCCAAATCAGGGTCTTGGCGTGCGCGTCGAACAGATCTACAACCAGTGTCCCTACCTTGTAGGTTTCAGTCGTCGTGGTTGCATCTCCGAATCCCCCAAAGCCGCGCCAGCGCCAACCGCCACCGAAGCCGTCGTAGAAGGTGTTAAGAGTCTGTTGATTCTGGGTCGTCTCCATCGCCACGATCGCGATATCACCGCCGGATGCCACCGGCGTCAAGCCTTTTGCCCCCAGCGACGCGTTCACGGCCTCTTTGATGCGGGAGACCCAAAGCTGGTCTGGTGTCTGCACTTTTTCCCAGGAAAACGTTTTGTACTGGCCAAAATTTGCGTTGCGATCGTAATCGGTCTTCACTTGTTGCGCGGACGACACGCTCGCACATAGAAGCGCGATCCCAACGGTTGCAAATACTGTGCGTTGTAGGTTCATGAGTTTCTCCTTCGTATGGGTAATGTGCAATCGAGCAGCCAAGAGCTGGAAGTTGGGTCCTGAAACAAGGCATTCCCAACCGAACAATTTGCTGTACCGCGTGTTACGTACTCCGAAGATGATTTGCAGGGTGGTTCACTTCCGAGATGCGAGTCTCCGTTCGACGCCTGAGTGACACAATGTGTCGAGGAGAGGCCAGTCACGGCGGTCCTAGTGGTTCGCTCGTTTGGCGTCCAACGAATAGCCGCCGGGACCCAACAAAGCTAACGAGCCGGACAGGACCGCGATCGATAGCACTGGAAACCATGTGTATGGTTCACTCCCTAGCAGCAGGGAAATGATGGAACAAATGGCTCCCACAAGCGTGATCGCAGAGGTTCCCATCCCGGCGATTAACATGAGCGCCGCGGTCATGAGTACCAGCGCGAAGAACGACGCGACCAGGCTGGCACCAACGATCAGTATGCCAGTCTCGAAAAACCAAGTCGCAACGATGAGCCGCAACAGAAGCAGCCCGAAGCCGAGGCCGCCATTTGGAAACCTTAAATAGAGTCTGTCCATTTCTTACTCCTTCTGAATTGAAGAAAACGCTTTTGACAATGCAACTGGGGTTCCATGGCGCGCCGTAAGCTGAGGCGAACGTCAACGCGGCTTATCCAAGGCACTAAACAGCGCATCCGTGGCCTGTCGCCACTCATTCAAGGCGGCAACCAACCAACGTTCATGACGGTACCAAGCGGAATATCGCTCCCCGTTCGTGGTGTCCTTGAGCCATTCCTCCACGAGTGTCTGCTCTAGATTGGCCATCCGGCAAAATTTATTCACCGCTTCCCGGCGGTGCGCCAGCATCTCGTACAACTTCTCGTTCATTCCCACCCCTCGAGTCGGAATCCATAAAAATCGTCCTTGTCGCGCGGCTACTTCTTGCTCGCCCGCTCGGACGCCGGCGCGCGGACCTTCAGATCTGAGAGCGCCCATCTAAAGTCAAGGTCGAGCCTAAGTGAGTCGCCAGGAGCCACTCGCTTGGCGGGTATTTCCGTTTGCGTGGCAAATGTCGCGATGCCCTGTCCGTTATGGGACAAGAACAAGTCATTCTTTTGCATGTTAGCTCCCATAAGCCATGGCTTTCGAGAGGCCGCGGCGGCGCATCTTACTGATCAAAGTGGTTCGCTTCACGCCCAGCCGCGCCGCCGCGCCGCGCGCACCACCCACTACCCAATTGCTCTTTTGCAGGGCATGGAGGATGTGATCCCGTTCTACTTCATCGAGAGTGACCGGCTCGGACGGAACTCTCGCGATAGCCGGCAGTGCCGGTAATTGCAACACATCCTGCGGGGTCAATATCACGCCCCGTTCGATAAAGTTTTGCAGTTCCCGGATGTTCCCGGGCCATGGGTAACGCACGAGAGCCTCCATTGCATCCGCTGGAATCTTTTCGATCTGCTTGCCCATGCGTTCCGCGTAGCGATATACAAAATGCGCCGCCAGCATCGGAATGTCTTCCAGGCGATGGCGAAGCGGCGGGATCGCAACGGGAAACACGTTGAGACGGTAGTAAAGATCCATGCGGAACTGCTTGTCGGCCACCAGCGCGGCGAGATCTTGATTGGTTGCCGCGACCACACGCACATTGACGCGATGCGTATGCGTGCTGCCCAGCCTTTCGAATTCCTGCTCCTGTAAAACACGCAGCAATTTCGCCTGCAATTCGAGCGGAATGTCGCCGATCTCGTCCAAAAATATCGTGCCACCGTTCGCCGCTTCGAACCGTCCGATTTGCTGCGACACAGCGCCGGTGAAGGCTCCCTTTTCGTGACCAAAGAGCTCGCTTTCGAGAAGTCCCAGAGGGATCGCCGCGCAGTTCAGCTTCACGAAGGGTCGACTGCGACGTTTGCTGAGCATGTGGATGGCATGCGCGATCAACTCCTTGCCGGTGCCGGTTTCACCTTCGATCAAAACCGTAGAGTCGGTAGGCGCCACGGTTCGTATTTGATCCAATACCTCACGAAAGGCCGTGCTCGATCCCACAACGCCCTCAAACTCATCAGAAGGCGGTGCCATGAATTGATCGAGTGTAATGGTCGATTCCAAGCTGGGTACCGTCGTCATGCACGACCGGTCACCTTTCTGCAAGGATCGGTACCATGACGGCTCGTCCGGTGCTTTCAAAACGACGACATTATCGGAATGCATCTGTTCTAGCCTCCAAATACGAAGTTTCTAGCAAAACGCCGACTCTCTCTTTCCAAGTTCATTCTGGATCAGGTGCCACTTGCCTACAACCCTCGATGGAAGCTCCGCTAGCCGACTAGATTGTGATGCCGGACAACACTACTTTTGGGGTGTAGGAAACCCATACCGTCTTGAAATGGATATTGGGACACGATGTGTTGGGATACGACGGATATCCCGAGAGCCGAATCTACCGCTGCGGAATCTGAATGCGTTTCCGTCCGAATAGACGCGCATCGACGGACCATGCCCCAGGTCCGAGCATCGCCAACACGATTCCCAAAGCCCCGACCAGAATGTGCATCCATCGATCGTCCGGATGGAAAACAGCGAGACCCAACTCCATCACCGCCATCAGCACTCCCGCCAGCGGTGTCCACAAACCGGCCAGTAGCAGCACTCCTGCCGCTGCCGCCGCCACTTGCACCATAACCAGCGGCTGAGACACCGGCCAGAGTCCGGCAATCCCGTGTTGAACAGGTGGAATCGCTGTTACTGCTCGCAAAAATGCGAGTCCCGCGCCGGGCCAACCTTCTGGAAACGTCGAGAAAAGGCGTTGCACAATTCAATCCCGTTCTCAGATTACAGGTGTTCAGAAATGCTCGAAACCCTAAAAAGCTGACTGAATAAACCCCTATTTCGAGGGGCTAAAGGTCAATGATTCCGCGTTTCAGCCCGATGGTAACGGCGTGGGTGCGATCGTTGGCGTCCAGCTTGGCGAGAATATTTTTGATGTGCCCCTTCACGGTTTCTTCCGTGATGGAAAGCTGGGCGGCGATCTCTTTATTGGCATTGCCGCCCGAAACCAGACGCAGAACTTCAATTTCCCGCGGTGACAAGGCGTCGTCAGTGGCATGCTCGGCAAGTTCCGCCGCCACATCCGGCAGCATCCGCTTTTGTCCGGCGTGCACGGCACGGATGGTCTCCAGAAGTTCTTTTCGCAAGAGACCCTTGAGCAGGTAGGCGCGAGCGCCGGCCTTGAGTGCGCGCAACACCTGAACGTCTCCCGTGTAAGTGGTCAGAACGATGATGCGGGCCCCGGGAAACTCACCGCTAATCGCGATTATGGAATCGACGCCGTTCATTTCCGGCATCTGCAAATCCATCAAAGTTACATCCGGACGATGTTTCCGAAATTGTTCGATCGCCTCGCGGCCGTTGGAAGCCTCGGCAACCAGAGTCATGTCCGGCTGGCTGGCCAGAAGTGCCGCCACGCCTTCGCGTAGAAGCGGATGGTCGTCAACCGAGAGAATGCGAATGGGCGGCCGTTCCGTGCTCATCCACAGCTCTTTTCTTGACGGGAATCCACCTTGGCCGACAATGTTCCGTACGCGATTGCACCTGGAATCCGCAACTCCACTTCCGTACCCGCTCCGAGTTCGCTCCACATTTCGAACTGCGCGCCAATCTCTTGAGCGCGTTCACGCATGCCCGGTAAACCCCAATGGCCGTCCCGCCCCGTGTCCAGAAGCTTTGGGTCGATGCCCTTCCCATCATCCCGGACACGAAGGCGGAGTACCCGTTGGCCATAGGTGACCTCTGTTTCGATATTCGCTGCCTGGGCGTGGCGGAAGGCATTTTGCAGCGCCTCACGTGCGATGCGATAGATGTCGTCCCGGAGAATTGGATGCAGGTCCCGCGGCATGCCTTCTATCGAAACACGAAACGTCGCCGAACTTTTTCCGCCGTCAACGGTTCCCGCGAGTTCATGCCCTAACGCCGTAAGAGCTTCGGCCAGCTCATTCGTTAACTTTGTGGAAGAGCGTAAATTCTGAATCGCGTCGCGGCCTTCCACGATCGCCTTGTCGGCCCGATCGAGAACGCTTTCGAGAGCTTCTTTCGCTTCCCCGGGCGGAAGTAGATCGTATACCGTTTGAAAATGCAGCATCAATGCCTGAAAGCTCTGTAGCAGCGTGTCGTGCAGTTCGCGGGCGATGCGGGTTCTTTCGGACAAGCGCTCCTCAAACCGCAGGGTGAGCTGAGCTTCGGTCAACTTCCGCACTTGGGCGACCATCGCGGTAATCACCCAGGCAGTGGTTAAGAAGGCGATGGTCGCCACAATGTCCAGCGGATTCCTGGCGCCCGTTGAAGAGAACCGCGGAATAAAGAAGTAATTTAAGCCAACCACCGCCATTAGGGAGACTCCGATCGAGGAGACCAAACCTGCTCTGAGGGAGACGAATACGACGACGATCAGATAAAGAAGAGAGGTCGAGCCGGGTTGGAGGTTGAGCCGGAGGGCCACCACGGTGATGCCTGTCAGGCCGGCGACGCCTAATACAAATTGTCCGGCAGTATGCCAGAACGGGTTGGGCATTCCGGGCAGGTGCGCCCCAGCAGGCGACGAGTGTCGATCGTCAATCCGGTTCATCGGTGCGCTCAAGTTGGAGGATAGCAACTTGCCACCTAATAGAATAGCCAAAAAGCAAATGTCGGCTGGATGTCAAGCGGTGTCAGTTACACAACTCGGTACGGCCATGAAGGTGAACAATTCCTTTAAGCGTCAAGCTCAAGCGTTTGGATACATACCTGCCCTATCTCAATTGCAAAGTATTAGCGGAGCGCCGGCGAAACCCGCCCGCGCTCAGAAATGAAGGAGAAAGAGAAATGAATATCAGACGGAACGCACTATTTCTCAGCAGTTCATTGGCGCTGAGTTTATTAATGACGACGCCGGCCATGGCGGATGAGTGGAACAAGAGAACCGAACTCGAGTTCAGCGCACCGGTGGAAATTCCGGGGCACGTGCTCCCCGCCGGTAAGTATGTGTTCCAGATCCTGGACACGCCCGCCGATCGCAATATCGTGCAGGTCTTCTCGGAGGATGCGGACGGCAACGAAACCCTGATCGCGACGATTGCCGCAATCCCCGATTACAGGAACGAGCCGCCCGACAAGACGCTGATCAATTTTGAAGAGCGGCGCGACGGCTCTCCCGAGGCGATCCATAGCTGGTTTTATCCGGGAGATAACACGGGTTGGGAGTTCGTCTATCCGAAGGGGCAAAGTCTGGAGGAAGCCGCGAATACAACGCCCAACCCCGCGCCGGCAGCCGCCGCCCCGAGCACGCCCCCGGCGACTCAGGTTCAGCAGGTTGCACAACAAGCGCCGACGCCTGAAGTACGGGTGGTAGAGGAACGTATATTGCTTGCGCAGAATGAGGCGCCGGCTCCGTCGCCCGTACAGGGAACTGAGATCCAGTCCAATGACAACCGGGTTCTGCCGCAGACCGCTGGGAATTCCAGCCTGGAACTCATCATCGGCTTTGCCATGTTGGGTAGTGGCTTAGCAGCCCTATTCGCCGCACGCCGCAGGTCTGCGGAATTGAGCTAAGACGTCCATGCGAAAGCGGGAACTATTGCAGCGCCTGGGCAGCGCCCTCATCTTTGGGGGCGTTGCCGTCTTGGCGTGGTACGGGTGGACGGTGCATCAGCGGTCTGCTGCGCAGCAGCGTGCCAAGCAATGGCTGAGCAGGACGACCGCAGTCCATCGCTCCACCTCGCCTCGCTCCACCTCGCCTCCGCCGGTGCGCCGCGGCGACGTGGTCGGCGAGCTCGACATTCCGCGCCTGCGATTATCCGTGATGGTTTTCGAAGGCGATGACGCCGGCATCCTGAGCCAAGGCGCGGGACATATACCAGGGACCGCGTTACGTTCGGGCAGCGGCAACATCGGAATCGCAGCGCATCGTGACACCTACTTCCGCCCGCTGCGCGAGGTTCATGCGAACGACGTCATTACTCTGAAGACCCCGGCTGGCGTATCGCAATATTCCGTCACGGAGACCGAGATCGTACGTCCTTCTAATGTTGGCGTCCTGTCTCGCGCTCCAGGACGCGACCTGACCCTGGTGACTTGTTATCCGTTCTATTATGTCGGTAACGCGCCCGAAAGATTTATCGTGCACGCGCGGAAGACTGGTTAACCACAGGTACTTCAGCGGGGCCGCACCGACGATCTGGCCGTCATCGACACACCGGGCTGGAGGTTCATGGAGCGCAAGCATTCCGCGCAGAAGGCGTCAATTCGGGAACCGATATCGCGAAACGGGTGCACCGGCGGTAAGACGTCTTGAAGCTTCATCCCGATCTTGCCCATCTGCGTGCGGAAGCCAGGAATGCCCGCTGATCGCTTCAGGAAAGACTTCTGGTTCGGTCGTGTATGAAAAGCCCCAGTCGGGTTTTCGAGCGAACGGTAAGCCATTCGTCGCGTTTGAGCATGGAACAACTCTTTCCCCCTACTTTTCGGAAATGCCTAAACTTACAGGAAGCTTTACAATTCCAGTGGCACACGGATTGCACTAGAATCGTCCCATTAGGTCCGTTCAAACAAGGAGGCCGCTGTGAAGGATGAAGCATTGCGCCAGACCGGGATCAGCGTTGTCGGCGATGTTCCCTGGGGAACCCATTTCTTCCTCTTCCATGAAACCGAAGAAGATCTTATTGACGCCTGCGTGCCCTACGTTCGGGCGGGCCTGGAAAACCGGGAACTATGCATCTGGGCCATCGCCGATCCGCTCACTGAAGAGGAAGTCCGGTACTGTTTGAAGCATGCAATTCCAGGATTCGATGACTACTTTGAGAAGCGGAGCATCGAAATCGTCCGCGGCCGCGAGTGGTACATGACAGGTAATGAACTGGACCTGGAGAGAGTTACTCAGGGGTGGAAACAAAGAATGGATCGCGCGCTAAACGGCGGATATGCGGGCTTTAGACTCAGCGCCGATACGGCGTGGCTGGAGAAGCGGGACTGGAAAGAGTTCTGTGAATATGAAAGGGAGGTGAATGAGTCCATCGGCGACACTCAAATGCTTGCCCTTTGCACCTATCCGCTCCAGGGAACGGGCGCAGCGGAGATCCTGGATGTGACGCATACCCATCAGTTTGCGGTCGCGCGCCGCAACAAAAAATGGGAACTCATGGAGAGTTCTGAGCTAAAGCAAGCGAAGGCCGAAATCCTGAAGCTCAATAATAATTTGGAGCGCCGCGTCCTGGAACGGACTAAGCAGTTAGCTGCCGTCAATGAAGAGCTGCGGCAGGAAATGGCCGAACGGCAGCGTGCCGAGGAGGCCGTCCGGACAGCGCATGCCGAACTGGCCCACGTGACGCGGGTGACATCGATGGGTGAACTCGCGGTTTCTATCGCCCATGAGGTCACCCAGCCGCTGACCGGAATTGTAACCAATGGAAACGCGTGTTTACACTGGCTTGCAGCCGATCCCCCAAACATCGAAAAGGCCCGGTCAACCGTAAAGCGCATCATTCGCGACAGTGATCGAGCGAGTGAAGTGATTCGCGATATCCGTGGCCTGGTGAAGAAAGCTCCGCCCCGCCAGGAGCCTGTCGATCTGAACGATTTGATTTCAAGGACGCTTACACTTGCGAACAACGAGATGACGCGGAATCAAGTCGAAACGCAAACCGAACTGGCGGCCGATCTGCCAAACGTTCTGGGCGATCGGGTACAACTACAGCAAGTGCTTTTGAATCTGATTATGAACGCGCTCGAAGCCATGAGTTCAATCAGCGGCGCGCGTGTGCTGACCGTCAAGTCGCAGCACCTCCGGGCAACTGATAGTGTGACGATTGCAGTAAGGGATTCTGGTCTAGGTCTCGGTCCTCAGGTAGCCAATCGCCTCTTTGACGCGTTCTTTACGACCAAGCCGCAAGGGATGGGAATGGGCCTTTCGATTTGCCACAATATCATTGAGTCGCATGGGGGCCAGTTGACGGGCGCGAACAACATGGATCAGGGGGCTACCTTTGAGTTCACGCTACCGGTGCAGACGCCGGAACGTGTCGATATAGCCACAGCGTGACGCCCGAGCGACAGACGGAGAGATCCACGAACGAGACTGTTTTCCTGATCGACGACGATGTTTCGGTCCGTGAGGGGCTGACGGCACTGTTGGAATCCGTGGGCCTGGCGGTGCAGTCCTTCGGATCTGCACAGGAATTTCTTGTCGGTCCACTCCCTGCACCCAACGGATGCGTCGTACTGGATGTGAACATGCCCGGGATGAATGGGTTGGACTTACAAAGGGAGATGAACGCGCTCGGCATTGCTCTGCCGGTCATCTTTCTCACGGGCCACGGTGACATCCCCATGACGGTTCGGGCTCTCAAGGCGGGGGCCGCTCACTTCCTGACCAAGCCGGTGCAAGAAAAAGAACTCATGGGCGCGATCGAGCAAGCGTTGGAAGCGGATCGCAAAGCACGATCGGGGCGAGCTGACGTCGAAAAGATTCGTGAGCGCTTCCACACGCTGTCGCCACGCGAGCGCCAAGTGATGGGCCTGGTCGTTTCTGGAAGGCTCAATAAGCAGATCGCTTACGAACTCGGCACGAGTGAGCGAACCATCAAGCTTTATCGCGGACAAGTGATGCGAAAGATGCAAGCGGAATCGCTGGCCGATCTGGTGAAGCAGGCGGGAAAGCTGGGTGCGCTTGCTTAGGGTGGCGAATCCTCTTGCAGAGCCGGCCGCCCGTTCCGGCGCACTTCGAAACATACTTCGCGACGCTCGCAGCCAAATGCCGATTAACTGACCCGCGGCGCAGTCGGCAAGAATTGCATCTGTCGATAAAACGAGACTCAGTCATGTCGCTCCGGCGACACTCCCCGCTGCGGGCAACGACTTCTACTCGTGGAATCAGCGATTCTACTGCATCCTACATCGGCGAGGCACGTGCAATTACGCCGTCCGAGTCGGCACGGGTGTGGGATCCAAACGGGGTTTTCGGCAACTGAAACTACGCTGGCGCTGACTTGGCAGCACGACTAACGATAGTTCAGGAAGGAATAAGCAATGAGACGATTCATGCGTGTCTCCACGTTCGTAGTCTTTGCGGCGATGGTCGGGACTCTGCTCGTCCGCGTCCGCACGGTATCCGCACAAACGCCCTCCACGCAACCTCCGGGGACGACCTACAACCCATATCCACCCGGTATCCTGCCAGCCGATCTGACTTCAGAGATCGCCAGGGTGCGAAGGGAGGTTGAATTCATTGAGGCCGAAGCGATCGCACAGTGGCAAGCCTTAACCCCTCCGGTTCTGACTGGTCAACCGCCGACGCTCCAAGGCACAGGACAGCGGGCCAATGTGTTACTCGGCAAGCTCATGAACTTCGACGAAAATATGTCGCCGTTCCACAACCGGGCCTGCGCTTTCTGCCATATGCCCTACGCCGGGTTTGGCCCTCCCATCCCGTCCGTCAATCTCACCACAATCGCGTATCCCGGGTCCATGGAGTTCAGGTTTGGCAAGCGGACGCCGCAGCGGTATACCTATGCCCCCCTATACCCGGTGCTCAACTACAACCAGACGCAAGGTCTTTTCATTGGTGGAAATTTTTGGGATTCACGCGCGACAGGATATTTGCTAGGCAGTCCCGACGCCGAGCAGGCGCAGCATCCCCCGGTCGATACTCAGGAACACGCTTTACCTGACACGGCTTGCATCGCGTTCCGGCTCACCACAGCCGTGTACCGGCCCTTGTTCGAAACGGTCTGGGGCGCCGGCTCATTAGACATTACGTTTCCACCCAACACGGAGACGATCTGCGATACACCTGGGGGCGCTTCGATTTTCGGCACCAGCGCGACGCCCATTGCGCTATCTATCGACGACCGCAACAAGGCAAACAATGTCTTTAATCACTGGGGGAATTCCCTTGACCAATATGAAGCCTCGCCCGATGTCAGCGCCTTCTCATCGAAATTCGACGCGTTCCTGATGGCTGAGGTCGCGGCTACCAAAAAAATCGGCCCTAAGAACTCCATATTGACCGCCGACGAATTAGCCGGTATGGCACTGTTCGACGGTAAGGGTAATTGCAATTCGTGCCACGTCGACGGAAGGGGGACTACGAGTACAAATTTGACCCCAGGCTTCTCTCCCGACCACAGCAAGGTCGCACTTGCAACGCCGGCGTTCACCTGCTTCGGCTCGGCCAATGAAGGGCTGCCCCTGAATCCGAGGGATGCTTTCTACTATCAAACCACGCCGGATTTCTACGGGTTCACAGGCAACCCCTACGGCTTTGGCTATAGAGATCTGGGATTAGGAACGTTCCTCAGAAGCGGCTTTGGCGCGGCGCCCAACCCGAATTTCACTTGGACGCAATATGCACCAACTGTCGACGGCCAATTTCAAGTGTCCAGCGCACGGAATGTCGCCATGACCCCGACGCAGTGCACCACCACTGAGGCTGGCTCGACGCCCTACTTCCAGAAAGGGTTCTTCCACAACGGCTATATCAAGAGTCTGAAGCAACTCGTCCACTTCTACAACACACGCGACAAGTATCCGTTCGCCGTTACGTCCGGGCATTGCCCGCCGGGAACGGTCGAAAAAGTAAACTGCTGGCCGATGCCCGAGGTCTCAAACAACGTCGATATGACCACCGGTAACCTCGGGCTGTCGGACACTGAGGAGAATCAGATCGTCGCCTTCCTGCAGACGCTCACGGACGGATACGTAACACCATATCCGGACAAAGGAGTGTTTTCGGGCGCTTGCATGACTTGCTCCCCAACAGACCCGTACTGTTCGCCGTCGACGCAAGGGAATGGTTTCCTCATCCCGACCCCGCCGCTTCCGCCGTGCGCAGGAGTGATCTGCGACGTCGCGCCTGTCCCGAGTCCCCCGATCCCATAAAGGCAAACACATTATGAGGGAAACAACAAAGTGTGTGTTCCTTGTAATTGCGGTCGCCGTGGTTGGGCTCTCTCAGGAGAGTCCAACCACGGCAAAGGCCGCACGCGTACGAATCATACAGGGGCCGGAGATCGAGTTGCTTAAGGAGAATTTGACGATCATCCGGTGGACAACCGATAATCCTGGTGGCTCGCCCGTGCATTATGGCGTGGTGCACTATGGTACGGATCCGAAGGACTTGAGCCAGACCGCCCAAAACCCGATCCGGCTCAACCCAGATCGTCCGTCGACACTTTTCCGCGTGCGGATGGATAATCTCAAGGCGCGGACAACTTACTACTACACAGTCGACTCGAAAGAGGCCACTGGCGAGGGCGACGGAGTGAAGAGTAGTGTCAAGCAGTTCACTACACCCTGACGCAGACGCTGGATGTTGGTAGCGAGGCCCCTGGTCTCGCTACCAATTTAACGGCTGCACCATCAGGCTATATCGCGGAGAAGCGGTGCCGGTGAAGCGGCCTGGGAAGCTGGCTCCCCCTGGGTGACGCGTTTATCACGGGCATGTCGGATCCCCAGTCTTTTCATCTTGGAGATGAGGGTTGTGCGCTTTAAGCCCAGATGATGGGCGGCGCCGCTCCGTCCGCCGAGCACCCACCCGGTTTTGTCCAAGACCTGCAGAATGTGATCGCGCTCCACCTCGTTCAAAGTCGTGCCAACGGACGAACTGAGAATAGTTCGCTTGGCCTCTAACGGCGGAATGCTTAGAACCCCGTTTTCAGAAACGATCACGGCGCGCTCGATGAAGTTTTGAAGTTCGCGAACATTGCCAGGCCAGGAGTGGTCCAGCATTGCCTGAATCGCTTCGGTAGGAATTGTTGGAACTGGCTTATGCATCCGCACCGCCGCGTCGTGCGTAAAATGCTGCGCGAGAATAGCGATATCTTCACGCCGTTCCCGCAATGGGGGCAGATTGATGGGGAAGACGTTGATGCGGTAGAAGAGGTCCATGCGGAACATTTGCTCCTCCACCAGTTTTGAAAGATCTTGGTTCGTCGCGGCGATCACACGCACGTTGACTCGTATCGTGCGGGTACTGCCGAGCCGTTCAAACTCCTGCTCCTGCAAGACCCGCAGAAGCTTTGACTGGAGGTTGAGCGGGATGTCGCCAATTTCGTCGAGAAACAACGTCCCGTGGTTGGCTGCTTCAAAGCGACCCACACGCTGGGCGACGGCACCCGTGAAGGCGCCTCTTTCGTGGCCAAAGAGCTCACTCTCGAGCAGACCTTCCGGAATAGCGGCGCAGTTCAGGCGGATGAAGGGGCCACCCGCCCGGCGGCTCAGATCGTGTATGAGGCTCGCGAACAGTTCTTTGCCGGTGCCGGTTTCGCCGTAGAGAACGACGGTTGAATCAGTGGGCGCCACAATGCGGGCATGCTGCAGCGTATATTGAAGCGCAGGGCTTGATCCCACGATGCCGTTCGCATCTGTCGGGTCATCTGGGTCGCAACCTGGCTCTCGGTTCAAGCTGGAAATCGGCTGACGCCGCGCCGGCTCGCAATGAAGGGGTACTGCAATGGCAATCGACATTGTATGAACTCCATGAGAACTGAGATTTCTCCAAGCGAACACCTCAGGCGAGCGGCCCTCTAAGCGCGCTTCGAACAGCCTTCAATAGAGCCGACGGCTCGAAGGGTTTGTACAGGACGCTCACAACACCGGGCTTCTTAGCCCAACCAGCGAGCGCCGCGTCGGCATGCGCGGTGATGAAAATCGTAGGCAGCGAACGGCGACTTCCGGTTAGTTGCGAAAATAGCTCCGGTCCCGAGATGCCCGGTAGACGCACATCGAGAATCATACACCGCAGGTCGTCGCAGCGACAGGAGGATTCCAAGAACTCCTCAGCCGACGAGAACAAGGCGGCCTCATAGCCGACCGACTCGATGAATTCCGCGAGGGACTCCCGAACCGATTTGTCATCGTCGACCACGGCGATAACGGGGACGGCAAACGTTTCAGTCATGATTAACCCCCGCTTTTCCGCGACTTCGATTTCTTGACATATCCTTTTACCTTAGGGCCGTTCTCCTTGGCTGCTCTATGTCCTCCATCGCTGAAGCCAGAATACATCCGGCGGGGGTTCGGTACCATCTGTACCTTGGTGCAAAACGGTGTGAGGGTATTTAGTTGAGGCCGAGCTTTACTGTGCCGGGCTGGAAGGCTGCAGACGTCTACGCAACATCGCTACTTTATCGCGAGTAATTGAACGGCAGAGCGACTCCGTCTACACGGAAAACCCCGTTCGTCGGCTTCGAGTACTGACTCAAAGGTTGGATCGTCATTCATTGGTATGTAACATCGCGGTGGCAGAAGCGCAGGATTAATGGGGCCTGTTCATTGTTTATCGGAGGAGGACAGGCTCATCGTTCGATCACTCCCTTCACGAGAGGTACCCGTCGATCTCAATTTCGGTCGGGAGGGATTTCTAGTGAAACTGGCCGAATGTGACAACCTATTTCACAGGCCCTTGTTCAACCTAGACGGATCCCGCTGTGGCTCCTCGGCTCTGCTCCTGAACTCGCCTGCGTTTCATCGCATGGAAGCGTTTCCGACAAGCTTGGCAGCGATAAGGTCTCAGGTAAATGAAGTAGAGAGGTCTATCGACTGGCGTAGGCGTTGACGCGCGAACTCTGGTGGAGAGGCAGTAAGGGCACTTTGCACTGTCACGGACCAAGGCGATTGCAATCATCGTCACCAAGCACAGCGCGATGACCAGGCAGAAGACTATGCCGATGACGTAGCGGATCTGCACGCAAACTCCTTGGCAAGACGCGAGGCTTAATCGTTTAAGAGTGTGAATCTGGCGGGAGTGTTACGCCAGGACTCTAAAATGTTTTATGCAGTTCTATCCGCGGGGCGGCACTGTTGGAGTGTTGCCATCCTTGTGAGGATAAAGAGGGCGTGTATTCATATTCGAGCAGAAAGTAGCGTGATTTCAACCATCGAAATCTTTCAACTTTCCATACAGGCGGCAATCCTTTAAACAAACGTAGGATTAGGAGATCGGCTCCAAAAAGAAAACATCTACGGAACACCCGTTCCTGACCGTATCCGGGAAAACAATATTCCTTTGTGCGGACCTGATATGGTCCAAAAACTTCTGCCGATCCGGCCGCCCCGCCAATCTTCGATGACGCCGGCTTCGCCAACCGTTTGGCGAATGGATCGGCGTGGTCTGGCGACTTTATTGATTTCGCGGACTGCCGCGCCCTCGCGCCGCCGCCCGAATCTGCCAGCGATTTAGGCAGCACGAAACGAGTGCAGGGCGGCGCCCTCAGCACGCTATGGCGGCTCTTGATCAGAAACGGGGGCAGGCCCGGGAACTCCAGTTGATAAGACCAGCTTGGGAGAAAGATTTTGATCAACTTAGAGATTCTGATAGGTCTGCCCGGCTACCAGATTACCGGGATTGAAGGAGTAGGAGTGCAAGTGAGGATAGCGGCCCGCTATAGCGGGCCGGTGTCGTGCGCGCACTGCGGTGGAAGTCGTGTGCGGAGCAAGGGCGGGTATAGCCGCCAGGTGCGCCACGAAAACATCGGCGCCCGCCACGGCATGTTGGAGTTGGAAGCCCGCAAGTGGCAGTGTTTAGATTGCGGGTGCTCTTTCCGCCAGCGTTTCCCCGATATCCTGCCGTGCCAGCGAAGCCTTCCAGGCGATGATCTTTCGCCAGCATCTGGATGGTATCAACCGCAGCCGCCTGGGGAGGCGTGAAGGAATCGGCGCGGCCACGGTAGGGCGCTATTTCCGGCATGGCTTAAAGCGGCAATTCGGCGAGTGGTATTCGCCACGCTGCCCGAGGGTGCTGGGCCGCTCGGAACTTTCCTAAGAGGCCTATTTTCATAGGTTGGAAGGTAAGTCCGAGGTGAAGGTGGTATGCATGGATCTGGCCACCAGCTACCGCTCGCTGGTGCGGCTGCACTTTCCTAACGCGCTTATCGTGGCCGACCGGTTCCATGTGATCCGCATCATCAACCATCACTTCCTGAACTGCTGGCGTGACAGCGATCCGGCCGGCAGCAAGAATCGTGGTCTGCTCTCGCTGATGCGCCGGCACCGCCACAATCTGCGCCCCGATCAGCAACTCAAACTCACCGCCTATCTGGAAAAATACCCCGTCTTGAACGTCATCTACCGGTTTAAACAGCGGCTCTGCTACCTGCTGTTGAAGAAGCATCGCACGCGACGGCAATGCGACGTCTTGATCCCCAGGTTCTTACGAGCGCTGCATCAACTGCGCCACGCCGGCGTGGCCCAACTGGTCCAACTCGGCCACACTCTTGCATCCTGGAGCCAGGACATCGTCGCTATGTGGCGTTTCACCCGCAACAACGGCATCACCGAAGGCTTCCACCACAAAATGGAACTCATCAATCGCCAAGCCTATGGCTTCCGCAACTTTGAAAACTACCGACTGCGCGTCAAGCTATTATGTGGTTGATCGGATTGGGAACTGGACTGCTCCCCCGTTGTTGGCGTAGAGCCAGCTAGGCTTAGAAAATTTCCGTGGCTGTAAGTCTTTGCAAACTTTGGTCGGGCCGCCGGGATTTGAACCCGGGACCTCTTGCACCCCAAGCAAGCGCGCTAGCCAGGCTGCGCCACGGCCCGATTTGTAACTCATTTTAACACAAAGAGTTTGCATGACCGAGGATTTCTGCAACCTCGTTCATCTGACTCACGCCTCGGTGAGCCAGTAGAAGAACGCAACCGTAGGGAACGCCGCTCCGGTAAAGACTACGCTTCGCCAGCCGCCGTGAGTGTAAGCCAGTCCTGCCAGCGCCGATCCGACTGCGGCCCCGCTCATGAACATGGCGATGAATAACGTATTGATGCGGCTGCGCTCCGCGGCGTTCAATTCGTAAATAGCCTGCTGTCCTGTAACCAGATTGGAATTCACGGCAAGATCCAGCAAAATCGCTCCGCTCACCAGAGCCCATAATTGATTTTCCAGCAGCGTCAACGCCAACGCTCCCATCGCCAGCAGCAATGCAACGCAGGTGATCCAGCGGCCGTATCCACGGTCGGCCCAGTGTCCCGCGACGGAGGTAAACAACGCGCCGGCCGCTCCCGCCAGCGCGAACAGTCCGATTTGCGTTTGTGAAAAATGCCACCTCGGTCCAGAGAGCAAAAACGTCACACCGGTCCAAAAAATGCTGAACGCCGCGAGCATGCAAGCCTGATAGATTCCGCGCCTCCGCAAGACCGGCTGAGCTGCGAAGACCCTCGCCAGCGATAAGATCAAGGATCCGTAGCTCTGCTGTAGAGTCGGCGCGCGTTCCGGGAGGCGGAGCCGCAGGACCACGATCATGGCCGCCACCAAAGTTGCGGATGCAATGTATACGGTTCGCCACCCGAAGGCTCCCGAGACGATTCCGGCAAACGCCCGCGCGAGCAGGATGCCCATCAGCAGGCCGCTCATGACCTTACCGACAATCTGTCCGCGCTTCTCGGGGGGCGCGAGATGCGCCGCGAACGGCACCAGCATTTGCGCGATCACGCTGCTGAATCCCAGGGCAAAGGAAGCGGCGAGAAGCGCCGAAAACGACTTTACCGATACCATCGCCAGCGCCGAGATCACCGCGCCCGAAAAGATGACCGTGATGGTCCGGCGGTTTTCCAACAGATCGCCCAAAGGTGCCAGCAGGAACAGTCCGCACACGTAGCCCAGTTGCGTCAACGTCACGATGGTGCCGGACTGCGCGTCGCCCACGTGAAATTCCCGGCCGATGACGCGCGTGAGTGGCTGCGCGTAATAAATGTTGCCCACTGCCAGGCCGCAGCCGGCTGCGAACGTCAGAACCAACGCCGGAGTGAGCGGCGCAGGCTTGGCTGGGGGTGCCTGTATCCGCGTGGGCATGAACTGTTATGATACCTGGACGATGGAGGGAAATAACATGACGATACAACGTAGGTATTTCGCGCTGGCTGCGTTGGCCGCAACGGCCGCGTTCGCCCAAGCCCAAGGACAACCCGACTTTTCCAAGGTAGAGATCAAGGCCACCAAACTAGCCGACAATTTCTATACGCTCGACGGTCAGGGTGGCACCATTGGCGTGCTCACCGGCCCCAACGGCGTGTTCATGGTGGACAGCCAATTCGCGCCGCTCAGCGGCAAGATCGCGGCCAAGATTAAAGAGATTTCCGGCGGCGAGCCGATCAAGTTCATGATCAACACGCACGTGCATGGCGATCACACCGGCGGTGACGAGAACTTCGGCAAGATGGGCGTCACCATCATCTCGCGTCCCGAGTTGCGGAACCGCCTGGCGCATCCCAATCCCGGTCCTAATGGCCAACCCGGAACGCCCATGCCTGCCGCGGGACTCCCCTTGCTCACCTACACGGGCACACTGACGTTCAATATGGATGGCGAGGAAGTGCATGTCTACGCGATTCCGCGCGCGCACACCGACGGCGACACCATCGTGCAGTTTGTGAACGACGACATCATTATGACCGGCGACTTTTACCGCTCGGTGCAGTTCCCCAACATCGATCGCGCCAACGGCGGCTCGCTGCGCGGACTCGAAGATGGCTTGTCACGGGTGATCGCACTCTCCGGTCCGAACACGCGCATCGTGCCAGGCCACGGGCCAATGGTTGATCGCAACGCCGTGATGGCCCATCGCGATATCGTCATCGCGGTGCAGAAAAAGGTGGCGGATCTGATCAAGCAGGGCAAGAGCCAGGAGGAAGTGATCGCTGCTAAGCCGGCGTCTGAGTTCACTTCCAAGATCAAGGAAGTGGGGATGACGGAAGATCGCTTCGTGGGTCAGGTGTACGCGGAACTGAAGGCGAATTAGGCCGCAGTCAGGGCCAAAATCAACTCTTCCATTACGATCCGGTCATCGGGCCGCGCGTCACGAAGCGCGCGGTCCGCCTCAAACAGTTTCCCCACTGCCCGTTCCAGTTTCCCTTTGGAAAACGCGCCCACGGTCTGCTCGATCTGGCGCGCGCGTTCCGGCCACATGCGCGCGCCCAGCTTGCTGAAGTGCGCTTGAATCTGGCTAGCACTGCGCAGGCCTGCTTCCCGCGCCGCCAGCGCCGTCCGGAACTGCGTCGCCAGAAAGGTCAAGGCCAGCGGCATGTACTCGCCTTCGCGTGCCAATGTGTCCAGAATTTCGAGAGCGCGCGTGCGGTCGCTTCTCCCCAAGGCGGCGACCAAGGCGAAGATGGTGGTAGCCTGCGCATCCGGAACGAGCGCCGCTATATCGTCCGCTGTCACCTTGCGAGCCCCGCCTGTGAACAAGTGCAGTTTCTCGATCTCGATCGCGATTCGTGACGCATCGCCGCCGGTGGCGTCGAGCAGCAGTGCCAGTTCCGCCAATCCCAGCTGCAATCCCGACTGTTTTGCCAACGTCTGTGCGAGTGACCGCGCCGCCTCGGGCGAGAACGGACGAAACTCCACCTGTGCCGGTATCGCCGCAAAGTATTTCTGGACTCTCTCGATCCGAGCCTTGTCCTCGCCTTCGAAACCGTAGCGGCTCGATTCGAGCACCACCACCGTTCCCGGCGTAGGCTCGCGCAGATATACCGAGAGTTGATCGCCATCGCCCGCGTCCCCAGTCTCGTCGGATTCTGCAGCCGCCGCACGCCCGCGCGGCAACACTGCTTCAGCGCTGCCGATCCAAATAATGCGCTGTGATGCGAACAATGAGAGTGCACGAGCATCATCCAGCGCCGCCGCCAGCGGAACCTCGCTCAGATCCACCCGTGTCAGCCCGCCTTCGCGATCCTCAGGCGATGTGCCCAGCACTGCGTCCAACAGCGCCCGCCGGCAACGTTCGCGCTGATACGGCTCCGGTCCCAGAAATAAATACACCGGAGCTGGTCCGTTCTTTTGAAGGCTGGCTAGAAATTGGTCTGGCGTCATTCGGGCCGCAACTAGAAATTATCCAAAATCGACGACACCACCTGTTGGGCCGTCTGCTCACTGGCGCGCGCCAGTGCCGCGTCACTCTCTTCGAAGAACGCCGCTGGATCAATCGAAATCTGATAGCGCTCGCGCATCTCGAAGCTTGGCCGCGTGTACAACTTCTTACCGGTGGCGCGTTCTACCAGATCCAGCCGCATGGTCACATGCACTTCGACGGCGCTGGCGCGGCCGGTGGTGGGGTCGAATACGGTGGGAAACGAAGTATAAGTCAGAACGCTGCCAGTCAGTACCGCATCGGCTGTGTCCGCATTAGAAACAATACGATAATGCGTGCGCGCAATGAATTCGCGCGCAATGGCTTCCGGCAACTGATCCGTAAGTTTGTAGCGCACGGTCGCATTGCTAAACGCCGGAATCGCAATCGTGTGGATAGTCTTCGGAACCAGATCGGCGTGCCCGGCGGTATGGTACCCACAAGCGGAGATTAGTAAGACCGCGCACGTCGCAATCACTCTCATCGCAGGAACCCCTTCGCTACCGCCAGCGCGTTTTCGGCCGAGAGCCGCAAGTTGTCCGACACCATCCACATCCAGCAGGCCCGCGCTTGATTTGGATCCACCGCAATCGCGCCCACGCTCAGCCCGCTGATTCCGGCGATGCTGACATTCGTGGGTGGATCGTCGGACCGTACGTCGAAACCCGAGGCCGCCAGCCCCTCAGCCAGCGCCACCACGCCAGGGTTTTCTTCAAACTCTACCCATATTGAAAAACTATGGCCGTGGAATACCGGCGCCTGAATCAGCCGCAGCGAAGGCATGGGAATCGCCGGATACAGAGCCAGCAGCGACGCCACATGACGGAGGATGCGCTCTTCTACGCCTTCGAGCGGTTCCTCGGCTTCTTCTCCGTAGCGTGCTAATAGGTTGAACCCAAGCTGGGCATCGAACACATCCGTCTTCAGTTTCTGGAACGACAGCACGCCCACGGTCTGCTGCCGCAGTTCATCTAAACCTTTTTTGCCGCGCTCGCTAGCCGGCTCGAACACATGGATGATGGACCGGCGCACGTTGCCGATCTTTGCCAACCCCGCCAGCAGCATCGCGCAAGCTATCGCCGCCGGATGCGCGATCACCGGAATCAAGCCGGGCTCGGGCAGGGAACGCGTAGGCTCGGCCGAAGGAGCCCGCAAGCGCGCGTGCGGCTGCTCTTCAAGGGCCCCGGTCATGTCGATCAGCACCGGACCATCCGCCGGGTTGAGCTTCAAGGCCCTTCGGCTGGATGCTTCCGATCCGGCCAAAAACGCCACCTTCGACCCCGCCAAACTCTGCGCGGTCAGCGGCACTAGCGCCAGCACTTCCTCGTCGTCCACGCCCAGCATGGTGGCATTCTCGGCCGCCGCCGAAATCAATTCAATATGCGGCGAGGGCTTCGCTGCTTCCAGTAATTCACGCACTTCTTTGGCCAGCAGCGAATCGCCACCCACAAGTGCCACGCGTGAACGGGATGTCTTCTCAGCCAACCTGGTGCTCCGGTTCCTGCGGAGGCTCCGCGTGCGGCCGCAATCGCCGCCGTATGCTGCCGCCAATGCGAATCGCGATGCCGACACCGACGTAGCTGACAGCCAGCACCAGCAGCACCGGCTTTGAGAAATTCCACACCAGAAATATGAGCACGCCCATCAGAACAATGGTCAGCGGAGAGCGCGGGTGAGTGAGACTCAAATCCTTGAAGCTGGGATAGCGCCAGGTGCTGACCATCAGAAACGAAAGCAGTCCCAGGAGCGCCAGCCACACCGTTGAAATAATCCAGGAATGGACCGGCTCGCTCCCCGCCGCGTAGATCACAGCCGCCACCGCCGCGGCCGCCGCCGGAATCGGCAGGCCCACGAAATATTTGCGGTCCGGCCGGCCAGGGTTTTTGGGTATGGGGTTGTGCTGGATGTTGAAGCGAGCCAGGCGCGCGGCTCCGCACAACAGAAACAGGAACGCTAAAAAATAACCGGCGTCACGTAAGTACTCAAGGATTCTGGGATCCACTGCGGGATCGACAAACTGCACGCCCCAGAAAAAGGCGAGCACGGCGGGCGCGATGCCGAAACTCAGGGAGTCGGCCAGGGAATCCATTTCGCGCCCAAAGTCGCTAACCGTATTCGTCAAGCGCGCGACCCTTCCATCCAACCCGTCCAAAAATACTGACCATCCAATCGCCACCGCGGCGTTCTGAAAGTGGTGCGGCGCAGCGGCCGCGTCGTTGATCATCGCCATCGAAGCTTGAAAGCTTTCAATCAGCGCGTAGAAACCCAGAAACACGTTGCCCGCCGTGAACAACGTCGGCAATGCGTAGGCCGCGCGCCGCGGACGGCGATCCGGCGAGCGCGGATCGATCAATCGGTCGCGCCAGCTCTGCTTCATCATGCGGCTCCTTTAAAACGGGCCAGTATGCCCGATCCGCCGGTCACCCGCTGCCCGGCTTTCACCACTACTTCCCACTCCGGCCCCAGCATTACATCCATACGCGAGCCGAATTTCATCAGGCCGATGCGCTCGCCTGCCTCCACCACGCTGCCTGCCTTGACGTAGCACAGCAGCCGCCGTGCGATCAGTCCGGCAATCTGTTTAAAGACAACGCGCGTCGGATGCCCGTCGATCACGCCATCCACGGTGATCACATTCTGCTCATTAGCCGCGCTGGCGTCTTCTTTGCTAGCCACCAAAAACTGACCCTTCTTATAGGTGACGCACGCGACCTTCCCGCCGATCGGCGTGCGGTTCACATGTACGTCGAACACGTTCAGGAAGATGCTGACGCGATGCCCGCCCGCGTCGTCCGCCTTCACCGCCATGACTCTTCCGTCCGCCGGCGACACTGCGTACGGTCCCGCCGGCACTTCGCGATCCGGGTCGCGAAAGAAGTTCAGACAGAACGCCGCCAGCACATAGAAGGGAATGGCGAACGGCCAGCTGAGCAGCCACGTGACCACGACTCCTGCTGCGCACAACCCCAGCGCGTAGTAAATGCCGTAGGAAACCATTTCCAGTTACTATTGTCGCATTCCGCGTGAGGTTTGACGCCGCTTTACTTCTTCAAAACCTCGTCCGGAATCACCACTCGCGTCGGGACCTGCCGCAGATTCGCCGTAAAGTTCCGTTCGTCGCCCGCCGTCCTCACCCAGATGGTTTGCGGAGGACCTTTCGCGAACTGCACTTCCACCGGCGTGTCCAGCGCAAAATCATCGCCCGCACCGGATTGCCCCACCGTGCCTGAAAGCTTTACCGCCGGTGCCACTCCCTTGACGGTGTAGCGCAGCTTCAGCGCCGGAATCCCGGTCGAATACACCCAGTTGTCGAAGAACGTGTCGATCACTTCTGGTGCCATGCCCTTCGGCCGTAGTTCGCGCGCCAGGGCCATGAAATCGGCGGTCGTAACCGACTTGAATTCGTAGCGCCGCCGCAATTCCGCCAGCAGTTTGAAGAACGCGTCATCCCCCATGCGCCGTCGCAGCATGTGCAAAATCCAAGTGCCCTTGCCGTAGCTGATCACCCTCCAGGCGCCACTATTGGGCCACCCCGGCAGGCGTTCACCCCATATAATAGGACCCGCCGTTTCATACACCGTTCCGTCCGTGTCCTTGCTCAACAACTCCGTGCGGTAGGAATTGAGCACGCTAGCCATTTCCTTCACGCCCTTCTTTTTCTCCAGCCACAGCAGGGAAGAATAGTTCGCCAGCCCTTCGAGCAGCCACTCATCCTCGATCCGCCGCGACTCAATGATGCTGCCCCACCACTGATGCGCCACTTCATGCGGCACCATCAAGTCCGAGAAAAACACCTGCTCGCGCGCGCTGCGCAAAGCCGCCGGCCGCGAAAGCGGATCGATGTACGCGAAGGTAGACAGGTACACCAGCCCCGGAAACCCTTGCCCGAAGGTGCCGGGGATCGGCGCAACCGTGAGTGTCCTCATAACCGGAGGCCCGAACAGTCCGCTGAAAAACTCGAGTGACGCCGCGACATCGCCCGCCACGGTGCGTAGTCTCGCCAGGGGGTCGGGCGGGATCACTACTGGCGCTGGCGTGTCCGGGGGGCGCGTGCCACGGGGGCGCATCAAACCGTTAGGCGACGCGCCGGCGTCAGGCGTCGAAAACATAGCCTGCGGACGTAGCGCTTGTTCCAGATTCCGGTTTCCGTACACCTCGTAGTTGACGCCCGCCACTGTGCCTGTCACTTTTTCATACACGCCCAGATTGAAGCCTGCGGCGGCAACGGCCACAGTCATGTTGCGCCGCGTGATGTGCCAGTCGCCGTCAAGGCGGTCCTCCACTGGATCGCCGCCCGCCACTAGCGTCAGGCGCTTGGGATAACGGAAGGTAAGATCGAAAGTGGCGAACTGTCCGGCGACATGGGGATACCAGGAACCGCGTGCGCTGACGAAATAAACTCCGTCGCCGCGCGTTGCGATCACGTTGCCCGAATGTTCGAATTCGAATTCATGCTCGCTTTCCGGGGCCAGGTCCGACGGCGCCACCGCCAGGAACTCGAACTCTTCGCCGTTACCGGTGATGCGGCCGCGCTGCGAATCGTCGCGCATTAGCTCGGCCGGCGCGCCGTCGATTCGCACCGCGCTCACTTGCATGGCGCGCGCCATTTCGAAGGGAAACACTCGTACGCCATCGTGCCCTGTCCGCAGAGTCACGCGCGTAACCGCCTTCACCGATAAATCGCTGGCGATTTCCGTATCGATGCGATAGTGAGACAGCTTGAATTCCTGTGGCGGAGCTGCCGCCGCGGCGCTGCCTTCGCGCGAGAATTGCCGCGGAATGAAATCCGTCCACACATTGAAGTCATCGTGTCCCTCGCGATCTACATACTGCCGCACCATCATCCGATGATTGGCGCGAGCGTCGGAGAGAATATCGAAGTTCCCCAGTGTCTTCCCGCTGACCGCGAAAAATACCATCCCCGTTTCGCGGCTTCGCGTCGACCACAAGTCTTGCACCAGCCGCATCTGCATGGGCCCGGAAATGTTGCCGACCACCGGACCCCAATGTTCGGCCAGTACCGCCCCCATTTCGGGAACCTTCTTAGCGCTCTCTTCGTGTTCCAGACTCTGCAACAAACGCCCCACCGAACCTTCCGTCGCAACCATAAGCACGGCTCGGAAATGCTCGTCCAGATTAGGTGACTGCGTGAAACCCGCCAGCGATTGCCGCTCAGTGCGCGTGGGCGGAATCACGATTGCCTCGCCATCCCCGCCTTCGACATCGGTGGTAAATACCGCCGACAGCCGCTGTCCCAGCACCGGCTTGGAAAAAATCAGATAGCCGTCATTCAGATACAGCTTGATGTCGTCTTTGACAAAGCTCAGATCCCGAACGCGATAGCATTCGGCGGGATCGAGTCCTTTTTCGCGAATGGTTTTGGCCAGGTCCGCCGCCGAACCGCCGGGAGAGGACAAGTTGAGCTGAAAACCGTTGGCGGCGCCCAGTGCGAGGAGGAGTAACGCAATGCGAGACACGTAACTCCTAGTTTACTTTGAGGTCCGCTCCTTGCAAGCGTGCAAGTGCAGCCGCCCGAACGCGAAGGCCTTGGCGGCCTAAGTCATTCTGAGAACGATGATCGCGACGGCGGCGAGCAAAATAGCACCGCCTCCAATTCGCAGGCACGTTCCCGTCATATTGGATATACGGTTGCGCGATTTAAAAAAACGCAATCCGCAGTGATCGCAGATGGGCGAAGAAAAACTATTGATCGTCCGGCAGCTGGGACATTGCCTCATAGAAAACCCCCTCCAAGGGTCGGCCATAAGTCCACGGAATGGCCTGACTTCCTCCGAAATCCGTCGATGTTGTCCTCATCGCGGGATTCTATTAAGTTCGCTTATCAGCTTATACCTGGGTTATTCGAATTGCAAGCAAAACTAAGCTGTTCGGCCGTTCCACAATGACTGCCGCCTCAGCTTCGGTACCGATTTAGACACTCTTATCCTGACGGCAACCGATTGAATCATAAGATTTTAGATTGAAAGGTACTCAGTTGTCCCGCTTTAGTACCAAACCCCGGAGCAGGCACGGGCGGGACCCTCCCAGAACTAAGGAAGTTCCTTATGTTGGATACCGCACACCAGCATCGGCGCCACACTTTCGGATTTTCAGGGGCCACATGATATATTGGGGGTCCCGGGGCCCGTAGCTCAGTTGGTTAGAGCGCCTGCTTGACACGCAGGAGGTCACAGATTCGAGTTCTGTCGGGCCCACCACTTTCCACGTGAGACTCCTGCTCAAGTTCAGCGTGATCTTCACTCTGGTTTTCGGAATCGGGATTTCCGTCGCCGGATGGTTCACCTACCGCCGCCTGCAAGACGACGCGCGAACCGAGGTCCGCGATCAGGCGCGCCTGATGATGGAAGCCATGAGCAGCGTCCGCAACTACACCAACGTGCAGTTGAAGCCGCTGCTGACGCCGCTCGAAAATCGCGACAAAATTTTCCTGCCGCAAACCGTGCCCGCCTTCGCCGCCACCGAAAACTTTGGCTACTTACGCGCCCGCTTTCCCGACTATTCTTACAAGGAAGCATCGCTCAATCCCACCAACCTGCGCGACCGTGCGGTCGACTGGGAAGCCGACGTCATCGCGTCCTTCCGCAACTCGCCCGGCTTGCAGCAGCTCACCGGAGAGCGCGAATCTGCCACCGGTCCCTCGCTCTTTTTCGCGCAGCCGATCCGCGCCGGCGCGCCCTGTTTGGTGTGCCACAGCCAGCCCGCGCAGGCCCCAGCGGCGATGCTAGCGATTTATGGCCCCTCGAACGGCTTCGGTTGGAAACTGAATGAAGTGGTGGCCGCGCAGATCATTTCCGTGCCGATGGCGGTGCCGTTGCAAGCCGCTCGGAACGCGTTTCGCGAATTGCTGGTGAGCCTGATCGGCATCTTCCTGATGAGTCTGCTGGTGTTGAATTTGACTCTGTATTTCACCATCGCGCGTCCCGTGGGACGGCTCTCTCATATGGCCGATCAGATCAGCCTCGGACGCCAGGACGTCGCCGAATTGCCCGTGACCGGCCGCGATGAGATCGCGCAGCTCGCCGGCTCGTTCAACCGCATGCGCCGCAGTTTGGCGGCGGCGATGAAGATGCTGGGCGACCAGGACAGTTAGCGCCTATCCTGCAACCCTTTGAGAAATGCCTTGCGCCCGCGTTCGTCTGGAATCTCAGCGGCGAGCGCATCGCGCAGCTCTTCGAAGGACCGCACGCGCCGCGCCGTCTGCTTCACCATCACCCCTGCCATCGGTCCCAGATATTCAGCGAGTGCCTCGCGCGCGCGTTCGAGTTCATCCGCGGTCAGGCGCACCGTTTCGCGGGAGGGCGACGCCGGCGCCACGGCCGGTTTGAGCCCTGAACCCAATCCGAACGAACTTAGAAAGGTAGCGCGCTCCACCGGATCCGGAATCTGCTCGGCGAGGTGCGCGCACAACGCCGAAACTGTCGAATGCTGGCGAGCCGCCTTGGCGACCAGGTTCCTGGCGAACGGACCAACGGCCGTTGCGAGCCGCGCCTCCACCTGCGCCAACTCTGCGTCTCGGAGAAGGGGCGCGCTGTTTTGCAACGCCACCGTCGCTGTAGCGGGAAGATCCGCACCAAACAACGCATCGCGCAGCGCACTTTGAAACGCGTCCGCCGAGGCAAAGCGTTCTTCCGGCGTCTTCGCGAGCGCCTTCATCACCACATTCGAAATCTCTCCCGACAGCCCAGGGACCAACTCCGCGGGCGTCGGCGGCGTGGTTGTCAAGTGCGCGTGCATCACCGAATACGCAGTCGTGCCCTCCACAGGCAGCCGCCCCGTGAGCATCTCATACAGCGTTACTCCCAGTGAATACAGGTCCGAGCGCTCGTCGACAGTATTCGAACGAATCTGCTCCGGCGACATGTAGTGCAAGGACCCCACCGCCATATTCGCCTGCGTGATGCGATCTTCTGTCGCCAACCGCGCGATTCCGAAATCCGTCAGCTTGGTGATGCCGGTTGACGTCACCATAATGTTGGCGGGCTTAATGTCGCGGTGAATTACCCCGTGTTTGTGCGCGTAAGCCAGCGCTCCCAGGATGTCATCGGTAATTCCGAAAGCGATCTCAAACGGCAGCGGACCTTGTTTCAGTCTTGCGTTCACGCTCCACCCGTCGATCAGCTCCAGAATCATCAGCACCTGATCGCCCGAGCGAACCGCGGTGCGCAGTTCCGCAATGTGAGGATGGCGCAAACTGGCTTGTACGCGAATCTCGCGCAAGAAGCGCTCCGCCGCCTGCGCTTCGCTGTCCGCGCCCGGTAGCACTACTTTCATAGCTTCTTCACGCTGCGAGAGAAGATTGCGGACGCGATACACCGCGCCCATTCCGCCTTGGCCAAGGACGGCTAGGATCTCGTAATCACCAATGGTGTCGCCCGCGCCCAGCATTCTTCCATTATTGTCCGCTCTTTGAAATCCCCTTGAACGTCAGCTTTTGCAGCCCGCGGTTGGTGAGCGCAATATACAGATTGCCTTTCGAATCGGTTTGCATCTGATGGCCGCCGCCGATCACACCATTGCCCTGGATGGTAGTGACGATTTCCATGGTCTTACGATTGACCACGACGATATCCGTGCCGCCGCCCACGTACAGGAACTGTTGATCCGGGTCCGGCGAAAGCGCCAGGTCACGCGCGAATGGTTCCGAGCCCCGCACGAGTTGATGGATGAACTTCCCATCCAGCGTGAAGGTTTGCACGCGCCGGTTCTCGCGGTCGGCTACATATACGATGCCGTCGTTCGATACGCGGATCGCGTGGACGATGCTGAACTGATCGGGTCCCGGTCCGTCGGGAACGCTGTTCAAACTTGGTGGCGGGCATTGGTCGTTATCCTTCGGCTTGTTGCCGAACGCGCCCCACATGCGCTTGAAAGCTCCCGTATCCGCATCCAAGACGATGACGCGATGATTGCCGTACCCGTCGGCGACAAACACTTCGTTGGTCTTCGCATACACCACCGCGTCGGCCGGCTGATGAAAGTTTTTGGTATCGGCGTTACCCTTGCTCTGCGTGCTGCGGCCGATATGCTTAACGAACTTGCCGTCCTGCGTGAACTTAGAAGCTGATCGTCGCCGCGCGGCTGCAATCCGGGCAGCGCACGCGCCGGACAATTGTAGCCGCCGATCCATACGTAGCCTTTGTAATCGATGTGAATGCCGTGCTCGCGCTCCGGCCATTCGTAGCCCTTGCCCGCACCGCCCCAGCCCTTGACGAAATTGCCGTCGCGATCGAACACCATTACCGGAGGCGCCGCCATGGCTGACTGCCCAGCCGGCAAAGTGCGTGGACGGTGCAGCACCCAAACGTTATCCTGCGCGTCCACCGCAATGCTCGACGCGTCGCCCAACTTCCATTTCGCCGGAACCTTGGGCCAGGATGGATCCACCTCGAACACCGGCACCGCCGCCGCACCGGCGATCCCCATGAATGCCGCCATCAGGAACGCGCCTCTAAGAATGTTGGACGTCATGCTTCAGCCCCTTCGGGAGTCCATTCTACGCCATCCGCGGGCCCTCAGGCTCAGGGATAATGAGGGCAGGTGGCCTCCTCTCCAAACATCTACATCGCCGATGTGGGTTTCGCCACACGTTTCTGGAGCCGCCTGCGCGCCGCCTTCCAGGTCACCTATGAAGAAAACTGTTTCGGCATCGCCAAGGGAGCGGCGTATTCCTCGCTACTGGCGTTCTTCCCCGTCATCACCACCATCGCTGCCGTGCTGGTGCAAGCCAATGCCGACGCCGTCGCGCGTACTATCGCTCGCCTGCTCTACGATGTCATCCCGCCCGGCACCGAAGACATTGTGCGTGACTTGTTCACTGTCAAAGGAAGCCGGCCTACCGCTCTTTTGGTGGGTGCGGTCGTGCTTGCCGTGTGGGCCAGTTCCGGCGTGATGATGAGTCTGCAAGAGGTTTCCAGGCCATCTACCAAATCCCCAGCGGCCGCTCCTTCGTCAAGGAACGCGCGGTGGCGATGTGGCTGGTACTGACCTCCGCGATCCCCCTGCTAGGCGCCTCCGCGCTCATCGTATTCGGCAATCGCGCGCGTCGTTCGCTCATCTACTGGCTGGGATTGACGCACGGCGATGGCGATCTGCGCGGTTGGGTCAATCTCGCGGGCCAGGCGTTGAGTTTCGCCATAGCCCTGGTCGCTACAATTTTCATAATGGCGCTGGTTTATTATTACGGTCCCAACCGCAGGCAAAGCTTTCGAGGTGTTCTCCCCGGCGCACTTTTAGCAACCGTTCTGTGGCTGCTTCCACCTTGGCAGTGGGCTGGTATTTGCGCGACATCGCTAATTACAACGTGCTCTACGGCGGCGTCGGCGCAGGGCTCGCCTTGCTGGTGTGGAGCTACGTCTTGTCCGTCATCACGCTGTTCGGCTGCGCCTATAATGCCGTATACGAACGGCGCTAGCATGAAGGCAATGCCCCCCTCTCTCTCCCCCGAAGAGCTGCACCGTCTCGACGCACACTGGCGCGCGGCGAATTATTTGTCGGTCGGACAAATTATCTTTACGCCAACCCTTTGCTGACCGAGCCGCTGCGTCTCGAACACATCAGCAGACAAATAGATGTAACTGAACTAAGTACACGCACAT
>CAVPZQ010000045.1:0-7966 GCA_963710155.1 Bryobacterales bacterium | reverse complement strand
GCCCAGACCGGGATGCCAGGGTAAGGAATAGCGCCCGATACAGTCCCGGATTGACGCCGGGCGTACAACTGCAGCCCGCCTCGCTGTGGGTCTTAAGGAAGCAGGTATCCGCGTTCCGCCAGAATCGCGCGGCCTTCTGGACCGAGAAGAAAAGTACGAAACTGCTTGGCTTCTTCGAGTCTTTCTGAGGCGGCGACGATTGCCAGCGCTTGCTTGATCGGAAGATAGAGGCGAGGATCCACCTTGATCACGATCCCCTTGTCGCGCAAGACCAGGGAATAAGCCGTGAAGGCGACGTCGGCGTTTCCGGTGGCGGCCATTTGCTTGGCCATGCTGATGCTGTTTGCGTAGACCAATTTCGATTGCGTCGCGTCCCACAGGCCGGCGTTCTTGAGAGCTTCGATGGTTGCTTGACCGTAGGGCGCGAACGCGGGTTGGGCGAGAGCGATGAAACGCACCTGTTGCTTGGTTAGATCCGGCAAATCTCGAATGCCGTTGGGGTCGCCGCTGGGAATCCACAGCGCAAGCTGACCCAGCGCGTACACTGCGCGGCTGTCGCCCGTGAGCTTTCCGCCCGCAATAAGGGTATCGATGTGTTCCGTATCGGCTGCGGCGAATAGATCAAAGGGCGCGCCGTTTTGGATTTGCTGGGACAACTCCGCGGTGGAACCGTAACTAAAAATTACGTTCACGCTCGTTTTTGCTGTAAACGCTCGCCCCACGTCACCAAAAACGTCCGTCAGATTCGCGGCGGCGGCCACGGTAAGTTCGCGCGCTGGGTGAAGTTCGCGTTGCCCGCTACAAGCACTCAGAAGTGCGGCGCACAACAATATCCAGCGAGCGTGCATAGGACGTTGCTTTCAGTATATGCCGTCTTGTGAAAGCGACTTCTGGTAGCGGTGTGAAAGGATATTCCGCTGTGCAGGAATCGATCGGCTATGCTGTGATAAGTGCGATATTCTTTTTCGCGCCAACGATGCCACGCGTTTCATATCTAGGGATCATTCGTGAAGCCGGTCATCGGTATTGATCTCGGCACGACCAACTGCGCCTTGGCTTACACCGAGGGCGAAGCAGTAGAGCAGTTCGCCATTCCGCAGTTGGTGCAGCCCGGGGAAGTAAGAGAAGAATCTCTGCTGCCCTCCTTCGTATTTTTGGATCCGGCGGGACCGATTGTGGGAGTGCTGGCACAGAAGAAGGGCCTGGAAAACGCCGGACGTCTGGTGGCTTCGGCGAAATCATGGCTGTCTCACTCAGGCGTCGATCGCGAAGCGGCGATCCTGCCGCCCAACGCGCCGGAGGGCGTCGAGAAAATCTCACCTGTGGAGGCTTCGCAACGGTTTCTGAGCCACTTGCGGGACGGGTGGAATGAAAAGCATCCGGCGGAGCCGTTCGACGGCCACCAGGTATTGGTGACGGTTCCGGCTTCCTTCGATGAGGTGGCGCGTGAATTGACGCTCAAGGCCGCGGAGCAGGCGGGTTATCGCGATGTCATTCTGCTCGAAGAACCGCAGGCTGCCTTCTATGCCTGGATCGAGCGCAGCGGCAACTGGCGCGAATTGGTGAGCGTCGGCGATCTGGTTCTGGTCATCGACATCGGCGGCGGCACCACCGATTTCACACTGATCGCGGTGAAGGAACAGGCCGGCGAGATCGCACTCGAACGCATCGCAGTAGGCGATCATATCCTGCTGGGCGGCGACAACATTGATGCCGCGCTGGCGCATCACGTCGCGCAAAGTCTGCCGCGAAAACTGGACGCGATCCAATTTCATGGCTTGTGGCAGCAATGCAGGGTTGCCAAGGAGCAGCTTCTGGCGGAAGGCGGTAAGGCCTCCGAACAATCCATCACCATCCTGGGGCGGGGAACGGGCCTGGTTGGCGGGACCATCAAGACTAAGCTCAAGCGTGAGGATTTGCAGAGCATCCTGTTGGATGGCTTCCTCCCGCTAGTTGCGATGGATGCGGCACCCGAGGGGCGGCAGGCTTCGCTTGCCGAACTTGGATTGCCGTACGCCGCCGACGCGGCGATCACCCGGCACTTAGCGCACTTTTTACATCGCCACGCGGCTCAGCCGACGCACGTGCTCTTCAACGGTGGCGTGCTGCGAGCGAAGCTGGTGCGCGAGCGGATTCTCGAAGTGATGAACGGATGGCTGGCGCGGCCTATCACACCGCTGGTTGCAGACGACCTCATGCACGCCGTGGCGCGCGGCGCCGCCTACTACGGCCTCGCCAGGCAAGGCAAAGGAGTGCGGGTCCGCGGCGGAGTGCCGCGCAGCTATTACATCGGCATCGAAACCGCGATGCCGGCGGTTCCTGGCATGAAGCCTCCGTTGAAGGCCCTCACGGTGGTGCCGTTCGGGATGGAAGAAGGCGGCGGCCACCAGATCGGAGACCGGCGCTTCGCCTTGCGCGTCGGCGAGCGCGCCCGGTTCCGCTTGTTTCAATCGACCGAGCGCAAGCAGGATGTGGCGGGCGCGATGCTCGAAGAGATCACGCCGGAGATGGAGGAACTGACGCCGGTCGAAGTCGCATTGCCCGGCAATCCCGGCGAAACGGTGGCGGTTACACTGGAAAGCCGGGTGACAGAAACCGGCATGCTCGAGCTGTGGTTCGTGGCGAGCGACGGCCGCCGCTGGAAACTGGAATTCAACGTGCGCCCCCGCGCCTCGCGGACGATTTAAGTCTTTATGAGTTTGCGCGATGTCTACCGGTGATATAATCCCCGTTGCCGAAGCGAGGGGGGAACGCCGATGACGAAGAATCCAAGTAGGCGCGTTGGCCCGGATCAGCCGAAGGAGACGGGGCATTCGCGCCGTCGATTTCTCGCCATGGGCGCCGGCACCGTTGCCCTCGGAGCAGGTCCGGCTACGCTCGTTTTATCCGGGCAGACTCCTGCGCTCGGTGTTTTAGACGAGACCACGACCGCTCTAATCAACGGCAGGATTCATACCATGGATGCCGCCAACAGAATGGTCAACACAGTCACCATTCGCCACAACCGCATCGTGAGTGTGGGCGGTCCGGCACCGAAGGCTGGACCCGGCGTGCGCATCATCAATTTGGGCGGACGCACGGTTGTGCCCGGGCTGGTGGAACCGCATATTCATATTGTGAGCCTGGGAAACCGTCCCGGCTATCACACCATTCTCGAAAACACGACGTCGATTCGAGAGGTGCAGGAGGCGCTGGCCGCACGGCGGAAGGACGCACCAGAAGGCGCGTGGATCACCTCGATGGGCGGCTGGCATCCCAACCAGTGGGCGGAACATCGCCATCCCACGCTGGCGGAGCTGGATGCGGCCGTGCCGGATCACCCTGTATTGCTGTACGAACGTTTCACGGGGCCAGCCGTCACCAACAGTTTGGGTAAGGCGTTCTTCGATGCCACCGATGCGGCGCCGCCGGTGCATCCGGATATAAAGAAGATCAACGTCGCCGCCAATGGCGCTATCGGGGCGGCCGGATTTGCGGGCGGAGGGCCGGCGGCTTCGGCCTTGTTTCTCATGCGCCGCATGCAGACTTTCGAGGACAAGAAACGCAGCACTCTCGAAGCCATGCGCTACTCGGCTAGCGTGGGATTGACAGCGAATCTGGACCAAGTGCTCTTTCCGACTCCGGGACCGCTTCATCCCAACCAAATCCTTTCCAACCTTGATCAGTACCGCATGTACGATGCCTGGCTCGAGCTCCACCGTGAGGGCCGCAGTATCGTGCGGCTGCAGACGAATTTTCTGCAAAACCAAAATGACCCGGCGCTCCCCGAGTTGAAAGAGCGCCTGCGGAACCAATTTCAGTTCTTCGGCGACGACATGATGCAAACGGGCTCGATCGGCGAGTGGGCGGCGCCGCTGAATAGCGGCGCGGTGTGGCGCGAGGCGCAGCGGCTGGTGGGCCAAGCGGGTTGGCGCAACGAAAACGCGGTTCAAAACCTGGCAGGCCTCACGCAGGTGGTGGAAGCGTGGGAGGCGGTCAATCGAGAGTACGACATTACTAAGCTGCGCTGGGTGGTGCACCACGTTCCCGAGGTCAATACCGATCTGCTCGGCAGGCTCAAAGCGCTGGGCTGCGGCGTGGAAATGGGCGCCTTCCGCTGGGTCACATCGGCCGACCCCAAGGTCGTCGCGGGTCCGGCGTTCCGCACCATAGTCGATCACGGGATTCAGACGGGCATTCACGGCGACGGTGTTCACATCGCGCCACTCAACCCCTGGCTGCACATTTATTACGCGACCACGGGCCTCAACTCGTTTGGCGATCAGGTCAATCCGGGCCAGCATCTCACGCGCGCAGAGGCGCTGCGGCTCTTCACTCGTGACAATAGCTGGTTTCTGCGGATGGAAGAGAAGATCGGCTCTCTGGAGCCGGGCAAACTCGCGGATCTTGCGGTGTTAGACCGCGATTATTTCGCGGTGCCGGATGCGGAGATCAAGAAGATCCGTTCCGTGCTTACGATCGTGGATGGCAAAGTGGTTCACAACGCGGGGATCGTGTAACTTTATCCCTGGGCGTGAGCGCGGGCTGCGTTAATCGGTTTCAGGCGCGGTGGGGATGGTTCCGAAGTCAGGAACAGGTTCGCCATCACGTTTCTCAACCAGCGGCTGGAGGCATCCTGACTATAGCGCTCGTGCCAGTGCTGCATAACCGGATAACTCGGGAGATCAAACGGCAGTGGAAACACTTTGATGGCGCCAGAAGCCGTCAGGTGTTGAGCGAGCTGTTCGGGGAGAATGACCAGATAATCGTGGACTTCAAGAATGGAAGCAATTCCCAGGAAACTCGGAACTTCCAGGGCGATTCTGCGATGGATCTTTTTTAGCTCGAGTATTCGCTCTACGACGCCGTGGCCTGTTCCCTGGGTCGTGATACCGAGATGATTCTCGGCCTGGAACGCTTCAAGTGTCAACGTTTCCCCGATGCGAGGATGACCGCTGCGGGTGGCGCACACGAATCGCTCGTTAAACAACCGCTGATGGCAAAACCCGGCACCCATGGGGGACATGAACCCTACGGCCAGATCCAACTCGCCAGACTCGAGGAGTTTAGGGGTGTCGGGGCCGATCCTCTGCAGATCGATACGAACGGACGGTGCGGCTTCACGCAGGTGGCACATCAATCTGGGCGCCAGGGTTATTTGTGCCGTATCCGTGGAGTGTATGCGGAACACGCGATCGGAAGTTTGCGGACAAAATAAAACTGATTGGTCGAATGCAGTCAATAAGAGGTGCTCAGCCTGCCCGAGAATACGGATAATTTCGATCGCACGTGGAGTTGGTTCCATGCCCTGGGAGGTCCGAACGAACAGCGGATCGTTGAAATATTTGCGCAGCTTCGCCAAGCTCATGCTGATGGCGGACTGTGTCAGCTCCAGCCCTTCGGCTACCTGAGAAACGCTGCGGGTTCGATGGAGTTCTTTAATGATGGCCAGGAGACGGAAATCAAAATTACTTAGGATTTGGCGGCGGCTGCTATCAAAGTAATCACTTATCGTAGGGCTCGAGCTGGGAGCCATGGGTTCGATCACGTATCTACCTCCCCGAAGGTTTACGCAAAGGCAAACGCTGCCTTACCTGATATTGCGGGGAATTATACTGGTTGCCCGTCAGCGTGTCAAAGGTGAGGTGTATCGAAAAACAACCGCTCCACGACGTATTGTCATGGAGCGGTTCCAAGGAAAACGATGGATAAAACAAACTTCAGTATCAGAAAATGTACTTCAGCGCGAATTGGATCACGCGCGGATTCACGCTGGTCGACGTGATCTGTCCGAAATTGCCCGCCGCGAAATTCGGCAGGGCGTAGATGGCGCCCTGGCCGTAGTTCGGATTGGTGAACTGCGGGTGGTTGAACGCGTTGAAGAATTCGGCCCGGAATTGGAGCGTATGGTTCTCAAAGATCTGGGTGGTCTTCAGGATCGAAATATCGAAGTTGAATTGACCGGGACCTTGGATGATGCCTGATCCGCTGTTGCCGTACAGCGTGCCACAGGTAATTCCCGGATTCGCCGCGGCGCACTGCGCTTGCCCGGAATTACCGGCGACGGAGTAGTACACGGTTCCGGTCGGCGACATCGCCGGTGGCGCAATGAAGGCAGCCTTGTTGAACCAACCGGGGCCACCGCTGGCGCCGCCAAGGCGCTGCTCGACACCGCCGGGAGTGGCGATATTGGCATAGGTCATACCGGGAGCCATTTGAACGCGACCGAAACCGGCCTGGCTGGTGCCGCTGGTGCCAAAGAGCGTGCCGGCAGTCTGGTCTGCGATGGTCATCGGCGATCCACCCTGCAGGACCGTGACGCCTGAAACGTTCCATCCGCCGAGCACCTTCTGCAGGACGCCGTTGTGGGTGCCGAAGGGTAGATCGTAGCTGTAATTGGCGACGAAGCGCTGCGGACGGCTGAAGGTAGCCGGCCCATACTGCTGTGCGAGATTACCCGCGTTATTGCTGTTTGCCACATCGTTGTATTCGACCGTCATGTCCTTGCTCCAGGTGTAGGCTCCCTGGAACGTGAAGCCATGGGAGAATTGCTTGCGAACCGTCGCCTGGAGGCTGTTGTAGTTGGCGTAGGCGTCAAAGGCCGTTCCTCGCACACCCACCGCCTGGTAACCGAGATACGGCACCCGGTACAAAACGTTCTGCACAGTATTTGTTGTAATGCCATTGATCGGGTTGGCGGCGCTTGCCAGAACGGCCGTATTGTTGTTGTGGTATTGCTCCATCAAATTGATCGAACTCGATCCGACGTAGCCGACTTCGAGAACCCATTGCGAGGCGAACTGATACTGCACGCCCAGGTTGTACTGGCGGATCAGCGGGGTGTGCAGAACCTCGTCCAGGAACGGAATGTTGAGGTTCGAGTTGCAGACGGCAATCGTAGCGCTCGGGTTCTTCAAACAAGCCGGCGAGAAATTTGCGTAACGGGACGAGAAGGTGCCCAGCAGCGGTGTGGCGGGGAACGGATTGGCTAGAGTCTGGTTGTTCAATGAGTTGTAGTCGAGTGTGGCTGAATAGGGGTTGCCCTGCTCCACGGAGTAGACGATGCGATCGCCACCGACGCGATCGAAGAAGATTCCCGTTCCACCGCGGACCACAAGTTTGTTGTTCACCTGATAGGCAAAGCCAAAGCGGGGACCGAAATTACTCAGCCGCGCGCCCACACGCTCGGTAGTCAGATTCGGGCTGATTAAAACGCCGTCGGGCGGCTGGCCATAGTGCGCAGTGAAGTTGCTAGGGACTACCCATTGACTGACTCCCGGGCCCGACGTCGTCGGCCCAGACGGCGGGATTGGCACTGCCTGAAGCCGGC
The DNA here is from genome assembly GCA_963710155.1 of Bryobacterales bacterium. Classification (GTDB taxonomy): domain Bacteria; phylum Acidobacteriota; class Terriglobia; order Bryobacterales; family Bryobacteraceae; genus Palsa-187. The sequence continues at coordinate 657 of CAVPZQ010000045.1, read as the reverse complement.
TCACCCAGATCTGGGTCAGGTTTCCATACTTGTCGTTGAGCGCTCCGTTGTACTCCCAACGTACGCCGAGATTGAGCGTCAGCTTCGAACTGGCCTTGAAATCGTCCTGGAAGAAAGCGCTGCCGCCGGCGGCATAGTAGCCGTGGATAATCCCCTGGGGCGCGCTGCGTGTGCAGAACAGGCACTGGTTGATATTGCCGGGCTGTCCCGTCGCGGTGTTCTGGGGTCCGCCGACCAGCAGATCGTTAAAGCTCCCGACCGTAAAATTCCCGCGAGTTCCGGACCAAGTGATGGGCCAAGCGTTCTGTTCCCATTCAAAGCCGACGCGCATGGTGTGACGGCCGCGCGAAAAGGACACCTGGTCGGCAATCTGCGTCTGGTTGGTCACACTGAAGGTGCCGTTGTTAATACCGCCCAGGATCGAAAAGCCGCTGGCCGAAATCGCGAAGGGCGGGGGCAGCACAACTCCCGGGACGTTCGGCGTGATCCCCAACTGCGCATTGGTAACGCCGGGAACCGCCTGAGCGTTGGTCTGCGCGAGATTGCGTTGATAGGAGGCCCGCGCCTCATTCACGATTGAATTGGTGATGATCGTGGTTAGTTTGAGGACGGCGTTCACGTTGTCAAAGCCGAGAAGGCTGGGGGCGCCGGGAAGTT
>CAVPZQ010000044.1:0-46079 GCA_963710155.1 Bryobacterales bacterium | reverse complement strand
GCGTCCGGTGTCGCGGCGGGCTCCGCTTCTGCGTGGAGCATCGCTAACATTGCGCTCTCCGTGGGCGTCAACACCATTGTCGTCACTGCCTCTTCTGGAGGCAGTCAGGTATCGAAGTCCGTCATCGTCACGCGGCAAACCGTGAGCTCCACGGGACCAGGAACTGGCGGCGGAGGCACTACACCACGCCGCCCGGCTTGGCCATCACTTCGCCATCGTCGGCAACCATGTCGACCACCGCGGCGTCCGTTACCATTGCCGGCACCGCCAGCGATAACGTAGGTGTGGCGTTGGTATCCTGGGCCACCAACTTCGGCGCGGCCCGAATCGCATCCGGCACCACTGCTTGGTCCGCCGTCATCCCGCTGATAGTAGGGAACAATTCGGTGACGGTCCGCGCCGCCGATGCCGCCGGAAACGTCGGCTGGCGCAACGTGGTCATCGCCCGGCACTAAGTTTCGACCGTCCTGTAATTATGTTGTAACAGATAGACAGTTACTCTTAAGAGAAGTCTATGAAGAAAATCGTGCTCATTGAGGACGACGCGGATCTGTACAATCTGGTCCAGTACAACCTGGACAAAGAAGGGTTTCAGGTGGTGGGGTCGCAAACCGGCAAGGGCGCGCTCGATCTATGCCGCCGCGAACATCCCGACCTGGTGATTCTCGACATCATGCTGCCGGATTCCGATGGCCTCGAGATCTGCAAGGGCATCCGCGCGAATCCGGAACTGGCAAACACGCCGGTGATTTTTCTGACGGCGCGGGCGTCTGAAACCGATCGCATCGTTGGACTGGAACTTGGCGCCAACGATTACATCGTCAAACCGTTCTTCGTGCGCGAGCTGATCGCGCGCGTGAAGATTCACTTCCGGGGCGATAAGCCGGTGAGCAAGGTGCTGCGCTCGGGCGACCTGGAACTCGACCGCACCCGCTGCATCGTGCGCCGCGGCAGCGAAGAGCTGACGTTGACCGCCACCGAATTCCGGCTGCTGGAATTTCTGATGAGCCGTCCGGGCGTGGTATTCAGCCGCGAACAGTTGCTTGACGCCGTATGGGGCCATGACCGCGCCGTCACTGACCGCACTGTCGACGTTTACGTGCTGCGTCTCCGCCAGAAGATCGAACAGGAGGGCGGCCCCGCCTTCATTCGCAGCGTGCGCGGGTTTGGCTATAGCTTCAATGTAGAAGTCCCGCAAGAGCAGCTACAATAAAGCTCGGTGTTCGATTGGGTATTCGCAGATCCTCTACTTCCAGGCACGCCCGCGCCCGATTTCTCACTTCCCGATCAGGACGGAAAAGTGGTGTCACTCTCCGCGCTGCGCGGCCACAACGTGGTGCTGGTTTTCTACCCTGGCGATGATACCAGCGTTTGCCGCCGGCAGCTCTGCGAGTTCCGCGACCGCTGGTCCGGCGCACAGCAAAAGAACACACTCATTTTCGGCGTAAACCCACAGAGCGCGCAGAGCCACGCCAAATTCATCGGTAAGAGCCGGCTGCCGTTTCCTTTGCTGGTCGACGCCGGCCAGAAGACCGGCGCGCTTTATAAAGCGAAAGGATTGATCGTGCGGCGAACTGTGTATTTAATCGGTCCGGACGGCATTATACGTTTCGGCCAGCGTGGGACGCCCGATCCCGATCAGGTTCTGTCGCATGCTGCCTAGGTTTTATCCAATACTCGACCCGGAAATCGCCGCCCGCAACGGCCTCGATCCGGTCGCAGCCGCCGAACAGATTCTTGAAGGCGGAGCTAAGATTCTACAATTCCGCTACAAGGGATTTTTCTCACGTGAGGTCTTCGCGCAACTGGAGCGCGTCGCTGAACTCTGCCGCGACGCGGGCGTGCTTTTTGTCGTGAACGACCGCGCCGACCTCGCCGCCATCACTGGCGCGGCGCTGCACCTTGGCCAGGACGATCTTACGCCGTCCGCCGCTCGCAAAGTGGTCGGGCAGGCGACACTGATTGGATTCTCCACGCACAACGAGCGCCAACTCCGCGCCGCCGCAGCCGAGCCCGCAAACTACCTCGCGCTGGGTCCCATTTTCGGTACGGCGTCCAAACAGAATCCGGACCCCATCGTAGGTCTCGAGGAGCTTCGGCGAATACGTCCGTTGACCGATCGCCCGCTAGTAGCCATCGGCGGCATCACGCGCAGCAACGCTCAGTCGGTGTTGACTGCGGGTGCCGACTCAGTCGCGATCATCGGCGACCTCTTCGCTGGGGGCAACGTTCGCGCGCGCACCCAGGAATGGGTGTCCCTCACACGCGTCACACAAAATGTTTGACAGCCGTCGCAACCCGTCATATTATGGTCTCATCACTGAAAAAGGAGGTGGTCCAGTCTAATGATATCTGGAAGTTGTAGTAACTACAGCACTCTAACCACGCGTGAGGTGGCCGACTCTTAATCTGGAACCTCTCAAATTCAGGTTTCGGTTCAGTGCCGAAGCCGCTCCTCCTCTGGACCGGCTGCTTCACGCTGAAATTCGAGTCTTAGGAACAACCCCGTACGGCCTGTCAAGGTCGTGCGGGGTTTTTCATTTGTGAGGATGTCGATTGCGAGGGAACTTTGGAACTTGATGTTTTTCGCGCGCGATTAGTGCAGGCTTTTCCGCCGCAGCCGTTTTATGGTCTCGTTTCGACGCACAACGAATGCGATGACGGGATCGCCCTGCGGAGAGAATTGCCTGGCAAGCGTTGGGACGAAGTTCCGGGCGCATTCGTGGACGATAGTTCGTTGTCGCTTGCTCTCTTGGAAGAGCGGGCGCTAGTTGCCTTTCTTCCGGCTTGGCTGCTTCGCTCGGTGGAGAAATTCGATGGTGACAACTTGGTTTTAGAGTTTACGGTTTACTTCTTGTGTCCCAGTGCCTGGGGCGAACCTGGCAACGATGAACGACTCGCAAAAGAGGCCGCGCCGTTCGATGCTGCTCAGCGAACTCTTGTCGGTGATTTTCTAAAGATGATATTGGAGAGAAGTGATCTTGAGTGGTACCACGACGACGCCGAATTCGGGCTGACACGTTGGCGTGCCTGACCGCTTACAACTTCAACAGTGCCCGCAGCCTCTTAGTCTGCACGCGGCTCACCGGGATCTCAGTCTGCTTTTTGTCATCCATACGCAGTTGGAAGCTGGATTTGAACCACGGAATCACTTCCTTGATGCGGTGGATGTTCACCAAGTACGAGCGGTGCACGCGCCAGAACATGTCGGGGTCGAGGTTCGATTGCAGTTCCTCAATCGTGCGGTAGTTGGATTGTCCTTCGAGGCTCGCCGCTACCACCGTGATCAGGCCGTCGTCGATGGTGGCGTAGACCACATCCTGCGCGTCGACGATGAAGTTGCGGTGATTGCTCTTCACCAGCAACTTTGAACGCTGCAGCGAGGGCTTGGCCTGTGGCACATCGGACTGGCGCTGCGGTTTTGGCCCGCTCGGCGATGCCTTTCCGCGCGCGCTCCACTGCCGTCGCCAGCCGGTCTTTTTCCACTGGCTTCAATAGGTAGTCGAGCGCCTCCAGACGGAACGCCTCCACCGCGTACTGGTCATAGGCAGTGGCCATCACAAAGTAGGGCAGCGGCACGCCCTGCGCGCGCAGTTTTTCGATCACTCCCATCCCGTCGAGGCCGGGCATCTGCACGTCCAAAAAAACCAGATCGGGCTCGAGGTCGGCGATCAGCTTCACGGCTTCCAAACCGTTTGACGCGGTGGCGATGACTTCAACGTCCGCGAACTCCTTGAGCAGATAGGCGAGTTCGTCGGATGCCAGCTTTTCGTCATCCACCAGCACCGCGGAAATGGTGGCGCCGGAAGGGGGCAGCGCGGCTCCCACAGAGTTAGTGGGATTGGTGCTGGCGGGCCCGCTGGTCGCGCGATTCACCATGAAGTGCTAGTATATCCTAGGATAGGCGTCATTCTTCGAAGAAATCCTACCCGATCCACTTAGGAGCACCAAAATTTTGCCCGCCAAAGATAACGTCCAGATTGCGCCCGCCGAAGGAAAGCTTGGCATCCTGATCCCCGGGATCGGAGCGGTTTCCACCACCTTCATCGCCGGCGTGGAAGCAATCAAACGCGGACTCGGACTCCCGGTCGGCTCGCTCACGCAGCTTTCCACCGTCCGCTTGGGAAAGCGTACCGATGGGCGCTCGCCCAAGATCAAAGATTTCGTGCCGCTGGCCGGACTTGACGACCTGGTCTTCGGCGGCTGGGATATTTACGAAGACACCGCCTACGAAGCCGCCGTCAACGCCAAGGTGTTGGAGCCCTCCCTTCTCGCCCAGTTGAAGGAACCGCTCTCCGCCATCAAGCCGATGAAGGCCGTGTTCGATCCGGAATACATTCGCCGCATCAACGGGCCCAACGTCAAGACCAAGGGCAGCAAGATGGACAAGGCGCAGGCGCTGATGGATGACATCGCGCAGTTTCGCGAAACCTCCGGTGCCAGCCGCCTGGTGATGATCTGGTGCGGGTCCACTGAAGTTTTCCACCGCGCCGCGGCCGTTCATCAGACCATCGAGACTTTTGAAAAAGGCCTGTGCGAAAGCGATCCTGAGATCGCCCCCAGCCAGATCTACGCGTACGCGGCGTTGAAATCCGGAGTGCCGTTCGCCAACGGCGCGCCGAACTTAACAACGGATACTCCGGCGCTGCTGGACTTGGCGCGCGAACGCAACATTCCCATCTGCGGCAAGGATTTCAAAACCGGCCAGACGTTCATGAAGACGCTGCTGGCTCCGGGATTCAAGGCGCGCATGCTAGGGATCAACGGCTGGTTCTCCACCAACATTCTGGGCAACCGCGACGGCGAAGTGCTGGAAGATCCCGGTTCGTTCAAGACCAAAGAAGAAACCAAGCTGAGTGTGCTGGATCAGATCCTGCAGCCCAAGTTGTACCCCGACTTGTACGAAAATCTGTACCACGCGGTACGCATCAATTATTACCCGCCACGTGGCGACGCCAAAGAAGGCTGGGACAACATCGACATCTTCGGATGGCTGGGTTATCCCATGCAAATCAAAATCGACTTTCTGTGCCGCGATTCCATCCTGGCCGCGCCGCTGGTGCTGGATCTGGTGTTGTTTATGGACCTCGCGCAGCGCAGCGGTATGCGCGGCATCCAGGAGTGGTTGTCCTTCTACTTCAAAGCGCCCATGACGGCGCCGGGTCTGTATCCCGAGCACGACGTTTTCATTCAGCTCATGAAACTGAAGAACACGCTGCGCTGGATGCGCGGCGAAGAATTGATCACGCATCTGGGACTCGAATACTACGACTAGTCCGTATTGCGGTTCGCGCTTTACCCCATGAATTTTTGCGCATGAATTGCCTGGTGATCGGAGGAACGCAGTTCATCGGCCGCCACCTTGTGGCCGAGTTGCTCAAAGCCGGGCACGCCGTGACCGTGCTGCACCGCAAGCCTAAGCACGACGCTTGGGCGTAAGGTCAAAAATCTGGTGGCGGATCGCAACGATCCCAAGGCCATGAAGTCTGTGCTCGCGGGCAAAAGCTTTGAGGTGGTCTTCGATAACGTGTACGACTGGCAGCGCGGCACTACCGCGGCGCAGGTCGAAGGCACGGTACGCGCAATTAACGGTTCGCTTGACCGCTACATTTTCATGTCCAGCGTGGCGGCGTATGGCGACGGGCTGAATCATCACGAAGGCGATGCTTTGGCGCCGGACGACGCCGCCGATCTCTACGTCCGCAATAAAGCCACTAGCGAGCGCGCGCTGTTCCGCTTGCATCAGCGTGTCGGGTTGCCGGTGGTCACTCTGCGGCCGCCCTTCATCTACGGGCCGGAAAATCCCATGTATCGCGAGGCTTTCTTTTGGGACCGCCTGCGCGCCGGGCGCCCCATCATCCTCCCTGGCGATGGCCGCCGCTTGATGCAGTTCGCTTATGTGAAGGATGTAGTGCGCGCTGCGCTGCGCACCATGGACGAAAGATCAGCGGTGGGACACGCGTTCAATATCGCCAACGCACGGCCGGTGGCGCAATCGGAATTCGTGGAGACACTGGCCAAGGTCTGCCGCAAGCCGGTGAAGTTCGTGCGCATCCCGCGAGAGTATCTGCTGCGCGCCGGCGGACATCCCATGGGCCCTAAAATGTATTTCGGCTTCTATTTGGATATGCCGCCCATCACGCAAGTGACCGCGAAGGCGCAGCGCGTCCTGAAATTTAAGCCCACTGATTTCGCAGCGGGTTTGCAGGAGTCCTACAAGTGGTACCTGCGCCATAACCAAGCGGGCAAGCAGGATTATTCGTTCGAAGACATGCTGCTGACGCACGCTCCGGTGTTGCCGCCGCCCAAAGTCTAAGGTTGTTATTCGCTCGCGCGCACTTGCTTCAGCCGTTCGCGCAGCGCTTCAGGCAAAGAATTTTCGATCTCCGGTGTGATGAGCGCCACCGAGTCCATGTCCTGGATGTGCACTTGATCTTTCAAGCGAAAGCTGGTGAGTTTCATGCGCACAAGGTCGGCAACGGGCGCGATAAAAGTGCGTTCCTCTGTCCGCGCAGGCTTCGAAATATCCGGTACCGGTTCGGTGTACTCGGGCGGCACTTTCTCGCGGGTGAAAATCAAGTGGATGGCGCTGCGTGCTTTCGCGCCGCCGCATCCACTACATGTCCACCCCGGCGACATCGCGATACTGCAGGCCAATAGACTTCACTGCTTGGGCGATTCGTTGCAGATCGGTCCGGTCGATGGCGACATCCACGTCGCGAGTCAGCCGGGCGGCCAGCGGATCGATTCGATCCACGTGGCAGAAAACGGCGAATCCACCGATGACTTGATAGCGAATTCCCGCAGTCGTCAGCGCTGTATCAAGACGTTTCACTACATCGCGAAGTTGATCCACTTTTGTTCTCGTAGTAAGTGTTGACAAGCACCATTTTCTCTCCTAGTTTCGCATGAACGCCGCCTTGACCGTGTTGGCGTGAATGGTCACCGTGTCGTTTACGTCGCGCGCATATCCGCCCGCGAAGGAGGTCGCTACCGCGGCTGAATGCTCCCGCGCGAGAGCGAAGACCAACTGGTCGCGGGCTTTCAGTCCCTCGATGGTCAGCGAGAGGCCGCCCAGTTGGTCGTGCATATAAGGGTCGGCGCCCGCCACATACATCACCAGTTGTGGACGAAACTCGGCGAGGGCTTTCCGGCAGGCTTCTTCCAGACGCTCGCAATATTCGTCATCGCCCACGCCGTTTTCCAGGTGAATGTCTAGATCAGAAGGCGGCTTGAGCTGCGGGTAATTATGATACTGATGGATCGAAAGTGTGAAAACCGAGTCGTCCCCGGAGAAGATCGCGGCGGTGCCGTTGCCGTGATGGACATCGGTGTCGATCACCATGGCGCGTTCGATCAACCCGTCTTTCTGCACGCGCCGGATGGCGACCGCGACGTCGTGAATCGCGCAGAATCCTTCGCCGTGGCCCGGATAAGCATGATGGAATCCACCGCCGATATTGCAGGCTACGCCGTCGCGGAGCGCGCACTGCGCCGCTAAAATCGAACCGCCGGCCGCCAGCACAAACGCGTCCGCCATCTTTTTCGAATACGGGATTTCGAGCATCGCCAATTCACGCCGGTCGAGCGTTCCACCCAGGAGGCGCATGATCCAGCCGCGCTCGTGCACCAACAGGAGATCTTCTTCGCTGGCCGGCTGCGGCTCGATAAAATCTGCCGGTTCCGCGAACCCCTCGGTCAGCAGCCGTTCCCGAACCAGACGGTATTTCTGCGAGGGGAATACGTGACCGCCCAGATTCAGGTCATAGTCGTCGTGGTAAATCAGCTTGCGGCGAAGCACATTTGCAGTTTACTCCACTGTAGAAAAGCTTTGACTTTAGTATGAAACAATCGTACGCTTTAAACATACGTATGATTTCGGGGACTTCAAGCTCGGTCGATACCAAGACCAAGATTCTCAATGCCGCCGAAAAACTCTTTGGAATGAACGGATTCGACGGGACGTCTCTTCGAGATATCACCGCGGAAGCCCAGGTCAATCTGGCCGCGGTGAATTATCACTTCCAGTCGAAAGAGAGCCTGATTGACGCGCTCATCGAGCGCCGGATCGAACCCATTAACCGCAGCCGCTTTGAGATGCTAGATGCCGCCGGCCCCTCGCCGAGCGTGGAGAAGATCGTCGAGGCGTTCCTGCTTCCCCTGCTAATGGTGGAGGTAAAGGCGGCGGCCCCGATGCTAGGGCGAGTGCTGTCGAACCCCGACCAATTCGTGGAGCGGGTTTACAAAAAGCATTTGTTCCCTGTGGTCGAGCGTTTTCTAGAAGCCATCAGTCAGGCGCTGCCCAACCTGCCTGCTGAAGAACGCTTCTGGCGTCTGCAATTCATGGCTGGAACGATGACCCACTTGCTGGCCCTGTCGGGCGTAATGCCGTTGATGAGCGGACAGCCTTTCGACCGGACCGCAGTGATGGGGCGTCTGGTGCCTTTTCTGGCGGCGGGGTTACGGGCCCCGGTCGCTGTCCAATCCACGAAGAGAGAGGAACTTTAATGCGCGTTCCGTTGTTGCTGTTGCTGACCGCGTCGCTTGGCTTGGCGCAAAGCTCGCTGCCGCTCAGCATGAAGCGTGCTGTGGAAATCGCTCTCGCGCCGGATGGTTCGACGCGCGCCGCGCTGGCGCTGGAATCAATTCAACAGGCGCAGGATCATGTTGCCGAGGCCAAGGCCGCGCTGCTGCCCAACGTCGATACGTCGGTACAGTACCGTCGCGAGACTACCAACCTGCAGGCATTCGGCTTCAATTTCAAGATTCCGGTGCCGGGCTTCTCGATTCCCGCGATCGTCGGACCGTTCAGCGTTCTTGACACGCGCGCAGCCGCCGAGCAATCGGTGGTGAATATCAGCGACATCCGCAAATATCAGGCGTCGAAGGTCACGCTTGCGGCGGTGAAGTTCGATAACGACGCCACCCGCAGCCAGGTGAGCGATGAGGTCGCGCGTGGTTACCTGGCGTGTCTGCGCGCCGTTGCCGACCGCGACACAGGGCGCGCCAACGTGGAGTTGTCCGAAGCTCTACTGGCACAGGCGAAACGCGAGCAGACCGCCGGCACCGGCACTGGCATCGAAGTGACCCGCGCCGAGGTGCAGCTCGCCAACGACCGCCAGCGCTTGATCCGCGCCGAGAACGATCGAACGCGCGCTACGCTGCAACTTTTGAAATCCATGGGGTTGCGCATGGATTCGTCTATCGAGTTCACGGACAAGCTGGATTATAAGCCCATCGATCCAGCCTCTTCGGAGACTTTGCTGGAGCAAGCCCGCAAAACGCGCTTCGAAATGAAGACGCAGCAGCAGCGCGAAGAAGCGGCACGCTTGAGCCATAGTTCGGTGAAGGCGGAGCGCTTGCCCACCATCGGCGCTTCAGGCGATTACGGGGCCATCGGCAGCGACGTTATCTCGTCGCGGGCTACTTACACTATGGGTGTCTCGTTGAAGGTGCCGGTATTCGATGGCGGTCGCCGCGGCGCCCTTCGCGAAGAGAGTTTTTCGCAATATAAACAGGAACAGATTCGCACTCGCGACGTCGGCCAGCAGATCGAATTGCAGGTACGGGTGGCGCTGGAGAGTCTGCGTTCGGCGTCGGCTGAGGTGGACTCCTCGCGCGACGGCCTCAGCCTTGCGGAAAGCGAACTGGCGCAGGCGCGGCGGCGCTATGACGCGGGTGTGGCCACGTCGGTAGAAGTCACGGACGCGCAAACCCGCCTGCAGCGGGCGCGCGATAACCAGGTAATTGCGCTCTATGACTATAACCTCGCCCGTCTCGACTTGGCCACGGCTACGGGGACCATCGGAGACTACCTCAACCAATGAAAAAACGACTGCCCATCATCCTGATTCTGATTGCCGCCGGCATTGGGGTCTATTTGTGGCGTACGGGCTATTTCGCCGGTCCGCAGAAGAGCATTCAAGTGTCGGGAAATCTGGAGATGACGCTGGTGGACATTTCCTTCAAGACCGCGGGCCGCATGACGGAGCTTACGGTGCGCGAGGGCGACACGGTAAAAAAGGGACAAGTCATCGCGCGTCTGGATGCCGCTCAGCTCGAGCAGCAGAAACTGCGCGACATGGCCGCGGTGGCGGGAGCGCAATCGATATACGACCAGTTGAAGACCACAATCGAATACCAGGAGGCGACCATCGATAGCGACATCGCCTCCCGCCAAGCCCAGCTAGCGCAGCAGCAAGCTCACCTGGACGAGTTGAACGCCGGCAGCCGCGCCGCCGAAATCCGGCAGGCCGATTCGAGCGTTAATGAAGCCCGCGCGCAGATGGAACTGGCCAAGGCTGACTGGGCCCGTGCACAGACGCTGTATAAGGACACCGATATCTCCACCTCGCAGTTCGATCAGGCGCGCACTAAATTCGATGCAGCCAACGCGGTGCTAGCGCAAGCGGAAGACCGCGCCAGATTGGTGCAGGAAGGGCCGCGCAAAGAGGAAATCGTGGGGGCCCGCGCGCAGCTCGCCGCCGCGCAGGCTGCCGTGCGCACCGCTCAGGCCAATCGCATCGACCTCAAGCGCAAGCAGGAGGAACTGGTAGAGCGCCGCTCCGATATTGACCGCGCACGGGCACAAGTGGGAATTACGGAGGCGCAGCTCAACGACACCACCATCGCGAGCCCCATCGACGGCGTTGTGCTAGTGAAATCGGCGGAGCCCGGCGAGGTGATCGCCGCGGGCACCACCATCGTGCGCATCGGGGATGTGGACCATCCCTGGCTGCGCGCCTATGTGGGCGAAACAGATCTGGGCCGCGTCAAACTTGGTACTGCGGTGAACCTGACGACGGATTCTTATCCGGGCAAGGTATATCACGGCACGGTGTCGTTCATCGCTTCCGAAGCCGAGTTCACGCCCAAGCAAATTCAGACCAAAGAAGAGCGCGTGAAACTGGTCTATCGAATCAAGGTAGATGTCGAGAACTCCAGCCACGAACTCAAGAACAACATGCCTGTGGATGCCGAGATCCCCTTATGAGTGGCATCGTTCCATGAATACGATCATCCAAGCCGAAAATCTGACGCGAGTCTTCGGAGGCGGCGCGTCGCGCGGCGGCCCGGGAGTGCCGGTTACGGCGGTCGATCACGTGAATCTGGAAATCGCGGAGGGCGAGATTTTCGCACTGGTGGGTCCCGATGGCGCGGGCAAAACCACGACGATGCGCATGTTGTGCGGCTTGATGGATCCTACCGAAGGCCGCGCGGTGGTGGCGGGTCACGACGTCGCGAAAGAAGTGGAAGCGGTGAAAGATCAGATCGGATACATGGCCCAGCGCTTCGGCCTCTACACCGATCTGACCGTCGCCGAAAACATGGCGTTCTACGCGGATCTGTTCGGGATCGTCGGCACCGAGCGCCGCGAGTTGAGCGCCCGTCTGCTGCGTATGACGCGCATGGATCCGTTTCAGAAACGTCCCGCGGGCAAGCTTTCGGGCGGGATGAAGCAAAAGCTGGCGCTGATGTGCACGCTGCTCCACAAGCCTCGTGTGCTGTTCTTGGATGAGCCCACGAACGGTGTCGATCCGGTTTCCCGGCGCGATTTCTGGGCCATTCTGTATCAATTGGTGCGCGACGGCCTGACCGTGCTGGTCACCACTGCCTATCTCGATGAGGCCGAGCGCGCCAATCGCGTGGGCTTCATGCATCAGGGGCGTTTGATTCAAGTGGATACTCCCGCGGGCTTGAAGCGCGGTTTGCCGGAGGCCATCTATCGCCTGACTTCGAGCAACCACCGCGCCACCCGTGAGGCGCTGCAGCGTCAGCCGGGGGTTTTGACGGTGCAACCCATGGGCATCGATCTGCATTTGTTTATCGAGCCGGACGTGACATCGCCGGAGAAGCTGCTCTCCATCACGCCCTTCGAATTTCAAAAGATTCAGCCTTCACTCGAAGACGTTTTTATTGCGCTGGTGCGCAGGCAGGAGCTGCCGCATGCTGCCTAACAGTTTGGGTCCGGCCGTCCACATTGAGAATCTGGTCAAGCGCTTCGGAGACTTCACTGCTGTCGCGGACTTGAATCTGGATGTACAGGCAGGCGAGATCTTCGGCTTTCTGGGTCCCAATGGGGCCGGGAAATCCACGACCATCCGCGTGCTGTGCGGGCTGATGGCTCCGACGTCAGGGCGCGCGGTGGTGGGAGGCTTCGATGTCAGCCTGCAACCCGAAGAGGTCAAGCGGCGCATCGGCTATATGTCGCAAAAGTTTTCGCTCTATGACGACATGACCGTGAAGGAGAACATCGAATTCTTCGCTGGTGTGTACGGAGTTTCCGCCGAGAAGTTCCCCGAGCGTCTGGAGTTCGTACTGAAAATGGCGGAGCTCGAAGATAAGCAGGATACGCTCACGCGCCTGCTCTCGGGAGGCTGGAAGCAGCGGTTGGCGCTAGGCTGCGCTATTCTGCACGAGCCGCCGATTCTGTTTCTGGACGAACCCACCAGCGGCGTCGACCCGATTGCCCGCCGCAGTTTCTGGGAGTTGATCTATCAGCTCTCGGCGACCGGCCACACTATTTTCGTAACCACGCACTACATGGACGAGGCCGAATACTGCCACCGCATCGCTCTGATGTACGGCGGCAGAATGATCGCCTTGGGCTCGCCCGCGGAGTTGAAGCGCTCCCTTGGCGTAGGGCACTTACTCAACCTGGAATCGTCTGACCTGCTCGAAAGCCTGACGCAGCTTTACGGTGGCGACAACATTTTGGACGTCGCCGTGTTTGGCGGCGGCCTGCACATCAAAGTTGACAATGCCGAGCGTGCCATCGCCTGGATCCGCGCGACGCTGTCGCAAGCCGGGATTGAAATATCAGTGCTGGAACCCATTATGCCGTCGATGGAAGACGTCTTCGTCAGCCTCATCGAGCAGGAAGAGAAGGCGGCCGCATGAGTTTCCGCCGTCTGCGCGCCATCGCCCGCAAAGAAGTGCTGCACGTGATTCGCGATCCGCGCAGCCTGGCCTCCGCCGTCGCCATTCCGCTCATCATGCTGCTAATCTTCGGCTACGCACTCAGCCTGGACGTGGATCACATCCCTACCATCGTCTACAACCTGGACGAAAGTCCAGGCGGCGCCGATCTGGTGCGCGATTTCCGCGGCTCGCGTTATTTCGACATCATCGAAGAGGCGCATAGCTACAAGCCTATTGAACAGGCCATGGACTCCCGGCGCGCGCTACTCGGCGTCGTGATTCCGCCGGATTATTCGCGCAACATACTCTCCGGCGACAGTGAAGCGCAGGTGCAATTGCTGCTCGACGGCAGTGATTCGAACACCGCCGCCATCGCGCGCGGCTACGCCGAGGGTATCGTTCAGACCTACGCCGCGCGCTTGCGTAGCGACGCCCAAAGCATGCGTGGGGGGCGAATTCCGCCGGTGGGCGTCAGCGCCGAAGCGCGGGTCTGGTACAACCCCGACATGGTATCGCGTAACTTCATCGTGCCGGGATTGATCGCCGTGATCATGATGATCATCACCGGCAACTTAAGCTCGCTGACGATCGCGCGCGAGTGGGAGAACGGCACCATGGAGCAGCTTCTCTCGACGCCCGTGCGGCCTTCCGAACTGGCGCTGGGCAAGCTCGCGGCCTATTTTCTGGTGGGCTTGATCGACATGGTGATCTGTATGTTGGTCGGCATCTTTTTGTTCGACGTGCCGTTTCAGGGGAGCCTGTTGTTTCTGACCATATCCAGTTTTGTGTTCCTGTTCGGCTCCTTGTGCACGGGGATCTGGGTCTCAGCAACGTTCCGCACGCAACTGATGGCCTACCAGATGGGAACCTTGATTTCATTCCTGCCGGGGTTTCTGCTCTCCGGATTCATCTATTCGATCAGCACCATGCCGCGCGTAATCCAGGCCATCGCGCTGTTCATTCCAGCGCGCTATTTCATCAACATTTCGAAGGGCGTGTTCCTGAAAGGCATCGGCCCGGAAATCCTGTGGCCGGACTTCCTGCTGCTCTGCGGCTACGGCGCTCTCATTTTCTTTTTCACAGTCCGCAAACTGCGGCAGAAGGTGGCTTGAGTTATGCGCCAACGTCTCCGCGCCATTATCCGCAAGGAATTCATTCAAGCACTGCGCGACCCGCGTATGCGCGGCATGCTATTGATTCCGCCGCTGATGCAGTTGCTGATCTTCGGCTATGCCGTGAATCTCGACGTCGATACCGCGAACATCGCGTGGATGGATCAGGACAATACTCCGCAAAGCCGCGACCTGCGCGCCCAATTTGAAGGCTCGGGACACTTTATTATCAAAGCGACTCCCGGAGATGAGCGCCAGATGCAAGCGCTGCTCGACCGCGGGCAAGTGGATGGCGTGATCCGCGTGCTGCCGGGCTTCGCGCGTGATGTGGCTCGCGGCCGAGCCACAAGCGTGCAGGTCTTGCTGGATGGAACGAATTCCAATACGGCGTCCCTGGTTTCCGGCTACGCCTCCCAAGTGATCGCGAGCTATTCGCAGGAGGCATCGAGCGAAGCGCAGCGGGCCCGCATGGTGGGCGGGACCATGAGTGCCGGCAACGCGATTTCCGTGCCCATGCCGCAGGTGGTCGCGCGCTCGCGCGTTTGGTACAACCCGGATCTCAAGAGCCGCAACTATTTCATCCCCGGCGTGGTGGTGAACATCATCACTATCGTGACGCTATCGCTCACCGCCATGGCCATCGTGCGTGAAAAAGAAATCGGCACCATGGAGCAGTTGATGGTGACGCCCATTCGCCCGGTGGAACTGATCCTCGGCAAGACGCTCCCGTTCGTGCTGGTCGGTTACTGGGATTTGATCCTGGTGACCGGCGCAGCTATGCTCATTTTCCATGTGCCGTTCAATGGAAGTTTTCTGCTGCTGTTGTTCGCCGCCTTCGTGTTCCTGCTGACTACGCTCGGCGCGGGCCTGTTCATCTCCACCATCTCGCGCACACAGCAGCAAGCCATGATGGCGACCACGCTGTTCTTCCAGCCGTTTTTCATGCTCAGCGGCTTCACTTTCCCCATCCGCAATATGCCGGAGGGCGTGCAGTGGCTCACCTATGTGAATCCGGTGCGCTATTTCATGGAGATCGTCCGCGGCGTGTTCCTGCAAGGCGCGGGCATCGACACGCTGTGGCCGCAAGTAGTGGCGCTGGCGGTTTTCGGCGTCATCATCCTGGGATTGAGCGTGAACCGCTTCCACAAACAATTAGAGTAAGAATTTTTCCAGCCTCAGCGCACTAACTCGCGAGGGTTCCGAACGGACAGTTTGGTTCTAAGGGATGTTCCTAGGCGTCCCGGAATCAACCCCGGCCTGTTAGCTGCAGGCCGGGGAAATCCTTCCCGGGCGGAAAGGAGGCGACTGTGATCAGCATAATTATCACTATCGCTGCCGTGATAGCCATCACGGTTACGGTTACTATCCGCGTTAAGCGGAGGTGATCGACCTTCGGGGCTGGCTATCCAGCCCCGATTCTCCTTGAGTATACGCCTATCGGGGCCGCCTTGGTACACTCAAATCAGATGGATTCTCGCCGGAAATTTCTGGGCAAAGTAGCCTCCGGACTAGCCGGGACGCTCGCTGCGGTGCCCGCGCGGGCGCTGGGTGCTAGCGATCGCATTCGTGTCGGCATCATCGGCGTGGGCGATCGTGGGCTTGAATTATTGAACCAGATACGTGCTTGCGATAACGCGGAAGTCGTGGGCTTCGCCGATATTTATACTAAGCGCCTGGAAAAAGCCGCGAGTTTCGCGCCGAATGCAGCGACTTTCACCGACTACCGGCGTCTGCTCGACGACTCATCCATCGACGCCATCGTAATTGCCACGCCACCGCACTTGCACGCCGAGCAATTCGTGGCCGCCCTCGACGCCAGGAAGCACGTGTATCAGGAAAAGACGCTGGCGAATACGCTCGACCAAGCCCAACGCATGCGAGCGTCCTATAGCAAGGACCGCAACAAGCACGTCGTTCAAGTCGGCCATCAGGCGTGCTCCTTCGGACACCTCGCCGACGTCGAGCAGTTCCTGACACCCGCCGACCGCATCGGAAAAGTCAGTGCGCTGGTGATGCGGAATTACCGCAATACGCCACGCGGAAAAGCGCAATGGGCGCGTCCTGCTCTGCTCACCACCGACGTGAATCCGCAAAATGTGGTTTGGGACGCTTTCGATGCCGGCGCGTTCGATGCCAACCGTTTCATCCACTGGCGCTATTTTTGGGATTACTCGTGCGGCAATGTGTCCGAAAATATGAGCCAGCAACTGGCCTTCTGGTACCGGGCCCTGCAATTGCAGATTCCCAAGTCGGCCACCATGAGCGGCGGCATTTACTTGTGGGACGACGGTCGAGAAACGCCGGACACCATGGATGTTTCGCTGGAACAGCCCGAACATATGCAGGTGAGCTGGTCGTCTGGATTCGGTAACAACCAGTTAGGCGTTACCGAAGACTTGCTGGGCTCGCACGGAACTATATCGCGCGCTAATCATGTCCGCTACACCCCGCAGAAAATCAACCGGCCTGACGACGTCGAGCGCATGGGCCGCGCCGGGCATGTGCCGCACGCGCACATGGAAAACTTCTTCGATTCGATCCGCACCAGCCGCGAACCGAACTGCCCGTTTGAAGTCGGCTATCGAGTGAACGTCGCCTGCATCATGGCGGTGGAGAGTTACCGCACGGGCCGCACGGTGCGCTGGAACGCGGAAATCGAAGAGATCGTTTAGTGGACTTCGGATACACACCCGAACAGCAGCACCTGCGCAAGACTGTCCGCGCTTTCTGCGAAGCCGAGATTAAGCCTCACGTAATGGAGTGGGACGAATCGCAGACTTTCCCCGACCAAGTGTTCCGAAAATTAGGCGAGCTGGGCGTTCTCGGCGCCGTGTTTCCCGAAGAACTGGGCGGCACCGGCTATAGTTACGTCGATTATTCGTTGGTGATGGAGGAGTTGGCCCGCGTCGATCCCTCCGTTGCCCTGTGCGTCGCGGCGCACGTATCACTCTGCACCAACCACATTTATCTGGCGGGCAGCGAAGAACAAAAGCAGCGCTACATTCCCAAGCTGGCTTCGGGCGAATGGATCGGCTCGTGGGCGTTGACCGAGCCGGAATCGGGTTCGGACGCCGGCGGTACCCATACTCGAGCGGTCCGCGAGGGTGACTGCTGGGTAATCAACGGTAGTAAGACTTTCACCACCAATGGCCAAGTGGCGGACGTCTGCGTGGTAATGGCCGTCACCGATCGCGCGGCGTCTTCGCACGGAATTTCCGCGTTTCTCGTAGAAAAGGGCACTCCCGGATTTCGTCCAGGCAAGAAGGAAAACAAGCTGGGCATGCGCTGTTCGCCCACCAATGAGATGATCCTCACCGATTGCCGCGTGCCTGCTTCGCAACTGTGCGGCAAGCAAGGCGAAGGGTTCGTGGATGCGCTCCGCATTCTCGACGGTGGCCGGATATCGATTGCCGCGCTGGCCGTGGGCATCGCACAGGGCGCCTACGAAGCCTCGCTGCGCTATTCTAAGCAGCGCAAACAATTCGGACGATTCATCTCGGAGTTCCAAGCTATCCAACACAAACTGGCCGACATGGCGACAGATATCGACGCCTCCCGCCTGCTCACGTTGCGCGCCGCGTGGATGAAAGACAACGGCCTGAACGTGAACAAAGAGTCTTCGATGGCCAAGCTGTTCGCCTCGGAGACTGCGGTTCGCGTGGCCGATGAAGCGGTACAAGTCCACGGCGGCTACGGCTTCCTCAAGGACTACCCGGTGGAAAAGTTCTACCGCGATGTAAAACTGTGCACCATCGGTGAGGGCACCAGCGAAATTCAGAGGCTAGTGATCGCGCGCCAGCTTCTGAATACCGAGCGCCAGCATGGCTGAGCTTGCCGACGAGGTCTTGCGCGGCGATCTGCGCGCCGTGGCCCGCGCCGCTACACTCATTGAGAACCAGGATCGATCAGCCGCTGGACTTCTGGCTCAAATCACTCCGCGAGCCGGCCAGGCACTCATCCTGGGGATCACGGGCGCGCCCGGCGCCGGTAAAAGCACACTCTGCGATCGGATGATTTCGCTGCTGCGCGCCGAAGGAAAAACTGTCGGTGTAATCGCCGTTGACCCATCGAGTCCAGTTACCGGCGGCGCTATTCTCGGTGACCGCATCCGCATGCAACAGCATCACGCTGACCCCGGAGTGTTCATTCGCTCCATGGCCACGCGCGGAATTCCTGGCGGGCTCGCGCGCGCCACCGCCGATCTAGCGACGCTGCTCGACGCTGCGGGCCGTGACGTGGTTATCATCGAGACCGTCGGCGTGGGGCAGAGCGAAGTGGAAGTCGCCAGGCTGGCGCAAGTAACCATTCTGGTAATGGTTCCCGCCACGGGAGACGATGTGCAGGCGATGAAAGCCGGCGTGCTCGAAATCGCCGACGTCTTCGTCATCAACAAGGCGGATTTGCCGGGCGCTGACAAACTCGAACAAGAACTGCACTTGGTCGCGGGCGACCGTGCACTGTTGCGCACCATCGCGAGCGAGGGGCAGGGAATCGCCGAAGTTCTTCAGGCCGCGCGCGCGAGCAAGCGTGAAACGCACCTGCGGCCAGCGGAGAACGCCCCGCGTATCGACCATCTGGGGATCGCCGTGCGGTCGCTCGATCAAGCCCTGAAATTCTACCAGGCGCAATTGGGTTTGCACGTCGCGCTGCGGGAAACGGTCGCGCAAGAAAAAGTGAATGTAGCAATGTTGCCGCTGGGAGATCCCAGGATCGAATTATTGGAGCCGTCCGAATCCGACTCAGTGATCGCGAAGTTTATTGATAAGCGTGGCGAAGGATTGCACCACGTCGCATTGAAGGTTCCGGATCTGTTGACTTCTGTGGAGCGTCTACGCTCTGCTGGTGCACGCATCTTGAATGAACCGCGCACCGGTGCCGGGGGGCACTTGTACGTCTTCGTGCATCCGGCCTCAACCGGCGGCGTATTATTAGAACTCATACAAGCATGAACCCAAAAATCGGAATCATTGGCGGCAGCGGATTGTATTCGATGCCTGGATTTGAAGCGCAGGAAGAGCGCAAAGTAGAGACGCCCTGGGGCGCGCCCTCGGATGCGTACGTGGTGGGCAGACTTGCTGGCAAAGAAGTCGCGTTCCTGGCGCGGCACGGCCGCGGTCATCGACTCTCCCCGTCCGAATTGAACTTCCGCGCCAACATCTACGGCATGAAGATGCTGGGCGTCGAACGAATTCTTTCGCTCAGCGCCGTCGGCTCACTTAAAGAAGAACATCAGCCGCTGGACTTCGTGATCCCGGATCAGTTCGTCGACCGCACCCTCGGCCGTGTCTCCACGTTTTTCGGCGAAGGCTTAGTGGCGCACATCAGTTTCGCTCATCCCATCTGTGCGCAACTGGCGCACGTCGCGCACCGCGCCGCTAAGACCTCTGGGGTGATGGCGAAGCTTGGCGGCACCTACTTATGCATGGAAGGCCCCGCCTTCTCAACGCTCGCGGAATCGAATCTCTACCGCAGTTGGGGCATGGACGTCATCGGCATGACCAATCTGCAGGAAGCGAAACTCGCCCGCGAAGCCGAGCTGTGCTACACCACCATCGCCATGGTCACCGATTACGATTGCTGGCATCCCGATCACGACGCGGTTACGGTCAACGACATCATCGCGAACCTGACGCAGAATGCGGCCAACGCTGCCAAACTGGTTACCGAGGCCGTCCGCAGCATGCCCGATCGCGAGTGCAAGTGTGGCTCGGCGCTAGCACACGCGCTGCTAACGGACCGCAAGACGATCCCCGAGGCCACGCGCCGAAAGCTGGAGCTGCTGGTTGGAAAATACCTGTAACGAGCTGCTCGAATACTGCCTGCGCGGTGAGCAGTGGCCGGATGAACTCCTGGGCCGAGCGTTGGCCATCGACGACGGACGCGCATTTTTGTCGATCGTAGTCGAGCGCCTGGGAGATCTATTCGAACCGCGACTCTGCGAAACATACGATCGATTGTTCACGCAGGCGATCCTGCGCACGACACCCGAGCTAGAATCGCGTCTGCGCAAATCGGCCGAACATCCCGTCCCCGTTACGGCCAACCGAGTCTACGTGCTCTCCCGCGTGACGCTGGGCGCCGACGTAGCCGTGACCAGCGTAATGCTGGACGCCGCGAAGCGCCGCTATCCCAACGCCGAAATCGTTTTTGTGGGTCCGCTGAAGTCCTATGAATTGTTCGAATTCGATTCGCGCATCAAGCACCGCCTCGCCCCCTACGCCCGCTCGGGCGCATTAAAAGACCGCCTGCGCGCATCGGCGAACCTGTGGCTCGACGACGGGATCGTGATCGATCCGGATTCCCGGTTATCGCAACTCGGCTTGCTTTCCGTGTGCGATGAACACAATTACTTCCACTTCCCCAGCCGCGCTTACGGAGGTGACGGCAACGAGCCCCTCGCGAAACTCGCCGCGCGGTGGGCGCATCAGGTCTTCGGCGTAGAGGGGGCCAAGCCATTTGTAGCGCCGCTGCGTTCGAGCGAGTCCCCGGCCGATATTACGGTGAGCCTCGGCGTCGGCGAAAATGCCTCGAAGCGACTTGACGATGCCAAAGAAGGTGAGTTGCTGCGAACGCTTGCAGAAACCGGAGCCTCCATCTTAGTCGACAAAGGCGGAAGCGCGGAAGAGCGCGACCGCGTCGACCGTGCGCTGCTTCCAGGCATGCGTACGCACGATGGAGCCTTCGCGCCCTTCGCCGCCCAAATCGCCACCTCGAAGCTGTTCGTAGGCTACGATTCCGCCGGCGGCCACGTAGCGTCGGCTTGCGGATTGCCCCTCATCAGCATTGCCAAGGGTTTTGTGAGTGAGCGCATGGCCGCGCGCTGGCGGCCCGACGGCGTGATCTTGAAGGAAGGCGAACTCGCGCAAGTGCCTGAGCTGACGCGCCGACTACTCAATATTTAACGGGCTTGGCGTCGCGCCACAAACGCTCAAGATCATAGTAACCGCGCGCTTTCTCGGAAAAAATATTCACCACGTAATCCCCGTAGTCCATCAAAACCCATTCCGCGTTGGTGTAGCCTTCGACGCTCGAAGGAATGTCGCCGTGCTCCTTCAACTGCTCCTCAATCTCATTCGAGATAGTTTGGTTCTGCCGCGAGTTCGCACCGCTGCAGATGATCAGAGTATCCGTGAAGGTGGTCACGTCGCGCAGATCGAGCACTTTAATATCTTGCGCTTGTTTGGATTCGGCGGCGTGGACGGCGGTGAGCCAGAGAGGGTCGGGTTCTTGCGGTGCAGCTTGCTTGAGTGCTTTCTTGGTGCGTGCCAGGATGTAGGGTGCTCCTGCTGGTATTGTACAATCTCGCTAATGCCTTCGCTCAAAGTATTGCTGTCCGCCGAACAAATCCATAACCGCATCGCTGAGTTGGGGGCCGAGATCGACCGCGATTATCCGTCTGGCGAGCCCGTGTACCTGATCGCAGTTCTCAAAGGCGCATTCATCTTTATGGCCGACCTGGCGCGCGCTATGAAGACCCCCGCGCGCATCGAGTTCATCGGCATTTCGAGCTACGGCAAGGGGAAGACCAGCTCAGGACAAGTCCAATTGACTAAGGATCTGGACGCTCCCATCGAAGGGCATCACGTGATTATCGTCGAGGATATTCTCGACACCGGCATCACGCTGAACTATCTGACGAAACTGATGGCGCAGCGCAAACCCAAGTCTCTCCGCATTGTGGCGCTGCTCGACAAACCGGAGCGGCGCAAAAGTCCAGTGAAGGCTGATTACGTAGGCTTCACAATTCCGGACGAATTTGTGGTCGGCTACGGACTCGATTATGCGGAAGACTATCGGAATTTGAAGGACGTGTGCGTAATGGGGGACTGAGATAGGCAGTGAGAGCGGGCCTGGTTGTTTTACTTGGAATCAGCTTGCTGTGCATCGGGGTCCCCGCTGTCCGCGAATGGTATAAACGCCGGTTCTCCCACCGCTGGCCAATCGCCGCCGCCGAATGCAAAAGAGGCAATGTTACAGAGGTGATTAAGTCAGCCGGAGAGATCAATTACAACGCTTATCGAATGAGTGCATTCTTCTCCTACAAGGTCGAGAGCGAGATCTACGAGGGAGAGTACACAGAAGATTTTCGATCTCTGTCAGACGCCCAACAGATATTGCGTAGCCTAAAAAATGGTCCACTTTATGTGCGCTACAATCCGGCAAAGCCGTGGGATAACGTGTTGAATCCCTACCGCGATTTGAAGCCCTAGTTCTTTGCCGCGCCCAGAAGCGGCTTCAGCGTCCTCATCACCGTCTCCGAAACAATCTGCGCGCCTTCCGCAGTAGGGTGCACACCATCACGCTGGAAGTAATGCAGGTCCCCCGTGACGATATCCTGCAGCAGAAACGGAATCAGCGGCAGCTTGTATTTGGCGGCCAGACCGCTGTAAATGCCCTGGAATTCGTGAACATAATCCGGACCGTAGTTGGGAGGCAGCGTCATCCCAGCCAGTACTACGCGCGCGCCCACCCGCTGAAACGCAACAATCATCTGCTCGATATTTTCACGCGTCATCGCTAGTGGCAGGCCGCGCAGGCCATCGTTGCCGCCAAGTTCCAGCAGCACCATCGCCGGCTTCAGCGCGACTCCGGTGCTGACGCGCGCGAGGCCGCCCGCTGTCGTGTCGCCGCTGATCCCCAGATTCACCACGTGCCACGCATAGCCTTGGGCATCGAGCTTGCGCTGCAAATCGTCGGGGTAACTCTGCCCCGGCGCGAGCCCATAGCCAGCACTCAAACTATCGCCGAACACAACCAGCGTCTTTCTCGTATCTGTTTTAGAGGCCGGGGCCGCCCAGGCGTTGCCCAGCGTCAAGAGTACAGCGAAAAAGACGGAATACAGCATCTGTTGCCATCATAATAGAAGAGAAGAGCATGCCGATCCTCGAAGCCATTGCACTTACCAAAACCATCGACACTGGCACGCATCGCGTCGAAATCCTGCGCGGCGTGGATTTGGAGCTGCCGGCGGGGCAGTTCGTCGCCATCATGGGCGCATCGGGCAGCGGCAAAAGCACTTTGTTAGGGTTGCTAGCCGGACTCGACACCGCCACCTCGGGCAAAGTGGTGATCGATGGCGTCGACATCACCGGGTTGAAGGAAGACCAGTTGGCGGTGGTGCGCGGTAAGAAGATCGGATTCGTGTTTCAGTCCTATCAACTGATCCCGACTCTCAGCGCAGAAGAGAACGTGCTCTTGCCTTACGAACTCGCGGGCGGAGACGTCGCCGGCGGACTCGCGCGCGCGCGCGGTCTGCTCAAAAGCGTCGGACTCGAAGACCGCATGGATCACTATCCGGTCCAGCTTTCCGGAGGCGAGCAGCAGCGCGTGGCGCTGGCCCGCGCCTTCATGTGCCAGCCGCCGATCCTGATGGCCGACGAACCTACCGGCAATCTCGACAGCGTGAACGGGACGCTGGTGCTGGACTTGCTGATCTCACTCAACCAGCGCGAAGGCACCACGCTGGTGCTGGTCACGCACGATCGCGCGCTGGCATCGCGCGCCGACCGCATCGTCACGCTCAGCGACGGCAAAGTAGTGGCCGATGAAATGCAACCTTCGGCGATGGCACGCTCATGAGTCTGTCCTATCGCACCGCGGGAAGAATCGCCTGGCGCGAAACGCGTTCATCGATGACCAAGTTTCTGTTCGTGGTGCTGGCGGTCGCGGCTGGAGTAGGAGCGCTCGCCGGAGTGCAAGGATTCAGCGCGAGTTTTCGCGGGACCCTGCTCGACGAATCGCGCACCGTCATGGCCGCCGACCTCACGGCGCGCCAGTTCACTCCGGCTACGGACCAGAGGTTGCCGCGCTCGACGCATTAGCGAAGCGAGGTGTCGAGCACACGTTGATCACGGAAACGATTTCGATGGCTTCATCCGCGCAAGCCGCGCCCAATAGCGATGCCGCAACGCCAGTGCTGGTGTCGATCAAAGCCGTCGATCCGGCCAAGTATCCCTACTACGGTGGGTAAGTCTGGACCCGCCTATGGCGCTGACCAAGCGTTGCAGCCCGACACCGTCGCCGTCGCGCAAGACGTGTTGCTGCGCTTGAACGCGAAAGTGGGCGACAATTTGCGCGTCGGCACCGAGACGTTTCGCATCTCAGCCATCGTGAACAGCGAGCCCGACCGCATGTCCGGCAGCATGAACGTGGGCCTGCGCATGATGATGTCGCGCGCTGCGTTCGAACGTAGCGGCCTGATGGGATTCGGTAGCCGCGGCGCCTATCGCTATCTCTTCAAGATGAGTCCCAAGTCGCCACAGGTGACTGAAGTGCGCGGCGCCGTGCGCGAAGCGTTGCCCGAAGCGCTGATCGCCGACTTCCGAGAATCGAATCCGATCATCATGCGCGGCCTGGACCGTTCCACAACATTTCTCAGCCTAGTGAGCCTGATCGCCATGATCGTCGGCGCACTCGGCGTCGCGATGGCGATGCACGCGCACTTGCAGCAGAAGATGGATAACATCGCCGTGATGAAGTCCCTAGGCGCGGCGTCGCGCGACATCATCGGCATTTATACTTTGCAGACCTTGATGCTCGGGTTGATGGGCGGCCTGGCCGGAGTGGTGGTTGGGAGGGTGGTCGAACGCACGCTGCCCCTGCTGATTTCTCGTTTCTTCAATATGGACATTAAGCTGGGATGGAACCTGGCGGCTTCCGCGCAAGGGATCGCAGTGGGCATCCTGACCACTCTGCTGTTCACGCTGCCTCCGCTGCTGGCGATTCGCAAGGTGCGGCCCGCGATGATACTGCGTCGCGATATGCCGGAGGCGAAGAAGACCTGGTCGCAGCGGCTTGCCGACGCGTGGTTGAGCGCCGTAGCGGGAATCCTGATTTTGCTGGGAATCGGCGGGATCGCAGGCTGGCTAGCGGAATCGCCGCGCATAGGAGAATACTTTGCGGGCGGCCTGACCGTGGCATTAATATTGCTAGCGCTGGTCGCCGCCGGATTCCTGCGCCTGATTCGAACGGCGCTGCAGCGATCGCCCTGGCGTATCCCGACCCTCGCTCGCCAAGGTTTCGCGAACCTTTACCGGCAAGGAAATCAGGCGCAAGCAATTCTGGTCGCGCTGGGGCTGGGCGTGATGTTCACGCTAACCGTCTACCTGGTACAGCACTCGCTCGTCGGCGAGATCGTGCAGAGCGCGCCGCCCGACGCGCCCAACGTGTTTTTGATCGGCATCACACCGGAGCAAGTGAGCCCGCTAAAAGCCCTGATCGCCAAGCAGAAAGGCGTGGTGGCGCAGCCGGAGTTCGCGCCCAGCGTGGCAGTGCGCATCGAAAGTTTGAATGGCGTGCCGCTGGAAGAATTGAAGCTGACTGGCTTGTCGCGGCGCTTCCGCGGCAGCCGCTCCGTGATGTGGGCTGAGGAGAAGCCGAGTTCACTCACCGTAACGCAAGGCAAATGGTGGACGCCCGGCGAAACGCAGCCGGTAGTCTCTGTCGATCAAGAAGCCGCGCGGACGCTCGGTGCCAAATTAGGCGACACCCTGGAACTCTCAGGAGCCGGACGAACCTTTACCGCGCGCATCGCCGCGCTGCATCGCGTCGAGCAAATGCGCGTGGGCGCAGCCAACGAGTTCGTATTCAATCCCCCGGCTCTCACCGGTTTGCCGGCGACATTTTACGGTGGCGTGCGCATGAAGCCTGCCGACGTCGGCGCTCTCGAGCGCGCAGCGTATCAAGCGTTCCCCACCGTGACGGTTATCAACGTCGCCGAAGCGCTCGCCATCGTGCAGCAAGTGGTGGATCAAGTAGCGCTAGTGATCCGCTTCCTGTCCGCATTCGCGATTCTAGCGGGAGCGATCATTCTCGCCGCCAGCGTAGCCGGCACGCGCTTCCGCCGCGTCCGTGAAGTGGTGATCCTAAAAACTCTAGGAGCCACTCGTCGCAGCGCCGGACGGATTTTCTCCGTGGAGTTCTTGACTCTAGGCGTAGTCGCCGGACTCATGGGCGCACTCCTCGCCAGCGTCTTTTCGCGATTGCTGCTCAATCGCCTATTGGACGCCAAGTTTGCCTTCGACTGGAGCGCCACGCTGGTCGCAGTTGTGCTGACCGCCTTGTTGGCGCAAGCCTCCGGCTGGCTCGCCAGCTTCCGCATCCTGCGTCAGAAGCCCCTCGAAGTGTTGCGCGAAGAGTAGGTCTCAAAAATCGATCCCCATCAATATCTCACTCGGCTTCTTATCAAACGCCTTCGAGATTGCGAGCAAGCTTTCGATGCTAGGCAGATTGGTCCCGCGCTCGATGGCGCTGATCTGCGAAACGCTTAGCTTGGTCTGCGTGGCCAGGTCCTTCAAAGACCAATCGCGCTCGACGCGCAGCATCTTAATCGAATGCCCCAGCCGCTCGCGCAAACGGTCCTGCGGAGACTTACCCAGCCCGAAGGCCTCGACCGCGTTCTTCAATACTTGTCGGAGTTGCGTCAGCGAAAACGGCTTCGCCAGATAATCGAAGACTTTCAATTTGAAAGTCGTCCGCATGTCTTCGAGCGACGGGTAGCCGGTGATGATGATCACGCACAACCCGGGCCAGCGCGAGATCAATTGCTCCAGCACCTTGTCGCCGCTGGCGTCGCCCATCTTCATGTCTAGCAGAACGATGTCGGGCAGGCTCTCCTCACAGCTTTCATATAGGTCGCGCGCATTGCCGAACGCGCGCACGGAGTAGCTGCTCTCATCGGAGAGGAAGTCTTCGAGATAAGTACGGAAGTCTGCGTCGTCGTCGAGAATTGCGATCGAAGCAATGGTTCCCTGAATAGTTTCGGGCATGAAAAAGGGGCGTTTAGCCTTAGATTACACGACCCTTCCACTCCACGTGGCGGCCCGTGGCGGCGTCGAAAGCACCACGCAACAGGCTTGGCAGAATCGCGTAGATACCGAGGGGAGCTAGAATCGCCCGCGCCCAGCCATACCACGGCCAGAGAAGAACGCTGGGCAGCAGCGCCCAGGCAAACGCAACCGCGAATTGATGGCGTGCGAACAAGACTACCAGCATGGGCAGCCACAGCGCCCACAGGGCAGCGGCGAAAGCGATGCACGCGCCTCGCCATGAACTCACTTCGACGAACCGCATGGCGTTGCGCGCGAAATCGGCAGAGCGAATGGAGACCCGGCCAAGACGGGGAGCACGCATCACGGCGAATTTCATTCGGTGCCGCATCGCCAACTCCGCCATTTTGACGTCTTCACACAGGTAACCCAGCACCGATCTGTGTCCCCCGATGAATTCGTAAGCTGCGCGGTTCACCAGCACGCACTGGCCGTTAAAGGCGGAGGCCGAATCGGTTCGCGGATTGATTCCACAGAAATACAGCGCGACGCCGTAGGGCGATAGCGCGGAGTCCGCGAGCGTTCGATATTCCGGCCTCAGATACACTGACAGGAAATCGATTTTGCCGGATTCGGCAACTGCGACAGCGCTCTCGACGAATCCCGGCTCGAAGCGTGTGTCGGCATCAGCGAAGAGAATCCAACGCGAAGTCAGCACGCGCGCCCCCTCCATGCAGGCATTGGATTTCCCTACCGTGCCGGCGCGCGGCTGGGGAGCGCGCAGAACTCCGGCGCCGGCAGCGCGCGCTTCCTCCGCGGTTTTATCGCGAGAGAAATCATCGACGACAATGACCGCGTCCGGCGGCAAACTGCGAACCGCGGCTGCGATGTTGGCCTCCTCGTTACGGGCGGGAATAATCACCATACAATCAACCTGCGGGGTTCCTTTGGTCCCAATGGGCTCAAGCTGGGGAAGCCCGCGATGATTACGTCTGGAGCGCCAGACAAGTGCAGCGAGCAACAATCCCAGCGCCAGTGCCAGCCGGATGCTTATGTCCAACCTCATCGTATTCAATATTTTAGGCGATGTTCAGGTGGCAATGTTCCGATAACTATTTTTAATACTAAATCCCTGTTGCATTTGCATCCTTTTCCTTGTATGCTCATATTCAAGAGACGAGATGAACCTCACGGATCCCAACCAGGCCCTCCGCCAGCGCATCGCGCTCTCTTCCGTACTTATTTGGGTAGTTCAGGTGGTAGTACTTATTATTGGGGTCGGTGTAACCGGCCTCGCCTGAACGGCCCGATTCTTACAGCAAGGATCTTGGCCACTGGCGAGGGAAATAACCCTCGGACAGTGGCTTTTGTGTTATTAGGGGGCCTACTGAATGGGTCGCTTGGGTTCGTTTGGTAATTTTGGTTTTTAGAGGGTACAACAGGCTATGTCGACAAACCTCATGAATGGCGCGCAGATCGTTCTGGAGTGCTTAGCACGTGAAAAGGTAGAAGTTATCTTCGGCTATCCGGGCGGCGTGACACTGCCGTTCTACGATGCCATCTATGACTCGTCCATCAAGCACGTGCTGGTACGGCACGAGCAGAACGCCGCCTTCGCCGCTCAGGGGTACTCGCGGGCGACCGGCAAAGTGGGCGTGTGCTGCGCGACTTCGGGTCCCGGCGCCACCAATTTGGTGACGGGTTTGGTAGACGCCATGATGGACTCGATCCCGATCGTCGCCATCACCGGGCAGGTGACCAGCAAGCTGATCGGCAGCGATGCGTTTCAGGAAGCCGACACCTTCGGCATCACGCGCTCCGGCACCAAGCATAATTTCCTGGTTAAGACGCTTTCCGAGTTGCCGCGCGCGATTCACGAGGCGTTTCACATCGCCTCCACGGGACGCCCGGGCCCGGTGCTGGTCGACATCACCAAGGACGCGTTCCAGGCTAACGGCCATTACACGCCGGTGAGTTCCATTCACCTGCCCGGCTATCGCGTCTACACGGAAGGCCACGCCGGACAAATCCGGCGCGCGGCGCAAGCCATGTGGGAAGCCAAGCGGCCGTTTGTTTACGCGGGCGGCGGCATCATTCACTCGGGTGCGCACGACGAATTGCGCCAGTTAGTGGAGATGATCGACGCTCCGGCCGTCACCACTTTGATGGGATTGGGCGGTCTCCCTGCGAACCATCCGAACTTCATCAGCATGCCCGGCATGCACGGCAGCTACGCGGCCAACATGGGCATGACGGAGACCGATTTGCTGATCGCACTCGGCTCGCGCTTTGACGATCGCGTGACAGGAAGGCTTTCGGCTTTCGCCCCGCACGCCAAAGTGATTCACGTAGATATCGATCCCGCCGAAGTGGGCAAGATCCGCACGCCGGATGTTCCCATCGTCGGCGACGTGAAGAAAGTGCTGCAGAAGATTCTCGAAGAACTGGAAGCCACCGCGCCGCAAATGAAGAGCAAGAACGCCACCTCGCGCGCGGCCTGGTGGGGACAGATCAAGGACTGGCAGCACGAGCATCCGCTCGAGCCCGTGTTTTCGACCGACGAAATCAAGCCGCAGCATTTGATGGCCGAGATCGACCGCCTCTCGGGCGGCGAAGCCATCGTCTGTAGCGACGTGGGCCAGCATCAGATGTGGGCCGCGCAGTTGATCAAGTTCAATCATCCGCGCCTGTGGATCAACTCCGGTGGCCTGGGTTCGATGGGCTTCGGGCTGCCCTCGGCGCTAGGTGCGCAATATGCGCGTCCCGACAAGCTAGTGTTCGCCATCTGCGGCGACGGCGGCTTCCAAATGTCGATTCCGGAACTCGCGACCATCGCGAATCAGGGCCTGCCGGTCAAGATCATCGTAATGAACAACGGTTACCTGGGCATGGTGCGTC
The DNA here is from genome assembly GCA_963710155.1 of Bryobacterales bacterium. Taxonomy (GTDB): domain Bacteria; phylum Acidobacteriota; class Terriglobia; order Bryobacterales; family Bryobacteraceae; genus Palsa-187. The sequence goes on along the minus strand of CAVPZQ010000044.1, from coordinate 16,381 downwards.
AATGGCAGGAACTGTTCTATAACAATCGCCTGTGCCAGGTGCAGCTCGATACTTTCCCGGATCCAGAGAAGTTGGCGGGTGCTTACGGGTTCCCGGGCCGCACGGTGTCGCGTCCCAGCCAGTTGCGCCAGGCCCTGGAGGAAGCGGTGAAGGAGCCGGGTCCGTACTTGCTGAACGTGAAAGTGACGCCGTTTGAAAACGTGTATCCGATGGTTCCGGCAGGGGGCGCGGTCAACGAAATGGTGCTGGGTCCGCCGCAGCCCGTGGAGGTCGCCTAACCATGTTGCAGTTGATTTCTTTGCTGATGGAAAATAAGCCCGGCGCGCTGATGCGGGTCACCGGGCTCCTGAGCTCTCGCGGCTATAACATCGAGAGTCTGACGGTCGCGCGTACGCTCGATCCTGAGTTGTCGCGGATGAGTATTGTGGTTGACGTTGAACCCAATCAACGCGCCCAAGTGATCAAGCAAATGAACAAGCTGATCAATGTGCTGCAAGCCACTGACTCGACAGAAGGCCCGGCCGTACGCAGGGAATTAGTTCTGCTGCGTGTACGCGCCAGTATGCAAAACCGCACAGCTATCCTGAAGGAAGCGGAGATTTTCGGGGCCCGTGCCGTCGATTCCTCCGTCGAAGGCTTCGCGCTCGAAGCTACCGGCGATCCCGAAAAGCTCGACGAATTTATCGATGTAATGCGCAGCTACGGCGAGATCGAAGTGACCCGCTCCGGACTGGTGGTGGTTTCGCTCGACAGCAAGAAATTGAAGCTGGCCCCGCCCGTGAGTAAAGAAGAAGTTACCCAAGTAAGCTAACACCTAATCTCAATACGGAGTTTCCACAGAAAATGGCAAAAAGGTTTTATGAACAAGACGGCAACCTCGCGTTGCTTAAGGGCAAGACGGTGGCGATTATCGGCTACGGCAGCCAAGGCCACGCCCACGCGCTAAATTTGCGCGACTCGGGCGTGAGCGTGATCGTCGGCCTGTACCCGGGCAGCAAGAGCTGGGCGAAAGCCGAAGCCGCCGGGCTCCGCGTGATGACCACCGCGGAAGCCGCCAAGGCCGCGGACACCATGATGATCCTGGTTTCCGATCACCTGCAAGGCGATCTGTATGAGACCGACATTAAGCCAGGCCTGACCGCCGGCAAGACGCTGATGTTCGCGCATGGCTTCGCGATTCACTTCAAGACCATTACGCCTCCGCCGGACGTCGACGTGACGATGATTGCGCCCAAGGCTCCGGGGCATCGCGTGCGCGAGCTCTACACCGAAGGTGTGGGCGTGCCCGCGCTGGTGGCCGTGCATCAGAATGCCACCGGCAAAGCGCACGAGCAAGCGCTGGCTTATGCGCTCGGCCTGGGATGCCTCAAAGCCGGCGTCATCGAGACGACTTTCAAAGAAGAGACCGAAAGCGATCTGTTCGGCGAGCAGGCAGTGCTCTGCGGCGGAGCGAGCGAACTAATTCGCGCGGGCTTCGAGACCCTGGTAGACGCAGGTTATGCGCCTGAAATCGCCTATTTCGAGTGCCTACATGAATTGAAGCTGATTGTCGATCTTATTTATGAAGGCGGCCTCAGCTACATGCGTTACTCGGTGTCGGACACGGCGGAATACGGCGACTACACGCGCGGTCCGCGCGTGATCAACGACCAGACGCGAGTCGAGATGAAGAAGATTCTGTCGGAGATTCAGTCCGGCGAATTCGCGCGCAACTGGATTGCGGAGAACAAGAGCGGCCGCAAAAACTTCCTGCACATGCGTGAAGTCGCGCAGAACCAGAAGATTGAGCAGGTCGGCGCGGAGCTCCGCAAGATGATGCCGTTCCTCAAGAAGAAAAAAGAAGTAGGAGTGCCGGCGGCCTAGTAATCCGCCGGTAGGCCCGCGGGAGGGCCCTATAGTATGCGTGTTTTTACCTTCGATACGACGTTGCGCGACGGCACCCAGGGCGAGGCCGTCAGCTTCTCGGCGGACGACAAAGTCCTGGTGGCCCACAAGCTGGATGAACTGGGGATCGACTATATCGAGGGCGGTTGGCCCGGGTCGAACCCCAAGGACAAAGAGTTCTTCGCTCGCGCCAAGTCGATTCAGTTCAAACACGCGCGGCTCACCGCGTTCGGCGCCACCCGCATGGCGCGCAATCCGGTGGAGGAAGACGCGAGTGTCAACGCGCTGATCGAAGCCGACACGCCAGTAGTGTGCGTGTTCGGCAAGACCTGGGAACTGCATGTGCGCAAGGCGCTCGGCATCACCGAAGAAGAAAACCTGAAGTTGATTTCGGACACCGTGCGCTACCTGAAGGCGCATGGCAAAGAAGTCATCTACGACGCCGAACATTTCTTTGACGGCTATAAATATAGCCGGGATTTCGCGTTCCGGACGCTCGAAGCCGCCCACAAAGCGGGCGCAGACACGCTGACGTTGTGCGATACCAACGGCGGCACCATGACCGGCCAGCTCGCCGAAATCTGCGCCGACGTGCGCAAGAGCTTCGAAGGGATTCTGGGAATCCACACGCATAACGATTGTGAGCTGGCCGTCGCCAACGCGCTAGCAGCCGTGGAGCAGGGATTCCAGCACGTACAAGGCTGCTTCAACGGCTACGGCGAACGCTGCGGCAATGCGAATCTAACCACCATCATCGCCAACCTGGAATTGAAGATGGGTCACTCGACCATTGGCAAGGAGCGGCTCACTCAGCTCACTTCGGCGGCGCGCTTCATCGCGGAGCTGGCGAACCTGCCACTGCGCGGCGACCAGGCGTATGTCGGGCACAGCGCCTTCGCGCACAAGGGCGGCGTGCACGTCAACGCGGTGCTGAAGGATTCGAACACTTACGAACACATCAGCCCCAAAACCGTCGGTAACCGGCAGCGCGTGCTGCTGAGCGATTTGTCGGGCAAGGGCAGCATCCTTTATAAGCTCAAGCAGCACGGGCTCGAGGACCGGCTCGATGACGCGGCGCGGCGCCATCTGCTCGATCGCATCAAGCAGATGGAGTTCCAGGGCTATGAGCTCGAAGCCGCCGAGGGTACTTTCGAACTACTGGTTCGCGAGGCGCTGCGGCCGGGACTCAATCTGTTTGACGTAGTCAGCTATGAAGTGATCACCAAGGCCACGAACTCAACGGCTAACGTGACCTTGAAGGCGCAGGACAACGTGTTGACAGCTTCGGCCACCGGGAACGGCCCGGTGAACGCTCTGGACGTGGCGCTGCGGCAGTGCTTGTCGACGCTCTACCCGGCCATCGCTAGCGTGGAGCTGACGGACTATAAAGTCCGGGTGTTGGATAACAAAAAAGGCACGGCGGCGCGAGTGCGCGTACTGATCGAGTGGTCCGATCGCAAGCGTAGTTGGGCCACCGTAGGCGTTTCCGAGAACGTGATCGAGGCCAGTTGGTTTGCACTGGTGGACGCCATGCGCCTGGAATTAATGCGCCTCCACGAGGATGATCCCAACGTCCAAAAGGCGGTCGAGGACTACTGTTGGGGCGTGTGATCTGGACCGCTTTTAGGCCAAACCCTAAGGGTCGACTAAGGCGTTCGCCTCGTAGTAATTCTCCCCATTTACGCCGTAGTATTGGGCATGGCGTGGTCCGGCAATTTACGGTGCCTTCATTGCGACGGGAAACTTCCGCTCTACCGTAAGCTCACCAGCGGGCAATTCTGTTCCAAGGCGCATAGCGATGCGTACTGGCAGGAACAGCAGCGTTTAGCGGTAGAACGCCTGCATCAGACGCATGATTCGCTGCGTGCCTATCGGGCACCGGCGGACACGCTCGAAGCGATTTTGGGAAAGCCCGCCGCCAGCGAGCCGGTCAGTTCGGCGCATTACTATCAGGCCGATGACGCGGCCACGATGGAGCCAATTGAGCCCGAACTGGAAGTCTCTGAAATGGCCCGCTCGGCTGCGAACACGGGCAACGTCACCTTCGCGGGATTCGTGCTGGAGGACAAGCCGGGGTTGCGAGCATGGGACGCCATCCGCGCGGCCTGGAACGGCGAATTCGTCCTCTGGCCGATGAGCCGCCCGGCGATTCCCGAGAGCGCTTGCGAGGAAGCGGAATATACGCTGGGGGCGGTCTCCGCAGTGCCGATGCCGCGGTTTCTGGCTAGCGGATTCGCGGACGTGATCCGCACTGACTCCGGGAAATCCGCTCCGGTCGAGTTTGCCCGCAAACCGTTCACACAAATTCCGTTGGGACTCGTCCCCGAGCCCGTTGAATTGAGCCAACTCCTTCCCGAAGTGGTTCCTGAGGTGGAGGAGATCCTGCCGCCGTTTGCCGAAAGCCTGATGGCTCTCCAAAAATTTGGAGCGCAAACGATTCTGCCAGCATTGGGCGCCCCAGCACCAGAGCCGATTGAAACCTCACAGAGGGCGCAGAACACACGCTTGGACGCCACCTTCGCTACACCGGCGGTGGTGGCCGTCACGCGGCTGCAGCCGCTGACCCTAAGCAACGCTCCCAAGGCGCTCGCCGCCCGAGCGGGGGCAATCGGAGATGCCCAGCCCGGAGATTTGTGCGGCTTTGTGCAGCCCATGGAGTTGCAGGCGAGCACGGACGCGCCGTGGATGAAGCTGGCGATTCCGGCGGCGGGACCGGCGATGTCTTTGGCTCCGCAGAGCCACTATCCAATCTTCGACTGTGTCGGCGTCGCGGCGAAAGCGAATACCGACGGCCTGGCATCGGCCGAAGCCCTGGAGCTGCGCAGCGCGACGGCGAGCCCTGCGACGCAAATGGCGTCGCAATCCGTTGCTTTGAGTTTGAACACGGCGCCGGGTTGCCGTTACGGCGTGGCTATGCAGATGGGGCCGACCCAGCCGCTGACTCATGCGACTGAGATCGAGCCCGTTCCGGCGCCACGGAAACAACTGCCGGTCCAAGGCATCGAAATAGGTTTGCAGACTGCTCCGCCGTGCGCGTTGGTGCTGGCGAGTCAGCCGGGAACTCTGGCGCCGCTGGCCAGCGCAACTGAGATCGAAGTCGCCTCCGCGCCGCGGAAGCAATTGTCGGCGCAAACCATCGAACTGGGCTTGCAGACGGCTCCGCCGTGCACGTTGACGGTGGCGAGTCAGGCGGGGGTGGTCGCGCCGCCGCTTCAAAACGTGGATGCTTTGGCCGCGAAGGCGCAATTGCAGATCGTCGCGCTGCCCACCGGGCTGGGCCGGGCGGAGCAGAATCCGTTGCGGGCGAAAGTTCTGCCGCTGGCATTCCGCGGAAAAGCCATTGCGCCGCCGGCTGCTACTCCGCTTACGACCAGCGTCGAGCAGATCTATGCGGCGAACGCGCCCATGAATCCGGTGACGAAGTTCGAGCCGATCGAGGGCGCAGCCAAGCCGCAGCTGCACGGCTTCCTGGCCTGGACGCAAAGCCTCACCGACGCCGAGGAAAGAAAGCACCTGTGGGCGCACGCCGCCGATTTCTGGCAGCATGCTCCGCGGGATCTGAAACTTTTGGCTGTGGCGATTCCGATTCTGCTGGGGCTGGCGCTGCGTCCGTCGCTGCCGAAGGTGCAATCGGCGGCGCCGCAGACCACGCAAGGCATTTCGAAGAACATCGGCAATGGGTTCCGCGAGCAGTTTATCAACGTGCGCAACAGTGTCGCACAACGCGCGGCGGTTTCCTTGAGCGAAGACTTCCGCTCCGGTCTCGAAGACTGGCAGGCGCGCGGGGATATGTCGTCCGGCTGGTCGTTTGACGGCAACGGGTTCGTGAAGCCGGGAACGCTGGCGCTCTACAAGCCTTCGATGGCGTTGACTGACTATGACATGGATTTCCTGGGCATGGTCGATAAGAAAGCTTTGAGCTGGGTTGTGCGCGCCAAGGATTTTGACAACTACTACGTGGTGAAGCTGATGGTCCTCAAGAGCGGACCGCTGCCGACGCTGGGAATCACCCGCTATGCCGTGATCGATGGCAAGGCAGAGACTCGCGTGGATACTAAGGTTGCGATCGATACGCGCCCGGACATGCTCTACCGCATCAGCATGAACGTGCATGACGATACCTTCTTACTGAGTTTGCAAGGCTCGGTGATTGACAACTGGACCGACGCGCGCTTGAAGCGCGGAGGTGTCGGGTTCTTCGCTCCCAAAGGCGAAGAAAGCCGCTTGCGATGGCTGCAGTTGACGCATCAGTACGACATGCTGGGCCGCCTGTGCGCCTATTTGGCGCCCTACAATATTCCAACAACGAACGGGAGCTGGTAACTATGAGTACGCCTAAGACAGGAACGCCAACGAAAGCGGCGACGCAGACAGAGAGCAAAGCGGTTTCGCCCGCACTGGCGCGGGCGGTGTCTTTGCACCTCGAAGGCAAGCACAAAGAGGCCTTGAAGGAGCTGAACACGGCTCTCGAAAACGGCGAAGAGAGCACGGAGATTTACTCCGCCAAGGGCCACTTGCAGTTTGAGATCGAGCAGTATGAGGATGCCATCAAGAGTTATGAAAAGCTGCTGACGCTGGCGCCCCGGCACACCACGGCCAACTTCAATTTGGGCATTTGCTATGAGAAGATGGGCCGCTGGAATGAAGCGACCGAAGCGTTCCAGAAGGCGCTGGATGCCGATCCCAATCGGAACGAAGCGCAGCTGGGCCTGGGAATCTGCCTGCTGCATCAAGAGAAGCCGGAACCGGCGGTGGTGTGTTTCGACAAGGTGCTGGCGCGCACGCCGGCGCATGAGACGGCGCTGTTCGGCAAAGCGGTCTCGCTGCAGTTGCTGTGGAAATTCGACGAAGCCACCTCGATCTATCTACAGCTTCTGGGGAAGAATCCGCAGTCTGAAGAATGCCTGGTGAACCTGGTTACCATCGGCATGGCGCGTAAGGATCACGATGCCATCCAGAAATATTCCGAACAACTGCTGACGCTGCGTCCGCATTCGCAGGCGGCCTTGGAAGGCTTGGCGACCTGTGCGTTCCATAACAGCGATTTCGAAGCGGCTGCGCAACTGTGCGCGAAACTCGTCGAATTCACGCCGGATCATTTTGAGCGCTGGTTCAATTTAGGTGTCGCCGAGCAGAAGCGTAACAAACTGCCGGAAGCGGCGAAGGCCTATGGCGAGGCGGTGCGCATCCGTCCCGATGCCAAGCAGGCGCATGTGAATCTGGGAATCGTGAAGCAGGAAACGGGTGACTTTGCCGGGGCTCGCGAAGGCTACGAGCGGGCGCTGCAAATTGCTCCCGATCAGGCCGATGTGATCTACAATCTGGCCAGCGTCATCGAGCAACAGGGTGAAAAAGAAGAAGCCGAGCGGCTGTATGTGAAGCTGCTGTCGCGCAACCCCGATTGGGAAGACGCGTGGTTCCGTCTGGGCTATCTTCGGCTGGCGCGCGCGGACTATCGTGGCGGCGCCGAAGCCTTTCAGTCCTGCGTCCGCAAGCGCGCGGCCTGGCCCGAGGCGCAGCTCAACCTAGGTCTCTGCTGCTGGAATCTGTCAGACCGTGATGGCGCCGCCAAAGCGTTTGAAGCGGTGCTGGCGTCCGATCCGCATTCGATTGACGCATTGCGCGGCTTGGCCGCTCTGGCTGTCGAACGCGAGGATCTGGACAAGGCTCTCGACTTGCAAGCAAAGCTGATCGAGGCCGGCGAGCGCACTCCGGAACTCTTCTATAACACCGGTCTGCTATTGCAGAAGTCCGGGCAAGTGGAAGATGCCGTCCGCCTGTATCAAGAAGCCCTGTCGGACCGCCCGAATTTCCCGGAAGCGCTGCTCAACTTGGGCCATGCGCTGAAATCGCAGGGCAAGCCGGATGAGGCTCGCGAATTCTGGCGCCAGGCGCTGGAACAAAAGCCCGAGCTCGCCGCCGGATACTTCGGGCAGTAACGGCCCCACCCATCCGAACGTCTAACTTCAGCAGGCGTCCCCGCCTATGGAGATCGCGCTGCTGTGTGGGTATACTCAAAGTAGATGCAATACGCGAATTCTTTGTTGAATTTCGCATGGCTGGCCTTGTGCGTGGCCGCCTTTACCTGGTTCCTCGTTTCGACGAGCCGCAGAGGCGTGTCCAGCCGCCGCCTGGTGATGGGGCGGGCTTTGGCTCTGGGGCTGGCGCTGGTTTCGCTGTTTCCATGCGTATCGGCTAGTGACGACTCGGTTCGCATCGAGCTCCTGAACGCGCAGGCCATGGCGGACTCGCCCGGGCATTCGTCCTGGGCCGCTCAGCACCCTAGCACCGAAATGCTGGCGATCCTGGTTGGGTTGCTGGAAGTGCTGGAGTCGGCGCAAGTCACCGCCGTCCTGGCCATCACCGTAGCGCTGTGCCTCTTTAGTCTGGCCTTGGCGATCCATCCCGAGAGTCTAGACCGTTTTCTCCCTTCTTGCGCAGGCCGCGCTCCTCCTAGCCGTTTTTCCGCTTCGCTCTAACTTTTCTCAGTCTGTATTTAAAAGTTTTAGGAGGGGAAGAATGCCACGCCTCATTGGGCGGGCGCTTGCCGGGTTCCTGTTGGTGGTCTCAGCGGCTTCCGCGCAGACTGCACTGACATGGGAGCAGGTCCGCGAGCGCTTCCGAACAAATAATCCGAATCTGACCGCCGGCAGGGTGGGTGTCGAGCAATCCAGAGCGCAGGAGATCACGGCTTATTTGCGGCCGAATCCGGACCTCAGTCTGACGACCGATGGAACTCAACTTACTCCGTACCTAGGAGTCTGGCGTCCGTTGGCGGGTACGCAGGTCGGCTCCGGGATTAGCTACCTGCACGAGCGCGAGCACAAACGTGAACTGCGGCGGGACAGCGCGCAAGGTGCAACCGCCATCGCCTCCTCCACGCTGGAAGACCAGGAACGGACGTTGCTGTTTACTTTGCGCAGCGCGTTCGTTTCCATTCTCCACGCCAAAGAGATTTTGAAGTTGGCGCAGGACAATCTGGCGTACTACGATCGTGTGCTCGAAGTGAATCGCACGCGGCGGCAGGCGGGCGATATCTCCGAAGTGGATCTGGGGCGCCTCGAATTACAGAGGGTGCAGTATGAATCCGATTTGCAAACCGCGGACGTGAGCTTGCGCACGGCCAAGATTCAACTGCTGAGCCTGCTGAACGATCGCACCCCGATCGAGCAATTCGACGTGAACGGCAAGTTCGATTTCAGCGAGCAGGTGACTCCGCTCGAGGAGTTTCGTGCCACCGCACTGGATGCACGTCCGGATCTGAAGGCGGCGTTGCAGGCGGTGACGAAGTCAACTACCGACCACCAACTCGCAATCGCCAACGGCTCCTCCGATCCGACGTTCAGCCTGTGGGGCACGCACAATCCTTCGTTTAATAATCCGTTCGACAACAATACGATCGGCGCGAGCGTGACCGTACCCCTGCGAGTCTTCGATCGCAATCAAGGCGAGAAGCTGCGCACGCAGCTGGATATCAGCCGCAATCAGGCGCTGGTAGATGCGGGCCGGGCGCAGGTCTTCAGCGATGTGGACTCCGCTTACGCGACTATCGCCAGCAATGTTGCGTTGCTGCGCCCTTACAAAGACAAGTATCTGCAGCAGGCCGCTAAGGTTCGGGACACCATTTCGTTCGCGTATCAGAACGGCGGCGCATCCCTGCTCGATTTCTTAAGCGCCCAGGCCGATTACCGCAATATTCAACTGAGTTATCTGAACCTGGTGGGTTCTTATCTGACGGCCGCCGGTCAAATGAATCTTGCCGTAGGCAAGGAGGTGATGCCGTGAAACAGCATCGTGTGATGTATGCGATGGTGGCGTGTCTGGCGGGTATCGCCGGATGCAGCAGCCAAAAAGTGGATGCGGTTTCGAATGTCGCTCCTGCCGTCAAAGTGGAGCAGGCTCCCGATCCCAACCTGATTACGGTGGACAAGCCCGAGCGCTTCCCGCTGGCAACGGCGTCCGCGCGGGCCGAGGTGAATGAACTGGTGGCGAACGGCTCGGTGGCTCCGGATGTGAGCCGGACGGTGCCGGTGAATGCGCTTACGGCCGGGCGAGTGATCGAGATCCATGCGCGGTTAGGCGACGACGTCGAGAAGGGTCAACTGTTGTTAACGATCAACAGCTCCGACATGTCACAGGCGTTTTCGGATTACAAGAAATTCCAGGCCGATGAGGCGTTGGCGAAGACGCAGGCGGAGCGCGCGCAGCTCTTGTCTGAGCACGGGGCCCTGGCGCAGAAGGATCTGGATGTCGCGGTTGAGACTTACGCGAAGGCGAAAGTGGATACGCAAACAGCTGCCGATCACATCCGCATTCTGGGAGGCGACCCCCAGCGGCCTTCCTCCGTAATTGAAGTGCACGCACCGATTTCCGGGACCATCGTCGAACAAAACGTGACGGCGGCGGCGGGTGTGAAATCGCTGGATAACTCTCCCAACCTGTTCACCATCGCGGATCTCTCGCAGGTTTGGGTGGTCTGCGATGTTTATGAAAACGATTTAGCGCAGGTGCACGTAGGAGACAGGGCGCAGATCGAATTGAATGCCTACCCGGGGCGGACGTTCAGCGGACGGATCGCTAACATCGGAAAGCTGCTGGATCCTAACACGCGCTCCGCTAAAGTCAGGATCGAGTTATCGAACGAACGCGGTATCTTGCGTCCCAATATGTTCGCGACGGTGCACTTCGTATCGCAAGGCGCGCAGATGCGAACGGTGGTTCCAGCGAGCGCGGTGCTGCGCTTACAGGATCGCGACTGGGTGTTTGTGAAGGGCGAAGGGAATCAGTTCCGGCGCAAGGAAGTGCATGCGGGCGCGATTAACGCCGACGGCACCGAGCAGGTGTTCAGCGGCTTGAGCGCTGGGGAGCAGGTGGCGCGCGATGCGCTCCTGTTCGATCGCGACAGTAAGAAGGAGTAGCCGGGTGATTCAGAAGTCCGTCGACTTTGCGCTGCGCAACCGGTTCCTGGTGATGGCTGTCGGCATTTTGCTGCTGATCTGGGGCGCTATTTCGTTCAAATCTCTGCCGGTGGAAGCGTATCCGGACGTAGCCAACAACTACGTGCAGGTGATTACGCAGTGGCCGGGGCGTGCGGCCGAGGAAGTGGAGCAACAAGTCTCGATTCCGATCGAAGCGCAGATGAACGGGCTGCCGCAGTTGACGGCGCTGCGATCGGTATCGCTGTTTGGACTGTCGAGCGTGATGATGGTGTTCGACGATGGGTCGAGCAACGATTTGAACCGGCAGAAGGTGCTCGAAAAGCTATCGCAGGTGAATTTGCCCAATGGGCTGCAACCGACGATTGGGCCGGATTACAGTCCGGTGGGGCAGATTTACTTCTTCACGCTGCAGAGCACGAATCCTGCGTACGACGTGATGAACTTGAAGACCCTGCAGGATTGGGTGCTGACGAAGCAGTTGAAGTCGGTGCCGGACGTGATCGATGTAGCGGTGTTTGGCGGGACTACGCGCGAATACCAGGTGAATGTCGATCCCAATAATCTGATCGCTTACGGGTTGAATATTGGCCAGGTGGAGACGGCGCTCGCGAACAACAACATCAACGCGGGCGGCAGCTTTATTGAGCGCGGAGAGCAGGCGATCAATGTGCGCGCGGTGGGATTGGTCGAAAACAGCAGCGACATCGGCGCCACTGTGCTCAAGACGCAAAACGGCATTCCGGTGCGGGTGCGTGACATCGGGCGCGTGGAGCAGGGCCCTAAGATCCGGCTGGGGCAAGTGGGCAAGGCCGTGCATCCGGAGCCGGGGAAGGTCATCGACAACCCGGACGTAGTCTCGGGAATCGTTCTGCTGCGCAAGGGCGCGGACGCGGACGGCGTGCTGGATGCGCTGCACGAGAAAGTCGCTTTTCTCAACAAGAGTTTTCTACCGCCGGGCGTGAAGATCGTTCCGCATTTGGATCGCAGCGACTTGATGCAAGTGACGACGCACACGGTGCTGCATAACCTGACTGAAGGCATCATTCTGGTTTCGGTCATCCTGTTTGTGTTTCTGGGAAACCTGCGCGGCGCGCTGATCGTGACGCTGACGATTCCGTTTTCTCTGTTGTTCGCGGCGATTTGTCTGGACCTGCGGCATATTCCGGCGAACCTGTTGTCGCTGGGCGCGCTCGACTTCGGCATGATCGTCGAGGGCGCGGTGGTAATGGTCGAGAACATCGTGCGGCTGTTGAGCCATCCGGCGAATCCCGGCGAAGTGGAGGAGAGCGTCAGCCAGAAGATTCGGCGGGCGGCGCGCGAAGTCCAACGGCCGGTGTTCTTTTCGATCGCCATCATCATTACCGCTTACCTGCCGATTTTCACGCTGCAACGCGTGGAGGGGCGGCTGTTCCGGCCGATGGCTTGGACAGTGGCGTTTGCACTCTTAGGGGCTCTGCTGTTTTCCATGTTCCTGACGCCCGTGTTGGCGAGTATAGTTTTTCCCAAGGGCACCAAAGAATGGAATAATCCGCTAATGAACGTCCTCACGCGCTTGTATGCGTCGGGAGTGTCTTTAGCGATTCGCTGGCGCTGGATTACTGTGGGCGCGGCGCTGGCGAGTCTGGCGGGTGTGCTGTTGCTCGCGCGCGACATTGGGTCAGAATTCCTGCCGCATTTGGACGAAGGCGCAATTTGGGCGCGCGGGTCGCTGGCGCCTAGCACGGGTCCGACGGAAGGGACTCGCATTATGAACGACGCGCGCATCATGTTCGCCAAGTTTCCAGAAGTCACACAGGTGGTGAGCCAGGTGGGGCGTCCCGACGATGGCACGGATACCACGGGCTTTTTCAACACCGAGTACTTTATCGATCTGAAGCCGAAGGACCAGTGGCGTCCGCTATTCCATCAGGACAAGGACAAACTGATTGAAGCATTAGGTGCGGAGGCTGACCAATTTCCGGGCGTGACGTGGAATTTTTCGCAGCCGATTTCCGACAACATGGAAGAAGCGGTCAGCGGCGTGAAGGGGGAACTGGCGGTCAAGATTTACGGCACCGATCTGCCGCTGTTGGAGCAAAAGGGCGACGAAATCGTGGCGGCGATGAGCAAGATTCGCGGCATTGAAGGGTTGGGGTTGTTCCGCGTGATCGGCCAGCCGAACCTGAATCTGGTTGTCGATCGCGCGAAGGCGGACCGCTTCGGCATTAACGTTTCCGACATCCAGGATGCGGTGGAAACGGCGGTGGGCGGCAAGGCGGTGTCGCAGGTTTTGAAAGGCGAGGAACGCTACGATCTGGTGGTGCGTTATCAGCCGCAATACCGCAGCACCATCGAGCAGATTCAAAATATACGGCTGCTGGCGGCGTCGGGCGAACGCGTGTCATTGGGACAGCTATGCACCATCAGCATGAAGGACGGGGCTTCCGAAGTGTACCGGGAAGGGAACTCGCGCTACGTGGCGATTAAGTACGGCGTGCGTGGGCGCGATCTGGGCAGCACGGTTGAAGAAGCGATCAAGACCGTCGAGGCCAAGGTCAAACTGCCGCCGGGATACCGGCTGGAGTGGGCCGGTGAATACGAATCGCAGAAGCGCTCGGCGCGACGGCTGGCGGTGATCATTCCGCTCACGCTGCTGCTGATTTTCTTCATCTTGTATTCGATGTTCGGGTCTATGAAGTGGGCGTCGCTGGTGTTGATGAATGTGGCCATGGCACCGGTGGGCGGCATCCTGGCGATGTATTTCACGCATACCAATTTCAGCGTGTCTTCAGGAGTGGGATTCCTGGCGCTGTTTGGCGTTTCGGTGCAGACAGGCGTGATTCTAGTGGAGTACATGAATCAGCTGCGCGGACGCGGTTATCCTCCGCTACAAGCCGCGCGCGACGGGGCGATTCAGCGCTTCCGTCCGATCCTGATGACCATGCTGGTGGCGTCGCTGGGGCTGGTACCGGCGGCGACTTCGCACGGGATTGGCTCGGATTCACAGCGTCCTTTCGCGATCGTGATCGTGGGTGGACTGATGGCGGTGCTGATGATGAGCATCTTCCTGCTGCCGGCGCTATATGTGTGGTTCGCGCGCGAAGGCGATCTGCTGCCGGAGGCGGATTTGCAGCCCGCTACACAAGAGTGACGATTTCGCGCGGTTGCTCTCAGCCGCAATGATTGCTAGACTTCTCCGAACAGGAGAGAATTCATGGCGAAGTACATGTACCAGGCGACTTATACCCTCGAAGGCGTGCGCGGACTGCTTAAGGAAAGCGCTTCGGGACGCCAGAAGGCGGTCGAGTCCGCGATTGCGGCGTTGGGGGGCAAGGTAGAGGCATTCTACTATTCTTTCGGCATGGACGATGTCGTGCTCATCATGGATCTCCCCGACAATGTAGCGGCGGCGGGGCTGGGGATGACGGTGGCGGCCAGCGGCATGGTGCGCGGGCGCATCACGCCCTTGCTCACGGTGGCGGAAGCCGATAAAGCTTTGGGCGTGAAGGTCGGATACCGGGCTCCCGGTCAATCGTAGAAATCCTGGCTAGCGGACGGGGGATCACCTGGTCTACCATCCAGCAGCCCGCGCAGCGCCCTTGTGTTTGCTGGGAGGTCTGGCGCGACACCACGAAGCGAAATCGCGCGCTGCGTCCGTCGTCCAGGCGAATATTCACTTCTTGCTCGGCACGATCTCCTGTTAGCGCGAGCGGGCCATAGGTGGTGACGCCGCGCGCGAGAAGTGGCGCGAAATCGGGAAGTCTGACCAGGCGCAAAAATTTTCCATAAGGGCTAGTGTTCTCGCGATTCGCGGGCGAGGCGAATTGATACACCGTGAAGATTCCCGCGTTCGGAGCGGGCGAGTTGGGATGCTGCAGAGCTTCCACTACGGATCGAATGACTTCGTCCGGGCCCAGGCTGGGATTCGGCCGGGGCTGCGCTACCAAGTAAGCTAGCTGCCACAACGAGAGGGCACTCCACAGCGCGGCAGTCACCCGTTGAGTACCCGAAGCGTGGTGTAAAGATTCCAGGCGACCACGGCGGCGTACCAATAATTGATCCAGAGAATTAGTTTTCTCCGCCGCAGTATCAGGCACAGCGCCGCCACGCCGACCGCCACGATTTTGGAAACGATTAATCCGTTGAGCGGGCCCCAGCGAATCATGAGACGCACCATCGGGCTGGCTTCGCCGTTCCCCAAACTAAAACCGATGAGCGTGCTCAAGATGTCCAATATCTGAAGATAGAGGAACACCTCGATCAACTGGCGGCCGGATCGGTTCATGGTAGTTGCCGCGGTGATTTCTTCCATGGCGTCAGATACCGGCGGCGGCGCCGGGATATTGGGTAAGCTTTTCGCGGGCTAGGATGTGATCCAGATGATGCTGCATATGCAAAACATAATCGTCGATCAGGAAGCCCAGCGTAACGGGCGCGGCGTCGCCCATGTGGCAAATGGTCGCGAGGCGGCCTTCGGGAACGCGCTTCACTACCCGCACTAGCAACTCGTTGTGTTGACGCCACATCTCGAGCAGCGTTAGCCAGGGGAGTTCGTGATATCCGTGAGCGCGCACCCAGCCGTCCTGATCGTAGCCTTGCCCGGTGTATTCGGGCTCTAACGAGGCGCGCACGAAGCGCACGTGGTTGTTCACGGCGGAGTCAATCAGATGCCCCAACTCTTCCTTGCGCGACCAGGAATCGGGACCGGCGGGCCGGATGGCGGCCTGCTCGTCACTGAGCACGCGCAGGTTCACGTATTCGAAGGCGAGCACTTTTTCGAGGGGCGGTGCGAGTCTCTCGGGCATGTCTCATTTTGCCACGTGCCAGCCGCCGGGTTGGCGTTGTGCTAGTTTGGCTTTATCCGGGAGGGAATCGTGAGACTGCCTGCTCTTTTGTTGCTAAGCGCCTTGTGTTTGGCGCAATCCGGAAATCACAACGGTATCGACCGTTCGATGTTCGATACCTCCTGCAAGCCCTGCGACGACTTTTGGCGCTATGCGACCGGGGCTTGGCTCGACAAGAATCCGGTGCCAGCCGACCGGGCCCGCTGGGGGAAGTTCGATGAACTCTCCGAAGCCAACCTGGAGCGGCTGAAAACGATTCTGGACGGTGCGGCCGCGGATAAAACGGCGACAGGCGATCGGCGGCGTGTGGGCGATTTCTACTCTAGCTGCATGGATACCGCAGCGATCGATGCTGCGGGGATCAAGCCGGTGCAGTCGCTGCTCTCGCGGATCACGGCGATCAAAACGCGGCAAGATCTGGTGGGGACGCTGGTGAGCTTGGAACTGCAAGACGGCTTGGCGCCGACGCGTGTGACCAATGTTTCCGACCCGGAGAATGCGAATCAGGTGATTGCGGGGATCGCGGTGGGCGGGCTCTCCTTTCCGGATCGCGATTATTATTTTCGCGACGACGCGCGCTCGAAGCTGATTCGGGACGAGTTCGTGCAGCATGTGCAACGGCTCCTGCAATTGCTGGGCGATTCGCCGGAAACGGCGGCTGCGGCTGCGAAGACGGTGATGGATTTCGAGACTGCGCTAGCCAAAGTCACGCTGACCAATGTGGCGCGGCGCGAT
>CAVPZQ010000043.1:0-9518 GCA_963710155.1 Bryobacterales bacterium | reverse complement strand
ATTTGACGAAGACCTGCCCATCCGCCGCGAAGTCGACCGCTTCCTGCGCGAGCACGAAATCGAGGTCACGCAGACGCTCCACTTCGACAACCTGCAAATGATCAAGGAAGCCGTGGCGCACCGCACCGGGGTTAGCATTTTACCCGCCCGCATCCTGCGCGATGAAGTTTTGCAGGGCCGATTAGCCGCGATTCGCTTGCCGTCGTCTGAGCTCTACCGTCCGTTAGGCATCATTCACCGCAAGAAAAAACGCTTCCACGCCGCCGCGCAAGCGTTCCTGGAATTGCTGCGCGAACCCGAATTCAAAGCCGCGTAAGCATTTAATACGAGCGTGAGCGAACGATTCGTCATCCTAAATCCCTTGTGCAAAACGTTGGACCGATTTAAGCGGTGAAGGACGAAAACGTTTCTGCAACGAGTGCCAAACCGACGTTCATGCGCTCGATCAATACTTGATTGAGAGTTCCCCGAACTCAAACGGAGTCCGTACGCGTCTGCGGTTTTCTAGCAGGCGAGTCGCCTCCCGAGCCTCGCAGCCGATGTGCAATCTTAATCGGCGCTTTCTTGACCGTGATTTCCTCATTGATGACGCAGTCCGGCCGCGTCCGCATTCGCGTGACTGATGTGACGGGCGCGGTGATCCCTAGCGCCGAGATCGTGCCCGTGCGTCCCAAACGCCATTGGTGGCAAATCTTCCGCTAAAAACACACCGACGCCGCGCCGCCGGGAAGGGCCGTCCACGTGCACTTGTCTGCAACTAGAGGCAATCACATGTTCAAGGTTGGCGTTTGGTTCGTGGCCGCAGCATTTTGCGGCACTTCGTTGCGAGCTCAGGAGACTTCGAAACGACCGGCGGAGGTCAAACTGATTGTTTCCATCCAGGGCCAGGATTTGTTCAAATCCTATTGCGCTTCCTGTCACGGCCTCGACGCCAAAGGCCACGGCCCCATGGCGGCATCGCTCAAAATTCCGCCTTCCGACCTGCGGCGTATTTCCCTCCGCAATCACGATGTGTTCCCGATGATGCGCGTGGAGAAAATCATCGCCGGCGAGGAGTTGCCCGCCGGGCACGGTTCGAGTGAAATGCCGGTATGGGGGCCGATCTTCTCGCGCGTCACCACCGATGTGGACCTGGGACGCGTACGGATCGACAACCTCGCCCGCTACCTGCGCGATATTCAGGAAATGAAGTAAAGCGCGGTCCTAATTGACCAGCACGTTTGCTGGAACTTCGCGCTCGCGGATCACCCGCGAAGACGCGGTGGATTGCTCGCGGTGCGAATGCTTTTCGGAGTACATGCGGCGGTCCGCCACCGAAAGCAACTCTTCGGCGTCGGCGCCTTCTTCGGGGTAATACGCGGTGCCGATGCTGATGCTCAGCAGGTCGCCCGAAAACATTTCATGCGACACCTGGGAGATCACGGTGCGCAATTGTTCGAATTTCGGGCTGATCTCGCCCGCGCGCGCGCCCGGCAGAACCAGTACGAATTCATCGCCGCCCATGCGCGCTACCAGGTCGTATTCGCGGCACACCGATTTCAATCCCGCGCCGATAGCGCGCAGAACACGGTTGCCTTCCAGATGCCCAAAGCGGTCATTGACCTGTTTGAAGCCGTCGAGATCCATGGTCAGGACCGTCATCGGCTGCTTGCTGCGGCGGCTCCGCGAGAGCTCGGCGTCGAGTTGCAGAAACAAGGAGCGCGCATTCGGTAAGCCGGTGAGATAGTCGGTGGTGGCCGATGTTTCCGCCTGCCGGTAGCGCA
Source organism: Bryobacterales bacterium (assembly GCA_963710155.1). Classification (GTDB taxonomy): domain Bacteria; phylum Acidobacteriota; class Terriglobia; order Bryobacterales; family Bryobacteraceae; genus Palsa-187. The sequence continues at coordinate 7,755 of CAVPZQ010000043.1, read as the reverse complement.
GGGCGTTTTCAATCGAGAGCGCGATTTTGGCGTTGATCGCCAGCAGAATGCGCAAGTGATCTTTGGTGAAAGCGTCGCGGTCTGAATGATACAGCGTTAAAACTCCGACAACGCCGCCGCTGCCTTCGAGCGGTACGGCCAGCGCCGAGCGCAGCGCCGAAAACTTGGTGGGATCGCTCAGATATCCGGATTCGACCGACGGGTTGCCGTTGAGAATGGCTTTACGGTTTTCCGCAACCCAGCCCGACAATCCCTGGCCGACGGGAATCTGCAGGGAAGAGAACAACCGGAAATCGTCGCCGGATACGAACTCTGGCATCAGAATGCCGCCGCGCTGGACCCAGATCGCGAGGCCGTGATGCGGCACGATGCGGCGCAGGCGCACGCCCAGCAGCGATAGAGTTTCATCCAGGCTCAGCGAATTGCCCAAATCCTGCGAAATCTCAAACAGCGCTTGCACCTCTTGGCGGGCGGCGCCAATCATGCTGAGGAAGTCGCTGCGTTGCGCCGCGGGAGCGCCGGGAGTTGCTGAACTCGCGTTGGGCGCGGCGGCTTCGAAGCCGGCTGCCGGCGCCAGGCCGCGCGCCACTTTAATGTCTTTCGAGAGCTTGGCGGCGTCGTGATCGCGCGGGGCCTTGGCTTTTTTCTCCAGCGCCACGTAATGCTTCGAAAGCGCTTCCACCACCCGCGGATCAAACGACGTGCCGGATTCTTTTTGCACCACTTTCATGGCTTCGTCGAGAGGTAAAGCCCGGCGATATTGGCGGTCCGATGCCAGTGCATCCAGGCAATCCACGGCGGCTAGAATGCGCGCGCCGATGGGAATATCTTCGCCTTTGAGGCCGCTGGGATAGCCGCTGCCATCCCACTTTTCGTGATGCGCGCGCACGATGGGCACCACCGGATAGGGGAATTGCACACGCTCCAGAATTTCGGCGCCTACGATGGGATGAATTTTCATCTTGTCGAATTCTTCGGGTGTCAGGCGGCCGGGTTTGGAGATGATATGCTCGGGCACGGCCAGCTTGCCGATGTCATGCAGAATCGAAGCGGCTTGCAGCGCCTGCTGTTCTTCCGCCGTGAGGCCCAATTCGCGGGCCAGCTCGCGCGCGTAAACCTGCACCCGCGCCAGGTGATCGTGAGTCGTGTCGTCCTTGGCTTCAATAGCGAGCGCGAGCGCTTCAATGGTTCGCAGATGCAGCGCCGATACCGCTTCCACATGTTGGCGCTCATTATCCACGCGGGCCGCGTAAAGACGGTAGGAGCGGAACACCAGATACAATACCGGACCGGTCGCAAGCACCGCGGGCCAGCCCGCCAGATGCACCGCAAAACTGGCGAGCTGAGCCACCGCGGCTCCCCCCAAATAATATGGCAGCGACCAGAAGTAACCTTCGCGCCATACCGACCAAGCTGAAATTTCCTCTGCCATCGACACGGCTAGAGCGACCGGAACCGTATTTAATACGAAGAAGGCGGCGGCGGCGAGAGCCAGGCGGATTTCCTCCTGCGCATGATTCGCCAGCATCCACGGCGAGTGGTAAATCCACGTCGCGGTCGCCGCGGCCAGGGCCATGGAAGCCACGCTGAAGGCAATTTGCTCCAGGCCGGGGCGGCGCTCCTGATTCCAGAAACACTGCACCAGCGCGACTACAGAAGCGAGAATCACCGTCTCCGATCCAGAGAGCTCGACGACGCCGAAGAGCGCGAATAGAAGGCTGAGGGAAAGCGGATTGGCGACCGCTGGAACCGAAAAGCGAACTCCACAGGACAGCACGGCGATGGCCAGGAAGCCGGCGAACTTGAACACGTCCGGCGAGTTCCAGCCAACGACCGCCTGGCCCAGCGCGATGGCGCCCAGCAGGAACAAGAACCCGATATAGAAGCGCACTCGACTGGGGAGGCGCGGTTCTTCGGCAGTCATATTCAGTAGTGCTGCGAATGCACGTGGGTAGCCACGAGTACCACACAAAACGGACTTTTATTTCAATGACTTGGCGCGGTACCCCCAAGCGGGGTTGGACAAAGTGGCCTGGATAGAGGCGGGTCATGCGACAAAGTGTCCCAACTCCAGGGGTGGATTTCTCAGGTGGACTAAGGTGTTCGGTCGAGGGCACTACGACCGCATTGCTGGCCAAATGGAATCAGAGCGATAGCTCCAAAATATGACGCAACCAACCAAAACGTTCCTGGGCATGGAAGCGGTGATCGAGAGCGAGCAGATCCGCACGCTGCTCGGGACGGTTGAGCGCGTGGCGCGTTCGCAGGCCACGGTTTTGATCACGGGCGAAAGCGGCAGCGGCAAGGAACTGATTGCGCGCGCGGTCCATCATTATTCTTTGCGTTCGCACAAGCCGTGGGTGGATTTAAGCTGCGCGGCGCTGCCCGAGCACCTGATTGAAAGCGAGCTATTCGGTTACGAAAAAGGCGCATTCAGCGGGGCCGATACTTCGAAGCCCGGCTTGTTTGAAATGGCCAGCGGCGGCACGATTTTCCTGGATGAGATCGGGGAACTCGATCCGCGCATGCAGGTGAAGTTGCTGCGCGTGCTGGATTCGGTGGCGTATTACCGGCTGGGCGGGACCAAGAAAGTGTCCGTGGATGTGCGCGTGGTTGCGGCGACGAATCAGGATTTGGAAAAGGCGGTGGTCGAAGGGCGCTTCCGCTGCGATTTGTATCACCGGCTGGCGCAATTTACTTTGCAGGTTCCGCCGCTGCGGGAGCGGGTGGAGGATATTGCTCCGCTGGCGCGCTATTTCCTGGCGCAACAGGATCCGCAATTGAGCTTTGCGGCGTCGGCGATTGCGGTGCTTGAGGCGCAGCCGTGGCCGGGGAACATTCGCGAGCTGCGCAACGTGGTTACGAAGACCGCGGTGCTGGCGCCGCGCGCGGAAATTTCGGCTAGCGATCTGGCGATCACCGTGGCCGCGCATGATTCCGCGGTGACGGCGAAGGGCAGCAATCTGGAATCGCTGGAGAAGCGGGCTATTCTGGAGGCGCTCACGGCAAGCGGGGGACATCAGCAGCGGGCGGCGGCGCAGCTGGGCATTTCGCGGCGGACGCTGAACCGGAAATTGAAATTGTATCGTCCGGAAGCGATTGGAGCGCGGGTGTCGCATGAGCCGTTCGGTTGATCGCGGAAAAGCGGCGCGAGAAGCGGCACCGGGGAGCGGAAATGTGCTGGTGCGGCCGGAGGCGCCGGGGTCGCGGGATATTCAGGGGAAATTGGTGGATGTGAGCGATAGCGGGTTTCGCATGGCTCATCAGTGCGCGGGGCTTACGGCGGGGCAATATGTGCAGTTCGCGCACGTGGAGGCGCGAGGGCGCGCGCGAGTGGTTTGGACACGCATCGTAAACCACGCTGTTGAGAGCGGGTTTGTGGTGGACTAGCGGGAGTGCCGGACCGGAGTCCGCCCCACTTGGGGCTAGTTGCGGGTTTGCTGAACCTTCGGCGAGGAGACGTAGCCGCTGATTAGATCCTTCTTGATGTCGTTGACTACCAGCTCGTAGGGCTGGGTGGCTTTCGACAACAGGAACTGGACCGGCTCGTTGATGGTTTTGTCTTTCTTCTGCACCGTTTTGTCGTCGGCGATCACTTTGATGGTGTAGCGGTTGTTTTTGGGGTCGGCTTTTTCGAGCAGCACAGAGATGTCGCCCACCTTTTGCGGTGCTTTGGTCTTGGTGAGTTTGAACTCGGTGTAGTTGCGCTCGCCCAGGGCTTTCAAGGCTGCCAGCTCTTTCCCATTGGTGGCAATCAGGCCGCTTTGCACGCCTAGGTCGCCTTGCGTGGCTTTCAGGGTGGCGATGGTTTTCTCCAGTTCGGAGCGGGTGGCGGCTACGTCGCTTTTGACGTTGCCGACGTCTGTCGACACTTCGCCGATTTTGGTATTCGCGGCGACGGCTTGATCCTTCACCTGGCTGACTTCGCTGGATACGGCGGTGACGCGCTGGGCTTGCTCCTGCTGCACCTTCTGGAGATTCGCGGCGAGTTCGTCGGCGTGTTTCTCGGCATCCACTTTGGCTTGGCCGGCGAGCTGGCTGGCTTGGCGGCGCGCGGAATCCACTTCGGTCTTGAGCGAATCGACGGAGCGGCGGCTGGTCTGCGTGGTGACTGCAGTGGTTTCGTGAATCTTGGAAATCTCATCCAGCAATTGTTCGCGCGTCTGTGTCAGTTCGGCGCGAGTTTGGCTGACGAGATAGAACAGGTAGCCCGTTGCCGCAATCAGGAGGATCACGAGAAGCAACATGACGGACACCTGGGGACCAGAAGATTTCTGGACCACTACGGGTGGCGGAGGTGCGTTAGGATCACTCGGGTTTGAATCTCCACGGATTGAAAACAAGGGGACTCTCCTTTTCTTCACTCTATATTACATCGCGCGGCAACAATGTTTTCTACATTCTTCTATGACTCTGCCGCGTGCCATAAGGTTTCATCCCTTGTGGGCGGTGGATGCCACAGGGCCGGCGAAGTCGAGGGTTTCCTGTTTGGGAATGCCGGGCTCGAAACAGCGGCGGCAGCGGGCTTCGTACATGCCGGCGGCTCCGACGACGATCAAGTCGTCCGATTCGACCAGGCGTTGAGTGTGTTTGGCGGGGTTGCCGCAGTGCATGCAAATGGCCAAGGTTTTGGTAATGGATTCAGCAAGGCACAGCAGTTCGGGCATGGGCGAGAAAGGGCGGCCGAGGAAATCGGTATCGAGGCCGGCGACGATGACCTGCTTGCCGGTGTCGGCTAGCTGGGCGGTGATGCCGATCAGGTCGGGGCCGAAGAAATTGGCTTCGTCGATGCCGATCACCTGGGTGCGCCAATCGAGCTTGGCTAGCATTTCTTTGGCGTTTGGGACCACTTCGGAGTCCATGCGTTGGTCGCCGTGGGAAACGATTTCATCGGCGGAATAGCGGTTATCGATGGCGGGTTTGAAAACCTGGACGCGTTTGCGGGCGATGCGGGCGCGGCGCAGGCGGCGGATGAGTTCTTCGCTTTTGCCGGAGAACATGGGTCCGCAGATCACTTCGATCCAACCGATGTGTCCGGTGACCAGTTCCATGTGAACCGTTAGCATAGCAAATCGCGAAAAGACACTTCGGCTGAAGAAAATTGGCTCGCAGATGGGAACCGATGGACGCAGATAAAACAAAATCGTCTCGCGGTGGGCTGCTGGTTTAGGGCAACCCACCGGAGTGGTAGAGGTCATGGACGGCTTGCTGGTCTTTAGAAAAGTGACTGAATGAACCAGTTTTCTGCTCTCTCCCATTTCCTCCCGCGGCAACTTACATCACCAGAGAATCGATTCTCTCCTGTCCCGCCCTCTCCACAATGTTTCCAGGACGGCTAGCCCGCTGCTTTCGCAACGGGCGCGGATTCCAACTTAACTACGACGATCGGCCTGGCCAGGCTCCTGATCGCATTATGCGCCAGGGCGGGTGGAAGAGTCCCGAGCGAAAGCGGAATGCGGTTGAAAACGGGGGAAATGGAGATTGGGGATTGAGTGTACTGTCATCGGTTGCTATCGTAAATTCAAATGCATTGCTTAGAGGGTCGGGTTCTTAAGCCGGAGATTCTCGACACGCTTCCGCCGGAGGAGGCGCGGGCGAGCTTGGCCGATCTGGTGCGGGTGAACAAATACTGGGGTGGGCACAGCACGCTGCGTAAGCTGGTGGATCGCGTGATTCCGCCGGGTCAGCCGTTCACCTTATTAGATGTCGGCGCGGCGTCGGGCGATATGGGGCGGTGTTTGCGGGAGTGGCGGCCGCAGGTGCAGGTGACTTGCCTGGATTATATCGAATCGCATTTGGAGGCTTGGGGCGGGTCACGAGTGGTGGGCGATGCGTTTGCGCTGCCGTTTGCGCCGCGCAGTTTCGACTATGTTTTCAGCTCGCTGTTCCTGCATCATTTCACGGACGAGCAGGTGGTGGAGTTGCTGGCCGGGTTCGGGAGGGTGGCGCGCAAACAGGTGCTGGTGATCGACCTGTGGCGGCATCCGGTGCCGTATTATTTCATATCGCAAACGCGCTGGTTGTTCGGGTGGGACCCGGTTACGGTGTATGACGGCGCGATTTCGGTGGAGGCGGCTTTCCGCCCCGAGGAGTTGACGAATCTGGCCCGCCGCGCGGGGTTGGCGGCCCCGGAAGCCCGTACTTTTGTTCCTGCCTTCCGCATCGCGCTTTCCGCTGGAGCGCTATAATCTTTCTGGGAGGACAATGAGCAAAGAAGACAGTATTGAAGTTACAGGAACTGTAGTTGAGAAATTCCCCAGCGGCCTATTCAGCGTGCAACTGGATCAGGAACGCACTGTGTTAGCGCACTTGGCGGGCAAGCTGCGCCGCAACCGTATCCGGGTGCTGGCGGGCGATCGGGTGACGCTTGAGATGTCGCCTTACGATTTGACCAAGGGCCGCATTACTTACCGGCACAAATAGTTTCCCTCCCGCTTTCTCTTGCCATGAAATTCACTCCTTGAAAATTGCGATCGTCCTGGGCACGCGGCCCGAGGCGGTCAAGCTGGCGCCGGTGGCGCGCCGGTTCTTGGAAGTCCCCCACGAATTCGAAACTTGCGTTGTGGTGACGGCGCAGCATCGTGGTCTGCTGGATCAGACGCTGCAGGCGTTCGCGATCACTCCGGATTACGATCTGGACGTGATGCGGCCGGGGCAGACGCTGGCGGAGTCGACTTCGCGCATGGTGGCGGCGCTAGATCCGGTGCTGGCTGCGGAGTCTCCGGATTTGGTGATTGTGCAGGGCGACACCACGACCACTTTTTGCGGGGCGCTGGGAGCGTTCTATCGCGGCATTCCTGTGGCGCACGTCGAAGCGGGGCTGCGCACGGGCGACTTCCGGCAACCGTTTCCGGAGGAGATGAGCCGCGTGCTGGCTTCGCAGCTTTCGACGCTGCATTTCGCGCCGACGGCAACTGCGGCCGCGAATTTGCGGCGCGAGGGCGTGGACGCGCGGCGGATTTTCATTACGGGGAACACGGGGATTGACGCGGTGATCGAAACGCGCGATGCGTTGGCGGCGGGACGGCTGTGGGCGCGGGGGGTGCCTTCGCTCGATGCGCGGAAAAAACTCGTCCTGGTTACGGCGCACCGGCGGGAGAGTTTCGGCGACGGGTTCGAGGGGATCTGCGAGGCGCTGATTCGGCTGGCGGTTCGCAAGGATGTGCAGATTGTTTATCCGGTACATCCGAATCCCAATGTGCGCGAGGTGGTGGAGCGAAGGCTGGGCGGAATCGGCGCGATTCAGCTGATCGAGCCGCTGGCCTACGTTCCGTTCGTCGATTTGATGCGGCGCGCGCACGTGCTGCTGACGGATTCCGGGGGCATTCAAGAAGAAGCGCCTTCGCTGGGCAAGCCGGTGCTGGTACTGCGTGAAAAGACGGAGCGGCCGGAGGCGGTGCTGGCGGGCGCTAGTCGATTGACCGGGACAGATCCGGAGCGTATTGTTGCCGAGACGGAGCTGCTGCTGGATGACGCGGCGGAGTACTCGCGGCGTGCGGCAATTCCGAATCCTTACGGTGACGGTTGTGCAGCCACACGCATCCGCGACATAGTTCGTTCCTATTTCGCAACGCCTTACCCTTTTGCAGATGGCCGCGCGGCCGTTAGTGGCCGTCCATAATCGGACGGTTATTAAAAGGAGGGCGCAGCGTGCGAATTTCGCCCCTAGCGATGAGGCCGCGCTTTGGCAGTTCTGGCGCCGGCGACCTCCTGGAAGAATTGATGACGCGCGTGGTGGGACAGCCGCAGGCGTTG
>CAVPZQ010000042.1:0-68672 GCA_963710155.1 Bryobacterales bacterium | reverse complement strand
CGTTCGAGATAGCGCTTATAGAGCGAGAAGGCGACGGCCATCGCGGCCGCGGCCCAGTCAGCCCAGATGAGTCCGCCGCCGGGCGCGGTGAGGAGCACGATCAGAACCATCGCCGCAGCGGCGACGATCAGGACCGTAACGAACTCGTGCAGCGTAACCACCGAAATCAGCAGGAAACCGTAGGCGAGCGCGGATGCCCAGTCAACCGGCAAGAGCCATTTTGAGAAGGCGAAGAATGTGAAGTCGATGACCAGCGCGACTAATGCGCGCGGAGCGGAATCGAAGCGCGTCTCAAACAGCGTGCCTACGGCGAAAATCGCATAAGCGATCAGGAACACCAGCGAGGAAGAAATGCGGCCGCCGGTGAAGGGGAACCAGGCCAGGCAGGTGAGCGCCAGCACTACCCTGGCGACGCGGATGGCGGTACGGCCCTGATAGGGAACCATCGATTACCGCCGGTAGAGATACAGACGGTGGCTGCGCCCTTCGCCATCGTCGTCGATGTCCAGGATCTTGGCCGGAGTCCAGGTGGGAAACTCGAAGTCGTGCGCCACAATGCGGGCACCTTTCTTGAGCTGCTTTTCGAAAATAGGTGTCACTTTTTCGATAGCCACCGGCAAAAATAAATCGTCAGCAGGTCGTAGGAAGAGTAATCCTGCTGCATCAGGTCACCGTGGACGATGCGGGCGAGCGACCCCAGGCCCAGCGTCTTGATGCGCTGCGAGCTTTGCTTAAAGAGAGCGTCGTCGAGTTCCGCGCCGGTGGCGTCGGCTTTGTATTTCCGAGCAGCCATGATGACGATGCGGCCGTCGCCCGAGCCCAGGTCGTACATTTTTTCGCCTGCTTTCAGATCGCCGAGCTGCAGCATCTTATCGACAATGGTTTGCGGCGTTGGGAAATAGGGCGCGACTTTAGGATCTTCCTTTTTGCTTTGCGCGACAGCGCCCACAGCGGCGAGCAGCAATAAGATAGTATTTCGCCGAAGCATTAGGGCTCAATATATACCCGGACACGGTTGCTCGCATTGCCGTCCACGTCCAGGTATAATTCCGCGGGTCCGTAATTGCTGATTTTAGGCACAGTGATTTCGATCAGATAGAAGCCCACATATCCGGGTGCGAGTTCGGCACGCGTTACTTCGACCGGCGCGCGGTCTAGATAAACCGATACTTTGCCCGCCACGCGTGGCGCATTTTCAAGGGGCGCGGGCACTCCCGTGGGCCATGCCGGCGTGACACGTCCCAACCCAGTCGCCAAAATCTGAATGCGCGTTCCCGTGTGCGCGGTGGTGGCGGCATCCAGCATCACGCCTTTTTCCGCATCGAGAAGCATGGGCGAGCCGTCGCGCGCTACAAAGATCACCGGCGCTGTGGAGGCCAGCGGCAGCGACGGCAGATTGACGCCATTGCCCGCGAAGCTCGCGGCCAGCGATAAGGTATCGCCGCGCGCTTCAAACGGAATTTGGATTTGCGATTCACTAACGCTGGCTGCCAACACCGGCGCTAAAAGGCCGCTCGCGCGTACGTTGTCGACCTGCGCACCGAGCACGCTCACCAGTGAACCCGGCGCTACCGCCCGCGCGATCATATCCGCGGCGCTTACGACGCTGGGATCGCGCAAACGGTGCGGAGCCAGCGTCGAATACACGCCGTAACCGTCGAGCGCGGCCCACAGTTGATTGGCCTGCGCGTCGAGCTTCACGTCCATCGCGGCGCCGTCGGGAAGTCCGGGGACGGCGGTCCAGGTTTCGACTGACCCCAAGGCGTTTAGATCCGCGTACGCCATGTATACGCCAGTGTCGGTTGCGGCATAGAGGACGCCGCTCGCGCGATCCGCTGCGACGCCGTGCGCCGCCACATCCGGCAGGTTGGCGGTGAAGTTGTCCCAAAACGCGCCGCCGTTGACGGTGTGTAGTACGTGCGCCGGAGCGCTGGTGCGAAAAGGATCGTCGGGAGCCGCGCCCAAGGCGGCCAAGCCCACGCGCGGATCTTGCGCGTCCACCCAGAAACGTTCGACCGGTCCTGAACCAGCGGATGAGAACGTCTGCCAGCTCAATCCACGATTCGCCGACACGCTGACGTCGCCGTTCTGCATGCCGGTGTAAATGAAGTCGCCCGCAATGGCGAGCGCCGTGACGTTCACCCCGCGCAGCGAGGAAAGTGCGACGCGCAATTGCGTTTCATCGACGAGATCCGCATTGCTGGCCGGTAGCCATGCGTCTTTAACACCCGGGGGCCAGTCCGCCGCTACGTCGTTTCGCAATGCGATCCGCGCGCCTTGATCGCCGGCGGGAAGATCCAGCAGGCGCGTCGCGGGAAGATTCGGCAGGCCCTGGTTCAGGCCGCTCCATGATCGCCCTCCATCGACGGAACGGAACACGCCCGCCGCGCCGGCCGTGACTATCTCCTCGTTGTTGCCCGGTGCGATCGCTAAATCTACTACGGTGCCCACCACCGAAGCACCCCGGTAAATCGTCATGTTTTCCCAATGAGCGCCGCCGTCTTCGGAGCGATACACAAAGTTTCCGAATGCGTATACGCGGTTATTATCACCGGCCAGCGCGCGCGTTTGCGCCCCCGCTTCGGGAAGAGTTTGCGCCTTGGCGTTCGCGATGGTGGGAGGCGCCGCGGTGGTGGTTCTTTGCCAATTTTCCAGATCCGGCGTCTGAAGCACGCGGCCCGCTTCGGTCTGCGCGAATAACGTGCCGCCTGTTCCGTACCAAACCCGTAGCACGGGGCCCGATGCCGGCCCCGCCAGCCCGAGTTCCACCGTAAAGTTGCCGATGTGCCGCCAGTCGGCCGCCAGAGCAGGCGCCGGAGCAAGCGGGGGCGCGGCTTGGCCCACTGCACGGCCAGCAACGAAAGTACTTAGCAGTACTGTGGCCAAGCGCCACTGGGCTGTGGACAACTTATACATCAGACCCGTCCATTGTAACTTTATCTATCGGCAGTTGGACCCCGAAACTCGTGATTCCAGAGGAAATTCCTGATAAAAAGCGGGGCGGGCCCCCACTTGCTTATGGAGTTTAATGCTACACTGACCGAATAGTATTTATGCTGCGCGTGGTGTATCCGAATCGATTGGTGGTTTTGTCGCTGGTGCTAGCGGCCGCCGCCGGAGTGTGTTCGGCGCAGTTAGTTCCTTTCAGTACAACCAATTACGCAGCCAAGGTCATCACCCAAACCGGACAGGTTTCGATCGTTAAGGACACACAACCCTGGGCATTGTCAGTGGGCGATTCCGTACAAGTTCGGGATTTGATCATAACTGGAGTAGATGGGCACGCCCTACTACAAGTTTCAGACGGCAGCACTTTTGAGGTATTCCCTAACTCGCGTGTGGTGTTCCGTAAGAACCCTCCCAACTGGCGCGACTTTCTGGATGTGCTGGTGGGGCGGGTGCGGGTTCACATCGAGCACCTGGGCAACGTGCCCAATCCGAATCGTGTGCTGACCCCGACGGCGGTTATTTCGGTGCGCGGCACCACATTTGATATTTCCGTGAACGACGACGATGAGACCACGCTGGTGGAAGTGGAAGACGGGCAAGTGGAAGTGCAGCATGCCTTGTTGCCGCGTGGAAATTCGAAGATTCTGAATCCGGGGGAATCGCTGCGGGTGTATCGCGACGAACCCATTGCTCGCAATTTCGACAAGGGGAATTTGGCGCAGCGCATCCTGCACTCGATTTCAGATGCTGCCCTAACGATGGCCACGCGTATGCCGAGTTCGGGTGGAGTCGGCGGCGCGGCCGGTTCCTCGGGCGGCGCCGGCGACACTACTAAGGTTCCGCCGCCACCCCCTCCGCCGACGCCTCCTCCGGCACCTCCGGCTCCGACGATTTAGGCTGCGATTTAGACTGATCTGTTGGGTCCGTGCGAAACTAGCGTTAGGTATGAAGTACATCCTGCCGCTTCTTGTCCCGATGGCGCTCGCTTTCTCGGCGCAAGCCCAAGGCGTGTCCGCTCCCTGGGATATTTCACAGACCCTGGTCTCGCTCTCCGAACAGACGCAGCGGCTCACGCCGATTCTGGATCAACTGACGCCGCAGCAGTGGGAAGCCAAGGGCGCGCCGGCGGCTTACACGGCGCAGTGGCGCAACGCGCGCAACGAAGTGGGCTATTTGCTGGCCGCCGCGCAGTCGATGCGGAAGCAGCCGGAAAAGTTGACGCTGGCGCTTGAAACGCTATTTCGTCTGCAGGCTGTCGAAGCGCAAGTCAATTCGCTGGTGGATGGTGTCCGGCGCTATCAGAACCCCGCGGTGGGCGATCTGCTGGTGAGCGTGGTGTCGGCCAATTCGGCTAATCGCGATCAGCTCCGGCAATACGTCAGCGACTTGGCGCAGACCAAAGAACAAGAATTTAAGATCGTGGATGCGGAAGCGCAGCGTTGTCGGGGTTCGTTGAGTGCGAGGCCCGCGACCAAACCTCCCGCCGCGCAGCCCGCTAAATGACGGAGAGCACCTGACCCATGGCCGAGACCCTCACTTTCCAGTGCAACATCTGCGACGAACCCTCTACCGATATTTGTGTCTATTGCACCAAAGACACGTGCGCCAATCACCTGTGCGACAAATGTAAGCGCTGTAGCGATTGCTGCCAGTGCGACTTCCGCCGCAACGACGATTAGCATCGGGATGACTTCTGTGCTCGATCCCGGGGTGCTGGCTCGCGCGGATCAGCTCAGCCGCGATTTCGCGGCGGCCAAACCGTTCCGGCACGTGGTGATCGAGCCGTTTCTGGAGGCGAACTTCTGTGCCGAGTTGATGGCGCAGTTTCCGCTTTTCGACCGGCAGAAAGCGCTCAACGAATCGGGTGAGGTGGCCGGCAAGGCGGTCTTTTCGAATCTCGGCGACCTCGGTCCGGCGTACGCGCGCTTCGACCGGTTGATGCAGGATCCGGAATTTTTGGCTCTCGCCGGGCGCATTACTGGTATTCCGAACCTGCTCTACGATCCTGAATACGTGGGCGGCGGGACGCATGAGAACTTGCAAGGGCAGGAACTCGACACGCACGTCGACTTCAATTTTCACCCGACCACGCAGACGCACCGGCGGCTGAATCTGATCGTATTTCTGAATCCGGAGTGGGAGCGAGCGTGGGGCGGGTGCTTGGAATTGTTGCGCGATCCTTTTGACGCCGACTGCGAGACGGTGGTGCCGCTCGCAAACCACGCCGTGATCTTCGAAACCACTGAGGCTTCATGGCATGGTTTTCGCAAGATTCAGATGCCTTCGGAAAAAGACACTTCGCGCCGGTCTGTCGCGGTGTATTTTTATACCAAGGAGCCGCCGGTCGCGGGCGCGGCGCCTTCGCACGCTACGTTTTATTATCAGCGGCCGATGCCGGGGCATCTGCAGCCGGGGCGCACGCTTACCGATGCGGATGTTCGCGAACTCGAAGGGCTGTTCGCCCGCAGGGACCACTACATTCGTTTCCTGTACGAGCGGGAAATGAAATTTACGGAGACGCTGGATAAGATCATTCACTCGCCTACGTTCCGTTTGGCGGCGCAGTTCGCCAAGGTGGCTAAGCTGGTGCGGGGAAAAAATAGGGACGGAGCCTGATTTCGCCGTCTTCCGTCAACAAATCAGGCTCCGTCCCTATTTTTTGGCTACGTCGACGCGGCTGAGAGTGTCGGCGTAGGCGGCGATGCCTTTATAGAGAGCCTCGGCGATCTTCTGGCGGTGTTCGGGTTTGCGCAGAAGTGCTTCCTCGGAGGAATTGGTCAGGAAGCCGATCTCGGCCAGCACGCTGGGCATGGCCGCGCCGATCAGCACCACGAAAGGCGCCGATTTCACGCCGCGATTCTTCGCCCCCTGCGTGCTGTTTTTCGAAACCACCGGACAGCGAGGTCTGCAGCTTGGCGGCGAACTCGCGGGATTCGTCGATCTTATCTTTCAGCGCGATCTTCTCAAGTAAGCTCGTGCAGGTCGTGGATGGAATGGTCGGAAGTCGCGTTTTCCCTCGCGGCCAGTTCGCAGGGCCCTCTTCGACGTGGTGAAATTCAGAACGTAAGTTTCGACGCCGGCCGCCGCCCGGTAGGGCGATGAGTTGGCGTGGATCGAAAGAAACAGATCCGCTTCGTGCTGGTTGGCGATGCGGGTGCGTTCTTCGAGGCCCACATAGGTATCGTCGGAGCGGGTGTAAATGACTTCGCTGCCCATGCGCTCTTCGATCAGCGCGCCCAGGCGCTGCGCCACGTCGAGCGTCAGATCCTTTTCCACGTATCCAGAAGGCCCGTGCGTGCCGACGTCATTGCCGCCATGGCCCGCATCAATCACCACGCGATCCAATTTCAGGCCCAAGGCGCGGATCAAGGAGCGGTCGCCGCGCTTGGCGGGCGCGGGTATTTTTATGGGCGACGGCTCCTTGAGCGCGACTGTAGCAGCGGCCGGTGCCGGCCGGCTGCTCAGGATCGCGTCGGGCGGCGGAGGCAGTTCACGCGGCATCGTCGACGGCAGACTAGGCAACCGCGCGGGTTTCGAGAGAGCGGCAATTTTCGTGGGTGCTTCGACTTCGGGCATCAATGGCGCTTCTTTCGCAGCCGCCTTCGGTTGCAGCAGCGGAGGCTCGAACTTGCGCGGCTCGGGCTTCGACGCGACCGACGAGACAGTGGACTCTTCCCGATCCGCCGGCGCCGTCAGGTCCTTGCCACCCGTAACGCTCGGCTGCGCGGGGGGTAGCGGCGCGTCCTTCGACCGCAGCTCCAGCACGAGCCGGTTGGGATTTGAAAGCTGCGAGGTAGTGACAGACGCCGCCTGCACCAGATCGATCACGATGCGGGTGACTTCAGGCTGGGTTTCGGCAACGCGAATCTGCTGAACCAGCGTGTCGCCCACCGCGATGGTGTGGATGCTCTTGCTCGAAATCTGCGGGCGCGCTCCGTGGATGTCGAAGAACAGGCGCTCCGGGTTGGTGAGTTGGCTGTATTTGAAGGTGAAGTCAGAGGAAACTTCGATGGCGATGCGCGTGACATCGCCCAACGACCAGAAGCGCACTGCGGTTACCTTGGCTGAATCGGGCGCAGCGGCGGTTGAGCACACGCCCACCGCCAGGAACACGCTCGAGGCGAGAAGCGCCCGGCGAATTCCCGAACTATTCTTGCGCGATTCTGGGAACCGGTCTAGCATTCAGGTCGATGATTCGCTCTATCTGAGGACGCTGCTCTTCAGCAGGCGCCTGCACTTCTTCCGGCGGCGTGGGTGCGGCCGGCTGCGCCGCGTTTTTTACGGCTTCGTCGCGCTTGGCCATCTGGTAGCGCTGGCCCACTTGGTTCACGTAATCCTGGGTTTCCGGGAACGGCGGCGTTCCTTTGTACTTATCCACGGCTTTAGGGCCGGCGTTATAGGCGGCCAGCGCCAGGCGGTCGTCCTGATATAGGCTTTGCAAATACCGCAGGTATTTTACACCCGCTTCGATGTTTTCGGCGGGGTCGAAGCTATTGCCGACGCCCAGCATGCGCGCGGTGCCGGGCATCAACTGCATCAGACCCTCGGCGCCTTTGGGAGAAACGGCGAAGTGATTATAATTGCTTTCCACCTGGATGACGGACTGCACCAGCAGCGGGTCAATGTCATGCGCGCGGGCGCTCTTTTCGACCAGTTCCTGAATGTGGGCGGGCGGAGGCGCTACCGGCGTCAGCTTCAGACTGGAATCGCCGCCTGAGATGGTACGGATAAGTTTGCCGGTGCGGCGGTCAACGCGCACCACCGACAGCTTTCCTGTGTCGGCTCGCGGCGTCAATAAAGACGACGTCACGGAGGCGTCCGCTGCGCGCATGGGGGAGGCGGCCAGCATAGCTATCGCTAAACAACAAATATACACCTTTTTGTTTGATGAAAAAGTGTCCCTGTTTTCGCGGCGGCGCATTGCTACTATCTTCTCATGGAGTCCAGCGCGGGATTTGTCCTCACCGGCGGCCGCAGCTCGCGCATGGGACGCGACAAGGCGCTGCTGCCGATCGAGGGGTCGGTGCTGGTCGAGCGTACGGCCGAGCGGGTCCGCGCCGCGGCTGGTTGCGTCACTTTGATCGGCGCTCCCGAGCGTTATGCGCACTTGGGGCTGGCGGTGGCGGCGGATCTGGTCGAGGACTGTGGCCCGATCGGAGGTTTGTTCACTGCTTTGAAAAACACTCGGGCGGACTGGAATCTGCTGGTCGCCTGCGATATGCCGGGTCTCACAGCTGAGTTCCTGGGCGAATTGCTCGACGCCGCACGGCAGTGTGGAAGCACCTGCCTGGTGCCCCAAACCGAGGCTGGCCTGCACCCCCTGTGTGCCGTCTACCATCGTCGCGCCGAGGGCGCCGTGGCATCTGCTATCGAACATAAACGATTCAAAATGCATGATTTACTCAAAATCCTCGGGGCCACAGCATGGCCGGTTGCGAAGGCTGCCGTGCTCGAAAACGTGAACACACCAGTCGAGTGGGGCGCACGATGAGCGAGCATTACATCGAATTCCGCAATGTATATAAGACGTTCGACTACCCGGTTTTAGTCGATGTCAATTTTCATGTAGACGCCGGGCAGACTCTGGCGATCATCGGAAGGAGTGGCGTCGGTAAGTCCGTAAGCCTGGGGCACATCATGGGCTTTCTGAAGCCTGATTCCGGGCGGGTGATCGTTTCCTATCAGGACATTACCGATTTCACCGAGGCCGAACTGCGAGCCATTCGCAAGAAAGTGACCATGGTGTTCCAGTCCGGGGCGCTGTTCGATTCGCTTACCGTGGGCGAGAATATTCTGTTTTCGCTGGAATTGCGGGACGACTACACACCGCACAATAAAGAGGATGTGGTGAACGGGCTGCTATCGATGGTGGACTTGCTGGAGTTCCGCGACGTTTACCCGGGTGAGCTGTCGACGGGGCACCGGCGGGCAGTGGCGATCGCGCGTGCGCTGGCGGCGCAGCCTGAGTGCATTCTCTACGACGAGCCGACCACTATGGTGGACCCGATTATGAGCGACCACGTCGGCAACTTGATGCTGCGGCTGAAGCGGCAGTTGAAGTTGACGGGGGTGGTGGTCACGCACGATCTGGAATTGATGCGAAAAGTGGCGGATACGGTGGTGGTGCTGCACGAGGGAAAGGCGATTTACTTTGGGCCGGTGGTGGATCTGGAGAAATCGACGCATCCGCATATCCAGGAGTTTCTGGCGATGGATCGGGTGGCTTAGGGCTTATTTCGCCGACTTGAGAGGCGGCAGCGCCGGGCGGCGGGGGAGTTGCTGGTCCACTGCTTGCAGCATCATGCCGACCATGGCGTAATCGCCCATCACGCCGATCAGTTCCACAGTCCCGCGCTGGCCGAACGCTTCCACCGTTTTCGCAAAGGTGTCGGGGCTCACGCGGTGATCGCGAAACCATTCGCGTCCGAAGTGGATCACCAGCGCGTCTTTCGCATCGAGACCCGTGGGTTCTTTGCCGAATTTCACCACGTCGATGATGGACTGATCTAATCCCGCCTTCAGCGCGGCCGCTTCGTGCCCATACCATTCGTTCAGCGACATCTGCTCCTCGCGGGTGGCCACCAGGATCGCTAGTTCGTCAACGCGGTTGCCGAGGGTGCCGTACTTCGTGACTGAATCGTGCAGAAGATGGAGCGCTTCGGCGAGCTTGGGGTCATAGATTCCTAGCCCAAGAATCCCGCGCAGGGGGCCCTTATTGTTGGGACCGGCCAGCGAATCGAAAATCTTCTGGCCGTCAGCGTCCAGGTCCTGGCGCTGGACGGGAGGCAGGCGCGTCAGCGTGGTGGCGTTGATGTCAGCAGGCAAAGTTTGCGCGAACGATAGCGTGGCCGCGGCGCTGAAAATCGAAATCGCAAAAAGGGTTTTCATGAGGGAAGTTCCAGTCTTGGGGAAGCATATCACAGGCGGCGCTTTGCTAGAATTAAAGTTAAATCCCACCATCTGAAGGAGAGCGTGTGGCCGCGCAGCCGCCGTCAAGAATAGTCGCTATCTATCCGGGCTCGTTCGATCCGATCACCAACGGGCACCTGGACCTGATTTCACGCGGCAGTAAGCTGGCCGACCGCCTGATCGTCGCGGTGCTGCAGAATCAGCGCAAGCAGAGCCTGTTCACGGTGGCCGAGCGGGTCGAGATGCTCACTGAAGTGGTGAAGCCGTATCCCAACGTCGAGGTCGGCAGCTTTCACGGGCTGCTGGTAGATTACGTGGCGGCGCGTGGAGCGAATTTTATTTTGCGCGGCATTCGCGCCATTTCGGATTACGAATACGAATTGCAGATCGCGCACATGAACCGGCTGCTGAGCCCGGGTGTCGAGACGGTCTTTTTAATGGCGGCGGAGGCGTATTCTTTTGTCAGTTCGCAACTGGTGAAGGAGGTCGCATCGCTAGGCGGCAACGTCTCCGGACTGGTGCCCCCGCTGATCGAAGAGCGCCTGAAGAGCCGGGTCGCCAAATGAGATATTAGAAGGAGCAGGACAATCATGCCAACAACCCAAGCACTAGCCGACAGAATTTCGCTCATCAGCGCGTCGTCCACCATGAAAGTGGCCGCCGACGCCGACCGTTTGCGCCGCGAAGGCAACGATGTGGTCGACTTCGGAGCCGGCGAGCCGGATTTTCCGACGCCTGAAAACATCAAGCGCGCCGCCATCGAGGCCATTAATCAGAACTTCACCAAGTACACCAATACCGGCGGCACCGAAGAGCTCAAGCAGACCATTTGCGATAGCCACAAGGCCGACTATGGCACTTCCTACAACACCAAGGAATGCATCGTCACCGTCGGCGGCAAGCACGCGATTTTCAATCTGACGCAGGCGCTGGTCGATCCGGGCGATGAAGTCATCATCCCGGTGCCCTATTGGGTCACCTATAAAGATGTGGTCAACTACGCGGGCGGCAAGTGCGTGTTCGTCAACACCAACGAGCAGGAAGGCTTCTCGCTGACCGCCGCTATGGTCGAGCGCGCCATCACGCCCAAGACCAAGATGATCATCCTCAACTCGCCGTCGAACCCTAGCGGCGCGATTTTCGATCGCGGCGAGATGGAGCGCATCATTGCAATTGCGAAGGATCGCGGCATCTGGGTCATGACCGACGAGTGCTATCACCGCTTCCTTTATGATGGCGAGCCGCACTCGCTGGCGGCGATCCCGGGCGTGAAGGACACGGTGCTGGTGGCCGGCTCGCTCTCGAAGACTTACGCGATGACTGGCTGGCGCATCGGCTTCGTGCTGGGTCCGGCGCCGGTGGTGGGCGGGATCGCGAAGCTGCAAAGCCATGCGACTTCGAACCCGACCTCGTTCGCGCAGAAGGGCGCGATCGAAGCGCTGCGCGGTCCGCAGGAATCGGTGGGCATCATGCTCGCCGAATACAAGAAGCGGCGCGATTACGTGATCGGCCGCCTGCGCGCGATGCCCGGCGTAACCGCGCAAATGCCGAAGGGAGCGTTCTACGCTTATCCCAATGTCAGTGCCGCGTACACCAACGGCATCACCAACTCTCTGCAGTTTTCGGAGAAGCTGTTGGCCGAAGAATTCGTCGCGGTGGTTCCGGGCGAAGCGTTCGGCACCAATGAGCACATCCGCATCTCTTATGCGACTTCGATGAAAGAACTGGAGCGCGGCCTCGACCGTCTGCAGCGCTTCATCGCGGCGCGCCTCTAAGGACGCGCTAGAGCAGACCATGCCGCTCCGCAAACTGGAGCCAAGTTTTCGCGAACGCCCGTGGGGGACCCGGGATCTGGAGCCGTGGTTCCCCAACGTGCGCGCCAAGGCCGGGCCGTTTCCTATCGGCGAAGTGTGGTTTGAAACGCCCGAAGTCCCGCTGCTGGTGAAGTTTCTATTCGCCGAAGAGAACCTTTCCGTGCAGGTACACCCTGACGATAAGTACGCGCGCTTCCACCACAGCTCTCCGGGCAAAACCGAAATGTGGCACGTGCTGAAAGCCGAGCCCGGCGCGAAGATCGCCGCAGGGTTTCGCGAGCCCGTGACGAGCGAGCAAGCCCGTGCCGGCGCGCTCGACGGAACCATCATGGGAATGCTCGAATGGTTCGACGCCCAGCCGGGCGACACTTTTTTCATCTCCGCCGGGACGGTGCACGCGATCGGCGCGGGGCTTACGATTTGCGAGATCCAGCAGCAGTCGGATATCACGTACCGTTTCTTCGATTACGGCCGCGGGCGAGAGTTGCATCTGGATAGCGCGCTGGCGGTTAGCCATTTGGGACGGCACGACGCTCGGCGAGCGGTGAAGGTCGAGTGCGACTATTTCGTCACCGAGCCCTTAGAAGTTGAAGGCACGCTGACCCTTCCGGCATCGTCTGGCGATGTGCTCCTCATCGCTATCGAAGGCGAGGGAGAAATCGACGGACAAGCGACGCGCGCCGGCGATGTCTGGCACGTCCCGGGTTCGGAACCCGCGAAGCTCACTGGAAATCTGCGCATGTTACGGACGTCGGTCGGAGCCTAGAGCTCCATCCCAGAACGTCAAATCTACGGCTAGCGCGTTACACGTCAAAGTGATGATGAGCTGCCAGGTTTTATGTTCGATTTGCCCCGTTGTGATTTGTTCTAGATTGTAGATATAATAATTTTATGGCTTCCCACGAATACCTCGGCGAATTTGAACACTTTGTACTGCTCGCGCTGCTTCGCCTTGGAGACAATGCCTACGGCGTTACCGTAAGACAGGAGATCGAATCTCGGACGAGGCGAGACGTATCAATTGGCGCTATTTATGCGACCCTTGATCGCCTGGAGGTCAAAGCGTATGTCAGATCCTCTCGTGGCGATCCCACACCCGAACGCGGTGGAAGGTCCAAGCGTTTCTTTCACGTCACAGGCAACGGTATCCAAGCCATCAACCGCACTCACAACGCGCTCGATCGAATGATGCAAGGACTGGATCTCGCCGGGAGACGCGCATGAAGCCCCCACATACTGCGTCCTGGTTGATCATGCTTTTCGTGCCTCAAAACGAAGCGCAGGAAATCCAAGGTGATCTTCTAGAGGAATTCTCCAGATTAGCGTCTTATAACGGAGTAGCCGCGGCCCGAAGTTGGTATTGGCGTCAGACGATTAAGACCGTCGCTGCCATGTTTTTTGATGGCTTTCGTGCAACACAGTGGACGGCAGCGGTGGCAGCTTTCTGGTTTCTGAGCGGCTATGTCAATCGGGAATATCAGAGAACGGTGGCGACGTTTCTCTATAGCTACGATGTCTATCGATATGTAGACCCTTACGCATTCTGGTTTTTCTATGACATCGTGATCGGATGTCTTATCATCCCGATGCTATTTGGATGCCTGCTGGCATTGGCAACCAGAAAAAGGGAGATGGTTGCGGCGGTTACGTTCGGTCTCTGGAATGGTATTTGGTTCGGCATCCATGGCGCGGCCTTTCCAGGTGTGAAAACGATAAGCGGATGGTCGATTCTGACTCACCTCACTTATTGGAGCGACTACCGCTTTCCCCGCTCCCCCGCATCCGTGATACTTGCCAGCACATTCGTCTCGCCATTCATGATTGTGATCGGCGCGTGGATTACACGTCACCTGGTTGCCCACGTCGCAACCCGTTGGGCCATAAACCGTCCTCAATAAGAGTTTAGGGTTCGTCGCACAAAACTCCATGCGGCTCGCAGTGGTGTGTGATCAAGGCTAGCTCCCCTTACTTCCAATAATCCGAACTTCTCGTCCACTTGGCCGTATGTCGGCAGTCCGGAGAAGTGGCGCTGTTGAACCGTATGTTGATCGTCCTTAAACGAGCGTACTTGTGAAACTGTCCGCTTACGTAAAAAACAATCGCCACGCTGTGACCGTCAACGCATGCGTAACCATCGATGCGCGGATGCTGCGGGCTTGGCGGTAGGCTAGGCCGTAGAAGACCCCGGCCACGGCTGCGAGCGTGGCGATGCGCCAGTTGGGGAAGGGGCGATACCACAGGTGCACGGAGCCGAAGAGCAGGGAGGTCAGCAGCAGTCCGGTCCAGTCATTGTGCAGCCAGGCTGTGAGCCACTGTTGCAGCAGGCCGCGGAAGAAGAATTCTTCGCCTAGCGCGACCACCCATAGGATGCCGAAGAAGGTGGCGAGTCCGATCAGCGTGGTGCGGGCCCAACTTGCGTAGTGCATGTGTGGGCTGGTGAAGTGGATGGCCCAACCTACGGCGGCGACTACTGGGGCGAGGGCCAGGAAGTACAGGGCACCGATCTTCCATTCGCTCCCGGCGGGCCAGAATCCGAAGCCGATATTCTTCATGCGGCGTACGCTTAGCATGGCGAAGATTCCGGTGCGGAACCACATCAACTGGCCGAAAGCTCCCAGGGGAAGGGCGTCGAGGGGGCTGGGATAGAGCGGTGGGATGGCGCGCGAAAGCCACACGGCGGCGATGAAGATCAGGAATAGGATATCGACTGCGGTCTGGTGCGGGAACACTACGTACCAGAACGCTGCCACCACGGCCAGCGCGGCGATCACGGCTAGCGAGTGCCAGGAAAAATCGTGGAGTGCTAGCGTTGCCAAAGTGTAGGGCGCCACGGCGGCGACCACCAGCGACACGGCGACTCCGGCGGGCGGCAGCTTTTCCAGGCGCAGGCGTAAGCGCTCGACGCCCATCGTGAAATACAAAGCTGACTTCCAGCAGGAAGGCGGGGAGCACGGCCAGCGCGGTCGCCCACGGGATGCCCCGGTCTTGCGCGTAGAAAAACGCTGCGACGGCGCCCGCCGCCCACAGGAGCGGAAAGGCGAACAACATTCCCGGTCATCGTAGCATGTCATCCGGAGTTGCAACCCGCTGCGCGGGGCACGCGCTAAAATAGTCGCGCATGTCCCGATTCCCCGGTGTTGACTATTTGCTGATCGATTCGCAATTCTCCGAACAGGAGTTGCTGGTGCGGCAAACGGCGCGCCAGTTCGTTGACCAACGGGTGCTGCCCCTGATCCGCGATTGCTTCCGCGACGCGCGCTTCCCCAAAGAGCTCATCCCGGAGATGGGACGCTTGGGGTTCCTGGGCGCGAATATCGAAGGCTACGGCTGCGCGGGGATGAGCAATGTCGAGTATGGTCTGGTGATGCAGGAAATCGAGCGCGGCGACTCCGGGCTGCGCAGTTTCATCAGCGTGCAGAGCGCGCTGGTGATGTACCCGATCCTGACCTTCGGTAGCGAAGAACAGAAGCAGCGCTGGCTGCCGAAGCTGCAAAGTGGCGAGGCGCTCGGCTGTTTCGGGCTCACCGAACCCGGTTTCGGATCGAACCCGGCCGGCATGCTGACACGAGCGCGGCGCGATGGCTCAGACTGGGTCCTCGATGGCGAAAAAACTTGGATCACGAACGGGAGCGTGGCCGACGTCGCCGTGGTCTGGGCCCGCGCCGAAGACGGCATTCGCGGATTTCTAGTCGAGCGCGGGGCTCCTGGATTTACTGCCTCCGAGATTCATGGGAAGTTGTCGATGCGGGCGTCGGTGACCTCAAGCCTCGCCTTCAACAACTGCCGCGTGCCGGAAAGCGCGCTGCTGCCGCAAGCGCAAGGGCTGCGCGCGCCGCTCTCTTGCCTCTCGCAAGCGCGCTACGGCATCGGTTGGGGCGTGATCGGTGCGGCTATGGATTGCTACGAAACGGCGCGCGCCTATTCCGTCCTGCGCAAGCAGTTCGACGGGCGGCCCATCGCTTCGCATCAACTGGTGCAGGAAAAGCTGGCGGACATGATCACGGAGATCAGCAAGGCGCAGTTGCTGGCCCTGCAAGTCGGGCGCCTGAAAGACAAGGGCCAAGCCGACGCGGCCCACATTTCCATGTTGAAGCGCAACAATGTCGCCATAGCGCTCGATTGCGCCCGCGCCTCCCGCGACCTGCTGGGCGCCAACGGCATCATGGACGAATACCCCGTCATGCGCCACATGTGCAACCTCGAAACCGTCAAAACCTACGAGGGCACAGACCACATACACGCCCTGGTGATCGGCGAGCGCGTCACCGGCATCGCTGCCTATAAATGATGGGCCGTGTTACGATAGGCATTAGATTTCTTTCCTGGATCGCCGTATGGTCATTCTAATAACAATTGTGCATGTGGTCGTGTGTATTTTCTTGGCGGTAGTCGTGCTGCTGCAAAGCGGCAAGGCGGCTGACTTGGCGGGCGCTTTCGGCGGCATGGGCTCGCAGACGGTGTTCGGGCCGCGCGGCTCGGCCACGGTGCTGTCCAAGGCCACTACCATCGCCGCGGCACTGTTCATGGTGACGTCGATGACGCTGTCGATTCTTTCGACGCGCTCCGGCAAGGCTTCTCCCGCGATCTTTCAGAAGGTAGTCCCAGTGACTCAGCAGAAGGGCGGCGCCGCTCCAGCGACGGGCACCGTGCCGATTACTGCAACCCCGATCGTCGGCGGCAAGCCCGGCACGCCACAGCAGCTCAACGTGCCGATTCAGCAGGCACCGGCGCCGCAGAATCAGAAAAAGTAGTTGCAAGAGACAGTCTTCGAACGGCATGAAAGTTTCCACCTGCGGGGGTGGCGGAATTGGCAGACGCACTAGCTTGAGGTGCTAGCGGGAGCAATCTCGTAGGGGTTCAAGTCCCCTCCTCCGCACCATTTTTTCTCTCGTTGTTTCAGGGGTTCGCAGTTCCACAGTAGATCGCCCGTCTTGGAGGATTCAATTTGAAAACCCGTCATAGCGCCTTCGCGGCGGCCTTTCTCGCGTGGAGTCTGCTGGCGGCAAAAACTGCCTCCGCCGTAACCCTGGTGTTTGCCCTCTCGGGCAGCCTGACGGGAACCATGGGCAACACCACTCTCAACGGAAACGCCTTCCAATTCACCATCACCCGCGACACCAGCAACGGGCAATTTTCCACCGCCACCGCCACTTCGCTGTCGATCTCCGGGGTGGGCGCGGGCTCCTTCAGCGATGTCATGAATTTCAGTTGCGCCGGCGGTACCGGCAGCTTCATTCAGGACATCGGCTTCCCTTTCACCGTCGTTGCATTCTCGGGGTCGGGGTTGAACGGCTGGAATTGTTTGAGCTCCCTTGCGCCGGTTTCGGTGACGCAGAGCAGCCCCAACGATTGGACCACCACCCGCACCACCCTGGGGAATTTGACGGTGACGGGGATGACCAATTTGAGCTTCACCGCCACCACTCCGGATGGGCTTACGATCTCCACCAACCCGACGCTTCCGGCCGGCGCCGCGGGAACATTTTATTCACAGACTCTGAAGGCCACCGGCGGCAGTCCGCCTTACGCCTGGACTCTGGCTTCAGGTGCGTTGCCACAGGGCTTGTCGTTTTCGAGTTCGGGAGCCATCACCGGCACTCCCACATCCGCCGGAACACTCAGCTTCACGGTGCAGGTAGCGGATTCTACGTCCACCAGCGTCAGCCAGGCCTTCAGCATCACCATCGGCAGTTCGTTGACCTTTAGCAGTGCGTTTCGGATTCCGCATATTCTCGATGGAGCGGGCTGGACCACGCGCATTTCGATCATCAATACCGATCAGGTGCCGGTCACCTATACCTTCCACTTCTGGGGCGACACCGGCGCCGCCATGCCTTTTCCGATTGTGAACCAGGCACCGGGAGTCTTGTCGGGCACGCTCGCGCCGGGCGCGTCGTTCTTCGCGCAGAGCGCCGGAACGTCTTCCACTTTGATGGAGGGCTGGGCAGAAATCGCCACTAGCGGACAGATTGGTCTGACATCCATTTTCCAATTCAGTATCGGAAGCCCGCGGGACTCGCAAGGGTCGTCGATCGCGTCTTTCTCAGGCAGCAGTTTCCTGATGCCGTTTGATAACACGCAGGGCAACGTGACGGCAGTCGCGATTGCCAATGCCAACGCCACGCAATCGCTCACCGTGACGATGAACTATGTGACGGACGGTGGCGCGCAATCCACTACTTCGATCGTGCTCCCGCCGCACGCCCATCAGGCGTTTGTGGTGACCGTGAATAACCCGGCGGTGGCCGGCTTTCGAGGAGCCATCCAGTTCAGCGCCCCCACCCCGGACATCGCCGTCATGGGGCTGGAATTCACCGCTGCCGGCGCCTTCACCTCGCTGGGAGCCTTCCAGTAAGCTCCGCCCCTCGTTCCGTTTCATCCCTACCAATGATAAGATCGTGGCGATGAAATCCAGTCTGAGTTTTGCGGCAATAGGGCTTTGGTTGCTGAGTTCGGCGTTACCGGCGGGAGCGCATCACTCTTTCGACGCGGAGTACGACGGGAACAAACCCATCGTCCTGACGGGCATCGTAACCAAGGTCGAGTGGATGAACCCGCATGCCCGTTTTTATGTTGACGTTAAAGGAAACGACGGCAGCGTGACCAGTTGGAATTTGGAGTTAGGCAGTCCTGCGAGCTTGATCCGGCGCGGATGGACCAGACATTCGCTCAAAGTCGGCGATCAGATTACGGTCAAGGCGTCGCTCGCTAAGGACGGCTCGAAAATGGCCAATGCGCGGTCGGTCACCTTGGCGGATGGCACCAGCGTGTTCGGCGCTTCGTCGGCGGATAAGGAGTAGCGAACCATGCGCCGCCGTCTGCTCGCCTTCCTCGCCCTCGCTTGCTTGGCAGCGATCTCGTCCAGCGGACAGCAAAAGAGCGCCGCGAAAGCCAAGCCCGGCCCCACGCCGCGAACCGCCGACGGCAAAGTAGATTTCTCCGGAATCTGGAGTGCCGATCCTCATTTCATCTCCGATCTCAACGACGCCTTGAAGCCGGGCGAAAGCATTCCGCTGCTACCGTGGGCGGCGAAGGTGGTCAAGGAGCGTTTAGCCAAGGATGACCCGACGGCCGTGTGCCTTCCCGCGGGCGTTCCGCGCCAAGTGCCGCATCCCTGGCGCATCGTGCAAACACCCACGCACACCTTTGTCCTTTTCGAAGGCAACACTCACAGCTACCGCCAGATTTTTACGGACGGCCGTCCGCATCCCGAAGATCCCGATCCCACCTGGTACGGCCATTCCATCGGAAAGATGGAAGGCGACACCTTCGTGGTGGATTCGGTCGCCTTCAACGAAGTCTTCTGGTTCGACTTCGCCGGCCATCCGCACACCGATAAATTGCATATCGTCGAACGCTTCCGGCGCCCGGATTTTGATCATCTCGACTACGATGTCACCATCGACGATCCCGGTGCGTACACTCGCGCGTTTACCTTGTACGGGCACTCGAAATACATGTACGGCACGGAGTTGTTCGAGTACGTCTGCAATGAGAATAACCAGGACGTCGAGCACCTGGTCGGCAAGGATTCGCGGAACAAATATTCCAAGCAGTAAGACGGCCTGAGGAGGCAGAACATGAAGGCGGTTGTGCTGGCGATTCTCTCTTTTGCGCTGACGGCTCCAGTGCAAGCGCAGTGGTTGAACTATCCCACGCCCGGCATTCCGCGCACGGCGGATGGCAAACCGAATGTCGCCGCGCCCACGCCGCGCACCCCCGATGGTAAACCCGACCTCACAGGAGTCTGGAATAGAGTTTCTCCGAAGTATGGCGCCAACATCGCGGCGGATCTGAAACCCGGAGATGTGCAGCCGTGGGCGCAAACTCTGGTCGAGCAGCGCAAGGAAAATTTGGGCCGCGATCACATGACGGTGCACTGCCTGCCGCTGGGTCCGGGCTACAGCACCGCGCAACGCTACGTGAAGATCGTGCAAACGCCCACTCTGATCGTGATGCTGGATGAGGATCTCACCTATCGCCAGATTTATCTCGATGGCCGTCCGCTCGAAAAAGACCCGCAACCGGCTTGGATGGGCTACTCGGTGGGGCATTGGGAGGGCGACACGCTAGTCGTCGAGAGCTCCGGATTCAATGACAAGACCTGGCTCGACACCGACGGGCATCCGCACACCGAAGCCCTGCGTACGACGGAACGCTACCGCCGCCCCGACTTCGGTCACCTGGAAATGGAATCGACCATTCAGGACTCCAAGGTATACGCCAAGCCGTTCAAAGTGACGATCAGCTCGCTGCTCGCTCCCGATACCGAACTGCTCGAAGCCGTCTGCAACGAGAACAACAAGAATCTGGAGCACTGGGTGGGCAAGGCTTCCGACGACGAAAAATCGGAAGTGAAGGTAGCGCACGAAACCTTGGCGAAGTACGCCGGCACTTATGTGGAGCAGCCCAAGCTGTGGCGTACCGTCGCCCGAACCATCGTGATCACAGCCGATGGCGAGGCTTTGTTCGGCGACCTCGACGGCCGGGGAAAAGTACAACTCCACGCGACGTCGGGCAGTAACTTCGTGGGCATCCAGGGCGGAGTCGAGTTCGTTGTCAAAGATCCCCAGACCGCGCCGACCGACCTGTTTGTGAAGCACGTATCCGGCAATTACAGATTCGCGCGCACCAAATGAAAACGCTCGTCATGGCGATCGCGCTGGCTGTTACGCCGCTGGCGGCGCAGTGGATCAATCATCTCACTCCGGGTATTCCGCGAACCAAGGATGGCAAAGCGAACTTGTCAGCGCCCGCGCCCCGGACCCGTGATGGCCACCCGGACTTGTCGGGGACGTGGTCAGCTCCAGGGTTCAGCACCAAATATCTGGAAAACCTCGCCGCCGATGGAGTCGAGGTTCCCATGCTCCCGTGGGCGGCCGCGCTTTACAAGGAGAGGCTAGCGGACGCCGGCAAGAATAGGCCGTCGACGCGCTGCCTGCCGCACAGCGTGACTGATTTCGACGCCCATCACATGCCCAAGAAAGTGATCCAGACTGACACCGAGATCGCGATGCTCTTTGAGAGCTATCACTCGTTTCGCGAAATCTTCATCGATGGGCGTGAACTCCCGCACGACCTCGATCCAGCTTGGTTTGGCTACTCGGTTGGGAAATGGGAAGGCGATACCCTGGTCGTCAACACCGCCGGCATCAACCCGAATACCTGGCTCGACGACGGCGGCCATCCTCACACCGGCGCTCTGCAAGTCACCGAACGCTTCCGCCGCCCCGATTTCGGGCACATCGAAGTGCAGTTGACGATTGACGATCCGAAAGCTTACAGCAAGCCGTGGACCGTGAAGATCCCCTGGGAATTCCTGCCGGACACGGAATTACTGGACTGGGTCTGTGAGAACGAGAAAGACGCGCAACATCTAATGAGTAAGTAGAAGGTCGTGCTTCCAAGAATCCCAGGAGCGCTCGTAATCGATCACTGCTTTTTTCGATTCTTCGGAATCCAAATAGCTCACCTTGCCGCCGAGTTGCATCGCCTGCATCTGCAAGCGCGCGTTGAGATTCAGATAGTAAGATCGCCCCACCACGATGTGCAGCGAAGGAGCCGCAATCGCCGCGCCGTGGCCGCGCATCAGAACGGCGGATTTGTCGGCGAGCGTCTGCGCCAGAGCCCGGCCCAGCGCCGGTGTGCGGATCAGCATGTCCGTCTCGCCGCCCGCGTTGCGAATTTCAAACACCGGCACGCCAGCGCCGATGAAAGATCCCATGTGATGCATGGGCTGTAGCGGCACAGCGGTATTCGCGAAAGGGATGACTTCAGGACAATGGCAATGCACCACCGCCATGACATCGGTACGGGCCTTATAAATCTCACCGTGGATGAAGCGCTCCGTGTATCCGGTGGCGGATGCGTTGGTCACAGGTTTACTGTCCAGGTCGTATTCTGTAATGTCGGCGGCTGTCACCAATGACGGAGCCCCGGCCTTAGCCAAAAAATAGTGATTGGGATTCGCCGGATCGCGGACACTCACATGTCCGTAACCATCGAGCACGCCTTCATTCGCCAGAATATGGTTCGCCAACACCAGCTCATCGATGACGTTCTTTGATTGTGGAAAGGCCGGCGCTGCGACGGCCAGTAGAAGCCCCAGTAGAAGCCATAGTTTGATGCGCATGCGGTACCCATGTTACCATTCCGCCTTTAAATCGCGTCTATTTGTGATAATATTCCGGATTATGAGCTGGCCGTCCCTGTTATCCCGAAGAAACCTGCTTGCTGCGGCTGGATTTTCCCTCGCG
The DNA here is from genome assembly GCA_963710155.1 of Bryobacterales bacterium. Classification (GTDB taxonomy): domain Bacteria; phylum Acidobacteriota; class Terriglobia; order Bryobacterales; family Bryobacteraceae; genus Palsa-187. The sequence continues at coordinate 46,744 of CAVPZQ010000042.1, read as the reverse complement.
ATTCCATCCAGCATTCGCGCCATTGACTCCCAGGTCAAGTTCAAGGCCAGAACCATGGACGGCCAGGACTTCAGCACGGAATCGGTGCAGGGAAAAGTCGTGTTGGTTGAATTTTGGGCGACGTGGTGCCCGTATTGTAAGCGGGACGCGCCGGCGCTCGACGCCATCCAGGAAGAGTTCCTGGACCAAGGTCTCCTGGTGCTGGCCGTGGACATTGCGGAGTCCAAGAAAACCGTGACGAAATATTTGTCGGAATCACCGCGGAACTGCAAAATCGTTTTGATGAGCGATACCAATTTGGCGGCATGGTATGCGCCTCAAACCTTCCCCCACTACGCTCTGATTGACCGCACAGGACACGAAGCCGGTGAACAAAAGGGCGCTGGCGGAGAGCGCTCGCTCAGACACTTGCTCCGCAAAGCCGGGCTGCGCGCGGAGGATTCCGGCGATCCCGGCGAATTACCGTCCTCCCATCGGCCTGCCTGATTTCTGATTCCTAACCGGGTGTACACTTGCAAATCGGGAGTCAACAATGATCACTCGCGTTATTGTCACGTGTATCGCGATCAGCGGGTCTCTCGGGGCGCAATGGTTGAACTATCCCACTCCTGGCGTTCCGCGAACGGCCGAGGGCAAACCGAATTTACTCGCACCCGCGCCTAAGACTGCGGACGGCAAGCCCGACCTGTCGGGTATTTGGCAAGCCGATGACGGCAGGTCGTTGAAGCCGGAGCTCCGCCCGACGCGGTCACCCTTCCCGCAAGCCGCCTCCTTGCGCTGGATCGATTTCGGCTGGGGGCTCCCGGGCGGCCTCCCCTATCAACCGTGGGCGGCCGAAGCCGTGAAACAGCGCAAGGCGCTGAATGGCAGGGACGATCCCACTTCAGCAGCGTGCCTGCCGTTGGGAGTGCCGCGTCTGTTAGTCGATCCCGAATACCGCAAGATCGTGCAAGTGCCCGGGCTCCTGCTGATCCTCAACGAACGCAACGCAGGCTATCGCCAGATTTTTACCGACGGCCGTGCGCTTCCCGAAGATCCGCAGCCCAACTGGAACGGCTACTCATCCGGCAAGTGGGAAGGCGACACGCTGGTGGTGCATACCAACGGCTTGCGCGACGGCATGTGGCTCGACCGCGCCGGCAGCCCGATGACCGACGCCGCCAAGCTCACCGAGCGTTTCCACCGGGTGAACTACGGCACTCTGGAGATCGAAGTGACGGTGGACGATCCCAACGCTTACACTAAGCCGTGGACCGTTAAGGTCACCGAGTTCATCACCGTCAACACGGAGTTGATGGATTACATTTGTTTGGAAAACGAAAAAGACGCTTCGCATTTGGTAGACAAATAATCGATCGGGAGGTTTTTCATGTTACGTTTCTGCGTAGGATTTGCAGGGGTGTTCGCTCTGTTCGCATCGCTCGGGTGGACTCAGCAACCTCCCGCCGCCGGTCCTTATAAAGTGCTGAAGACCGCCAAAGTCGGCGGCGATGGCGGTTACGATTACGTCAGCCTGGACGTGGACGCACGCCGCTTATACATCGCGCGCACCGGACCCACTCCGCGTCTGGCGGTCTACGATCTGGATACGCTCGAGCCGGTGGGTGAAATCCGCACCACGAATGCGCACGGCGCGGCGATCGATCCCAAGTCCGGTCACGGCTTTGCCACCAGCAAACCGATCACGATGTTCGATACCAAAACGATGAAGGTGATCAAGACCATTGACGTCACGGGCAACCCGGACGGCCACTTGTTCGACCCTTCCACCCAACGCGTATATGTCCTCAGTCACGTCGCGCCGCATGTCACGGTGATCGACGCGAAAGATGGCTCCGTGACCGGCACGGTCGACATCGGAGGTATGCCCGAGCAAGCGGCGAGCGACGGTAAAGGTCATCTCTATATCGATGTCGAGGACAAAGAAAACATCGCCGTGGTGGATAGCAAAACGATGATGGTGACCGGTCATTATGATGTTGCGGGCAAGGGCGGCACCTGTGCCGGACTCGCACTCGACAACAAGAATCACATTCTGTTTGCCGCCTGCCGCAATCCAGCGAACATGGTCATTCTCAATGCGGAGGACGGGAAAATCATAACCACTCTGCCAATCGGCACCGGCTCGGATGGGGCGTCATTCAATCCGCGAACCATGGAAGCCTTCAGTTCGCAGGGGGATGGCACGCTGACCATCATTAAGGAGAACAGCCCCACCAGCTTCGAAGTGGAACAGACGCTGCCCACGATGACCGGCGCTAGAACCAGCGCGCTCGATACCAAGACGGGTCACTTGATCCTGATCGGCGCAGAGTTTGGTCCGCCGACTCCTCCCGCGCAGCCTGGCGGACGTGGGGGCCGGGGTCAGTTGCTGCCAGGATCGTTCACGATTCTCATGGTCGGTAAATAAGCGGCAGCCGCCGCTGTGCGACGCTCATTATATGTGGATGAAGATTCTCAAATGGGCGTTGCTGGCGGTGGTGGTGATTCAGATCGTTCCCTTCGGCCACTCGCACACCAATCCGCCGGTGACGAAAGAGCCGTCGTGGAACGCGCGGCAGACCGGTGAATTGATCCACCGCGCCTGCTATGACTGTCATAGCAATGAAACCGCGTGGCCCTGGTATTCGAACGTCGCTCCGGTCTCATGGCTCTTACAGAGAGACGTGAACGGTGGCCGCAGCCACTTGAATTTCACGCAATGGGACCAGCCCCAGCGCCACGCCAAAGACGTCGCCTCCGAGGTGATGCAGGGGGACATGCCGCCTTGGTTCTATCTGCCGATGCATCCCGCCGCCCGCCTGACGGACGCCGAAAAGCAAGCGCTTGTCGATGGCGCTGAGAAGTCCCTCGGGCCGCAAGCGCCTCCCGAAAAGCATTAGCGAAATTGAGCGCAGACTGGTATGGTATTTTCAGTATCGATGCAAGCTAAAGTTATGTGCGTGTTGCTCCTGCTTGCGCCAGGCGCATTTGCGCAGGAGTCAGCGACCATGAAGCAGTTGATGGTCGACCTGATCCATCCCGCCTCGAACGACATATTGTTGTTCATCAATCGCGGTTCTGCGACGGACGAAAAAGAGTGGGCCGCGGTGCGGCGCAGCGCCGTGACGCTCGCGGAAACCGGAAACCTCCTGATGACCCGCGGCCGTGCCCGCGATCAAGGTGACTGGATGAAGGACGCACAAATATTAGCCGGCGTCGGCGCCGCCGCCTACAAAGCCGCGCAGGAAAAAGACACCAAAGCGCTCGCTGCGCTCGCCGAGCCGCTGGACGCATCCTGCACAGCCTGCCACAAACAATATCGCCCCAACGTGTTTCCCCTTGATGGAGTCTCGAAATGAGTTATTCGCGCAGAAATTTCCTGCAAGCCGCTGGATCGGGCATCGTCCTCACCGCGGTGGGCGGCGACGTAATCTTCGCGGCGCCGACTTCGCCGTACTCACTCCCTACGCCGATGGTCCGGGAGAAAGCCACCTTCTTGATTAACGGCAAGCCTCTCGCCGCCGAATACGAAGCGCGCACCACTTTGTGGGAAGTGATTTCCATGAAGCTGGGACTAACCGGAACAAACCGGAGCTGCAATCGCGCCAGTTGCGGAGCTTGCAGCGTGCTAGTCGATGGCGTCCCCGTCTATTCCTGCCACACCCTCGCTACCGAAGCAGCTGGCAAAAAGATTCTCACCATCGAGGGAATCGGCGACGAGAAAAATCTGCATCCTTTGCAGCGTATTGGACACGCCCACGTAGCCGCCGATTGCGGATTTTGCACAGCCGGCTGGGTAGTCACAGCAAAGGCGCTGCTCGACAAGAATCTCGATCCCTCCGCTGACCAGGTGAAAGCCGCGCTGGCCGGCCATATCTGCCGCTGCTCCGCGTACCCCGCGATCATCCGAACCGTGATCGATTCCGCCTCCGTGCTGCGCGGCAGCAAGACCCCCATTGAAATGGGCCCCGATTCGATTGTCCGGATCAAGCTGCCCATGGTGCGCGATTTCTCCACCCACGGTGGACACGCGCCCGGCAACGAGTTGATCGAAGGCCCGCAGCACACCGTGACTCAGAAGTGGCAAGGCTACCCGCCGGAAAACCTCAACGTTGTCGGCAAGCCCATGCCCGCGCTGCCCGAAGTGTCCGTTCCGCGCTTCACCGGCAAAGCCCAATACGCCAGCCGCGTCTGGTTCCGCGATCTGCTGTATGCGCGTTTCCTCACCTGCCCGCATCCGCACGCGCGCGTCAAGGATCTGGACACCACGGCCGCCGAAAAGATGCCGGGCGTGGCTTACGTCCTTACTTATAAGAATGCGCCCAAACCAGGCGGCGCCGTCCCCGGTGGATTCCGCGCCGTGCCCGCCGCGCTTCCGCAGGAATTGAACCTGCAAGGTGAAGTGGTCGCCATCGTTGTCGCGGAAACCGAAGACCTCGCGCAAGACGCGGCCGATGCCATCAATGTCGACTACGAAGTTCTGCCCTTCGCGTCCATGCTCAAGGAAGCCATGGCGTCCGGCGCGCCCGACTTGGGTCACGGAAAAGGCAATCTCCTGCGCACGGCTAATTCCCCCAAGAACTATCCGCAGGCCACGTGGGCGGACCAGCAAGGCGACCTCGAAAAAGGTTTCGCCGAAGCCGATGTCATCAAAGAGTTCACCTACAGCTTCGCCGGAGCCGTCTCCGTTCCCATGCAGCCCAGCGGCAGCGTCGCGAAATGGGACGGCGACAAGCTCACGTTCTGGGGCATGGGGCAGGGAATTTATCCGGTGCGCGAAGTACTCGCGGCGGCGCTCAACATGGATGCGGCGAAAATCCGCTTCATCAATAAGTACAACGGTTCGACGTTCGGCTCCGCCCGCCTGGCTGCGGAACGTTTCTATCCGTCGATCGCGTATCTCGCGAAAGTGACCAATCGCCCGGTGAAGGTCATGCTGCCCAAGGATCAGGAACTCGCGCAGTTGCAGATCAAACCGGAAACTATCACGAAATTCAAAGTAGGCGCCAAGCGCGACGGACGCATTACCGCCATCGATCACGAAGTCTATGTGAGCTGCGGCGATCTGGAATTCGGCGGACATGCGTCGAGTCCCGGCACCGCTACCAACCAGATGGAACTGTACACGTCGCTGGTTCCCAGTTGGAGGTCGCTATGGTGCGCGTACCGCACCAACGCCCCGCGCCCGGGCCCTTCGCGCAGCTATTACCAACAGGAAACCAAGTGGTCTTGGGAAAGCATGATGGACGAAATGGCGAATGAGCTGAACCTTGACCCGGTCCAGTTCCGCCTCATGCACATTACCCGCCCGAAGGCCAGCGATCCGCGCTATCCCTACGATTCGTTCCCCTCCGTTGAAGTTTTGGAAGAGGGCGCCAAGGCCTTCGGCTGGGACAAGCGCACTCCGCCGAACGCCACTCCTGGAAGATTCAAGCGCGGCTTCGGCGTCGGTATGTCGCAGCATCACGGTGGCCTGATGGGTTACCACGAAGGAGAAGAAGCCTTCGCTAAATTAGCGGCAGCCAAAGGCGCGGCAGTTTTCGGTACGGAATTGGAGTTAGGTCCCGATGGCTATGTCACCATGCGCGTGGCTCTGCCCGACAGTGGATCGAACGCCGCCACTGCACTCGCGCACCTTGTAGCGGAAATGCTGGGATACACGACGCGCGACCGCATCCACCTGCTGTGGGGCGATACGGATATCTCGCCGTCGAGCGACGAATGGTTCGGCGGACGGACGATCACGCTGCAAGGCGCGGCCATCTGCAATGCCGCCGATAAACTCCGCAAGAACTTGCTCGATCGCGCCGCGGGTCTTTTGAAAGTGGACGCCGCCAAGTTAACCATTCGCGATGGCGTGATTTCATCCACCGACGATCCCGCAAAGTCGACCACTTTCGCCGCGCTCGTGAAAGCCAACAACGGCGTCATCCGCCAAACCGGACGCGGTGTCGCTGGCGGTCCCCGTGGCGGATCGAACAAAGGCGTCGGCGCATGCTTCGCCGAAGTCGAAGTCGACACCTGGACCGGCGATTGGCGCTTCATCCGCGCCGTCTACCCGCATGACACCGGCCTCGTGATCAACCCGCTGGTAGCCGAAGCGGACATGGTCGGTTCGCTGATCGAGAGCACGCAAATCGCTACTGACCCCATTCCCTGGGATCGCGAATTCCCGGGCACGCGCCATTACAGTGTCGGCTACTTGTCGTACCGCCTCCCCACCATCATGGACGTTCCAAAACAAACCCAGCTCTACATAGATAGCTTAGAACCGCGCTGGTTCTATGGCGTGAAAAGTTTCAGCGAGACCAGCATCGGTGCCGTTCCCGGAGCCTTGGTCAACGCGGTCTACAATGCGTGCGGCGTTCGCATTCGGGAACATCCGATCACGCGCGAAAAGATCATGGCCGGTTTGAAAGCACAGCGGAGTAAGGCATGAAAAACGTTTCCATCTATCGGCCGACCACAGTCGACGAAGCGATCCAGATTCTGTCCCGCCATGGCACCGACGCCGGTGTCTACGCCGGCGGGACCGATCTCTTGATCCGCCTCAAGAACCGCCTGCAGCAGGCGCCCACCTATCTGGTCGATATCAAGAAAATCGACAACCTACGCTACATCAAAGAGGACGCCGACGGCACCGTACGCATCGGCACTGCTACCAAGTTGTCCGAGCTGGCCGACTCGGATCTTCTCAAAAAGAAATACCCGATGCTGGTCGAGGCCGTTAACAAGATCTCCTCGCCTGAGCTGCGCAACGCCTCGACGCTGGGCGGCGATCTGCTGCAGGAAGTCTGGTGCCAATATCTGCGCGGCGGATATTCCTGCTGGAGAAACGGCGGGCATATTTGCTTCGGGGCCATCGGAGACAACAGTTATTACCATTCCGCCATGGGCGGCCGCTTGTGCTACGCCGTCTATCCGGGCGACGCCGCGACCGCGCTGATCCCCTTCGACGCCCGGGTGAAACTCGCTACTCCCGCCGGCGTGAAGGAACTCACGATGGAGCAACTCGTTCCCGGCGACATGATGGTGGACGGCCGCATCCAATCCCACGTTGTCCGCTATAACGAAATCCTCACCGAAGTGATGATCCCCGCGCCCAAGCCCGGCCTGCAAGCATCTTTCGAAAAACTGCGCCCGCGCGGCGTGTGGGATTTCGCCATGGCCTCGCTCGCCCTGAGCCTCCAGCTTCGCGGCAAAACCATCGACGACGCGCGCGTGGTCTTCGGAGGAATCTCCGGCAAGCCGCTGCGCGAAACCACGGTCGAAAACTTCCTCAAGGGAAAAACGCTGAGCCCCGAACTGGGAGAGCAAGCCGTCGCCGTCGCTCTGGCCCACGCCGCCCCGCTCAAATACAACGCTACGAAAATCGACATGGCCAAAGGCCTGCTAGCATCCGGCCTGGCGAAGATGAATGCAACCGCGTAAAGCATGCAAATCATTGAGGCGATCTTACTAGAGCCCGTCGGCTGCCTCGCCGAATTCCCCACGCAGCCTTTTAACGAAATCGCCGCTGAATGTTTCGGCCGCAAGAACAAACCCAGCAAATCCGGCAGCCGTTCCTACTGGCATTTGCTCAATCTAATGGAAGCCGCCGGTAATCAATCCGTCGAAGCTCACGAATTACAAGCCGTCGAACAAGCCAGCCCCTACGAAGACGTGATCCCCGCGCTGACCGAGTTGAAAGGCATGGGCATCCAGCGTGTCCTAGCGTCATCGCTCTCCACCGCCGCGATCACCCGCTTCATCGCCAAGTGGAATCTTGAACAATTCTTCTCCGCGATCTGGACCCGCGACAACGCCCCCGGCATCAAAGCCGCCCCGCTGCGCAGCGCCATCAGCGCCGCGTCCCTCAATCCGCAGCATGTGATGTATCTCACCGACACCGCAGAGGGTCTGAAGGTCGCGAACAGCCTCGGCCTCATTTCCGTCCTGATGATGAACGACCCCGACGAAGCCCGCCGCCTCACCACTTACGAGCCCGCCGGCGGTATCGTCTCTCTCCACGAACTCCCCGACTTCATCCGCCTGGTAGCCGCGGAAAACGCTATGATCGGAAAATGCGGACCCCCAGGACGCTGACTCTCGGAGCCACCCTGCTGTCGTTACTCGGAACGGCCTTTGCAGCCGACTCCGTCACCTTTCACAAAGACGTCGAGCCCATCCTCCAGCGGAATTGCCAAAGTTGCCACCGCCCCGGCCAAGCCGGACCCATGTCGTTCCTGACGTATCAAACCACGCGCCCCTGGGCGAAAGCCATGAAGGCCGCGGTCGCCACCCGCAAGATGCCGCCGTGGTTTGCGGACGCGCGTTACGGACACTTCGTCAACGACCGCTCGCTCAAAAAATCGGACATCGAAACCATCGCGCAATGGGCCGATTCCGGCGCGCCCGAAGGGGACGCCGCCGACACCCCCGTCGCCATGACATGGCCCGCCGACGGTTGGGAAATCCCGCCCGACATTATCGTCAACGGAGCCGAGTACACCGTCCCTGCGAAACCCAAGTCCAACGTCATCGAGTGGACTTACATCACCGTCCCCAGCGGTATCAAAGAGGATACCTGGGTCACCTCCATGGAAATCCGCCCCAGCGAGCTGGCCGTCACGCATCATATCTGCATCTACTTCAAGCCGCATACGCCCGACACCGAATACAACACGCCCGTCTGGGCCGACCGTCCGCGCGACGATAAAGGCCGCACGTCCGCCGCAGACGCTGGACTCACCGGTGAAGGCCTCCCCGATTCGGTTTTGAAAGGGGCGACGGGCCCGGAAGGCTGCTACGTTCCCGGGCAATTCACGCAGAACTACGCTCAGTTCCACTCAGCGAAACTCATCAAGGGCGGCACGGACATCGTGTTCCAGTTACACTACACGCCCATCGGCCGCGACGTGGTGGACCGCCCGCGCGTCGGATTCACAGTCGCCAAAGCTCCCGCCGAGCGTACTTTCGTTACCATCGGGACCTCCGCGCCCAGCGACGCGAAAAGCTTCGCGATCCCGCCCAATAATCCCAACTGGGAAAGCCCGCCTATGGTCGCCGAATTCCTGCAGGATGTCGAACTGGTCAGCATGTTCCCACACATGCACGTCCGCGGCAAGGACATGACCTACCAGTTGACGTATCCCAACGGCGAAACTGAAACGCTGCTCAGCGTGCCGCATTACGATTTCAATTGGCAGCTAGGCTATGATGTCGCGAAGCCCATCAAGATTCCCAAGGGCACGCGCATGAAGGTGACCGCGCACTACGACAACTCGGTCAACAACAAGTTCAACCCGGACCCCAACCAAACCGTTTACTACGGCGACATGACCTGGGAAGAAATGATGTTCCCCTTCTTCAGCGTCACTGTCGATCAATCGCAGCAGACCCGCAAAGTGATCAAGATCGTTAAAGGCCGCGACGGCGACGGCGCCTAAGCTACTTGGCCTCGGACAAGCCCTCAGGGCAAGCGAACTCGCGCAACTCGTCTTTGCCCGGTCCGGCTTTGCGATAGGTTTTCACCGTTTCCCACGGTTTGGTCAGCGCCTTGGGGTCAGTAACGGTGATGCGGTCTTCGAGGAGTGTAGGTTCCACCAGGCGAATGCGTTCGTGCACCGTCATCTCCTCGCTGTGCGGAGTGAACCCTTCGACGAAGGATTGCGTATGCAGCGCGACCGTGTCGACCACCAGCGTATCGCCCTCCCAGTGACCGGTTGAATAACCCGCATAAGTCGGGTCATCCAAAACCTTCGCCGAAGGCTTGCGCCCGTCCAGATAGACCCGCCGCAGCGCATCGTTCAATTCGCTGAAGAAGGTGATCTTGTCCTTGGTCTGCATCACCTCCATGCCGTACGCCATGCTCATCATCGCCGGCATTCCGGGAGGCAAACACTTGGCGCTGTAATCGTACTCCGCCGATCCGGCGATGCGCGATTTCGAAATCTCCTGCCACTTCGCCATGTACTCGGGCGTCAACAAGGGCGCGTCCGGTGACCGCCCGCGTGAACCGTCAGACAGCGGAGCCGAAGCCGTCGGACGCGGCGGCGGTCCCTGTCGTGGCGTGACGCCCGGGGGCGGGCCGCCAATCGCTGCGCGGCCAAAAGGAGAGATCGGGTAGTACACGCCTGAAAAGTCGGGGACACCATCCGCCAGTAGCGCGGCTGGCGCAAAAGCGATCAACATGGATAGCAGGGCACGTGATTTCGTCATCGGGTCCCTTTCTTAAGAGCTATTCTAGTACGGGAGAAAACCATGCGGCTCAGATCGATTCTATCTCTTGCGGCGCCGATTGCAATGTGTGCCGTCGCCTCGGCGCAAATGGACCAGTCCGTGATCCTGCCGGAGAATTCCACCAAACGTGTCTCAGCCCACGTTTACGCCATCATGGGATTCCCCAATATCGCCATCGTCATCGGCACGCGCGCCACCCTGGTCGTCGACACCGGCATGGGAGCGCGCAACGGCCAGATCATCACGCGCGAAGTGGAGAAGCTCTCAAAAAACCAGGTGCTCTACTTAACCACCACCCATTTCCATCCCGAACACGCCGCCGGCGAGCCCGGGTTCCCGCCGCGAACGATTCTAATCCGCGACACCGTACAGCAGCAGGAAATGGATGCCAACGGCCGTCAAATGATCGAAATGTTCTCGAAAATGTCCGCGCAGAATAAGGAACTGCTCGACGGCGTCGTCCTGCGCAAGCCCGACATCCTCTTCGACGACGAACTGAAGCTGGACTTGGGCGGTGGCGTCACCGCGCGCCTGATGTGGTTCGGCCCCGGCCACACCAAAGGCGACGAACTGATCTTCGTCGAACCCGACAGCACTCTAATCTCCGGCGACATCGTCGAAAACAAGCTGGTGCCCGCGATCTACGGCGAAGCCTCCACCGTCAAAGGCTGGCTGGCGATTCTCGACAAGGTCGCTCCGCTAAACCCGCGCTTCGTCGTGCCCGACCACGGCGAGTTAGGCGACGGCTCGCTCATCCAAAAGGAACGCGCCTTCCTCCTGGACCTCCAAACCCAAGCCCAGCAACTCAAACGCAAAGGCGTCTCCGCCGAAGACGCTGGAAAGATGGTGACCGAAGCACTGAAGGCCAAGTATCCCGATTGGCCCAACCTGCGCGGCGTCCCCAATGTAGTTCAGCGCGTCTACTCCGAATCAAATTGAAAAGCGCAGCGCCACGAACGCGCAAGGGCAGCGCCGCACCCGAAAAGCAATATGTCGCGCCCGCTGCACATCCACATCTATGGCGAATAGCGCTGCTCTGGGCCGCCCTCTTCGCCGCCTATTCGAATTCCTTCGAAGCAGGCCTGGTATTCGATAACGACCTGGCGATTTTACAGGATGCCCGCGTTCACGACGCAACCTCCGCAAACGTCGCGCGCATTCTCACCGAAGGATATTGGGCGCGCCAGCCGGAGGCAGGAGGCTATCGCCCGCTCACTACGCTCACTTACCTCGTGAACTATGCGGTCCTCGGCAACGGCCCCGCCCCCGTTGGTTATCACTGGATTAACCTCGTATTGCATGCTGTGAACGTTTCGCTGGTATACGCGTTGGGGGTATTGATTTTTGAGGATTCGCTGTGGGCCTTAGCGTTGGCGGCGCTCTGGGGATTACATCCGCTCCTCACCGAAGCCGTCACCAATGTTGTAGGACGCGCTGACTTGCTAGCAGCCTTTGGCGTCTTAGCTGGCTTACTTTGCCATGTGAAGGCATCCGTTTCTACGGGACGACGCAAGCTCTTGTGGCTGGCGACCCTTGTCGCTTCTCAAACCGTCGGATTATTTTCCAAAGAGAATGCCGCCGTTTTACCCGGCGTCATGCTTCTGTACGACCTCACGTGGTCCGATCGCGCGACGTGGCGCCAGCGCGTGTCGTCCTACGCGGCCTTGACGCTACCGTTCGCCGCCTTTTTTTACTTATATTGGCGCGCTCTATCGCATACGGATTTCCAGGTTCTATTCACGAATAATCCCCTGATCAGCGCCGGTTTCTGGACTGCACGGTTGACCGCCGTCAAAGTAATCGGCAAGACTTTGTGGCTGTTCCTTTGGCCCGTACGCTTATCGGCCGATTATTCTTACAACGCCGTGCCGTTATTCGGCTGGCGCCCTATCGACTTCTTGCCGCTTGCGGTTTGCCTGGGCGCCTTATGGGTCGCCGTCCATTGGCGATCTAGGAAGCCGCTATTCTTCTTCCTGATTTTCTTTTTTGTCGCTCTCTCCCCAACTTCAAATCTGGTAATCCTCATTGGGAGCGTGATGGCAGAGCGTTGGGCCTATCTGCCCTCCATCGGCTTAGCCGGTTGCGCGCTTGCGGCGGTCCGAATGTACAGCGGGCGAAAGGCGGTGGCCAGCGCAGTCGCCCTGCTATGCCTGGTGTTCGCCGCCCGAACCTACGCCCGGAATTTCGATTGGTACGATGCCTACAGTCTCTGGAGGAGCGCGGTGCAGGCGGTCCCCAACGATGCCAGAGCCCACATGAATCTCGGAAACGCCCTTCTACAAATCCCCGACCGTGTGCCCGAAGCCGTCGCAGAGTATGAAGCCGCGCTACGAATCGACCCTAATTACGCGCAAGCCCACAACAATCTAGGCGACGCTTTAGTACAAACGGGCCGGCGTCAGGATGCCCTTTCCGAGTACCAAGCCGCCCTGCGGAGTGATCCGGACAACGCCCAAGCCCATAACAATTTGGGAAATCTGCTTACGCAAATCCCCGGCCGCGCTCCCGAAGCGGCTGCCGAGTTTAGAACTGCGCTGCGGCTGCAACCTGATTTCGGAGACGCGCACTACAACCTCGGAAATATTCTGGCGCAAATGCCTGGTCAGCTTCCGGAAGCAGTTACCGAGTATCAAGCCGCACTGCGCAGCAAGCCCAGTGACGCCAGGGTGCACAATAACCTAGGCGATGTTTTCGCGCGGATGCCCGGCCACCTGCCCGAAGCTGCCGCACAGCTCGAAGCGGCTCTCCAAAACGCGCCCGCCGACCCCAGGGCCCACAACAACCTGGGGAATGTTTACGCGCAAATGCCCGGTCGCACGCCGGCCGCCATCGCCGAATGGCAGGCGGCGCTGCGTCTTGACCCCAATCTGGTAGAGACGCACTACAACCTCGCGATCGCGCTATCGCGAATCCCTGGCCGAAAGCCGGATGCGATTGCCGAAATGGAAACAGTCCTCCGGATCACGTCCGATCCACGCGTGCAGCAGATTCTCGATCGCATGCGCGCCGCGCCGCCGCAGTGACCCCAGGGGCATGACGCCCACGCCCCTAACATATATAATCTAAAGGGCTAAAATCTGCGTGTTCCGGAACGCCATCCTCGTCTCGATGCTGCTGGTCTCAACCGCCCGCCTGCCAGCGCAGCAACCGGTGACCACCGCGTCCGCCGAACGCGCGTTACTCGACCGCTATTGCGTCACCTGCCACAACCAGCGCCTCAGAACCGGCGGCTTGGCGCTCGACCAACTCGACCCCGCGCACGTCGAACTCAATCCCGAACGCTGGGAAAAGGTCGTCAGAAAACTGCGAGCCGGCATGATGCCGCAAGCCGGCGCCCCGCGCCCAGACGCCGCCACTTACGCGTCGATGATCACCTATCTCGAAGGGGAACTCGATCGCCACGTAGTTCTAAAACTGCCCCAACCCGGACTGCATCGCCTGAACCGCGCTGAATATTCGAACGCCATCCGCGACGTGCTCGCCCTCGACGTCGATGCCGCGAAGTTCCTGCCCTCCGACGATTCAACGCACGGCTTCGACAACCAGGCCGGCACGCTCACCGTCTCGCCCGCGCTCATTGACGCGTATCGCTCCGCCGCCGGCAAACTCGCGCGCGTCGCCCTGGGCGATGTGTCCACCCCCGCGCAGACGCCCTATCGCGTTCCCGAAGACACCTCGCAGGATTACCACATCGAAGGCCTTCCCTTCGGCACGCGCGGCGGCATGCTGGTGAAGCACGATTTCCCCGCCGACGCCGAGTACGAAATCAAGGTCTGGCCCGTGAACCTGGGCAACATGGATAACAACCAGGCCTTTGGCGGAATCAATGGTGAGAAGCTCGAAGTACTGCTCGACAGCGAGCGCATCCACCTCTACGATTGGGACCGCGAGCTGCGCGCCGGCCCCGCGATCCACGGCGGGACGAAGCCTTTCCGCTTCCCGATGAAAGCGGGCGAGCACACCGTCGGCGTGACGTTCCTGGCCACGCAATACGCGCCCAACACCGCGGACCTGAACAAGCATTTCCTGCGCAGCACCATCGAAACCGGAGGCATCGCGGGCTACACTTTTTACCCGCACGTCGGCTACATCCGCATCGACGGCCCCTTCAACGCGAAAGGCGCCGCCGATTCCCCCAGCCGGCGCAAGATTTTCGTCTGTCATCCCGCGAACGCCGGTGAGGAGACCACCTGCGCCAAGAAAATCGTGTCCGCGCTGGCGCGCCACGCCTACCGCCGCCCGGCCACCGATCAGGACACCGAAACGCTCCTCCAGTTTTATCAGCGCGGCCGCAACCAAGGCGGCACCTTCGACAGCGGCATTGAAATGGCCGTGCAAGCAGTCCTGATCGACCCCGACTTCATCTTCCGCAAAGAACTTGAGCCCGCCAACTTAGCGGTGGGACAGAAATACCGAATCAGCGATATCGAACTTGCCAACCGCCTGTCATTTTTCCTATGGAGCAGCGTCCCCGACGACGAGCTGATGACCTTGGCCGTGCATAACCAGCTTCGCGATCCCAAGGTCCTGGAACGCCAGACCTTGCGCATGCTAGCCGACCCGCGCTCCCAGCAGTTCGTAGCGAACTTCGCCGGACAGTGGCTGAACATCCGCGGCCTGGATGCTCAAGCACCCGCCACTCAAGCCTTCCCCGACTTCGACGACAACCTGCGCAATGCTTTCCAGAAGGAAGCGCTGCTGTTCTTCTCGAGCATCGTTAATGAAGACCGCAGTCTGATCGATCTGCTGAACGCCAACTATACTTTCGTCAACGAGCGCCTGGCGAAGCACTACGGAATCCCCAACGTCTACGGCAGTGACTTCCGCCGCGTCACGCTCACGCCCGATCTCGACATGCGCCGCGGCCTGCTCGGCAAAGGCTTCTTCCTCGAAGTCTCCTCGCAGCCCAATCGCACATCTCCGGTCGGCCGCGGAAAGACCGTGATGCAAGTTTTCCTGGGCGTGAGCCCCCCCGATCCGCCACCAGGCGTCGTGATCAAACTGGTCTCGACTGACAACGACGTGCACGGCGCAGCCAAGCCTTCGATGCGCCAGCAAATGGAAATGCATCGCAAAAACGAGCCCTGCATGACCTGCCATAAAATCATGGACCCGATAGGTTTCGCGCTCGAAAACTTCGACGCCATCGGCGCCTGGCGCACGGAAGACGCCGGCAACCCTATCGACGCAACCGGCGTCCTGGTCGACGGCAGCAAGCTCGACGGCTTGAAAGGCCTGCGCGACGCCCTGGTCCGCTACTCGCCGCAATTCGTCCGCGTCGCCACCGAACACCTGATGACCTACGCGCTCGGTCGCGGCGTCGAATATTACGATATGCCTACGCTCCGTTCCATCGTGCGCGAGGCCGAAAAGAATAACTACCGCTTCTCATCGCTGGTACTCGGCGTCGTCAAGAGCGAACAATTTCAGATGAACATGAAGGGCCTCACTTATGGAGACGAAAATGTCGCTGCCCGCTAAATTCGGAATCATCAGCAAGAAACATTTATCCCGCCGCGCCGTTCTTCGCGGGACCGGAGTCGCACTAGCGCTGCCTTTGCTCGACTCCATGATCCCCGCGCAAACGCCGCTAGCGAAAACCGCCGCCATCCCGCCCACCCGCTTCGCCGCCATCTTCGTGCCGCACGGCATGGCCCCCGGCTATTGGGTGCCCGAAAAAATAGGCGCCGGCTTCGAGTTCACACCCATCATGAAGCCGCTCGAACCCTTCCGCGAGTACACCAACATCCTCAGCGGTATGTGGAGCAAGTCGGCCGAGCCACCCCCCGGCGTCACTGGTGCGGATCACTGGGTCGCCGCCGCGTTCCTCTGCGCCGACAAGCCCAAGAAGACCGCCGGAGCCGACATCCGCGACGGCGTCACCATCGATCAACTCATCGCGCAGAAGATCGGCCAGGACAACCTGATGCCCTCGCTGCAACTCGGCGTCGAAGATCCCGGCGCCAATTCCAGTAACTGCGGCGAAGGCTATAGCTGCGCCTACACGAATTCCATCTCCTGGGTGACTCCCACCAAGCCGTTGCCCATGGAGATCAATCCGCAAGTGGTCTTCGAACGCCTCTTCGGAGCCGGTGGTTCCACCGCCGAACGCACCGCTCGCCGCGAAGAGGACCGCAGCATGCTCGATCAAGTTCTACAGCACGCCGCTCGCGTCAAGAAAGACATCAGTGCCGCCGACCGCCAACGAGTCGACGAGTATCTCGAAGACGTCCGCGAAATCGAGCGCCGCCTGGAGATCGCGCGAAAGGCGTCGGCGACCATCCCCACGATGGAAACCCCCTATGGCGTCCCCTCGTCCTTCGATGAACACATCAAGCTGCAATTCGATTTGCAAGTGCTGGCGTTCCAAGCCGACATCACGCGCGTCTCCACCACTCTCTATGCGCGCGATCTAACGGCCCGCGCCTACCCGGAAAGCGGCACCACCACAGGCTTCCACGGCGCCTCGCACCACGCCGAGAATCCCGCGAACATTCTTAATTACTCGAAGATCAATACCTATCACGTGAAGTGCGTGGCCTACTTCGCCGAAAAGCTGAAGAACATCAAGGAAGGCGACGGCAATTTGCTCGACCACTCGCTGGTGTTCTACGGCACCAACATGGGCAACTCGAATCAGCATCTACATTTCGACGTCCCGCACATTCTGCTGGGCAGCGCGTCGGGCCAGCTCAAAGGCGGACGCCACATCTCGGTTCCCTCGAAGACCGTGCCCACCGGCAATTTGCTGCTCAGTATTTTGGATCTCTACGGAATCCATCCCGACAGCATCGGCGATAGCACCGGAAGGATGCCCGACCTGGTATGAAATTCGCCGCCGCAATCTGCGCGATAACGTTGTGCGCCTCCGCACACGCCGCGAGCCCCGTCGCAAACGCCGCCATGGAGGGCGATAAAGTAGCGGTGAAAACTCTGCTCCAGCAAAAAGCCGACGTGAACGCGCCCCAGCCCGATGGAGCGACTGCGCTGCAGTGGGCCGCGTATCGCAATGACTTGGAGCTCGCCGACCTCCTGCTGAGCGCCGGAGCCAACGTCAAGGTCGCAAATCACGACGGAGCAACACCCCTGTCGCTCGCGTGCGAAAGCGGAAGCGCGCCCATGATCGAAAAGCTCCTCAACGCCGGTGCCGACGTGAACGAGAAAGGTCCGCACGGTGAAACGCCGCTAATGATGGCCTCGCGCAACGGTAACGTCGACGCCATGAAAGTTCTACTCGATCACCACGCCGATGTGAGCGCCAAGGAATCCCTGCGCGGCACCACCGCGCTAATGTGGTCCGCGGAGCAATCGCACGCCACCGCGGCAAAATTACTGATCGCGCACGGAGCCGATGTGAACGCCGCCTCCGCCCCCGAAGTCCGTCCGCGCGGCGCGTATCTCGCCCCCTCCGCCGTAGCCCGTTTCGCCAATGGCGACGCCGTGGAAAGACGCCGTCCCGTAGCGCCCCCGCGCGCCGTCACCAGCGGTGACGACGTAGCCGACGCCGCAGCGTTCTTCGGTAATCGCAATCAGGTCAAAGACGGCGGCGGTATCACGCCGCTAGTCTTCGCCGCCCGCGAAGGCGATCTCGACACGGTTAAGGTTCTAGTCGACGCCGGCGCCAATGTGAACCAGCCCACCAACTATGGCTGGACAGCGCTCTTGACCGCGACCCAGAACAAGAACTACAAAATCGGCAAATACCTGCTCGAACATGGAGCCGACCCCAACCTCGCCAACCACGGCGGCTGGCGCCCCCTCTACCTCGCCACCGACAATCGCAACATCGAAGGCGGCGACTACCCCGTGCGCCCCGCCGACATGGATCACCTGGAATACATCAAGCTTCTGCTAGATAAAGGTGCCGACGTGAACGCCCGCGTGTGCGGCGTGAAATCGACGCCCGCTGTTTGCAGCGGCGACAGCACCGAAACCCGCACCATCTTCACCAACCAATGGCTCTACGAAGACGGCGCGACCGCCTTCGTCCGCGCCGCCCAGTCCGGCGACGTTATGCTGATGAAGCTGCTTCTATCCCGCGGCGCCGATCCCAAAATCCCCACCGCACACAACGTGACGGCCCTCGCCACTGCGTCCGGAATCGGTTGGGTGGAAGGCATCACCTTCGAATGGTCCGAAGCGGAAGATCTGGAAGCCGTCAAGCTGTGCCTCGATCTCGGCATCGACGTCAACGCCGTCGACTCTGACGGCCGCACCGCCCTGCACGGCGCCGCGCACAAAGGCCGTGTCCCTGTGATCCAAGCGCTAGTCGACCACGGCGCCAAGTTAGACGCCCACGACTATGGCAGCCGCGACACCACGAATCCGAATCAAAAGAAGTACGGCTACACCTGGCAACCGGTCGAATACGCCGACGGCGTGGTGCGCGTCGGCGTGCAATCCTCCATCGCCCATCCCGAAGCCGCCGCGCTCCTTCGTACAATAATGAAGGACCGCGGACTGAAAGTTCCGCCCGTGGCCAACACAACCATCTGCATAGTAGATGTCTGTAAGGGAGAAGATTCACCGCCACAATGAGTACCGCCTCGCGCCTCCACCACAACGCCTACGTGACTCGCGATCTGGAAGCTACGCGCCATTTCTATGAAGACCTGCTGGGTCTCCCGCTAGTAGCCACCTGGTGCGAATCCGATCACCTATTCGGCGCGGAAAGAGTCTATTGCCACTGCTTCTTCGGCTTGGCCGATGACAGCGCCCTAGCCTTCTTTCAATTCGCGAAGCCCGAAGACCAGCAACTCTTCGGACCCAAGATACCCGACTCGCCGTTCCATCACATCGCGCTCAATTGCGACGCCAAAACGCAAGACCAAGTCCGCGAGCGTCTGGAAGCCGCCGGCTACAAGGAGCCGGCCTTCTACGTTCTGGAGCACGGCTACTGCAAATCGCTCTACGCGACCGACCCCAACGGTATGATCGTCGAGCTTACTGTAGACGAACCCAGTGCTGCCGAAAAAGCTGGTCTGCGCCGCACCAACGCCCACGCCGAACTCAAGCGCTGGCTCGCCGGCGACCACACCTCGAACAATACCTATCGCTGAGTTAACGCACGGCAGCCCTGGCGCCCGCGAGCACTTCGTCGACAATCGCCTTGAACTCCGCATCGTTGACCAACCCGCGCTTCTCGATGCCTAGGTCCTTCACGCGCTTCAGCATCTCCCCGATCGCCGCATCGTCCGCATCCGTCACGCCTAGCTTTTCCAGATTGTAAGTGATGGACGCCTTCCCACTCTTCTTGCCCAGCACCACTTCGCCCTGACGCCCGGTCAGCGCCGGATGCGTGCCGAACATCGCCAGCGGCTCCTTCACCACCAGATCCACGCCAATACCCGACTCGCGCGTAAAATTGCGATCGCCCAAAATCGGTTTGTTGGCCGCGATGGGGAAGTTGCTGATGCGGCTCACCAGCGCGCCCAACTCCGGCAGCTTGTCGAGCTTATACTGCGTCTCGTAGCCGTATAGGACGTGCAGCGCCACCATCAACTCCTCGAGCGCCGCGTTCCCCGTCCGTTCCCCGAGCCCGTTGGCGCAGCTATGCACCACCTCCGCGCCCGCCTCGACGCCCGCGAGTTCCGTCGCCACCGCCATGCCGAAATCGTTGTGCGTATGCACTTCCACCGGCAGCTTCGTCAGCGACTTCACCAAGCGGACTAAATATTTGATAGCATCTGGCAGCGCGCAGCCCATGGTATCCACCACGCCAATCGAATCCGGGGGCGCGTCCAGCATCAGCCGCGTGAACAGATTCCGCAGATCCTCCTCACGCGCCCGCGTGGTGTCGTAAGGAAAATAGCAAACATACAATCCGCGCTTCTTCGCGTAGTTGATCACGTCTACGCTCTTGCGCAGCACGTCTTCCCAGGTCCATTTAAATTGATACTTCAGCTTGGGATAGCCGATCGGAATCTCGACAATCACTCCCTGTGCCCCGCACTCGAGCGCTTTGTCGATATCCGCCGTCATCGCCCGCGCAAACGTGAAGATCTGCGACTTCAATCCGAGTTTCGAGATCGCCTTGATGGCCTCGAAGTCCTGCTCCGATACCGCCGGCATCCCGGCCTCGATGCGCTCGACACCCACTTCATCCAGCTTCTCGGCAATCGCGATCTTATCGGCGACGCTGAACACCACGCCCGGCGTCTGCTCCCCGTCGCGCAGCGTAGCGTCGTGAATGCTCACGCGCGCCGGCAACTCCCGGTTGCTCAGAACTTCGGGAACGAAGTTATAAGGACTGATCCACCACTGATTCTCTCGCAGGTATTTATCGCTCATAATCTATTTTTTATCATCCGGAGCATCCGGCGCAGACGACCCCAGAAACAGCGTCTTCCCGTCCGGCAGGGTAACGTCGCGGCCATTGGCCCGCAACGACCCGTCTTTCGACTGATACCCGTCCACGATAATTTCCGTGCCCGGCTTTAGCGAATCCCGAGTGAACCCTCGCCGCAGCAGCGTATTGGGCGTGCCGGCTTCCACCATCCACTCATCCACCGTGCCGTCGGCCTTTTTCACATCGACGTGAATCCAGGCATGCGGATTGATCCATTCCATCTTGGTCACCGTGCCCCGCAGCTTCACCGGTTTCTTCGCATCGAACTCCGCGGCAAACGCATGATGCGCCCACACCGGCGCCCCGCTTAAAATCGCCAACACCACCACAGCAGCAGCGGTTTTCATTTCGCTTCTCCCCTCTTTTCCCGCGCCCGTGCGCCCGTCAGGAAGTGCACCATGTCGTAATTATCCTCGTGGCAAGCGTACTCGTACATCTGTTCGCCCGGATCGATCCGGTTCCACGGAATCCGCGCAGTCCATGGCTTAGTCCAGGTCGTTGGGTCCTCCACCGTGAACTCATAGTTGAGCGTAGTCGCATCCACCCGCGTGAACCTCTCCGTGATCTTGTAAGTGTCCGGATTCGCATCCATAAAAACCACCCCATCGTCCGGACGGAAATTGGTAGTCTCGACGATCAATGTATCGCCGTCCCAATGCCCCCGCGAATCGCCCAGCCACTGCTTCAGATTCTTGCCCAGGTGCGGACGCCCATCGAGCGAAATCACCCGCGCGCTATGAATCATCTCCGGCCCGATCACCACGTATCCCGGCGATTGAAAAATATGAAAGTCGTTGTTGTAAATGGTCGGCAGGTAGGGCGGGGAATCGGTGCGGATGATGCAGCGCACCGGCAGCGTGAAGTCCCTGTAGTTCTCCGGCAGCCCCGCGTTAAAGCGAGCATTCGCCGCCGCGCGCGCCGCCTTCCTTCGCTCTCGCTCCGGCGACAGCGGCACCAGCGGAGGAATCCGTCCGTCGGGCGGGTCCACGATCAAAGACGTGCGATGATCCGCCGTGATCTTCAGGCGCCGCGAATCCATCCAATGATCGTTATAAGCGCGGTTGACGTCCACTTCCGCCCCGCCATCGCGCCGGTCGCGAGTCAATTCGCGCGCCAGTTGTGCCCGAAATTCGGCAGCCTCGTCATCGTTCAAAACGTCTTTCTCAGCCAGGCCGGTGGGCCGCTGCAGCGGTGTGCTGGTGGCATCGTTCCACACCCCTTGTAAGTCCGGATCGCCCCACGGTGTCCGAAATGCCGCCGTACTCTTCCCGGCTGTCGTTTTCGCAGTAACTTTCTTAGGAGCCGCCGTCTGTGCCGCCAGCGGCAAAACCACCGCCGCCAAAATCAAAAATCGTTGCCTCACCTGACGCCTCCTTTGCTGAAACGCCCGAACAACATCTCCTCGGTAAACGGCACACACTTGAATTCCAATAGTTGAACGTTCTTCTCCATCCGCCGGTACAGCGGAAAACTGATCTTCCACGGCCGCGTGTACACGTTCTTATCCTCGATGGTCGCCTCGTACATGAGATGAAACGGACTCACCGCCGTATACCGCTCCATCACATGCAAATCCTCGCTGTGATAATCCCCCGCGCGATCGAACCACGTCTCCTCGCGGAACCCCGTCACATCCACCACCAGTGTGTCGCCCTCCCAGTGCCCTCGCGACCAACCCATCCACGACGGCGTCGGAGCCTCGCCCTTCCAGTCCATGCGGATCGTCCGCGTAGCGCTGGCAAATTCATACGCTATTAATATGTACGGGCTCGACCCCTGCACAATGCGAAAAGGAAACGGCATGTAAGTCGCCCGCGGCACGCCGGGCATGTAACATTTCAATTCCGGATCGCCCACCGCGTGCCATGTCTTATCGCTGCTGACGTCCACCGTCATGCGCTTTTCAAAGTTTTGCTTCTTCTTCTCCAGTGCTCCCGGTTTGTAGGGAATATCACCACCCTCCACCACGCTCTGCCCCGCCGGACCCGCGCCATACACACCCATCACTTCGGCATGCGGACCCGCCTGCGCCTCGTGATCCTGCAGATCCCAATCGGCCGTAACGAATGCTTGCCAGAGGCCGTTGAGATCCGGGTGGCCATCCGCCATGCGCGGCGCCTTGTACGCCGGAAACTGCTGCGCCCCCGCCGGAATCACAGTCATTCCGAACACGATCGCTGCCATCTGTAACCCGGAACGCCGCAATAAGAAGTTACCCATGGTTGAATCCGGCAATCAGTATACACCCCCTCGCATACTGCCGAAACGGTCCGCAGAATCCCCTGCGGAAATGATTTTCAAAATCAAAAAATTGGAGTATTCTAATTACGGTAGCCTGAGATTCGCCTCCTCCGAATCCCATGGTTAATCGTTCCCGAGTTTCCGAGAAAGTGTGTGCGCGATGGTGCGTGAGCGGTATATACGCCCTTCGACCCAATCCCCCGTGCGGGAGTGGGCCATCGGAAGAGTCAACCTTTCGCCCCCGGCATCCCCCGCGGAATATTCACCAAACATTGTTCTATTCTGTCGTAACCTATCGCTAGAAAAAGAATCTGTAGAGGTGTGTTCCGTCGTGGCGCAGCGAAGTGGAGTTCTCGCATGAAATCAGACCTGATTCGCTTCGATCAAAGCGTCTGCTCCAGACTGGATCTGGCGCTCACGCGAGAATGGTTGGAAACCAACGGGCTCGGCGGCTTCGCTTCGTCGACTCTCATCGGCCTGAACACCCGCCGCTATCACGGACTGCTGACGGCCTCTACCACGCCCCCCACCGGCCGCATTCTGCTTCTGTCGAAGCTCGAAGAAACCGTGGTCATCGACGGCCAGCGCTATGAACTCGCGTCCAATCAGTATCCCGGCGCTGTTCATCCCCAGGGCTATCAGTACTTAAAGGAATTCCGCCTGGACCCGTTCCCGGTATTCATCTATCACGTCGCTGGCCTCGAAATCGAGAAGCGTGTCTTCATGGTCCATGGTGAAAACACCACGGTCACTGAATATGAGGTCCGCTCCATCAATGGTTCCGGTAAACCGAAATGCGAACTGGAGATTCGACCTCTGATCGCCTTCCGCGACTACCACAGCACCACGCATAAGAACGACGCGCTGAATCCGGCGCTCGATACCCAGGATGGCTTGGTCAGCATCAGCGCCTATTCCGGGCTACCGCCTCTGTATTTTGCCCATAACGCGCAGGAACTGGTAACCGACGGCCGCTGGTATCTGAACTTCGAGTATCGCGTCGAGCGCGAGCGTGGCCTCGACTTCGAGGAAGACCTGTACCAGCCCTTCACCCTGCACTTCCAACTCACCCGCCGCAGCGCCGCCGCCGTGATCGCGTCCACTCAGCCGCACGACGTCAAGTCCGCCGCCGTCCTGCGCGAAGCGGAACGCCGCCGCCGCGAGGCCGTCGTCGATGCCGCACCCATCGACCAGCCTTTGGTCAAAACTTTGACCGCCGCCGCCGATCAGTACATCGTTCAACGCGGGTCCTTCAAATCGATCGTCGCCGGCTATCACTGGTTTACCGATTGGGGCCGCGACACCATGATCGCGCTGCCCGGCTTGACCCTGGTTACCGGACGCTTCGACATCGCCCGCCAGATCCTCGAAGCCTACGCCCAAAGTGTCGACCAGGGCCTCCTACCCAATCGTTTCCCCGACGCCAGCGAGACCCCCGAATACAACACCGCCGACGCCACGCTGTGGTTCTTCGAAGCCATCCGCGCCTACCTCCACTACAGTGGCGACGAAAAGTTCGTGCGCCAGCAGCTCTATCCCATCCTCAAGGACATCATCGATTGGCACGTGCGCGGCACCCGCTACGGCATCCATGTCGATGCCGATGGTCTCCTGGCTTGCGGCGAGTCCGGAGTTCAATTGACTGGTTCAAATCTGACATGGATGGACGCCAAAGTCGGCGACTACGTCGTCACGCCCCGCACCGGCAAACCCGTCGAGATCCAGGCCCTGTGGTACAACGCCCTCTGCATCATGGAAGAATTTGGCCGCCGCTTTGGTGACCCCTCATCGGAATCCCTCTGCGCCAGCCTGGCCATCGAAGCGTCGGCATCGTTTAATAAGCGTTTCTGGAATGAGTCCACCGGCTGCCTCTACGACGTCGTCGAAAACGGTCACGCCGACGGTTCCCTGCGCCCCAACCAGATCTTCGCGGTCAGTCTCCCGCACAGCATGCTCCCGCCCGAAAAAGCCCGCAGCGTAGTCGAAACCGTGCAGACCGAATTGCTGACGCCGCTGGGCCTGCGCACGCTCTCTCGTCACGACCCCCGCTACCGCGCGCGCTATGAAGGCGGCGTCACCGAGCGCGACACCGCCTACCACTTGGGCACCGTGTGGCCCTGGCTGATGGGTCCTTTCGTCACCGCCTATATGAAGGTGAATCAGCGCAGCGAAGCCGCACGCCAGCAAGCCGAAACCTGGCTGACCGCTTTCTCCGAGCACGTGACCACCACTGGCTTGGGCCACCTCTGCGAAATTGCCGACGCCGAGTATCCTTATACTCCGCGCGGCTGCATCGCCCAAGCCTGGAGCGCCGCCGAAATCCTCCGCGCCGCCGTAGAAGACGTCTACGCCGCCGCGAGCACCACCAAGCGCCGCCCCACCAAAGCCGTAGCGACTCCGACCCTAGCCAAAGCCGCCAAGCCTTAGTTTCGCTCTACAACCCCGCCTTGACCGGATGTAAGATCAGCTTCTGCACGCGCCAGTTCAGCAGCTCCGCCACCCACAGCTCGTTCTCCGACGGGCAAGCGATCTCATGAATCCAGCCGAACTGCTTCATCTGCCGCCCCGCCTTGCCCAGCACGCCCACCAGCTTGCCATCCAGCGTCAGCTTATAAATCCGCCCCGGAAAAGCGTCCGAAGTGTAAATGTACTGCGTAGGCCCCGGCGAAATGCAAACCGTCCACGGAGCGCCCGCTGATTGCGTAGCGTTGGTAGTCGGAGTCGGCATGTTCCCCATCCACGGCTTGGCATCCGCCGGCACCGGAGCATCCAGCGTAATCTGCCGCAAAAATTTCCCGTCGGGATCGAAAACCTGAATGCGCTTGTTCCCGCGATCGGCTACATAAATGTTGCCCGCCGCGTCATTCGCAATCCCATGCGGCGTATTAAATTGCCCCGGACCCGCACCCGGCGTCCCCCACGACTTCACCCAGTCCCCGTTCTTGTCATACTTCGCCACTCGCGAATTAATGTAGCCGTCGCTGATGAAAATGTTGCCCTGCGTATCCCAGGCCACATCGGTAGGCTGGCGGAACTGCCCGTCAATCGCCGGCAGTGGCGGATTCGGATGCTTCCACGGTTCCGAATTCTCATCGGAGGCTTCCTTCTTGCGCCCGAATACCATGGTCACGCGCCCCTCCGGATTAAAGCGGATGATCATGTCCGTGCCCTTGTCGATCGCCCAGATGTTATCGTCTTTGTCGATACGAACATCGTGCGCGAAGGACCACGCATACAACCCCTTGCCGATCTCGCGAATGAACTTACCGTCCGGCCCGAACTCCAGCAGTTGCGACGCCGTCGCCCCGTAAGCCGGTCCCACCGTGTTCCCGCGGTTATAAACAAAAACGTGTCGCTTCGAGTTCAACGCGATCCCCGAGACCTCGCCGAAATACATATCCGGTGGCAGCTTCAGCACGTTCGGAACCGAATCAAATGGAATCTCCGGCACATCCGCGGCCCACGCCGCAGCGCTCAGGCAGCCCAGCGCAATGAGTGCAAATGGTTTCAAAGTAGCCTCCTTCATCCCATCAGGTACGATACCAAATACCGGCAGCAGCCGCATTCACAACTTGTTAATATCCGAAGTCTCCAACACCGCTTTCGGCGCGCCCAGTTTCGCTGTCTTCAGCATCGCCCGCCCAATCTGCTCTGTAGTCGTCACGTATTGCGGAAATAGCCGATACAGCAGTGGCATCAGCGGACCAAACACCGTTAAAAAAGCCTGATAAAACCGCGTCTTCGATTTCACTCCATGCAGCGGCACTATCCCGCCCGGTCGGAACATATACGCCGCCTTGAACGGCAGCCGCAGCAGATCGTTCTCCGTCTTACCCTTCACCCGCGCCCACATCGTCCGGCCGCGTTCGGAACTGTCCGTGCCCAGCCCCGAAACATAAATGAAAGTCATCTCCGGATTCAACCGCGCCAGCACCCGCGCCGCTGCCATCGTGATGTCGTAAGTAACGCGCCGGTAGTCCGCTTCCTTCATGCCCGCCGACGAAACCCCCAGGCAAAAGAAACACGCATTGTACCCCGTCAACTCGCTTTCAATCCCAGAGAAATCGAAAAAATCTTTGTGGACCAGTTCGCGTAGCTTCGGATCGCGCAGCCCCGTCGGCGCTCTCACCATCGAAAGCACCCGTTCTACATCCGGATCGAGCAAACATTCGCGCAGCACTCCTTGCCCCACCATCCCGCTCGCCCCAAACAGAAGGACCTTCATGGGAGTGGAAGCTCTCGCCGGTCCGGAGCCACCCACTGCGCACGCGCCTCTTGCCCCGCCAACACCTCAGGACTCCAAAACCGGTGCAGCAACTCACCGCTCAACCGAGCCTCATTCTCCCGGAAAAACTCATCGAAACTGTTCTCATGATGCGTAGCCAGTAACCGTACCCAAGCCGTCGTGATCGTTTCGTGATAGAGCTGCGTCGCCCCAGAATGTGCAGCGAATTTCTGAATCCCCGCACGCACATGAGCCAACGCGGTCTCAATCGGCTCCCGCTCTAAATGCAGCCACGCCAGACGCAAGTGATCCGCATGATGAAACTCGGAATTCAGCAGACGGCAGGAGTGGAACGCCTCCAGGAATTCCTCATCGCTCAAATGAGCCGAAGCCAGCACAAGCGGCACAAGGCGATTATGACAGATGCGGCTCCGTTTGATATCATAGGCGGCGGTATGACCCCCAAAAACCGTGTGACCGCGTTGTCGATATTTGTGCTCGCATGCGTAGCGTCCATCCCCGCCGCTGCGCAGTCGCTCGACTACGATACCTTCAAGACCCAGGTCGAACCCATCTTTGTGAAGAAGCGCCCCACCCACGCCCGCTGTGTCGTGTGTCACGCGGGAGCCACCAACGCCTTCCGCCTGCAGCCCCTCGACAAAGGCGCCACTTTCTGGACCGAAGAGCAATCCCGCAAAAACTTCGAAACCGTCTCGCGCCTGGTGAAACCCGGCGACCCCGACAACAGCCACTTCCTCAAACAGCCCCTGGCCCACGAAGCCGGCGGCGAAGAGTTCCACTCCGGCGGACGCCAGTTCCACGATAAGAACGATCCCGATTGGCAGATCATCGCCAATTGGGTCCGCTCCGCGAAGTGACACCCGGCTCCGTCCGCTCTCAGGACGGCACCACTATCGGCTACCTCCGCACAGGCGCCGGACCGCCTCTAGTCATGGTGCACGGCAGCCTGGCCGTAGCCGAGGCTTGGTCCGCCGTCGCCAATCTTCTCGCTGACAGTTTCACCTGCTACCTGATGGATCGCCGCGCCCGCGGACGCAGCGGTGACGCCCCCGATTACTCCATCGAGCGCGAATACCAAGACGTCGCCGCAATGCTGCGCGCCGCCGGATCCAAGCCCCATCTAATAGGCCACTCTTACGGAGCCGTCTGTGCCCTAGGCGCAGCCCTCGAAACACCAGTCGATAAACTGATCCTCTACGAACCCCCCGCGGGCATAGTGTTCGGTCCCGAAGTCCAAGATTACCGCCAAGCCATCGCCGCCGGCGATACAGAGAGGGCGCTAGAGATCGGCATAACCAAGGTCGTAGGCGTCTCACAAAGCCAGTTCGAAGCCATGCGGGCCCATCCCATGTTTCCCATATTCAAAGCGCTCGCTCCGGGTTGGCTCCGCGAAATGGGAGAGATCGAGCGCATGGGGACCAGCCTCGAGCGCTACCGCCCCATCGAGTCGCCCGTGCTCCTGCTGTTAGGAACCGACACCTCGGACAGCTTGAAGAACGCCACCGCAGCCCTCACCCGCGTGTTGAAAAACGCGCGCGTAGCCGAGCTACCCGGTCTAGGCCACGGAGCTTTGCGGACCGCGCCCGAGCTAGTAGCCGAGCGCGTCCGCGAATTTCTGTCTTAAGGAACAATCACAGTCCCGTTGCGCTTCGGCACTTCGCCCACCGGAATGCGGCTGACTTCCTTCATGGTCTTCATGTCGATAGCCGAAACGTAATTCGCCCCCGCGTTGGCCACATAGATGGTCTTGCTGTCGGGAGTAAACGTCAGCCAATCCGGCGTCGAAGCCGTGTGCACGTAGCCCAGCAACTTCAGATCTGGCATCGAATACGCAAACACGCCCGCTGCCTGCGAGCTATTCACCCACAGCGTCTTGCCGTCCGGCGACACGCCAATCCCGTGCGACGGAGCCGCGCTATGCGTCTCGCCAAGCACCGGTTCACTAGGCAGCATCACCCGCTGAATTTCTTTGTGCGTATTCATATCCACTACGGCGAACCCATGCGTGTCCGAGAGTTGCACGAACAACCGCCCCGTCGACCCGTCCGCGCCCTTCTCAAACGTCATGCAGCGCACGCCCTTGTCCATCATCAAGTTCCACAGCGGCTCCAGCGTCAGCTCGTCAATCACATTGATGGACTTGCCCGACACCGACCCCGCCACCACGATCTTCCCGTCCGGCGAGACATAAGTGTTGTGCCCCGCTCCCTTGATCGGAATGGTCTTGATGTTCTTCATCGCTACCGTGTCGATCACATCCACCGCGCCCGGAGCCTGCGCAATCGCCACGAACAAGCGCTTGCCGTCTTTCGACGTCGAAATGTTATTAGGATGCCCGCTCAGCGGCACCTTGCCGATCAGCTTGCCGGTCTTGGTGTCGGTGAACCATACCGTGTTCTCCGCCTCGCACGAAATGTACGCGCGCGTCCCATCCGGCGAGAACGAGACGCCGTGCGGCACCTCAATGTCCTTAATCTGCATCACCACCTTATTGGTGGCGGGATCGATAATATCCACCGCATCCCCAGCGCTGTTGGTCTGGTAAATGCGCACCGACCCTGCCATGAGCGGAAGCGCCAGCAAAAACATCGCAGAACGTTTCATGAAAAGCCTCCTCGAAAGAACGTCCCTAGTATATCGAAGCTTCGGCAGGCGAAGTTGTTAACATAGTACCAGCCAGTGGATTCCCTCCCCAGCCCCACAATCGTAGGACATGAAGTTGGAGAAATGGCGGAGCGCATCGCCGCCTTCGACTGGTCCACCACCCCGCTTGGCCCCATAAATCAGTGGCCGCAGAGCCTCCGCACCGTGGTGAACATCCTGCTCACCTCGCGCTACGCCATGTGGATGGCCTGGGGCAGCGATCTCACCATGCTGTACAACGACGCCTACAGTCCCACCCTGGGTTTCAAACATCCGCAAGCCCTGGGAACTCCGGCGAGTAGTGTCTGGACTGAAATATGGTCTGACATCGGACCGCGCATCCAGACCGTGCTCACCACCGGCAAGGCCACCTACGACGAAGGGCTTCTCTTATTTCTGGAGCGCAGCGGCTTCCCCGAAGAAACCTACCATACCTTCTCCTACAGCCCCTTGGCAGACGACCATGGCCGCATCACCGGCATGCTGTGCGTCGTCACTGAAGAAACAGACCGCCTCATCGGCGAACGGCGCGTCGAAACTCTACGCGATGTCGCCGCAGCGCTCGCCAGCACGAAAACAGAAGAGGAAGTTTTCCGCGCCCTCCGCCGCCAGCTCAGCCTGAACCAGAAGGATTTGCCGTTTACGCTTACCTATCTTTTTGAAGAGAGCGGCAGCGCGCGCTTGGCCTCCTGGAGTGGCATTTCGCCCGAAAGCCCGCTGGCCCGGGAACTCATCGATGGACGCGCGGATTTCCCCTGGCCCGCGCGCCAGATGTTTCAGCAGTCCGTCTCCCGCGTAATCGAGACTTCCACCCAACCCAACGCGGTTTCGTGGCCTACAGGCAGTTGGAATAGGCCCGCCGAACGCGCCGTCGCCGTTCCCATCCGCCAACAGGGCCAAGAGCAGCCCGCCGGATTCCTGATCATCGGCACCAATCCCTACCAGCGCTATGACACCCCCTACAGCGGATTTGTGGATCTTCTCGCCGGACAAATTGCAGCCGCCCTCGGCAACGCGCGCGCCTATGAAGCCGAACGCCGCCGCGCCGAAGCGTTAGCCGAAATCGATCGCGCCAAAACCACTTTCTTTTCGAATGTCAGTCATGAACTGCGCACGCCCCTCACCCTCATGCTCAGTCCGGTTGAAGAATTGCTCGCCGCCGGCCGCGAATATACTCCGCAGGAGCGCGAGCTGCTCGACCTGGTTCACCGCAACGGCCTGCGCCTCCAGAAACTCGTCAATACCCTGCTCGATTTCTCGCGCATCGAGGCCGGCCGCATGCAGGCCGTCTATGAGCCTACTGAGCTCGGCCAATTTACCCAGGATCTCGCCTCCAACTTCCGCTCCGCCATGGAACGCGCCGGGTTGAACTTCAAAATCGAGTGCGCGACCTTCGACGACCCGGTTTACGTCGACCGCGAGATGTGGGAGAAGATCGTTCTCAACCTCATCTCAAACGCTCTGAAATTCACCTTACACGGAGCTGTAACCGTGTCTCTGAAATCGTCCGGGGGCCACGCCTGCTCACGGTCGAGGACACCGGCACCGGCATTCCGCCCGCGGAACTGGCCCATATCTTCGAGCGCTTCCATCGCGTCGAAGGCTCCAAGGGCCGCACCATCGAAGGCACCGGTATCGGCCTCGCGCTGGTCGAAGAATTGGTCAAGCTGCACAGCGGCACCATCCGCGCCGCCAGTAAATTGGACGCCGGCAGCACTTTCACTGTCTCGCTCCCGTTAGGCGCGGCGCATCTCTCCAAAGACCGCATCAGGCCCGGCACAGACCGTGCGTCCACCGCGCTCCAGGCCGAAATTTTCGTCGAAGAAGCCCTGCGCTCGCTAGCCGAATCC
This sequence comes from Bryobacterales bacterium, assembly GCA_963710155.1. GTDB lineage: Bacteria > Acidobacteriota > Terriglobia > Bryobacterales > Bryobacteraceae > Palsa-187. The sequence goes on along the minus strand of CAVPZQ010000042.1, from coordinate 15,213 downwards.
AAACTCAGCGCCGGCGCCACGCCCGCCGAAACCACCGGTAAGCCCAAGATCCTGCTCGCCGACGACAACGCCGACATGCGCCAGTACGTAACCCGCCTGCTGCGCGATCAATATACCGTGACCACCGTGTCCGATGGCGCGCAGGCGCTTGCGGCCGTTCTCAAAGAGCCCCCGGATCTGATTCTCAGCGACGTCATGATGCCGGAGATGAACGGTTTCGATCTCGTGAAAGCGCTTCGCGAGAATCCCCGTACCGCAACCATCCCCGTGATCCTTCTTTCCGCCCGCGCCGGCGAAGAGAGCAAGGTGGAAGGCCTCACCGGCGGCGCCGATGACTACCTCATCAAGCCCTTCACCTCCCGCGAATTGCTGGCTCGCATCGGCGCGCACCTCTCCATGCGCTCCCGCCGCGAAGCCGCGGAAGCGGCGCTCAAAGAGAGCCAGGCGACCCTCCAGAGCTTCTACGACAGTTCGCCGCTCTTCATGGGAGTAGCCGAAATTGTAGACGCTCAAATCGCCCCGCTGTATCGCAACGCCGCCGCCGCGAAGTTCTTCGACGCCGTCGCCGACCCCGCCAACAATCAGCCCTGGCTCAAGAATTACCAGCGGTCCCAATCCGAAGGCCGCCCGATCACCTTCGAGTACCAGCACTCCAAACCCTCCAGCAGCTATTGGTTGCGCGCCATCGTGAACCACCTTGGTACAGGTCCCGGTGGACTCCCACGCTTCAGCTTCGTGGCCGAGGATATCAGTGAAGATAAAATCTCCGAAGAGCGCCTGCGCCGTTCCAACGATGACCTGCGCCGCGCCAACGCGGAACTCGAGCAGTTCGCCTACTCCGCCAGCCACGATTTGCAGGAACCCTTGCGCCAAGTCGCCGTCTACAGCCAAATGCTAGCCGCTAAATTTACTGACAAGCTGGATGGCAAGGCCTTGGAGTACCTCAACTATTGCGTGGAAGGCGCCCATCGCATGGAACTCCTGATTAGCGATCTCCTCGCCTACTCCCAAGCCACCAAAGGCGCCGAAGCTCCCGCGCAGCCGGTCGACACCAAGGAAGTCCTCGCCGAAGTCGGGAAAAATCTCGCCACTACCATTGAAGAAACCCACGCTACCATCGCCGTCGCCGACCTCCCTGTCGTGATGGGCGACATTGTCCCGCTCCGCCATCTGTTCCAGAATTTGATTTCCAACGCCCTGAAGTACCGCAGTGACCGCCTCCCCCGCATCGAGGTTTCCGCGAAGGATCAAGGCAGTTCATGGCTGTTCAGCGTTCGCGACAACGGCATCGGCATCCCCAAAGAATTTCAGGTGCAAATCTTCGGCCTCTTCAAACGACTGCACGCCAAAAAACACTACCCCGGCACCGGCATCGGACTCGCCATCTGCCAGAAAGTCGTCGAAAGCTACGACGGCCGCATCTGGGTCGAATCCGAAGTCGGCCAAGGCTCGACGTTCTACTTCACCCTCCCTCGCCGAAGCAAATAGAGCATCAAGCGCAAGTAGAAACTACTGCCCTCTAGTTGAAAGCGTTCCCGTAACCCTCCTTTTCGAGTTAGGCCTCCAACGTGCAACATGAATCGCATGAGCGATTTGAAAGACAAAGCCAAAGAAAAAATAGACGACGCCGCCCGCGCTGCCAAAAAAGCGACGGACCAAGCCACCGATACCGCCAAGGATCTGGCGCACAAGGCCGGCAAAAAGCTTGAACAAGGAGCCAAGCGCCTCAAAAACGCTTAGCAGAAAGTTGGAATCTATGTCATTTCTAGCCTGGATCGTGCTCGGTTTAATTGCGGGTTTCATCGCCAGCAAAATTGTCAACAAACAAGGGGATGGTATGTTTCTCGACATCCTTCTCGGCATAGTCGGAGCCATCGCGGGTGGCTGGCTTTTCAACACCTTCGGCGCCACCGGAGTAACCGGACTGAACTTGTATAGCCTGATGGTCGCCGTCGTTGGCGCGATCGTCTTCTTGGTGCTCTACCACGCCCTCAGGCGAGCCGTCTAACTCGAGCGCACATAAGTCGTACCTGTTAAAGTGGCGTTACTAGGGAGTAGCCGCTTATGCTGCCCATGCTCGCCCAGCAGTGGATCCCGGCATCGCTACTGGGCGGAAGAACCGGTTACGCGCTTCTGGCGGAGCTGGACAGCGAAATGCATGTCTGTCGCAGTTCCGCGGCCGCGATAGATACCCTCGACTACCGCTAGCAGCCCTTATTGCGTCCAGTGCCCCTGGGATCACGATTTAGTGAACATCGGAGGCCCGGAGATCCGCCGCTATTTCCGCGCCGCCGATGCAGCCTTCTTCGACCGCAAGAGTCTGCGGCTTCTGTCCGCCTGGTAAAAGATCACTTCACAGTGACTGTAAGCGACTGCTGCACCGATTTCCCTTGGCCGTCCTCGGCTGTCAGCGTGAATGTAGTGGTCTTAGTCGGCGAAGCATTAAAGCAATAACTGAGAGCCGGATGGACCGAATCAATCGGCGGCTCCAGTCGGACCACCTTGGCGTTCAGCACCCCATAGCAGAACAGTGTTTCCTGCCCGCGGCGAATGACCGGCGGCCGTACGACGAACCCAGAGATCTTTACGTCGTCTGATCCATAGGCAGCCCTGAATCGCCGTCCCGCCTCCAGTTCCTTTTGTTCTACTCTCTTCTGAAACTGAAGATCAGCCTGTTTACGGCCATAAAACGTCCATGCCAGATAGCTCCCGCCCAGCGCCAACGCCAAAGCGCCGCTCCACAAGAACACTGTCAGTGAACTTCCGCGGCCCATTTGGTCGAAACCTTGCGGATGCGCTCCACCGCCTCCAGAATATTCTCTAGTGAATTGGCGTAGCTGAAGCGCAGATACCCGCGGCCCTCGGCTCCGAAGCACTGTCCGTCCAGACACGCCACGCCGCCCTCATACAACAAATGGTCAGCAAGTTCCTTCGAGCCCATACCCGTGCCCTCGACGTTTGGGAACACGTAAAACGCCCCCGCCGGCACCGGGCAGCGGAACCCAGGAATCGTGTTCAACCCCTTGACGATGACGTCCCGCCGCCGTTTGAACTCCGCCACCATGGCGTCCACGGCGTCCTGCGGACCTTCCAGTGCCTCCATCCCCGCCCGCTGCGTAAAGCTCGCCGTGCAGGAATTCGAATTCACCATCAGCTTCACAACGGCACCCGCCAGCCACTCCGGCATCACGCCATAACCCAGCCGCCATCCCGTCATCGAATAAGTTTTGGAGAACCCGTCCAGGATGACAGTCTTGTCCAACATCCCATCGACACTCGCGATAGAACTAGGCTCGCCGTCATAAATAATTCGCGAGTAAATCTCATCGCTCAACACCATGATGTCGCGCTCGCGCAGCATCGCGGCAATCTGCTGAATATCGCCCGCCGGAATAATTCCGCCTGTCGGATTATGTGGCGAATTCAGGATCACCAGCTTCGTGCGATCCGTCAGCCTGTCCTTCAGCTCGTTGATGTCCAGCGAAAAGCCGCGCTTCTCGCGCAGCGGAATCGGAACCGGCTTCGCGCCCTGAAAACGAATCATCGATTCGTAAATAGGAAACCCAGGGTCGGGATAAATCGCCTCATCGCCCTCTTCAAGCAGCGCGATGATTACGAAATACATAATCGGCTTGCCGCCTGGCACCACGCACACGTTTTGCGGACCAACCTTGATCCCGCGCGTCCGCGAAATGTACGAAGCGATCGACTGCCGCAGTTCCGGAAGCCCCTGCGTCGGGCCGTACTTAGTCCACCCCTCGTCCAGCGCCTTTTTCCCCGCCTCGATCACATTCCGTGGAGTAGGAAAATCCGGCTCGCCGATCTCCAGATGAATAACGCTCTTGCCGGTAGCCTCGAGCGCGCGCGCCTTCACCATCACTTCGAAGGCCGATTCGACCCCAATCTGGGCCATCTTCTTCACCAGTTGCATGTGATGATGATACCGCGCGCGCCCGCGTTTGCTGGTTTAGAAAAGCGCCGTATCGCGCCGCTTCCAGGACTTGCCCTTTTCCTTCGCGATCTTCTCCACGTCGTTCACGTAAGCCCCTGCCTGCGTCAGCACGTGATGCAAATCGTTACCCACGCTGATAAACGTGAAGCCCTTGTCCAGGAACTCGCCCACGCGCGAAGTGCCGAACAGGAAGATCCCCAGAATCACACCGTTCTTTTTAGCCGCCGCAATCAGCTTGTTGGTAGCCTCGCCTAGCTCAGGCGAAGTGTACATGTGCGGGAACTCGTACTTCTCGTACAACCCCATCGACATGCACAAATCGTTCTGCCCCAAAAACAGCATGTCGAGCCCCGGCACCGCCGCGATCTCATCGATGTTCTTGATGCAATCCGCCGTCTCAACCTGCAGGGCCTTGATGGTATTTTCGTTGGCCGCGCCCGCATAGCCCAGCAATCCGGCCTTATTCATACTGCGCTGCGGAAAATACACCGAGCGCGTGCCCGCCGTCGGATAGCGCATGCAACTAATGGCCGCAACCGCTTCCTCCGCCGTGTTGATGTAAGGAACCAGAATCCCGTCAGCGCCCGTGTCCAGTGACTGCTGAATGCCAGGCCGGTCCTGATAACTGCCCACGCGCACCATCGACTTCGCGCCGCCGCTGGCGATGCCCGCTAGCATGGTCGACAAAGTCTCGTAACTCATGGGTCCGTGCTGCGAATCGACCAGCAGCCAGTCGTAGCCGCTGTGCGCCAATTGCTCCACCACCGTCGGACTGTGCGAATTCACAAATAGCCCCAGTTTGGGCGTGCCCGCGCGCAGTTGTTTTTTGAATTCCGCGCCGCTCAATACATCACTCATTCGTTGGATCTCCTGATGAAAGTTTCCGAGTCTCGTCGAAGTATACAACACTGCACCCGCTCCCACGCTCTCGGGGAGGGCCGCCGGGAGGGTATGATAAACTCGTGAAGTTTCAGCACTCGTCGTAGATCTAGAAATGACCCTCTACCAAATCTGTCAAGCCCTGCAGGATTCCGATTTCGGCACTTCCATCCGCGAATCCATCTGGACGTTCCCCGCGATTGAAACCGTCCACGTCCTCGGCTTGGCCGTTTCGGTGGGCATCCTGGTCATGCTCGACCTGCGTTTGGTAGGCGCCGGCATCCGCCACATCCCCGCCGCCGACATCATGCACAAGTTGAAGCGCTGGTACCTAGGCGGCTTCGCAGCCATGTTCCTAAGCGGCGCGCTCCTCTTCTGGTCCGAAGCGGAAAAGTGCTATCGCAGTCCCACCTTCCGCATCAAATTAATTTTCCTCGCCCTGGCCGGAGCCAACGCCCTGTTCTTCGAAATCAAATACGTCCCCACCATGCGAACCTGGGACGCCACCGGCATCACGCCCACCGGAGCCAAGCTGGTAGGCTGGGCCTCACTGATCTGCTGGCTCGGCGTCATCGGCTTCGGCCGCTGGACCGCCTACGGGATGAAGTAACGATATGATCCACGCGTTCCTGCCATTCTTTCGCTGGGCCGACCACACCGCCGTCGCCGTCTGGATTCGCGACTCCACCTGGATCTTCGCGCTGCTCGAAGTATTCCACCTCTTCGGCCTGACGCTCTTATTAGGAACGTTAGTAGTCGTGAATCTCCGCCTGTTCGGCTGGGGCCTAGCAGGCTATCCCTTGTCAGAAGTCGCCTCCGACGCGCTGCCCTTCACCATTGGGGGAATGATCGCGACCATAGCTTCCGGCTCGCTCCTGTTCGTATCGGAAGCCCTGAAGTGCTACGCCAGCGCGCCCTTCTTCATCAAGATGGGACTGCTCGCCGCGGCGCTCCTGTTCACGTTCACCTTCGAACGCTACCTGACCAAAAAGGACGCTCCGCCCTCGCTCACCACCAAGTTCGCCGCCTGCTTTTGCCTCACGCTGTGGTTCGGCGTCGGCTTGGCCGGACGCGCCATCGCGTTCTTCTAGCCGGCCCTCCCGCGTGCCACAATAATCCAATACATGTGGCCCCAATCCTACGCCCCCGTCGCCGGTAGTCTGCAGCTTTCCGCCTTGGTGGCGGTGTTGCCCGTGTTTGTCGTGCTGCTATTGCTCGGAGTGCTCCGCAAGCCCGCCTGGGTCGCGGCCATAGCCGGATTCATCGCCTCGGCAATTATCTCGGTCGCCGTTTACAACATGCCCTTCATGCTCGCCATCAGTTCGGCGTTCTACGGAGCTGCCAACGGCATGCTGCCCATCGGCTGGATTGTATTCACCGCCATCCTGCTCTACCGCGTCACTGTCGACACAGGGAAGTTCGACATCATCAAAGATTCGCTAGGCAGCGTGACCAGCAACCGCAGCATGCAAGCTCTGCTGATCGCCTTCGCCTTCGGCGGTTTTATCGAAGGCGCCGCCGGATTTGGCACGCCCGTCGCGATCGCCGCGGCTATGCTGGCGGGCCTGGGATTCCCTCCGTTTCTAGCCGCTGGCGTCTGCCTGCTGGCAAATACCGCGCCCGTCGCCTTCGGGTCGATCGGTACACCTTTAATCATGTTGCAGCGCGTGACGAACCTTCCGATCGACGGCCTCTCCGCCGATGTAGGGCGTCTGTGCGCGCCGCTGGCGCTGATCCTGCCGTCGTATTTGATGCTGGTGATGGGAGGCCTGCCTGGGTTGCGAGCCGCGCTTCCCGCCGCGATCGTCTGCGGAGTGGCCTTCGGTGGTGTCCAGTTTTTGATTTCGAGCTACATTGGCCCCAACCTGGCCGGCCTGCTCGCTGCCATCGCCGCGATGGGAGCGCTGCTATTGCTGCTGCGTTTCTGGACTCCTGTTGGCGATGAATCGCGCACCAAATCCCGCCACTCTCCTGGCGAAATCTTTCTGGCGTGGAGCCCCTATCTTCTTCTCGTGATCTTTGTGCTGCTGTGGGGCAGCTCCACCACCAAGGCGATTCTCGATAAAACCACCGTCATTATTCCGTGGCCCGGCCTGCATAACCTGATCACGCGCATGCCCCCTATCACACCCAAGCCCGCGCCCTACGGAGCCCCCTACACATTGAACCTATTGTCCGCCTCCGGCACATCGTGCCTGTTCGCAGTGTTCGCTTCCGCTCTAGTGCTGCGCGTCAGCCCGCCCCGTCTAGCGCGACTGACTTGGCTCACCGCCAAGCAACTCGCTCTACCGTTAGTCACGATCGCGAGCGTAGTCGCGTTAGCGTTCATCATGAACTACTCCGGCCAGACCGCGACCCTCGGTTTGGTAGCCGCGAAAACCGGCGCCGCCTTCCCGTTCTTCAGCACCTTGCTCGGATGGCTGGGAGTCTTCCTCACCGGCAGCGACACCTCGGCCAATGCCTTGTTCGGAACCCTGCAGGTAGTGACCGCCAATCAGCTCGGCTTGAACCCGGTACTAATGGCGGCAGCGAATTCGAGCGGCGGCGTGATGGGCAAAATGATCAGCCTGCAAAGCATCGCAGTAGCCGCCGCCGCCACCGGCATGCCCCGCAGCGAAGAATCCAACCTGCTGCGCTTCACCTTGAAACACAGCGTATTGCTGGTCTGCCTGATCGGTTTGCTGGCGATGTTCTACACCTACGTGGTACCAAGTTGGGTGCGGTAAAGTCAGACGTAGTGGCTTTCCTCGACGAACTGCGAAGTATCCTGGGTCCGCACGGCCTCATCTCATCGCCCGAGGAAACCCGCACCTACGAGTGCGACGGCCTCACGAATTTCCGCGTGATGCCGCTGGCCGTTGTGCTCCCCACCTCCACCGAACAAGTGCAAGCCGTCATCCGCGTCTGCCATCGCGAACGCATCCCCTTCGTCGCGCGCGGCTCGGGAACCGGATTAAGCGGGGGCGCGCTGCCCGTGAACAACGGCATCGTCATCAGCCTCGCCCGCATGAACCGCATTCTAGAAGTCGATCTCGCCAACCACCGCATCGTAGTAGAACCCGGCGTCATCAATCTGAATGTCACCGCCCGCGTAGCGCCGTCAGGTTATTTCTACGCGCCCGACCCCTCCTCGCAATCCGTATGCAGCATCGGCGGGAACGTAGCCGAAAACGCCGGCGGCGCCCACTGCCTGAAGTACGGCTTCACCACCACCCACGTGCTGGCACTGGAAGTCGTCCTGCCCGACGGCACTCTCGCGCACTTCGGATCGAAAACCCTGGACGCCCCCGGTTACGATCTAGCCGGCGTCTTCGTCGGCTCCGAAGGCACCCTGGGCGTGGCCACCAAAATCACCCTCCGCATCATGAAGCGTCCCGAATGCGTACAGACTCTGCTCGCCGCGTTCAACAGCACCAATGAAGCCGGCGCCGCCGTCAGCGACATCATCGCCGCAGGCATGCTCCCCGCCGCCATGGAAATGATGGATAACCTCGCGATCCAAGCCGCCGAAGCCGCCGTCCACGCCAACTACCCCAACTGCGGCGGACTCCTGCTCGTCGAAATGGACGGCCCCGTCGCCGAAGTCGACACCTTGATCGCCCAAGTCACCGCCATCTGCCGCGAAAACGGAGCCACCGAAATCCGTGTCGCCCAGACTGAAGAGGAGCGCGCCGTAGTCTGGAAAGGCCGCAAAGCCGCCTTCGCCTCGGTAGGCCGCATCTCGCCCAACTACATCGTGCAGGACGGCGTGATCCCGCGCACCGCACTCCCAAAAATTCTCGACGAGATCGAACGCCTGGGCAAAGCCTCCGGCCTGCGCGTAGCCAACGTGTTCCACGCAGGTGATGGCAACCTGCACCCCCTAGTCATGTACGACCGCCGCATCGCAGGCCAGGAACACGCCGCCGAAAAACTATCCGAGCGCATCCTCGAACTGTGCATCGAAATGGGAGGCTCGATCACCGGCGAGCACGGCGTAGGCGAAGAGAAAAAACACATGATGGGAAAAATGTTCGCCGAGCCCGACCTCGCCACCATGCAGAAGCTCCGCTGTGCTTTCGATCCCCTGGCTTTAGCGAATCCCACAAAAGTGTTTCCCACCCCGCGCCTCTGCGGCGAAACGCCCGGCGAGTACCATCCGGAACGCACCTCAGCGCCCAGCTCGCTCAGTCTCGATTGAAGCGAGGCACCTGGCTTCAAACACGGAGAAAGTCAAATTCAAATCCCAGCAGATGCTCAAGGACAAAGAGTCGCGACAAAAGGAGCGTGAGCGACGACGCCACATCGCTGAGAGCCAAAACACCGTGATTGCTCAAGGGAGAGAAATGGCAGTGCTCTCAAAATCTACCAATGGGCTAGCTGCTATCGTTAGCAAGACAGGCAAAAAGCTCAAATCCGACAAGAGCAAGACGCTTGAGGCGTTCGAAGATCGGGGAGTACTTGCCACCAATCATGGAAGAGCCCGACGTACTTTTAGACAGGTAGCCAGCTGTTTTTATTAGCTAACTCCTACACGTAAATGTTGTTTGTAAATAGGTGCTGATTTGCGAAAGAGGGGTCAAGATAAAATTCGCCAGTCTGGTCAGATGAAGGGCAGACAAGGTGAAGCTGCTGCTCCTCCAGTTAACAACATGTTCATTGGAAACTACGAAGGTCCTGACTCAAGCCATCAATTTCAACGTTGAATTCTCATCTGACTTCAAACGATGTCAAATTTTTCTCGTATCATTGTCACAATCTTTTCAGTCAACATTTTATTCAAATTGCGACAAAATAAGCATAAGCACTGCTTCTGCGTGTAATAAAGCAAAGCGTCCCATTCAAACGGACACTCGCGTCGTCTTCAGTATCAGTTTGTCGGACTTCCTGTGTCAATAACACGCTTCCAAATAGCCTGAATTTGTTCGTCCGTCGTCTCATTCCAAATTTTATTCATCAGAACCCAGCCACGTGCACTTGTTGTGAGCAGATCGTGTTTCCTTCGTCCAACGCGTGAGTGTAGGCTCCCATGACCAAACTCTGGCAAAGTCTTGCACAAATACATGTCTGCAAATATTTAGAGTGAGATTTTTAAAGCCGGGCCTTGCACTTGCACGCTCCTTTCAAATTAGTAATAGCATTAACATTTGGACTATTGGACTTGACACGTACTCTGAGCAGCTTGAGTTCCAAATCCGACACGTTACGTTTTGTCATGTAGCCAGCCAATGTGTAGCCCGAACCTTCAAGAGGATCCAGCTCGATTTTGACGCATTCCAGCATCATGTAACACAGCAAAATGGCGAGTTCGAACAAGTAGTGCGCAGTGTGCATGTCTCCAAAATCAATCACGCCGTGAATCTTGTACCCCGGGTTGTCAGTACCGGCGGAACTTTGCCGCACCAGAATGTTCTGTTCGTTGAAATCGCCATGAATGATTCCTGAAAAGTGGCACGAGAAATTACGTTTATCAGTCGGTCGGCGCAGTGTTGTAATTAAACTGAAGCCAAATCACGTACCCTTTTCCAGATTCGGGTACTCTGGCACAACGAGCTCGTCAAACGCTTTCAGAATACTTTGGACCATTTGGAATCGATGTGGATCCTTCTCCACAATGAAAGCGAATTTACGCAAATTCGGAACGTGAAACAGCTGCCAGATTTGGGCGTGGTCCACCAGGGCAGGATGGCTGAAACTCTAAATCATTGGAAAATTAGACATGCGGCCTCCATTCATTCATGTTCATGCTCGTGATGTTCTTACCTTCAGCGTATTGTCCATGTGGGCAAGATACACTCCAGCGTCAAACAACAATGGCTTTGTCAGCGCAATACTCGCAAGTATCTCTCCTTCGACAAAAGAAAGGAGCCGGATAACGTGGACATTTTCAGTAGTGACTGTAAAGCAAAGTGACAGAACGTGAAATTACGACGCTTGCACGGCCAACTCCAAAACCATGACCTGACCTACCATTGTTTTCACTATCAGGTGAGCTGGCGGGCACCGCAACAAGCGAGAATAACTTGCCATCCATGTTTCTTTGCGGAACCGGACAATTGAAGCCGTTTGATCCTGCAATTGAAATTAAGGCTCATTGATGCTGCTGCCGTACTTGTTTTTACTCTTGCAACGTGTTCATGTAATGTGACGTGTGGCTTACTCAAGTGGAGCATGCATGCGTTTTCAGCTTGGACGTGTCCAGTCTTCCTGGAATCCATCGAGTTTAGAATTTTACATACAAACTTGCCAGGTGATCCATCCTGGGCGCTCACAGCCTGTAGTTTTAGTCAAAATGTTTCACAGCAGGCCTATAAATCGTTTGTGCCAAAGGAAAAGCAACCTGTACTATATGAGACGGGTAACACGTTACCTCTACAAAGTAATTGATATCGTCGTAGCTGTTCAGTTCCTTCATGCGGCTGACTGCCATATTCGAAATTCTTGGCGAATTAGCTGCTTCACAATTTCTGCGGCACACATTTGGCTTGATGCTTTGACCAGGCTGGAGCAAGGCGGGTTCGGATTGAGCAGTTGACATTTTTGTGGTGCCGATGACGTGCGCCTATCGGTGTATACACTAGACGGCCTTTACAACCATCTCTTATTTACTCGCGCTCACTCTGTAAAAGAGTGTGCAAGTATATAGTGATGCACGGTGTGCGTCTATGTATACACCCAATTGTGTGATTGCGCTCGGGCTTCACTCTCTCTGGTCGTCGCCTGTCTCACCGACGAACAGAGCACCCAAGACCAAGACCCAACCACACAACTCACTCCACATTCCAGTACACAACACAGCTTCAATGCAGTCAACCAGTAAATAGAGATTAATTTATTGAAGCCCACTTCAAATTCCCATACTGAAGAGTTGACACCTCGCACCAGGCCCGTTGTCCTTGAACACAATTTAGTTACAATGAAGAATGACAGAAGATTACGCTTATGATTATTCAATGTGTTGAACCAGTCGGAATCTCCGAGTTTGCGCATCAGCTGAGTACATAGACGAATGATAAGACCAGACAGGAGACAAGCCCGACAACGCAGGCACAAAGAACGAAATGTTGTTTTTCCAGTCATGCGGAAGTTTACGGCGAAGAGCCGACTCTTGATTTCTCAGAGTTCTAATATATTCTAATGTGATTTTATCACGGACAGAATCTACAATCTACTGCTACTCGGCTTGGCTCTTGGCTCTACCACATCACATCACATGCACTGGAGTTAAAGAAATCCAGCCGTGTGTTCCTGTGTTCCCAATGATTCTCCGCAACCAACTAGAACTGGACAGGAATCATCAAACCCAGCTTAGCATCATACATGGGAAAAGTCGCATCAGCTTCTTTCCCGCTGCCGAAATGATTACCAAGTAAGTGGTTTAAAACAAATGGTTAGTTAAAAGTTGTGCATAAGTGTACAATGAAAATGACTAGACACTTCAATTCTTCAGTGGGGTATCCAAATTATCAAATTCCAGGCAAGCGGATAGTCAGCCGACGCCAACACATGTCGCAGCTTCCCCCAAACAGCTGCTTTCTAGTGGTATGAGGTTGTGGCGTCAGTGGCCTGACCCCCTGACCAATTGCAACTAAATGCTAAACCAGCCACTGCCGCTTCAAATGGAAATGTAAATATCCCAGAAGTAATCCCAAACAGTTGCAGTCAATCTTTACTGGCACTGGCTTAATTGCAAAATGCGACGCTAATTTTCGTTAACCAATAACCAATTTCTGTGTTAGGCATTGCATCATTGGGAATACATGTGAGAATTGCTCTCATGCTGGTGAGACTGGCTCATGCTTGCGTGTGCTGGGAGTTTGGAGGCGATCAAAAGTTTCTAATTCGGTGCACATGTTATGCCTGATTCAGTTAGTTTCTTAATGTCTGCATTGGTACATTGGTAGTGGTGATCGTAATTTTGCTTGACAATTGCAATTGCCAAGTAATTCTTGTCACTCTGTCACTCACTTTGGAATGATGTCAGTTCTTCCTAGCATCTTTCGACCCAGAACAGTAGCCAGTGTTTGTGAATCGTGACTCTCGGACACTTAACTAAAGTGTGTGCAACAACAATGCGAGTGCAACCGGAATTCGTGGCTGCCAGCTGCAATTGCACATACAATTGTCTGGAGCTAACACAGGACGCTATAATTTTCGGGGCAAATCATGCGGTAGCAGTATACAGTTTCGAGGTAAGTACGCGCTACGCGGCATCTCATTGCAACAATTGATACAGTCTGCTGATAAGACTCAAGTCCAAGTTCTCCATAACATAACTTAAGATCCGGCATAACTTGACCATTTGACTTGTTCTTTTTCTTTTCTTCTCAGGATAAGAAGATCGTTAAAACATCAGTGTTCCACACGGGCCGGGTAAACTGCATCAGATATCTCAAACAATCGTAAGGCCAAAATAAAACAAATATGTAATCAAAATAAAAATAGGAGTAAACCAATCGAATCAATCTGATGGATTCTTGTATTTAGTGCACAGAAGTGGCTGGTAACCTGCGGTGCTGATGGGTGTGTTGCGCTTTGGAGCTATGACCAAGAGCCTTTTGAGGAAGGAGCTGAAATTCCCTTAGAAAGTCTGAACCTTAAATTAAGTCCAAACCTTGTTCACAAAGAGGAGGCGCATACCAATGTTATGATCTGCGATGGTATCCAAAAATCCAAGTCAGAAGTTCTCATAGGGTACATCACATCTAGGTCGCACATTGTGATATATTATTCTGCCTTAGAAGGTATGCACATTTACTGCTGAACATTTGGGGACTTTGTCACATCACTATTCATCGATTCAATTTAATTTCGCTATTTTTCTCTTGCAGAATTGTCGTTTATTCCAAAGCAAACATTAGACTTAAGAAACTCAATTGCTCTGGACTTGGCCTTTCACAAATTGGGCTCTAATCTAGTAGTATTAGGTGTCGCCCGAGATTCAGGTGCTGTAGTACTTTACAATGAGATAGAAGACAATAGTTTTAAAGAATTTTGTACTCTGAGAAAACACGAAGATTGGGTCCGATGCATTGCGCTTTGCTAATTAGGTAAACTTATAGACAAATGTCGCTTAATTTATTGCAATTAGCTAGTTAGCGTTGCTAAAACTGAAATTGATGACCAAAAAACACTCTATGCTAGAAAATGGTGAGACGCTGTTAGCTTCTGGTGGTCAGGATTCTTTCATTGCGGTATGGAGGTTCACGGAAAGCAATAACACTGACAATCAGCAGCAGTTTGAGTTTCAAACTCACAAGTTCCAAAATTACAATGTAGTGTTTGATTCCATGATCATTGGCCACGAAGGATGGATATGTTCCTTAGATTTTAGTAACGAAGGTAGGTAACGTGCTATTGAACCTGTAATTACTGTAATAGTATTGTAGGTTTAATGCGCGTTGAAATACGTAGGCAAATTGTTATCTTGTTCGAGCGATCAATCTATCATTTTGTGGTCGAACAGTGGAGACATATGGACAGAAGAAGCACGCCTTGGGTCTGTGGGTGGAGAAATTCCTGGTGGTTTTGGTGCAAAGATAAACAACTGCTTCGACACTGTCGAATCGACGATTGCTTCGTGGGGATTTCAGGGCGCAGTTCAACTCTGGAAGCAAGAAGATGTGAGCCCAAGTTTACAATAAATTGTATACAGAATCGGTCACAGGGGCAGTACTTAATGAAAAGAGTGCACTTTATACAGGGTTTTTGGAATGTTCAACCAAGCATCACAGGACATATTTGGTGATTACTGATAATGGAGCTATCATCCGGATGGGCACTACTTGTTACAGCAAGCCGAGATCAAACGACAAGAGTACTTGCTCCGTGGGGACCGCGAAGTTGGCATGAAATATCTCGAGTGCAAATTCATGGTCACGATTTATTTGCTATGAAATGCTGTGGAAATTGTATAGTCTCTGGTGCAGAAGAAAAAATTATGAGCATTCCAACCAACTAAAGGATTCGTCCAATGCCTGGAGGATGTTTCTGCGATTACAGTGGATTTTAAAAATGGTAAACTGGATAACACGCTTTAAAAGTTTGTGTTAGTTTCAAGCCATGTTAGTTACCCTGTTATTAGTTATGTGTGCTTCCATTTATAGCTAATACCGGTGCGACATTACCTGCCTTGGGTCTTTCAAATCAGTCGTCAGCACCGGAACCGGCTACACATTCGACCGAGTCTTTGTTGGACGACGATTTCCTCAGGAGCCAAACATTGTGGCCGGAAGTGGCCAAGTGCTATGGACATGTTTACGAAATCTCATGTATAGCCGCATCGACGAAGTTGAATTTAATTGCCAGTGCATCTCAGTCCACCAAGCCCCAATTTGCAGCTATCATATTATGGTATGTTTACGGTGTTTACTCTACTCTGAATTGAGTTATTGCCAATGTTA
>CAVPZQ010000041.1:0-77138 GCA_963710155.1 Bryobacterales bacterium | reverse complement strand
CGCTCGCCGATGCGTTCTCCCCCAGCGATGACGACATCCCTCAAGAGCCCGAACGACTCGCCAAGCCTTCCCCAGTACAGCAGAACACCGACGAGTGACGGGTGCAAGCTGATCCTGGCCGGCGATCAGGCACAGCGCCTTCCGTTCAGGAAGCTGGTCGCCCTACCGGGCGACGCCGGATGGGCGTGCCGCCACACCGCACCGGGCTCGGCGGCCGACTGCACGCTCAGGCCTGAGGCGACGGGTAAGCACCAGGGCACATGCGTCGGCGTCAGCCGCGTCTACTTGGGCGTTCATTGGCCCACCGACGTCCTGGCCGGATGGACCGCCGGAGCCGTCTGGGCCCTCCGCTGCTGGCTGCTGGCCCGCCGCTTACAGCGCCGCCACACCCTGGAGCGCGCTTCCGAACACACCGCGCCCACGGTTTAACCGGCCTCACCGCTATACTCAAAACAGAAGGACCCACCTCATGGGCTCGCAAGCCACCGGCGCCAGCCACGAAGCCGATATCCTGGCCCGCCTCCTCCAACCCGATACCGACGACCTCCGTCCTGAAGTCGCCGAATACATCCTCAGCCTCAGCTTCCGCCCGTCCGACGTGGAACGCATGAGTGCGCTCACCCAGAAAGCCGCCGCCGCTCTCACTGCCGACGAAGCCAGCGAAATCGCCGGCTACCGCCACGTAGCCCACCTCCTGGCTTTGCTGCAATCCAAAGCCCGCTTGGCGCAGAAACGCTCCCGCGCGCAGTAGCCGTTGTCCCACTCTCTCGATCTCGAAATCCGCAGCCGCGCGCACCAGCGCTGCGAATATTGCCACATGCCAAACCGCTTTCACGCGGCGCCCTTTCACATCGACCACATCATCGCCCGCAAGCACGGCGGCTTGTCGCTCCGCAACAATCTGGCCTACGCCTGCTTCCACTGCAACACTCATAAAGGGCCCAACATCGCGAGCCTAGATCCCTCCACCGGCTCCTTAGCGCCGCTCTACCACCCGCGCACGGATCGCTGGACGCAACACTTCAATTGGCAAGGCGCGCTGCTCGACGGCCTCACTCCCACCGGCCGCGCCACTATTCAGACCTTGGTCCTCAACCTGCCTCTGCTGGTAGCCGTCCGCCAATCGCTGGCGGAAGAAGGCCACTTCTTCGACACCCACTAAATTATTCAGCGCGATTCCACATGTGCCGCTTCTGCTCGCTGAAAACCGCATCGATGGCACTCTTGCGCGACGGCGCGACCTCTTCTTCATACGTCATCGGCCACAACGTATACCACGGCAAGGCCACCCGCGCCGGTTTTCCTTGGAGATCGTCCACCGCTCTTTGAATTTCCAGCAGCTCGCCGCGCGACAGCTCCAGGGGAGCCTCGTCCGGCTGATACATCGTGCCCATGGGATAGTCTTTGTAAGGCGTGCGCGTCTGCTCGATGTGGCAGCCCAGCAGAAAACTCACCGGCTTGCCGCTCACGAAATTCAACAGCCGCCGGTTGCTTTTCACATACGCATCGAAATCGGAAATATAAATGCGTCCCGCGTTGATGCTATCCCCGGTAAACACCACCGCCGTCTTGCGATCGTAAAGCGCAATGCTCGCGACATCGTGCCCGGGCAGCGGAATGGCATCGATCACGCGGTCCCCCAGGTCAACACCGCCGATGTCCTCCGGCCACTGCGCGATTCCGAAAAACTTGGCGTTGGCTTCGGGAGTCGCCTTCACCATCGTCACCGGCATGGCAGGATCGCGTAGCGCTTCAATCGCGTCGTCGCCGTCCGTGTGGTCCCAATGCGAGTGGCTATGCACCACGTTCAACGGAATTGACTCGCGCTGGTTGCGCCCCAACCACTTTTTGACGGTTTGCAAAAGAGTAGGCGCCAGATTCCCGTGATGCGACCCCGTGTCCAGCAGGAGCGCGCTCCGCTTGCCGAATAGAAGATACACGAACGGCTTCTCGTAATCCGTGCAGCCGGATTGCCGCAGGATATAAAAATCCGGGTTGTATTCGTGAACCTGCCACTCCGGCATCTCCATACATTTGGGCCCGCCGCTCGCCCACTGTTTGGGCAACACGCCGGCTTGCATATTGTCGCCGTTAGGCCCGGATAGTTGCGCGGCCAGCGGCAGGGCGCCGCATCCAAGAAACAGCCAGTACGAAAGGAATTTGGTCATGCCGAAATCTCCAGGAAAGGAAGTTGGCACGGCCGGGTGCGCAGATCTGCAACGGAGCGAAAACTACAGACTTTATTCTAACGCCCGGCGCTCTTCGCGCTCATCAACTCGCGCAAGCGCGCGGCGGTGGTCGGATGCGGCTCGCCCGTAGCCGCGTCAAACCCCAGCCCGCCGGCTTTGCCTTCAGCCGCATCGAGCGGCGTGAACCCGCGCTTGTCTTTCACGTCCAGCTTCGCGCCGCGCTCCGCGAGAAACTTGACCACTTGATCGAGTCCCCACATCGCCGCCCCGTGCAGCGCCGTGCGACCCGCGCCGTCGGCCGCGTTCACATCCACGCCGGCGTCCAGAAGCAGCGTAATCGTCTCGACAGCTTCCACCTCGGTCTTCTTGCGGCCCGTAGTGTCCTCTTCGCGAGTGCCCACGCCCGCCGCCGCCATCAGCGGATTGATCCCCGTCCGCGTGGTCAGCTTCGCATCCGCGCCCTTCGCGAGTAGCAGCCGCACCACTTCCGTATCGCCGGCCTTAGCCGCCCGCAGCAACGGCGTCGTCCCCGCCCCGAACATCGTGTCATCGCCGCGATCGAGCTTGGTTCGGTATGGCTGCAACCGCTCCAGTTGCGCGTTCACGTTGGCCCCGCGCTCGATCAGCATCTTGATAATGTCAATGCTTGAAAGCGCGTTGTCGATTTCCTTGGGAGACGGCCGGTTCGACACCGGCATCGTATGAAAATCGACCGCCGCATACAACGCCGTGCGCCCGGTTTTGTCCGCGGCGTTCACGTTCGCGCCCCTGCCGATCAAAAATCCGGCGACATCATAATGCCCGTTAATAAGCGCCAGCAGCAGCGGACTGACCCCCTCCAGATCCGCCGCATTCAAGTCCGCGCCCTTCTCGACCAGAATCTTCACGCACTCCAAACACCCCTGCCGCGCCGCAAACAACAGCGGAGTCAACGCCCCCTGCGGCATCCACTTTTCACGAGGCTCCGCCGTAACCTGCCGCGCCCACTCTTGCTGCGCCGACCTTGCATTGACATCCGCGCCGCGCGCCAGCAGTTCGCGCACCATCGCCGGATGCGATTGCCCGGCCGCCCACATCAACGCCGTCTGCCCGCGCCAGCTTTCCCGCGCATCCACCTTCGCCCCATGCGCCAGCAAAATTTTCGCGGCCTCAACGTTGCCCGTGTGCGCCACCGTCATCAGCGAAGTCTCGCCCTCAGGGCCAGAAGCGTTCGCATCCGCCCCCGCCTTCAACAGCCGCTCGATCATCGACGGATTGGCATTCACGCAAGCCAAATACAACGGAGTAATGTCGTAGCGATTACCAACCGAAACCTTCGCCCCGTCCCGCAGTAACGAATCCACCAGTGGCGCGTCATCCTGCCGGACAGCCCACATCAGCGCCGTAGTCCCATCCGCCTGCGCCGCGTTCACATCTGCTTTCTGCGCAAGCAACGCCAGCACCGCGCTTGGGTCCTGCTTCTCCACCGCATCCGCCACGCGTGACTCGGCTGCGAACACACTGATAGCGACGAAAGCCAATCCAAAAAGAATGCGCATGCCGTTAAACCCCGGCGAGCCGCCCCGTGCTGTCGCCCAAAGTCTCCTGCCGAATCCCTGCTTTGTCCATCGCAGACACCAGCAGATTCGTCATCGGCGTATGATCTTCGTAGCGCAAATGCCGCCCGCCCTTAAGCGTCCCCGCCCCGCAGCCCACCAGCAGATTCGGCAGCGGAAAATGATTGTGGACGTTGCTGTTGCTCATGTTGCTGCCGTACAGCAGAACCGAGTGGTCGAGCAGCGATCCATCTCCGTCCGGCGTGCTCTTCAGCTTGTCCAGAAACCGCGCAAACAACCCAATGTGATACGACTGAATCTTCACCAGCTTCTCAATCTTCTCTGGCTTGTTTTGATGATGCGACGTAGCATGATGCCCGTCATGTACGCCAATCTGAGGATAAGTCTTGTTACTTTCCTCGCGCGCCACCATGAAGGTGAACACCCGTGTGACGTTGGTCTGATACGCCAGCGCCAGCAAGTCGTACATCAAATTGATGTGCTCCTCAAAGGCGTAAGGAATCCCCACCGGAGCCTCCGGCAGTTCCGAGTACGAATCCAACTGCTGTTGCCCGGCTTTTTGAATCCGCCGCTCAATCTCGCGCACGCTTTCGAGGTAATCCCCCACCATCGCGCGATCCTTCGCACCCAGCGTTTTCTGCAGCGCCCCCGCGTCAGCCGTAATCTGATCCAGAATGCTGCGGTCTTCTTTGATACGCGCCGCCCGCTCCTCAGCCGACCCGCCGGATCCGAACAGCCGCTCAAAAACCTTGCGCGGATTAATCTCCATCGGCAGCGGCGTCGTCGGCGTCCGCCACGACAAGGTGTTCATATAGATGCACCCGTAGTCGCGATCGCACGCCCCGATCAGCGCCGAATTGTCCTCGGTCGCAAGTTCGAGCGATGGCAGCAAACTATCCTGCCCGATCTGCTGCGCCGCAATTTGATCCGCCGTAACGCCCGCGAATGCATCCACGCCCTGCGTAGGCTTCGGACGCACTCCGCTCAGCCAGGTAGTCGGACTCAACGAATGCACCGCCGTAGTATCCGCCGCCTTATGCCCCAACCCGCTAATGACATTGACGTAATCGCGCAGCGGCTCAAGCGGCTTCAAGATAGGAGAAAACTCAAACCCCGCGCCCTCGGCAGCCGGAGTCCATTGGTTCATAATCGCCCCATGCGGCAAATACACGAACCCCAGCCGCACCGTCGGTTTCGCCAGCGGAGTCTGCGCCGGCAACATGGAATCGAGCAACGGCAGCGCCGCCGCCACTCCCATCCCGCGCAACATCGTCCGCCGTGAAAGATGCTTCTTGGTTATGAACATAGCTCCACCGCCTGCGCTTCCATCATATCCCAGCCTGGCTGCCGCTACTCTTATGCGGCGGGAGCGAATATTTCTTCGGCTTTGGCCACTTCCCAAGCCAGATGGTTGATGTAGAACAACAACGCCGCAGGGGGGAACTTGTCGTGGAATTTATCCCACGCGGTTTGCTTCCAGCCGTCTTTGAGGTACGTGCTCACATCGGTGTCTTTGGCGAAGAATCCGTCCTCGTGGGGCACGCCGAGTTCATCAAGGACCGCTTTGACCAGGTCCATGTGCGAAATGAGAATGGCTTGCGCGAGATCGGTGGCGAGGTCGGCGTTGCCTTCTTCTTCCAGGCGCTTCCATTGGCGCGGGCGGACTTGCGCAGAGCTTCCGCATTCAGTTTGTGCAAGTGCAGGCGGGTCTTAAAAGGCTCGAACATCTGGAAGGTCTTCAGGCGTCCCAGCGAGATGGAGCGCAGGAGCTGCTCGAAGTTGTCCGGGCCCATCCGGAGGAAAATGTCGGAAAGCTGCATCACCGCTATTGTAGCGGACGCGGCTGCTACAATGAGAGTTTGTGCGCGCGCCGGAGGGGCTGCGCCCGCATTCATACCACATGCAAAATATCATCGTTCTCGGCGCGCAATGGGGCGACGAAGGCAAAGGCAAAGTAGTGGACCTGCTTGCCGAGCACTTCGACATCGTGGCGCGCTATCAGGGCGGCCACAATGCCGGCCACACGGTTTACATCGGGGAAAAGAAGTTCGTGCTGAAGCTGATTCCGAGCGGCATTCTGCGGCCGGGAGTGCAGGCGGTCATCGGCAACGGCGTGGTCGTTGATCTAGCAGCGCTGCTCGACGAAATGGCCATGCTCGAAGCCGCCGGGATCGATGTGCGCAAGCAATTGCGCATCAGCAATCGCGCGCACGTGATTTTTCCGTTTCACCGGCTGGTGGAGAAGATGTCGGAGGCGCGCGAGAACCGCATTCCGATCGGCACCACCTCGCGCGGCATCGGTCCTTGCTACGAAGACAAGACCGGGCGGCGCGGCATCCGCGTGGCGGACCTGTTCGATCCCGAGAGTTTCCGGCTGATGTACGACACGCTGGCCGAAGACAAGAAGGCGCTGGCCGCGACTTTCAATCTGCACGATAGCATTGACTATGGAAAGATCCGGGCGGAGTATGAGGAGTTCGCCGAGCGCATCCGGCCGCTGGTGTGCGATACGGCGGCGCTGCTAGCCAACGCGATGGCGCAGGGGAAGCGTATTTTGTTTGAAGGCGCGCAGGGGACCATGCTCGATGTCGATCATGGGACGTACCCCTTCGTAACTTCTTCGAGTGCGACCGCGGGTGGGGCTTCGATTGGGACGGGCGTGCCTCCGACCAAGATCGACGGCGTGATTGGAATTTCGAAGGCTTATATTACACGCGTGGGCTCCGGTCCGTTTCCGACGGAGAGTCTGGATGGCGGCGGCGAATTGCTGCGGCGCGAGGGCAATGAGTTTGGCGCGGTGACCGGCCGTCCGCGGCGCTGCGGCTGGTTCGACGTGCCGCTGTTGCGCTACACGGCGATGGTGAATGGCTTCGACACGCTGCTGATCACCAAGTTAGACGTGCTGGATTCGCTGGCGGAGATTCCGGTGTGCACCGGATACCGGCTGAAGGGCGTGGAAGTGACGGAGATGCCGGCGACGTATCGCGCGCTGGAGGCGATTGAGCCGGTGTATCAGAACTTGCCTGGATGGAAAACCTCGACGCGGGGCATGACGCGTTTCGAAGATTTGCCGGCGAAGGCGCAAGCGTATTTAAAGTTTCTAGAGGAGCGCACGGGCGTCGAGATCGGTGGCGTATCGACTGGGCCGGAGCGGAATGAGACCATCATCCGGGTGGGATCGACTCTCGAAAAAATGATCGGCTAGTCGCCGCTGGGCCCAAACGCCAGCAACACATTTCCAGGGGCGCCCCCGAACCGCGCATAGCCGGAATTCACGAAGACCATTCCGTTGACGATCACAGGGCCGGGGCCGTCTAGCGCGCCGCCTTTGGCTTTTACGCCGTTGACCGCAGAGAATTCACGGACGGTGTTAAAGTCCCACAGGACCTTGCCGTCTTCCGAGGAATAGGCGCGCAGGTGGCCGTCCATCGATCCCGAGAAAACTACCCCGGGGATCGCCGTCACGGCTGCGGATTGCGCTGGGCTGCAGCCGGGTGCGGAAGTGCAGGCGATCGGGGGGACGTACCAGGATTTGGCGCCGTCGGCCAAGCGCAGCGCCGTCAGGCCGCCGCCGGCCCCTGCGTCCAGGCTGCGCACGCCGTTCTTCTGCACGAAGATCGCATCCGAGGTCGCGGCGTAAAGGTTCTGGCCGTCGCTGGCCATGCCCCATTGCACGCCTCCGATCACGCCGCCTTTGGCGACCCTGGTTTGCCACACTAATTCGCCTTTCCGATCGGGATCCAGGGCGTACACCATGCCGCTCTTTTGTCCGGCGAGCAGCAGATCGCGGCGCGAAGGGGTTTTGGCGAGGACGACGGAGGAGCCGAAGTCGAAGTCGGGGCCGCTGCCTTCGGGGCAGTTAGGACCGTTGACGCCGCTGACGCAGGCCGAATTGAAGGCGTCATTCGCAGTGACTTGGCGCGACCAGGCGACGCGCCCACTAGCGAGTTCGAGCGCCATCACGGAATCGCTGCCGGAAGTGGCCGGGGGCGAGTAGTTATCGCCGGTGGCCACGTACAGCAACTTGCGCGCTGCGTCCACTGTGGGAGCGCCCCACACGCCGGCACCGGAGGGTCCCCAGCGCGCCGTCCCGACAGAGGTCTTGCCGAGTTGGCGCGGTATCTCGGTGATGGTGTAGGTTTTCCAGATTTGAAAACCATCGCGGATGCGCAGGGCCACTACGCTTCCCCGGAACGTGCAGCAGGCATACTCGGGATTGAGAGAACGCGTTTCTTCCCAGGACGCGACCGGGACGTAAACGGTGCCGTCGAAAACGGTCGGGGCTCCGGTGAGCAGGGCGGCCTCATGCTCTTCCACTTTTTTCTTCCAGATGAGTTCGCCGGACTCAGCTTCGAGTGCATAGACTACGCCAGTCTGGTCTCCGAAGATCACTGCGTGACGCTGCTTCCCGAGGGGCGCGACAGAGATCGCGGTGCGCACGGGAGCGGCGGCTTGGTATACCCACTCGAGGCAACCCGTGTCCGCGCGCAACGCTTGCACGGCTCCGCTAGCACTGCCGACGAAGACTTGTCGGCCGATGACGGCGGGCTGGGCGTAGGCCGAGATGTCGCCTTCAAACGCGAAAGCCCATTTGAGTCTCAGGCTTTTGACTTGATCGATGCTCAAGCCGGCTAAGGCGGCGGGCTGAAAGCGGGCGTTGGCTGTGGTGGGGCTCCAGCCGTTCCACGTGAATTTGGTGGCCGAGTCCACCTTCACGGCACGATCCTTGCAGAATGCTGTGGGCGGGGGGCCGGGCTCCGCTCCGGGCTTGCCAAGGTACGCCGCCACGGCCTCCTTTTCGTCGCGCTTCAGAGTGTAGGCGATGGTCATCATCGCGCCTGAATTCATGACCCGTAGAATGCGCGACGCATACAGATTTTCAAGAGCCGAGCGCGGCGGAATGCGTGGGCTGGGCTGGTCGTGACAAGAGGCGCAGCGTTTTTGATAGAGCGCCTCACCGGAGGGCGGCTCGGCCGCGAATAGCGGAAGACTTAACAGGTATGAGGCGATTAAGATCGATATAAAACGGCCCATAGTCGCGCAGTCTAGCATACACGCCGGGCCGCTTCCGATCCCGCCGCGGCGTTATTTATCGTGCGCTGCGATGTTGCGGGCGTCCTCAGCGGTTTGCACCGCTTGGCGCGCCAGCATAATCACGCGATCGCTATTGTTCTTGCGATCAGGGATCTGCTCAGCTTGCTGCGCCAGATGCTCCGCTTTCTCCAGAGTTCCTTGGGCACGGGCATCGACGCCTTCAGCCCTGGCAATTTGGATAGCATTGCGGGCCTGATAGATGGCCAGCACCGCTTCGTATTCGCGTTGCGAGACCATCGGACCGGTTCCATTGGCGGCCCCTGCGGACTGCAGGTTCACGGTGTAGGTTTCGGCGCGCGGTAGCAATTCGTATTTCGCGGAGACTGGTTCGGACGCACCGATGGTGTCGGGGCGCAGGACATTTTCCATCACGACGACAGGGCCGGGTTTGGATACCGCGAAGTACGGCTCGGCGGTGACGAGCAGGCCGAGGGTCTGCAGCGATGTGGTGACGTCCAGTTTAGCGTCGTCTCTGTGATTGGTGATGACCTCACCCAGGCGCTCGGTTTGTCCTTCGGGGCTGATGGCCCACAGAACGTAGGTTAGATACTGGGGCCCGAATTTCGCAGGCGAATCGAGTCCTTCGAGTTTCGCGTGAATGGAGACGGATCCCACTTTCGCTTCGACGATGGCGTTGCCACGGGTTTCCGGAGCGAGTACGGTGCCGCGAAAATCGATTTTAGTGGGTCCGGAGCGCTGGCCGTAGTTCACGGCCGGGAGTGAGCGCTGGACCACCGTGATGCGATAGATGGGTGAATCGCGCTGGTCCGCGGCGGTGGCCGCTGAGACGGCCAATACCAGGGGCAGGGCTAAGTAAAAAACGGATTTCATAACACACCTCTCTTATTGCGGCTGTTTGAGGGCGGGCGGCGCCGCGGGGACGGCGGACACGGTGTCGCCCAATTCAGCTTTTTTATATTTAGGTTCGGAAATGTAGCCTTGAATCTGGTCCTTGGTGATCTGGTTGACCACTAACTGCACGGGCTGGGGGCGGTCCTCCAGATTGATCCAGATGGGCTCGTACAGGTTCACGCTTTTCTTCTGCATCTGGTTGTCGTCGATGAACATGGCGAGGTCGTACGACTTGCGCTTGGTGTTCACTTTGCGCAGGGACAGGCTCAACGGCCCGACGCGCTGGAATTCTTTCGATTTGGAGAGATGGAACTCGTAGTAATTGCGCTCGCCGCGCTTCTGGAGACCGACGACGTCGTCGTGGGTGCGGCCGATCGAGCCGTTGAGTTCGTCCTTGGTCGAAGCCAGGTTACCGGAGAGTTCGTCGCGCGTCGAATCCAGTTTGCCTTGCAGGTCGTCGCGGGTTTTGGTGAGGTCTTCGCGGGTGCTGCTGAGTTGTTTTTCCTGATCCGCCAAGCGCTTCTGCATTTGGGTGTAGCGCGGGTCGACAGCGGCCCGGGTCGCGGGGCGCGGACGCGGGGCGCCCGCGGAGTAAACGCGAACGGGCGGAGCCGGAGCCGGCGCGGGCTGGCTCATCTTGTCGGCCATGGTTTGCATTTGCGCTTTCAACTGAGTAATGGAAGAACTCAGCGACTGGTTGGTCGCGTTCAGATCATTCATCTGGCGACGCTCCCGGGAAACGTAGGCCAAGCTGATGCCACCAACCACGACCAAGGCCACAACGGCTACGGCTAAACCCCAACGCCATCCTGAATTCTCGTTAGTCTCATCGATTTCCATTGGCGAATCTCCCTCTGCCCAGAGCAGCAACTGGACTGCCAGTTCTAAGTGCTTGAATTCGCGGGGGTTCGGCGAACGGCTCGCGGGAAGAATTGCGGAATGATGTAAACCTTACCAGGGAGAGCGCGGCGCGTTTACCATAGGGCAATGGAGCATCTTCCGCGAAGGCTGGCGGTGATCGCCCTGGCGATCCTGTTCACGCTAGCGCTCGGGACCGTCGGGTTCGTGGTGATCGAGGGCTATCCGGTCTTCGACGCGTTTTACATGACGCTGACTACTGTCACGACGGTAGGGTACGGCGAGATCCGGACGCTGAGCCACGCGGGGCGGATCTTCAATTCCTTCCTAATCTCGTTCGGTGTGGTGGTCATTTTTCTGGCCGTAGGGGCTATGACGCAGACCGCCATCGAACTGGAGCTGAATCAATATTTTGGAAAGCGACGGGTTAAAAACATGATCGAGAAACTGGAGGGGCACTACATCGTGTGCGGCTTCGGACGGCTGGGGCGCGGGGCGGCCGACGAGCTTAGCCGGTCGGGCGTGCCGTTCGTGGTGATCGATAAGGATGAAGAACGGGTGGAGCGGGCTATGAAGCTGGGGATGCTCAGCGTGGCAGCCGACGCGAGCAGCGACGATGCGCTGCGCGACGTGGGCATTGGCAAGGCCAAGGGGTTGATCGCGACGCTGGCCTCCGATGCTGACAACCTGTTTCTGATTCTCTCGGCGAAGTCTTTGAACTCGCGGCTGCATCTAGCGGCGCGTATCGATGAAGAAGCGTCCGAGCAAAAGATGCGGCGCGCGGGGGCCGATTTTGTGTTCGCTCCTTATAACAGCACGGGGCATCGCATGGCACAGGCACTGCTGAAGCCGCACGTGCATCAGTTCATCAACTTTGCGACGCAAGAGACCGGACTTGACGTAAACATTGAGCAGGTGCAGGTGAGCACGCGCAGCTCGTTCGCAGACCGCACTTTGGCGGAGCTTCACGCACAGCGGGACTTGGACGTGATCGTGCTGGCGGTGCGCAAGGCGGCGGGAGAGATGCTGTTTAATCCTCCTACGGAAATGGCGATCGCGGCCGGGGACCATCTGATTGTCATGGGCGCGACAGACCGGCTGCAGAAACTGGAACAGCTCTTAACGGGGGCTTCGGCATGAAGGTTTTGACGTCCCAGCAAATGCGCGAGGCGGACCGGCGGACCATCGAGCAAGGTACGCCGGAAGATGTCCTGATGGAGCGCGCCGGGACTAAGGTGGTGGAGTTTCTCGAAAGGGAATTTTCTCCACTTTCGGCGCAGAGGGTGGTGATTTTTTGCGGGAGCGGCAACAACGGCGGCGATGGGTTGGTGGTGGGCCGGCTGCTGAAATCGCGAGTGGCGAGTCTGCAGGTGGTGCGGGCGACGGATACTCCGGGGCCGGTGGATCACGACGCCACTATTGTGGTGGATGCGCTGCTGGGCACCGGTTTTCGCGAGCCGGTGGAGGGGCGTTACGCAGAGTGGATCGCGACGATTAACGGGCAGTTTCCGCGGGCCAAGGTGGTGGCGGTGGACATTCCGTCGGCGATGCAGGTGCGGGCGGATTTCACGGTGACGTTTGCGGCTCCTAAGGCGGAGATGGTGCTGGACGTTCGCGCGGGCAATGCCGGGAAAGTGATCGTCGCGGATATTGGCATCCCGGCGGAATTTTTACAAGCGGACTTGGAGTTGTCGTCGCCGCGGGATTTCGCGCCGTTGTTTGGACCGCGGAAACGGGACGCGAATAAGGGCGACTACGGGCACGTGCTGGTAGTGGGAGGCGCGGCGGGCAAAACGGGCTCGGTGGCGATGTCTGGGCTCGCGGCGCTGCGCGTTGGCGCGGGGTTGGTTACTGTCGCGTGCGCGGATTCTTCTAAGCTTGCGCCGGAGTTGATGACGCAGTCGCTGGATGCTGTGAGTTTGGAGCGGATGACGGTGCTGGCGATTGGGCCGGGGCTGGGGGTGAATCGTGAGTTGGTATCCAGGTTGACTGATGCCGCGAAGGTTCCGACGGTGGTCGACGCGGATGGGTTGAACTCGATTGCGGGGACGGATTTTCGCGGGCGCGGGGTGGAGACGGTGCTGACGCCGCATCCGGGTGAGATGGCTCGCTTGCTGGGGGCGAAGGTTGGGGATCGAGTAACGGACGCTCGTAAGTTCGCGCGGGAGCGGAACGTGTGTCTGGTCCTCAAAGGGTTTCGCACGTTGATTGCTTTTCCGGACGGGAAGGTGTGGATCAATCCTACGGGCTCGCCGTCGATGGCCAAGGGTGGGACCGGGGACGTGTTGACGGGATTGATCGCGGGATTGGTTGCGCAAACGCGTGACATTGGGCTGGCGGTACGCGCAGCGGTGTGGCTGCACGGGCGCGCGGGTGAGTTGGCGGCGGAGGATCTGACCGAATACTGCGTGCTCGCGACGGACTTGCTGACTTATCTGCCGAGGGCGATTCGTGAAGTCATTTGAGACTCACGGCGAGGAGGAGACGATCGAACTGGGGCGGCGGATTGCGGCTACGCTGCAGAAACGCGCAGTGGTGTTGCTGATCGGCAATCTGGGGGCAGGCAAGACTACGCTCGCGAAAGGCATCATCAGCGGGTTGGGCGCGGGGGAGGTGGAGGACGTCACCAGCCCTACATTCACGTTGATCCACGAATACGGGGAGGGGCGCGTTTACCACATTGATCTGTACCGCCTGGATCGGGCGGAGGAAGTGGCGACGCTTGGGCTGGACGAGATTTTCGATCGCGAGGCGGTGGTGTTGATTGAGTGGGGGGAGCGGTTTCCGCAGTTGATGCCAAGGGAGCGGACGGAGATTCGCTTGCAGCCCGCGGGCGCCGAAACAAGGCGCATCGAAATTACGGCGTACGCCGAAACCGGGCCTTAGGCGGCTTTCCTGTTTATCTGCCACTCTAATGCGGTTTCGCGTGCGAAGTCCTGATAGGAGCGTGGTGCGTGCCCCAGCAGCTTCGTCAATACCTCGACGTCGTTTTCGCCAGCCACGAAGCCCCGTTCCAGATATCCCTGAAACATCATACGAATATCGAACGCGGACCACGATGGGCCAGACTGCCGCATCTGTTCTTCGAACGCATCGAGCGCCTCTCCCGGATAACGGATCGGCTTATGCAGCACCTCGCTCCAGATAGCGGCTACGTCGGGTCCGCCTAATACATTTGGACCCACCAGGTTGTACGTCTTTCCCAAATGCCCGTCTGTTGTCAGGGCGATCGCAGCGGCTTCCGCAATGTCGCGCGTATCCACCGCCGATACGCCTACCGGTCCAAGCGGCATCGGATATATACCGGCACCTGTCAGCACATCTTTGAACGCCGCATCGTTCTGGAAAAAGTAGTTCGGCCGGATAATCGTGAACGGCAGATCAAACTGGTGCAGAGCGCTCTCAATGGCTAGTTTGGAGGCAAAGTGGGGCACGTCTTTGAACTCCTCCACTCCGAAAACGGAGTGATACACGATTTGTTTGAGCTTTAGCTTCTTCGCCAAGTCGTAAGCAATCAGACCTTGCGTGAGTTCATCGGGAACGACGCCGTTCAAGAGGTAGAGCTTATCAACTCCGTTGAGGGCTTTCTGTACCGATACCGGGTCCAGCAGATCGCCGGTGACAACCTCGACGCCTTCGCCTTGTGGTGCCGATGCATCCTGTTTTCGTACCAGCGCGCGAACGTCGGCGCCGCGTTTGCGCAGCTGTTTGACCACTTCGGAGCCAACTTTGCCGGTACTGCCGGTGACTAGAATTTTCATTTTCAAACTCCTGTGGCTGGATTAGGGAGCACGTGAATATCCAGACCCACGGAGCGAAAGATATGGCCACTCGTGAGAAAAGCGCGGTGCTGGTGACCAAGTAGGATCAGTCGACCAGCGGCGGTCAGGGCCGGTGACAACAAGAGTATTGTCACCGTTCAGTTAATCGAGCCAGCCGAAACGCTTCAGATCTTCGTCGCTCCAACCAGGGAACGTTTGACCGAGGCCATGGTATGCGACTACAACGCGAGGAAATCCTTGGGTTCGCAGCAAGCCAAATTAGCGATGAAAACGCGTAACACAAATGCAATATTTGCATCGATTCTAGTTCTTTTATCAATTACTTACAAGAAACTATTGTCACTCCTCCGCTGAGTGTGCTAATAATGGTGCTTGGACTCAGGCGGCTCAGCCGGGTTCAGTTTAGGCAACGAAACACGCCACATTTTGAGTGATTCCACGAGGAGGTTGAACCATGAATATTCGTCCGCTCTACGACCGCATTGTGGTCAAACGGATTGAGGATAGTACAGAGAAAACGGCTAGCGGGTTGTTCATTCCCGATTCGGCCAAAGAGAAGCCGCAGGAAGGCGAAGTGATCGCTGTCGGCGCGGGCAAGCGCAATGACGACGGCAAGCTGATTCCGCTGGACGTTAAGGCCGGGGATCGCATCCTGTTTGGCAAGTATTCGGGATCGGACATCAAGCTAGATGGTGACGAGTTCCTGATCATGCGCGAGGACGAAGTGTTGGGCGTTCTCGATGGCGGCACCAAAAAGGCCAAGGCTTAGGGTTTTAGGGTAAAAGGAGATTTGAACTATGGCAGCTAAACAAATTGTTTATAGCGAGAATTCGCGGCAGGCGATTCTTCGCGGCGTCAATCAACTGGCCGATGCAGTGAAGGTCACGCTGGGTCCTAAGGGTCGCAACGTGGTTCTCGAGAAGAAGTTTGGCGGACCTACCATCACCAAAGACGGTGTGACGGTGGCGAAGGAAGTGGAACTCAAAGATCCGCTGGAAAACATGGGCGCGCAGATGGTGCGCGAAGTGGCGTCGAAGACCTCGGACGTGGCGGGTGACGGCACCACCACGGCGACAGTTCTGGCGCAGTGCATTTTCCGCGAAGGCGTGAAGAGCGTCGCGGCCGGTGCGAATCCGATGGAACTGAAGCGCGGCATCGAGCGCGCGGTCGAAGCGGTGGTCGAGGAAGTGAAGAAGTATTCGATCGAGACCAAGACCAACGAGACCATCGCCCAGGTGGGCACGATCTCGGCCAACGGCGACGCGACCATCGGCAACACCATTGCGGAAGCGATGAAGAAGGTCGGCAAGGACGGCGTCATCACGGTTGAAGAGTCGAAGACCATGGTCACCGAGCTCGAGACCGTGGAAGGTATGCAGTTCGACCGCGGTTACCTCTCGCCCTACTTTGTGAGCGATCCGGAACGGATGGAGTGCGTGCTCGAGGATCCGTACATCCTGATCCACGAGAAGAAAATCTCCAACATGAAGGACCTGCTGCCGGTGCTCGAGCAGATCGCGCGTAGCGGCAAGCCGCTGCTGGTGATCGCCGAGGAAGTAGAAGGCGAAGCGCTGGCCACTCTGGTGGTGAACAAGCTGCGTGGAACGTTGAATGCCTGCGCCGTAAAGGCTCCGGGGTTTGGCGACCGCCGCAAAGCCATGCTCGAAGACATTGCCATCCTCACGGGCGGCAAGGCCATCTTCGAAGAGACCGGCATTAAGCTCGAAGGCGTGAAACTGGAAGACTTGGGCAAGGCCAAGCGCATCACGGTGGATAAGGACAACACCACCATCATCGATGGCGCCGGCAAAGCCAAGGACATCGAAGGCCGCATCAAGCAGTTGCGCGCCCAGGTGGAGGACACTTCCTCCGATTACGATCGCGAGAAGCTGCAGGAGCGGTTGGCGAAGCTTGCCGGCGGCGTTGCGGTGATCAAGGTCGGCGCGGCTACCGAGACCGAGATGAAAGAGAAGAAAGCCCGCGTTGAGGATGCTCTGCATGCTACGCGCGCGGCGGTCGAGGAAGGCATCGTTCCGGGCGGCGGCGTGGCTCTGTTGCGCGCGGCTTCGGTTCTCGACAGCTTGAAGAGCGACAACGACGAGAAGATCGGTATCAACATCGTGCGTCGCGCTTGCGAGGAGCCGGTTCGCCAGATCGTCGCCAACGGCGGCTGGGAAGGCGCGATCGTGATCGAAAAGATCCGCGCGAACAAGGACGCTAACTACGGCTTCAACGCTGCCACCGGCGGCTACGAAGACCTGGTGAAGGCGGGCGTCATCGATCCGACCAAGGTCACCCGTTCGGCGCTGCAGAACGCCGCTTCGATCAGCGCACTGATGCTGACCACCGAAGCGATGATCTGCGAGATCCCGGAGAAGAAGTCTGCTCCGGCGATGGGTCCGGAGCACGGCGGTGGCGGCGGGATGGACTTCTAAGCACTCGCTGATCACGAAAGCTAAGGCCGCTCCGCAAGGGGCGGCCTTTTTATTTGTATTGCGACGTTCGGCTGGCGCGGCCCGTCTAAACTAAAAGAAGGCTTATGAAAAAATTCCTGCTTGGCTTCCTGATCGGCATTTTGTTCGTGGCGCTGGTGGGGGTGATCCTGGTGGCGGCGGCGATACGGTTTGGCGGAAGCCGGCGGCCGCAGGTGGTGGCGAACTCGGCGCTGGTGCTGCAACTCGAAGGCGATCTGCCGGAGCAGCCGGCGGTGGAGTTTCCGATTCCCTTCTTCAACAATGAGCAGCCGCTTACCATCGCCGAGAACTGGCAGATGTTGCGCAATGCTGCGGCAGATTCGCGCATTCAGGCTCTCGTCCTGGAGCCTCGCGGGCTGGGCGTGGGGTGGGCCAAGCTCGAGGAACTTCGCACGGATGTTCTCAACTTTAAAAAGTCCGGTAAGCCGGTTTATGCATTTTTGCGGGGCGCAGGAACTAAGGAATACTATCTCGCTACAGCTGCCGACAAAGTTTTCATGTCGCCTGAAGACGAGTTGGATGTCAAAGGGCTGCGGGCAGAGCTGATGTTCTTCAAGGGGACGCTCGATAAGTTGGGCGTCGAGATGGAATTCGAGCATGTCGGAAAGTACAAAGACGCGCCGGATATGTTTACCAAGACTGAGTCTAGCCCGGAGACGCGTGAAGTTCTCAATCAACTGCTGGATCAGTTCTACGGCGATTTGATCAACACTGTTGCGGAGGGCCGCAAAAAGACGCCGGATGCGGTGCGGGCGCTGATCGACAATGGCCCGTTTATCGGGCAAGAGGCGCTGAATGGCGGTCTGGTGGATGCGCTGATCTACGAAGACCAGATGTACGATCAACTGCGGCAACAGCTTAAGCTCAATGCGCTGGCGAAGATCGCGGACCATGATTATTCGCGCGCGGCGGATGGCAATTTAGGTGTGGATGGGCCCACCAAGATCGCGCTGCTGGTGGGACAGGGCGACATTACGCGGGGCTCGACCAATGATTCGGGCGACAACGGGATCACTTCGGCGGGGATGATCCGGCAATTGCGCGCGGTGCGTGACGACGCTTCGATCAAGGGCGTGATTCTGCGGATTGATTCGCCGGGCGGCGATGGGATTGCGTCCGATGACATTTTGCACGAGGCGAAGCTGCTCAGCCAGAAGAAGCCGATGGTGATTTCGATGTCGGATCTGGCGGCTTCGGGCGGGTACTTCATCGCAATGACAGGCGATCCGGTGGTGGCGTATCGCAATACCGAGACGGGGTCGATCGGCGTGTTCTTCGGCAAGGTCAATTTGCGGGGCCTGTATGACAAGCTGGGCGTCAAGAAAGAAATAATGAAGCGCGGGCACTTCGCGGATATCGATACCGAGTACGCTCCGCTGAACGATGAGCAGAGGGCCAAGCTGCGCACCGAAATCGAGGTGTTCTACAAGGGATTTGTGCAGCGGGTGGCCGATGGGCGCCGGCGCAAGTACGATGACGTGGAGCCGCTGGCGCAGGGCCGAGTGTGGACAGGGGCGCAGGCGAAGCAGAACGGCCTGGTGGACGAGATCGGCGGGATCGACCGTGCGATCGAGATGGTGAAGCAGCGGGCCAAGATCGCGGCATCCGAGAAGATTACCTTGGTGGCGTATCCGCCCCGGCGGAATCTGTTGCAGATTCTGATGGACCGGGACACCGATCTGACTTCGATCGAATCGCGCATCGTGGATTCGCGGATCGAATCGCAGTTGCGGGAGTTGGCGGGGGATCTGCCGCTGCGAGTCCTGAGCCGAGGCGGAATCTTACGGCTGATGCCCTATAGCATTACTATCCGCTGAAACGCTATCCGCTGAAACACGATCCTCCGCAACGATGGCAGCCGGATCGACTCTGCGAAAGGGTTCGCGGAGGCCGCTCCACTCTTCGCAAATCAAGATCGAGTTGGCGGGATTTTTCGACAGATACTTCATGCCGACCATGCCGATCATGCGCTCAGGATCGGCGGGCAGGCGGTCGCCCAACGCGCTGACGTCCTGCGAAGCTTCGTATTGCACGCCGCGCACTCTATAGGTGTAGTGGAGCAAGTCTTCGCGGACTTCCGTGAGGAACGCGTCGCCTAAGCGGCCGCTGGTATGGATCGAGAGACGGCGGAGGCGTTCGCGTTTCTCGGGCGTCGCGCGCATGCGACGGGCGATCCAAATCGCCGGCGCCGAGAGGGCTGCGGCTACCGTGCAGGCGAGTCCTATTTTCGCGCCGAGGGTCATCACTTTCGCCGGGGGATACCCGATTATAGCGGACTACTGTGCGGGAGCTGGTAGCGCGATCAAAGATTTTTTCGCGTAGTTGCCTTGTTCGGCTTCGAAAGCTTGCACGCCTTGCCAGGTGATCTCAAAATGATTGTTGTCGGAGCGGATGATGAGACGCTGCTCGCGGAGCATCCACAAGGCGAATTCCAGATGTTCCAGCGGGCAGGCCAGCATTTCGGTGAATTCGCGGGCGCGCATGGCGGGGTTATGCGGATCGGTAAGGCGCTTGCCATAGAGTAGGCGGAGAATGCCCTCACGCTTGCGGATTTCGGCTTGCACCCCTTCGGTGTTTTCCAGCGAATCGAAAATCTTGTAGCGGCCCTTGTCTTCGCCGGCGAGGAAGACATCGTGAGCGGCGCGCTTTTCGGGATCACACAAAACGGCATGGGCGTCGACGACTTGGCGGAACTTTTCCTGATTGCCGGTTTCGCGATTGTCGGGATGGTAGCGCTGGGCCAGAATGTGGAAGACGCGGCGGATGGTGTCGGTATCGGCCTGACGGCTGACTTGGAGGACTTGATAGTGATCGGGTTCGTCGTCGGCTGAGCTGGAGGCTTGGGCGGACTCGGGCGCTACGGG
Source organism: Bryobacterales bacterium (assembly GCA_963710155.1). Taxonomy (GTDB): domain Bacteria; phylum Acidobacteriota; class Terriglobia; order Bryobacterales; family Bryobacteraceae; genus Palsa-187. Next base: position 57,469 of record CAVPZQ010000041.1, on the reverse strand, counting down.
TTCGGGCGTGAGCTCAGCTTGATACTTTCCGATGCCGGCGATTTTGCAGGACGAAACGCGATACTTGCCGAGCAGGGGCTGGCGTCCGCAGGCGGTTTCGATCTCTCCGGCGATGCTGACCAGAAGGTTTTGGCCGAGCGCGGCGGTCGACTGGATGCTGATGGAGTCGCCATCCTGCGCCAGGAAGCGCGCGCGAACGCGCGAGGCGGCACTGCCGCCGGCGCCCAGGATGACAGTGATCTCGGGGCGGGCGTCCAGTGTTTCCTTGATCCGCAGTCGGGCTTGCGCCATTCCTGGTTCCATTTTTGCTCCTTAGGGTTGAAGATCGGCAGCCTTGGGGCGCGGGAGGAGTCGGAGTGACACCCTAGTAGGGAGGCTTCCGCGAAACACTAGACGCGGCGTACGGATCTAAGGGAACAGACGGATTTAAAATCATTTATAATGTATGAGTCGGACCTAAATGCTGACCCCTTTCAGCTCCCCTGCAATGCTGCTGGCTAGCGGTCTATTCTCTGGCGCCAACAAGCTGGTCAACGCGCTTTTCGACGACACTTTCACGGACATCTACCGGCTACAGCCCTTCGATTACGCGATCCTGGTACCGTATTTTGCGGTGTTGATCGTGCTCTCGCTGTACGGTCTGCATCGCTATCACATGATTCGCGGATACGTGAAATACCGCAAGCAGATGCCTGTGGAAGCTCCCCAAAAGTTCGCGCAGTTGCCGCGGGTGACGATTCAGTTGCCCCTATATAACGAACAGTACGTGGTCGAACGGCTGCTGGAAGAGACCAGCAAGATCGATTATCCGCACGAACTGCTGCAGATTCAGGTTTTGGATGACTCTACCGATTCGACGGATCCGTTTACGCGGGGTTGGTAGCGGAGTATCAGGCAGCAGGACTGCCCATCGAATACATTCATCGGACGCACCGGCATGGCTATAAGGCCGGGGCGCTGCAAAATGGTCTGGAGACGGCCACCGGCGAGATCGTGGCGATCTTCGACGCCGATTTTATTCCGCCGGTCGACTTCCTGCGGCGCACGGTGGATTTCTTTGCCGATCCGAAAGTCGGCATGGTGCAGACGCGCTGGGGGTATTTGAACCGGCACTACAATTTGTTGACGGAAGTGCAGGCGATGCTGCTGGACGGGCATTTCGTGCTGGAGCATGTCGCGCGGTCGGGCGGCGGACGGTTCTTTAACTTCAACGGGACGGCGGGAATTCTGCGGCGGTCCATGATCGACGATGCGGGCGGGTGGCAGCATGACACCCTGACGGAAGACTCGGATTTGAGCTATCGCGCGCAGTTGAAGGGCTGGAAATTTGTGTACGTGCCTTCGATCGAGTGCTTGTCGGAGTTGCCGGTTGAAACCTACGGCTTCCAGGTGCAGCAATCGCGGTGGGCGAAGGGACTGACGCAGGTGGCGATGAAGCTGCTGCCTACGATTTTGCGGTCTGACGCTCCGCGCCAGGTGAAGATCGAAGCGTTCTTCCATCTGACGCCGAACATTTCTTATCCACTGATGATCGTGGTGAGCGCGCTGATGCTGCCGGTGATGATCGTGCGCTTTTACATGGGCTGGTTTCAGATGCTGACCATTGACTTGCCGCTGATCATTGCATCGTTCTGGTCGATTTCGGCGTTTTACGTGGTGGCGCATCGCGAGATTTTCCCGAAGACCTGGAAGCGGGCGTTTCTGTTTCTGCCGGCGCTGATGGCGGCGGGCGTGGCGCTCACGGTGATCAATACGCGGTCCGTGTTGGAAGCGCTCTGTGGGTATCAGACCGGTTTTGCGCGCACTCCGAAGTACGCGATCGGCGGCACGCAGAAAGTGAAGCTGGAAAACATCCAGTACCGCCGGCGTAGCGGCTGGCTGCCTTACGCGGAACTGGCGCGTCGGCACTTACTTCCTGGGGATGGTGGTGTTCGCGATCGAATCCTTCAACTACCTGGCAATGCCGTTTCAGACTGCTGTTCGTCGGCGGGTATTACTGGGCTGGTTTCAGCACGCTGTGGGAAGAGTACCAGGGCAAACTCGCATGGCAGAAGCAGCAGGAACTGGCTGCCGCGGCTGAGCCCGCAAAAGCCGCTTAGCCCAATTCACGCTGAGTTTTCTTCGGTAGCTTCGCAAAAATCAATTCATAGGCTTGCTTGAGATGCGGTTCTAATTCTCTGCGCTGCATGGCGTCGAAGGATTCGAGCGCCACCCATTTCTGACGCGCGGCGTAAGGGGCTGGGATGATGCCTGGGCGCTCGATCAATTCGTCGAAGTCTTCGGGCGTGCATTTGAAGGCCACGCAGACGGGGCCGGGTTCGAGCACGAGGGTCGCGAACATCTTGCCGCCGATTTTGAACACCAAATCGATCTTCCAAAGAAAGTGTTCGGTGGTGTGCGGGAGCGACATGCAGTCATTGCGCACCCATTCGCTGCTCACGTTTTCAGCTCCACGATCGTAGCCCCGCCGCCGCCTTCTTCGGGCGGGGCTATGTAGAATTTTTCCACGTGGGGGTGGCGGGCTAGAAGATCGGCGATAGCTCGTTTGAGAATGCCCATGCCATGTCCGTGGATAATGCGGATGCGATCTACTTCAGCGAGCGCCGCGCTGTCGAGCAGTTTGTCCACCTGCTGGCAGGCTTCTTCGGCGCGCTGGCCGATCAAGTTGATCTCCCGGAAATTGCCGTCGAAGCTCGGGCCCTGCCGGAAGGCGACCGGAGGACGCGCCGCGGGCGTGCCGGTGGGCGGCAGCACTTCTTCTACGTCCGACGCGGCTACTTGCATGCGGAGGAAGCCGGCGTCCACTTCGAGCAAGCCGTTCGAGAGAAGGCGGCGCACGGTGGCGGGCTGGCGGATGTTTTTGAGACGGACGCGGGCGCCCTCAGTGAGTTTCAGGCGCGGCGGTGCGGCCGCGGCCACCGGCGCTGTCGCGTCGATAGCGGACTCGACGGCTTCCTGAAATTCGCGTCGCGTTTTGGCGATCTTGACGCGGGCTTTCTGGCTGAGATCGCCGAGGGTTTGTTGGGCCTGCTTTTCGAACTGCGCGGAGAGATCGGAGGCGCGCTGTTCCAGCTCCCGAATCTTGGCGGCGTACTTCTTCTCCCAAGTCAGTTCGAGCGATTGCTCGCGAGAGGCGAGGGTACGTTCACGCTCCGCGACTGTGCGTTGCTCTGAATCGAGCGCATCCAGGCGTTGGTGCATCTCGTTCAGAAAGTGGGCGATGTCGCGCTCGGTGGTGCTCATGCGGGCGCGAGCGTCCTGGATGAGCGCGGGATCGAGACCGAGACGGCTCGCGATGTCGAGTCCCGCGGATTTCCCGGGTGCGCCCAGGCGGAGAACATACGTGGGTTCGAGCGTGGCATCGTCAAAACCCATAGAGCCGTTGCGGACGCCGCCTGTCGACGCACCGTAGAGTTTGAGCGCCAACAGATGAGTGGAGGCTACGGTGAAGGCTCTGCGCACGCGGAAGGCATCGAGCACGGCCACGCCGAGCGCTCCCCCTTCTTCGGGATCGGTTGCGCGGCCGAGTTCGTCGATGAGGACTAGCGAATCTGGCGTGGCGCGTTCGAGCATCGAACGGATCGACACGATGTGGGCGGAGAAAGTGCTGAGGCTTTCCTGAATCGACTGATGGTCGCCGATGTCTGCCAGGACTTCGTCGAACAACGGAAACTCGGCTTCGGCGGCGGGCACAGGCAGGCCAGCGTGGGCCATTAACGCCAGCAGGCCGGCAGTTTTCAAAGTCACTGTTTTCCCGCCGGTGTTGGGGCCGCTGATCAGCAAGGTGCGCTGTTCATGATCCAGATCGAAGGTGATGGGCACGACGGCTTTCTGCTGCTTGCGCAGAATGTCTTCGAGCAAAGGATGGCGGGCCTCCCGCAAGATGAGGCGGCGCCTTTCATCGGGACTGATGCGCGGCACAACGCAGTTAAAAGTCTGTGCGAATTCGGCCTTGGCGAAGATCAGTTCCAGACACGCAAGCGCTTGGGTGGTGGATGCGATCGCGGGGGCATGCGTGCGGAGGCGCGCGGTAAACTCGCGCAGGATGCGGTGGACTTCGCGGGCTTCTTCTTCCGTCAGGCGCACGAGTTCGTTGTTGAGCCCGATGGTTTCTAACGGCTCGACGAAGAGCGTGTGCCCGCTGCCGCTGGCCCCGTGGATCACGCCATCGACGCGACGCTCGCGGCCGGTGACTACGGGGACTACGAAGCGATCGTTGCGGATGGTGACGAAATCTTCCTGCAGAGTGCCGTCGGCTTGATGGGCGCGCAGGAAGCGTTCGAGTGAATGCTGGATTGACTGGCGCTGCTTTTCGATGTCGCGGCGGAGGCGGCCCAAGGCTACGCTGGCATGATCGGCCAGCATTCCGCCCGGTAGAATTTTGCCGCTCAACTCGTGGGCGAGCTCGCGCAGATCGGCGATGGCGGCGCCGTGGGCGGACAAACGCGGGAATCGTTGGCCGGCGGAGACCAGAACTCCACGGGCTTCGGCGGCCAAGTCAAGCAGGCGCGTGAGCTCGTAGATCTCTAGCGCCTCGAGGGTCGCCCCTTCGATGCGAAGGCGGGCGACGGCGCTCGCGGGGTCGGCGATGTCGCCGAAGTTGATGCGGATAGCCGCGCCCCGCGAAGCCGCTTGCGGTTGCGACGTGGCGCGCAGATAATCGATGCCCTCGGCGGTCTCGGCGAGCGCGGTTTCTATAGCGATCCGATCACTCGACGGCGCGACTTGTTCGAGCTCGCCGCGTCCCAATGCGCTGCGCACGTAGCGGCCTACGAGCGCGCGGAGGGCTTCAAACTCGAGAACGGGTTCTGAGTTCATTGGCGTAGGCTCGTTCCACTGCTTCTATTGTCCCGGACGTCACCTTGTAATCGTGGAGGCGCGCGCAGGGCACCCACTCGACCCGGCTCACGTCGTCGCCGGGAACAGGCGCGCCGCCCATTACTTTGCAGACGTAATCGACCAGTACGTAGTGGTATTCGGCGCGCCCCGCGGCGTCGCGCATGATGCGCTCGAAAATGTCGAAGCGGTAGACGATTTCGACTACCAGGCCGGTCTCTTCGAGCACTTCGCGGCGGAGGGCGTCTTCGAGTAACTCACCGGTTTCGAGGAGCCCTCCGGGGATCGACCACCAGCCTTTCAGCGGCTCGCCTGCGCGTTCGACTAGCAGCGCGGAGTCGCCATCGAAGATGATTGCGCCTACGCCGAGCAGCGGGTGTTCTGGGTATTGACGGCTAATAAGGTAACGCTCCCTTGACGCCTAAGCGCACGCGATAGACCGAGGTACGAGCGGTGATGTAGAGCGTTTCCATGTCCGGGTCGCCGAACGCGAGATTCGACGGCGTTTCGCCCACGGGCACTTCACCCAACAGTTTTGCGGGGCCGTTGTTGGAGAGCGCGTAGACGTACACTTTGTCGGCGGCTATGTATAGATTTCCTTTTTCATCGGTGCGCAGGCCGTCGGGTACGCCGGTGATTTTATCGACTACGATGCGTTCCTTTGAAGCGATGCCTTTGCCGTCTAGATCGTAGGCGCGGACGCTGCGGTCGTCGGAATCGGAAACGTACAGGGTGCGGCCGTTAGGGGAAAGCGTGATGCCGTTGGGGCGGGTCTTCCATTTCGCCATGACTTCCAATTCGCCCTTCGGCGTGATGTGATAAACGCCGTAAAAATCGAGCTCGCGGGTATCCTGCTGTGCGCCGAACGCGGGATCGGTGAAATACACGTTACCGTCGCGGCGAACCACAACGTCGTTAGGGGCGTTGAAGCGCTTGCCTTCGAAGCGCGCGGCCAGCACTTCGATTTTTCCATTTTTCAGGGTGCGGGTTACGCGGCGCTCGCGGAATTCGCAGGTGTAGAGGCGCCCTTCGGTGTCATAGGCGTTGCCGATGACGCCGCCGGCGCGTTCGGCGAAGACGTCGTCGCCTGAGCCGGGGGTTAACTTGCGGAGTTTGTCGACTACGGTATCGCTGAATAACAAAAAGCCGTCATAGGACCAGACGGGGCCTTCGGCAAAATGCAGATCTTTCACGACGCGCTGGACTTCCATGTGGCTGAAGTCCTGGGCGAAGGCGGCGGCGGCAAACAGTAGTGCGAAGAGAACTCTCACCTATCTAAAAACTATAGCGGACGGCGAGCGACACATAGGAATTGCGGTGATACTGGCCTATAAAATCCGTCATGTCTCCGCGGATCCAGGCGACTCCCGGGGTCACGCGCCAGTGCTGGCCGTAGGCTTGCGAATATTCTACGCGCACGAAAGAACCGGCGGAGCGCACGGCGGTTTCAACGGTCAGGCTGCGGTTGACGTCGATGGTGAGCGTGGCGTGGCCGACAAAGGATTTCGCGAAACCAAGGTCGGGATTGAAGTTTAGCGGATTGGCCGCGCCGGCGGTTACGGCCTCGCCCGCGTAGCCGCCGACTAACGACCATTCTTTCACTTGGCGCTCGACTTGAATCACGTAGAGCACGTAATTCTGTTCGCCAGGCGTGGTCGACGTGAAGTAGCCGGCTTCGCCCTTGACTGTGAGCCAAGGCAACGGGACCGCCGCATCGGCGCCGTACATGCGCATGCTGGGATAGAAGCGCTGGGCCCGCGCAGTCAAAGTTGCGGGATCGAAGCTCGCGTTGAACAACGGGAGATTGTTGAAGCCGTCGAAATAGGAAAGCGAGTATTCGTAGCGCGAGGCTACGTGATTCCAACGCAGGCCGAACTGGCTGCGACCGGGATAGCGCGCACCGGCGTCGACGATGGAAACGCCGTTCAGTTCCGGTGGGAGGGCGGTCCAGCGTTGATCGAGCAAAGGCGTGCGGCTGGGAGTGAACCATGGCTGCCAGATCGCGTCGAGCGAATCAGTCGCGTTGCCGATGGTTACGCGGACGGCAGGTACGGCTAGAAAATCGCTGTCGACAACACTGCTCAAGTAGTCTTTCGGCGCGAAGCGATCGGTGGGGGTGAGGATATCGGTCTTGCCCCAGCGGATGATCTGACGCCCGATTTGCGCGGTGATTTTACCCTTGTGAATAGTCGCGCTGAATTCACGGAGGGAGAGCGCGGGGCGCTGGATGGTGCGGTCATCGAGATCGAGGCGCGCGTCGCGATCTACTTGCTGATGGGTATCGGCGAGTGCTTCGAGGGAGCCGTTCAATTTCAACCAAGGAGTGAGTTTATAGGATGCTTCCCAGCGGATCGCGGCTTGATCGACGGCTTGGGCGCTGTCGTTGGGGGCTTTCTGCGGGTAGAAGAGCGCCTGGTTTTCGATAAATCCGCGTTGTTCGAAATTCTGCGCCAGTAGCGCTAGCAGAAGCAGCGCGGTCATGGTCCCCGCCGTAGGGCGTCCAGCGTGAAGTCGTCGTCTTTCATCGGCAGATTGTATTCGAGCTTGTCGTATTTGAGCGTGGTGCGGCTCTTGCGGGTTACGTCAGTGACTTCGATGGTGCGCGCGGTCCAGATGCCTTTGGACAGCTCGAAATCGCGGTAGTCGATGACGCGAACCAAACCCTTCTTGTTGTACGATTCCACTTTGACGATCGTGTAATTGTCTTTCTTCACCCACAGGTAGCCGTACGTATATTGTGAGGATTTGCGCGGCTTGGATTCCAGCTTCCAGGTGTCCTTTTCATCGCCCAAGAGTTTGTAATCGAACTGTGCGACGTCGCGTTCTTCCAGGTCTTCGAAACTGAAATCGGTGCCGAAGAAGCGCGTCGAGCGGTCTTGTAAGGCGATGCGCTGTTCGCGCCCAATGTTAGGACGCCACAGCCATTGATCGCTGGCGCGGTCGGTGTGATTCACGATCAGCAGGCCGACGCCTTTGACCTCGGCCGGAACGGTGAAGCGCAGCATGCCCTTGCTGTTGCCGAATACGCCGAGGCGGTCGAACACCCAGCGTTTGGTGGCGATGCGGCTGCCGCTGCCGATCACTTCGAGCGTTCCTTCGTAGTGCTGCGATTCTGAGCGCCCGCGGCGTTGCGCTTCTTCCATGATCTGCCGCGGGTCCTGGGCCGCGGCGATAAACGCCGTTAGCAGGAAAATGGCGAGGAGCTTACTCATATTCGAGGGCCTCGACGAGAGAGCCGCGGACGGCGCTTTCGGCGGGTCCGAGCGCGGCCAGGAAGGCGGCGCCGAGGATCACCGGGGCCAGTGCTAGTGCAGTGGCGAACGGGTAGGAGTAGCCGATATCGATGCCAACCAGGTCGCGGCGCGAGATCTCGATGGCGTAGTAGAGTTCCGCGGCTCCGAGGAGCAGGCCGAGGGCGAGTCCGATGACGCCGATGGCGGCGGCTTCCATCCAAACCGTATGGCGGATTTGCTGGCGCAAACCTCCGACGGCTTGGAGGACGCCGAGTTCACGACGGCGGTCCGTGATCGACACGGTGAGAGCGTTGACAATGCCGAGCACGGCTACGAGCACGGCTACGGCGATTTGGACGTAGGTCAGTCCGAACCATTGGTCAGTGAGGCGGGTGACGTAATCGCGCACGTCTTTATTGGTCAGCACGAAGAGGCGCTGTTGCTTTCCGAAGGCGTCGAGAATGCGCTGGCGTACCTCGGGGGAACTCGCGCCGGGCGCAAGATACAGGCGGAAGACGTTGACCGCATCGTCATGCCAGGCGTGGATGTAGGCGTCGCGCGAGATCAGCAGGCTGCCTTGTTGATCCGAAAAATCGCGCACGATTCCGGCAATGGGTAGGCGCAACGTGCCGCCGGGCGCGGAGATTTCGAGCATCTCGCCGAGTTTGCCGCCGTGCAGGCGTACGAAGTTTTCCGACGCGAGAACCGCTTCGCCGCGTTGCGTCCGGCGATACATATCCGTTTGATCGCCTTCGACGGCGGACAGTTTCGCGCGGCGCTCGACGGAAGCTACGTCAAGAGCTACCAGCATGACGGGACCTCCTTTCACTGTGACGCGAACACTTCGAACTAATTGAACTTCAGCCACCCCCGGAATCCGTCGTAAACCGTCGCCGAGCGACGCCGGAAAGACGAAATTTCGCGCGGTGAGATTTTGCGCTGTGGTAACGAAGAGATCGGGGTTGAGGGCGATGCGCATCCAGTCGGAGAGCGAATTGTAGCTGGAACGCGCCAAGCCACCCAGTGCAATCACTAACGCTAAAGACAACATGAGTGCAGCGACGGTGCCGGAGGTGCGGCGCGGACCTTGAATCAGGCTGTCGGCAGCGAGCGTTCCTTCTACCGGGCGCACCCAGGATAGGACGGGGCGCAGCACTCGGGAGAGCCACAAGGTCAGGCTGGGGGCCAGCAGCACTGCGGTGAGTCCGCTGAGCAGAAAGCCGGCGTAAAAGATTACGGTGTTGCGGCTGAAGAGCAGTGCGATCACGGAGGCGGCGGCGCACGCAAAGGCGGCCCAGCGGCGCACCCGGCTTTCTCCTTCACCCAAGGCTTGATTGCGGCCTTTCTGCAAGGCTTTGACGGGATCGACGGAGGCGGCCGCGCGCGCCGGAATCACGGCAGCGAACAGGCTGGTCACGATGCCCATCGCCAGGGCGCCGCACAACAGCACAGGATCGATGTCCAGGCCGTCGGCGCGCTGGGCGACTCCGTACACGTCGGTCAGGATGCCGCCGATGTAACCCGCCATCGCTTGTGCCATGCCGATTCCGAACAAGACACCAAGCGCCGACCCGAAGGTTCCGGCGATCATGCTTTCCACCAGGAACAGCGTGCGGATCTGCGAGCGCGTCGCGCCAAGTGCGCGCAAAATTCCAATTTCCGAGCGGCGCTGCGTGACGGCGATCGCGAAGGTGTTATAGATGATAAACATTCCTATGAAGAGCGCGAAGATGCTGGTAATGTTCGAGGCCAGCGAATAAATCCGCGAGGTCTGTTCGAACTGCTCGCCGCGGGAACTGGGCGGATCGACTTCATAACCCGGCCCGAGGAGCGCGCGCAGTTTCGCCGTTCCTTGAGCCAGGGTCACGTTGTCTTGCAAAGCAAGATCGATGCGGTCGAACTTTCGTCCGCGGCCGAAGAATTTTTGCGCGGCGTAGATGTCCATGATCGCGAGGTCGCCGCCAAACGCGCTGGCCAGGCCGCCGGGCTTCATGATGCCGCGGACGGTGAAGACCAGGTCGCCTTGCATGGTGCGCATGGGCATGCGGCTGTTGATCTGCAGGCCGTTCTTCCCCGCGAAGGTTTTGGTGACGATCAGCGAATCAGCTTGCGCTAGGAACACTAAGGGATCGTCGATGGCTTCGTCGGTGCCTTCTAAGTCGTAAGTGCGAAGGCTGCGGTCGCCTAACATGTCTACACCAAGAATCAGCAGATTCCCTTTGCCCGTGGAGACGGTGGCCTCGATCACCGGCGCGGCGGCGCGCACTTCGGGCAGACTTTGGACTTTTTCGAGGACGCCTTCTTCGAAGCCAGGCTCGCCGGCGGTGACCTGCAGTTGTGTGGTCCCCGCGACTCTGTCAATGGTTTCGCGGAAAGCGGCGGATACGCTTTGATTCGCCGTGTGCATGCCGACGAACACACCAACTCCGAGAATTATGCCGGCGGTGGTCAGTAGCCAGCGCAACAGATGTTTGCGCGCGTAGGGCCAACTGATGAGGCGCAGCAGCCTCATGCCTGCGTCACTTCCTGGTCCACTATCTGGCGGTGCACGTCGGCGACGATGTGGCCGTCGCGCAAGCTGATAGTACGCGGGCAGCTTTCGGCGACGGCATGATCGTGAGTGACGATCAGAACCGTGGCGCCCAGACGGTCGTGGAGGTCGTGCATCAGCTTCAGAATTTCAGCGCCGGTGTGCGTGTCGAGATTTCCAGTGGGCTCGTCGGCCAGCAGAATCGGCGGGAAGATGCTGAGCGCACGGGCGATGGCAACGCGTTGGCGCTCGCCGCCGGAGAGTTCGTCCGGCAGGTGATCCAGACGCGCGTTCAACTTCACTAACTGGAGAAGTTCGCGGGCGCGCTCGTCGATCTTTTTGCGCGGCCACCCGCGGAGGTGCAGCGGCAGCGAGACGTTCTCGAGACAAGACAGCGTGGGCAGCAGGTTAAAGAACTGGAAAATGAAACCGATTTTGTCGCGGCGCACGCGGGTAAGGCCGTCGTCGCTTAGCGTCGACAGGGTCTCGCCGTCGATTTCGATTTCGCCTTCGCTCGGGCGGTCGAGTCCCCCGATCAGATTGAGCAGCGTCGATTTGCCGGAGCCGGAAGGGCCGACGATGGAAACCATTTCGCCGCGGGCAATATCAAGATCCAGGCGTTCGAGCGCGGTCACTTTGCGCTTGCCCGCAAATTGTTTGGAAACGCCGCGGAGGTGGATCACTACTTCTATGATCCCGCACTCCCCAGATAGAATAAGAACTCAATGCGCATTGGGGTGGACGCCGGGGGGACCTTCACGGATTTCGTAGTGCTGCACGATAACGGGCGCATGGAGACGTTCAAGCTGCGGTCTAGCCCGCGCGATCCGGCGAAAGTAATCCTGGCAGGGTTGGAGAGGGCGGCGGGCGCGGCCGAGGTGGTCCACGGTTCCACCGTCGCGACGAATGCTCTGCTCGAACGCAAAGGCGCGCGCACGGCTTTCGTGACTACGGCGGGCTTCGAGGATCTACTGGAAATCGGGCGGCAGAATCGCGCGGAATTGTACAACCTGACGCCCGGGCCCAGGCAGTTGCTGGCGGATCGTGATCTGTGTTTCGGGGTGCGCGAACGGTCTTTTCATGATGGAACGGTAGCTGTGCGCCCGTCAGACGCTGAATTGACGCGGCTCGGCACTCAGCTTAGGCGGGCGCGGGTGAAGGCGGTCGCGATTTGTTTCCTGCATTCCTATCGCAACGCGGCGAATGAGCGGGCAGTGAAGGCGGCGCTGAGTGGTGGCGATTGGTATCTGTGTACGTCGCACGAGATCAGTCCGGAATTTCGGGAGTACGAGCGGGGATCAACCACTTTTATTAACGCCTACGTCGGGCCGTTGATGGAAAGCTACCTCACGGAGTTGTCGCGGGCTCGACGGTATCGCATCGCCATTATGCAGTCGAACGGCGGGTTTTTGTCGGCGCAGCAGGCCGCGAAACACGCGGTGCGGACGGTGCTCTCGGGCCCCGCTGGCGGGGTAGTGGGCGCGCTCGAAACGGCGCGGCTCAGCGGATACCGGCAAGTTTTGGGATTCGACATGGGCGGGACTTCCACCGACGTCAGTCTGGCGGACGGGTCGCCACGGGAGAGCACCGAATCAATGGTGGCGGGTTTTCCGATTCGTGTGCCGATGCTTGACATCCACACCGTCGGCGCGGGCGGCGGCTCGATTGCCCGCGTCGACGCGGGCGGGCTGCTACGCGTGGGTCCGGAGAGTGCGGGGGCGGATCCAGGCCCGGCCTGTTACGGAGTGGGAACGGACGCCACCGTCACCGACGCGCACGTGGTGCTGGGACGCATTAGTGCGGCGCAGTTACTGGGCGGGGCCATGTCGATCAATGTCGAACGCGCGGGGGCCGCTGTCGATCGCGTTGCGCGCAAGATGAAACTGGACCGCGTTGGGGCGGCGGCCGGCATCCTGCGCGTCGCCAACGCCAATATGGAGCGGGCCATTCGGACAGTCTCGGTCGAGCGCGGCTACGATCCTCGCGATTTTGCACTGGTGGCGTTTGGGGGGTCAGGCGGCCTGCACGCGTGCGATATCGCGCGGGAGTTGGGTATCGAGACTGTGATCGTGCCGGAGTACGCGGGGGCGCTTTCGGCGTTGGGTATGCTGCTGGCGGACGCGGTGCGTGACTACGCGGCAGGGGTTCTGGGCCGCGAAGATCTCGAAAAACAATTCGCAACCCTGGAGCGGCGAGCGCTGCGGGAATCGCCGGCGGCTGAGATGGAGCGCTCGGCTGATCTGCGGTATCGCGGCCAGAGTTACGAGTTAAACGTCCCTTGGCCGGACGCGGCGCGGGCGTTTCATCGGGAACATGCGCGGGTGTACGGATACGCTACGCCGGAGCGCGAGATAGAAGTGGTCACCATACGCGTGCGGGCGCGGCAGCGGGTAGCGAAGCCAAAGCTGACTCGGGAACCGTTTCGCAAAAGGCGTGCGGATAAGCGGCGGGTTTGGGTCGAAGGGTGGCGCGACATCCCAGCGCTGCCGCGCTCTCAGGTAGGCTCGCGGCGGGCCGCGGGGCCGGCGTTGATACTTGACTACGGGTCCACTACTTTGGTGCCGCCCGGGTGGTGGTATCGAAACGACCGCTCCGGAAATCTTATAATCAGCGCATGATCGAACTTGGCGTCGAGCCTCGGCGGAAATCCATTGTGATCGCCGAAGATGAGCCTGCGCATTACTTGATCCTGGGTGATTTCGGGGGACGTGCGACCGAGCCGTTAGCGGTTGATCGCGACAACTTTGACGCTGTCATGGGGAAACTGCAAGTGAACCTGGCGGGGGCTGCGTTCCGCGAACTGGATGATTTTCATCCGGACAATCTGTATCGCAAGATGAATTTGTTTCGCGAGTTCGATGCCGCGCCGCGGCCCGAAAAAGCGCGGACGGAGTCCCCAAAGCCGGACATCGGCGAGCTGCTGCGGCCCTCCAGCTTGCTCGAACAAATCACGGAGGGCGGCGATCCGATGGAGCGATATCTGCGGGAGCTGGCTCGATCCGATGCCGCGGCGCCGGACGCGTCCGATCCGCAACGCGAAGCTGCACTCGGCGAGCATATGCGGAGGCTGCTGCATCATCCGCGCTTTCAGGCGGTGGAGGCTTCCTGGCGCGGGCTCGACTTTGTGATCCGAGGCGACGCGGACGACAGCGCGCGTTTTCGCATCGCCCATTTTACGAAAGACGAAGCCGCGCGCGATTTGCTGGAGGCTAAGAGCCTGGGCGATACCCGCATGTATGCGCTGCTCGGTGCACGTAAGTGGCGTGCGGTGATCGGTCTCTACTCGTTTGGCTCAGACGCTGCTGACATCGAATTCCTGGGCCGCATAGCCTTGTTGGCAGCGCACGTAGGAGCGCCTTTTATCGCGGAAGGGTCCGTGGACATGGGGGATCACTGGGATGAATTGCGGTCGATCCCGGAGGCGTCTTACTTGGGATTGTCGCTGCCGCGCTTCTTGTTGCGCTTGCCTTATGGCGCACGCACTAGCTCGATCGAATCGTTTCCGTTTGAGGAGATGCCCGGCGCGCCGGCGCACTCGGACTACTTGTGGGGGAATCCGGGACTGGCGTTTTTGACGCTGCTGACGGCGGGCGGGGCTCTCAACATCGAGGGGCTGCCGCTGCACACCTATCAGCACGACGGCGACTGGCACATGACCCCGTGCGGTGAAGTATGGATGACGGAAACCCAGGTGCTCGCGCTGATCGAGATGGGGTTGATGCCGCTGGTGTCGTTCAAAGATAGCGACCGCGTGCGGCTCGCCGGATTTCGCGCGATCAACGGAGACGAGCTCGCGCTGGCCTAAACGTTGCTGGCGGCGCGCGCGGTGGGGACTTTTAGTTGCGCTTCTTCCAGGCGCTTGGCTTCCTGCCAGGTGAAGATCATGCGGTGGACTACCGTCAGGTTGCCGAGCACCGCAATTACCCACAACACGGGAGCCATGTGATCGAACAAGGCGCCGATGATCACGAGCACTACGCGCTCCGGGCGTTCCATGAAGCCGACTTTGCACATCGGGATAGAATTTTCAGCGCGGGCGCGGGTGTAGCTGATCATCACGGACGCGGCCATCGCCACGGCCGTGAGCACGACGTAGAACGGGCGGTTGATGGAGCCGTACCAGACCAGCAGGCCCACTAAGAGCGCGCAATCGGAGTAGCGATCGAGAACCGAATCGAAGAAGCCGCCGAAGCGCGTGACGCGATTGGTCTCCCGGGCGACGCGGCCGTCCACCATGTCGAACAATCCGGCGCCAATGATGACGGCTGCGGCCCAGCGGAACTGGCCCACGGCCAGCATGTAGGCGGCAACCATGTTGATCACCAGTCCCAGGAACGTAAGCACGTTGGGATGAATGCGCGACAGGGCCAGCCCCCGCACGATCAGGCGAATGACCTTGTTGCTGCCGTAACCGATGGCGTGGGTGATCGTCATTTATTTCTCGGCGGTCTGCTTACCCTCGGCGAGGTCGTGAATGGTCAGAAGCTCGACAATTTCCATCTCGCGGACGCCGCCGGGAATCGTGATCTTGACACTATCGCCCACTTGCTTGCCCAGTAGTCCGCGGCCAATCGGTGACACCGTGGATATCAATCCTTTGGCGACGTCTACGTCCTCGCTAGTTACCAGTTTGTAACGGACTTTTTCGTCCTTATCGACGTCCAGGACGACGACCATGGAGCCCAGGCCCACGCGGTCGTGCGGGATCTTGGACATGTCGATCATCGAAATATCACGCAGACGGGCGTGGAGCTGCCCCAGGCGCGCGTTGACGAAAGCCTGGCGCTCCTTGGCGGCGTGATACTCAGCGTTTTCACTAAGGTCGCCGTGAGCACGAGCTTTGAGAATCTCTCGGGGGAGCTCGACGCGGAACTCGTTCTCGAGCACCGCGATCTCTTCCTGGAGTTTCTTGATGAGATCCAACATCTTTCAGGAAAATTATACCGCGCCCGAGATCATTAAAGTAACTTAATTTAATGGGCGGTCGTCTTGGCTAACAATGGCTCCTACCACTTCATTTAAAACGGCGGAACGCTCGCATAGCAGTTTTCTGGCGGCTCGGGAGAAGCAAGCGCTGCTGTGGATCGCGGCCCGGTTGCCTGACTGGGTGAACTCGGACCACCTCACGGGACTGGGGTTCGTGTCGCTGGTGGCGGCAGGCGGCGCTTATTGGTATTCGAAAGCGCATCCCGTGGCGCTGCTGGCCGTGATCGGGTTCCTGGCGCTGAATTGGTTCGGGGATTCGCTCGATGGGACGCTAGCGCGCGTGCGCAACCGGCTACGGCCGCGCTACGGGTTTTATATTGACCATATTCTGGACGCGATCGGCACTTTCTTTTTGATGACGGGGCTGGCGCTATCGGGACTGATGACGCCGATCGTGGCTTTGGCGTTTCTGATCGCGTACCTGCTGCTATCGATCGAAATTTATCTGGCCACTTACACCGTGGGGACGTTTCATTTGTCATATTGGAACTTTGGGCCAACAGAGCTGCGCATTCTGCTTTCGATCGGGAATCTGTATGCCCTGTACCGTCCGGACGCTCTGTTGGGGCCGTACACGTTTTTGGTTTTCGATGCGGGTTTCGTGATCGGCACGGCGGCGCTAGCGGTGATTTTAGTGCAGGCGACGGTACGGCACACCGTGGAGTTGTACCGGCAGGAGACCAAGTGACTCGAAGGTGGCTGAAGTTCAGCGCTGTCGGACTGATCGGCGTGGCAGTGCAGTTGGCAGTTTTGGCCACACTGACGAAGCTGGGCGTGAACTACCTGGTGGCCACGGCGATTGCGGTGGAGGTCGCGCTGCTGCACAACTACGCGTGGCACCGGCGCTGGACTTGGGCAGATCGCGACATTCCCTCCGGGCGCCTCCTACGTTTTCATCTGGCAAACGGTGTGGTGTCGCTGGTTTCGAATCTGGTCTGGATGCGGATACTGACGGGCGGCTTGGGAGTCCCGGCCGTTCCGGCCAATTTGGCGGCCATCACCGTAACAGCGCTGTTGAATTTCGCGCTGGGTGAACGCTGGGTTTTCACAAGATCAACGGAGGGCGCGCGCGGTCGCGTCGAGAGTTTGTTGTAGGGAATCGCGTGGCAAGGTTATGATCATGGGCTTGATGGCCCAGGCGAGGCCTAGCGGGATGTCCCGCGACATCGAAATCGCCCGGCATTCGAGGTACAGGCCTGTGGGACGCTGCTCCAACAGCCAATAGGCATTCAGCCGCCACAGGTAGCCGTGACCCGTTCCGACAGGAAGCATTTGTCCGCCGTCGATTTCCGCAACTTTCGTTGAGCGCGACAGCATAGCCCAGCGGGCGCGATCAAGCTCGCGATATTCGACGTCGTATTCGGTGTCGAAAATCGCCGGCAGCAGCGCGGCCCGTTTGTACAGCTTCAAGTACGAGCTCCAGTGACTGCCTTTGTGGCTGTAGAGTTTCGACTCGGTAACCTGTGGAGCGTAAATCTTTTTGTAATCGTCGTAGGATTGCAAAACCGCCAAAGCCTTTTCTAGCGACACGCCGGGAAGCACGATAGCTCCGGCCCAATCGTGAATGATGGCGCCGGGCAAATCGATCGTCGGATTGGGGACAGCCGAGACGATCTTCACGCTGGAGTTTTTATCCAGCGCAACGTGGGGGCGCCAGTCCAACTGGCTCTCGGCAGTCTTGATGTAGGCGTCGAAGGCGCGATCGGAATCGGGGGAGAGCTTGACGATTAATTGGGCGGCTGCGGGAAACGGAACCAGAACTACCAAGAGGAAGGCCGCGACATTCACTGCCGCTATTGTAGCTACTTGCTGAGTTCGCGGCGCATGTTTTGCAGCGATTCCTGCATGGCCACATCGGCGGGCCAGATGGTCTCATCCTTGGCTTGATGCTGCTTTTCTACTTCGGCGAACAAGGGGATAAGCTCGGGATCGCGCCAGCCGCGCTCCGATTCTTCGAGCATGATTTCGAGCGCATGCGCGTGAGTGAAGGCGGGTTTATAGGAACGCGCGGTAGTGAGCGCGTCGTAAATGTCGGCGACTTGCAGAATGCGAGCCAGGAGAGGAATTCCTTCGCCGCTGAGGCCGTCGGGATAGCCCGAGCCGTCCCAGCGCTCATGATGGCTGCGGATGATAGGAAGCACCGGCGCTAGCGTCTGCATGGGCTTGCAGATTTCTTCGCCGCGCAGGGTGTGCATGCGCATCACCTGCCACTCGTCGGGACTGAGCAAGCCGTTCTTGAAGAGAATAGCGTCGGGAATGCCGATCTTGCCGATGTCGTGTAGATAACCGCCGCGGTAGAGCGCCAATTGATCCGCTTTAGAGACGCCCACCGCTTGGCCCAGGCGCACGCTATAGGCAGCCAGGCGCTCGCAATGCATGCCGGTGTAGTTGTCGCGTGCTTCGACGGATTTAGCCAGCGCGAACAGAATGGTTTCGGCTTCGTCGAGCGAATCGATGAGCGCCTTGCTGCGCAGCATTCCGCGGACTCGAGTGCGGACCACAGCGGGCTGTAGTGGCTTCACCAAAAATTCATCGGCGCCGGATTCAATACCGGCGATCTCGCTATCGGCGCCTTGCACGCCGGTCAGCACCAGAATGGGAATGAGCTGCGTGCGGCGTTCCGCCTTGAGGGCGCGGCAGAAGTCGGGGCCGCTCATGCCGGGCATGACCATGTCCATCACCACCAAGTCGACCTTTTCATGCTCCAAAAGCTTCAGCGCGACGGACGGGCGCTTCGCTTCTAAAATCCGGTAGGACTCGGTCTTGAGAATGGCTTTCAATAAATGCCGGTTGAGATCCAGATCGTCGACGATCAGGATGGTAGGGACCTGCGCTGCGTCCTCAAGCGCGTTCTCCCAGCGGGGAAGACGCGTCTCCGGAAGCATCGTTATTTCTTTAACCGAACGTTTCGCCAGCGCCATTCCCAGAATAGGCCTCAAGAATATATCGGTGTAACCCTAAAACATCATTAGGGTGGGTGGTCAGTACTAAGGTGGACGGGTGTCCAATAAGGTACAGCGAATGCGCCCGAAATCGCCTATCATGATAAGCACTGTCATGAGTTTCGCGTATGCGCTGTTAGCCCTCAATTTGCTAGCAACCCGGCAAGTGCCGCCTGGCACCCAACTGCATATTCGGCTCACGACCCCGGTGGGCTCGTACGCGAGCAGGACGGGAGATCCGGTCAATGCGGTTCTGATCGCTCCTGTAGTGGCGGGCGGAGAGACCATTCTGCCGGCGGGGAGCGTGATCTCAGGCCGGCTTAAATCGGTCCAGCGGGTGGGTTTGGGATTCATCCATGAGCTGGCCGCGCTCGATCTGGAATTTACCGGCATCACGGCGCCCAACGGAGAGAACGTCCCGCTGCTCGCGCGGATTCAAGAAGTGGACAACGCCCGCGAGCGCTTGACCGCGGAGGGCAGCATCCGCGGGACGCGCCCCACCAGCACTTTGTCTTACCGCTTTGGCGGCTATATAAGAACCGCAATCGAATGGGAGCTGCACGCGCGGCTGGCGATTTGGGCGATTAAAGCCTTGCTGCTGCAGGTCCCGGAGCCAGAACTATACTACCCCGCGGGCGTCGAAATGACTTTGGCGCTCACCCAGCCCGTGACGGCTCTACCCTCCCCCGATGCTATGGAGAGTCCGCGACGCTTGACCTCCGACGAACGCGACAAAATGGCGGCGGTGCTCGAGGAACTACCGGCGCGCACGCATGCGGCGCTTTCCAACCGGCCCTCGGATCTTCTCAACGTTATGTTCATCGGCTCGCGCGACGAGGTGACGACGGCGTTTGAGGCGGCGGGCTGGTTCCAGCCGAAGCCGGCGACCCTGCGGACGAATATCCAGAGAATTCGGGCAGTGGCGGACGGGCACGGGGATCGCACGGCCCCCATGTCGGACCTGCTGGTGCAGGACGCTAAGCCGGCGATGCTCTGGGAGAAAAGCTTTAATGATGTCTCCAAGCGCCACCACATTCGGATTTGGAAACAGTCGGCTACCTGGGATGGGCGCGAAATTTGGGTGGGCGCGGCGACGCATGACGTAGACTTTGCGTTTTTGCGGCCGGGCAACGCCATGACCCACAAGATCGCGGAGGACGTGGATTCCGAGCGCGACAAAGTGACGAACGATCTGGTGTTCACTGCGTGCGTGGATGTGGCGGACGATATGGAGCGGCTAGACGTCCCCATGGTCACGCGGAATGCTACCGGCGATCCGATGCGGACCGATACACGCATGTCGATTCTTGAACTGAACCGCTGCGAGACACCCAACGGCGTAGTCAGCGCGGACGGGGCTTTGCCGTTACACGGGAGCAAGATGCAGCGCTTCGCCAGGCGCGAGATTTTGAGTTTCCGCTCCGATGTCATGCGGGACAATTTGTATTGGAGAAGTTACGAAGGGGTCCGCATGGTGATTGACGCCTATCGTCAGCGCGGGGGGCGCGGGGACGAGAGCAAGTCCGCCGCGGACGAGCGGCCGAACAGCAATCGGGCGAGTTTCGTTACGGACATGTTCCGCTAGCCAGTCTTCGTTACCCGTTACACTGAATAGTTCATGAACGAAATCGTTGCGCCAGCCAAATCGGTTCACGGCGCTATTACACTGCCGGGCGACAAGTCCATTTCTCATCGCTATGGGATGTTGGGCGGCATCGCCGAAGGCACCACGACCATTCATAACTATTCGACAGGTGCGGATTGCCAGTCGACGCTCGCGTGCATGGAGGCGTTGGGGGCGCGGATTGAGCGGGTCGATGGGAAGATCGTGATCCATGGGGGGGCTTTGCGCGAGCCCGCGGAGCAACTCGACGCTGGCAACTCCGGTTCCACCATCCGCATGCTCTCCGGCATCCTGGCGGCGCAGGGATTCACGTCGCGCATCGGCGGCGATGAATCGCTGTCGCGGCGGCCGATGGATCGCATCATCCGTCCGCTGGCGGAGATGGGCGCGCACATCGAAGGTCACAGTCTTGCCGGGCGTAAGGGCAATTTTCCGCCGCTGACGATTCACGGGCGTCCGTTGCATGGGATCGATTACACGCTGCCGATGGCGAGTGCGCAGGTGAAAAGCTGCGTGCTGCTGGCGGGGTTGTTCGCGGCGGGCGACACCATCGTGCGCGAGCCCATCCGCACGCGCGACCATACGGAAATCGCACTGCAGGAATTCGGGGCTGACATCGAAGTTCATCAGCGCGTGATCAAGTTGGCGGCGGGCGCGCATCTCACCGGGCGCGAGGTGGTAGTGCCGGGCGATTTGTCGTCGGCGGCCTTCTTCCTGGTGGCAGCGCTGCTGATGCCGGACGCAAATCTGGCGATTCACAATGTAGGGCTGAATCCCACGCGCTCCGCGCTGCTCGATTTTCTGGCCGGTGTAGGCGCCTCGATCAAAGTGATCGACGTCAAGCAGAGCGGCGGCGAACTGATCGGCAGCTTGCGCATTCGGGCTTCGAAAATCAAGGGCGGCGTGATCGAAGGGGCGCTCACCGCCGCGCTCATCGACGAAATCCCCGCGCTGGCAATATCTGGGCGCAGCTAGTTCGGGGGGCCTGGTGGTCAAAGATGCCGCCGAACTGCGCGTGAAGGAGACCGATCGCATCGCCGAGATTGAGTCCAATTTGAGGCGCATGGGCGTGGAGATCGAAACGTCGGCGGACGGCTTTCGCATTCCCGGGGGCCAAACTTTCCATGCCGCGGAAATCGATTCCGCCGGCGATCATCGCATCGCGATGGCGTTTCCGTGGCCGCTTTGGCCGCTGACGGGCCCTCGACGATTCTCGGCGCGGATTCGGCGGGCGTATCTTTCCCTGAGTTTTTTAGTACACTGCGGGAAATCGCCCATTAATCCCCTATAAACTATGGACCCACTTGCCGACCTCGCACTGCCGGGTTTGATCCACGATCTCAACAACGTATTTCAGACGTTGATGGACGCCGCGGATTCGCTGGCGGACGATCCACGCTGGGAGCCGCTGTCGGCCGCCATCTTTCGCAGCATCGAGCGCGGCCGCGAAATCACGCAGAGCATGCAGGGCGTCGATCAGGTGTCGGCTCCTTTCGAAACCGTGTTACGGAATGCGCGAACGCTAATGGAGGACTCGCATGATGCTGCGCCATGGCCCGCAGATTCGCTTCGTGGCGCAAGTGGAGCCGGCGCTGGTGCTGCGCAATGCTTGGGCTTGGGAACGCGTACTCATCAATCTGTTTTGCAATGCGGTGCAGGCCATGCCGCAAGGCGGCGCCATCTTCGTCGAGGCCTACCGCAACAATGGTAATATTCAGATCGTGGTGGCGGACGAAGGGTCGGGCATTGCGCCGGAACTACTGGCGGTGATTTTTGATCCGCGCGTTTCAACCAAGGTTTTGGGCGGCTTGGGCCTCCACATCGTGCACAGTATCGTGACGCAGGAGGCGGGCGTGGTGCGGGTGTCCAATCGTCAGGGCGCGGCGCCGAATTCACCATCACGCTACCGGCCGAGCCAGCGCTGTTGCGAGTGTCACCGCTTAAGCCATGCGCGGTTTTCTCCTGTTGGCGCTGGTAGCGGCGGCGCAGGAACACCCGCCTGACGCGACTGAAATCATTCGCCGGTCAGTAGAGCGTGACTGGACCGATTTCGACAAGCCGCCAGAACTATACCTACCAGGAACGCAGCGAGTTCCGCCAGTCAAGGGCGACGGCAAGCTCGCGAGCAGCCAGAGTGAGACCAATGAAATTCTGATTCTCGGCGGCCGTCCTTATGAGCGCCTGATTGCTCGCAACGACAGGCCTTTGTCCGCACGGGAAGCGCAGAAGCAGCAGGAGAAACTCGATCAGGAGTCGGCGAAGCGGCAGCATGAATCTGCGGCTGCGCGCGCTCGGGATGGACGGGAGCGTGAGGAGCAGCGGGCATTTATCCGCGAGATTCCGGATGCGTTCACTTTTCGTTTGGTCGAGATCAGCGCGGTCAGCAATCAGCCGGCATGGGTGATCGAGGCCGAACCGAAAGCGGGGTATCAGCCGATTCATTCACGCGCGAAGGACCTGACGAAAGTGCGGGCGAAGATCTGGATCGAGCAAGCTACTTATCACTGGGTGAAGGTGGAGGGCGAGGCGCTCGATACCATCTGGTCGGATTTTGGGTTGCTGCGCATAGCGCGCGGCAGCACTTTGCGGTTCGAGCAGACTCGTGTGAACGATGAGATCTGGCTGCCGTCGAGCATTCTGGTGCACTTCGAGGCGCGTCTAGCGCTGGTGAAGAAACTGCGCGGAGAGTTCGACATCCGCTATAGCAACTACCAAAAGTTCCAGAGCGATTCGAAGATCCTCGAAAAATAGGGACGGAGCCTGATTATTGTTCCGTTTCGGGAAATCCCGACTTGGAACCATAATCAGGCTCCGTCCCTATTTATTTAAGATGGGGGTATGGGGCTGCGCATTCTGGTTACGAACGACGATGGCTGGGATGCTGAGGGATTGGCGGTCCTGAAACGTGTGGCGGCGCGGTTAGGAGAGGTGGTGGTGCTGGCGCCGCGCGATCCCCACTCCTATGCCGGGCACCGCGTCACCGAGGATTCCGCGCTGCATCTAGCCGAAACAGCGCCCGGTGAGTTCAGTCTCTCCGGGACTCCCGCCGATTGCGTTCGCGTCGGCCTCACTTCGGTATTTGACGACATCGACTGGGTACTAGCGGGCGTTAACCGCGGCGGCAACCTAGGGTCCGATCTTTTCACCTCGGGCACCGTCGCAGCGGCGCGCGAGGCTGCCTTCCTGGGGAAGCCCGCGATCGCGATTTCGCAGTACATCCAGAAAGGTCGGGCTCTCGACTGGAAGCGTTCGCACGAACTCGCGCTGCCCGTGCTCGAGCAACTGCTAGCACGGCCGATAGCAGTTTCAAAGGAGTATTGGAACGTGAACCTGCCGCACACCAACAACGGCGACGCTGCCGCGATCGTTTTCTGCAACCCCGATAATCAACCTCTGGATGTGCGCTTCGATCGCGACGGCGATCATCTGCGCTTCGCAGGTTCCTATCAGGCGCGTCCGCGCACTCCGGGACGCGACATCGACCTCTGCTTCCAAGGCGCCATCACCGTTAGCCGGCTGGAACTCTAACCAATGCCTTTCAAACTGAATGTTCTCGATCAATCGCCAATCCCGGCCGGCTCCACCGCAGGAGATGCGCTGCGCAACTCACTGGAACTCGCGCAGTTCGCAGATCGCCTGGGCTACTACCGCTATTGGCTGGCCGAGCATCACGGGGCGCCCGGCCTCGCGTGCAATAGTCCTGAAGTGATGATCGGGCCAGTGGCAGCGGCCACCTCGCGCATTCGCGTTGGCAGCGGCGGGATCATGCTGCCGCATTACAGTGCGCTCAAAGTGTATGAGTCCTTCGCCATGCTCAGCGGACTCTACCCTGGCCGCATCGATCTCGGACTGGGGCGCGCGCCGGGCACCAGTTCGCGCGTGGCCCACATGCTACAGCGCGACCGCCGCCAGCCACCGCCGGACGATTTTCACGAACAATTAACAGAACTGCTTGGGTACATCAAAGATGGTGAGCCGGTGCCTTATCTGCTGGGTTCCTCGCCGCAAAGCGCGGTGTGGGCGGCCGAATTGGGCCTTCCCTATGTCTTCGCGGATTTCATCAATCCAGCCGGCGAGCCCTACGCCGCTTTCTACCGCGAACACTTTGCTCCTTCGTCGCGGCAGCATGAGCCGCACGTTGCGGTCTGCGCCTGGGCCGTGTGCGCGGAAACGCGCGAGGAAGCCGTGCGCCTCTCGGCCAGCGCTCGCATGATGATGTTGCTGCTATTCCGCGGCCGGCTGATTCCGGTGCCTCCAGTGGAGGAAGCGCTCGAATTTCTGGCGCACGAAGGTGCACCCATGGAGACGCTGCCGGTCCATCGCCGCGTGATCGCGGGCGAGCCTGCGGCCGTGCGCGGAGCGCTCGAAACCTTAGCCCAGGATTACGGCGCGGACGAAGTGTTTGTAGTGAACATTCTGCACAATCACGCCGCTCGCCTACGCTCCTACGAATTGCTGGCGGGCGCATTTGCGTAACCCATTTCGACGGAAACGCGTCACTGTTCTTGTAACCATGAAACGGGCTTTAGTGCTTTTGGCCGTGTTGACGGTCGCGGCGATTCCGGGATGGGCGGCACTCGGTGGTTCTGCCGAATCCGTGGTGACCGATCAACTTAAATTTCAAGCGAAACGCTCCGTGGTCGAAATGCAGGACTACACCATGCATTTGATCAGCCTCGATGACGGCACCTTGATCCGCGAGTACGTTACGCCGGCCGGCAAAGTCTTTGGCGTTTCCTGGAGCGGGCCGACCATTCCGGACTTGACGCAGCTGCTAGGCTCCTACAACGCGGAATTTCAAAACGCGGTCCACACGAAAGCCGGGCGTCGCCGGACCGCGGGCGTGCACGATTCCGACCTGGTAGTGGAGAGCAGCGGACACATGCGCGCGTTCTATGGACGGGCTTACGTCGACTCGCTGCTGCCCAGCGGCGTCACTCAGGACATCGTGAAATGAAGCGCTACGATCTTGCGGCAGCTGCGGCCATTCTGTCCTTGGGACTGGTGGCGTGCGGAAGTGGAGACAGCTCTAGCAGCAGCGGGGCAACCACCCCTCCAACGACCACGACGGTCAATAATGTCCAGCCGGTGACGGTGGATTCGGGCCCCCTCTTCAACGGGCAGCCGATTGGCGCAAACGATGAACCGTTCACCACAGTGACCATCTGCGTTCCGGGGACCACCACTTGCCAGAGTATCGATCACGTTCTGGTCGACACCGGTTCCACTGGCCTCCGCCTGCTGGGGTCTGAAATCACGCTGGCTTTGCCTTTCTTGACGGACTCCGGCAACAACCCGATCGGCAATTGCATTCAATACGCGGACACCACCTATCAATGGGGACCGATCGTGAAAGTGGATGTCAAAATGGCGGGGGAGTCTGCCTCTTCGGTGCCCGTTCAAGTCGCTGGTCAAGCCAATTTCGCGGCTGCTCCCACGGCCTGCAGCGTGGGCGGCATTCCCGCTCAGACCGAGCTCGAGCTGGGTGCGAACGGCATTCTGGGCGTCGGCCTGTTCCGCCAGGATTGCGGTCCGGCCTGCGCGTCTTCGTCGCCTCCGGCGGTCTATTTCAGCTGCCCGGCGACCGGCTGCACGCCGACGTCGGTAGCGTTAACGGCGCAATTGCAAAACCCTGTTTGGATGTTTCCGCAGGACAACAATGGCTTGGCAATCATCCTGCCGCAAGTGGGCGCCACCGGGGCGGTATCGGTGGCAGGCTCCATGATTTTCGGGATCGGCACACAGTCCAACAACGGCCTGGGGAGCGCACAGGCACAGGCCGCTAACGAAAATACCGGAAACTTCAACACCACGTTCAACGGCGTACTGTATTCCAATAGTTATATCGACAGTGGCTCGAGTGGGTACTTTTTCCTGGATTCGACAACCACCGGTCTGCCCAATTGCGGCACCACCGGCACCGGCGATGCCAATGGCTTCTATTGCCCGGCGTCGCCGGTGAGTTTCACGGCCATCACCAGCGCGCCCAATCCCAACGGGTCCGGGAGCACGGTTTCGGCGAACATCGCCTTCTCCATCGCCAACGGATTGAGCTTGATCGATTCTCCCAACACCACCTTTAACAACTTGGGTGGCCCCGCTCCTGGGGTATTCGATTGGGGGTTACCGTTCTTTCTCGGCCGCACCGTGTTTATCGGGATCGAGAGCCAGCAGTCGGCTGCGGGCATCGGACCTTATTGGGCTTACTAGAGCCTCCGCTGACAATTTTCCTTGCGCCGTCGCGCGGCCATCCGTCATAGTAGTCATGTGGAACCGGGCAGTAAAAAACCAGGCACATGGCGGACGAATTCTACTTCCTCACCGAGCTATTCGGCCTCAAGGTCTACGACCTTAAGGGGCGGAGCCTCGGCCGGGTCAAGGACGCCGCAATTGTGCCTCTGGTGGACCCGGTTCGCGTCGACCGCTTTCTGATTGGCGGCGACGGTACACTGCTCACAGTCCGTTACGATCAGGTTAAAATCATTTCGCTCGATGGCATCCATCTGCGCGACGAAAACCTGACTCCCTATCATTCAGACGAGTACATGCTGCGGCTCACGCGGGATCTTCTGGACCAGCAGATTGTGGACGCGCAGGGGCGCAAAGTGGTGCGCGTGAACGACGTGACGTTTGAAAAGCGCGATGAGAATGAGTCGCAAATTTTGTGGGTGCTGGAGGTGGACATCGGCATCCGCAGCATTTTCCGGCGGCTGCTGCGCGGGGTGATTCCACCGCGTTGGATTCGGCGCTTGCAGGGGCGCATTCCTCCGCATTCCATTCGCTGGGAGTTCTGCAATATTCTGGAGGCCGACCCGCAGCGCCGCCTGCGCTTGAATATTTCGAACCGCTTGCTGGAGAATATGCATCCGGCCGATCTGGCGGACATTGTCGAGGCGCTGGGTCCAGAGGATCGCGAAGCTATTTTCGAAAACATCGACAGCGAAGTGGCCGCCGACGCTTTGTCCGAGGTCGATCCCAATATTCAGGTGAGCATTTTAGAATCGCTTGAAACCGAGAAGGCGGCGGAGATCGTAGAAGAGATGGCTCCCGACGAGGCCGCGGATGTGCTGGGCGAACTCGAAGAGGAAACCAGCGACGAGATCCTCGAAGAGATGGAGCACGAGCCCAAGCACGAGGTCGAAGAGCTGCTCGAATTCGACGAGGACACAGCAGGCGGCCTGATGAACACCGAGTACGTGGCGCTCCCGGACACCGCGACGGTAGCCGATGCGCTGCGGGCGCTTAAGGAAAACGAAGATCTCCTGGAAACGCTGAACACGTTGTTCCTGGTAGATCATGAGGAGCGGCTGAAAGGCAGCGTTCCCTTGGCGCGGCTGTTCCTGCACCAAGGCGATCAACTGCTCTCGACGCTGGCGGCGGAGACGCTGATTCAAGTGCCGGTCAAGGAACGCCAGGACCGGGTGACGGAGCTGTTCGACAAGTACAATCTGCTGGCGCTGCCGGTGGTGGATGAAGACCACAAGCTGACCGGCGTGATCACGGCCGACGACATCATCTCCGTCCTCCGCCAAAAATAGGGACGGAGCCTGATTATTGTTCCGAAACGGTACGTTTCAATTAGGTATGAGATAAAGTCGCCGGGCACGCACTTAATGGCATGCCTAGAGTGCCACGTTTTGTCGTACCCGGACTTCCTCATCACATCACGCAGCGGGGAAATTACCGGCAGCCCGTATTTTTCAACGATGCCGACCGCCAATTCTTCCTGCGCCGCCTGACCAAACGCGCCAAACAATATGAGATTGACGTGCTGGCGTGGTGTCTGATGATCAACCATTTTCACTTAATCGCGATTCCGCGCCGGCGAGATTCCTTCGCCCTCGGGCTACGCGCTTTGCTGGGCGAATACTCCCTGCGGATCAACGCCCAGCGAGGCGACGCTCGCGGTCACATTTGGCAGAGCCGCTTTTACTCTTGTGCGCTGAGTCAGCGGCATCTGCGGATGGCGCTGCGCTACGTGGAACTGAACCCGGTGCGAGCGAATCTAGTAGACGACCCCGAGCAGTATCCGTGGTCGAGCGCGCGCTGCCATCTGGGATTAGCTCCGTCACTGGCGGTGGGACAGGCGCCAGGGCTGTGCGCGCCGCATGAATGGGCGGCGTGGTTGCAGGCCGGCGCATCGAAGGATGAGGAAGAACAACTGCGCGAGTGCACCTTTTCAGGACGAGTCTTTGGCACGCCGCCTCCCAAACGCGGCCGCCCCAGAAAAGAGGGACGGAGCCTGATTTCTGTTCCAAACCTGCACTTTCCCGTTATGGGGCAATAATCAGGCTCCGTCCCTCTTTTCTGCGTCACAATGGAAGTTCATGGTGGAAACAATTGAATGGACCGCCGCCGGGGTGGTCATGATCGATCAGCGCTTGCTGCCACGGCAGCAGGTGTTTGTCACTTGCCGGACGTATCAGGAGGTCGCCGAGGCGATCAAGACCATGGTGATCCGCGGAGCGCCAGCCATCGGGGTAGCAGCAGCTATGGGCGTAGCGCTGGGTGTCCAGCAAGGCGCGGATTTTGAAACTGTATGCAGCACCCTGGCGGCTACGCGGCCTACGGCGGTAAACCTTTTCTGGGGTATCGACAGGATGCGGCGAGTTCGCGCAAGCCTGGAGGGTCAATCCTCAGCAGCAATCGTCAGCCGTATGATCGAGGAAGCGCAGCAGGTGCGTCAGGAAGACATTGCCTTGTGCATGGCCATCGGACGGCATGGGGCCGCGCTGGTGCCGGATGGTAAAACCGTACTCACGCATTGCAATGCCGGAGCCTTGGCGACGGCTGGGTATGGCACTGCGCTCGGTGTAATTCGCGCAGCGGTCGAATCCGGGAAAAAGATCGACGTGTTCGCCGACGAAACGCGGCCGTTCCTGCAAGGCGCGCGTCTGACGGCTTGGGAACTGCAGCAGGACCGCATCCCGACAACCATCATCACGGACAACATGGCGGGGCACTTCTTACGCTCCGGCCGCATCGGTTGCGTAGTGGTGGGCGCGGACCGCATCGCTTCGAACGGTGACGTCGCCAATAAGATCGGAACTTATTCAGTAGCGGTCCTGGCAAAAGAAAATGGCGTGCCGTTTTATGTGGCCGCACCGGTGTCCACGTTCGATTTGACGCTGGAATCGGGCGACCAGATCCCGATCGAGCAGCGCCCGGCTAGCGAGGTCACACACGTGTTCGGAGTGGCGATCGCACCTGAGAATATCGGCGTAGAGAATCCAGCGTTCGACGTCACTCCGGCGCGCTACGTGACTGCCATCATCTGCGAACACGGCATCGCGCGTGAGCCCTATAAGCAATCGCTCGCCGCGCTCGCGGCGAAAGCAGCGCACGCCGCCGTATAAAATTATCTTGAT
Organism: Bryobacterales bacterium; assembly: GCA_963710155.1. GTDB lineage: Bacteria > Acidobacteriota > Terriglobia > Bryobacterales > Bryobacteraceae > Palsa-187. The sequence continues at coordinate 27,950 of CAVPZQ010000041.1, read as the reverse complement.
GATGAAAATCAAAAAACTAGCAATTCTAGCGATGGCTGTGGCCGCGCTCGGCGCGGGTCAGGGTCTTTCCGGCAGGCGCGCTCCGAGCTTTGCCTTGCCGGATACCAGCCTGAAGGCGTATGACATTCTGGACTACCGCGGGCGCTGGCTGGTGATCGATTACATGAAAACCGACCGGCCGTTTTCGAAGCCGCTGAGTAAGGAGTTGGACCAATTGAAGGCCAAGATGGGCGCGAAAGTGGCGGTCCTGGCCATCGTGCTGCCGCCGGATAACACCGCAACCGTGTCGAAATATATCAGCGAAACCAAAACCACCGTGCCCATCCTGTTCGACTCCGGTCAAACCGCGATGTGGTATTTCAAGGCCACTCCGCAGCACCCCTCGTTCGATTCGCCACACCTGTTCGTGATCAATCCGCAAGGCATGATAGTGCGCGATTGGAACCAGTCGGATATCGAGCGCGGAGGCTACATGCCGCAGCTGGAAGCGCTGCTCGCGGGCGCAAGCGACAGCAAGAAATAGTCAGCGCACCTTCCCGCAGTAAGCTTTCCATTCGTCGAGCGATTTCCGGGGCAGTTCCGTCAGCGGAGTGGCGTGATTGGCAATGGCGTTGAGGGCCACCATCGCGCTGAGCTTGGGATCCCAGGTGACATCGATATCGACTACCGCGGGATCGGCCAAATGCGGGCAGATCGCCGGGACCAAGGCAGCCTGTCCGGTAAATCCAGCCTTTTGCAGAAGCTGCCCCGCGAGCACCGCCTGCTCGGGTGTAGGCTGGGCGGGCAGCGGCGCAGCCAGTTCGGCGCGAATCTTCTCCAGGTGCTCGCGCGACCCCAGTCGGACCATGGCGGCTTCGCTAGCGTCTTGGATCCGCCAGCGTCCGGACCAGCCGCTGCGGTATTGATAGTGCTGTTCGAGCAGCGGCAGGTCTTCGGCGCCGCCGCTTAAACCCACGGTGTGTAGCGCCAACTCCACGCCTTCCGAGCCCGACGAGGGCAGCGCCAGCACACGCAGAGCGGCAGCGTGGGCTTCGCTGCGCGACTTGGTGGTAAGCGCCCCGTCACCGGCATGGCCCACGAACCACATGAAGCCGATGCGCTGGATGTTGGCTCCGGTTTTGGGCATGGAAGCGAACAACAGCGACAGTCCGCGCTCCGCGTCCGCTGCCAGCATGGCGTAGGCGGCATCGCTGCCGAGATCGTAATCGGTCAGGAATTCCACCAGGACCGGGAAGGCGTCGAAGCTCAGGGAACGCAGCGCCGCGGCGTGCTCTTCGGAAGCGGCCCTCTGGCGGTCGCGGCGCGGCGTGCGCAGGATCAGTCCCACCTCGTCATAGGGGGTCTGCGGAAAGATCACGCGCGCTTCCATCCCCGCGATGTCGGATTCGATCCCAAGCAAAGGGAGCCGCGTATCGTAGGACCTATCCGCCTTGACGTCCGCGGGACGAATGAAAATGTAGTCCCGGTCTAATTTCAGAGCAACCTGGTCCTCCAGCCCGTCGAGACCGCGCGCGGCGATGGCCAGGTTGGAATCGTCCGCCTGCTTGGTTTCGATGGTGATGCTGCGCACGCTGCCTTGTCTTTCCAGAGCGCCCTTGCGCAGAGCATAGGTAGTCATCCCGAGTGGCTTTTCCGGGGCGCGGATGACTATTTTGCGGACGGACTCGGCCAGCACCTGCGCTGTTTCACCTGCGATTTCGAAACGAGTGCTACGCGAGTCGCCATCGAACGGCCCCAGCACGGGAGCGGGGCTACCGGCCTGGACAACTCTGGGGAACCGGAACACCGTGGACGGCCGCTGCGGAGCCGCAATGGGAACGGAAGCCCGCGCCAGTTCGCGCCCGCGCAGATCGCGCAGAATGACCGGCACGAACTCGCCCGGGTTCCGAGCCGGCATGTCCCAGTGAAAAGCGCCCGCTCGCACCAGCGCCTGCTGGCCTGCGAACTCCACTACGTAATTGGGCTGTCCCTCCAGCGCGCCGGAGAACTTTTCGCCAGGAGCCACATCATCGGGCAAATACACCCGCGCCTGGTTGCCTTGGAGCGTGAAAGTGACAGCAATCAGGCCCGGTCCGGTCTCGACCTTCAGTGTGTAAGGCGTGACTTGAGCAGCGGCGGCGCTGGCGAACAGGCACACGGCCCAAGCCCATCTCATGGTTCTCCCATTATCGGCCAACCTTCTTGATCCACGTTGATCTGCGACGTTGATCTGCGGGAGGTTAGCGCTAAAGAGAAGGCCTTAGAATGCCGATCAAGCCCTAAGAGTGCACCAAACCGCACAACTATCCCCTGAGCTAGCCGACGCCGCCGATGTTTTAAGCGATCAGCTACGTGTGCATCTGCACCGTCTGGCGGTGCTGCTCGAGCCGCACGCGGATCAGATCGACCGCAAGTTCCTGAGCCGTCTGCGCACCCTGGCGTTTGAGCCCAAGCAGAGGATGGCGCTGGCGCAAATCACTCCTGGGGCCGCTTCGCGCATACTTTCGCAGGGCAAAGCCCCGCTGCATTTCATCGAACAGGTGGAATACAACGGCCGCCGCTTAGCGAAGCTCAATTTACCGCCCAGCGCGATTCTGGAGGCGCTCCAGGAATACGATCAGTTGCTATCGCCGCTGCTGGTATCGTTGCTGCCGGAAGAACACGCCAACTTCCAGTGGGTCCGCGAGCAGCTCCACTTTTGCGTCATCCTGACGCTCAACAACGCCTATTACCAGGTCCGCGAGGCCGAAACGACAGCTTTTTACGAGCTCTTCCGCATTGAGCTGGAATCACGCAATCTCGAAGAACTCTTGCGCCGCTTCCTCGAATCCCTGGTGCATGTGTGCAAGGCCGACGCCGGGCGCCTATACATGCTGAACGAGGACGCCTCGGAGTGGGTCCTGCAAGCCGGGGCCCCGCATGCGAGCGCGCTGTCGATTCCCAACCGGCCCGGCTTGGTGCGCAAGCTTTCAAAGCTGCGCTACATGGATGGCAATAGTCACTCGGACTACTTGCTTGACGAGCAGTGGCATAACCGCTACGCCTCCTGCTGGTCGATCCCACTAGCCGCCGACGGGCGCACCGCCGGGGTCATGCAGTTCGGATTCTCGAACTCCTACGAATGGCTGCCGCGGGAACAAGAACTGCTGGCCGCTGCTGCCGAGCGCTGCCTGATGGCAGCTGAGAAAGCCCGGCTCATGGAAGATTTAGCCCAGCGCGAAGAACAAGTCCGCCGCCTGGCCGAGCACATGCTGCACGTCGAGGAAATGGAGCGCCGCCGCATCAGCCGCGAGCTCCACGACGAAGCCGGGCAGAGCCTGCTGTGCATCCGCCTGCAGATGGAATTGATCGAACAGGCGCTGCCGGAGAGCGAATCCGAGCTGCGGTCGAAGCTAGGCGAGGCCCGCGATCTGACCGAGCGGACCATTCTCGAGATGCGCCGCCTGATCTCGGCGCTGAGCCCGGCGGTCCTCGAGCAGCTAGGACTAGGCGCAGCCCTGCGCCAGTTAATCAACCGCTTCCAGCGGCTGCATCCGTGCCGGGTAAAACTCCAACTCGCCAAAATGGGCACCCTGCCGCAGCAGACCGAGGTGATTACTTATCGGCTTGTACAGGAATGCTTTAACAATATCGGCAAGCACGCCAACGCCCGCCTTGTAAACATTTCGCTGGTTTCCGCCGATGGCTTTCTGAAGCTGGTAGTGGAGGATAACGGCGTCGGGTTCAACGTGGAAGAAGCTTTTCAAAAGCGCGAATCCTTCGGGATGTCGGGAATGCGGGAGCGGGTTGCCCTCTTGGGTGGCAAGTTCCAAGCCGAAAGCCGCGTGGAAGGACCAAAACGAGGTACAAAGATTTCCATCGAACTGCCGATAGCTAAGTAGGGCGTTCGCTTAACGACGCGGTAGGGAAGATAACGGAGACGGGATAAACATGGCGAAGATTCGAATCATGCTGGCGGACGACCACACCTTGTTCCGTCAAGGGATCCGGACCCTCATTTCCGCGGAAGCGGACATGGAAGTGGTCGGCGAGGCTCCTAATGGCGGCGATGCCGTCGAAAAGGCGAACGAAGTGCGCCCCGACGTGGTGCTCATGGATATCGGCATGCCCGGTCTCAGTAGTTTTGAGGCCACGCGCCAGATCAAAAAGAACCGTCCGGAAACTAAGGTCCTGTTCCTCACCATGTACGACGACGAAGATTATCTGGTCGAAGGCATGGAAGTGGGCGCCAGCGGTTACGTGCTCAAAGACAGCCCGAGTCAACAACTAGTGGCGGCCGTACGCGACATCTGCCGCGGCGGAAGCTATCTCAGCCCGCGCATGCTATCGCAATTAGTCGACGATTTCCGCAGCCGTATCAAGTCCGCCAATCGCCTGCCGCGTTTCGCCACTTTGACCACGCGCGAACGCGAAGTCCTGAAAATGCTCGCCGAAGGTAACTCTGTAAAAGAAATCGCCTGCGACCTGAACCTGAGCGTGAAGACCGTCGAAGCCCACAAGTTCAACTTGATGCGTAAACTCGACATCCACAACAAGGCTCAACTGGTGCAGTACGCGATCCAGAAAAAGATCATCAAGATCCCTAACTTGGCTTAAGACTTATCCTCCAGAGGTAATCCTCCAGGCCCTCCGCAAGGGGGGCCTTTTTTTAGGTAATGGCTGCCGGAGTAACGTTACGAAATGCAGAGGCAAGTCAGGAACTATATCGCCACCGCCTGTTTCGCGCTCTGCTTAGCAGGCTTCCCTTCGTACCTCTGGTTATTTTTTCAATACCAATCAACGCGTCCCGACCACCCTCAACCAGACCTGGGGTTTGTGCATGCCTTAAATAATCATGGTTCGTACGTCTTTATTAATGATGTGGAATCCACGGGACTCTCGGTCCTAATGGGAATGTTCTTTGTCGGCTTTATGTTGTTTTTGATCGTGGTGCCCAAGACATACACATTTAAGGGAATCGACCACGATCTTATCAATCCAACACCACAGCAATACAAAGTGCTCTGGATCGCGATGATCTGCTACTACGGCGTCATCATATTCGCCGGCAAGCACATCGCTGCCTTTATCGTGTCCCACGGATTGGTACTCTCCCCTTGAAGCAGACGTTGTCTCACTTCAATCCGTCTGTGCTCTGTAGAAATTCGGCGGCCACGTCGGCTACCGGCCGGTGTCTGCCGTCTACTTGATAATTCAAATCCTGCATTTTGCGATCGGTGAGCTTGCCGGTAAGCTCGGCTAGGGCGCTACGCAGTTCGGGGACCGAAGCCAACCGGTCCTCTCGCGCGGCGATGCACAGTTCATACGGTGGGAAAGCATGCTTGTCGTCGTCGAGCACCTTGACGTCTAATTTCGAGAGCAGCCCGTCGGTTGCGTTCGCGGCGATCATGGTCACCTGTCCGTCTTCAAGCGCCCTGTAGAGCAGACCCAGGTCCATAGTCTTGATCGCGCTCGAGCGCAACGCGTACACCTCTTGCAACGCTTTCAATCCATCGACGCGCTGCTCGAATTCGTAGCCGACGCCCAGCACCCAAGGCTTCGGGTTTTTAGCAGCGTTGCTCAGCGTTTCGAGTTTCTTGTCAGCGCCGCGCACCACCATCGCGAATCCGTTATTGATCCCCAGCGAATCGAGCCAGGCCACGTGAAAACGCTTCGCGTATTCGCTTCGCACCAGCTTCGCCACCGCCGCCGGGTCGGTCTGGATGGGCTCCTTCAAGACCGCCACCAGCGCAGTACCCGAGTACTCCGGATACAGATCGATCTCCCCCGCGAGCAGCGCCTGATGCGCCAGCAGCGTTCCGCCCAGGTTGAGCTTCCGTTCCACTTTTTGATGCAGGCGGTGCTCCAGATGTTGGGCGATGATTTCACCCAACACCACCTGCTCCGTGAAATTCTTCGAGCCTACGCGCAAGGCCCCGCCCGCCTGCGAACCGGAGCATCCGCCGAGCGCGAGCGCGGCAATTACCCCCGCGATAATTTTCGTTCCACCCATCCCAATCCCCCATCCGCCGCCAGCGCCATGAGCGCGGCCGGCACTGCCCCGGCTAGAATCTCCGCGGTATCCACGGAAGCCACCCCGCGGAAGATGAACACTCCCAGGCCGCCGCCGCCAATCGCCGCCGCGATGGTGGCCGTGCCGATGGTCGTGACAGTCGCCACGCGAATGCCTGCTAGGATGGTCGGCGCCGCGAGCGGCAGTTGCACTTGCCGCAGCATCTGTCCGCTGGTCATGCCCATCGCCACCGCCGATTCGCATACCGCCGCGTCCACGCTGGCGATTCCCACAAAAGTGTTGCGCAAGATCGGCAGCAGCGCATACATCACTAGCGCGATGATCACAGTGCGCTTGCCGATGCCGCCAATGAACGGAATCGGAATCAGAAAACCAAACAGCGCCAAGCTAGGTATGGTCTGCATTACACTAGCGAATCCCAGCAGCCATTTCTGCAGCCGCACGCGCCGCGTCAGCAGAATGCCCAGCGGCACTCCGATCGCCATCGCCACCGCCATCGCGCTCGCCACCAGCACCAGATGTTCGCCCGTAAGCTGCAGCAGATCATTTACTAAATCGGGGCGCATGTCAGTCCAAGCTTCCCAGGAACGCCAGCGCCTCTTCCGTCTTGGCGTTGCGAAATTCCTGCGGATCCGCGGCCACTTCCAGGCGGCCGCGCGTCAGCAGACCAATGCGCGTTCCCAGGCGCAGCGCCTCGCGCACATCGTGCGTGACAAAAATCGAAGTCTTCTGCAAGTTGCGGCGCAAGTCTAAGAACTGACGCTGCAGTTCGACACGCGTCACCGGATCGAGCGCTCCGAACGGCTCGTCGAACAACAATAGGGGAGGGTCCGCCGCCAACGCCCGCGCCACACCCACTCGCTGCCGTTGCCCGCCCGAAAGCTGCCAAGGATAGCGCCCACGAAACTCCGCCGCCGGCAACCCCATCTCGCCCAGTAAGCGCTCCACCCGCTGTGCCACCTCAGCTGCCGAAAGCCCGTCAAGTGTCGGCACTAGCCCAATATTCCGCTCCACCGTGAAATGCGGAAACAACCCGACTTCCTGGATCACATAGCCGATACGCCGCTTCAAGCGAATAGGATCCCATTCGCGAGTGGACTTGCCCTCCACGCGCACTTCCCCGCGCGTCGGAAACAGCATGCCATTCGTCATTTTGAGCGCAGTAGTTTTGCCCGACCCGCTGCGCCCCAGCAGCACTAATGTCTCCCCCGCCTCCACGGTAAAGTTTACGTCCGAGAGAATCTGCCGCCCGCCCACCTCATAGGACACCTCACGAAACTCAACCAGTGGCATGAAACCGCATTATTCCACGTTACGCCCCAAACCGTGTGCTACCTTGGCAAAAGACGTGCAGTATTGCGGGAGGTACGTCGTGCAGGCCACCCAAAACCCCGTTTCCACCCCCGGCGAACTTCTGCAACGATTTGCGGAAGCGCGCGCCGAATCTGATCGTTTGTTCGGCATTGTGCGCCACGATGCTCTCTACGAACGCCCCATCCCCGACCGCCACCGCATTGTTTTCTACCTGGGGCACCTGGAAGCCTTCGAAGGAAATCTGCTGCGCGAGACAGTAGGCGGCATGCCGTCATTCCATCCTGAGTTCGACCGGCTCTTCGCCTTCGGGATCGATCCGGTGGGAACAGCGCTCCCGTCCGATCGCCCCGAAGACTGGCCGTCGCTCTCAGAAATTCAACAATACAAGCAGCGTCTCCGCGAACAAATCGACGCGCGCGCAGTCACCGACCCGCAACTCCTGAACGTAGCCATAGAACACCGCTTGATGCATTGCGAGACGCTGGCGTACATGCTGCACCGCCTCCCGCTGGATCAAAAGGTGCGCACAGAACCGCGACCGAAGGAAGCGGCCCCCGTGTCGTTACACCCCGCGATGGTCGAAGTTCCCCTGGGTCCTGTGACGCTGGGATTGTCATCCAGCAGCGTGGACTTCGGCTGGGACAACGAGTTTGAAGCGCACACCGTAGAAGTCCCCGCGTTCGCCATCGACAAATACAAGGTCTCGAACGGACAGTATCTGGAATTCATGGAAGCCGGCGGCTACGAAAAGCGCGCATTCTGGACCGATGCGGACTGGCAATGGAAAATGGCGCAGAACGTCGCCCATCCCGCGTTCTGGCGCCGCAGCTCAGATGGCTGGCTCTACCGAGGCATGTTCGAAGAAGTCGCGTTGCCGCTCGACGTCCCCGTGTATGTGAGCCACGCAGAGGCCAGTGCCTATGCGCGCTGGGCTGGCAAACAACTTCCCACGGAGCCGCAATGGCAGCGCGCCGCGCTCGAAACGCAACCGCGAGGCAACGCTGATTTTCGCTACTGGGACCCAACGCCCCTGAACGCTTTCCCCGCAACGCGCAGCGCGTTCGGCGCGGTTGAGATGATCGGCAACGGTTGGGAATGGACCTCAAGCGTCTTCGCGCCTTTCGCCGGTTTCAAACCTTTTCCGTTCTACCCCGGCTACTCCGCGAATTTCTTCGACGGCCAGCATCTCGTCATGAAAGGCGGCTCACCGCGCACCGCCGCCTGCATGCTGCGGCCGTCTTTCCGCAATTGGTTTCAACCGCATTATCCGTACGTATACGCAGGCTTTCGCTGCGTGAGCTAGGAGAGGAACTCCCCCATGATCGTATCCCAGGAACTCACTATCTTCGAACAGAGTTTTGCCGCCGATGTACAGGCCGGTCTCAACCGCGTGGGCCAAAAGGAACTGCCTTCGAAATATTTGTACGATGCCGTTGGCTCGCGCTTGTTCGATGTCATCACAGCGTTGCCCGAATATGGAGTGACGCGTGCCGAGGAACGCATCTTGCGCGAACACGCCACGGAAATTGTGGAGCGCCTGCATACCCCTCTGACCGTCGCTGAGTTGGGCAGCGGCAGCGGCCAGAAGACGCGCGGGCTGCTGGAAGCACTGTGCCATCGCGACCCCACTTCTTACTATCCGATTGAAATTTCGCCCGCAGCGTTAGCTATGTGCAAGCGCGAAGTGGGCGACATCCAAGCCATCAGCATTCTCGGACTGGAGCGCGATTATCTGGACGGCCTGGCCGAAGTGGCGGCCCAGCGGCGCCAGGGAAAGCCGCTGTTGGTTCTTTTCCTGGGCAGCACCATCGGCAATTTCGATCCTCCCGCCGCTGCGAGTTTTCTTGAGGAACTGCGCGGCCTACTGCAGCCCGGCGACTCGCTGCTGCTAGGCACCGATCTTGAAAAGCCAGTGCCGGTGTTGCTCGATGCCTACGACGACCCCATCGGCGTCACCGCCGCCTTCAACTTGAATCTACTGGGCCGCATCAATCGCGAGCTCGACGGGCACTTTGATTTGTCGCAGTTCGATCATGAGGCGCGTTTCGACACCACCGCCCGCCGCGTCGAAATGCATTTGCGCTCGAATCGCCGGCAACGTGTCGCGATTGAAAAAGCGGATCTGTCGGTGACCTTTGAAGAAGGTGAAACGATTTGGACCGAGAGCAGCCATAAATACTCGTGCGCGGAAGTCCTGCGCATGGCTCAAGCCAGCGGCTTCCGCTGCGAGGCGCAATGGATCGATCACGAGTGGCTCTTCGCCGAGAATCTGTGGATCGCGGAGTAGCGCGTTATTGCGCAGACATCCCTTTGTAATTCCAGCGCAGCACGCGCCGGCCGTTGTTGACTTCACCCAGGTAGACGTTGCCTTTGGAATCGGTAGCAGCGCTGTGGATGTGATAAAAGTCAGCGGGCCCGTGTCCGCCGTGGCCTCCGAAGAAGCCCACGATTTCCAGGTTCTCCCGGTTCACAATGTCCACTTTTTTATTGCTGCCGTCGGGGACATAAAAGAACTTCTGCTGCGGATCGGGCGAAAACGCGATATCGAACGCCGTCCCCTCCGCGCCTGAAGTCTTCCGCTCGATATACATTTCCTTCACGAAAGTCCCATCCAGGCGAAAGACCTGAATGCGATTGTTCACACGGTCGCCTACATACACCAACCCATCGTTAGAAATGCGAATCCCGTGCACCAAGTTGAACTGCGGCGAACCCTGCCCCTCGTAAACGCGCGTGCGCGGAGCGCTATCGTCGGGCTTATTCCCGTAAGCCCCCCAGTGACGTTTATATTCACCAGTGGACGCGTCAAAGACCACCACTCGCCGATTCCCGTAACCGTCCGCGACGAAGAGCTCGTTGGTCTTGGGATAAACCGCAATGCCCGCGGGGCGCCCCAGATTCTCCGTGTCATTGCTCCCGCCGCTCTTGCCGTGACGCCCGATCTGCAGCAGAAACTTCCCAGTCTTCGTGAACTTTAGAATCTGCGCGTCCTTGTCGCCGTTGCCGGTGATCCACACGTTATCTTTGGAGTCGACGAAAATCCCATGCTCGTTATCGGGCCACTCGTAAGCCTTCTCGTCTTTGTGGGGGCCGCCCCAGGCTTCGACCACGTTGCCTGCCTGATCGAATTCAATCACCGCCGGCGCGGGCACGCAGCAGTCGCCCTTGCCGGATTCAAGATACTTATCGTGCTCATCCAAGGTTCGCGGACGGTGGATCACCCACACGTTATCGTGCGAATCGACGGATGTGCCGGAGACCTGCCCCAGCATCCAATTGTTAGGCAGCGGCTTGGGCCAAGAGGGATCAGGCTCAAACTTCGGTATCTGCGCCCCCGCCACCGCGCCGAATAAAACCAACATCAGCGCGGTTCTCATGCTAATCGAGCGGCTCCACTTTTACAATCGACGCGCCGTGATTGTTGCCCACCCACAGCGCCGGTGTAGAGCCGCGATCGTCCACAAATACCCGTCGGATGTTGGTCGAGCGCGGCAGCAGATACTCGTCCATCTTGCCGGTCTTGGGGTCGAGACGAATCACGCGATCGGTGGTCATAGAGCCGGTCCACACATGCCCGGTCTTGTCCATGGTGCCGTCGTAAGGAGCGCTCCACGCCGTCGGCGCCTGCCACTCCTGAAACTTTTCGGTCTTGGTATCGAACATGCCGATGCGGTTCCCGCGATACTCGCCGAACCAGATGCGCCCGTCTGCGTCCATCTGCCCGCGGCGCGGGGCGGAGTTCTTGGTCGGCGTCGGCCATAGCGAAATCGCTCCAGTCTTCGCGTCCACGCGCCCAATATGCTCCTGCGCGAAATCCGTGAAATAGGCATTATTTTGCGCGTCCGGAATCACATCGTAGATGTTGTGGTTCTCGCCTTCCTTCGAATCTTTGAAGGGCGCAAACGTCTCTGTTTTCCCGGTGGCCAGGTCGTAGCGATGGATCACCGCGAAGCCGTTGTTCTGCGACCAGAACTTCCCATCCACATGGCTACTTTGCGGAGCCGCCATATTGATCTGCGTCATGTCCTTGTTGTATTCGGCGGGGGGCAGGAAGATTTGAAACTTCTCGGTCGTACGGTCGAACTTCGCGACGGCCGCCTGGAAGGTCATGCCGAACCACAGATTGCCGTCGTGATCGGTTTCGAGGCCAAGCTCGCCCGTCGGCCACCCCGGCTTTTGAATCGGAATCGAGTACTCAGTGATCTTGCCGGTTTTCGGGTCCATCTTGCCCACGGCCTGCTCCCCGAAACTTGAATACCAAACGTTGCCGTCGCGATCCAGAATCACGTCATGCGGCTCGATGGTGCGCCGCGGCAGATCGTATTCCGTGATAATCACCTTGGTACCGCTACCCTTGGGCCGCGGAGTCGTTTTGAAGTCGTAAGCCCACGTCGCGTTCGTGCTCAGATTGTACGCGGCCAGAAAATCGGCTTGCCGCTGGCGGGTCTTCTGCAATTGATCGCCGCGTTCTTCGAGCATACGCATCGCCATGCGTTTCTGCGGATGATAGGGGAACGATTGGTTGGCATAGTTCCCCATGCGATCCATCACCTTCATGAAATCCGCCGCATCGTGCTTCGAGCGCAGGATGCGTTCGAGCGTGTGGCACTGCACGCAGTTGAGTAGAAAAATCTTCTGCTGATCCGGCGTAGGGATGCTTTGTATCCACTCCGCGTTAGTAATCTGCGCGGCTAGATTCGCGGCCTTATGCAACTTGAGATCGACCGCCGCCGCAGTAGCCGGCGACACTTCGACAGTGCCTGCATCGTCCAGCTCATAACCCACGGCGCGTATGCGCAGCGAGTACTGTCCAGCTTCCAACCGATTACGCGGGAAACTGTAACGCCCGTTCTGATCGCTCGCCACAGTGATAGTGATGGTCCCGCCGTTTTTCTTGGCGCTGACCATCACGCCCTCCATAGGGCCTTCCTCAGTGGAGCTCACCACGCCAGTCAACGCCGCCGCGCTGGGAGTCTCACTCCGCAACGGCGAAAACAGCGCAGCCGTTAAGCCCACGGCGCCGATCAACAACAGGGTTTTCGTGCGCATGACTTCTCCTATTTCTCGGGCGTGTCGCCAGGCGCGCCAGTATTCGACGAACCCAGGAACAGCTTTTTGCCGTCCGCGAAGGTCACGTCACGGCCATTGGCTTTGTTCGAGCCGTCCTTTGACTGATAGCCGTCGACCAGCACCTCCATCCCAACCGTCACCGAAGCCTTTGTGACGCCGCGGCGCAGCAGCGTGTTAGGACTGCCGCACTCCACCATCCAGTTGGTGACCTTGCCATCGGTGTCCTTCACGTCGATGTGGATCCAGGCGTGCGGATTGATCCACTCCATCTTAGTGACGGTCCCGCGCAGCTTCACCGGCTTGTTTCCGTCGAACTCCGCCGTAAACGCGTGATGCGCGAAACCCGGCAACGCCAGCGCCAACCCTACTGCTAATCCCGCAATTTTCGATCGCATAAAAGACTCCTTCTATTTATTGCTGCCCTTTTCTTCCGCCCGCGCTCCCGCCAGGATTCCCACCATCCCGTAGTTCCCCTCATGACACGCATACTCATAAACCCGGCTGGGCGATTTCGACATAGTCAGCTGCGCCGTCCACGGTTTTGTATAAGTAGCCGGATCGTCCACCGTGAACTCATACAGTATGGTATCCGCATCGGTGCGCGTGAAACGTTCAATCAACCGCAGCTTATCGCTGGTGTTGCGAAACCGCGTTTTGCCGGTGAAGTTCGTCGTTTCCACCACCAGCGTATTGCCTTCCCAATGCCCCCGCGAGTCGCCCAGCCACTGCTGCACGTTCGACGGCAGATGCGGCCGGCTGTCTAATGGCCCGCTAACCACAGGGATGATGCGCACGTCGTGAATCATCTCCACCACAATCGCCACATACCCCGGCGATTGGAAGATCTGATAGTTGTCGTTATACGGACCGGGCAGCATCGGTGGACCCGCCGTGGGCCACAGAATGCACCGTTCGGTAAGCCCGCGATTCTCCGGACCATCCGCCGGATGCAGCCGCCTCTGCTCAGCCACCGCCGCCGCGCGCCGCTCTCCATCGGCCGTCAGCGCCGGCAGCTTTCCATCCGCCGGATCGACGATCATCGAAGTGCGCAGCGTCTTGATCACTTTCGTCCCGCGATCCCACCAAGCTTCGTTATACGCCAACGCCACGTCCGTCGATATATCGCTGCGCCGCCGGTCTACATTGGCGTTCGCGACCACGTTGTTTTCATACGCCGCCGCTTCCGCTTTGCTGAAGAACGCTTTCCCGGCGAGATCGGCGGGCCGCTCCAGCGGAGTGATGGTCGCGTTGGTCCAGACCCCTTGCAGGTCCGGTTGACCGTCAACCGTACGCGGCGGAGTCCACGCTTTCTGCCCCGCAAGGGGTAGCGCGATTAACACGCAAACCAATAGCAGATTCATAGCAACCACCTACGGCTTCTTGCGATATTGCCCGTACATCAACTCTTCGACGAACTCCACGCACTTGAATTCCATCAACTGGACGTTCTTTTCCAGGCGCCGGTAAATCGGCATGCTGATCTTCCACGGCTTGGTGAAGACGTTCTTGTCCTCGATAGTGGCTTCATACATCAGGGTGTCTGCGCCGCGCAAGGTATAGCGCTCCACCACGTGCAAAGCGTCCGAATGAAAATCGCCGGCGCGGTCAAACCAGGTCTGATCGTTCAACCCGGTGACATCCACCACCAGCGTGTCGCCTTCCCAATGCCCCACCGATTGCCCCATCCAGCTATCGATCGGCGCGGGCCCCGGGTCGTCCATATATATAGTGCGCGCCGCATTGGCGTACTCGTAACTGATCAGAATGAACTTCGGCGTCTGCACAATCTGAAACGGAAACGGCATGTAAGTAGCGCGCGGGACACCTGGCAGATAGCACTTCACTTCCGGGTCCAGCTTCAGGCGGTCAGTGAAATTGGTTTTCTTGGTAGCCAGGGCTTCCGGCTTGTAAGGAATCTCTTCGCCTTCGACCACGCCTTGTCCAGGAGGCATCGCGCCGATCGCGCCCAGCGGAATGATGGGGCCCGCAGCGGCCGCGTGGCCTTGCAGATCCCAATTGGCCGTAGTCAGGACCTGCCAGATCCCGTTCAGGTTAGGCTTGCCGTCCGGAGTCCTCCGCACCTGCCCGGCCGCCGGCAGCGCCAGCAAAACAACAGTAAACATCCAGACCTTAAATGGTTGCAACACGAACTTGATCGTACATTCGGGCCATTTCGAAGTCAACCCAACTCACTTCCCGACCAAATGCGGTAGGTCTTTTTCGTTTTCGAGACAAACGTAATCGATTAAATCGGTATCCAGTTGCAGAATCTGATTCAGCTTAATCGTCCAGGGCTTAGTGTAGGCTTTCAGATCCTCCACCGTGAGTTCAACTTCCAAACGTCCGAAAATGGGACGCCGGATGCGCTCCGTAATCGTAGCCGCATCGGTAATCGGATCCCCACCCGAGTCGAGCCAAATCCCGTCACGGAATCCGCTGGTCTTTACCACCAGCGTGTCGCCCTCCCACTTCGCCGTCGAATAGCCGTTCCACGACGGCTGCGGATCAGTGGGCAAGGGCCGTCCATCCGTAAAAATCTGCCGGTAGCTCACGTTGTACTCGCTCAAAATCAGCAGCAGCCCAGGCACCTGCACGATCTTGCGGAACAGCGGAATCGTGTGCAGTTCGACGACGCCGATCGGCAGACAATGCGAGAGAGGATCTTCCAGCCGTAACGCCGCCGCTCGCGTCTTAGCTAACTCCAACGCCCACGGCCGATAAGGCAACTCCGCCTTCAGTCCCCAGCCGATCTTGCCGAATTCCTGCGGCACATAAAAATCGACGCAGCCCTCAGGCGGACAAGGCTTATTGTGCTCCACATCCCACGTGCCCGAAAAATCAGGCTTGCCGTCAGCAGTTCGCGGCGCAGGAGCGGAAAGGTTGGGTTTGCCGTCCGCCGTTCGCGGAATTCCTGCGGTGGGATAAATCCATTGCGCCGAGAGAGGCAGGGCCAGCGCCGCCACGCACATCGACAGAGCCGTCATTTTCCAATCATGTATAACATATCCGGGCCTCCCGCTAGCCGCTCCATCGCTTAGCGAGAGATCCGCTTCGCTTTACTCTTGGCTCGCCCGCGAGTGTTTTTCTCTACGCGTAGCTTCCAAGCCGCGCGCAGCGCGCCCGCCAGCACATCCTCGTTGGCCTGGGCCAAGCGAATGTGGGTCATTCCCATGCGTCCCCAGCCTCCCGCGATGGGCAGAAAAACCTCGGGCTGCTCCCCGACGAAATCCGCCTGCATTTCCGTTGTCAACATCAAATTGCAGTAGGCCTGCTTCTGCGAGGCCAGAGTGGCGAAAATTCGACCGCCCACGCGAAAGTCGGCCGACCCCATGTGCGAACCCTCCTCAGCCCCTTCCAGGCTCAACGCAATCCGGCGAAAATCCGCAGCCGTCATCGAACTCACTCCTGTTGAGCCGAGTATCCCAAAAAACCCAAGTCTCACGCTAGACTAAGCGAAGCCCATGCCCACCGATCCCGAATATCTACGCCGCCACTACACATCCCTCTCCGACGAAGCGCTCCTCGCCATCGATCGAACGGAGCTTGTCGAAACCGCACAGCAGTCCTATGACGATGAGCTCGTGCGCAGAAAACTGCCTTCGCCCGTCCTCACAGACCAACCCCAGTGGCTCGCCGAAGCCAGCGAAGTATTTTCGCAAGAGGACCGCGCCGGCGCAGTACCCGCCCCCGAAATCGCCAACGCACGCGACGCGTTAGAGGCTGCCGGGATTCCCTGTTTTCTGGACGTCTCCCCGCTGCCCGAGGAAGAGGCGGTCTCTCCAAAACCAACGCACCTGTGGCGCCTTATGGTGCCAGGCAAGCTCAACCAGCGCGCCACCAGCATACTGGAACGCGATATTTTTAACGCCGACTTCGAAGCCGAATGGAAAACCCATCTGGAAATGCTCTCGGACGAAGAATTGTACGCGATGGACCCGAAACTCGCCTTCTGCGGACTATTCGATCGAGCAGAGCGCGTCACCCGAGCCTTCGATGCCGAAATCGGCCGCCGCCAGTCGAAGTCCAAAGCTCCCTGGTTTAGTTAAGCCGGTTCAGTTAAGTCGGTTTAGTAAGTCAATCACCGTTTTTCCATCGCGAAATCACCCGCCAATCCAACCACTTCCCCATCCGCCGTAGCCTCCCCCCGCGCCCTGCCCGCTACCCTCCTCGCGGAGGCCAAATGCCATCTGAACTCAATCCCGAAACACTTCCGGACCCCGTCCGTGAGCCCACTGACAAACAAATCGCAGCGTCCCGCGCCAACGGCGCCAAATCCCACGGCCCCGCCACGGAAGAAGGCCGCGCCCGCTCCTCCCGCAACGCCCTCCGCCACGGACTCGCCGCCCCCGCCCTCCCGCCCGTCTCCATCGTCCTCCCCACCGAATCCGCGGACGACTTCCAAACCCTCCTCAACTCCTACCTGGACGAGCTCGCCCCCGCCGGCCTCCTGGAAACCGAACTCGTCGAAACCATGGCCGCCGCCCGCTGGCGCCTCCGCCGCATCTCAACCATCGAAACCACCCTCCTCACAATGGAAATGGACCGCCTAGCCGAATACATAGACCGCAGCTTCCAAGACCTCCACCGCGACCCCACCCCCGACGACCGCCTAGCCTGGACCTTCCACCGCATCGCCGAAAAACCCAGCCTGAGCCTCCTCCTCCGCTACGAAGGCACCCTCAACCGCTCCTACGCCCGCGCCCTCAAACAGTTGCAGCAACTCCAATCCGTCCGCAATCGCCCACAACCAAACGAACCCAAGCCCGCTGCGTCACTCGCTCTGCCGAGCGGGCCCGCCGAACCTCCGCAGCACCCCGGACCCCAGCCACCACAAGCCCGCGACGATCACCAGCAACATCAACCAGCGCAAAGTGCTGGCCAGGAAAGCGGCGTTGATCTCGGGCCACTCGAAGCGGAACTGCCGCAGCCGGTCATAGCGCTCCATCATCCAGTGCCACGCCGTGTGCGCCACCAATGCCGACAAAATAATGGTGCCCATCCGCTCCGCCACCACATAGCGGAACAGCAATTCGAGCGCGGGGATCATCACCGCCAGCACCAGCAATTGCCCCAGTTCCACGCCGATATTGAACGACAGCAGCGACGTCAGCAGATGGTCGCCCGCGAATTGTAGCGTCTGCTTCAGCGCGAAAGAAAATCCGAACCCGTGCACCAGTCCGAAACCGAACGCCAGCATCCATCTGTGCCGGACCGTGCTGGTGGTAACGATGTTCTCCAGCGCCATGTAGACGATAGAGGCCGCAATCAGCGTCTCGATCAATGGCGGAAACCACAGCGCGTCCGGACCCAGATTGTAAGCCGACGCGATCAGTGTGATCGAATGCGCCACCGTGAACGCCGTCACCACCGGGATCAGTCCGCGAAACCGCCGGAACGGAATCACCAGGCACAGCAGGAACAACAAGTGGTCGGTGCCATCCAGAATGTGCAGAAACCCTTCGCGCACGAAGCGCAGCGATGCCTGATACCAGCGCGGGTCGAGCTTGACGATCCCCGGATCGTTATCGAACTCGAACGCCCTGACTACGTACTTGCCACCGCCCTCCGGCACCAGAAACCGCAGCGCCGTCACCGTGCGCACCCCCAACCGGTCAAGCCCCGGATGAATCGCGAATTCCGAGTGCTCAGATTAAATGGGATATTCAAACAACACGTCCAGCATGGTCTGGTTCCACACGACGTTGGTATCCAGCGGCAGCCCCGTGCCGGTAACATGCGCCAGCGCGTCTTCATAAGTTGCAAACGACCGGTCCGATTCAAGCGACACCATAGTCGCCACCACCTGTGGTCTAGGCAGCCGCCTATCTCCTTCGTAAACCCCAATCGCATCGGCGATCCACAGCGTAGCCGCGTCCGCCAAAAACGGCCCGGTGCGCGCGAGGTCCAAATACCCCGGACCTTTCTGTGGAAACTCGACGTCCCGCATGGCCTTCATCGGAGCGCGCACCAGCAGCCGCAGGCGCTGTCCCTCAGGCTTGAGGAAGGCCTGCACTGTGACATCGTTCGGAATGTCGTGAGCCCAGGCGCAAACCGGCATGGCCAAGGCGATCATCAGCAGACGCATGCAAATCAACCGTGTCTGGTATAGTATCTCAACATGAAACGGAACCTTTACATCGGCACAGCGTTTCTCACCACTATTGTTGCCCTCGGAATCGGCTCCAGCATCCTCGGCCGCAAGGCCGAAGCCTCCGCCGTCCAGGCGCCGCGCTTTGAAGTCGATCCCATGTGGCCCAAGCCCTTGCCTAACCACTGGGTGATGGGCAACACGATCGGAGTATCGGTCGACGCCAGCGATCACGTGTGGATCATTCATCGCGCGGGCTCCCTCGAAGCCAAAGAAATTTACGCCGTGACCAATCCTCCCGGCGCCACTTGCTGCCTGCCCGCGCCGCCAGTGCTCGAGTTCGATCAGGAAGGCAACCTCATCGGCCACTGGGGCGGTCCTGGTCAAGGTTACGATTGGCCCGAGTCGAACCACGGTATCACCGTCGACTACAAAGGCAACGTGTGGATCGGCGGCAACGGCCGCGGTCCGCAACCCAAAGGCGAAGCCCCCGTCGAAGGCCAAGCCCCGCCAGCCGCGCTCTTCAAAGACAACGAAATTCTAAAGTTCACGCAAGACGGAAAGTTCCTGATGCAGATCGGTAAGCCCGGCGGAAGCAAGGGCAGCAACGATATCGATAACCTCAAAGGCCCTGCGAAAATGTTCGTCGATCGCAAGACCAACGAGCTATACGTCGCTGACGGCTACGGTAATCATCGCGTGATCGTGTTCGATGCCGACACCGGCAAGTACAAGCGCCACTGGGGCGCCTACGGCAAGAAGCCTGACGACACCAACCTCGGCAACTACAACCCCGATGCTCCGGTAGCGCAGCAGTTCCGCAACCCAGTGCATTGCGCCGAACTCTCGAACGACAACCTGCTCTACGTCTGCGACCGCGTCAACGACCGCATTCAAGTCTTCAAACCAGACGGGACTTTCATCAAGGAAGTCTTCATAGCCAAGCGCACCCTAGGCGACGGCTCCGTGTGGGACATTGCGTTCTCAAAAGACCCCCAGCAAAAATACATTTATCTGGCCGATGGCGCGAACGAGAAAGTCTACGTGATGTTGCGCGAGTCGCTGGAAATCTTGACCAGCTTCGGCGACGGCGGCCGCCAGCCCGGCGAGTTCTACGCAGTGCACAGCATCGCCACCGATTCCAAAGGCAACGTCTACACCACCGAGACCTATCGCGGCCAGCGCGTGCAGCGCTTCAACTACAAAGGCCTTGCCGCCGTCACCAAACTAGACCAAGGCGTAGTCTGGCCCGGAAAGAAGTAGCCCATGCGAACTTTCGCTCTAGCAGTCGTGCTGTCACTGCCGGCTGCGGCGCAGCACATGCCGCGCGGCACCGCCACCGACGTGTCGAAAGCTGAAATCGAAGCCACCGTGCAGAAGACTGCGATGGCTCCAGTGAGCGATCAAGCCGTGCGCGTGGTCAGCATCAACAATGAGTACAACGTGGGCGTCGGCGTGGTGCACCGCGCGAAAACCGCGGGCCGCGACATCGGCGGCGGCATCGAGCACAGCCAGATCACTGAGGTGTATCACGTGATCGAAGGCAACGCGACTTTCGTCACCGGAGGCACCATCACCGACCCCAAGGAAACTGCGGCCGATACTGCGGTGGTGAAGGTGCTCAACGGCCCCTCGACCGGCGGCGGCCCTGTGCAAGGTGGAGTCAGCCGCAAGATCGGCCCCGGCGACGTGGTCATCATCCCGCCCAACACGCCACACTGGTTCACCGACATCACCACCGATCAGATCGTGTACCTGGTGGTCCGCGTCGATCCCCACAAGGTGCTGCCCGCCGGGTACGGAGTGAAGTAGCAACGCAACGCTAAGCGATGTGCGCTCCCTGCGTGTCGACGTACACCGCATACAACGATTGGCTACCCGCCATAAACAGGCGGTTGCGCTTGGTGCCGCCGAAGCACACGTTAGCGCAGGTCTCGGGCATGCGGATCATGCCAATCCGTTCGCCTGCGGGTGTGATCACCTGCACTCCGGGACGCGCTCCGGCCCAGATATTACCGTCGACGTCGCAGCGGATTCCATCGGCGGCGCTGGGCTCGCCGCTGCCAGGAATGTCCAGTTGGATAAAACGTTTGCCGTTGCGAATATTTTTGCCGTCAAGATCGAATACCCAGATCTGCCGTGCGGCGCCGGTGTCGGCCAGATAGACCTTCTTGTAGTCGGGCGAGAAGCAGATGCCGTTGGGGCCATCGGTATCGTCGAAGACTTTATCGAGCTGTCCGGTTTTCGGATCGGCGCGATACACAGCGGGCTTGGTTTCAGACGGGGCCTTGAACCCCTCGTAATTGCCGCGAATGCCGTAGGTAGGATCGGTGAACCAGATGCCGCCGTCGGGATGCACCACAATGTCGTTCGGCGAGTTGAGCCGCTTACCTTCGAACTTATCGGCGATAACGGTCACGGCGCCCGAGTGCTCATAGCGCTCCACGCGACGGCCGCCGTGTTCACAGGAGAGCTGGCGGCCTTCGTAATCGAAGGTATTGCCATTGCTGTAGCCCGACGGATTACGGAACACGGTCACGTGAGCGTCTTCTTCGAGCCAGCGCATTTGCACGTTGTTAGGGATATCGCTCCAGACCAAGTAGCGTCCCTCGCCGTTCCAGGCGGGACCTTCCGACCAACTGGTTCCGGTGTACAGGCGCTTGATGGTGGTGTTGCCGATGATGTAGCGGCGGAAGCGGGGGTCGAGAGCGACGATGTCGGGGTCAGGATATTGCAACGGCGTATTGCCCGACCAATCGCGCGGCGCGGGCACGGGGTTGATGCGCGTCGGCTGCTGGGCTCTGGAGGCGGCGGGGAGCAGAGCGGCTCCCAACGTGGACATCACGAACGAACGGCGATCTGTCAGCTTGGCCATAACCGTTAGGTATACCGCAGCCCGGGGTGCAAAGCCAGCCTTGCGCATGATAAACTTCCGATTCCGATTGACACTCTCGAGGAGGTGCCCATGAGGTTTCATCTCGCACTCGCTATGCTGTGCGTTGCGCTGCCGGGTGTCGCGCAGCAACTCACTCCGGCGCAAATGAACGCGAAGGCTAAGGCGCAGAACGTGCCGGAGATTCCGTTTGATTCGGCGCCGAACTTTTTGAAGCTGCCCTCCAATCTGTATCTTGGCGAAGGCATCGGCGTGGCAACCAATTCGAAGGGCCACATCTTTGTCTATACGCGCAGCCAGGAAACGCGGCTGTTCGAGTTCGATCAGCGAGGCGTGTTCGTGCGCGAGATCGGCGAGGGGCTCTACGGCTTCGTGTTCGCGCACGCGGTGCGAGTCGACAAGGAAGACAACATCTGGGCCGTCGACGAGGGCTCCAACATGGTCATCAAGTTCAACCCGGCTGGGCAGGTGGTGATGCTGCTGGGGCGGCGGCCGGAATCGGTGGAGGGCTTGGAGCGCACGCCGGCAGGGAATGCTCCGGTGCCCCCGGCGCAGCCTTATCTATTCAACCGGCCGACGGATGTGGCATGGGACGCGGCGGGGAATATTTTCGTCTCCGATGGCTACGGGAACTCGCGCGTGGTGAAGTACGACAAGAACGGGCGCTTCATTGCGACGGCGGGGACCAAGGGGTCGGCGCCAGGGCAACTGAATCTGCCGCACTCGATTGCGACCGACGCGAAGGGCAACGTGTATGTGGGCGACCGCAGCAATCGTCGCATCGAGGTGTTCGACAACGATCTGACCTTCAAGGCGGTTTACGACAACGTGGGCGCGCCGTGGGCGCTGTGCGTGACGCCGGGTCCGCATCAATACTTGTATAGTTCCAATTCGAATCCGGACAACAACAATGCGGAGATCGCGGCGGTCACGGGCGACATTTACAAGATGGAACTCGACGGGACCGTGGTGGGCAAGTTCGGCAAGGCCGGCAAGCAATTGGGCGCGTTCACGACGGTGCACGAAATCGATTGCCGCAATGAGAACGAATTGCTGGTGTCCGAGATCACCGGCTGGCGCGTGCAGAAACTGACGCTGCATCCGCAGAAAGCCGCGAAATAGGAGACTGCCATGAGACTGATCACACTACTCCTTTTCGTTGTTACGCTGTCCGCGCAGAGCATCCCGGAAATCCCGTATGACTCGGCGCCGAATCTGCTGAAGATGCCGCCCCATATTTATCTGGGCGAGGCCGCCGGGGTCGCCACCAATTCGAAGGGAAACATTTTCGTCTATACGCGCACCGGATCGAGCAACGCCACCATGGGAGGGTCGCGCACCTTCACGCACGGAGGCGCGCGTCTGTTCGAGTTCAGCCCGAACGGTACATTCCTTCGTGAGATTGGGCAGGGCCTGTATGGATTTCTGTTCGCGCACGTGGTGCGTATCGATCCGCAGGACAACATTTGGGTGGTGGATGAGGGCTCCAGCATGGTGATCAAGTTCGATCCGGGGGGGCGCGTTCTGCTGACCCTGGGGCGCAAGCCTGAAGCGGTTCGCGTGCCGGCCGCAGAGGCCGGTGAGAGCGAGGGAGGCGGTGGGCGCGGCGGTCTTCCGGGGGCGGGCGTCAAAGGTGATAATTTCAACCGGCCTACCGACGTGGCGTGGGATGCCGCGGGCAACATCTTTGTGTCGGACGGTTACGGCAACTCGCGTGTGGCGAAGTTCGATAAGAATGGATTGTTCATCAAGTCTTGGGGCTCGAAGGGAACGGGGCCGGGGCAGTTCGATCTATTGCATACCATCGCGGTCGACCCGCAGGGGAACGTGTACGTCGGTGACCGCTCGAACAAGCGCATTCAAGTCTTCGACAACGACGGGACCTTCAAGACCCAATACACCAACGTCGGCGCGCCTTATGCGATCTGCATTTCTTCGGGAGCGCATCCTTATCTATACACTTCCAATTCGAATCCCAGCACGTCGATGGACAACGGCGAGATCTACAAGATGGAGCTCGACGGGCGCGTCATCGGCAAGTTCGGCAAGGCCGGGAAGCTGATCAAGGAACTGGGCACGGTGCATGAGATCGATTGCCGCAATCCCAATGAGATCTTCGCCGGGGAGCTGACCAACTGGCGGGTGCAGAAACTGGTATTGCATCCGACTCCATGAAGGCGCTCAGCACCTTCTTCCTACTGGCGCTGGCCAGCCAAGCGCAAACGCTTCCGCCGCCGGGGTTCCATCACCTGCATTTGAACTCCGTCGATCCCGAAAAGGCCATCGACTTTTACACGCGCCAGTTTCCAAGCACGGAGAAGGCGACGTTCGCGGGCGCACCGGCGCTGAAATCGGGAAAGGTTTACGTGTTGTTCACGAAGGTGAATACGCCGCCGCCGACCACACCGCAAACGGCGATCTGGCATTTCGGCTGGCACGTGTTGGACGTGCAGAAGAACAAGACCGAGTACCTTGAACGCGGCGTGAAACTGCTACCGCTGTATACGACGGACGAAGGTGGATCGGTGTTCGTCAGCAGCGATACGTGGCCGGGAGTGGGCGGATCGCTGGGGTTGACGAAGGCGCAGATCGCGGACGCGAAGGCGAAGGGCGTTCAGTCGACGCATGGCGCGGGGTTCGCTTACCTCGAAGCTCCGGACGGCGCGATCATCGAATATCAAGGCAACATGCCGGCGGAGCGGTTCAATCATGTTCACATGTTCCAGCACGATCCCTATTGCGTGGAGCTGTGGTATCAACAGCACTTGAATGCACCGAGCCGTTCCACCTATACGGAAGCTACGTGCAAGGTGGCGCGGCCCGAGCTCTCGTGGCCGTCGCTCGAACGCGCGGGAATGCTGCGGCAGCCGGCGGGTGTGACCTTCGACGACGTTGCGCTCACCTGGCACGTGCAACAAGACGAGCGTCCGCTGGCGCCGACGCGCGGGCATCTGTACGATCACATCGGGTTGAGTGTGCGCGATCTGGATGCGTGGATCGCTAAGCTGCGCGCAGAGCACGTGAAGTTTCTCACTAAAATTTATAAGCTAGGCGATGCACGGGCGGTGATGATCGAGGGGCCTAGCCGTGAGGCGCTGGAGTTGGTCGAGATCAAGTAGCGGCGGTGATGGTGCCGCGGCATTCGCCGAAGCCGATGCGCACGCAGCCTTCACGCTCACAGTAGGCGCGCAGGATCACTTCGTCGCCATCTTCGAGATAGCGGCGCTCCTCGCCGGTGGGCAAATGGAAAGGCTCGGTACCGCGGCGGGTGAGTTCCAGCAAACATCCGAGCGAATCGCGCGTGGGGCCGGAAACAGTGCCGCTGCCGAACAGGTCGCCGGAACGCAGGTTGCATCCATTGCTGGTGTGATGGGCGAGCATCTGGGCGATAGTCCAGTAAGTGTCGCGAAAGTTGCCGCGGCTGATGCGCAGGGGCGCGGCGCCGGCTTCGCGCATGCGCTGCGATGCCAGCCACACTTCAACAATGATGTCGATACCGCCGCGGGCTTGATCTTCGGGCCAATACAAATAGGAGAGCGCCGCGGGATCGCCTGCAGGGCGAGTGAATGCGGGGGCGCGGAACGGCTCGAGGGCTTCGAGGGAGACGACCCAGGGAGAGATGGTGGTGGCAAAACTCTTCGCCAGGAACGGGCCGAGCGGCTGCGATTCCCAGACCTGGATGTCGCGGGCGGACCAGTCGTTAAGCAGGCAGAGTCCAAAGATGTGCGCGCGGGCTTGGTCGATCGGGACGGGTTCGCCGAGGCGGTTGGCCGGCCCGACGAACGCTCCTACTTCGAGTTCGTAGTCAAGCGCGCGGGTTCGGCCAAAATGCAGCACGGAGTCCGCTATGCGGGCCTGGCCCGCCTCCAGCGCCATCACCAGCTCGACGATTTCAAGCGAATCGCCGACCTGGGCGTCGGCGAGACTCACCTGCATTTGTCCGGCCGGACGGTGAATGGTAGTTCCGCTGACCACGATCGACGACGCGCGGCCGTGATAACCAATGGGCAGGTGTTTGTAATTCGGGGCCAAGGGATTTCCGGGGCGGAAGAGATTGCCTACGTTCGAGGCGTGATAGATCGATGTGAAGAAGTCGGTGTAATCGCCGATCGCTGCTGGCAGGTGCATCGCTGTGCCGTCGCGCGGGATCAGCAGCGGCTCCACTTGCGGACGTTGCGGCGATCCGGCTGCGAGCAATTCGGTTAGACGGCGGCGGAGCGGTGACCAGTGGTCCGGGCCCAGCGCCAATAAGGCGTTTAAGAATTCCGCGGTGCACGCGCGCGCGGTTGCGGGCGAGAGGCCGCTCAGCAATCCCGCGTTCGCGGAGGCGCGCAGGTCGAGGATGGAATCACCAATCGCCACACCGATGCGCGCGTTCGTTCCAAACACGCCATAGGGGAGATTTTGCAAGGGGAAATCGGTCGACGGCTGGTTTGCGGACTCCACCCAACTGGTGCGATTGGTCACAGAATGTCATAGTATCGTAGAGTTGCGTTCCAGTTCTACGCGACATCAGATCTATTGCGATAGCATGACAGCCTACTTGTCGCCGGGTACGTAAACCTTGGAAGGCCCAACCAGCGCAACATGCGGAACTTCGGTTTTGAGTTTTACCCGCTTATAGCCTGGGTTCCCTTGAGCCAAGAACGTGAGAATGTGCTGCCCTCGGAAATGCTGGTACAGATCGTTCAGATAGGGAGCGAGGGACACCGGGTTGGAAGTCCCCAGCCAAAACATTTCACCTCCCGTTTCTTCGGCAAGTTGCGAAAGGTAGTTTTGTCCCCAATTGATCTGCCAGAGGCTGTGGCCGAAATGTCCGGCACTGCCGAAATAGATGGAATGGACAACCACGCCCTCGCGCTGTGCCACTTCGATGGCGCGGTCGAGGTACGGATTCGAGGGACCGGGTCCGTAGTCAGGATCGACGCCGCTTGTGATCATCAGCACTTCCCGAACTTGCTCGGCCCTGGGCCATTTCTGAAGGAGGTCGGTGAGAGCCAGGTACGGGCTTGCCGAGATGCCGGGCTGGCCGAGAGGAAGCCTGATCGCTTTGGCTGCCAGCGCGTGGTCCGCGGTAAGCGTCTGTGCCACCTGCACAGTTCCGTTCCGCAAGTAGCCGATGCCGACGTGCGTAGTGGACGGTTGCTCAAGCACGAATCTGCGCAGATCCGCGAGTTGGGTACCCAGCGCCGTGTCCGTGCCGTCGTCGATGAGGAGCCAGAGTTCGAAGCCGCTCCGATCGTTCTGAACTGGCGTCCAGCCGGTGACCGGCATTCGCTGGTTTTCGAGATAAACCATGACGTCATTTCGAGCGAGGTTGGGTGGAGCAGCGCCCTTCTGCCCTTCCACGGACACAACAATGCGTACCGGCACGCCTGAGCTGGTCGCTTGATCCTGCGCGCGCGTCGCGTCGGCAAGAAAGCAGACAACCAGCACAGCGAACGCGTTTCTGATCACGTTTCTGGTAGTGAGCATCTTAACGCCTCTAAAAGCTTAGACGCGGTGGAGCTTCGCAGCGATTCCGAAAGTGGGAAATATTCCGTCTGAGCTAAACGCAAGAGCAATTCAGACGGCTCTGAACCTGCACAGCTTGGTTACGCTTTGGGGTTAATGTTTAGGTTTTGACGCGGAAGTAAAATGGACCACTGATGCAGGAAGACCACGAACTAGCATCCAAATCGTCGGATGGGTCCAAGATGCCACACGACCACCAGGGCCACGACCGGCACGCAGGTCATTCCGTGGCCATGTTTCGCGACAAATTCTGGTTGAGCTTCGCCCTCACAATCCCCACGGTGATCTGGTCGCCCGACGTACAACATTGGCTGGGGTACGCGGCACCCTCTTTCCCTGGTTCGAGATTCATTCCTGCAATCCTCGGAACCATCGTCTTCGTTTACGGCGGCCTGGTTTTCGTGCGCGGGGCGCGGACTGAGCTTGCCGACCGCAAACCAGGCATGATGACGCTCATCAGCCTGGCCATCCTTGTGGCTTTTGCCACTTCACTCGCTGCAACGCTTGGTCTGTTCGAAATCGACGTTTGGTGGGAACTCGCATCGCTGATTACGATTATGGTTCTTGGCCACTGGCTCGAAATGCGAGCCATTTCTCAGGCTCGGGGCGCGCTCAATGCACTCGCCGCTTTGCTCCCAGATACTGCCGAGCGTGTAAACGGCGCGGAAGTTCAAACCGTTCCATTGGGGGAACTGCACGTGGGCGACGTTGTCCTGGTCCGCCCCGGAGCTCGCGTCCCAGCGGATGGCGTAGTCCTCGAAGGCGCTGCCGATGTTGACGAGTCGATGATCACGGGCGAGTCGAAGACCGTACCGAAGGTGGCCGGCGCTACGGTGGTCGCAGGAACCGTGGCCAGCGGCGGAAGCCTTCGCGTCCGCGTCACGGCAGTCGGCGAGCAGACTGCTCTCTCGGGCATTATGCGGCTGGTTGCCGCTGCGCAAGCTTCTTCGTCTGATACGCAAGCCCTTGCCGACCGTGCAGCCGCGATTCTTTTTTACGTGGCAGTCGGGTCTGGCGCGATTACCTTCCTCTACTGGTGGTTTTCGGGGGACAAAGAACATGCGCTGATAAGGACGGCA
>CAVPZQ010000040.1:0-106683 GCA_963710155.1 Bryobacterales bacterium | reverse complement strand
GGCCACGTATTGCTGGCGGCTGGATCAAGTTGGCACAACTCTCGAAGTGATGATCGAGGTGAAGCTGAGCGAGGAAGAATCGAAGGCCGGTTCGGCTCCGGATGCCTTACCTGGGCTGATCGACGCGATCCACCAATGCCCGAATCTGCGTCTCACTGGGCTGATGACCATGCCGCCCTGGAGCGACGATCCGGCGCAGACGCGACCTTACTTTCGAAAGCTAGCGGCGCTGGCGCAAGCACACGGCCTGCCGAAACTGTCGATGGGAATGTCGCACGACCTCGAAGCGGCGATTGAAGAAGGCGCTACGCACATTCGTGTGGGTACCGCGCTGTTCGGTCCGCGTCCTAAAACGGCGTGACGGGTCGTGTTTCAGAACCGGTCCATAGCGCCGGCGTGACGTATTCCCAGGGCGGCAGCGAAACCAAGTGCGGCTTCAATATTAAGAGGATATCGCTGCGATCCTGTTCACGCACGTGATGGGTGAACAGGCCTCCAATCAGGGGCAGAGTGGATAATCCGGCGATCCCCGTGGGCGTTTCGGCATCGTTGGTGGTGACAAGCCCAGCGACTACGGCCCATTCACCATCTTTCAAGCGCACTTTGCCCTGATATTGCTGGCTGTTAATGATGGGAATCCCATCGACGCTGGTGCTGCCCAAGGACTTGAACTCGGCGTCCACGTCCAGCGTCACTTCCATATCTTCATGGATGGTAGGAGTGAGTTTCAAGACCAATCCGAGATCGACGAATTCTATGGTGGGCGCGAAGCCGGCAGAGCCAGGGGCGACTCCGGAAAAGCTGCTGGTGGTCACCGGATAGTGATCGCCTACATGCAATGAGGCTGGCTGCCCGTCGAGCGCCACAATCTGCGCGTCCAAGAGCGTCTGCGTCGAGGACTTGCTGAGCGTAGCGAAGGCCGCGGCGTTGGCGATGCCCAACCCTAATAGTGTCGATCCGCCGCCGAAGGTGAAAAAGCCACTCATCGCGGCCGAAGGGATGTTCTGGAAGGACTTGCCGAAGTCGACAATTGCGCCTGCGCTGGGCAGCTGCAGACCATAGCTCAGATTGGAGGTTCTGCCGACGGAAACAAATTCGACGTCGACTTCAATCTGCGCCCGGCCGCGCGAGAGATCCGCAAACATGCGGCGCGCCGCCAGCCCCTTGGGAACGGTATCGCGGAAATACACCACGCGCTTTTGGGCGTCGAGACTAATGCGCCGGATTTCGAGGGTCTGCTGTACGGCAGTGGCGATCTCCTGCGCTTCCTGGGCTGACAAGCGTTCTGGAATGGGAGCGGCGACGGCGATCACCGGCATCAATTCCGTGCGCTTTTGGGCGGTGTCGCGCCCCACCATGGCGAGGTGTTCGCCCAGCGGAACGAGGAACGAGTCGGTGGCCGCTTCAATGGTACGCAGCGCTTCCTGAGCGGTGGCATCGGTGATGTGCAACGTGGTCGAGGGGGACGGGAGAACGTAGGCGGCATCGAACACCACTTGAATTCCGTAGGCGTTGGCGACCTTCTCAAACAAAGTTTGGGCCGGACCTTTCAGATCGAAACTCTGGCGGATGGGGGCCGGGAGCAGCACCGGGGGCGGGGCGGCGGCCAGTTCCGTGTTTTCGAGGATGCCTTCGGCTTTGAGCCCGGCTTCGACGGTTTCAATAGCCGGGTCCATTGCCGCTGTGGGGGGCTGGGCCACGGCAGGTCGTGAGAGGGCAGGAACGCTCTGGAGGGCCGCACGCTTGCGCGCGTATAGGGAATTGGTGGGCTCGAGTTCCGCCGCGCGGGAATAGAACAGCAAAGCTTGGAGGCTGTCCCCGGCCTTCATGGCCTTCTCGCCCGCCTCAAACATGTAGGCAGCCGACTCCGCGGCCAGGCAGGACGCTGCGACGACCATCGCCAGGCACAGGATTCGGATACACTTCACCATCGCAGGCGGAACCTTAATCAGTGTAGACGATTAGGGGCGGCCGAACGTGCAGTCGATTCGGGGTGACTAAACTCTTCCGGCTCTCCAACCGATAACTCAGTTGGAGAGGAATTTCCTTCGCTATGGCTACGTTTGCGCCGGTCCGAACCGCCTTCAGTCCCGCAATCCCGCAGAATTTCGCGCAACTGGGGATTTCCGAAAACCTGGTGATGGATCTGATGCTTCGCCGTATGGTGATCGAGGGCAATTGCACGCTGGCCAGCCTGAGTAACTCGCTGCGCCTGGCGGTTCCTCTAATCGACTTGACCTTCAAGCACATGCGCCAGCAGCAACTGGTGGAAGTGAAGGGGATGTCAGGCAACGATTACAACTTCACGCTGTCGGCCGCCGGCAAACAGATGGCCAGCGAACGCTTCCAGGTTTCGCAGTACGCCGGTGCCTGCCCGGTTTCGATTAAAGATTACCAAGCAGCGGTCAAGGCACAGGCGGCCAAGGTTCACGTCGACCGGCAGACGCTGCGCAACGCGTTTTCGGATCTGATTGTGTCCGACCATATGCTGGATCAACTGGGTCCGGCGATCATTTCGCAGACCTCGATTTTCGTTTACGGGCCCACTGGAAACGGTAAAACCAGTCTGGCCGAGCGCATGCTGCGGGTGTATAAAGACGCGATTTTGATTCCCTACGCGGTGGAAGTCGACAACCAGATCATTAGCCTGTTCGATCCGGTGGTGCATCAGCCGCTCGATAACGACGAAACCGAAGTGGACCCGCGCTGGGTGGTGTGTAAGCGGCCCTGCATTCTGGTGGGCGGCGAGTTGGTGCCCAGCATGCTGGAACTGCGCCTGGACGAATCTTCCAGTATTTATGCCGCGCCCTTGCAAATGAAGGCCAACAACGGGATTCTGCTGATCGACGACTTTGGACGCCAGTTGATGTCGCCGCGCGATTTGCTGAACCGCTGGATCGTGCCGCTCGACCGGCGCGTGGATTACCTCACACTGCGCTACGGCGTGAAGTTCCAGATCCCGTTTGAAACCATGGTGGTGTTTTCAACTAACCTGGAACCGTCGGATCTGGCGGACGAAGCCTTCCTGCGACGCATTCAGAACAAAATTCTGGTGGAGGCTGTCGACCCGGATTCCTTCGATCAGATCTTCGAGCGGGTAGTGAAGGCGCGCCGTATCGACGCCGAACCGGATAGCGCCGAGTACCTGCGCAAGCTGTGTCTGCGCCAGGGACGCACGGAACTGCGCGCCTGCTATCCATCGGACATCTGCACGATTCTTACTTCGATCGGACGGTATGAGGGCCGCGGTCCGGTGATGTCGAAGTCGGAACTCGAACGCGCCACGGCCTTGTACTTCGCGAAGGGTTAATTCCGCGGCTGTGCTACTGGCGGAGGATCCACCGCTTCGCTGCCGGTGGGGGCTGATTGCGCTGACGCTACTCCACGCTTGGGTCCCAAACCCAAAGCCATGAGGGAAAGCGAGCCGATTTTCCCATCGGGGTCCAGGTTCTGATCTTTCTGGAAACGCTTGAGCGCATCCACCGATTCTCCATTCCAGGCGCCATCGGGTGTTCCGCGGAAATAGCCTTTGTCGGCGAGGGCTTGCTGGATTTCTTTGTAGCGGTCGGTGGTCGGCTGCATCTGCACTGGCGGGCGGCGGACTACGGCTACGCGCTTGGATTTCGTCCCGGCTTTGGCGGTGAATTTCGCAGCGCCGGTTTTTGTGGCAGATGTTTTAGCGGTTCCGGCTTTGGACTTGACGGCGGGCGGAGCCGCGTGAGCCACCGTCGCCTTGGTGTTTTTCGGCGCGGCCTTCTTTTTGGTTACGGGCGTTTGAGCGGCATTTGCCATGATGAGCGACAGCCCTACGAACGCTACTGCCAGTAGACGCAAACTGATGACCGTCTCTAGTTCTGCGGCAAAGTTCCGCTCAGGAAGATGGTGTTAGTGCGCGGCTGCGCACCTTTGGCCCGCACGCCGGGAATCTGGCGCACGACGCGGAACGCCACCGGGTCGCCCGGTTTGAGCGTTCCCTGGACCTTGCGGATGTCATCCACCGAAGTCATCGGCTGGCGGTTGACGGCGATGATGACGTCGTGTTCCATCAGTCCCACGTCATCTGCGAAAGAACCGTTTTCGACGCGCGTCACCGTGATGCCGCGCTTCTCCGGCGTCAAATCCTTTTCTTCATCGCTCGCGCCGCGAATGCTGATGCCAAACTTAACTTGCGTGGCTTCTTCTTTGCCGGGAGCGGTGCTGGGGACGGCATTTTCGCCCACCACACGCGGGTCGTCTGAAAACACCTTGGCGCGATCCTGGATGGTCAACTTCATTTCCATCTTCTTACTGTCACGATCGACGGTGATGCTGACGGGCGAGCCGACCGCAATGTCGGCCACGCGGGCGACCAATTCGTCGCCGTTTTTGACGGCTTGGCCGTTAATGGACAGAATGATGTCATCGGCTTTGACGCCCGCCTTGTCAGCAGGGCCGCCTTTTTTCACTTCGCCGACGATCACTCCGTGATCTTCGCCCAAGGCGCGCAGGGTTTCTAGCTTGGTGCCCGGCGCCCAGGAAATGCCGATGGAGCCGCGGGTCACGCGTCCGTCGCGTATGATGTCGTTATAGACCCGCACCACGGTGTTGATGGGCAGCGCGAAACCAATGCCCTGCGATCCGCCGCTCTGAGTGGCGATCATGGTATTGACGCCGATGACTTCGCCCTTGATATTCAGCAGCGGTCCACCGCTGTTTCCGGGGTTGATGGCCGCGTCGGTCTGGATGAAGCGCTGGAACTGCTGGCCGATGCTGGTGCGGTCGGTGGCGCTCACGATGCCCGCGGTCACGGACGCTTCGAGGCCGAAGGGAGAGCCAATCGCCACTGCCCAGTCGCCCACTTGGACACCGTCCGAATTGGCGATGGTTACCGGGGCCAGCGACCGCCTGGAATCGATCTTGATCACGGCGAGATCGGTCTCGCGATCGGTGCCGATCACGCGCGCTTTGTACTCGGTCTCGTCGCCCTGCAATTTCACCTTAATGCGATCGACGCCATCCACCACGTGATTGTTGGTGATGATGTAGCCGTTCTTGTCGACCACGAAGCCGGTGCCGGATTGCTCACGGCGCTGCGACTGCGGGGAGGCGTCGCCGCCACCGCCCTGGCCGCCGAAGAAGCGTTTAAAGAGATCGCTCGAATCGTCATCGCCGTCGTCGTCACCCTGGCTCTGCTTGCGGTTTTTCCCTTCCTGTAGCTTGGGGGTGTAGTCGGCGGTGATGTTAACGACGCTGGGCTCGAGCATCTTGGCGAGCTTGGTGAACTCGTTGCCGATCTGCACGGCTTTAGGGAGAACCAGCGGGCTGGCGTCGGGCGCCGCGGTTCCGCTGCGCTGCGCGTGGACACCGGTGTTCACCAGCGTACCGATCACGATGCCGATCGAAAGGGTAAACAACAGCAGCGTCATCGACAGCAGTTTCTGTTGGCGCATCTTATCGAGCAGTTTCATGATTTGCTACCTCACCTCAGGCAGACGCCTTCAATTTTTATTATACGTGCTTATCCATCAGACGAAATCGTCCTGAACAGGTTACTCGCCGGTCAACAATACACATACCGTCAGCAGGATTCGCCGCAGCGCCAGATCGCGCCCGTCGGGCAGGTACCATTCGGCGGGCGTATGAGCGCCGCCACCCTGTCCGCCCGCGCCGATTGAGGCTGCCTGCAGGCCGAGCGACAACGGAATGTTGGCGTCGGTCGATGAACAATCCAGACGGCTGCGGATTCCTAAATGAGTATCGGCAGCACGCACGGCTTCGAGCATAGCGGAGTTCACGGCCAGTTCCCCGCTGGGGCGCGAACCGATGTCCTTGATACGCGCCGACACTCTGGGCCCGCTGCCGCGTGCGTTCTCGGCGTCGACGGCCTGATCGACCGCCTGGGTGAGCAGAGCTGCCATTTTTTCGATGCGCTCCAGGCTTTCCGAACGCAGGTCGATCTTGGCGCGGGCTTCAGTGGGGATGGAATTGATGCTCGACCCGCCTTCGAAAATCCCAAAATTGAAGCTGCTGCGGGGGCCGGGGGCGTCGGGCGGGCCGGGCTGGGCCAGGGATCCGGCCTGCGCCGTGAAGGAGGCCACGGCGCGGCTCAGGGCATGTACCGGATTACCGTAGAGAGAATCCCTCCAACTGTGGCCCCCGGGGCCGGTGATGGTGACTTCGAAGCGCTGGCTGGCGAGCGCGCGGGAGGTGATGTGATCGGTGCCAGGGCCGTCGAGCACCAGGAATGCGGCGGGTTGGTTCGCTCCGGCGCGGCAGAAATAACGCATGCCGCTGAGGTTGCCTTCGCCTTCTTCGCCCACGTTGGCAACCAGCATGGGGGCAATTGCCGATCCATTGAGGGGCGGGGCGGCTTTCCAGGCGGCAGCCAGCGCCAGCAATGCGGTTAAGCCGGGTCCGTTATCGGCTACCCCAGGACCGGCGATGCGGCCGTCGCCCAAGAGCTTGATGTCGTCGGCGGTACGCGGCGCGAGTACGGTATCGAGGTGCGCGGTTACGGCTACGGCTGGCGTAAGTCGAGCGCCTGGAAGTGTGGCTACGACGTTGCCGGCCCGGTCCAAGCGCGCTTCCCAACCTAACGAGTGAAATTGTTGGGCCATCCAGGCGGCCCGTTTTTCTTCGAAAAAGGTCGGCGCTGGAATACGGCACAACTTTAGATGCTGTTCGTTGATCCAATTGCGCTCGCGGCGAAACCATTCGAGACAGGTTCGTCCCGAGGCGGACGCCGCAAAGTCAATTACGGATCGGGCCAGTTGTGGCAAGCTTCAGTCTACCGCAGGGACCAGAGAGCCTACTAAATTTTTGCTTCAGGATAGCGGGTGCGCATCCAGGCGACGAAGTTCTCGGGCGCCGACATGGTGGAAAGGCGGCCTTGGCGGACCAGCGCCCAGTCGTTAAACTTCTGAGACTGCTTGATTTCCGCCAGTGTGGTGGGGGGCTCCAGACGGGCGGCGAATTCCAGATCAACGACGGCGGATTTGGGGTTCTTGGGGTCCGGGCGGCCTGCCGTTAAGACATTCGCCAGGCCGACGACGGCCGAGCCGCCGCCGCTGGCATAGATGAAAACCCGGTCTCCAGGACGCATTTCGCGGATGGCTTTGACCGCCTGCGGGTTGGTCACGCCGTCCCAGATTGTACGCTTTTCGCGTTCCAGATCCTCTAACGAATATGTATCCGGGTCGGTTTTGGCAAGGAAATAGCTCATGGATACCTTTCTTAACCAGTGATCTAGACCCATCGGGCTAGTACGCCGATAACTGATTGTCTACATAAAAAAGCTGTTCTATCAAGATACAATGTAATCAAGCAACTGCGCCTGCAAGCTAGGTGAGGATGCGGAAGGAGTTCGCTAACGTGGTGCGAAACGTAGTTTCAGCCGTACTGACCTTGCTATGCGGGCTGCTGGTTTCTAGCCTGGGAATGGCGCAGAATCAAGCACCGCCCCCCAGCCGTAGCGACGCTGCCTCCACCGCGCCTATCAAAACCGACAGCGCCGGCACGGCGGTCGATCCCAAGACTTACGTAATCGGCGCCCAGGATATTTTGATGATCAAAG
The DNA here is from genome assembly GCA_963710155.1 of Bryobacterales bacterium. GTDB lineage: Bacteria > Acidobacteriota > Terriglobia > Bryobacterales > Bryobacteraceae > Palsa-187. The sequence continues at coordinate 99,131 of CAVPZQ010000040.1, read as the reverse complement.
TCTGGCGCGAGGTGGATTTCACGGGGCCTTATACGGTCCGCCCCGATGGCAAGATCAGCATGCCGCTGGTGGGCGACGTACAGGCCAGTGGATTGACGCCGGAGCGGCTAGGCGAGCAGTTGAAGCAGGCGCTTTCGAATTTCATCAACAGCCCGGATGTCAGCGTCAGTCTACAGACCGTGGGCAGCAAGAAGTTTTACATTACCGGTGAAGTGAATCGCGCCGGCGAGTATACTCTGGCGACGCCTACCAAGGTCTTCGACGCACTCTCCAACGCGGGCGGCTTCCGCGATTTCGCGAACAAGAAAAAGATCATCATCATTCGCGGCACGGAGAGAATTAAGTTCAACTATCAGGACATCCTTAAAGGGAAGAGCCTGGAACAGAATATCTTCCTGGAAAACGGCGACACCATCGTAGTTCCCTAAGCGAAGGACATTACATGCAACCGACCGAAAACTATAGCACTCCCCGAAGAACGTTAGATGTCGAAGATTACATCGATATCGTGCGCCGGCACAAAGGCTGGATTTTCGGTCCGTTTCTCTTCACGCTGGTGGCGAGCGTGGTCGGCGTGTACCTTTTCCCCGACAGCTACGCCTCGCAAGCGGTGGTGAAGATCGTACCGCAGCAGGTGCCGCAAAACTTGGTGCAGGCGGCGATTAACCAGCAGATGAGCGATCGCATCAATTCGATGGCGCAGACCATTTTGAGCCGCTCGGTGCTCACCAACATCATCCACTCCTTCGGCTTGTACCCGAAGGAACTCAGCCGGATGCCGATTGAAGATGTGATCGAGCAGATGAAGAAGAATATTCAGATTCAGCCGGTGGCTTCCTCAACCGGAGGGTCCGACCATCTTCCGGCCTTCGTGGTCTCCTATTCCTACGAAAATCGATTGCTGGCCCAGCGGGTGGTGCAGGACCTGGTGAGTCGTTTCATCGATGAGAACATTCATAACCGCTCGAACGCTACCTTCATGACTACGCAGTTCATCAAGGACCAGCTGGACGACGCCAAGAAGCAGTTAGACGCGGCCGAGGATAAGGTGGCGTCGTTCCGCATTCAGAATAACGGCAAGCTGCCGGATCAAGTGGATTCCAATATGCGGCAGTTGGGGGCATTGCAGTCGCAGGCGACGTATCTGGAGTCGAAAATCAGCACGGCGAATCAAGAAAAGATGCAGATGGAGTCCAACATTCGCATCTTGAAAGATCAGCAGTCTAACGTCACGAAGGACGCCGCACAGGTGGCAAAGAGCGGGCCGGAGCGGAAGAGCGATAAGGTCCTAGACGCCGAGCGTGAGATTACCAATTGGGAGAACCAGTTGGCGGTGCTGCGGCAGCACTATAAGGACAGCTTTCCGGACGTGCAAAACGCGGTAGACCGGCTCGCGGTGGCCCGCAAGCGTTTGGGAGAGGTCCAAGCCGAAGAAGCCGCCAGCCGGAAGACGGAAACGCCCGACGGTCCCGCTGTAAACCCTCAAAGTGTGCGTGAAGCGCGCGAGCTCGACGGCAACATCCGCCGGTTCCAGAGCGCTATTGAAGCCCACGATTTGGACATTCAGGACAGCACCAAAGAACTCAAGCATGTGAATGACGCCATTAAGGGCTATCAGGGGCGTATCGAGACGATCCCGCTGGGTGAAAAAGAATACGCGGATCTGATGCGCGACCGCGACTTGATCAAGGAGCGATTCATCGATCTCAGCGAGAAGCTGAGCAAGGCGGAAATCGCGCAAGAGATGGAAGGGCGCAAACAGGGCGAAACTTTGGAACTGCTGGATCCGGCCTCGCTGCCGACCACTCCCACCGAGCCAAAGCGTCCCATTGTGATTTCTCTGGGCGCGGCCCTCGGATTGCTTCTGGGAATCGTCATTGCGGGAGCCCGGGAGATGAAAGATACTTCGCTCAAAAATTTGAAGGACGTGCGAGCTTACACGCAGATGGCAATTTTGGGGAGTGTTCCGCTGCTCGAAAACGATTTTGTGGTGCGCCGCAGGCGCCGGCTGGCCTGGCTTGGCTGGACCACGGCCTGTCTGGCCGCGGCCGTCGTGATGTCCGGGTCGGTGGTGTATTACTACGTGTCTAAAGTCTGAAGAGGCGGGGAGATTATAAAAATGAGTCGAGTTCATGATGCATTGCGCCGCGCCGAGCAGACTGGAGTCATGCCGCAATCCCGTCCGTCCGCCCCGGTAGGCCCCTTGGTAGGCACGCCGGTGCTCGAACCCGCCGGCAACGGAGCGGTTCACGAGACATCCCTTGACGATCGACTGACAAACAACGGCCTGACAAACAACGGCCCGGTTCAGCCGCGACCTGGGTACGGGAGTGCGGCGAATCTCGCGGGGCTGCTGGATCTGGTGGAGGAAGTCCCGTTCCGCGCCGCCACTGATTCGCTGCTGATCGACGTTTCGCGTCCGCACGAAGCGCCCATGGAAGAGTTCCGCACGCTGCGCACGCGCCTCAACCACATGAAGACGCTGCAACCGATCCATTCTATCGTGGTCACCAGCGCATCCCCGGCAGAGGGTAAGTCTTTGTCGGCGGCCAATCTGGCACTGGCGCAGGCGCATCTGGCGGGCAACAAGACATTCTTGGCGGATTTCGATTTCCGCCGTCCCATCGTCCACACCCTGTTTGGCATCGATCGTAGCCCGGGCATCACCGATTACTTGCTGGGGAAGGTGCCGTTGCACCAGGCTATCCGCAAGATCGCCGGCACCAACTTGTACGTCATGCCGGCCGGCGAGGCGGTGATCAATCCGCTGGAGCTACTCAATCTGTCGGAAGTGAAGTTCATGATGGACCGCTTGCCGGAATTGTTTAACTGGGTGATTCTGGACAGTCCCCCGCTGCTGTTCGCGGCCGATGCCAGCTTGCTCGGCACCTTGTGCCACGGTACGCTGCTGGTGGTGCGCATCGGACATACCACCATCGATTCGGTAACTCGCGCGATGCAATCGCTCTGCAACAACAATGTACTGGGGATCGTAGTCAACGGCGCCCGCCGCGGCGAGCTGTACAGCAAATACACCTACTATCATTCCTACTACACTCCCAAAGAAGACAGCCACTCCAGCACTGAGGTGGCGGTTGAAGAGCCGGCAGGCCAGTAGCTTCTCCCAATCCGCTGGTTGTGCGCGCTTACGTGCCATTCCCTGTCCGCTACCGGCTAGGTAGCGCTCTGGAAATGCGCTAAACTAAAATCTTCGCAATTACACCGGTTCGACGGGGACAACCTTGCACGGCAAATCCAATAGCTGTAGCGGTACGCAGTGAGGCTATGGTTCGGTGAAACCCCTGTCGGCGGGCCAACGTCTGAAGGGGAACGCAGCTTTGAAAGGAACCCGGACTAGATGACAGTGTTCAGGCTCGGATGCCTGCGTTTGCTCGCGGCAACCCTGCTGTGGTCGACCCTGATCCACACCCAACTGCTGGCTCAGGGACAGGCTGCGCCCGCTGGTACGCAAGCTCCCGCCGCGGCGCCGGCCAAGCCGCAACCTCCGCCCCAGCCGCCTCCGGCCAAGAACAATCCCTTTGAAACCGTTCCGCAGGGTGCCGCACCGACAGCACCCGCTCAACCCCCGGCTCCCGCAGGCCAGGCTCCCGGTCTGCAAGCGCCTAAGCCCGCAGCCGAAGCCGAGCCGCAAGGCTTTGAGGATGTCATCGAAGCGATCGAGTTCCGGGGCGTCAGACGAGTCCCGCAGGACACCTTGCGCGCCTTGATCTTCACCAAGAAGGGCGACAAGCTGGACGACGAATCCATTCACCGCGACTTTATGGCGCTGTGGAACACGGGCCGCTTCGACGATATTCGCGTAGAGCGCGAGATGGGCAAAACAGGCTGGATTTTGCGCTTTACCATGGCCGAGCGGCGTGTGATCCGTTCCATCAAATACGACGGCAACAAGTCGGTCACGAATTCGGAAATTCTGGATCGCTTCAAGGAACGCAAGGTCGGCTTGTCGGTGGAATCGCAATACGATCCCAACAAGATTCAGCGTGCCCGCAATGTGTTGCAGGAATATCTGGCGGAACGCGGGCGCCAGTTCGCCACGGTAGAGCCGGAACTGCGCCAGGTCCCTCCGTCGTCGCTCGAAGTGATCTTTAAAGTAAACGAAGGGCCCAAGGTCAAGGTGGGCGAGATTACTTTTAAGGGCAACGAGGTGTTCAACGCTTTGACCCTTCGGCGGGCCATGAAGAATCTGCGGCCGATCGGGATTCCGCAGTCCATCTTCTTCGAGAATCTGTTCGCGAAGACTTACGATTCGACCAAGCTTGACGAAGACCAGGAACGCATCGAGATGTTCTACCGCGACGCCGGCTACTTCCAGGCCCGCGTCACCGATCACACTGTGGACATCGTCGACGTAGGCGGCGGCAAGTTCAAACTGCCGTTGATCCACCCTAACAAGCCGGGCAAGAATGCCAACATCGGGCTCACTATCGAAGAGGGGCGGCTGTACCGGCTGAACAGCATCAATTTCGTCGGCGTCAAGTTGTTCCGGACTCCGGAAACTTTGATGCGCCCGATCTTCCAGATGCAGCAGGGCGATATCTTCTCAACTGCGAAGCTGCGCAAAGGCTTCGAGGAACTGCGCAAATTGTACGGCTCGTTCGGCTATATCGATTTCGTTTCAGAGCCCAACATTGAACCGGTGCCGGGTACCGACAAGATTGATTTGACCTTAACTTCGACGAAGGCAAACAATTCTTCGTGCGCCGCATCGATTTTACCGGGAACACCACCACCCGCGACAAGGTGATCCGCCGCGAGCTGCTGATCGACGAAGGCGACGTTTATAACACCCGCCTGTGGGAGCTGAGTATCCTGCGCCTGAATCAGTTGGGTTACTTCGACGCCCTCAAGGCCGAGGACGCGGCCGACGTCAAGCGCGACACCAAGACCAATACGGTTGACTTGACGCTCAAGGTGAAAGAAAAGGGTAAGAATTCGATTCAGCTCAACGGCGGCGTGTCGGGAATCTCCGGCAGCTTCCTCGGCTTCGGCTATTCGACCAACAATCTGGTGGGACTGGGCGAGACTCTCAGCCTGCAAACCACGCTCGGGACCGTTCAGCGCAATGTAACCCTGGGATTCACGGAACCGTATCTGTTCGACAAGCCGCTGCAAGCCGGCTTCACCGTTTTCATGTCGCGCTTTGACTACAATCAGGCGCGGCAGGCGTCGATTTTGGCTGGCACCGATCTCACCGCCTTATACAACCAACTGGGCCAGCAAAACCTGTTGAACTATGTGAGCAACTCGCGCGGCTTCACCACCTTCATGAGCTATCCTCTGAAGCGCAGCTTCGCGCGCGTAGGCATCAGCTACGGCTATACCATTCAGAGTGTGAGCACGTTGACAGCGGCGGCTACCTCTTATTACACCTATCTCAACTTCCTGAATATTAACGGACCGAATCAATTGGATGGGATCAAGTCCTCCACTGTCACGCCGAGTTTTACGTACAACACCGTGAACCATCCCATTACACCGACGGCGGGCAAGGCCCTGTCGGCGTCCGTGCAGTTTTCGGGCAGCATTCTGGGCGGCAACGTGAACCAGATCGAGCCCATCATCGACGCCAAGTATTTTCACAAAGGGCTGAGTCCCAAGCACGTAGTGGGCGTCCACTTCTCGGGTAAGTTCCTGACGGGATACGGCGGCAAGACGGCGGCGCCTTTCAACCGCTTCTTTATGGGCGGCGAAAACGACATCCGCGGGTTCGACATCTGGAGCATTACTCCGATTGCGTTCATTCCGATCGAGGGAACCGTGAACTTGCTGAATGCCGATGGCTCGCCCAGGATGCAGCGCGGGGTGGCCGTTAGCCAATCTGTTCCGTCCTACCAGTTGGTGACGCCCGGCGGCGATACGTCCCTGGTGGGGAACTTCGAATATCGCATTCCCATCTTTGGCCCGGTCACGCTGGCGGCGTTTTTTGACGCGGGCATGAACCGCTTGGTGAACAGCAACCAGTTGGTGATCAATCCGGAGCGGATTGCGCAGTTGAACGCAGAGTTTCCGGAAGCGTCCTTCTCCGACAAAGCCGTCGTAGCGCCCGGTACGCAGAAAATTCGCGCCTCGACCGGACTTGAATTGCAGGTGTTGATGCCAGTGGTGAACGCTCCCTTCCGCGTGTATTTCGCGTATAACCCCTGGACGGTGCGCGAGAATGTGCAAGGTCCCATTTTGGCGCCGCGTAGCGATTTCCCGAACGAAGCATCGTTCTTGAATGCGCTTTCGCAGGTAGGAGCGGTTTATCCCTACGTCGAAAGGCGGACGCTGTTCCGCTTTTCGGTAGGCCGGACATTCTGAGCGGGCAACCGAATCACGTGTTAGCATGAGAGAAAATTGTTTGAGGAGTTTCGCTGTGACCAAGAATCTGTTTGCAATGATTGCGTTAGGCGCCGGGATGGCGGGAATGGCCATGGCCCAAGCGGCGGCTCCGGCAACGGCTCAGGCCGCGCCACCCGCGGCGGCTCCTCCAGCTGCGGCTCCGTCGACCATGGCGGGCGCGCCCACTAAGGTGGGGGTGATCCAGATCCAGGCCGCGCTAGCAGCCACCAAGGAAGGCCAGAAAGCCGCCGCCGAGCTCGAAGTCAAGATGGCGCCCCGCAAGAAGGAACTGGAAGGCAAGCAATCCGAGATTAAAGATCTGCAGGATCGTTTACAGAAGGGCGGCAACACGCTCTCCGACAGCGCCAAGGAAGACCTGACGCGCAATATCGATGCCAAGACCAAGAGTTATAACCGGCAACTCGAGGACGCGCAGGCGGAGCTCGAACAGGAACAGCAGAAGCTGGTGAATGTGCTGGGGCAGAAGATGATGGCGGTGATCGACAAATTCGCCCAGCAGAATGGCTTCGCGATTGTGCTGGATGTCAGCAATCAGAACACGCCGGTGCTGTACGCCTCAAACACCGTCGACATTACCAAGGAAGTGATCGACCTGTACGACAAGACGGTGTTCACGGCAACACCAACTGCTGGTCGACCGGCACCCGCGGCGTCTAAACCGGCGGTGTCCGCTCCGGCTCCAGCCCCGAAACCGGCGGCTGCACCACCGGCCGCGGCTCCGGCCAAGAAGCAGTAGCTCGCTCGACGCGAGCTACAAAACCTCTTCGCTCCAGTTCTCGAGGATCGTCTTCACCTTCTGCGTGAATTGATCGCCTAACGCGCCATCGATCAGGCGATGATCGAAGGTCAGCGCCAGGTAACACACCGAGCGGATGGCGATTGCGTCGTCGAGCACCACCGGAACTTTCTCGACCGTGCCGACGCCGAGAATCGCTACCTGCGGCTGATTGATCACGGGCGTGGCGAACACGCTGCCGAAACTGCCGAAGTTGGTAATCGAGAACGTCCCGGCCTGCACCTCATCCGGGCGGAGCTGGCGCGAGCGGGCGCGCGAGGCCAGGTCGGCTATCGAGCGTTGCAATCCCACCACGTTCTTTTCGTCGGCATTGCGGATCACCGGCACGATCAAGCCGTTTTCGAGGGCCACGGCCATGCCGAGATTGATATCGCGGTGGTAGATGATGTTGGTGCCGTCGATCGAACTATTGAGCAGCGGGAACGCCTGCAGCGCGGCGGTGGTGGCGCGCATCACGAAGGGCAGGAAGGTCAGGCTGAAGCCGTGGCGAGCCTGGAATTCACCTTTGACGCGGTCACGCATTTTGGCGATGCGGGTCATGTCGACCTTGTGCACCGTGGTCACGTGAACGGAGGTGCGCTTGCTGAAGACCATGTGTTCGGCGATCTTCTGGCGCATGACGCTCATGGGCTCGACACGAGCGGCAGGTGCTTCACCGCGGAAGTGGGCCTGCTCCTGAACCGGCGCGACGGCTTGTGTCCGCGGCGGCGGAGGGGGAGGCGGAGCTTGTTGCTGCACGACAGTTGCGGCGGGTGCGGGAGGCGGCGGCGGAGGAGGCGCGGCTTGCACGGGCGCGGGCGCGGCCGGAGCCGGAGCGGCGGTTCGTGCTTCGAGATACGCTTCCAGATCCTGCTTGGTGATCCGCGCGCCGGCGCCGGTTCCGCGCACCTGGCTCAAGTCGATATTGTTCTCGCGCGCCATTTTGCGCACGAGCGGGGAGAGCGGTCCAGCGGTTTCTTCGGGGGACGGGGTTTCGACGACGACCGGTGCCGGCTTGGGGGGTGCGGCAGGTGCGGCAGGTGCGGGGGGTGCTGCCGCCGGAGCAGGAGCCGCAGGAGCCTGTGCCGCTGCTGCGGCCGGTGCTGCAGCGGGAGCGCCAGCGCCATCGCTGATTCTTCCCACTACGGTATTGATACCTACCGTGGTTCCTTCCTGCACCAGGATCTCGCCCAGCGTCCCGGCTACGGGCGACGGGATTTCGGTGTCTACTTTGTCGGTCGAGATCTCAAACAGTGGCTCATCGCGTTCCACGCTCTCGCCAGGTTTTTTCAACCATTTCGTCAGAGTTCCTTCGACAATGCTCTCGCCCATTTGGGGCATGATGACGTCAATCATATTTTCTCCATTTCGCGGTCGAACACTCGCGCGAAACTGCGGGCGAGGGCGGCGACAACCTGGTCGCGATCAGCCTGGCACCCGAGTGCCTGCATCGAGGTCACCGGTTTTGTTAAACCACACGGTACGATGTACCGGAAATAACTCAAGTCCGTATCGCGGTTCAGCGCGAAACCGTGGGACGTGACCCAGCGGCTGATGTGTACGCCGATCGCCGCGATTTTGCCCTGCTCGGTCCATACGCCGGTGGCTCCGGCTTCGCGCCCGGCGGCGATTCCAAATTCGGCCAGCGCGTCGATTAAAACCTGCTCAAGGGCGCGCACGTAGGCCACTACGTCGCGCTTCCATTCTCGCAAATCGACGATGGGATAGCCGACAATCTGGCCTGGCCCATGATAAGTAACGTCGCCGCCGCGGTCAGTGCGATGAAATTCGACACCCGCGCGTTCGAGTAACTCGGGCTGAGCGAGCAGATTTTCATCGTGGCCGTTGCGGCCCATAGTGACGACGTGAGGATGTTCAACGATCAGCAATTGATCCGCAATTTCTCCGCGTTTGCGGCGCTCGACGAGCTGCTGCTGCAGCGTGAAGGCGTCGGCGTAGCGCATGCGGCCAAGGTCGCGCAGCTCGCAGACGGCAGCGGCTGATACTACTTCAGGCATTGATGGCTTGCCCGTACACTGCGTTGAATGCCTCGCCCACGGCTTCGTAAATGGTGGGATGCGCGTGAATGGTGTGCAACAGCGTTTCGACTGTCGCTTCGGCTTCCATGGCCAAAACGCCTTCGCTGATTAACTCATAAGCCTCGGGTCCGATGATATGGACGCCCAGGATTTCGCCATACTTGGCGTCGGCGACAACTTTGACGAAGCCGTCATGCTGGCCCAGGATGCTGGCCTTGCTGTTCGCAGCGAAGGGGAACTTGCCGACGCGGAGATCGTAGCCTGCCGCGCGCGCCTGCGCTTCGGTAAGCCCGACGCTGCCGATGCCCGGCTCTGTATATGTTGCCCCGGGAATGCGGTTCTTGTTCACCGGAGTCACGGGCTTGCCGGCGATGTGCGCGATGGCAACCATGCCCTCGGCGGTGGCGACGTGCGCCAACTGCGGCGTTCCCGCGACGATATCGCCAATGGCATAAACGCCAGGTTCGCCAGTGCGCTGAAACGGGTCCACCTTGATGAAGCCCCGGTCTAGTTGGACGCGGGTACCTTCCAGGCCGATGTTTTCAGTATTCGGCTTGCGCCCGATGGCGACCAGCAGCGCTTCGGCTTCCACCGTTTCATCTTTACCGTTGGCAAGAGTCGCTGTGAAGCGCACGCCGGTATCGGTGGTCTGGACGTTGCTGACTTTGGCGCCGGTCTCGACGCGAATGCCGCTTTTTTTGAAGTAGCGTTCCAGATCCTTGGAGACGTCTTCGTCTTCCACCGGCACAATGCGCGGCAGCATTTCAAAGACGCTGACTTTCGATCCGAAGCGGTGGAAGCACGACGCGAATTCGACGCCCACAGCGCCCGCGCCCAAGATCGCCAGTGACTTCGGGACGTAATTCAGGTTCAGAATTTCGATATTAGTGAGGATGCGTTTGGCGTCGGGCTGGAGTCCGGGGAGCATGCGCGCCTCTGAGCCCGTCGCCAGGATAATGTTCTTGAATTCGACGATTTGCGTACCGGCGTCGGAGGTTACTTCGAGTTTTCCCGGGCCAGCGAGACGGCCGAAACCCTTGATGACGTCGACCTTGTTTTTCTTCATCAGGAAGTCGACGCCTTTGGCATGCTTGGCGACAATCTTATTCTTGCGGTCGAGGACCAGCGGGAAATCCAGGCGCGGATTCTCGCAGCGGATGCCGTCTTCGACAGAGTTCTGGAAATGCTCCCAAACATCCGCCGTATGCAGGAAAGATTTGGTGGGAATGCAGCCTACATGGAGGCAGCAGCCACCCAGTTTGGCGTCTTTTTCAACGACGGCGACCTTCAGGCCGTACTGTCCCGCACGAATAGCCGCTGAGTATCCCCCGGGTCCGCTCCCGAGGACGATTACATCATATGTCATGGTTTTTCTTTTAGTGTAGCAGGCCGGATTGCGAATTCCGGGCTGGAATGTGAAACTCTAGAGGCGAGAAAGGGCGTCCTTACGTATATGCGCCTGTATCTGCTCTCTTCTCTGACGGTTGTGCTGGCAGCGCAATCGCTTGTGGGACAGTCGGCTATCCCACTCACGGCTTTCAGCCAATCTCTCGAAGCGCTGGCCGCGCGGGTCGATCCGGCGGTGGTGCAAATTGTTTCCACCGGCTACGGGCGGGGCGACGAGAGCCAGCGGGGGTCGGCCAGCCTGCTGACGCGGCAGCGCAGCACCGGTTCCGGGGTCATTCTTTCCGTCGACGGTTACATCGTCACCAATAATCATGTGATCCTGGGAGCGCGGAAGATCGAAGTCAGGTTGGCGGCGGGGCCGGGCAATACCAAGGAAGTAGTGTTGCCGGCGAAGCTAGTAGGCGCGGATCGTCAAACCGACCTTGCAGTGATCAAGATTGACCGCACTGGATTGCCGCTGTTAAATTTCGGGGACTTGAAGGATGTCCGCGTGGGCCAAGTGGTGATGGCGTTTGGCAGTCCGTTTGGATTGGCCGGGTCAGTAAGCATGGGCGTCATCAGCTCGACTTCGCGGCAGGTGCGCGAGGACGACTCCGTGACCTATCTGCAGACCGACGCTCCCATCAATCCCGGCAACAGCGGCGGACCACTGGTGGATACCGAAGGGCACGTGATCGGCATCAATACTTTCATCATCACGCAATCCGGCGGCAGCGAAGGGCTGGGATTCGCGATTCCCAGCGATGTAGCGCGCAGCGTGTACAACCAGATTCGTAAAGACGGGCACGTGCATCGGGGGCAACTGGGAATCGTGGCGCAGCCGATTACCCCGGAGATGGCCAAGGCGCTAAAGCTGCCGCAGGATTCGGGCGCGATCACTGCCGATGTTCTGCCGGGAGGTCCGGCGGACCATGCGGGGATGAAGATCGACGACATCATCGTCGCGGTAAATGGCAACGAAATCAAGAACGCCCGGGATTTGCAAAGTTTTATCTACAGCCAGGCGCTGGATAGCCAAGTCACCGTGAAGGTCAGGCGCGGCGATCAAGATCTTTCCTTGACCATGAAAGTGATTGAGCGCGCCGACGATCCGCAGCGCTTCGCCGACATGGTGGACCCCGAGAAAAACATCATTCCGCAACTGGGCATACTGGTGGTTCAAGTGGACGAGAAGGTCCAGGCCATGCTGCCGGGGCTGCGTCATACCTATGGGCTAGTCATCGCAGCGGAAAGTTCCGATGCACCCTATTCGGGTGAGAGTCTGCGGGTGGGCGATGTCATCTATGAGGTGAATCAAGTGCCGGCGGTTACCATTCGTGCGGTAACGGCCACGCTCGCCGCGCTCAAATCCGGCGATCCGGTGGCGATTCAGGTGGAGCGCGACGGCGGCCTCATGTACGTCACACTTGAACTGGAATAAGACGCGAACTGGAATAACTTTCGGGAACTAATCAGAGCCCGAACCGCAATTCCTGACGGACGATGCTAAGCGACGAGCAACTGCTGCGGGATGCGCGCGACGGCGACGAAGCGGCGTTTACCGCGTTATACCGCCGACGGCAGGGTGCGGTGTACCGCTTCGCGCTGCATATGTCGGGCGATACAGCGATTTCCGAAGACGCGACGCAGGAAGTTTTTCTGGCACTGCTGGAAGGCGGCGGACGATTCGATCCGTCGCGCGGGTCGCTGCTTTCGTTCCTCTACGGTATCGCGCGCAATCTTGTGGTACGGCGTCTGGAGGCGAAGCGGCCGGAGGAACTCGCTGAAGAACCGGCGGCCGACGATGATGTACTGGACGATCTGACACGGCGCGAGACGATTGAAGCGGTTCGCAGCGCAGTGCTGAGCCTGCCGACGCAATATCGCGAAGCGGTGGTCCTGTGCGATCTCGAAAACGCCAGCTATGAAGACGCGGCGGCGGCACTTGCGTGCCCGGTGGGGACGGTGCGGTCCCGCTTGAGCCGTGGACGCGGGATGTTGGCGCAGAAGCTCGCGGCGAAAGCGGTAAGGAGTCTGTCATGAGCGAAGACCGGGTACTCCGGGCACTAAAAGCGCTGGCGGAGAGTGACTGCGAACGGGAAGCGCCGCCGGCAGTAGAGGCGCGGATGCTCCGCGAATTCCCTATGCGTCGCGCCGGGCACAAGTGGCGCTGGGCCGGGATCACGGCGATCGCCGCTGGTGTCGTATTGGCAGTGTCGGTGTTGGCAGTGTCGGTGTCGATGAATCACGTAACGAAGCCGATAGTGAGCGTACAACCGCCGGTGATCCCAATTCTGCGACCCGTGGCCCCGGTGATAGAGGCCGCGGCGCCTGCGGCCCGCAAAGTGGCTCGCAAAATGAGTCGCCCGCGGGCGCGCGAAGTGGTGACGGAATTCTTCCCGCTTATCGATTCAGCACCGCCATTTGAGCGCGGGCAGATGCTGCGGGTGCAACTCCCCGCGGCGGCGATGCGCACGGTGGGGTTACCGGTCAGGGACGACCATTTAGCTGACCCCGTCCAGGCTGATGTTCTGGTGGGCGAAGAGGGGATGCCTCGAGCGATCCGGTTTGTGAGGTTCGATGTGCAATAGAGATAAAGAAGGAGAAAGAACATGACGGCCATAAAATGTGCGGTGCTGCTCGCCGCGTGCGTAAGCGCGCTACTCGCGCAACAGCAGAATGTGATCTTCAGCACGGGCCCGGGGCCGGGAATGGCGGGAGCTGTGGGCCCGAACACCTTCGCCTTCGTCTCCGGGGAATTGGTGGGCGGCAATCCGGTGAAGGGCGCGCCGTATTCGGGTAACGCGGTAACCGAGAACACGCAGACCTTGGCGGATGGCAACCACATCGTGAATCGCACCAGCGCTACCGTCTACCGCGACGGCGAGGGGCGCGAGCGGCGCGAGCAATCGCTTCCGAACATCGGGGGGTTCGCTCCGCAAGGAGCTCCCTCCATGACGGTTTTCATTTCAGATCCGGTGGCGGGAGCGAATTACTCTTTGAATCCGGACGACAAAACCGCGATCAAGCTGCCGATTCCGCAACTCGGGACGATGCCGCCCATGCCGTCGGGGGCGCGTGGCGAGACTCGCATCATGGTGCAGCGCATGGGTGTCGCGGGGGCTTCCGGGGGCGGTCCTCATGTGATGCTCTACAGCAAGACCGATACCGGGACGGCTCCCGCGCCACCTGCTGTCGAACAACTCGGCACCGAAGTGGTGGAAGGAGTCCGGGCTGAGGGCACCCGCACCACGATTACGATTCCCGCCGGGCAGATCGGCAACGACAAGCCGATTCAGATCGTGGATGAAGTGTGGCGCTCGCCCGAGTTGCAGGTGATCGTGCACTCGGAACACAGCGATCCACGCATGGGCAGCACGGTTTACGCGCTGCTGAACATTTCGCGTAGCGACCCCTCTCCCACCCTGTTTCAGGTGCCCCCGGACTATACGATGAAGGACGCGCCCACCTTTCAAAAGGCCCTTCCGCCTCTGCCGTAGGCGAAACCCGAGCGCGAGGAGCCACGTAGAATGTACATATGCGCGCGTGGCTCCCCGGCTTGCTTTTGTTCCCGCTGTTGGCGCCGGCGCAATCCCCTTCCCTCCCCTACCCACTGACCAATCTGACGATCAAGGGCAACAAACACTACACTCCGGCGCAGATCATAGGAGCGTCGGGACTCAAGATCGGCCAGTCAGTCAGTAAAGATAATTTCGACGCGGCGCGGGCGCGGCTGCTCGATACCGGGGCGTTTGAAAGCGTAGGTTACGAGTTCAAGCCCAACACGGCGAAGACTGGGTACGAGGCGACGTTTGACCTGGCAGAAGTCGCGATACTGTATTCCTACCGCTTTGAGGATCTCCCGGCAGCGGATGCGATACTGCGTGCCGCGCTGGCGAAGCAGGAGATTCTGATGGGCGAGGTGATTCCCGCCACGCGCGAGGTTCTCGACCGCTACGAGCGCGCGCTCACCAAAGCGCTGGACGGCAAGGTCATCGTGGAGGGCAAGCTGAACTACGACCTGCCCGGCGAGCCCACAGTTCTGTTCCGTCCAGCCGGCGACCGGCCACGCATTTCCGAGGTTCATATGAGCGGCAACGAATCGGTTCCCGCCAAGGAACTGCTGAATAAATTCGCGGATGTAGCGGTCGGCACGGAATTCACCGAGCCTGCCGTGCGCCGTCTGTTGGACGCCAGCATCCGCCCCATGTACGAAGCGCACGGGAAGGTGCGGGTAGCTTTTCCGAAAATCGTTGCGGAGCCTTCTAAAGAGGCCGAGGTGATCGGTGTTTCGGTGACGGTGACTGTCGAAGAAGGTCCCGCGTACAAATTAGGCGCTGTACGCTTCACGGGCGCCGCGGCGCGGCAAGCCAAGGAACTCGAGGACTTGGTCAAGTGGCGCAAGGACGAGACTATCAACTTCGACGAGATCAAGACCGGGCTCGATCGCATCGTGAAACGCTACAAAGGAACCGGGTATCTGCATGCGGTCGCGCGCGCCGACCGCACCTATCGACGACAAAGAACACACCGTCAATCTGGCAGTGAACGTCGACGCGGGGGCGTTGTTCAATTACGGCAAGCTCGAGATTCGCGGGCTGGATGTGCTCAGCGAACCGGCCATCCGCAAGATGTGGGGCGAGCGCGAGGGCAAGCCCTTCGACGCCGGCTCTCCCGACGCGTTTCTGAAGCAAGTGAAAGACCAGGGAATTTTCGACAACCTGGGTGAGACCAACTCGCAGACCAAGGTTAACGAAGGCGCGAGGACTGTCGATGTGACCTTAATTTTCCTGGGGTCGAAGCCGCCGGACTCCGGCCGGAAACGCCTGGGAAAGCAGCCCTGAAGCCGCGCTGCTGCTAGACTCAAGGCGGAGGAACAAATGCGGCTTGCTAAAGTATTCGGAATTCTACTGGTGGCGACGGTGGTAGCGGGGGTGATCGCGAACCTTCCCGATATCAAGCGCTATATCAGAATCAGCACCATGTAAGACGCGCTATTCCGCCAGCAGCTTTTGGCTCGCGGCGCCGCGGCGTAACAGGTAAATCGAGAATACGAACACCAGTACCAGCATTCCTAAGAGCCCGAGTTCGATCATAGAGTTGTGAAAAGCAGCCGCAGTATCCACCGAACTATGGCCTTCTTCGGTCAGTTTGGCGGCCTGCATCGCAATCACCAACACCCGTCGTATCGACGCAATCAGACCGACGATCAGGAAGGGTTCGATGGGGATAGTTTGCGACCGAATGGAAATTCGCACGGTATGCAGGATTTCCACCAACACCAAAACCAACAGCAATTGATCCAGCGCTTGCAGTCCGTAGCCGCTAAGAGTGCGGCTACCAAGTCCCCGCAAGAGGATCGCACTGGCCTCCCACAATACCGCAACGGCTGCGGCAGATAAGAGAATCCCAACCGCAATATAGAGAGAGGCCTCCAATAGACGCAGGAGCTGCGAGGATCGATTGCGGATCGTTTCCTCGATCGCGTCCACCACGATTTCATTGTAATGGCGTGGCAAGGTAACAGCTGGAAGCCCGACTTGGCGCCCCTTGCTATCCTAGATAGAAGTGTCGTCACCGCTCAATTTTCATCTGGAACACTACGACGGGCCGCTGGACCTGCTGCTGGACTTGATCCGCAAGCAGGAAATCAATATTTACGACATCCCCATCGCCCAGATTACTTCGCAGTATCTGGAGTACATGCAGAAGGCCCTCGAGATGGACGTGGAACTGAGCGCCGAGTTCATCTACATGGCGGCGACACTGATCCAGATTAAGTCAAAAATGCTGCTGCCGCGCGACCCGGCGCTGCAGGAGATTTCGCCCGAAGAAGATCCGCGTAAGGAACTAGTCGACCGCCTTCTGGAACATGAGCGCTTCAAGAGCGCGGCGGAAATGCTGCATCAGAAGCGCGTTGTCGAGGAAGCGGTATGGTCGAATCCGCAAATCGAGCAGTTCCGCGCAGAAGATGACGGCACGCCAGGGCTGGCGGTCACGCTAAACGACCTGGTGAAGACTTTTCAGGGCGTGCTGGAGCGAGCCAAGAACCGGCCGGTGTACGAAATCACCAATGAAGACGTGTCCGTGCCGGACATGATCCGCTACGTGCGCACGATCTTTGAGAACGACAACGGCCACAAGGTGGTATCGGCACGCGATTTGTTCGAGAGGCAACGCAGTCGGCGCGCGATGATCTGCCTGTTTCTGGCGCTGCTGGAACTGGTGAAGCTGCAGGCCGTCGGGCTGACGCAGGCCGATGCGTTCGGCGAGATCGGGCTGAAGCGCCTGAAGGGCTTCGAGACGGTGTTTTCTTCGGAGACCAACATGGCTGCGATTGAAGAAGGATATTTGTAGAAGAGATTATGGACGAAATCGACGCTTCACAATTGACGGAGGAACGGCCCGCCGAGAACTCGGACGCGCAACTCAAGGCGATCCTGGAGGCTATCGTCTACGTCACGGATGAGCCGCTCTCGGCGCAGCAGATGGCGGCGGCGCTCGGACGGCCGATCGATGTGATCAAGCGGTTACTCGATGAACTGGTGGCGGAACTCGCGGCGCCGGGGCACGGTCTGAGCATTCGCGAAGTCGCAGGCGGCTACAAGATGGCCACCAAGGCGGAGCACCACGAAGCGGTGCGCGCCTTCGTAAAGAAGCTGACGCCGCCGTTGAAGCTCTCACTGGCGGCGCTTGAAACGCTGGCGGTCATCGCGTATAAACAGCCGGTGACGACGCCGGAGATCATGGACATCCGCGGTGTGCAGGGCGCGAGCGTGCTGCAGACACTGCTCGACCGCAAACTGATCGCGGAGGCGGGGCGCAAGAATGTGGTGGGCAAGCCGATCCTCTACAAAACCACCAAAGAGTTTCTGGTGCAGTTCGGATTGAAGGACTTGACGGAGCTGCCCACGCTGAAAGAATTCGAAGAGTTGGGGCGGCTATCGGTGACTGAACCCGAGCAAGCAGAGAGCGCAGAAGCGCCCCCGGCGGAAAATGCCTGAAGAACGTCTGCAAAAAATCCTGTCGCAAGCGGGCGTGACTAGCCGCCGCAAAGCGGAAGAGCTGATCGTCGAAGGACGCGTGACGGTGAATGGCAAGACCATCACTGAGCTTGGGTCGAAGGCCGATATTGACAACGATCACATTAAGGTGGACGGCCGACTGCTGCGTGCGCCGAAGCACCTGACCTATATCGCGCTCAATAAGCCCAAGGAATGCATGACCACGGTGTCCGATCCCGAGGGGCGCCAGACTGTGATGCACTTGATGCGCGGCATTCGCGAGCGCGTGTTCCCAGTGGGCCGCCTGGACTACCACAGCGAAGGTCTTCTGCTGCTGACTAACGACGGCGAGTTCGCGCACCGCCTGACCGTGCCCGCGAACCACGTCACCAAAACTTACGTTGTGAAAGTGAATGGCGCGCTAACCGAGGCGCAGGAAAAGCAGTTCCGCGAAGGCGTTCCGATGCACGGCAAAAAGACGGCTCCTGCCGAACTAAAGCGAATTAAGCAAGGCACCAACCCCTGGTATGAAGTGAAGATCACCGAGGGGCGGCAGAATCAAATCCGCATCATGTTCAAACATTTCGGCAAACTGGTGGAAAAGCTGCGCCGCGTGAAGATCGGGTTCCTGGAACTGGACGTCGCGCCGGCTCGTTACCGTTCGCTCACTCCCAAAGAAGTAGAAAAGTTCCGGAAGCTTCTGAAGCTGGATAAAACTAGCGAGTGACGGTCTGCTTCAACTGGGTCATGTACTCTTCGTAGGGACCCTTGAAGTCTTCGATCTTGCCATGATCAAAGTGCCAGATACGGGTGGCGACTTCGTCGATCACATCGTGATCGTGAGTGACCAACAGCACCGTGCCATCGTACTTCTGGAGCGCGATGTTGAGCGCGTTAATGGATTCGAGATCCAGGTGATTGGTGGGTTCGTCCAGCACCAGGAAGTTGGGCTTTTCCAGCATCAGCTTGCAAAAGATGATGCGCGCGGCCTCGCCGCCGGAGAGCGCGTCGGTCTTCTTCAAAGCATCATCGCCCGAGAACAACATCTGCCCGAGCAATCCGCGCAACTCTTCCTGAGCAGCTTGTTCATCGAAGCTGTGCAGGAATTCGAGCAAAGTGAAACCCTTGGGGATGGACTCGCGATGGTCCTGTGCGAAGTAGCCTATCGAGACCTCATGGCCCCATTCAGCCGTGCCCCCGTCTGCGAAGCCCTTCTCGACGATGGAGCGCAGCATGGTGGTTTTCCCCGCTCCGTTGCGGCCCATCAGGGCAATCTTTTCACCACGGCTAATGCTCGCCGTGAAATTGGTGATCACCTTGGTCTCGTCATAAGCCTTCGACAGACCCTTGATTTCGAGCGGATGGCGTCCAGACGGGCGCTTCATCTCAAAACGGATGAAGGGGCGCGAGATGTTGGAACGGGCAAGATCGGAAGTCTGCAGACGCTCGACTTCCTTGCGGCGCGAAGTCACTTGCGACGAGCGCGTCCCCGCTGCAAAGCGCTGGATGAATTCGTTCAACTGCTCGATTTTCTTTTCGCGCTGCGCGTTTTGCGATTCGATGCGCGAACGGATCTGCGTCTTCTGCAGCACCATATCGTCGTAGCCGCCGGTGTAGGTGATGATGGTTTCGTAGTCGATGTCGGCGATGTGTGTGCAAACTTCGTTGAGGAAATGGCGGTCATGCGAGATCACGATCAGGCAGCCGTCGTAACGCATCAGGTAATCCTGCAACCAATGGACTGAATCAAGATCCAGGTTGTTGGTTGGTTCGTCGAGCAGCAACACGCCCGGAGTCCCGAACAGCGCCTGCGCCAGCAGCACGCGGACCTTCTGGCCGCCCTGCAGTTCACTCATCTTGCGTTCGTGCAAGGACTCGGGGATGTCCAAGCCGTCGAGCAAAACCGCGGCGTCGGTCTCAGCAGTGTAGCCGCCCTCGTCACCGACGATGCCTTCGAGCTCACCCAGCCGCATGCCATCTTCGTCGGTGAGGGTTTCGGGATCTTTCTCGTAGAGAGCTTCGCGCTCCTGCAGCGCCGCCCACAAAACTTTGTTACCCATGATGACCGAATCCACAACGCGGAAAGCATCGAAAGCAAACTGGTCCTGGCTCAGGACGCCCATCTTCTTGGGCCGCGTGATGGAGCCCTTGGTGGGCTCGATCTCGCCAGTAATGATCTTCATGAGCGTGGACTTGCCGGCCCCATTCGGGCCAGTGACGGCATAGCGGCGACCGGCCTGGAATGTCGTGCTCACATCCTCAAAAAGGATGCGTGCGCCGTAGCGCATGGAAATGTTGTTGATGGATAGCATGCTTTGGGATCTACAGAGTCGGCCGCGCGCGGAGCGGTCTCTTTTAGTATAGCGCGAGCAGTCGAATGGTATAATTATTCACTGGGATGAATAATTACTCATGCAAATTCCTGTAGGCATTGTCGGCTTTCGCGGATACAGCGGCGCGGAACTGGCCGGCATCCTGCAAAGGCATCCGCAAGTGGAGCCGGTGCTATTGGAACACCGCGACGCGGAGGACCAGCCGCGCCCTTTGGGACATCCCGGGCCGCGGCGCGCACCGTTTTCCACGCAAACGGTGCACGCGGAGGGCTTGGCAGTGGTATTTCTAGCCACGCCCGCCGATGTCTCCCTGGAACTCACCTTGCCGCTGCTCGAAACCGGCGCCAAAGTGATCGATTTGAGCGGAGCCTTCCGTCTGGGTACGGTGGAAAACTATAAGCGCTGGTACAAAGAACCGCACAACCATCCGGAGCTCCTGGCGGAGGCGGCTTACGGGCTGCCGGAGTTTTGCCGCTCGCGCATTCCCGCGGCGCGGCTGGTATCGAACCCGGGCTGCTACCCTACGGCGGCGAACCTGGCGATCAAGCCGTTGGTGGACGCGGGCGTGGTGGTCCGGGAGGCCGGGATCGTGTGCGACGCTAAATCCGGCGTGAGCGGCGCCGGACGCAAGCCGTCGCTCAAAACCGCTTTCTGCGAGGTCACCGAAAATTTCTCGGTTTACTCGGTGCTCGATCACAGGCACGTACCAGAAGTACTACGAACCTCTGGTTTGGAAGAAAGCGAACTGAGCTTCACCGCGCAGTTGTTGCCGATAGACCGCGGGATCCTTGAAACCATCTATTTTCGTGCAAAAAACCTGAGTTCAGCGGCCGATTTGCTGGCGATCTATCAGAAGGCGTATGCGGACGAACCTTTCGTCCGGCTCTATGCCGTAGGCCAGGCGCCGGATTTGCGAGCGGTAACGCGCACGAATTTCTGCGATATCGGTGTCCATTACGACGCGAAGACCGGGCGCGCGATAGTGATTGCCGCCATCGACAATCTGGTAAAGGGAGCAGCGGGTCAGGCGGTGCAGAACATGAATCTCCTGCTGGGATTCCCCGAAACCGCTGGCCTGCTATGAGAGTTTGCGTGTGAAACTCCTGATTAAGCTGGGCGGCACGCTCCTCGACGCCGTTGAGTCCCGCGAACGGCTGGCGCGTGAAATCGCCACGCTGGCCGGGCAGGAACAAGTGGTGGTGGTTCACGGCGGGGGCAAACAAATGACCCGCTTCCTCGCCGAACGCGGCGTCGAGAGCCGTTTCGTGAATGGCTTGCGCGTAACCACTGCCGAAGTGATCGATGCCGTCGTCAAGGTCTTTGCGGGAAGCGTCAACGCGCAACTGGTGACGGCGCTGCGGGCGGCGGGAGCACGACCCGTCGGGTTGAGCGGCTTGAGCGCCGGGCTGGTGGATGCCGTTCAACTTGATCCCGAACTCGGCCAGGTGGGCAAGCCGGTGGCATCCGATGGACGGCTGCTGGATCTTTTGGTCAAGGAATCGTACCTGCCGGTGGTCGCGTGCGTGGCTGGCGACCGGAATGGCTCCATATTTAACGTGAATGGTGACCAAATGGCAGTGGCCTGCGCGCAAGGTTTTTCAGCGGATCAATTAATTTTCCTCACGGACGTGGAAGGCGTGCGCGACGCAGAGAGTAAAATCTGCACAGAGCTCACGTCGGACCAGGGACTAGATCTAATCTCCACCGGGGTTGCCACGGGCGGCATGCAGGCCAAAATCGAGGCCGCAGTCAGCGCATTGCGCAATGGTGTGACGCAAGTGCTCATCGCACCCGGCGCCCACCCCGACATCCTCGCTGAGTTGCTGGCGGGCTCCCCCAAAGGCACCAAGTTCATACTTGGATAGGCTGCGCCCATTCTAGACATACGCAAAGAATAAGCGAAATCTTTGTGAGATTGTTTCAATCATTCCTCCACTATGCTCTAGCAAGTCCAGGCCGTGCAGCCACGACTTGCACCTAATTGGGATTCGCTCGAAGTTCAGGCAACCCGCCTTGACGTAACCGGTTAGCGAACGCGTACGAGGAGGGCAAATGAAAGCGCGAACTGTGGACATCCGGGAATCTGCCGGCAGAATTCTGTGTTGCACCATCTTCCGTCCTAGCGGCCGCAAGTTATTGGGCAAGGGTCACGTCTTGAACGATGAAGACGTGCGCTTGCTCGAAACCGAAGGGCTCGGACAAGTGTGGGTGACGGAACTTGAGGAGGGCGAGGTAGGAGAAGACGAAGCCGTCAGCCAGGCCGCCCAGGAAATGGGATGCGGATGCCTGGAAATCCGGCTTGCGGCAGGCGGGCGCGCGAATCTATTCGCCACCGAAGACTGTTGCGTATTGATCGACGACGAATTGCTGCGAGAGATTAACTGCCTGGCGAGCGTCGTCATCGCCACTACGCCGAATTTCAGTTTCGCGCGCGCCGGCCAGCGAATCGCCACGGTCAAGAGCGCGCCCTTTGCGGTGGCGCAAGCGCAACTCGACGCGGTCATAAAAATCGTGAAGGAGCGCGGGCCGATTCTGCAAGCCAGACCCGTGCGAAATCCCACTATCGGAGTTCTATATTCGGACCCGGTGCACGGCGATCGCGCGCGGCAGTTGTTCGAAAGTATCCTGCGCCAGCGGCTGGAGCGGTTCGGCGTCGCTCCCAGTTTCGTTCTGGCATGCACGGAGGAAGAAGACGCCACCGCACGCAACTTGCAGCACCTGCTGCGGGCGAAGCCGACGGTGGTCCTGGTGGGTTCGACCACGGCTCCGGCCGGGCCGGAGGATGTCATCGGCCGCGCCATGACTCGCATCGGCTGCCAACTGGAACGTTTTCTGGCGCCGGTCGAACCGGGCAATTTATTTCTCCTGGGTTACAAGGACGAGATCCCCGTGGTATCGGCGCCGGGCTGCTTCCGCTCGGCCAAACCCAACGTGGTCGATCTGGTTTTGCCTCCTATGCTGGCGCGCTATCGCGTTTCCGGCTGGGAGGTGGCATGCTTGGGACACGGCGGCCTGCTAGGCTAAAACGCTACTCTAGAGTCAATTAGTTAGCGGCAAGTCCCGGGCGCGCTTGCGATTTCCACCTCCGGCTCGGTAGAATCAATGAGTTTGAGCGTCCCGCGAGTTCTTGGCGGAGTGACGCTCGTCGCCAAACCGGCGAAAGACACGTGGAGGTTTCATGTCCGTAGAGCAGAAGGTCAAGCAAATCATCGTCGAGCAACTCGGCGTGGATGAAGCGCAAGTCGATCCCACCGCGAGTTTCGTCGATGACCTGGGCGCCGATTCGCTCGACATCGTCGAGTTGGTGATGGCGTTTGAGGAAGCATTCGACCTAGACATTCCCGACGAAGACGCGGAGAAGATCGCCACCGTCAAGAACGCCGTCGACTATATCGAGTCGAAAAAGAAGTAGGGCCGGCCGTTTTTGGGGAGTCCCAATTTGTCACGCAGAGTTGTAGTCACTGGAGTCGGCATGCTGACTTCGGTTGGCATTGGCACGGAACCAGTCTGGGAAGCCATCAAGCGTGGCGAGAACGGAATCGCGCCTATCACCGCGTTTGATCCCACCAACTTCAGTTGCCGCATCGCGGGCGAAGTGAAGAACTTCGACCCGGCGCTTTACATCGAGAAAAAAGAGATCAAGAAGATGGGGCGCTTCATTCAATTCGCCATCGCGGCGAGTGAATTCGCGTACCAGGCTTCAGGCTTCAAGGTCGCAAACAACGATGAAGCCGAGCGCACCGGCGTGTATATCGGCAGCGGCATTGGCGGGTTCGAAGTCATCGAGCGCGAGCACAGAATTCTGCTGGAAAAAGGGCCGTCGCGCATATCACCGTTTTTTATTCCGGCGACCATCATCAACCTGGCGTCGGGCTACGTTTCGATCCGCACCGGCGCCAAGGGACCGAATTCGGCTTCGGCCACCGCCTGTACCACCAGCGCCCATTCGATTGGCGATTCGTTCCGCATCATTCAATACGGCGATGCCGATGTCATGATCTGCGGCGGGACGGAGGCCGCGATCACGCCCATGGGGATCGGCGGGTTTGCCGCGATGCGGGCGCTGTCGCAGCGCAACGACGATCCCGCGCATGCCTGCCGCCCCTGGGACAAAGACCGCGACGGCTTCATCGTGGGCGAAGGCGCTGGGATTTTGGTGCTCGAAGAATACGAACATGCGAAGCGCCGCGGGGCGAATATCCTGGCGGAAGTGGCCGGCTATGGGATGTCGGGCGATGCGCATCACATCACTTCGCCTTCGGAAGACGGCGATGGAGCCTATCGCGTCATGCGCAACTGCCTGCGGGATGCCGGCATAGAACCGCACCAGATCGATTACATCAACGCACACGGCACTTCAACACCCGTAGGGGATCGCATTGAAACTCTCGCCATTAAACGCGTCTTTGGTGAACACGCCTGTAAGATCGCGGTGAGTTCGACGAAGTCCATGACGGGACACCTGCTGGGCGGCGCCGGGGGACTCGAAGCGGGCATCACGGTGATGGCGATTCGCGATCAAATCGCTCCACCCACCATCAACCTGGATCATCCCGATCCGGAATGCGATCTGGATTACATTCCCGGAAAAGCCCGACCGATGAAGATCGACTACGCGTTGTCGAACTCCTTCGGGTTCGGCGGCACCAACGGTTGCCTGATTTTCAAACGGCCCGAGTCGTAACAGAACATGAAAATTATCGTCGCGATCAAGCAGGTTCCATTGCGCGACTCGCCACTGCATCCCGATTCATCGGGGAAATGGATTGACGAAGCGGACCTGAGTTTCGAAATTAACGAGCCCGACGCCTATGCGCTCGAAGAAGCCTTGCAGTTGAAGGAAAAGCACGGCGGCGAGGTGGTGGTGCTGTGCGCCGGTCCGGAGCGCGCGGCGCAGACGATCCGCGAAGCCCTGGCCAAGGGCGCGGATCGGGCCATTCACATTGCGGCCGATGACCTGGCGGCACTCGACACGTTGGGGGTGGCAAAGCTCTTAGCCGCGGCCGTCGCACCGGAAAAACCGGACTTGATTCTGACGGGTCTGCAATCGGACGACTTGGGTTCCGGCCAAACCGGCGTTGTGATGGCGGAGTTGTTAGGCTCTCCGCACTCGACCATCATCATGCAGGTGGAGGCGCGCGAAGGAAGCATTCGCGTCAAGCGCGAACTCGAGAACGGCTGGTTCCAGCACATCGAGATGCCGCTGCCGGCCGTGCTCACCATGCAGAGCGGCTCGAATAAACTGCGCTACGCGACGTTAATGGGCATCAAGAAGGCCAAGGCCAAAGAGATTCGGCGTGTGACGCCTGCTGAGTTGGGCGTCGCGGCGGCGGCCGTAGCGACCATCGAAAAAGTATACCCACCGCAGAAAAACAAGCAGACGCAGATTTTCGAAGGCGACGCGAAGTCGGCGGCCGCGCAATTAGTCGAAAAATTGAAGTTCGAAGTGCGGGTGCTATGAGTATTCTGGTGGTTCTCGAACAGCAAGGCGGCCAGTGGCACCGCATGTCGTGGGAGACGCTGGCCGCGGGCCAACAGTTGGGCGTGGCGC
Organism: Bryobacterales bacterium; assembly: GCA_963710155.1. GTDB lineage: Bacteria > Acidobacteriota > Terriglobia > Bryobacterales > Bryobacteraceae > Palsa-187. The sequence continues at coordinate 73,677 of CAVPZQ010000040.1, read as the reverse complement.
TCGAGCAACCAGTGGAAGCCGCAGTGGTGGGCAAAGGTATCGGCACTCTGGCGAATGAGGCGGCCACCAAGAAACTCGCGAAGGTGTGGGCGGTGGAGCACGATCTGCTGGAGTCCTACACGGCCGACGGTTACACGGTGGCGGTCGAAGAGCTGATCCGGAAAACTCAGGCCAGCGTCGTGCTGTTCCCGCACACCTATCAGGTCCGCGATTTCGCGCCCAAGCTGGCGACGCGATTTTCGCAGGTGCTGGTGAGCGACGTAATCGCCGCGCACGTTAACGCTGGAGCGCTGACATTGGTGCGCCAGTTTTTCCAAGGCAAGCTGAGTGGCGATGTGCGGGTGTGCGGCGCTGGTCCGGTGTTCGCTTCGCTACAGGCGGGAGCGTGGCGCGCCGATGCCTTGGAAAGCGGCTCCGCGGCGGTTGAGGCGTTTCCACCGGCACTCAGCGCCGATAAGATCCGCCAGAAGCCAGAAGCGCCGTTCCGCGAAGCAGCGCGCGCGGTGGACCTGACCGCGGCGGAAATCATCGTATCGGTGGGACGGGGCATCAAGGAACAATCCAACCTTCCCGTCGTGGAAGATCTCGCGAAGGCCTTTGGTGCGGAACTCGCAGCGTCGCGGCCGATCTGCGATGCGGGATGGCTCCCTATGGAGCGTCAAGTCGGTAGCTCAGGTCAAACCGTGGCGCCCAAAGTGTACATTGCTGTCGGCATCTCGGGCGCGATTCAGCACCTGGTCGGCATGAAGGGCGCAAAGACTATCGTCGCGATCAACAAAGATCCCAATGCGCCGATCTTCGAGGTCGCGGATTACGGAATTGTCGGTGACCTGTTCGAAATCGCACCCGCGCTCGCCGCCGAAGTGCGAAAGGCGAAAGGCGCGTAGCTACTCGCCCTTGAGTGACCGCTCCATCAGATCGCGAATGGCGGCGCGCGGGTCTTTGTCGCGATGGAGCACCGCGTCCATCTGACAGATGATCGGCAAATCCACGGCATATTTCGCGCCCAAGGCCACGGCCGCGCCACACGTTTCGACGCCCTCGGCGATCATCGGCGTGGAGGCAGTGATTTCCGCCAGGCTTTTCCCGTGCGCTAATTCGATGCCGACCCTCCGGTTGCGGCTCAGTTCCCCGCCACACGTCAGCACCAAGTCGCCGAGTCCTGCGAGTCCCGCGAGGGTGGATGGTTGCCCGCCCATAGCAACCGCCAGACGTGTGATCTCGGCCAGTCCGCGAGTGATCAACGCAGCTTGCGTGTTATTCCCCAGCCCCAGTCCCTGCACGACACCGGCGGCGATGGCGATCACGTTCTTGAGCGCTCCGCCGATTTCGACCCCGATCAGATCGTTGTTAGTGTAAAGCCGGAAGGTCGGTCCCGAGAAAGCAGTTTGGACCGCGGCGGCCGTAGCGGCGTGCGCCGACGCGACCACCACTGTCGTGGGTTCGCCGCTCGCAACTTCGCGGGCGAAGGTGGGTCCCGAGAGCACCGCGATCCGCGGCTCAAATTTAGGTTCGACCACCTCGCAGAGCACCTGGGACATGCGCAACAGAGTGCCGCTTTCCAGGCCCTTGGTCGCGCTCACAAAAGTCGTCTCAGGGTTGAGGAAGGGCAGAACTCGTTCGTACAAGGAACGCGCGTAGTGAGAGGGCACTACGCCCAGTAAAATACCGGCGCCGTCGATCACAGCCTGCAGATCGGAGACGACATCGACGTTTTCCGGCAGACGCAGACCCGGCAGAAACACGTCATTTTCACGCGAGGCGGCCATACGCGCAGCGAGATCCGGCTCAAACACCCACAGCCGCAGCCGTTCAAAACGCGGCGCCAGCACGATCGCGAGCGCCGTGCCCCAACTGCCGCCGCCCAGGATCGATAGCGTCACTTTCGCCCCCATGTAAACACGTTTTCCGTTCCAGCGCGCAACCGCGACCAGTTGGATTTATGGCGGTACACAATGAAAGCTCCAGCGATAAAGGCTGCAATCGTCACTTGGACAGGCGGATGCAGGATTATCCATACTCCGAACGGGAACGTCGCAGCAGCCAGGATAGAGGCCGCGGAGATATAGCGCGTAACCGCGACCGTGACCACGAACAACAGCAACACGGCAGCCAGCGGAAGCGGCGTCAGATACGCGAAAGCTCCGATGAAAGTCGCCACGGCTTTGCCGCCTTGGAATTTAAGAAATACCGGGAAGGCATGGCCGGCCATCACGGCGAGAGCGGCGAGGCTGGTCCATTCAGGAGCGTCTTCCGTGAGTTTTGCTGCCAGCCAAACAGCAACGAAGCCTTTGGCGATGTCGAGCGCCAGAGTCGCCACCCCGGCGGCGCGGCCCGTTGTGCGCAGTACGTTGGTGGCTCCAATGTTCCCGCTGCCGGATTCGCGCACATCGGTCCCACGTGTAAGTTTCACCAACAAAAATCCGAACGGAATTCCACCCAGCAGGTAAGCAATGACAATTGACAGGAGTCCGGACATAACTTATGGCAAAGGAAACCCTGCGAGCTGCGTATAGCGGCCGCCGGCGGAAAGATACAAGAAGAATTGTGTCGCGCGAAAGGAGCCGAAATCGAAACCGCAGCTGGATGGGAAAGATTCGAGCGCTTGATGAAGGCGATCGAGTGCCGCTGTTTCGCGAATTCGCGCCAGGGTCAAGTGTGGAGAGTAATCGCGCTTCTCGACGGGGACGCCCAATTCTGCCACGGCCTCTTCCGTTGTTCGCGCCAGGGTGCGTAGACCTTCGCCGCCATCGACACCCGCCCAGAAAACGCGCGGCCGGCGTGCGTTTGGGAACCAGCCGACACCCTTCACTGCGATTTCGACGGAGCCGCTCACCTGCACGGAAGCCAGTGCGCGCTTCATCTCATCCAGCCGTGGTTCGGGCCACTCGCCGATGAATTTCGTGGTGACGTGCAGGTTCTCCACCGGGCTCCAGGAGATCTGAGCAGCCGGCCGCAGGCGGCTCACAAAGGAGCGCAGGGCCTCAGTCAAATCGGTGGGGATATCGATCGCGGTGAACAATCGCATGCGAAACTAACTAGTGTAGTATGCGCGCTGCCCTGGTGAATAAACTCGCTCTTTTTGTTGCTCTGGCGCCGGCCATGCTGTGGGCCACCGATGTCTGGGAAACCAAACCTTTCCAGGACTGGACCGACAAGGATGTTCAAAAAGTAGTCAGTAACTCACCATGGGCGCGGCAAACCAGAACTGTGCTCGGCAACGCAGCGGCCGCCGCCGCAGGAAGAAGCGGACAACCAGCGGTAGGCGACGCGTCGTCGATCGACTCGGGCGTGCCCAAGGGACGCGAGCCAGCCGGAGCGGCCCGCATGGCCAGCGCTCCTAGCGATTTCGATCAGGCCCCGCAGGGCTCGCAGCAAATCCCGATAATCGTCCGCTGGCAGAGTGCACTGGCGCAACGACAGGCTCAGATGCGTGGGAAGTTCGGCAAAGAAGCGGCGACTTCGCCGGAAGCGCAGAAGTTCCTCACGGACGAGGCTTCGATTTATGTGGCCGGGATCGCCGGGTTGCCCGGCTCTATCGTAAGTGCGGGCGGCGGCGACCAGGCCAGGCAGACCACTGCGGAAAAATCCACGCTGACGGTAGGAGGCAAAGAACCGCTACACCCGGTCGGCGTGGACTTCGTACCCAACGGCTCCACCGTAGACGTGTTGATTGCCTTCCCGCGCTCCATGCGCATCGCGCTGGAGGATCAAGAGGTCGAACTGGCGAGCGAGATTGGACGTGCCACCGTGCGCTACAAATTCAAGCTGAAAGACATGGTGGTGCGGGGGAACCTCGAACTCTAGTGCGGCTTCCGCGATCTTTCTATGCGCGGCCCACGGTGGAGGTGGCGCGCGACCTCCTCGGCAAAGTCATCCGCCACGGCGCGGCCTCAGCACGGATCGTCGAAACCGAAGCCTACCTGGGTACAGATGACGCCGCGGCACACTCGGCGCGCGGCGAGACCCCGCGCACCCGCGTCATCTTCGGTCCGCCGGGACGGGCCTACGTTTATCTGATTTACGGAATGCATTATTGCCTGAATGTTGTGGCGGAGCGCGAAGGCGTCGCGGGCTGCGTGCTGATTCGCGCCGTCGAGCCCGTGAAGGGCATCCTCCATCTCTCGAACGGCCCCGGCAAGCTCACTCGTGCTTTGGGGATCACGCTGCAACACTATGGATCGGATCTGACGCGGGGTCCGCTTACCATACACGCACCGGCGAGCGACGAAAAATTTGCCATCGCGATATCGCCGCGGATTGGAATCAATAAATCAGCGGACTTGCCGCTGCGGTTCTTTATCCCAGGCAACCGCTTTGTTAGCCGCGAGCCCCGCCACTAACAATCAGAATCTCACCGGATACGTAATCCGATAACGGCGAGCAAAAAAATAGCACAGCACCGGCCGCTTCCTCGGTAGTCCCGAGCCGCCCCAGCGGACAAGCAGCCTTGGCCGCTTCCAGAAACGCAGGTGGCGCTCCCACCGGAATCTGACGGCCGGCCATCTCGATAGTGGGCGGCGCATTTTTATCGATGGGCTGGATCAGGCGCGTGTCAATCAGTCCGAAGCCCACCGAATTCACGTTCACGTTGTAGCGTCCCCACTCTTTGGCGAGAACCTTGGTGAGCCCGTTGATCCCGGACTTCCCTGCTCCATAGCCGGCCTGTCCAGCGATACCGTCGACGCCCGAGATCGATGTGATGTTCACCACCTTGCGCATAACGCGCCGCCCTTCGGCGGCTTCACGCTTGGCGGCGTCGCGCAGGAAACTGGACGCAGCGCGGAGGATCCGGAAAGGCGCCACCAGATGGATGTTCAACATAGCCTGGAACTGCTCGTCAGTCATCTTCTGAATCACGTTGTCCCAGACGTAGCCGGCGTTGTTGACGATGATGTCGAGAGAGCCAAAGGCGGCGATGGTGGCGTCCACTAGTTTCTGGGGGAAGTCGGGCGCTGTGAGATCCCCGGCGAGCCAGTGCGCGCGTCCGCCAGTCTCAGCGGCGGCTTCCCGCACTGGCGCTTCGTCAACGTCTGTCAGCATGACCGACGCACCGCATGCCGCAAGTTTCTGGGCGACGGCACGTCCGATGCCGCGGCCCGATCCGGTGACCAGCGCGGCTTTGCCTTCGAGGGTGAATGGAGCTTCTAGGCGTGGTTCCATAAGCTTCTATGAGAACATGCGTAAGCCCAATGCTATAATGAAGAGTCTTTCGGGGCGTGGCTCAGCCTGGTAGAGCGCCTGGTTCGGGACCAGGAGGTCCAGAGTTCAAATCTCTGCGCCCCGACCATTTCCCTCCCGTTTTCAAAGAGGCTCTACGCCAACGATGGGGAGCAGTCCAGTTCCCAAGCCGATCAACCACATAATACTTTTACGCGCAGTCGGTAGTTTTCCGAAGTTGCGCTGTGACGTATTGATTCTGCGGCCGCCTAGCTCAGGTGGATAAAGCATCAGCGTTCCAAGCTGAGGGTCGCTGGTTCGAGTCCAGCCGCGCCTAGAATTCATAGCGCAAGGCGAACTGCATCTCGCGTGGGGGCATCGTATTCTGATACTCCCCAAAGGTAGTGGGATTCGACAATTGGAGGCTAGGCTGAATGAAGTTCACATTGTTAAAGGCGTTGTAGGCTTCGGCGCGAAACTGGATGCGGTGCCCCTCCCAAGGAAGCGGGAAGGACTTCGCGATACCGAAGTCGAAGTTGACAATGCCGGCGAGGCGGACCACGGCGCGCGCGCCGACGTTGCCGGGGTATTGATCCGCAAAGCTATTCACCAGGTCGGTACTGGTGAACAGGCTGGGGTTGCCATTGGTGTCGTAGGTGGTTTGAGTTTTGAACGGGCCGGTGGGGATGGCGAGCGAGTTTTGCCAGTAGTTGGTGTCCCAGGTCTGGTTGCCTTGGATGACGCTGGGCAGACCGCTGGAGAACCGCATGATGCTCGAGATCTGCCAGCCTCCCACGAATTCGTTTAGCCAGCCTGGCGCGCCGTTGAGGAGCAGCTTACCCTTACCAACCGGTAATTCGAAAACCACGTTGACGTTCACTAAATGGCGGACGTCAAAGTCCGACGAGCCACGGAACTGCGCCGGGTTGAAGACGTTCTGAATCACGGCGCCATCCTGCCCGGCGGCGCCTTCGGCGGCCGATGCATTATCGATCGAATGGGAAAGCGTGTAGTTAAAGTCGAAGGACACTCCTTGCTTAAAGGCGCGCCGCAAGCTGACGGAGACGCCATGATAATCGGCGTCACCGGCGTTCATCCAAGTGGGCATCGAGCTTCCCTGCGGAGCGAAGAAGGTGTAGCAGCCGAACTTTGTGGCGCAGGTGCCAGGCGAGGTGAACTGGCCGGGAATTCTATCCGAGGCATGCAGCATATCGAGATAGCTGCCACCGTAGGCACCGTAGATGCCGTAGAAATAGTTGGCGGAGGTGCTGCCCGTAAAGTAGGCATTGGCGACGCCCGGGAACATATCCTGTATGTACTTATTGTTGGGCACCAGCGACGGATTGGCCATCACCATATTCGCGATGGTGCTGGGATTACAGTTCTGCGTGGTCACTCCGGTGGAGGCGCAGATGGTGTTGAAGGTCTGGCGGACCGCCGTCATGCTGCTCACCCAGGTCTGGCCGGACCCTGGATCGTAGAGGTTTTCGAGCGGCGTGTAAACATCGCCTTCGAGCAACAGCTTACGGGAAAGCCGGCCGGCGTAGGAAATTTCCATATTCACTTTGCCCGGCAATTCCCGTGCGAACGACGCGTTGAGGAGGATGGAATAGGGTGATTTCAGGTTCGGATAGATGCCTTCGAACTCGCCTTCAATCGCCGCAATGTTTGGTGGAGTGTAGGGGAAGCCGGTGGTGGGAGCCGCGGGAAGGGCCGGCACCGTTCCGTTATAGCGGGGCGACGACGTGAAATCGTAGGACAGCGGGTTGCCCAGTGTTGTCGCCAGGCCAAAGGAGCCGAATTGATCGAACTGGGTGATCAATTCGCTGCCGAAGCGATCGTAAAGCATGGCGCCGCCCACGCGAAAGACGCCGTTTTCGCCGAATACTTTTTGCAGGACTCCGCCGCGGTCCTTGGGACTAAAAGCCAGAGCCAAACGCGGACCGAAGTTGTTGTCGTTGGGGTTCCACCAACTGGACTTGCCGTTGACGGGACCATTCAGATCGTAAGTGAGAATGGCGTTGGGCATGGCATTGGAAGGAATGCCGATCGATCCCAGGTAATCGCGCTGGCCGAAGTATTGATTCAGTCCGAAGGTGGGAGCGACTTGCAGGCCATTGGCTTCGTAGGGCGGGCGGTCATTGGTATAGCGTAATCCAACGGTGACGGTCAGTTCGCGCGACACCCGCCATTGGTCGCTAAAGAATCCTTCGTATTCGCGCATGGAGAAGGCGCGCACGTCGGGGGCACCTTGCGGGAGGAGCGTGCCGCCGGCTGCGACTTGATAGGTCACTTGCGTGTTGTTGACCAGGCCCAGCAGGATTCCCATGGCTTGGGCATCGTTGAAGGGATCGTTGAGCGCGAAGTTGGGATTGCCGGTGCGAGTCACCATGTAATTGGTGAGGTCGTTCTGAATATCTTCACCGAGGCCCACGCCCACGTTGTTGTTGAAGCCATAGCTGGGGTAGGACTGCGAGTAGGTAAATTTATTGTTGGTCATGACGCGGAGATTCAGCCCGGTAGTAATGGTGTGCTTTCCTTTCGTCCAGGTAAGTGTGTCGACGAGGTTCTGGACGGGCAGAATCCGGCCGTTGGCGCGGTCGGACGCGTTGTAGTTCTGCAGCGGGTCAAGCGGGCCTATAGTGAAGGAATCACCGGGAGTTCCGGAGTAGTTCAAGCCTTGGCGGGTGTAGCCGTAGGTAAGGTTGTTGATCAAGGTGGGTCTCAAGATAGCGGTGTAAGTAGCCGAGATCCCTTTGCTGTTGTTCAACAGAACACTGGCTGGGCCCTGGCCCGGAAACTGCGCGAGAGCGTTGGGCTGATCTTGATTCGCGTTCGACAGAGTGCCGCGGACCGATAGCGTATGTTTGCCGGCGCTGTCGAGAATGAAATCCATCTTGCCCACGTAGACGCGATTGTCCAACTTGTCGGGCGCGTTGAAGCGGAAGCCGGTGAAATTCAGGCCGCCGTCCGATCCAAAAGCGGGATCGTTGCCTACCGGGTACTGCTGGAGAATCTTCTGATATCCGGAATTGATGCCGATGCCCAGGGGGTCCACCTGTTTCACTTCCGCGGGGGAGAGCGTGTAGGGGTTTCCGTTGGCGTCTGCGAAAGTCAAGATGCCTTGCTTCAGGTTCTCGGTGGGCACCATGCGTTCGACGGCCTGCGAACTGGCGTCAATGCGGCGCTCGTAATTCAAAAAATAGAATACGCGGTCCTTTTTAATGCGTCCACCGAGGGATGCGCCGAATTGGTTCCGGTTCAGGGGCGTGATGCCGACACCGTCGCGATTGTTGAACCAACTATTAGCGGCGAAGTCGGTGTTGCGATTGTACTCGTAGGCGGAGCCGTGCAGCTGATTGGTGCCGCTCTTGGTAACCAGAGTGACTTGTCCTCCCGAGGAGCGGCCCTCATCGGCGCCTTGGCCGGCGACGGTCACGCGAAACTCCTGGACCGAATCGAGGGGGATAGGCAACACCGAGTTGAAGCCGGCAATGGGTGCCTGAGAGGGATTGAGATTGGCGTTCGATCCTTGCAGCGATCCGCTGTTATTGATGCCCCCGATCCCCGAGTTCTCGTTGTCGTTCACATCCACGCCATCGAGCGTGATGTTATTTTGATCGCGGCGCGATCCCATCACTTCGCCGTTAGAGGTAACGCCCGGTTGCAGGCTGAGCAACTGCACGACGTTGCGCGTATCGAGCGGCAACTGGCGGATGGAATGCTCCGTGAAGGCATTCCCGATGGAGGCGTCGCTAGTGCTGACCAGCGACGTTTCGGCCGTTACGTTGACGGATTGACCGGTGGTTCCCACTTCCAGTGGGACATTCAGGGTGGCGGGAACGTTCACCTGCAGCACCAGGTGCTCCCGCGTGGCTTGCGCGAAGCCCGGCTTGGTGATGGTTAACGTATACTCGCTAGGCGTCATCTGGATGAATTGATAGGTACCGGTATTATCGGTAACCGCCTGCCGCGAAGCTCCGGTGGTGACGTTACTCAGCGAAACCACGGCGCCCGGAATCACGGCTCCTTGCGGGTCTGTGACGAGGCCGTGCAGCGAACTGGTGGATTGCCCATAGAGCAGCGATATCATACCCAGCAAGCTCAGCCAGGCGATGCTGGCTCGCAAAAACCGGTCTGCAAATGTCGTCATAACAGCGCTCCTGATGCTTGGAATTTGAATGGCAAAAGCGCGCGGTTCAGGCTCCGACGCACAACTGAGGCGCGCGGCCGCGAGCACGGTGCGGCGAAGAACTCGGCGAGGAGGTAGGAACGTAGGCTGCGAGGCGATGCGGCACTACCGGGTGCGCACTAACAACTGCTGCCGCCGAAGTACTAAGGACAGAAGACGACTAAATCGGGGAGCACGTTACCGGCCGCGCCGGTCAAGCGAAAATATCTTGCGTTGTGGATTGATTATGCACGGTTGTCCAGCGGCGCGGGAATCCCGCCTAGAGGGGAGGCCTACGACCTTTGCGGCCAATTCAACTCTTACATTGGCGCGAATAAGCGAGAGACCTTGAGCCGGTGATTTGTGCGGCGCGACGGTGGTCTCGAACGCCGGGATTCGGTGCTGTCCATCACACCGCGGAGGCGAGTAATTCTCCTGCGTTCCCTCGTGCTGATAGAGGATGTTCTGCCCGTTGTCGTATCCAGCCGCCGCGCTCACGGCCTTGGCGGCCACCACTTTTTCCAGTTGATCCTGCCCGGAATCGTGTCCGCAGCAACGCTACGTCAGCTTAACATGGCCGTTTTGTTAGGCATCGACCGATGGGGCTTCTGTGGAAACAGATGGCTTACACTGAGGGTAAATCTGCGGTGGGAGCAGGCCTGGAGGAAGCTCAGAGATGTGTAGGACGAATTGGCGGACGGCATTACCCATAATCACCTTCCTAGTGGGCGCGGGTGCAGACCTTGCTCAATCGACCGATAAAAGTTTAGAGAGGTTCCGCGCAACGTATAAGGAACTTGTTGAAACGAACACAACGCTATCGGCCGGTGACTGCACCTTGGCCGCGAAATTGATGGCCGCACGGCTGAAGACAGCCGGCTATCCCGATGCAGATTTGCAAGTATTCGTTCCCGATGGGCATCCGAGGGAAGGTGGCTTGGTAGCCGTGCTCCACGGCTCAGATCCCGCAGCCAAGGCCGTTTTAATGCTGGCTCATATTGATGTGGTGGAGGCCAAGCGAGAGGATTGGACCCGTGATCCCTTTTTGATGATTGAGGAGAACGGATATTTTTACGGGCGCGGGACGAACGACATGAAGGCGCAGGCCGCAATTTGGGTCGACAATCTCGTTCGCTTTCGCGAAGAACAATTTCACCCGAAACGGTCGATCAAATTGGCGCTGACTTGCGGCGAAGAAACAAACACTGCCCTAAATGGCGCCGCCTGGTTGGCTGTGAACGAGCGGCCGGCCATTGATGCGGCGTTCGCCTTGACCGAGGGCGCCGATAGTGATCTCGATGCGCAGGGCCATCGCGTAGCCCTGTCAGTTCTAGCCGCGGAGAAGACTTCCCAAAACTATGTTTTAGAAGCAACCAATCCAGGAGGTCATAGTTCGCGCCCTGTTCCGGATAACGCCATCTATCATCTTGTGCGTGGCATCGATAAAATCAGCCGGTACGAATTTCCGGTTCAACTGAACGACGCCAATCGAGCCTTTTTCAGCGGGATGTCCAAGATCGTGGGCGGCGAGGTGGGCGCCGCAATGGCGAGAGTTGTGAAAAATCCTGGTGACGGTGCATCTGTCGCGATTCTGGACAAAGACCAGAACTGGCATGCAATGCTCCGCACTACCTGCGTCGCTACCATGCTCTCCGCTGGCCATGCTACGAATGCTTTACCTCAAAGGGCAACTGCGAACATCAACTGTCGAATCTTTCCGGGCGTCGAGCGCGACGTCATATTAGCTCAGTTGATAAAGATCATCGATGATCCCGCGGTTTCGGTCACCGCTCCAGGAGGTCGAAAGCCTGTCGCGCCCCCCACGCCGTTGACGCCGCAAAATCTGAAGCCAATCGAGAAAGTGACGGATGAGATGTGGCCCGGCGTGCCTGTTATCCCCACGCTTGAGCCTGCTGGATCGGACGCAAGTTTTCTCAATGCAGTGGGGATACCTACTTACGGTATCTCCGGATTATTCCAAGATGCGGACGGAGGAAATGTTCACGGATTGAATGAGCGAATTCACGTACAATCGGTCTACGAAGGGCGAACGTTTCTTTACCGGCTTATTAAGATTTACGCGGACGAGTGATAAACGTCCGCCGCCGCCATCGACTGGTTCCGGCTAAGGTTTCCAGAGGCACGGGAAGGGCCGATAACAGCTTTTTGTGGGAATTCCAGCGCGGCTACCTGCCAAACACCCTCCAAAACTGGCTTCCGAGTACCCGGCCATTCGCGTCAAAACATTGAATTGCTGGGGGACGTGACGAACATCGGCATTTCAGATGCAAAGTTTTCTGCCACTTGCCCAAAACTGGAACCGCCCTGTCATTGGCGCCCATAGGAGTGTTCGTGCTATTCGTCACTGGCGGAGCGGAATGCGAAAAAGGTTGGCGTGCACGGTGGGCTTCACGTAGGCGTAAGTGGAACCCAGCCCGGGACCGATGTTGGTTTGATTAACGACCTGCGCCCCTGGAATGGCAAGCCCGTCCGCACCAGTGCGAATACCCGGCGCGGGCAAGCGCGGGAACGTTTCTCCAGGAGGCACGGGAATCACCAGCGTCCGGCCGGCCCGATTGGCCTGCGACGACGGGGCAACCCCTAAATACAGGTACTTCCCATCAGGAGACCAGCTGATTGCGCAGCCGTCACAGAGATTCCGGGCGGGGCCTCCCTCGAGCGAGAACGCGACGTCATGCCCGCGGCTTGGATTGTTCGGCCGATAGGGGAGCCCTAGGATGGCGAAGCGGCCGTCCGGGGAAATGCCACGGAAGTCCAAAACCGGAGATGGAAAAATTTTAGCCCTGCCGGAACCGTCGCGCCCCATCTTGGCGAGGTAGAATGCCTTCCCATCGGTGAGGCGGAACAGCACCTGGCCATCGGAACCAAAATGCGGTTGGACCTCCCCGGTTGCTCCGATCATTCGCGGCGGCGCACTCCGATTCAGGGGAGCAATCCAGAGTTGGGAGGCTTGGCCGGCAGGCTGGATCGTGAACACCACCTCGGTTTCGTCGTTCGAAATATCGTATTCGCGCATCGAAACCCCCGGCAGGACTGCTTCGCTGCTGCCGGAACTGAGATCTGCGCGCCACAGTTCGTTGGGCGACTCGGGCGAATCGTGCCGCAGTAGATAGTAAAGGCGCTTCCCGTCGGAAGAGAACCAGGGCGGCCTGGCATCATCTGCGTAGCCTTCAGTGGATAAAGCACGGTCTCCGCTGGAATCGTGAATCCAGATCGCGTTTTGCTTGCTGGAAATCGAAGTGATCAGGGAGCGACCATCGGGAGCCACGGCCAAGCCATCTTCCTCCGTGGAGCCCGAAGTAATTTGCTCCGGCTGCCCGTCGGGAAAACGCTGGCGCCACAAGTGCCGCTTGCCTCCCATCGCGACTCCGAAGTACATCCAATCGCCGTCCGGAGACCAGGCGGCCGACGTGCACACGCCGGGTGGTCCCACCAGCCTGCCTACGGAGTCGCCAGAAAAAGGAATCAGACGGCACGGGTGCCATTGAGGATTCATCTCCGCCACCAGAACCCATTTCCGGTCCGGAGAAGGATAGGAATAGTGGGCCATGCCCCTCTCCTCCGCAGGGAAATAGATTTCGCGATGTTCGGAGCGATCCTCTGCCGCGGTCACAATCCCCATGTGTACACCAGTCTTAATTTCCGAGTACAGCAGCCGATGTTGGTCCAACCAACTCAGGCCCGAGGCGTTGGGGAGAAATAGTTTCGACTCTCCTCCCAGCGATGAGACGGTGTATGTCTCCCATGTATCCATGACCGTGTAGGCGATTCGGGAGCCATCCGGCGAAAATGCCAGATTGTATTTCAGGCGCGGATCGTGAGTCAATTGGACCGGCTCACCGTCGGGAAGCAATTTTAGGTAAATCTGATCAGCGGTGAAGAATGTACGGTCGCTGCGGAAAAACGCCACCATCCGCCCGTCGGGCGATAGCGCCGGCGCGACCGCCGAGTCCGTGAAGCTGGTGATCTGCGTGTACGAAGTGGGCTGATCGGCAGCCGGTCGCTGCATCACGCCGAAGGAAATGGCGGCTGCGGCGAGGGCCAGTAAAAGGATCGCAGCTCCCAGAATCTTCCAAGGGGACTGTTTCGGGGGCGGAGGCGTGAGGGGCTCCACGAGCGACACTGGCGGTGTTGGCTCCGCTGCGCTCTCAACCACGGGATGGACGGAATCACTGGTGCGGCCGTTCGCGGTAATCGGGGCTATAAAACGGTAGCCTTGTTTAGGGAGCGTTTCGATATAGACCGGTTTCGAAGCGTCATCGCCCAGGGCCAGCCGGATTTGGCGGATGCAGTAGTTCAATCCCTGGTCGAACTCAACAAAGGTAGCGTCGTCCCAGACAGCCGTATGCAGCTCCTCGCGGGTTACGGTCTCGCCTGGCCGCTGAACCAGAATCCCCAACACGCGCAGTGGCTGCGGCTGAATCTTCACTGGCCGGCCGTCGCGTAGGAGCCTGCCAGTCCGGGAATCCAATTCGTAGTTGCCGAACCGAAGCGGTCCAGTGCCGTTAGCGTCCATGGGAGTATGTGTGCTTTTAACAGCTTACATCCTCAGACTGGATGAGCATTTCCTCACGAGGAACTCACCCCGCTTTTAGCTGGGCTGGTGTTAATTTCGACCTTGCCCGGCCGGAGCCGGTCGAAAAGGAGATTCAATTGAGAGCTCAAAGGAAAGAGGACCTTATGATGGCTAGGCGTGGTGTGTCTCAATCTACCGGTCTGAATGGGGAGGAACGCGCGTGAAACGAAAGACGTTCTTGAGTGTTCTCGGCTCGATTTTATTAGGGGCGGCGTTGGTCAGCCCGCAGGTGGCGAAAGCGGTCACCTATGACGCGAAGGTCGGAGCAGAGCCCCCCGACCAGTCGGTGCAAGCGGACGCTTTTTTCCCAAACGAACTTTGGATTTTAGAAGGCGATAGCATCCGATGGACGTTCGTTCCGAAAAATGAACCTCACACCGTGACCTTGCTGGCGCAGCCGCCGGGAGCAGCGGAACAAGTGCGCCCGATGGCGCCGCCACCGGCGGGACCGCCATTCGCGCCTGGCTTCTGCGATGCGAGCGTAGCCACCGCGTACGACGGCAGTAAGTGTACCTCCACTGCAGCAGGACTCGCCGCTCCGTCCACTTTCACCGTGACATTTCCGGTCGCGGGCAATTACAAACTGGTGTGCCTGATTCATACCGATATGAACGGGACGGTTCACGTTCTGACCAACATCCCAGCGAACACAGCTCTTCTGCACCCGCAGCAGTTTTACGATGAGGCCGCGCAGCATCAGGCAAACGCGATTCTGTCGGACAACGCAGGGCAACAGATGAACGCGCAAGTGCCCGTTACGCCGAATTCCGTCGCCGCCGGCATTGGGAAGATCGTGGCAACGGGAGGCGGTACTCAATACGGCGCGGTGGTGCGTTTCCTGAGCGATAAAATCACGATTCACAAAGGAGAATCCGTTACTTGGACCAACTTGGATCCAACCGAGCCGCACACCGTCACGTTCGGAACGGAGCCTGCTGCTTTCATTCCCCCGGTTCCCGCCGGCCTGAGCGGCGCCCTCGGGGACGGCACTCTGACCGCGGCGATCGTTTGCTCTCCCGGTCCCGGGACGCCGTGCGATGCCGATTACGGGCTCGCGACCAATCCCGCCCAGGCATACAATCCGACGATTTTCATCAATTCAGGGTTCCTTCAGGCGCAAGCCCCCGATCGCACGGGAGACGCGCAATTGCCTCCCGGAACGACACGCATCACGATCACCTTCAACCAGACGGGCACCTATTATTACCACTGCGCGCTTCATGACGTGGACGGCATGAAGGGGGAAGTGCATGTCGTGCCCTGATGCGGCGGCGGCCAAACTTTCTGATGCAATCTCATGATTTGGCATTCGCAATGAAAATTCGGTTCTGGCCCGCACCATGCTTCTTTCAGGCACTTATTCTTATGGCGGTCGTTCAGGGTTCGGCTCAGGAGGTCAAGAAGCAAGTCGCACCAGCCTCGACTGAGCTAGCAGCCGTGGAGTATCGAGGCGGCATGGTCTCGCCACCATTGCCGAAGCCAAAATTTACGCTGACGGACACGTCCAATAACGCCTTCAATTTTGCGTTAAACACGCAAGGCTACGCCGTTCTTCTGTTTTTCGGGTACACACATTGCCCCGATATGTGCCCGCTAGAGATGCGTAGCCTCGCCCAGGCCTTCAAGGAACTGCCTCCCGACCTCGAAAATCAATTCAAGGTCGTTTTTGTCACGACGGATCCTGGGCGGGACACGGCGCAAGTCTTGCGAGCGTACCTTGATCACTTCGATAAGAAGTTTATCGGGCTCACCGGTAATCAATCGGCTATCGATGCGGCGCAGATCGCCGCCGACTTGCCTCCCGCCAAGAAAACCTCGGTGCGGCCCGATGGCTCTTACGACGTCGGCCATGCATCGTTCGTGCTCGCGTATACAAAAGACAATCTCGCCCATGTAATCTACCCGGTCGGCGTAAAGCAGGAAGATTTAGTGCACGATTTGCGGTATCTCGCCAACGAGTCGTGGGCGAACCGAAGTGCCCACTAAACTGGTTCCGCTCCAAATCAAAGAGTATCCCGGGCGCGCGCACTCGTGATCCTCGTCGGCAGCCCGCGCGTCCTCATCGACAATAAAGTGTTTCCTGGTGAGAGCGCGCAACCTCCTAACTTCACGCTGCTCGAAGCAATTTGATCCGTCCCCGTGACGGCCGTCGCGGTGGCTGGATCCAACGTAAGCGATTTGTATGACAACGGATTGGCCACACACACCGTCGCCTTTGTATCAGGCTTCATTTGGATCCTCGGAAGTCCAACAGGGTAAGAGCGGTCGACGGTTATTCGACAGGCTTTTCCGTTCACCCTTTCCGTAGAACACTCTGGCAGCTTCACCAAGTCCGTGCATTTCGGCATGCTTTGATCGCCGGCTTGTGCGCTAAGACGCAAAGGAGTGATTGCAAGAAGTATTAAAGACGCATTTGCTTTCCTCGGTAACTCGATGTACGCGATTCTGGCGGGCGCAGGTTGCTCCCACGGCGTCACTTCGCTGCCCAACGGCGTGATCCGGGTCGATCCTCAATCGGGCACCTTTTCCATGGTCGCCAACCTTAGCACTTATCAGCAGAATAATCCCGGCGCCTTTCATCGGCACCGTCTCGCGCGTCGAACCATCAGGCGCCCGCACAATAATCGCCTCAGGCCTGGTGTTTCCTACCGGCATGACATACGGTCCGGATGGAGCCCTATATGTCTCCAATTTCGGATTTGGATTCCCGCCGGGAGCCGGGCAAATCGTGCGGATCGCACTGACGGACTGATCGCCAGGAAACCGGTTGCGGCCTCATCGTCGGTAGGACTATGCATGCAGCTAACTGCGCGGGCCTGACCAATGCACCGAGGATTAGTAGAAAATAGGGACCGTCAGAGGCTCTGGGGCCGCAACCGATTTCGTTGCCCTGAAACGCGAGGCGAATGTTTCGAATTCAAGCACTGATCCAGGAGGACGCGCATCTGTTCGGCTTGATCCGGTATCGGCGTGCCGAGGTTAGTTCCGATTCAGATCGACCAGGTGAGGTCAGTAAAATGCGCGAGAGGGCCAGAGCGGCGAGAGCAACTGTAGCGTCACGTTGAGCGAAGTCGGCGTCGCGGAACCACGGCTAGCAGTACCCGAGAGTTCACTGTCCGCCGAGAGACGGAAAATTGATGTACGTGACATCGGACGTGCCATGCCGACTACGCAGCCGATCGGGGCGCGCTCAAGCCCGCAATAATAACAGACCTCAATCGCTCCATTCAGAACCCTGGTTCAGGAGTTCAAATCGGCTACACAGGCTGAGAAATCAGCCCTTCGCGTCGCCCGAGTGATCCGATTTTTCACCGCTATTCAATGCTTCCTTGAATCCCCGAATACCTTCAGCAAGACCCTTCCCGAGTTCTGGTAATTTTTTGGGCCCCAGCAGGAATAAGCCTGCCACAAAGATCACTATTAGATGGGTTGGTTGCAGTAGTCCTTCAAACATCGTTTATCCTCTATTAACATTATGACGCAATCACTGCATAGGGCGTTCCTATGTGCTTTGACATTCTGCCCGCTGTAAGAGCGGCGCCGTTCCGCTGAGGCGATCCGTCAGGCAAGTAAAAGGCTAGCCTGCCCTCGCGGGCGTTCCGATAATAGTTCTTAACGGTTTGACAAGGCCGCACGAGCACGGGCCTACGAGGGGTGACGGGCGATGGTCAAGTAAAGGGATCGGCGATTCAATCGAACGATTACGAACTCGCTATGCGATACCTTCCAATGGAAAAACGCGAAGTGCGCGTAGCGTTGCGGTTAGCGATCATTGGCATTGAGGTCCCTTGATGAAAACCAACTGGTTTGCAACCATGGCTCAGAGTACCGCGCGAGCTGCTGGCTCAAGTTCTGCTTTTATAGCGATCTGCGCCATAACGCTGGTTTGGATGGTGACCGGACCCGTGTTCCACTGGAGTGACACATGGCAACTTGTCATCAATACCGTGACGAACATCGTGAGCATGCTGATGGTGTTCCTCATTCAGAACACTCAGAATCGCGAAAGTTCAGCCCTCCAGCTAAAAATTGATGAGCTTCTCAGGGCGGTGCGTGGCGCTCAAAACACATTCATCAATCTCGAAGACTTGAACGAAGAGGATCTGAATCGTTTGAAAAAGCGGTACGCGGCCATAGCCGTGAGCGCCCGGGGAAGATCGACTTTGTCATCCCGGGAAAATGATCCCGCCGCCGGAATGACGCCGACCTCTTCGGAGTGAGACCGACGATCGCCATTTGGATGTAACACGTGCTCTCCTCCCGACCGAGGAAGCACTGCGAGCGATCAGATCTTAGCCAAGATGCGAATAGGTTATACGATAGTGAAATGTCCGCGTCGGAACTTGACCCCAAAATCCAGCCTATTGACCCGACTAGGCATAACTCTTGTCACTGCGGCGCCAAAGCAGAATGGACCGCTTCTCTCAGGCTCGAAGGGGCCCAGATCAGCCCGTCATTTCAACACCAGGACCTGTGCAAGGAACACGCGGAGCAGTTTGCCGCCGTCCACAAGTTGAGATTTCCGCCCACCGACCGGCCTTCCGCATCTAAACCCGAACGCCCTTGAGCATGGCGCCTGGCCGCGGCCGAGTGTTTCTTACTTCAAAGAGAGTTAAATACCTGTGACTGAGCCTGCTCGTGTCGTGAGAAGCACTCCGTTCTGCGGTTGGGCAAATGCTTAGGTGGTTCTAATCAATGTATTAGGAGGATTCCGTAGAAAGGTCCTCTGAGTGCATACCGAAGGTATAGAAAGGGACTCAGCCCAAAGGGGAGGTCCAGTCATTTGAGAGAGATTATGAAGAGCTTATTCAACTGGCATACCGACACGATCCTGATCGCCGAACCCGATCAAGTTCTGGGTCAACTTGAATGCCGTGCTCTCTCAGGTAAGTATAGAATCATACAAACCTCTAGTGTCGAGGAAGCCGTCCGTACCGCCGCGCGACACACCAGCGAGATAAATTTGTTGGTGACCGAAGTGCGATTGCCTCATCGATTTGGTTGGGAACTGACGCAACTTCTCAAACTGGATTATCCAAACCTCAAAGTTGTTTACACATCGAGTTCCGTTGACGCGGAAATCAGAGCCCGCGCTTATCCGTCTATAGTCGTCGTACTCGACAACCCGTTTCGCCCCGATCGCTTGCGGCAGGCTGTTCGCGACGCGCTTGAAACCAGGCAGAATGATCGAATCGCATCTAAATGCGCGGCTTATTCGCCTCCCAACTCGCCTCTACATTCCTAGCTACGTTCCGTGACAAGGGGACGAGTTCTAACTGGCCCGCGTTTCGCAAGCATAAACGGATGTTGCATAGGCAGGGGACAGCGCTGGCGATCTGTGGCCCTCCCCGGCAGGTTCTCGGAAATGCTGCCGTCCATATCTTCGTCGTCTGCCAAAGGATCGGGGTGCAGTTTGTTGGGAATCTTATCCTCGAACAGCGCCGCAGCCTGGGTATCACAGTAGCCGAGCGGTGCGTCGGGCACCTGAAGAGCGGGCGTCAGCTAGCGATGGCCGTGCGCCGGGAAAAACCCGAATAGGTCCAAGTTTTGGAATTCAGGATTTCACTCCCGTTCGCGTCGTATTTCAGAATACGAACTTCAGCGTGACCTGAATGATGCGCGGATCGGGGCGCGACGCCTGCGCGAAAGCTGTTGCCGATGTTGAAAGCCTCGGCGCGCATTTCCAGTGTTTGTCCTTCGCGGATTCGAAACTCCCGCGAAATCGCCGCATCGACCTGAAGGTACGCGGGACCAGGAATGTTGGCGCGGGCCAGGGTGCTATACGTTCCTGGTGCCGGCATCGCGAACGCCGCCTGGTTAATCCCGCAGGTCGGACTTGGGTCGGCACACAGCGGGTTTGCTAGGACCACTCTCGCGTCGCGAATGGTCGGCTCTACGCCGACAACGGGCGTCTGCGCACTGCGCATCCGAATACAACAAGACCGCACGGCATGTCTGCCTTCTGATCGAGTATATTAAGCTAAATCGATCCTATGGCACTACAGTTCCTCCGGCTAAGAGAACTGTGCTCGAGCGCTCTCGAGCGGCGGATCATACTGTCCATGAAACTGATCAAGGAGGACACGGATTATGAGCTCAACCAGGCGCACATTACTGGCAGCGGCCGCCGCGGCAGCGGCAACGGCCGCGGGGCAGCGCGTATTTGCTCAGCAGACGGGCAAAGGAGGAACGGGCAAATTCTACGAAAAAGGCGCCGTTCGCATCCACTATGACGAGGCCGGGGCCGGTTTCCCGCTGATGCTGCTTCCCGGCGGAGGATTGAACTCCACCATATCCTTCTTCACCGGCAACTCGCCTTTCAACGCCATCGAGGAGTTCAAAGGACAGTATCGCTGCATCACGGCGGACCTGCGCAACGCCCCCAGCGGCCTGTCAACCGGCCCTGTCGAGGTCGACCGGCCGTGGGAATCCTACGCCGACGACCAGCTCGGTCTGATGGATCACCTCGGCATCGACAAGTTCATGGTGATGGGTTTCTGCATTGGCGGCCCATTCATCTGGAGTCTTTTAAAGCGCGCGCCGAACCGTGTTGTCGCGGCAGTGCTGGCGCAGCCTGTGGGCTGGCGTCCTGAGATGCGCGACGCTAAATACCCAGGCGCATTCTGGAACACGTGGGGTGCGGCGCTGACCGCCCAGCGGCCCGAGATCACGACGGCCGCTACCGATAAATTTGTGAACCGGATGTTCCTTACCGATCCCGACTTCGTATTCACCGTGACACGGGATTTCGTGCGCGGCTGCCAAAATCCGATCCTGGTCTTGCCGGACGATGTTCCGGCGCATCCCTATGCCGTCGCCATGGAGTGCGCCATGCTCGCGCCGAATGCCGAAGTAAGCATCTTCCCCTGGAAAGAGCCCAAAGAGCGGATTCCCCTGGCGGTGCGCCAAATTCATTCCTTCCTCAAGGCACATCGGCCTGCTTAGAGGCGGTGCCGGACTAATGACAATGCTTGCAACCGCCGATAGCGGAATCATGAGAATCGTGTCGATCCTGGCGTTAAGCGCGCTCTTCGCTGGCGCCGCGCCGACAAATACAGAGGATTACTACAAACTGCCCAGCATTGAATGGATTGGAAAGAATTTGTACCAATCCACGAAAGTGATCATAGAGACGCGCTCCTGTCATCATCTTCCCGTTGACGACGAAGATGCGCTGTTGAAATATATGGGACCAGGTGAGTACGAAATCCTGTGGGAAGATCACTCGACTTGTGAGGTCCAGAGGGTAACCTTAGGGGAAACGCTTCCGATATAAGCAGCCGGGGCGGTTGGCCGGCGAATTATTTCGGCATCGGTATCGACACGGCGTTGCCGGCGCCCCGCTCGGCGATCCAGATCGTGTCGCCCGCAGGCTCGACTGCCGTAGGGGTATTGAGTCCTTCCTTGATCACGGTAACACTGGCCTTGTCACCATTGACGGTGATGATGGAAATTTTGCCGCTGCCGTTCTCAGCGACGATCAGCTTGCCATTGGCGGCACGCATGCCATCCGGCCCTTTTATCGGCTGATCCATCCAAATATCAACCGGCTGTCCCGCTTTGCCTGCGGCGTCGACGGGAATGCGGTAAAGATTGTTCGAGAACACGTTGTTCACATACATCGTGCCGTTTAGGAAAGTGATGCCATCGATGCCATAAAGCGCCCGATTCTCCAGGAATAGTTCGGCAGTGGAAGCACCGGCCGGTAGCTTGTAGATTTTGCTGTTTGTGGTGTCGGAAAGGTAAAGCGCTTTATCCGGTCCGATCGCGAAATCATTGCAGGTGCTGTTGTCACCCGGGAGGTTCCAGCGAATCTTCGGCGCGCCGGTTTCGAGGTCGAAGCCTCTTAACGCGCTGTGCCGCTGCCCCGGCGCCGCACCCGGAACCGGTGTCAGCTGGCACGTCCACAAAGTGTTACTAGAGGTATCCGCGAGCATCCCCAAGAAGAAGGTGCCGGCACCCTCGGTGCTGGAATCGATAAATTTTTCAGCCGTAGTCGAACCCGAACGCACCTTGTAGACGAATGGCGTGCTGGCGCTGCCTACGATCAGCACCCCGCCCGGCGCCACAGTCAAACTTTCCGGTTGTGATTTCGCGTCCCCAATCAGAATGTCAGCGGCTGACGCGGCTTGCGCAAAGCCCACCATGGCAATGCAAACAGCAAGCCGGCGAGCGTTCCAAATAGGCATCCTCAAATCTCCTTAATATGGGTCTTCCGGTTCCTCAGCGATCCCAAGAAGCAACGGGAAGCCACGCTTAAAAGACTCAGTGTAGTATACAAGTCCGTTCGGCTGTCAACTTATTTGTCAGGATCCCAACAGTTAGAATAGGATTGACGATGGCACCTTCGCTTAAAGTCGGGCGCCTAAGAACCGAGGAGAAATGACGATGAAATTGGAGAGAGCGGCGTTACTTTTGACACTGGCGTCGGCGGCGGCCTGGGCGCAAGTCAATATGGGCGAACAGAAGCCCGAAGCCGGCCTGCCCTTCACGATGACTACGGTGAGCACCTTCGAACTGCCTTGGCGGTTGGCCTTCCTGCCCGATGGCCGCATGCTGGTCACCGAAAAGATCGGACCCGTATGGCTAGTGACCCAGCAGGGCGAGAAGATCCAGGTGACCAATACGCCCCCCGTTTATTGGCAGGGCCAGAACGGAATGCTGGGCGTTTTCCTCTCTCCGCATTACGCCACCGATCAGAGTATCTATCTCACCTATGTCGAGCCGGGTGACTATGGCGGCGGCCTGGCACTCGCCCGCGCCAGGCTGAATGCAACTGCCACCGCCGCTAAACTCGAAAACTTTGAAGTGCTGTGGCGCCAGATGCCCAAGGGCAAGGGCGGACAGGAAGGCGGGCAGATCGCTTTCTCGCCCGACGGCCAGTCTCTGTTCCTCACGGTGGGCGACCGCCAGCGTTTCACTCCCGCCCAGGATCCAAACCAGCCCGAAGGCAAGATCCTGCGCCTGACCCTCGACGGCAAGCCCGCCTCTGGTAATCCCAACTTCGGCAAAACCGGCACCGCCACCGTTCCCTTGATCGATCCGCCCACGGATACCGAAGCCGCTAAGACCGCGAAGGTGGTCAGCATTTATACCTTCCCCGGCCCCAACGAGACACCGGCTGAAACCTGGGCCAGCGGCTTCCGCACGCCCTATGGCATGGCGTTTTCGCCCACCGGCGAATTGTGGGAGGTCGAGCATGGCCCGCGCGGCGGCGACGAGCTGAACCTGATTGAGAAGGGCAAAAATTATGGCTGGCCGCTGGTCTCCTTTGGTAACAACTATAACGGCGTGCCTATCCCCAAGCCCGACTCACGGCCCGAGCTGGCGATGCCAGTGCTCTATTGGGTGCCGGTGATCGCGCCCGGCAGTCTGATGTTCTACAACAGCACGCAGAACTTCCCGCAATGGAATGGCAGCGGCTTCCTCAGCGGCCTGGCGACCAAGAGCCTCACCCGCATAATCTTTGACGGCCATGGCGGCGCCAAAACCGCCGAGCGCTGGGATGTGGGCCACCGCATCCGCGATGTGGAACAAGGCCCCGATGGTTCGCTGTGGATGCTCGAAGACGCCAATCCCGGCGCTCTAATCCACGTGACGCCCAAGTGATCAATTCGCGCTATCCGGGTGGCGCAGATCCTTTACCCGTATACCGAGCTGGGCGCATTTCTTATAAAGATGGCTGCGCTCCAAGCCGAGAGCCTTGGCCGTTTCCGTCATGTTGTGATGGGTACGGTCGAGCTCGGCGCGGATCGTCGCACCCTCAAACGCCTCTACCCTGGTGGAGAGTGGTCCCGCGCCATTGAGAGGCAAAACCGCCGAGGCCGCCAAAGACCGGGGCAGAGTTTCGCGCACCAAATCCTCGTCGATTTCACTATCAGCCAACAGCAGCAAGCGCTCCACTGCATTCCGCAGTTCCCGGATGTTGCCTGGCCACGCATATTTTTCTAGGAGCGCCACCGCCTCCGTGCTGAATTTCTTGGCCTTCCAGCCGTTCACTTCGCAGATTCGCTGACTGAAATGGTCGATAAGAACCGGAATGTCACCGGGGCGCTCGCGGAGAGGCGGCAGCACCACCGGGAAAACATAAATGCGATGGAAGAGATCCTGGCGAAAAGCGCCGCTGCGGACTTGTTCTTCCAAGTTGCGGTGGGTGGCAACCACCACCCGCACATCGACGCGCGTGGTTCCTGATCCGCCAACCCTTTCCACCTCGCCCTCTTCGAGAACGCGCAGAAGCTTGGCTTGCATCACCGCCGGCATATCGCCGATCTCGTCCAGAAACAAAGTCCCCCGATGCGCCTGCTCGAATTTGCCGGTGTGGCGCGCGGCGGCGCCCGTGAAGGCGCCTTTTTCGTGTCCGAATAATTCGGATTCGATCAATTCGGCCGGTATGGCGGCGCAATTTAGAGTGATAAAAGGCCCATTGCGGCGCGCGCTTCCTTCATGAACGGCGCGAGCGATCAATTCCTTGCCCGTACCGGTTTCCCCCAGGATGCAGACCCGCGATTCACCGGCTGCGACGCGCGTCACCTGCGTCATCACCCGTCGCATCGCCTCGCTGCGCCACACGATTTCATGCCGGCCGACCCGCGCCCGCAACTCGCGATTTTCCTGCTCCAGCCGCCGGATGCGCAACGCATTCTCCACCGTGAGCAGCAGGCGTTCCGTCGAGAGCGGCTTTTCCAGAAAATCGACAGCCCCAAGCTTGGTAGCGCGCACTGCCATGTCGACGGTCGCCTGCCCTGACATCATGACCACCGGTGAAGTCACCCCCGCCGCCCGCATCTCTTCGAGCAACGTGACCCCATCTTTATCCGGCATCACGACATCGGAGAAAATCAGGTCAAAGGTGTTCGAGCGCGCCAGCTCCAGGGCGCGCGCCGCACGGTCCGCCACCGTCACCTCGTACCCTTCCATGCGGAAAGCGCGCGACAGAGACGCCAGTGTATTCGCATCATCGTCAATGATTAAGAGGTGACTCAAGCGGATTCTCCCGGCAGCACCGGCAGTTCAATCATAAAGGTAGCGCCGTGACCAGGTGTACTCACCACGCTGATTTTGCCGCCATGATCGCTCACCACACTCTGCACAATCGCTAGGCCGAGACCGGTGCCATGCTGTTTGGTGGTGTAGTACGGCGTGAACAGTCGAGCGCATTCCTCCTCGGTGAGCCCCATGCCGCTATCGGAGACCGACAGCCGTACGTGCCCATCCTCCCGCGAACTCGCTATCCGCAATACTCCGCCGTGAGGCATGGCGTCGATCGCATTCAACACTAGATTCCCGATCGCGCGACGCAGTTGTTCACCGTCGGCCTGAATCCGCAGACCCACTTCAGCAAGCGCAAGCTGCGCGTCGATTTTCCAGTTTCCCTCGGCCTTCAACTGCGCATCGTACAGCCGCATTACGTTTTGAACGATTTCATTGAGATCGACAAGCTCGAAGTTGGGCGGCGGCATTTTCGCGAAATCACTGAAGCGGCCGATGATGGTTTTCAAGTTGCCGACTTCCGCCAGCAGCGTGCCAGTGCTCTCCTGAAACACTTCTTCAAACTCGCTCTCCGAACGCTTCCGCGCCTTGCGCAGATTTTCGATGGTAATTTGCAGAGGGAACAGAGGATTTTTGAGCTCATGCGCCAGGCGCCGCGCCAATTCCCGCCAGGCGGCGACACGTTCCGCTTGAATGGCGCGGTCGCGCTGCTCCGTAAGCTGTTCCGTCATGCGATTGAAGGCCGCAGCTAGCTCACCGATCTCGTCTTTGGAGATCACCTCCACGCGGGCAGACCAGTCACCGCTCGCTACCGCACGCGCACCTCGCGCAAGCTCCGTGACCGGCCGCGTCACGCGCTCCGTGGTCCACCATCCCAGCAGAATGCCAATTACGATTCCGGATACCGCCGCCACCACGCCGATCCACAGGATCTCGTTTTCGAGCGCGAACTGGGCCGCGAGCGACGTGCCCGCCAGCAACACCCCTGCAACCTGCCCGCGGTGCTCCAAGGGAAACGCCAGAAACGCTTCGGAGCTGGAGCGCGCCGAAGTCCATTGCACGGTCCCAGTAGCTTCTGCGTCCCTGCCGCGTGCCCCATTTACCAAACCTGCCAGCTTAGTGATGTCCGGGTTCCCACCCTGCGCATCGACGACCTCGCCCGGCGGCAACCACAGCAGAGCGCGCATTCCCGGAGCATCGCCCAACGATTTGAGAAACTCCGAATCGATCAGTCTACCGCCAGCCACCAGCGCTTTCTTGTCCGGCGTCGATCGAACAGCCACCAGAGCCACCATCGAGGAACCGTCGGGGACAGGAATCCGCGCGAAGAATGCCGCGCCGGCAGCCTGCCAATCCGCCGCCGCGATCTCCCAATCGTTCCTGTATCCGAAGCGCGCCGGCCAATGCGCCGAGGACAAGATCGTCAAATCCGGCTGGACGACATCAAGGAAAGCCAGATCCCGCGCCGCGCTTTCCTGCTGCGCTTGATCGAATTCGGCGCTACCCGCGGCAATACGCTGTACGCCCGCCGACGCCGCCGCGCGTTCCACTTGGCGGGCTACTTCCCTTCCGCGCGCGTCCAGTTCACGCCGCAACTGGGCGAGCAGGTCGCTGCGCCGCTGGCCGTCGGCGCGTTCAAACCCTTGGCGCGCCGCGATCGACACGGCTCCGGTCACCAGCGCAACCGCGCCCGCCACCGTGATCGACGAAAGCAGAAGAAGCTTGGTGCGAAAGGTCACGGCTGCCCGATCCAGACATTCGGCAAGTCAGGCCATGAGTGCACGCGCGGCGCCAGACCCCAGCTTCGCCCAAGGTGAAATAGCGGCACCACGCGGAAATTTTCCAACAGCGCGCGTTCCGCTTCATGCGGGGCCACCGCAAACGAGAACGGAAGCTTGAGCACCACCGCGATGTCTGCCAGCGCCGCCAGTTCATCGCGCGATGTGACCGGGATCAGGACCAAACGCACGTCCGCCGAGCCGTTGCCCGGACGCATGGTGATGCCGGCCTCCATGGCGTTGACCGAAATCCTTTCGCCAATCGATCGCAGCACCGCATCCTGCCGGTCATAAGCGAAGGTGAGCGGCGGAGATCCTGCTGCTAGCTGACGCGCCCGAGCTACATCCCTCTTGCCGTCGAACAAGAACGAATAACCGCTGAGCCACTGCGGCAAGAGAGCTCCGGTGATATCCCCATGCCCTTTGAGCAGCACCCTGCGAATGACAACTTTGTCGAGCGAGAGGGAGACCGCCTCGCGTACCGCAGGCGTCGACCGCGGTGTATCGAAAATTAACGCCAGCGTTTCTTCCGTCCGCGTTTCCCCTGAGGAGCCAGCAGAAGCGTCGGTAAGGTCGGCCTTCCCCAGTTGCAGGTCCTGCGTTTGGTCGCGAAGGTCGCGTCCCATCTGAATTTCGATGGAATCCAAGTAAGGTCTGCCCTTCCAGTGCGCTTCATTCGCCAGCAGCGTCGCGACCTTTCCTGACTCCCATCGGACCACTCGAAACGGACCGGTACCCGTCAGCGTCCCATCCGGTTCGCGCACTACAATCGCGCTCCAAGGCCGCGCCATTTCACGGAGGATCTGTTCAATGGGCCGGTCATCCGGCGTTTCGAGCGAACTCGCAGGCGGCGTCCACATCATGCCGTTGTGCAAGCGCACGCCGGGTCGCGCTGTGAATACCCAGCGTTTGTGCGCCACGTCGTGGGCCCAGGACGTCGCCAGGCACGGCTGTGGCTTGCCGCTTTCGTCCAAGCGGACCAACGTTTCAAACACCGCCTGCAGCAAGCGCGCTTTGGCTTCGAGGGCCACCGGATCGCTAGGAATCTCCGCCGGATCCAGATTGTTCAGAGTTGCGCTCATTTCCACCCGCAACGTGCCCCCATAATGAGGGCGGCTTTCCGCCTTCAGGATCACCAGCCCGAAACACGCGCTAGCGGCCGCAATCCACGGCAATGCTGTAGGATTCATACCTGTTGGTATCCTTGTTCCGCACCACGGCCAGCACGGAATTCCTCGCCGGCCACATCGCCGTGACTGGCCCTGGCATTTCCATGGAGTCACTCACCCGCAGCGGATTCTGGTTCACGAGATCGAAAACCGCCAGTGAATTGCTGGCCGAGGAGGCCGCGATCAGCTTGGCGTTCGCGCAGGAACTCGTCACCACCGCGAAGTCACTCCAGGCGTCCGAAACACTGAGTTGTTTGTGGGCGGCATCGTACACATAGGTGTGTCCGTCAGCCGCTACCACAACGTGTTCACCGCCGATCTCGGCATGCGTGAAGTAAGGCTGCCACCCGGCTTCTTCGATGGTGTTTCGTCCCGCTGTGAAACGCGCGTCCGTCTGGCATTCCATCGCGACGGCCGGCTTCCACACGCCCCGGCACGTAAGCCCCGCGGTCTCCGCTATCAGCGAATCGTCGCTCACAGTCAGGCGACCGCGAGGATCGCGGACCGGCGGAATATCCAACGCTACAGCCTCCGCCTTCTGCCACTTCGAATCGCGTTGCTCGTAGCGCGCTATCCCCACCGTATCGAGCACCAGCATCTGATTGCCTGCCACCAGAACATCCAGAATGGGCGCTTCCTGTTCCCGCAGCAATCGCCGCTCGAGACGAAACCCCGCCGCCGCTTCAGGTATAGGAGCCGGACGAGCCACGCTCGTCATCTCCACAATATTTTCATTTTCGCGATGCATTTCAGCGATTAAAAGATAGCCCTTGAGATTCTGCGACAACGTCGCCGTGATTTCCACCGCTTTCGGGTTTCTCACCCGTCGCTGGAGCGCCCGCGCCAGCAGTGTCTTGGCCCGCGCAGAGTAGCTAGCTGCATCGGCGCTCTCGGCTGCCGCGCCATTCCAGGTAACCTGCGCGATTTCGTCCGCCGCCAAGTGCGAAGCGATCTTCTTCCCCCACTGGCCCACGGCATCGTCGAGCGCGTCGCCGCGCGCAAAAAGCGCCAAGAAAACTAACCCAAGAATACGCCCCGTCACGGCAAAAATGATAACAAAAGTAGGGACCGGCCTTAAGACCGGTCCCCAGTCCAGTTCTTCTTTTCTCTAGTGTTCGACCGCTGTGCTGCTCATCCCCTTGATCACGTCATTTGCGAAGAAGAACTTCCCGTCGCTGGGCACCATCATGATCTGCACCTTGTCGGAAAGTTTTTCGGCGATGATTTTCTGAATCAAAAGCGGATTATCCTTGAGCGCCGAAGCCTCCAGCTTCATGCGCTCTGCGTCGGCGCCGGCCACGCGGCGGATGCGGTACTCCTCGCTCTCACTCATCAGATTGCGCTTCTGCAACTCCGCCTTGCTATCGATCACCTTCGATTCAGCCAGCGCTTCCGCGTTCTTCACAGTAGCTTCTTTCCGCGCCTCCGCTTCCAAGCGCGACTGTTCGATCTGCTTCTGCTTCAGCGGGAGCGTGTGCTGCATGGCATCCGCCTGCGCCTTCGCTTGCAATACCAGCACCTCCGCCTGCGCCTCCGCTTCCTTCACTTCGCGAGCCTTCTGCGCCTCCGCTTCCAGACTCGCGGTGAGAACCATTTTCTTCTTCACTTCGAGTTCGATGTTGTAACGCTCGTTTTCCTGTTCCTTTACCAACAAGCCTTCCAGCCCTTTGGCGTATTCTTCGGGAAGCTGGACGTCTTTGAGAACCAGCTCTTTCACCACGATGCCGTCGGCGCCCAGCCGCGCAGCGATGCGTCCCGCGGCCACCTGGCGGAAGGCTTCGCGTTTCGTCGAGAATAATTCGCGCACTAAATACTCCGGCGCCAGATCACGAAACGCGCTGGCGATCGCGGGCGCGATCATTTCTTCCTCCACCGGCTGCGGGAGGTTGGCTTGGATATAAGCCAGCTTCGACGGGTCCAGCCGGTAGCGCACCGACACCGCCAGCCCCACCGACAGTCCTTCGCGCGTTTGCACCTGTAAACCTTGTTCCTTTTTCTTGGGATCGTCGAACGCCGCGGTGCTGAACATGCTGTCGCGCGTCGGATACAACTCCACTTTTTCGATCAGCGGAAAGATCAGATGCACACCGGAGTAGAGCGTCCCTGGCCGCGTTCCCAGGAATTGATTCACCCGCACCCCGGCCCATCCGCTGGGCACCACCGCGATGCTCAAGCCCGCCAGCCAGGGAAGTACGCACAGCATAGCCAGCCGACGAGAAGTGTACCAGCGAATGCCGGGTTGAGGTTCCCCCGGCGAGTTTTTCCTCCACTTCAAGATCTGGTACAGGTCCCAGACCAGGATGGTCATCGCGCCTGCCAGCAGCCCGATTCCCGTAAAGATCAGCAAATATCTAAGTAGCGTCATGTGAGTTTCTCCTTCTTCTTCGCGGCCCGGTTTAATTTGCAGAGGGAGTCGCGAGAACTTGTGCGAAAAGGTCGGGCCGCGTGCCGCGCAGTTCGACGGTCGTGCCTACTCTCACCAGGCCGAACAGCTCCTCGAGGTCCTGCTGCCGCATGCGGATGCAGCCGTGTGAGGCAGCCTTGCCGATGGAACTCGGAACGTTGGTGCCATGGATACCGTAACCCTTCGCGCTGAGGCCCATCCAACGGGTGCCTACCGGGTTACCGCTCCCCGGTCCGATGACAACGCCGTTGCCGAAGTAAGTCGGATTCTGAATGTGATTGATGATCTGGAATTCGCCTTCGGGCGTGGGCGTCGAGACCTTGCCGACCGCGACGTCGTAAGTCTTCACGACGCGATCGCCGTCGAGCAGTACCAGTTTCCGGTCCGGGATCGATACTACGATCCGTTGCTGCAGCTCACGGCGTTCCTCGGCGGCAGCATCCACCGCCGCGATCACCAGGACCGCGGCCAACTTCGTCATTGTGTTTAGTGTTTGGCGTTTCATGCCCTGCTAAATTGCAGGGCGGAAGCCACACTCTAAATCATTGATATAAAAGATGTTTAGGAATTAAAGCAGGCGTGTCTACTTTGACGCGTGTGTGTGCGTAGACACATCTTCCGCATCGCCGAACCAATTACTGGAGCCGTCGAGGAGAGCTTTATTTCTTGACGGAAACGTTGCCACCCACAGTGCGGTTCGTCGCCTGCGGTAAGGGCACCCCATGCTCGTTCATCAAACGCGTCAGCAGAGCGACGGTGTCAGCCTTATAGATTCCTGACGACGCACCGATCGGAACTCCTTGCGCCCATTCGAGCGGTGTGAGACCGCTGTTGCTGTTTCCGAAAGCGCCCACCTTGCCTTTGTCGCGAACATCCAACTTCGCGCCGTGGTCCACCAGAAGTAGGATGGCTTGGTTGGCAGCCTTGTGTGCCGCGCCATGCAGCGCGGTCATTCCCTGATCGTTCACCGCGTTCACGTCCGCGCCTTTGTCGAGCAACAATTGCATCGCCTCCAAGGTTTCCTTTTCCGTATACTCGTGACTAAAGCCATCCGACCAACCGATGCCGGCCGCACCCATCAGAGGCGTGGTGTGGTCACTCGTCGCCAGGAGAGGATCCGCCCCATGCGACATCAAGAGTTTCATGACCGTCAGGTCACCTGACACCGCCGCACGGAAAAATGGCGTTGCGCCTGCTTCCTTGAGCCACTGCGCCTTGAAGCCGGAATGAACTTCCGTATCGGCGCTGATGCGCAGGTTGGGGTCGGCGCCGCGGTCGATCAATAACTTGATGAAATCGAGCGCACCCACAGTGTTCGGTAATGGAATCGTGCCGGTCTCGAGATTGCGATTCTTGACGGCAATATACAGCGGCGTCCAGCCTTTTCCATTGGCGATATTCGGATTCGCGCCCTGTTCAAGCAACAGGGCAGCAGTGTTGTAAAAGCCGTTCTGCACCGCCGCCAGCAATGGACTGGTGCCGTCGGCGGAGGTCTTGTTGATGTCGGCGCCCACCTCGATCAGTGCCTTAACGCTGTCCAGGTTGTCGTTGCGGGATGCCATTACCAGAGCGGTAAGGCCACCTTTCACCTTGGGCGGTGGAACGTAATCTTCGGCGGCGGCGGCAATCGCGGCGGCTTGCGCGGCAGCAGCGCCGCCTCCACCATTTCCCCGGCGAGCGGTTGGGGGCGTGACGATCTTGGCCTGAAGATTCACATCTGCTCCATGCTCAATTAATAGCCGGATCACGGCCGGATGATTTTCGTCCGCAGCCCACATGAGGGCTGTGGTGCCGTCCAAATTCTCCTTGGTATTTACCTTGGCACCGTGATCCAGCAGAACTTTAACGGCGTCGACTTTGCCGCTGCGGGACGCCATCATCAGAGCAGTTTCTCCATGCGTCAGTACCACCGCGTTCGCATCCTCGCCGGCTCGCAGCAGTTTTTCAATCATCACGGCACTGCCGTTTTCGCACGCCAGAAATAACGGAGTCGCGCCTTCGCGGTTGGCAGTCTTGACGGCGGCTCCAGCGTGGATCAGCAGATCGGCAGCTTCAACATCATCCCAGCGGACCGCCCAATGCATCGCCGTGGCTCCGTCCGCCTGCGGGGCGTTCACGTCCGCCTTCTTCTGCAGCAGTGCGCGCAGTGCTGCCTTGTCCCGGTTCATCACAGCGTCTGCCACGTCGCTCGCCGCTGCGAAGGCGAACGATGTCAGCAACGCAGTCCCGCACAAGACAGTGAGTATGGATTTGATTCGCACTGTGGTCTCCTAGCTTCTGAGCGTAACCGTCCCCGTGCTGTCGCCGATATGGTCCTGCTCGATGCCAAATAGCTGCAACGTAGTGAGCAAAATATTAGCAGTCGAACCCGACGCCTTCACGTGCACGCCACCCTTGTGGCGTCCCGAAGCGCCGCCAATCAGCAGATGGCCCACATTCACGTGACTGTGCTGATTGCCGTTCCCCATATTGCTGGTCCACAAAATCAAACTGTGGTCGAGCAAACTGCCCTCGCCGTCCGGCGTCTTGCGCAAACGATTCACGAAATAAGCCAGCGTCTGCAGATGGTAGCGATTGATCTTGGCCCAATCCTCGATGCGCTTGGGAACCTCGCCGTGGTGCGACGCCGAATGGTTCACGGTAGTCACGCCAGATTCCGGATAAGACCGCAGGCTGACGTCGTGAGCGTACATCAGCGTCGAAACCCGCGTGACGTCGCCCTGGAAAGCCAGTACCTGCAGATCGTACATTAACTTGATGTGCTCATCGAAGGATTCCGGCACACCCACCGGAACTTCCATGTCGGGCATAGGCATAGTCGACTTCGTGGCATTCTGAATCCGCCGTTCGATCTCCCGGATGTCGTCCAGATAATCGTTCAGGCGGTTGCGATCATTACCCGGCAGAGTCTTTTGAAAACGGCTGACTTCGCGGGTCACTGAATCGAGAATGCTGGCCTTGGCTTCCCGCCGTGCCACCCGCTCCTGGGGATTGCTGCCGTCACCAAAAAGTCGTTCGAAAACCACTTGTGGATTAATCTCGTGCGGCAGCGGACGCGCCGGTCCTGACCACGAAATCGAGTTGGTGTAGGCGCAGCTATAGCCCCAAGGGCACACGCTGATCGCGCCCTGGTCTTCGATCCCGAGTTGGAGCGAAGGCAGCGGCGTATCCTGTCCATACTTCTGCGCGATCATCTGGTCAATAGTGGTGCTCAGATAAATATCGGCGCCCAAAGTCTTCTTGGGAGGAACACCCGCCAGCACCGCGGCCGCGCGCGAGTGATCGCCTCCGCTCGCACCCGCAGGCGGCATGGACGAAGTGGCATCCAGCCCGCTGATCAGCGTCATCGAATCGGCCAGCGGCGCCAGTGGTTTGGTGATGAACGAGAAGTCGGTGAACGGCCCTTCCGTCTTCGGAATCCAGTATCCCGGCGCCCACCCGTGCGGCGCAAACGTCCCGACAAAGCGTGTCTTGGGCAGCGCCGCCGCTTTCGCCAACGGTACCAACGCCGGCACCATCGAATCGAGCAATGGCAGCGCCAGCGCCACTCCGGCACCGCGCAGAACCGAACGCCGGGAGATGTGTTTTTTGGATATCAGCATGGGGTTGCGCCTTTCATTTATTGTTCAGTGCCAGGCTGCCACTCTCTGGCGCCTTTCTGTTCATCTGGAAGGGGGCGCTCTTGACGATGCCCATCACCAGCGAAACGAAACGATAATCGCCGGGCGCCGAATCGCGTACAATCGAGCGCACCAACGGCATGTCTTGATATTCGACGCCTCGGCCGAGCGCATAGGTGAGCAGTTTCTCGGTCAGCGTCCGTACGAATTGCGGCGAATAGCGCACCAGCCCCTGCCGCAGGCTCGCAGGGCCGTCGATCTTCGAGCCGTCAGTCATTTGCCCTGAAGCGTCCAGAGGCCGGCCAAACTGGGTGGTGCGCCATTTACCCGTAGCATCGAAATTTTCCAGCGCGAACCCGATCGGGTCCATCATTTTGTGGCAACTAGCACAGACCGCGTTCTGGCGATGCTGCTCCATGCGCTCGCGCATGGTTTGTTCGAGCGGAGCCGCGCTGCCATCGGCGGCTTCCTTGAGCGGCGGTACGTTGGGAGGCGGGTCAGGCGGAATCACGCCCAGGATATTCATCAGCACCCACTTGCCGCGCTGCACCGGCGACGTGCGATCCGCCACCGACGTTACCAGCTCAATCGCCCCTTTGCCTAGCAGGCCGCGGCGCACATCCAGATCGCCGTCGAGCGTCACGCGGCGGAACTGGCTGCCGTACACATTCGGAATCCCGTAGTGCCGCGCCAGACGCTCATTCACAAAAGTGTAATCCGCCGTCAGCAAATCGGTCACGCTGCGGTTGTCACGCATAATGCTTTCAAAAAACATTTCCGTTTCAATGCGGAAAGCCTGTCGCAGATTGTCGTCGAAGTCCGGGAAAAACTCGGTTACGGGCGCGGAGGTCGCCAGGCTCCGCAGTTGCAGCCACTGCCCGGTGAAGTTTCTCACCAACTCGTGGGATCGCGGATCAGCCAGCATGCGTTTCACTTGGCGTTCCAGAGTAGCGGGTTCCTTGAGCTTGCCTTGCGCCGCCAGGGTTACCAGCTCATCGTCCGGAACGCTGCTCCATAGGAAATACGACAGGCGCGAGGCCAATTCCAGATCGCTGAGATGATACGCCTGCCCTGGCTTAACGTTGGCCGGATCGCTCTCACCGCGGAAAACGAATTCAGGATGCGAAAGAATAAATTGCAGACCCCGTTCGATCCCACTTTCGAAATCTCCGCTATTCCGGCCCTTCTGATACACGCTCAGAATCGTTTCGACATCCGCGTCCTTAAGAGGCCGGCGAAACGCTTGACGAGCCAAGTTGGAGAGAACTTTTTTCGCGCAAGGCAGTTGCTCCGCGTCGTGGGCCGGCGTGCAAACCAGAATCTTGCGTCGCGCCAACGTGTCCTGCGGCCGGGTTGCACCAAAAGGCCCCGAAATCAGAATCCAACTCGCCTGCGGATAGAAAGTAAATCCTTCGATATTGCTGTCATCGATGACGCTGCGCTGATAATGCCGGTTCACGTCGCTATGCGGCACATAGGTAGTGGCCAGAAACGTCAAGCCGATAGCATGCGTACCCGCCGTGACCTTCAAGCGAAGCTCGTTTTTCTCCTGGGCGGTGGTCTGCGGAATGTCGGTATCCAGGTTGTACAACTTGATTCGCTCGCCGTCGAGCAACACCTCAAGCTGCTCTCCCTTGCGTTCTCCGCCGTAAAGTCCGCCAGTGTTGCGCCGTACCGGACCCCACGAAAGCACATACTCGCCGTCGGCTGGAAAGTAATGTTTCACCAGCATCCCGCCGCGCGTTCCGAAGGGCAGGCCGTCAATATGACTTTCCTGCGAATAGTCGTCCGGAGCCATGTAGCGCTTCTGCCCCGGCGTCAATTCGTGCCCCAGCGCCAGGCGGCTGATCTTGATTGCCGCCGTGACATAACCGTCCACTAGCGCCGGCGAAACGCCCAGGCCGCTGGCCACATTATCGAAGCCGTAGCTCGAATCGTCGGCCGGGAGAAACGCCGCCGCATCGATATCGAGCCCCAGCAGCGCGCGAACTGAATTGGTGTATTCCGTACGATTGACGCGATGCAAACCGGGCGCGATCAGATTAGGCCTCGCCGCAGCCGTTCGGTCGAGCTCGGTTTCGAGCGCGACCCTCAGCGCCTGATAGCTCGCATCAGTAGGCCGCGGCATCCCCAGCGGAGGCATCATGCCAGCCCCGAGTTTCCGAACCACCTTTTCCCAAATCTCGGCCTGCTCGCCGACTTTAGACAAATCGAGCTTGTCGAGCATCAGGCCGCCCGCCTGCACTTTTTGGTTGTGGCAAGTAACGCAATAGCGATCGAGAACTGGTCGTTGTGCGACAAGCGACGACGCCACCGGCGCAACCTGACCCTGAGCATTCCATGCGGCGAATAAGATCCCGCAAACTCCAACCAAAAAAGTTTTCATTTCAGCGGGCGAGACCTCAACGTGAAATCACAAGCTGAAATATCACATCACAAGGACTAGTGGGTGTCAAGGCCGTGGAGTGAATTGAAAGCAAAGATGGAAATGGGCACTGGACGGCGTAATTGCCGTGGCCTATAATTCACAGCATGTCACTGCGACGCATAGCCACCCCGCCGCTTGCCCTCACGCTTTTGTTCGGTCTCGGCTACACGGCCGTCGCCCAAGCAGCCGGCGCCCGGACTGTTCTGGATGGTGTGTACACGGACGCGCAGGCGGCGCGGGGTCTGGCGGCGTTCCGCGCCAACTGCATGCGGTGCCACGCCGACAACCTGCTCGGCCAAGGCAGCGCGCCGCTCACTGGCACCGTTTTTATGGAACGCTGGCGCGAAGATGGCCTCGATACTCTCTTCGACGATATGCGAACAAGAATGCCCAACGACGACCCCGGCGCCCTGCCGCAGAACACGTATCTGGACATCCTCACCTATATCCTAAAGGTCAGCGCGTTCCCATCCGGAGCGGCGGAACTAACGGTTGAGGCACTCCCCTCGACCCAACTCGTCGGCAAAGACGGACCCAAGCCTCTGCCTTCCAATTCCCTCGCGGCAACGGTGGGCTGTGTCACGCCCGGCGCGAACAATTCGTGGACGCTCACCCAAGCCGCCGAGCCCGCAAGAACCAAAGACGAAGAAGCAACGACGCCGGAAGAAAAACAAACTTCCGCAGCCAAGCCCCTGGGGAAGAATAGTTTTCGTCTGCAGACTTCCACCCGCGCCAGCATCGATTTCAGCTTCGATGCCTTCAAAGGTCAGAAAGTCCTCGCGAAAGGCGTGCTGATCCGCGAAGCGAATAACGATCGCATACGCGTTGCGTCGATGGAAAGCCTCAACCCCGCGTGCGCCCCCTAAACACAGCGTCCGTGAGCTACGGCAACGGAACAATGCCCATCCAAAACACGCTGCCATGACTCGTATCGATGTCGTACTTGCGCACGAAATCAAGTTTCCCATCGTTCCCTACGCGGAACACGGCTAAACTCGCCGGAATCGTCCGCGCGTTTACACCCGATCCCTCAACGATCGCCGTCTGGTTTGCCGCCACCAGAATGCGGGCGCTGGGATCGAGGGCAAATGTTCGCGGCTCCGCGCCGCGCGTGTCGGCGCTTTGAATCAAGGTAGGCTCACCCGTCTGCGGATTGATCGAGTAGACCGCGATGCTGTTCTCACCTGCTCCGTCAATGGGTTTTCCGGCAGCGTCCGAACTAGCCGAACGATTGGCTTGATACACGAATCTACCGTTGGGATGGATGTGAACGGTTCCCGCGTTTTGCCGAAGCGCTTTGCGCGCCGGATCCGCCAGGCTGTCTTTGGTAAAGAGCGGACTCGCGCCCAGGGATCCGTCCTTCGTCATCTGGTACACCTGCAGTTTGCTCTGCCGCTCCAGCGAGACGAAAACCCAAGGCTGCGACGGGTGAAAGTCCAGGTGGCGAGGCTGAAAATTTACTCCGCCGTTAGGCGCAATCGAAGCGCGATTCTTAAGCACGCCATCCGAATAACTGAACACCTTTACTGCGCCGCGATCCTCCGCTTTATCCTTCGTCGGACCATTCCCGCGGGTCACCAAAATCGCCGTCTGGTTCGTAGCATCCACACGAATCTGGTGCGCATAGATTCCGGTATCGAGCGGCAAGGGCTGCTCCACCAACGCGCCAATCGTGCCATCCCCGTTCAATCGATGCACCGTGATTCCACTGGGGTCGTTATAGGCGATCAGTACATGTGTGCCTGAACCGTCCACACTCAGATGAATGGGCCGTGCCGCCAGCAAAATCGGTTGACCAATCGCCTGCAAAGCTCCCGATTGTGGATCGATCCGGAATGCGCTCACGCCGTGGAGCTTCCCGCGCGGGACCACGGCGATTCCCGGAGCCGCGGTGGCAGCCCCTCCGTCGCTCCAGGCCACATAGAAATACTTTCCCGAGGGATGCGCCCACGCATACTGAACGTTCGCAGGAAGTCGAATCGAACTCCTTTTCACGAGCGATGCATCTTTCGCGTCGACGTCGTACTGCATTAATTCGGCCCCAGCCGATGCGAAGAGAACGCCCCTGGGAGTCTGTGCACGCCCAGAACCCAATAAAAGGATCCCCCCAAGCATCGTCGCGAGAATGCGTGCTCTCATCGATACCTCCTGAATTGCATTGGCCAGCTGCCGTTCTGCATTCTACACCGGCTCACCTTCGCCATTAGACAGTACAGCCGCAGTCCTAAAGCGGATACAATCATTAGCTGTTGCGCTGAGCGCAATTATGAAGGAGCCGGATGCGTCTAGTCACAATTTTCCTGGGAGCATTGCTTCTCGCGAGTGCGCCGGTGTTCGCGCAAGGCGGACCCACGGGCTTCAATCTAACCGGTCTATGGTCGGGCATGTATCACGAAGACGAATTGGAGCGCACTGATCCCGGACCGCCCCCCGGCGACTACACCGGCTTCCCGATCAACGAAGCCGCCCTGTATCATGCCGACTCCTGGCACGCCGACCTGGTCTCCGTTATGGAGCATCAGTGCATCCCGCACAACGCCATCTACAGCATGCGCGGCCCAGCCAATTTAAGCATTCACGCCGATATCGATTCCTCGAGCGGACGCCTTCTAGCCTACGTGATCGATGGCACCTTTGGCGGCGCCAGCCGGATCATCTGGATGGACGGACGGCCTCATCCTTCCAAGTTCGCCGCCCACACCTGGGGTGGATTCTCCACCGGTACGTGGGAGGGCGACACCCTCAAGGTGGTGACCACTCACATGAAGGCCGGGTATCTCCGGCGCAACGGCATCACCTATAACGACACGGCCACCTTGACCGAATTCTTCGACCTGCACGACAAATACTTGACCGTCACCACGCTCACTTACGATCCGATCTATCTGACCGAACCGCTGCTCCGGACTGAGAGCTTCGTGTGGAATCCGTTTCAGCCCATGGGCCCGCCGCATGCATACGGCGCCACTTGCCAGCCGGCGCCCGAGATTCCGCGTCCCTACGGCTGGGTACCGCATCATCTGCCCGGAACGAACACGGTGGTGACAGGTTTTTCGGAAGCCTACGGCATCCCTTTCGTAGCCACCCGCGGCGGCGCGGAAACCATATATCCGGAATACCGCAAAAAATTGAAGACCATGACGATTCCCCCCCAGCAAGTGTTTCTGAACAAGTTCGCGAAAGAACATGAAGGGACGCCAGCGAAATGAGATATCTTTTACTCGCATCCGTATTGGCCCTACCGGCGTTCGCGCAGCAACCGGCGGGTATTGACGTTTTACACGTGCGCGACAACGTCTATATGTTCGCCAGCGACGGCGGCAACGTAACCGTGCAGATAGGGGAGCATCGCGATAACGACGGTGTGCTGATGGTCGACACCGGTTCCGCGAAAATGGCCGACCCAATCCTCGCCGAGCTCAAAAAACTAACCAACAAACAACTGAAGTATGTGGTTAACACCAGCGCCGACCTGGATCATGCCGGCGGCAACGATATCATCAGCAGTACCGGCGGGACGCGTACCGCCGAAGGCCGCGGACCGCTAGCCGCTGAAGTTAATATA
This sequence comes from Bryobacterales bacterium, assembly GCA_963710155.1. Classification (GTDB taxonomy): domain Bacteria; phylum Acidobacteriota; class Terriglobia; order Bryobacterales; family Bryobacteraceae; genus Palsa-187. The sequence continues at coordinate 33,793 of CAVPZQ010000040.1, read as the reverse complement.
TACGCGCAAGATAATGCCCTCACGCGCCTCAGCGCGCCGGAACTGCACGTCCCGGAAAAGGGTCTTCCCACCATGACCTTCGAACACCTCAAGGACTTCACCTTCAACGGCGAAGCGGTACAAATTTTTTCCGAGGCACCGGCTCATACCGACGGCGACAGTATCGTATTTTTCCGCGGATCGAACGTGATCAGCGCCGGCGAGATTTTCAGTACCGTGGGATATCCGGTAATCGATCTCGCGCGCGGCGGTAGCATTCAGGGTGAGGTCAAGGCGCTGAACCATTTGCTCGAACTCACTGTGCCCGAGATCTCGCAGGAAGGCGGCACCATGGTGATTCCCGGCCACGGGCGCTTATGCGATGAAGCCGACGTCACGGAGTACCGCGACATGGTCACCATCCTGCGCGACCGCGTGGCCGATTTGATCGAAAAAGGCAAATCGCTCGCCGAAGTCAAGGCCGCGCGCCTGACCCGCGATTACGACGGCCGCTACAGCCAACCAACTTGGACCGGAGATATGTTCGTCGAATCCGTCTACAAGAGCCTGAAGCCGGCTGCAAGCCAAGGGGGCCGGTAATGAAATTACGATCCATTCTCAGCGCTGCGGCCCTGCTCTGCACACCGGTCGCGATGCATGCTCAAGCGCCTCCGGGCGCAGGGCAAACCGCCAAAGCCGCTGCCCCTATAGACCTCACTGGCTACTGGGTTGCCCTGGTGACAGAAGATTGGCGCTATCGCATGTTGACCGCACCCAAAGGCGATTACTACGCCATCCCTCTGACGCCCGAAGCGCGAAGAGTCGCCGACAACTGGGACCCCGCCAAAGACATCTCACAAGGCAAACAGTGCCTGGCCTACGGAGCTCCTGCGGTGATGCGCCAGCCCGCCCGGGTGCACATCACCTGGGAGAACGACGCCACGCTAAAAGTGGAAATCGACGCGGGCAAACAAACGCGAATGTTGGCGTTCGGCGCGCCCTTCCATCCAGCGGGCGAAGCCACGCTGCAAGGGCAATCCGTCGCGCAGTGGCAATCGCCGCAGATTACGCGCTTCTATACCTCGAAGATTAGTGCGCAGGATCCCAACACTCCCGGATTCGGTGGACAAACGCCGGTGGGTTCGAATCCTCCGGACACCCGCAAACTGGGCGGCACGCTCAGGGTTGTCACCACCAACATACGGCCCGGATATCTGCGCAATAACGGAGTCCCCTTTAGCGCGAACGCGGTGCTCACGGAATATTACGACATCCACCGGGATGCCGGCCAAGAATATCTGGTGATCACGTCTATCGTCGAAGACCCCCAGTATCTCTACGTGCCCTGGGTTGTCATAATCACTTCCGGCGCGAAGCCGACGGCGCTAAGTGGGACCCGCAGCCCTGCGAATTAATTCTGCCGTCAAAATAGGCCGGAAAACACCTAGTGAATCGGGTCGCCAGCCCGTTTAGCGACGCTTTAGCAAACCACTTTTGTGCCTCCTCGGTATCCTTGAGCACCCCCAGGCCCTGCTCATACATGCTCCCCAGGTTGTACATGGCGGCTTGATTACCGAGATCCGCGGCGCGGCGGTACCACAGCGCTGCCTCCACATAATCGATAGAGACGCCCTGCCCGTTGCGATACATGGCGCCGATACTGTTCATGGCCTTGTCGTTAGAATTAGCTGCCGCTTTGAGGAACCAGGTCATGGCTTCTCCAAGCTCAACCGCTCCCCCACGCCATCGCGATACATCGCGCCGATGTTGAACATGGCTTGGCTATTGCCAGCCGACGCGGCGTCGTGAAACCAACGCATGGCCAAATCGTAGCGTTGCGGCGCCCCCGTACCCCGGTAGTACAGAATGCCGATGTTGCACATGGCCTGGCTATCTCCGGCAGCAGCCGCTTTACGCAGCCACGTCATCGCTTGCTCATAGTTCACCGGCGTACCCTGGCCTTCGCTATACATCACGCCCAGGTACTCAAACGCCTCCGCCACGCCGCCGGCGGCCGCTTCCTGAAACGCGAGCAGAGCGGTGGGATACTTCTTGGCTTCGTAGAGATCGGTTGCCCGCTGAAAAACGGTCTTCCGGTCAGCCGGCGGCGGCAAAGGGCTGGGCTGCTGGCTCTGCGCAAAGCACGACGCGCATGCCAAAAACAAGACTAGCCCGTAATTCTTCATGTCATCCAGTGGACGCACCGGGGTTAGCGGTGGTTCCTTCTCTACTTTAACTCCTAAAATTCATAGCGTAGCGCGCAGCGCGATGGCACGAAAAGGTAAAATACCGCCTAGGAAGCATTATGAAAATTCACCTCCGCCAAATAGCTCCGTCGACTTCGGAAGCCACCATTCGGGACCATAAGGTAGCGATTGATCGTCCGCTGGATAAAGGCGGCGCGGACGCGGGCCCTATGGGTGGCGAACTGTTCCTGGCAGCCATCGGCGGCTGTTTCATGAGCAATCTGCTGGCGGCGATCAACGCGCGCCATGCCCAAGTCTCCAGCGTTCAAACCGAAGTGATCGCCACGCTCGCGGACTCACCGTCGCGGTTCACCGCCGTCGAACTGTGCGTCTCGGCGGAATGCGCGGACCGTGAATTGTTCGAAAAACTAGTCCAGATCGCGGAGCGTGCCTGCATTATGGTGAATACGCTCAAGGGAAAACTAGACCTGCAAGTTCGGATTGGTACCTTGGTCTGAAGCGGTCAGGCCACGCTTGCGATTTCCACGCGGTCTAGAAATGCTCCCAGTGCCAGGATCTGGCGGCGAATTTCATCCTCATCGGAGGCCATAGCGGCCAACTCGACGGCTGTTCCCGTGCGCGTGATCTCGGGAAAGCCGTAAGCCTCCCCCGATCCCTTGAGATGATGCCCCAAGCGGTGCGCAATCTTGCAATCATTCAAATCGACGCCCGCCAGAATTTCGGCCATCTCGCGGCGGACGCTAGCCAGATAGGTCGGCACCAACCCTTCCACTCCTTCCGGCGGAGTGACGCGGATTTTGCCGTGAATATGACGGGAAACGGCCTCTAGCAGAGTCACCCTCTTAATCGGTTTCGTAAGATGCTCGTTACAACCGGCCTCTAGACTGATGCTCAGTCCTTCTCCAGCCGCGTGCGCCGTCAGCGCCAGAATAGGCGTCGGACGCGCGCCCGTTGTGGCTTCCCAGTGACGGATCGCGCGCGTGGCTTCGAGCCCGTCCATCACCGGCATTTGCAAATCCATGAGCACCAGATCCGGCCGGGTGGAGATTACTTTCTCCACCGCGATCTTGCCATTCTCGGCAACGTCCAATTCGAAGCCGGAGTTCTTCAGATAGGCCCGGATCAATACAATGTTGTATTCCGAATCCTCGGCAATTAAGATGCGATGGCCGGGATGCCTTTCAACGGGACTCGCGGTCAGTTTCACAATTGAGCCCGAATCGTCTCCAACCAGTGCTGTTCCTTTTTCACGAACCTCAAACGGCGCTGACAGGAAAAATGTGCTTCCCTTGCCTAATTCGCTGCTGCAACCTAACCGTCCTCCCATCAACTCCACCAAGCCCTTGCAGATGGCTAATCCCAGCCCCGTGCCGCCGTACTTGCGTGTGGTGGAAGAGTCGGCTTGCGTGAAGCGCTCGAAAATCATTTTGATTTTATCGGCCGCAATCCCGATGCCGGTATCGACAACATTAAAGCGCAGCCAACTCGGCGCTTCTTCGTCGCCCAGCGACGCCGGTTCCCTCTCAACGCGCAAGGTCACCGAACCTTGCGGGGTGAATTTCAGAGCGTTTCCAATCAGGTTGACGAGAATTTGCCGCAAGCGATTGGGATCGCCAACCAAGTTCGAGGGAACGTCCGGCAGAACCTCCACGGTCAGCCGCAAACCCTGATCGCTGGCCCGCGAGACCATCATCTCGATCACTCTTTCGAGAAGAGCGCGCAGATCGAAGACGATTGCTTCCAGTTCGACGTGCCCGGACTCCACCTTGGAGAGGTCCAAGATATCGTTAATCAGCTCCAGAAGATTCGCACCCGCCTTTTGAAAGACCCGAACGTAGTCCCGCTGCTCCGCACGCAAGGGGCTCTCGGAGAGCAGATCGGCCATACCTAGAATGGCGTTCATCGGCGTCCGCATCTCATGGCTCATGGTGGTGAGGAATTCACTCTTAGCGCGATTCGCCGATTCGGCCGATGCCTTGGCACGCTGCAGATCCGCTTCCGCGCGCTGGCGTATGATCACTTGGCCCAGCTGCGAGCCAATGTGTTCCAGCATGTTCAGCAGTTCCTCATCGGGTGGCACCGTGTACCGCGAAAAGAACTCCAGAATCCCGATGATTTTTTCGTCCACCACGATCGGGAAGCCGAAGGCCGACCGCAGGCCCGCGGCAACCGCCGTCCGGGTTCTCTCCGATAAAGGCGTTTCATCCGCTAAATTGAGAATCCACTGCGGCTTGCCGGAAGCCAGAATGCAACCGGGCAACCCGCTTCCTGGGCCGGCGTCGGCGCTGTCGGTGGCTTCTCGGAAGGCCGCATACCGCGCGTCGTCTTGCAATAACCAAAGCTCCGTGGAGGTCATCTGCTCGGGTGCGCGGTTCGCCCGCAGATACCCATGGCATACCGGCCACCCCATGTAGGTGCAGATTAGGCCCAGGCAGGTCTTGGCCGTGTGTTCTATGCTCGAAGACCGGTTCGCCGCCATGGTTACCGATTGCAATAGTTGAACCAGCGAGATTTCCTTGCGGCGCGCCTCTTCCGCCAGCACCCGTTCGCTGATATCCCGCACGAAAGCGTTATAGATAACGGTGCCCCCGGAACGCACCAGCCAAACCGTGGCTTCCACTGGAAACTCGTGGCCATCGCGGTGCAACGCAACTAGGTTGATGGGACGGTTTAACTGCGATCCTTCCGTTGTCGTCAGGAACTGTTCCACGCCGTTCGCGTGGGCCGCGCGGTAGGCCGGCGCCACCATCGTATCGCACAGAGTGCGGCCGATCGCTTCCGCCGCGGTCCATCCGAAAGTCAGCTCGGCTTGGGGATTCCAGGCCGTGATGGTGCCGTTGGGGTCCATACCGACAAACGCCTCGTAGGCCGTCTCGAGAATCATGCGGTTGCGGTCGCTCTGTTCCCGCAGCATTTGCTCGCTATTTTTAAGAGCGGTTATATCCCGGGAAATGCCCGCGATCCCGGAAACTTGTCCGCTACGATCGAACATCGGGACTTTAGTAGTCGACATCCAGCACACCCCGTCCTGGGGTTTCTTGAAGCGCTCGATTTGATCTACTTGGGCGCGGCCGCTGCGCAGGATCTCTTGCTCCTCGCCGCGCCAGCGCAGTGCATCGGCAGGTTCGAAATAGTCCGCATCGCTTTTCCCCACGCATTCCGCCGCGTCCTTGACTTCAAAGGACTGCGCTTGAGCGTGATTCACCCGCGTGAAGCGGGAGTCGCAGTCCTTAAAAAAGATCAAGTCCGGACTGTTCTCGATCAGGGCGCGCAATAACGCGCGCTCCTGCTCCACCTCCTGGACTAACTTGAAATGGACTGCGGCGGCGCCCACCCGGGCTTTCAGCTTTTGCGAATCCCAGGGCTTCGCTATGTAAGAAAAAATTTGCCCGCTAATCACCGCTTCGGTTAGAGCCGTGATGTCGACGGAGCCGGACATCATGATGCGAGTGGCGCTCGACACCTCCCGCGCCCGCCGCAAAAATTCATACCCGCTCATCCCCGGCATGCGCTCATCGCACAGGATCACCGCAATATCGCGTCCTCGCACCTCTCGTAAAGCCGTTTCGGCGTCACTGGTTGTGAACACCTCGTAATCGTCCTCAAAGAGGCGCTCCAGAGACTTGAGGATAAGAATTTCATCGTCCAGAACTAATAGCTTCTCCATTACTTTCGTCTCTGCAATGCGAGATCAAGGCCCCGATTCATATCCCCTTGGCTGGGTGTGCCCGTAAGCAAGTTCTGCGCGCGTTCCGGCGTGGTGCCCATCGTTTATACAGATCGGCCATGGCTTCGAAATGTGCTAAGTAAATTGGCGTCGCTGCCGGCGGTGCACCGCACTACGGGGGACTAGTGTGACCAGCGTAGTTCGTACTCAAACCGCAAGACACTTCCCTGAATTACACTAATTGACATGCGTAAACCCAAGTTCCTGCTCTCGCTCCTCGCCTGCCTTGTCGCAATGTTTCTGGCTGCGCCGATCCCAGCTCAGACCAAGACCGATACCACCAAGACGGCAGCGAAATCGACGCCCGCGCCTGCCGCCGCCAAGTCCGGCGCCCTGCTGGACCTCAACAGCGCCTCTATCGCCGATCTCAAGGCCTTGCCCGGCATCGGCGACGTGTATTCAAAAAAAATCGTGGACGGCCGCCCCTACGCCCGCAAGGACCAGTTGGTTTCGAAGAACATCGTCCCCCAGGCCACCTACGACAAGATCAAGGATATGGTGATCGCCAAACAAGCCACCGCCAAGAAGTGACCGTAACCCCAGACTTTGCTACCGTCAAAGCAATGCTGAAGCCCACCATTTTCCGCGAATATGACATTCGCGGGATCGCTGAGACTGAACTCTTGAGTGCCGACGTGACCGATCTCGGCCGCGGGTTAGGCACCTACCTGCTGCGCCACAGCGGCCCGCGTATCAGCCTGGGCCGCGATTGCCGGCTCAGTTCGCCGCGCTTGCACGATGCGCTGCTCGAGGGGTTGCGATCGACCGGCTGTGAGGTCACCGATATCGGCGTGGTCCCCACCCCGTTGCTGTATTTTTCCGCCGTGCATCTCGAAACCGACGGCGCCATCATGACCACCGGCAGCCACAATCCGGCCGAGTTTAACGGTTTCAAAACCGTGTGCGGCTCCGGCTCGTTGCACGGCGACGCCATTCAGGACGTTCGCCGCCTGATCGACGCCCGCGACTTCGCCACTGGCCACGGCACGCAGCATTCAATGGACGTGATCCCCGCCTATCTGGACGAACTCTCACCGCAGTTCCAATTCACTCGCCGCATCAAAGTAGTGCTGGACGCCGGCAACGGCACCGCCGGTCCCGTGATCCATCAACTTTTGAAGCGCCTGAACGTGGAAGTCGTCGAGCTGTTTTTTGAGATGGACGGCCGCTTCCCTAACCACCATCCCGATCCCACCGTTCCCGCCAATCTCAAAGACTTGCGCGACGCCGTTCAGGCACACAAGGCTGATCTCGGCATTGCCTTCGACGGCGATTCGGACCGTATCGGAGCCGTCGATGAAAATGGCGAAGTGATCTACGGCGACTTGCTGCTATTGATCTACGGTCGTGAGATCCTAACCCGCAAGCCCGGCGCCACCATCATCGGCGAAGTGAAATGCTCCCAGCTTCTTTACGACGAACTGAAGCGCTTGGGCGGCAATCCGATCATGTACAAGACCGGGCACTCGCTCATCAAAGCCAAGATGAAACAGGAACACGCCGAACTCGCCGGCGAGATGTCGGGACACATGTTCTTCGCCGATCGCTATCTGGGCTACGACGACGCCCTCTACGCCGCCTGCCGCCTGATCGAGATCGTCGAGAAATCCGGCCAGCCCTTGTCCGCCCAGCTAGCAGGTTTGCCAAAGCTGGTGTCGACCCCTGAAATCCGCGTCGATTGCCCCGACGAAACCAAATTCGCCGTAGTCGCACGCGTAGCCGAGCAGTTCCGCGCGACCCACAACGTAATCGATGTAGACGGCGTCCGGGTTTTGTTCGGAGAAGGCTGGGGCCTGCTGCGCGCCTCCAACACCCAACCCGTTCTGGTGATGCGCTTTGAGGCCGCGAGCGAAGCGTTGCTGGCACGCTATCAGGCCGAAGTCGAGGCCGCGCTGGCCCAAGCCAAAGAGGCTACCGCTTAGCGCCGCGGAACAGCAAGACCGCGTTCAAGCCGCCGAACGCAAAAGAATTGGATAGCGCGTATTCGACGTTCGCCGCGCGCGCCGCATTCGGGACCACATCTAAAGCGCAAGCCGGATCGGCTTCCGTAAAGTTAGCCGTAGGCGGAATTACACACTGATCGAGAGCCATGAGTGTGGCCGCGGCCTCCAGCGCCCCCGCCGCCCCCAGCGCGTGCCCGTGCATCGATTTAGTAGAACTCACCGCTATCTTGTCCGCATACGCGCCGAAGACCTCGCGAATCGCCTGCGCCTCGGTGACGTCGTTCGCCTGCGTGCCAGTCCCGTGAGCGTTGATGTAACCCACCGCCTCGGGCTCGACTCCAGCGTCCTCTAAGGCGCCCCGTATCGCCCGCGCCGCCCCATCCGCCAGCGGCTGCGTCAAATGGTACGCGTCAGAAGACATCCCGAAACCGGCAATCTCGCCCCAGATCTTCGCCCCACGCGCCCGCGCTGACTCCAGCGGTTCCAGAACCAACATGGCCGCACCCTCACCCAAGATCAGCCCTTTACGATCGCGCGAAAAGGGACGGCAAGTATCCGGCGCCACAATACGCATTGCCTCCCAGGCCTTCAAGAATCCCATCGAAAACGGCGCTTCCGATCCGCCCGCGATCGCCGCGTCTACCACTCCGTTGCGCACCATCCAAAACGCCTGGCCGATGGCGTGGGTGGCCGAAGCACACGCCGTCGACACCGTGTAGCACGGTCCGCCAATTCCGTACTCGCGCGCAATGCAGCTAGTCCCCGCATTGGCCATGGTCCGCGGAATCGTCAAGGGATGAATGCGCGAAGCACCCTTGGCATAGAGGCTATAGAATTCGTGGTCCTCGCTAGTCTGTCCACCCGTCGAGGTGCCCGTGACCACCGCCATGCGGCCTCCGAGTTCCGGAGTGACCACGAGTCCCGACTCCACCACCGCCTCCCGCGCCGCGATCAACGCGAACTGCGCAAAGCGATCCAGCAGATCGGCCTGCTTCTCGTCCATATAGTCGGACGCGCGGTAGCCCACGACCTCCGCCGCATTCGGAAACCGCAGCGACCCTTCCGGTACCAGCGTCATCGGCCGGATCGCGCTCTGCCCCGCCCGCAACGAGTCCCAAAACGCCGCCCGCGTCTCTCCCGGAGCCGCAATGACGCCGATGCCTGTCACTGCGACGCGGCGCGTCATCCTTGATGAGCAGCTTCTTTCGCAGCAACCAGCTTTTGAATTCCTTCCACCATCTCGCGCACGGATTTAATGGCAGCCGCCTGGTCATCGGGAATCGCAATATCGAACTCGGTTTCGACGGCAAACAGAATATTCATGCCGTCCAGCGAATCGATTTTCAACTCCGCGAAGGTCTTGTTGATGGTAATCGACTCCGGCGGCAGATGTTGGGTTTTCGCGATCACTTCTATCACCCTCGCAGTCAGCAGGTCGGACATAGAATCTGGCTGACGGTTTCAAACCGCAGCCCGCGCTCCTTCAGAACCGGAATGATGGCGTCCACTGCTTCGAGCGTCGCACCAATGTCGGGCGAGGGATCGGTTCTCCGCCCGTCGTGCAGGCAGAAGATATCGCCTTGGCGCGCACGACTGAGCAACAACTGAGCGATGCGTGACGCCGGCCACTTCCAGTCATTGCCGATGGTGCCCCACATCACTCCCAGCAACCCCAGCCGCTGTTGAGCGCCCTTCAATCCAAACCATCGCACTCCATAAGGAGCCCGGAACAGCTTGGGCGTCACCCCAGTGTGGCGGAGAATCTTCTCCTGCGCCACAGCCAGTTCGCGATAGATAAAATCGCGGGAACAAAAATCCAAGCGCGGATGCGAATCGCTATGGTTGCCGATTTCATGACCGGCTTGAGCCACGCTCTGCGCCACCGCGGGCAGCCGCTCGACGTTCTGCCCGCACATGAAAAAAGTTGCCGGAACTTGGTGCCGCTCGAGAATCCGCAGCAGCGACGGCGTCGCTTCGCTAGGCCCGTCGTCGAAAGTGAGCGCTACCGCCGCGCGTGCCCGATTCCCGTGATAGACCGAGGGCCCGAAAACGCTAGCGGAGCGGCCGCGCACGGCGTAGGCCAGGAAGCCGCCGGCCGCAAGCACACCGATCGATCCCCCCAGCAGCGCCTCACTCGCCATGAAAACATCATACCGCCCGCCGTTACGAGCGATTTCGCGACGCCACCTCATCGGCCATCGCAACGCTCTTTACATCGCCGGCCGCGCGTAAGCCGTCGATCACTCCCTGCCGGTCCGCGGGCACCCGGTTCTGGCTAACCTTCCACTTGCCCTGCAGGCGCGCGATCGGAATCTCGATGCCAACAATGCCCTTCAGTTGCTCCCGGATGAAATCCTTTGGTGCGTCTTCAACGCTCCAGCGCTTCGCCAGCCCTGCTTCGTGCTGTTCCGTCAGCGCTCTGACGTTGCGCAACAAAAGCTCCGGATCTTCGTACGTCCGCAGCGTCCCTTGCGCGTGCACCACTACATAGTTATACGTGGGGACCACTTTGCCGGTTTCCTCGCGACTGGGATACCACGAAGGAGTGATGTACGAGCTAGGGCCCTGAAAGATTGCCAATGCCGCAACGTGCGGCAGCGAATCCCGCCATTGCGGATTCATGCGCGATACGTGCCCGCGCAGCGTACCCAGCGGTCCGGCCTCGGCATCCAGAATCAGCGGAATGTGGTTGGCGATCAACCCCTCCGGCCCCATCGTGATCACCGCAGCCAGCGAATGGTCGCGGACTAACTGCTGCAGGACCTCCGTGCGCTCTTCTTGAAAGTGGGGAGGGTTATACATTCCCTTTTATCGCGGCACGAACTTGAAGTCAGAAAGCCCGATCTCATCGCCGCCCTGCACCAGAAACGCGAATTTGCCTTCCGTGAATTTCCGCCCGGGCTCCTTCCAGGTATCCAGCACCAGCCAGTTTTCGCCGCTCTGAATGCGGTGCACCAATTGCCCCGGAGACACGTCTATCTGCACCGTATACGACATCTCTTTATCGTTCAGGCCGTGTTCGAATTTCCCGCGGTCGTAGGTCTTGCCGCCCTCGATCACCTTGGAGGTAAGCGCCTTGCGATCCAGCTCGAACTGATCGTAATTCTTGGCGTCCACATACTGCACCGCCCAGCGAATGCGTCCTCCGCGGAACAAACTCCCGCCGTGCAGCAGGCGCACGGTAAAAGTGAAGGTCCCGTTCGTAGGCAATTTGTAGGGAATCACGCCGCCGCCCTTATGGCTCCATACGTCGCCCTGCTTGCTCCACGCATTGGGATCTTCAAAGTCGCCTATGCCGAAGTTTTTGGGAGCAGGTGGAGGCGCCGCCGGCACTTTCGCGAGTGCAAGCTCCAGGGGATGCGTCTCGCCCGCGCCGATCTGTACCCGCTCGGTCCTGTCCACGTAGCCCGCAGCCCGCGCGGTAAAGATGTAGTTTCCCGCCGGCAGGTCCATCTGGTTGACTTTCAGATCGTGGCCTTGCGTCTCGTCAGCACGCCGGTAAACCACAGAGGCATCGACGGGGGTACGCGTCAAGCGCACCGTGCCGGTCGCCGCCGCCAGCACCGCGTCCCCGCCCAGCAGCGCTACCGTTTTTCCAGCGACGAACATTCGCTGCATCCGCTTGGGCAGGAACTGATCCTTGCGTAACTCGATAGTGTGCTCGCCCGGCGGCACACTGTTCGCAGTGAAGGACCCGTCATCGCCCATCGCGCCCAATGACTTCTGATCAAGCAGCACTTCCGCCCCCGGCGTTGCCTCACGAATCTGTAAGATCGCCACTTGCGGCAGCGCCTGCATCTTGAATTCGAGCCGGGTCTCAGAGCCCTTCTTAACGTCGGCAGTCTGCGCCCCCGTGATTTCGAACCCATCCTTGGCAACACGCACGTTGACGCTACCGAGCGTCGGGATCCGCAACTGTCCCTTCTGCGTTTTTCGCGGATATTCTTTGCCGTTCAGGAATACGCGCACATTATCTTCGGCGGTGGAGATGATCAGCGTCCCGGTATTCACATCAGATTTCAGAAAGGCCGTCACTGCGGGCGCCGGCCCAAAACTCTCCGCCAGCGTGCGCAGATCTTTGCCTTCACCGACCGCGATTTCGTTGACCCCCGGCCGGAAGCCCGTGAGGTCGACGCCCGCCGGGGACGCATCGCCTTGCGATTGGCCGTTGAGCACCAGCTTCGCGGGACTATTGGTGACCAGCCGTGCCTTGCCGCCCATGCTCGATACCAGCACCGCGATCAAATCCCGCACCGTCACCGGTCCCGTAATCGCCGGCAGCTTAGCCTCGGCAACGTCGATGGTGAAAGAAGCCTCGCCCGTCTTCGACGTCACCTTGACGACATGCTGGCCCGCCGCCACGTTATTGATCACGAACTGTCCGTCTTGCAAATCCGCCGGCGGCTGATTGTCCAAACTCACTTGCCCCTGCGGCAGGTCCGTAAGAATCCGCACCATCTGCGCCTGTGGCTGCAGATTCAAGTTCAGCGACCCAGGTTGCCCCGCCGTCACTTTAAAAGCACTCGCGGCCGACTGATACCCGTCCAAAGCCGCCGTCACCTGATAATCGCCCGGTGGCAGCGCCAGCGAGCAATTGGACGTGCACTTCGCTTCCCCGTTCACTTGAATCGCCGCACCCGCAGGCGTGGTCGTCACCTGCACGGCGACATTCGCGATCAGATTCCGTTTTCGCGCCTGGTTCACCAGGACTACCAGAACCAGGATCGACACCACCGCCCCGGCGATCACACCCAGCAATAGCGCCCGCTTCCAAGTTGCCCCGTCACCCGCCGGACGTACCGGAGGAGGCGGTGGCGGCGGCGTGATGTCCCCGGGAGGTCCGGCCGGCGGCGCCTGAAATGTCGACGAGACCCCACGGGGGGGCGGTGGTGGCGCCACCGGCTCGGTAAACGACCGCAGTGTCTCCGTGGGCGTGGGCGGAGGCTGCGGCGATATAATCAAAGTCCCCGTGGTGGTCCCGATCCCCGGCCCGCCCCCCTGCATCGTCTGCGCTAATTGCTTCAAGGCAGTGCCGCGCGTCACCACTTTTTGCTTCAGCTCCGTCACCCCAAGCTGGACTTCAAAGTCGCCCGGGTGCTCCTTCGCCAACTCGTCCAGCCGGAAGAAAATCGGCTTCAGCCCCACCAATTCGGTGGTCTGGCCGATCTGTTCATCCAGCGACTGCAATTCATCCAGCGGATTCTGATTTTGCGGACCCACGATAGTATCCTACCCCACGCCAGCTTGCGGCTGCGCCCCGCACTCCCGGCAGAGTCAAAGTTTCCTAGCCAATAGCAGGGTCATGTCGTCGGCCAGTTCCCCGTCCCCGGACCATTCGTGGACGCCCTTCCAAACCGCCTCGATAATCTGGTCCTCGCCCAGGTGGGCATGGCGCGAGATCAGCTCCGCCAAGCGGTCTTCACCGAACATTTCCCCGTAAGCGTTTTCGGGCTCGCTGATGCCGTCAGTAAAGAACACTAACAGATCGCCGCACTTCAGTTCCACGTGGCTCTCGCTATATTTGGCCGAGGGAAATGCGCCCACTACCATCCCGTTTACATCCAGCCGCTCCACCGACCCGTCACGGACCACCAGGGGCGGCAAGTGCCCGGCGTTCGTGTAGGTGAAGACGCCCTGCGTTTCGTCGAACGTGCCCGCGCAGAAAGTTGCGAACTTCTCCGGCGCCGTCGAGGCGTGCAACTGCTGATTCACGCGGCTGACCAGTTGCGAAGTCGACACCGCGCCCTCCGCCAGTTGCGCCCGCAGCGAGCTCTGCAAGGATGCCATCAACAGCGCCGCCGAAATCCCCTTGCCCGCCACATCGCCAATCGCCAACATGATTCGCGAGCCTTGCAGCGGTTCGTAATCGAAGTAGTCCCCCGAAACCACCCGCGCCGGATGGCATACTCCCGTCACGCGCAACGAGGCCGTCTTCAAAGCGGTTCGCGGATACAAGCGATTCTGTACTTCGCTCGCAATATCCATTTCCGATTGCAGGCGTTCTTTCTCCTTAGCCACCGTGAGCAGATGTTGGATGCTTTCGGTCATGCGGTTGAAGGATAGGCCGAGTTCGGCAAGCTGATCGCCCCCCTTCACTTTGATGCGATGCGAGAAATCGCCGGCTGTGGCGCGCTGCGTCCCCTCATACAGACGATGCACCGCACCTGTCATGGAACGCGTCAGACGCACGCCGATAATGAAGGCGACCAGTTCCACTATGACGAACAGGCTCACCAGCAATACCAAGACCACCAATTGAACCGCCTGCGCCTGGTCCGCATCGGGATCGTACATGGCCGCGACTAGCGCCGTAGCCCGCGACCGCACGGCTATGATGAAGTGCGTCGAAGCGTCGCCCGGATGTTCCCAGTCAAACGCCGGCACCGACGCGAACCATCGCACCTCGGGATCCACTAGATCAAACGGCGCGGGTGCCCGGCTGGGCGGCACCCTTCCCGGAGGCGCCTGCGATAAGAGCTGTGCCGAGTTCCCCAGCAGCGTGCCGAATCCCACCTGCCCGATGTTGGGGACCAGCCCGCTCAAATAATCCTGCGTCATCGGCGCGGTGACAGTGACGTCGCCCGTTGCCGTTTTTTGGTAACTCCACAAATAGAAATCTCGGTCGCGCAGCATCACACCTTGCGCGGTCTTCCAGCCTTCGAGTGGCGTCGGAATCTGCGCGTCCGGCGGATAGCGCGTCTCGCGGCCTGCTTCCCGCAACAGCACTGCGATGCCCGGATAACGCTTCCGATACAGCGGATCGATCCTCCGCTCTGTCGGGCTCTCCTCTGCCATGCTCTGGCCCAGCAACTGCAGGCCATCAATGCGGCGGTCGAGTTCGCTGGTAACTAAATAAACCGCCAACTGGCTGGACACCATGCGTATTCCCACCAGCGCCAGCGTCGCGATCAGCAAGACGGGCACCACCGCCATGAATAGGTACGCCGCGAGCAGGCGGTTACGCAGCCGCCAGATCCCCCACTGAAACGCCTTACTCGCCAGCCGCAGCAGCGCCCAGACACCCGTGAAATACACGGCCAAGCGCAAAAGTCCCAGTCCGCGGCTCAGCCCAAGCGCCCCAGCCACCAATTGCACCACCAGCAACAGCAGGAAGACCTGCCCCACCCACCCGATCGCTTCGCGGAAAGTGCGCAGGCGGGAGAGCATCGTCGCTTACACCTGCGACTTGGCGATGCCGGGCACTTCCTGTTCGTCTTGAAGATAGTACTTGGTCAAACCTGTTTCCAGAATCTTGAAGGCAGTATCGACATCATCGGCAAACTCAAACAAGTTGAGATCGTCCGCCGCGATCATGCCATGTCGCACCAACGCGTCAAAATTGATGATTTCTTTCCAGAAAGTTGTGCCGTATAAGAGAACCACCATTCTCTTCATTAGCTTCTGCGTCTGCATCAGCGTCAGGATTTCCATCATCTCGTCCATGGTTCCGAACCCGCCGGGAAAGACCACCAGCGCCTTGGCCAGATAAGAAAACCAAAACTTGCGCATGAAAAAATAATGGAATTCAAAGCTGAGCTCCGGCGTGACGAAAGGATTCGGACGCTGCTCAAAAGGCAGTCCGATATTGAGACCCACCGTCTTCCCCTTCGCATCGCTAGCGCCGCGATTCGCCGCTTCCATGATGCCCGGACCGCCGCCGCTACACACCACAAAGCGGCGATCGGAATCCGGGAGTCCATCCGACCAGGCCGTCAGCCGCCGCGCCAACTCGCGGGCATCATTGTAATAGCGGCCCAGCGGGCCCATTTCCATCAGCCGCGCCGATCCGAAGAACACTACCGTATCGTGCACCCTCTCCCGCCGGAAATGCGACAGCGGATACAGATACTCGCTGAGTATCCGCAGAGATCTCCCCTCCGGTCCGTCCAGAAAATCGCGATTACGGTACGCCAGGGGAAGGTGCTCATGACCTTCATAGTCTTGATGTCGGGACATTATTGGTTTGCGGCCTCTTCAAAAGATTGTATGCGACGCTCCAATTGTCGCACCGTCTTCAGTAATTCCGGCAGTTTTTGCAAAGCCGTGATCGCGCGCAGCCATTCGCGTGCGTCGAACGCCGGAGAGCCGCTGATCACAGACCCCGCCGCCACATCCCCACCCACTCCGCTCTGTGCATAGACCACCGCGTTGTCGTGAATGGTGAGGTGCCCGGAAATACCCACCTGCCCGGCCAGCAGCACGTTTTTCTCCAGCACGCTCGACCCTGCCAGCCCCGTCTGAGCGCAGATGATGTTGTCCTCGCCCACCACGCAAGCGTGCCCGACTTGCACTAAACTATCGATCTTCGCGCCGCGCTTCACGCGAGTTTCGCCGACAGTTGCGCGGTCGACAGAGGTGAGCGTTTGAATCTCCACATCGTCCTCGATCACCGTAACACCGCTCTGCACAATCTTGTAATGCGTCCCGTCCGACCGCTTCGCAAATCCAAAACCATCGCCGCCAACAATGACACTATTCTGCAACGTAACGCGATCTCCAATGCGGCAGAACTCGCGCACCACCGCGTGTGAATGCGCATAAAAGTCATCGCCGATGACAGCCCCGTCGTAAATCACCACGTGTGCCCTGAGTACGGACCCGCGCCCGATGATCACATTGTCACCGACCACGACATAAGGCCCAATCGAAGCATCTTCGCCGATGCGCGCCGACGTAGCGATGGATGCAGTTGGGTGAATGCCAGCCGCCGGCCGCGGAGGTTGATAGAAAAACTCCAGCGCGCGCGCGAAGTCGAAATACGGATTGCCTGATATCAGTTGCGCCGGCGCAATCCCCTCCATGATCTTTGGCACCAGAATCGCCTCAGCGCGCGTTTGCTTCACCTTGTGCGTGTACTTGGGATTCGATAGAAACGTTAGCTGCCCGGCAGCAGCCTGCTCCATTCCCGCCACGCCCGTGATCTCGATCGCGCCATCGCCCCGCAGCTCGCAGCCCAGCCTATCCGCCAAATCGCGAAGTTTCATTCCTATAGGGTACGGCGGCGAAGCGAGGATCTGGTGCGCAGGCCGGAATCACCACAGCTTGCACTGATCCGCCGCCGGCCGCACCATTGGATCGCCCAGCTTACAAGCGAAGGCCCGTTGGAACTCCGGCATGTTCTGCAAGGTCGCATTCGTGCGGAATTTAGCCAACGGATGCGGATCCGTTGCGAGTTGCCTTCGCATCGCTTCCGGCCGCTGGTTCGCCGCCCACACGCGCGCATATGCCAGGAAGAAACGTTGATCGCCCGTGAGCCCGTCGATCACCGGCGCTTCCTTACCGTTCAGGGATTTGTGATACGCCTTGTAAGCGAGCGTCGCGCCGCCCAGATCGCCCATGGCCTCACCCGTCACTAACTTGCCGGTATGATGCTGGCCCTCGCCCACGTCGATCGAGTCGAACTGATTCACGATACACGCCGCGCGCTTCTCGAATTGGGTCCGATCCTGATCGGTCCACCAATTTTTCAGATTGCCGTCCGCATCGTATTTCGACCCTTGATCGTCAAACCCATGTCCCATTTCGTGGCCGATCACCACACCAATCGCGCCGTAGTTCACGACGCCCGGCGCGAGAGACGCTCCAGGTTGATCGACTTCGCCGCCGTCTGCGGCCGGATTGTCGCGAGAACTTCTTCGACGGCAGCCCTCATATCGAAGGTTTCGAGCCGCAACTCCAGCCGGCCGGCTTCAATCCGGCTCAAATCGAGTACGTCGTTGATCAACTCCAGAAGGTGGAGCGAATCCTTATGAATATGTCCGATGAAGCGCTTCTGCTTTTCGTTTAATGGCCCTTCCAACTCTTCTGTCATCAGTTCAGCGAATCCGATGATGGTATGGAGCGGCGTCCGGAGTTCATGGCTCATACTGGCGACGAATTCGGTCTTGAGCCGGTTGGCTCGTTCGATCTCGCGGTTGCGAAGCTCGAGTTGCCGATTCGTGGCTGTCAGCTCCGCCGTGAGTCTGTCCTGAATTTCGCGAATTTGCTGCTCGGCCCGCTTGCGCTCGGTAATGTCGCGGATGATCGCCGTGACGCGAAGGTCGCCATCGTACCTCACCGGGCTAAGGCTGATCTCGACTGGGACGCGTGTTCCGTCCTTGCGCTGGACATGCAAATTCAGTCCGCTTCCCATCGGTCGGGTGACCGGATGGCTCCAGTAGTTGGCGCGATGATCGATGTGTTTGGCCCTCAGTTCACCCGGCACTATTATTTCCAAGCTTTGCCCCAGCAATTCATCCCGGCTGTAGCCGGACAACTCCTCCGCCACGGCGTTCATAAGAACAACTCGGCCTTGAGCATCGATCTCCAGGATCGCGTCCGGCGCAACTTCCAGCAGCTCGCGGAACCGCCGCTCGGCTCGGATTTGCGTGCGTGCTGCCTCCTCGCGGGCCATCATCTCCGAATACTGCCGCTCCGCGGCCCTAGCAGCGGTCAGGTCGGCAAGAATGGCTACATTCCCTGTTATGACTCCGCCTGCGTCGCGGACTGGGATCGTCCATAGGCTCACTTCGACGAAACTGCCATCCTTCCGCTGCCGGCGAACCTCTACGCCTGCATGCGAAGTGCCACTGAACTGAGCCTGCAAGAGTCTTTGGTATTCCTGTTCCTGATCTTGCGGGATGGTGGGAAGCTTGCGGCCAAGCACTTCTTCTTCGCGCCAGCCGAATATCTGCTCCGCGCCGCGGCTCCACATTTTCACGTTGCCGTCCAGATCGAGACTGACGATGCCGAGCGGACAGACCTCGACCAGGGCATGGATCCTCCCCGCCGCCTCCAGCGCGGCGGCTTCGGCCCGCCGCCGTTGCTGCTCAAGCGTCTGCATGGCGCTGGCGAACTGAAGGCCGTTGATGGCGAGATCGTAACGGTCTTCGCGAAGCCGTTTTTCAAATACTTCCAAGTTTGCGACGATGTCGGCGTCCACCTGGAACCCCGCAGCCTCAAGTTCCGCAACCAAATGATCGGAGCGGGCGCGGTTCGGCTGGAACGATCGGACCTTGAGCGGTTGGCGGACCGGGAGTGCAGATTCGGAGGGCGACATGGTCTAAATCACTTGCGGCGACTCTTGTAAGAGCGTATCGTTTGCCAGCCCGCGAAGAGCGCGAGCCTCCATTCTAACTGCTGCGCCGCCGCAGCACTCCGTTTTGCGGGCTGTTGCCAGAAGTCAGACTGAGTGGTGCCGGCGCATCGGAGCATATGCCGATGAGCCAAATGACGCATCGCCGGGATCGCCAGGCCAATTTTCGTTTGGATGGGCTGCATCAATAGTTGGCAGCGCACGTGCGTGCTTAGGAGAAGGAGAGTCGTTATGCTGGCGATGTTCGAGAGGATGGTGGGCGAGATTGCAGCCGAAATTCCAGGATCGAGGCAGGTCTTTGAAAACCACCACATTGACTACTGCTGTGGAGGAAAGCGGCAGCTTCGCGAGGCCTGTCGCGTGGCGGGCGTGAACGCAGACGAGATCGAAGCCGAGATCCTGGCGGCATCGGCGGCGTCTGCCGCGGCGCCATGGAAGAAGGAATCTCTCAAGGATCTCATTCGCTACATTGTCGAGGTTCATCACGCCTACTTGCGGAGTGAACTGCCATCGCTCGGCCTGATGATCGCGAACCTTGAAGATTTTCACGGCGCTCGCCGCCCGGAGGTGCTGCCTCTGCGCCGCGCTCTGGCCCGCCTCACAGAAGAGCTTCAACTCCATCTGAAGAAGGAAGAAGCTGTTCTATTCCCGGCGATCCTCCGCATGGAACAGGCGGTCAACGCCAAGGAGGCGTTACCCACATCACCGTTCGGATCTGTTCGCAATCCGATCTGGATGATGGAGCAGGAGCACGATGCGATAGTTTCCGTTCTGAGTGAGATCCGCACTCTAACCGGAGATTACACATTGCGCGACCAGCAGTGCGAAATGTTTCGCCTCTTGTCTCAAGCCTTGCAGTCGCTCGAAATCTATCTACACGAATACATCCATCTCGAGAACAACATCCTTTTCCCAAGGACGATGCAGCTAGAAGCCAGTTGAGAGGGAGACCACAATGACAGAGGATGCCCAATCGAAGTGATCGTTCGCCACTTTGAGCGGCACTCCAATTCGAGGCAATATCGGAATCTGGGAGTTGCGTTACCGCAGAGAAGGCGACGCAACCGGCGCGGCTAGGCTCTCTCGCGATGCGATCGTGCCAGATGGTGCAATCCACCGAGCGTTTTACTTCTTCAAGCTGCGGACGTAAGCGACGACATCATCCAACGCGGCCCCGGAGACCGTTTTGGCCGGCTTCGTCTTGCCCCGTCTGTGAGGATTTTTTCATCTCCTCGTCGCTCGTGGACAAATGCGTTCGCCGTTCCCTCCGATCCGTGACAGGATTTGCACGATCTGTCGTAGACGGCTTGGCCCGCCTTGATGTCGGCGGCTGAACCCGCATTCGCTGACAGGCCTGCAAGAGTCAATGTGGGAGAGGATAATCCGCATATTATTTGTCCAGTTTGCAAGTATCTTACTGCTTTATGAAATCGGCTTTTCAACGCAACAACTCGCCAAACTATACGCCATCGTCACGCAAATCGTTGCCCGGCATGGCAACGCGAACAGCATTTAGCACGGATGCAACATCGATCAATTCCTGAGCGACAGCGCCCGCGACCGGCGGTAAGTATCCCGCTGCCGCTATCAACATGCCAATCATGCTCAACCCCATGCCGCCCACTGCGCTTTGGAGACCGATTTTCCGCATACGGCGCCCGATATGAATCAATTCATCAACCTTGCGGAGTGAAGCTTCCAGTACGACGGCATCCGCGGTCCTCGGCGGTCACATCGCTGTTTTGGCCAAAAGCAATCCCCACGCTGGCCGCTTGCATGGCCGGGGCATCATTGATGCCGTCTCCTACGAACAGCGTGGGAGCGCGCTTCGCCTCTTCCCTTATGATGGCGACTTTCTCTTCCGGGCCCTTGCCAAACAGCGCTTCGGTGATGCCGACCTGGCCCGCCAAATATCGCACTTCGGGTTCGCGGTCGCCCGACAGCAAAATCACCCGGCTCACTTTATGCTTTGGCGCGAGGTGGCTAATGAAAGAGCGGCTGTCCGGACGCGGCGCATCGCGGAAACGAAATGTGGCGGCGTACTTTCCATCCAGCATCAGGATGCACTCCATTCCCGGGGCGGCCGACGGCAGCATAGACGCGACGGCGGCGGGCGCTTTCTTCCGTCCCCGTGATCTGAACAATTGTCGCTCCAATTGTTCCGCTGAAACCCGCGCCGGGCTTCTCGCTTATCTCAGAGACTTCAGCGAGTTCGATTTTGCTTTGCTGAGCAGCTTCGCGGATCGAGGCCGCCAGCGGATGTTTTGAATACTGTTCCAAACTTGCGGCCATCCGGATTGCCTGGTCGCGGCTCACACCCGGCGCGCAAAGCGTCTCGACCAGAACAGGTCTTCCGTAGGTGAGAGTTCCCGTCTTATCGAAAACCATCGTCCTGCAGGAATCGATGCGTTCCAGCATGGCGGGGTTTTTGATTATGATGGCGCGGCTGGCCGCCACCGAGATAGCCCCGATAATGGCAACCGGTATGGCCAGCAACAAAGGGCACGGCGTCGCAATGACAAGTACCGCCAAAAATCGCGTTGGATCACGGCCGGCGATCCAAGCAGTCGCGGCAATCGCCAGCGCGAGCACGGTGTACCAGGCTCCCAGGCGGTCGGCGATCCTGCGAAATCGCGGGCGGTGTGTTTCAGCTTCCTGCATGACACGCGTGATTTTGGCATAGCGTGAGTCAACCGGCAGCCTCTGCACGCTGATCGTGAGCGCTGTCTCGCCGTTGAGGGCGCCGGATAATACTTCCGCGCCCACCACCTTTGAAATCTGATACGGCTCTCCCGTCAAATACGACTCGTCCATCGTGCCACGCCCCTGACAAACCGTGCCGTCCACCGGGCAAATCTCGTGCGGGAAGACCACCAGCAGATCGCCCACATGAACGTCTCCGATTCCTATCTCTTCAATTTGAGAACCTGTGCGCCGGTGGGCGACGCTTGGCATGCGCTTGGCGAGAGCTCCCAGTACCGCCGAAGCCCTGTTGGTCGCATATTGTTCGAGTGCTGTACCGCCAGAGAGCATGAGAACCACGATGGACCCGGCCAAGTATTGGCCCAGTACCGCCGATGCCAGGATGGAGAGTCCGGCCAGAAGATCTGAGCCGAATTCAGCGACTGCCAACTTGCGCAAAAGATCAAAGATCAGCGGTCCACCGCCGATGAGCAGCACCACCAACAGAGGCCCCTGGCACTCCCGGACCGGCGCGCGCAACAGATATCTCTCGACGAGATACCAGGCCACTCCAAGCGCTGCCAGCAAGGCAATGTAAGTTTCCTTGGACAAAAAAAACAGCCACTTGCGCCCGTTTCCGCTCGAACGAGAAGATTGAGCACCAGTCGAACTGTTCACGACCGGAAAAGCTTCAGTTGGACTAAAGCGCGTCACGTGCGGTATTCCATGCGCTCGTACAGCGACACGCCCGTTTGCGTGGACTGCAGGACGGTCGCATGCGCTCCCGATTCCCGCTGTTCGATTTCAAACGCACCGCCGCCGCGACCGTCGCGGTGGTCACTCGGGCGCTCCGTCCACATATCCGACATAGCCGTGAAAACCGCCGCTCCATCCGCAAAACGGAGAACCTGCCGGCTGCTTGTGCCGGTACAGCAAATCGTAGCGATAGACATTCGAGCCTCTATATAGCCGCAAGATTTTACTCGACAGCTACCAACAGCGACGGGTCACTTAAGAGATCTGAGATAGGCTACTAACGCCGCCATGTCATCGGCTGACAGCTCTAGCGGCGACATTCCTCCAGCAGTCATTTTCGGCGATGGGCTTTTGAGAAGCGCTGTCAATTGATCCGCGGAGAAGCGAGCGTGAATTCCAATGAGTTTGGGAGCGGCCGGGGTGCCTGAACCGCCATCGCCATGGCAGGCATTGCAGGACTGTGCCTGATACACCTTTTCTCCCTTCGCCGCGATCGGGTCGGCAAGCGCGGAATTTTCGCTTGATAGAGAGGCTTGCGACAGCTCGGGTTCAAAGGGTTGGTGCATGAATTCTTCCGCCGCCTTCTGTTGTGCAACCAACTGCGCCGCGTAACCAGGATTATTGTGGTCGTTGCGATAGCTGACCGCGCCCAGTCCAAATAGAGCCAGAAAAATGAAGACATACGTACCCACCGCAACGGGTCGCTTCAGGGCCGTCGCTCCATGCGGCGGTCGAGGAAGGGCAAACTGGCGAACAGGAACGCCACGACGCCCGGGATTACGACCACCCCAAGGAATGCAAGCGATCCCGGCCAGTATTTCAGCCACTGGAAGACAGGAATGTAATACCATTCGGGACGGGGGAGGTAACGGGTGTCGGCCGGATTGGCTTTCGGTCCAAGTTCAAAGGGCATAAAGTGAGCGAACAGACCCAGAACAATAATAATCGCGAGCGCGAACAGAGCGTCAATAACCACCTGACGTGGATAGAATGGCTCCGGCGGTTGGGTCGGGGTCACAGGATCTTCATCGATCGGTCCGGCTGAGCCCGCCGTACGGAACAGATACACGTGCAGGGCGATGAAGCCAAAGATTGCAGCCGGTATCATGAGGACGTGCGCAACGAAGAACCGGGAGAGCGTCAGTGTTCCCATTTCTACCCCGCCGCGCATCAGAGTCTTGATCCATGCTCCGATGAGGGGCACCTCACCGGGGATATTGGTCCCCACCGCCGTTGCAAAGTACGCTTTTTGATCCCAGGGCAACAGGTAGCCTGTGAATGCCATGCAGAGGACCAATGCGAATAGAACACATCCGGAGAGCCACAACAGCTCACGGCGTCCCTTATAGGATCCGTACAGGAACGTCTGGGTGACATGCAGCAGAAGGAGAATCACCATCGCGCTCGAGCCGTAGGCGTGAATGCTACGAAGGAATGAGCCGGATGTTACTTCCTTCGTGATATAAGCCACGGTAGTGTGAGCGTGATCGGCGGAGGGCACATAGTAAAGAGCTAAGAAAACACCGGTGATCACTTGAGAGATGAAGATGAACAGCAGCGCAGACCCGAAGACGTAAGCGAACCGGGCACCCCCTGGAATGGGTTCGTCGAGTGCTTTGCGAAGGACACTATCGAGTCCGGTTCGCCGATCAAACCATCCAAACAGCGCCGTGCGCCGGGTCCTCGGCACACTTGGCCGATCCCTAGGAGAGTCACTCATGATGTTCGGTGTATCCCTTCCATATCATCCAATGATTTCTTTGTCCGGTACCAGTTGCCGGAAGTAGTGGTAGCGGACCACCAGGCGATCGGCCTGCAAAGCGCTCTCGAGCGAGTCCATGCCGCGCGGAGCCGGTCCACCGATGCGCGTTCCGTCGACCCCGAAGGACGCGCCATGGCAGGGACAAACGAACTGATGTTTGGAGCCGGACCATTGGACGGAACAACCAAGATGAGGGCAGATCGCCGAAAGGACACGGAGCTGTCCAGTCGCTTCTTTAGTGACGTAAACCACTTTTTCAGAGATCGTTTTGCGCCAGCCGTCCAGTTGCTCCACTGTGACGGAGCGTTGGACCGGAATGGTTATCGCTCCGAAATCCGAGACCGCTCCGACGTCCGACCACTTTGTCTCGGCCGGCTTAGCGGTCAGCGGGTAAAGCGCAAAGCGAATCAAAGGAACAGCCAGAGCGGCGCCCACCCCCGCCGAGCAGAGACCCATGAGCCAACCGACATAGGAGCGGCGGCTGAGTTCACCTTGAGACGCAGAGATATTGATTTCACGGTCGCTCATGGAGAGTCCTTTTTACACCCTCACTTCTTCAGGCTTCGAATATACGCGACCAGTTGCTGGATCTGGGCCGCATCCAGAGTCTTTTCAAACTTCGGCATTGGAGGTTTGCCCTTCGCGATGATGTTCTGTAGCTCTTCGTCCGACTGCTTCTGCACGTCAGCCGAGCCAAGATCGCGAATGTCGAACTTTTTTCCCATGGGAGTGTCGCCGCTACCATCCGCGCCATGACAGACTGCGCACTTAGCTTTGTAAAGGTCATTCCCCGCGGCGAGAGCCGGGGCGGAAAAAGTGCCGGAGGTGAGGGCCGCTGCGAGGAACACTCGAAGCGCCGATGTGAAAACTGGTCGATCATACGATTGTGTTCTTAGGGTTTGCATGTTAGTCCTTAACTCTCCTTGTATTCAAATACGCGATTAAATCGGACATTTCGTGCCCGTCGAAGCGCGGGCCAGGGTATGTTCTTGGCCTCCATCTGCTGGAGCATTTGGGTGCCGTGGTGCCACAGCGCCGCCACCATTGTGACCGCGCTGTAAGAACGCTGCCCGACGCCGGTCAGTTTGGGCGCTCCGCTGGACGGATCGTTGTGGCAGGTGATGCAATGCTTAGCTGTGAACACCCGTTTGCCGGAAGCCGGGTCGCCGCTATCTACAAAGAACTCCTGCGCCCATAAATAGCTCACCAGATCCCGCATTTCCTCCGGAGAGCGCCGGCGGCACCGGCGCCATCAGGGGCTGATGATCCCACATTTCAACCGCAATATCGGTCAGCGTTTTTCGCTTGAGCAGCGGCGGAAGCGATAGTTTTCCAACATGGCATGCCACGCAACCTTTTGATTCGAATAGTTTTTCGCCATTCGCGGCCGAGCCCGTATAGAAGTGCACGGTCGAGCTTCGTGTGGAGGGAAGATTCCGCAAGTAAACCAGCATGTCCGCCAGATCTTGCGCAGTGAGCTTGGGCCAGGGAATTTTTCGCTTCGCAAACTCCTGCCGCATGTTGACGCCGTGGTTCCACATTGCATCCGCCAGGATGATTGGGTGGCCTAGAGATTCCCACTGCGAAACCGGCTTCGCCTCGGGAATCTTGGGAGTGGTCAAGCCGTGGCAGTCTGCGCAATGTTTGATGGAAAATAGCGCCTTACCGCGCCCAGCGTCCCCGGGCACATCAAAAAATCGCGCCGAATAAAAGAATGCGAACAGATCCGCCGCCGCCTGTTCCGTTACATCTCCTGCGCGAATATTGCGTTGATACATAGCTGCCCACATTGTCGGCGCGTGATTCCACATGGTGCCGGCCAGCATGGCTGGAGTGAAATTGCGATCGAGCCTGCGGCCCAGATCGGCCGCAACGTGCCCGCCATTGCCGTTCACGCTGTGGCACTGGATGCAGGAGAGGCTGGTGAATAGCTGCTCACCGCGCACGGAATCCGCAGGAGCGATGGCAGCGCTGGCCGCCGTGATCGAAGCTAGGACGATCGGCAGAATACGTTTCATCGCGTCAACCTCAATCCCGTTGTGACGATGTGCGTCCGGAATCCTTCGTAGAGATAGAAAGCCTCGCCGTATCCGTAATAGCTCCATTCGGCGAACCAACTGAATTTCTTGCTCAAAGGCACTGTCAACTTTGCCGTCGGCTGATAGTATTGGGTGGGACGACTGCCGGAAGAAATGAAAAAGGAGCCGCCGGCGGAGATCTTGGGCGCGAGTCCTGTAATGCGGCAGATTGACGTTGAACAGAGCGGTAGCAGATATGGGCATTGTCGCGATAGAGCGATTGGCTGGCGCAAGATCTCCGGATCGAGATAACCGATGTTGGAATTCACAGTCGACCGGCTGTAGGTACCCTGGAAGTCCCAGTTCTTGCCGCCCTGCGGCGACCAAGAAAGGAGAGCGATTCCTGATGCGGCCGAGTAGTCGTAATTGATCCCAGGCAGCGGGTTCTGATTGATCAGCAGACTGAAATCCGCGGAAAGATTCAGCGAGCCCATGCTGGTATCGCGCCTGCGCGCGCACCTTCTGATAATCGTAAAGGCTGGTCCGGAAGTATGCGCCGCCGCTCGATCCGCCCTCGGCTTCGGCCGGAACGATATTTTTGGCGGGACGGTAGGTGGCCGACCGAGCCCGACGTTGCGCCGGAGCTGCCCCGATCCGAGCCCACCAACCCCGCGGCGGCAGAATCGCATCGCTCGCATCGCCCCAGACGTAACGATAGCCCCGTGCAGCGTGAGCCGAGGTGGCGTCGAAGAAGACGTCGACTCCCCTGGCTGTAATTGGTCACCAGCGAGGACGCGAGCAGCCCGGTATCTGAGGAGAGCTGACGGTCCGGTAGGAGAGCGTGTCGATGCGAGGACGCCGCCGTCGTGCAGGCGGTCCGTCAGCCAGGATTCGACGATGCGCATGCGGCGAAAGGGCGATTTCCGCGCCCAGGCTTGCCGGTGGTGTGCGGCAGCTTGGCGGCCGCCGAAACCAGATATTGCTCGCTGCGTATAGAACAGCATTTGGCTCTGCAGATAGAGTTGCCCGTGTCGTGCTGCTGATAATTGACTTGGTGTTGTGGTTGGCTGTACAGGAACTGGCCATAGATATCCAGCCACGAGTGGGATGGCGGTGAACAGCGCCTTGCTGTAGACGCTGGATCCCGCGGATGCCGTAAGCCGCGAGCAGGCTGGTTAAGATCCGAGTCTGGCCGAAACCGGCGTGGCACATTGCCGAGTTCGTCCGAGCCCGGATTCTGATACAGGCTCTGATCGTCCTTAAATGTCGTTCCGCCCTCTTCGAGCGTCACGTGGAAACGGCTGACTCGATACGGACGCCGCCGCGGTACAGGTTGGTGAAATCGCGAGAGTGTTGGGCACCGGATATTCATTTGGCGTCGGTGACAAACGTGGACGCGCCGGTCCGGAGCCGGAATCGTGATCCTAGGCGAGATAAGGAATGATCCAGTTGCCGGGCAGAAAATCGAGCGCGAGAGCTGCCGAAATGGCGGCGCGTATCGAACGATTGCTCGTCGAGCACGATGCCTCGGGCGAGCAGCGGATCGGCGTAAGAAGGCAGGAAATTGAAGTAAGCGATGTCGCGGTAGTCGGCGCTGAAATCGTACAGCTTCGATTTCTTCGCGTCCAGATGGAACGGCTGGTACGGGTCGTCGCCCCAGCCATAGGCGCGCACGCTGGATCTGCGTCGAACAGGCGATGCTTGGGATCGGGAGCGTGAAATCGGTGCCGAGCAGCTTCGGTCCGGAGCCGAGATTCACGATGCTGCGGTAGGCGTCGAAACTTCCGCCTACGCCGGTGCGCCAAGTGTAGCCTAGATCGATCGTAGCCGCTGAGCCAGGCTTCGGCCGCCGGTACCGGAGAGGCGGCGCGCGGTCTGGCGTGGGCGCGGCCGCCGTTGTCGCTGCTTGGCCGGTCTGGCGTGGCGGCTGCTGCGCGCCTGTTCCGGCGCAAGCAGGGGCGCAGCGATGAGAGCAAGAAGAAGCCGCGAGCGGTTCATCTCAGCAGATTCCTGTCCACGTAACTTCCGTGGATCTTCTGATGGCACACCGTGCAGTTCTGAAACTGCGGCGATGCGCAAATCGTGAAACGCCGGCGGCACGACGCCGATGGTTCCAGTCGATGTTCGCCGTCGGCAGATTGGCGTGGCACTCGAGACAAACGAAGCGCACGTCCTGGCGCGTCAGCATCCGCGGATTGGCCGAGCCATGCGGTTCATGACACGCTGCGCAGCCTTCGAAGCGCACGGGCCCATGTTCGAACGTAAACGGACCGCGCTTGTCGCCATGGCAGTTGAGACAACCCGGCTCATTGGCGCCGAAGTCTGGGTCATCGCAGGACGGATGCTGCCGTGCGGATTGTGACAATCCACGCAGCTCATCGCGCCTTCGGGCAGCTTATGGTGATTGGGCCTCTGGAACTGCGCCCACACGTTCTGGTGGCAGCCCGCGCACTGCTGATTGATTGCGGCCGGGGCGCGCACCACCAGATCGGCGCCGCTGTTCAATGCACCTTGTGGCACGTCGTGCACGACACCTGGTCCTTAGCGTGGCTGCTTTCCAAGCGTCCCACGTGCGTCGGCTATTCAAATGACAGGTGAGGCAGATCTTATCGGCCGCCGCTGCCGCCAGCTTCGCCGGATTGCGGATTCTTGGCTGAGCGCCGATTCCGTATGCTCCTTTGCCGGGACCATGGCAGGACTCGCACGCGCGTCCCTTTGCAAACCATGCCCCTTCCAGCCGGCCTTTTGTTCGGTCTCTACGATGTTGTGCGGGCTCTTGCAGAAGGCCTTATCGATGTCTTCGTGACACGTCTGCAGGTTCCGAGCCGGCGTAAGGCGGTGATGGCGCCGCGGCTTGCCCGACGAAGGCCTAGAGCCAGCCAGCGCCAGCCAACATGGAAACCGGCTGCGTCTAATACTGCGCATGCACCTGGTCGACCGCGTAGGCCGCCCCGGGCGTGGCAGACGGCGCAAGCTTCGCCGAGCGACGGTCGTGTTCGAGAGGGCGTGAGAAGCCGACGGCAGTCCACATGGCAGCCAGTACAGGCCGACGTAAAGGGCTGCGACGGGATTGATCGGCCCTTGGGATCGGTACCGGATCAGACCGGTCAGCGTTAGATCGTTTTGCTCCGACTATTGACGTGGCACAGTGAGCAGTTCTGCGTATCGGTCGCCGCGCCCGTGGGGCTCAGCGCCGGGAACAGAGTGCTCGAGAAATCGTTATGGCTGCCGCCGAAGCCGACGACGACATAGGTCCGCTCTGGTGGGCCTGCATATTGATGCCGTAATGGATGCGGTGCACCAGCAGGTTGAAGTTGATGCCTTGCGGAGGCGCGGCCTTTCGGCCGCGATTGTCGCCGAAGCGCGCGTCGACGCATCCGTGTTCGATTGGATTGTGGCACATCACACAGTATTCGGTGTTGTTGCGCAGCGTTCCATGAGGGATTCAAGTTTACGTGGCACCGTTGCAGTTGCTGAGCTGCACTACAGTCCGCCGGTCCGCGGTCACCGTCGAGCCGTCGACCGAGAAGTAGGTCACCGGGTTCGGCGTTCCGTACTGGATAGCTCTTTGGACTGTGGTTCCATTGGTCAATTCCGGCACCGTCTCGCTTCGGCGCGCCTCGATGCCGATGGCGAAGGTGCCGGTCGCCTTCGCCGGAATGGCATGAGTGAAGGTGTACGTGCAGGTTCCAGAGGAGCTGCAAGTCGCGCTCCGCTCGCATGCTTTCGGTGACATAGCCCGGCGTCGTTACGTCGCTGCCGAAACTGGTGGCTCCGTAGTCGGTTGTCGGGCCCGCCATGGTTGCCGAGATCGAGCCCAGCGCGGACAGCGGCACCGCGTCGCCCGCGTTGTTCAACACCGTGAACGTCACCGTCGGGAGCGCCGCCCGACGTGCCGCCCGTGACGTTGGTGATTTTCACGTCGAGGCCCGCGAGCAAACTGGAGGCGTGGGCGCCACATGCGCGCCCAGAATGGATGCGTCGAAGTCCATTCACCCTGCGGGATGTGGCAGTTGGCGCATTGCGTGTCGTCGGTCTGAATGCCACCCGGATGGTTCGCGCCCGTGGCAAAGTTGACGTTGTCGTGGCAGGACCCGCATGCCGCGCGCGTGGGATTGGTCATGATACGCGGTCGCCTGCGCGGCCCCGGTGTTTGCGAGTGGCACGATTCGCAGCGCCGGGGATCGCCGGATCGGCCGGAAACACCACCTTCGAGTAGTTAAAGGTCCCGTGCGAGTTGATGGCCGGTATTAGTGGCTTGCCGGCCACTACGCTCGGCAGACTCGCGCCCATGTGGAGCTTGTGAAAGAAGACCTTAGCGTCCAAGAGCCGCCGGTGGTCGGGTCGCTGTTCTGCGGGGTGTGGCACAGCACGCACATATTGATGCCGCGCCGCGAGCCGCCATGCGCCGACAACTGATCGTGGCAGGCATTGCAACTGGCAGTCTCGATGATGTCGTGAACCTGCGTCACCTTGGAGCCGTTGGGGACGAAATTATACGTCGCGCTGGCGTACTTCGTTGGCAAGCCGTAGGCGGTCACGTTCCGCGATCCATAAATACCGATGGTGTGAGTCGCCGTGGTATCGAATCCCGAAGGCGCTTTGGTATTGAAAACATATTGATACTGCCCTGGCCCGACCTGTGTGGTCACGCCGTTGGTATCGGCGGCTGGGTGATTGGTCGAGGCCACGGCGGGTCCTGACGCCGGGACAGTTGTATAGGCGACGTATTGCTCCTGGTTATTGGGGAGAACCGGCCGCCACATAGCTAATCGTTATTGTGCCCGGAGTGGTGATACCCGCGAGATCCAGCGGCAATCCGTTCGGGTCGCTTACCGTATAGACGTCGTGATGGTGCCGTCGGCGGCGATGGTGGCTGAGTTGATGGTGATTACTAAGCCCGGCTGGACAAACTGAACCGGGCGGCGGCGAGCGGCCGCAGCACGCTGCCGACGAGGCGCGCCGCCGTTACGGCTGAGCCCATGTCCGATTCCGAACGGTTGCGTGTTTCAAGCATCAGGTACGCCTGCGCGAAAAGGTCGGCCAGCCCGGCGGAAGTCGTGTCACCGGGCGAGGAACCCGCGGTCGTTCTGGACAACTCAAGCGCCTCGGCCAGCAGCGACCTCAGCTCGGCGGGCGGCGCCGCGGTGGCCGCCGCGGTGCTACCCGGCAGGGGGCGGCCAGGTATGTGCGCGGCCAGCGACCGCGCGATGTCGTGCAGCGCCGCCCGCACGGGCGTCAGCTCCGGCAGCTCCGCCGACCCCGACCCGCAGAACGCGGCGGCCTCGTCGATGCGCTCGGCGAGCAGGACCCAGGCGGCGTCGCGGTGCGGCAGGAGGTAGTCGCTCTCGTAGAACAACTCGAAGCTGGGCCCGGCGGTCCTGCCCGGGTATTCCGGCCCCGCGGGCAGCGTGGTGATCAGGTCGCCGAGCGGCCCGACCACCGCGGTCATCAGCGCCACGGTGGCGTCGGCCAGGACGGCGAGCTGGGCGTCGGACTCCTCGGTGTGCGCGAAGAACCGCTGGAAGGCGAGCAGCAGGATCTCGTAGCAGACATTGAACAGGTCCATAGCGCGCCTGGCCGCCGGTTCTGTGACCAGCGGGACGCCCGGATCGCGCTCGCTCGGCCGCACGTTAGCGGCGATGACTGGCCTGGCAGGCTCGAAGGCCCGGTTGGCCTCCCGTAGCTGCTCGAACTCATCCAGGATGGCGACGAACTGACCAAAGTGCGCGTCCTGCCACGCCCCCCGCGGCCCCTCGCCCTGCTCCAGGATCTCGTCGATCGCGCGCTGCGCGGACGCCACGTCGGTCACCGCCACCAGCTCCGGCCAGCGAAAGTGCTTCGCGGTGGCCTGCGCCCGGTGCGGGCCGACGAACAGCCAGTCTTCGCCGTACTTATCGGCCAGGTGGGCGATCCCGGCCTCGACCGACCGGTACAGGTGCCCGACCGTGGCGAAATCCTGGCCGCGCGGCACGATGTCGCCTGCCTGCACCAGGGGCGCCGCCCGGTTGAAGGCGGCCAGCCCCTCAGCGTCGTGCAGCGCCATGCCCTCGGGGCGCTCAAGGAACATGAAGTGACGCAGCGCCTCCTCGCCGAACGGCAGCAGCGCCAGGTGAACGCCCGCCGGGTAGTGGCTGGCCGGCTGCGGGAAGTTGGGCCTGGTCAGGTGCGGCGCGGCCCCGATCGCGGACAGCAGGTTCTGCACCAGCGCCAGGTGCAGCATCTCCTGGGCGGCGATGTGCATGATCTGCCTGCGCCAGTGCGCCGCGGCGGCGAGCTCGGCATCGGCAAGCCCCTCGCCCGCGGACTGCTTCAGCGAGAACGCCGCGAACAGGTACTGCGCCATGATGCCGTGCTCCAGCTCGGCCGCCTGGCACAGGATGTAGATCAGCGCCTCGCGGTGCTCGATGACGAACGGCGCCTCGGGCGGTGCCTGCCCGCCCCTGGTCGCGATGACCTGGGCCAGCCGCCCCCGGGCCGGCGCGGGGCTGTTTGACTCTTCGCTCATGTCGTCAGGCTCCGTTCATAAGATGAGTGGGCGATGAACATCGAGTTGCGGCACCTGAGATACTTCGTCGCGGTGGCGGAGGAGGAGAGCTTCACCGCCGCGGCGGACCAGGTCCACGTCGCCCAGCAGGTACTGAGTTCCCAGATCAGGAAGCTGGAAGACGCGGTGGGCACCCGGCTGCTCGAGCGCAGCAGCCGCGGCGTGGCCCTCACCCCGGCGGGGGAGGCCTTCCTCGCCGCGGCCAGGGAAACCCTGGCCGCCCTCGACCGGGGCGTCACGGCGGCGCGCAACGCGGCGCGGGTCACGTCCGGCACCCTGTCGGTCGGGATCAGCCTCGTAGCAGGCGGGGACACCCGGAGCCTGCTGCTGACCGCGTTCGAGCGTGCCTACCCGCGGGTCGACATGCGGCTGGCCACCTTCGACCTCACCGAGCCGGCCTGCGGCCTCCTCGACCGCAGCAGCGACGTGGCGCTGCTCCGCCCGCCGGTGGCCGCCGCCGGGATCGAGCTGCGGCAGGTAAGCGAAGAGCCCCGGGTGTTCGTGGTACCCGCCGGGCATCCGCTGGCCTCGCGGCCGCGCTCACCCTCGCCGACGCGGCCGGGCAGCCATGGGTGGCCGCCGGGCTCGCCACCGACGGCTGCGAGCCGGCCAGGTGGCGCGATGAATGGCTGGTCAACCCGCGGCCCGGTGGCGACGTGCCGGTCATCGGGGCGGTGGCACGCACGATCGAGGAATGGCGGGAACACATCGTGGCCAGCCACGGCATCAGCCTGTGCCCGGCGTCGGCGGAGACCCACAACGCGCGGCCAGGCATCGCGTTCGTCCCGAGCAAGGACACGGCGCCCACCGCGCTGTGCGTTGCCTGGCGGGCCGACGACGACAGGCCCGTCGTGCGGAGCTTCGTCGAGTTCGTGGCGAGCGTCGCGGGAACGCGCTAGCCAGGTCACGGGCGCGGGCCGCGCCACCCGCATGGCCTCTCCGCTCACCACGGAAACCTCCAGTACCGCCCGGGACACTGAGCCCGGGAATCATCGACCATTCTCCCCGGCGTCACCGCTGTCCGGCCAACACCGGTTGCGGATAGCGTCACAGTCCGCGGCTGTAGACCCGGTGGCAGGATGGGTCCATGGAGTTCGC
>CAVPZQ010000039.1:0-64534 GCA_963710155.1 Bryobacterales bacterium | reverse complement strand
GACTGGTCCCCCGAAAAAGATCAAGATGGAGCCGGATTGGGCACCGGAGAATGTGCGGAATTTCTTGAAGCTGACCGAGAGTGGCTGGTACAACGGGACTGTGTTTCATCGCATCGCTAAGGATTTTGTGGTGCAAGGGGGCACGGCTCCGGGGCGGGTGCATAACGCGGATAAGTGGGTGCGTCCGGTGAAGGGCGAGTTTCGCGCGGACGTGAAGCATGTGCGGGGGATTGTGTCGATGGCGCACGGGGATGATCCGAACTCGGCGACTACTTCGTTCTTTTTGATGCTGGGGCCGGGGACGAATCTGGACGGGCAGTTTAGTGCGTTCGGGCGCGTGGTTGAGGGGATGGACGTGTTGGATTCGTTCGCTAAGGAAGAGGTGGAGGGGGAGACTCCGAAGCGGCGGCTGGAGATCGTGGAGGCTTCGATCGATTAACGTCGAAGGCGGGGAGAGATTCCAGTTCATCGGCGGGGACGGATTCTAGCGGGAGTCCGGCTTTTTTCCAGGCGCGCAGGCCGCCTTGGATCACGGACACGTTGACGCCTTGGCCGATGAGCTCCTGCGCAACGCGGGCGCTGGTGGCGTCGCGGACGCAGGTGCAATAAAGGTACACGGGCTGTCCGGCGGCGGGAGCTGGGAGCTGCTCCTGATGGAGGGCATGGGGCTCGAAGCGTTTCGATCCTTGGATGCGCTTGGCTTTCTGATCGTAGTAGCCGTGGCTGCGCACGTCGTAGATGACGGCGCCTTGGGCAGACATGGCTTGAGCGGCTTCGGAGGGGTGGACACGGGGAATGGAGCGCAGCGGGCTGGTCCTGATCCAGGTCCAGGCCAGGTAACCTATGTAGGCGGCTAGGGCGGCGATGAGCGCGCCTTCCACGATTCGGCCGAAGGTCCGCATGGTGTGGGTGATGGCTCCGACGGCATCGCTGAAGAGGAAGCCGACGGACCAATAAGTTCCTATGTAGAGGGCGGCGCCAGTGGCGTCGAGGGCGGTGAACTGGGTCCAGCGCATGTTCATGCTGCCGGCCAGGGGCGGAGCCATGGTGTTGATGCCGGGGACGAATTTCGCGAAGACCAGCAGGGTGCGGCCGCGTTTATAGAAGACATCGGCGGAGCGCAGGATGCAGGAGTCGGGGTTTAGGGAGAGGCGGCAGAGCAGGCCTAGCAGCCACCAGCCGGTGTAGCGGCCGAGGAAGAACATCAGGGTGTCGCCGATTAACGTGGTGGCGAAGGCGCCTCCCAGGGCTAGGGGGGCGCGAAGCGAACCGTGGGCGCAAGCTCCTCCGGCGATGAGCAGGGCTATGGCGGCGGGGACGGGGAGGCCGATGGTCTCGAGGAACACGGCGGCGAACAAGAGGGTGTAGCCGTGCTGTGCCAATCCCGCTAGTAGGAAGTCCATCGCGTATTAGATTATAGGCTTGCAGATGGGAACCGATGGACGCAGATAGGAAGCAGGACTAATTAAGTCCTTTTCTTGCAAAATAGTACTATCTTTTTTGCAAATGTCCGATATAAGATAGCGCAATGAGAAAACTGCTCTTCATTGCGGTTTTAACGGGTATCCTGCCGGCGCTGCGGGGGGCGGAGCCGAAGTGGATTCGGATGCCGTCCGCGGATTTCGAAATTTACAGCAGCGCGGGCGAGGGCGACACGCGACGCGCGCTGCAGTATTTTGAGCGGGTGCGGAGTTTCTTCGAGCAATCGCTCGGCGGAGGCGCTCAACAGAAGCGGGAGCCGGTACGGGTGATTATCTTCGGCTCGAAGAAGGGTCTGAGGAGTACCGGCCTAACGATTTCGCGGCGGCTTATTATAATCAAATCGCCGGGCGCGATTATATTGTGCTGGGGAGTGTCAACGATGAAGTTTTCCCGATTGCGGTGCATGAATATGTGCATCTGGTGGTGCGCAATGCGGGGATGAAGCTGCCGCCGTGGCTCAATGAAGGGATCGCTGAAATCTTCTCCACGCTGAAGCCGGTGGGCGACAAAGTGATCGTGGGAGCGCCGATTATCGGGCGTATGCAGCAGATGTCGGGGGAGAAGTGGGTTCCTTTGTCGACCATCATCGCCGCGGATCACGATTCCCCTTATTACAACGAGAAAAACAAAGCGGGAAGCCTGTACAACGAGGGGTGGGCGCTGGCCGATATGCTGGAACTGGGTCCGCAGTACAGTCCCAACTTCGGCAAGTTCCTGAACGAAATTGAGGAAGGAACGCCTTCCCAAAAGGCCATCGAAGGGATTTGGGGCAAGCCGCTAGAGGCGGTGGAAAAAGACTTGCAGGCGTACCTGCGGGGCGATACTTTCCTTGCCAAAGTGTTCCCGGTAAAACTGCAAACCGGGGAAAAGGTTGCCGCGGAGCCGGCGGTAATGTTCGATGTGAAGCTGGCGTTGGTCGATCTGTCGAACCGGCGCGGCAAAGAGGCAGACGTCAAAGCGCGGCTACAGGATTTGATCAAGGAAGATCCGAAGCGGCCGGAGCCTCACGTGGCGCTGGGATATCTGGCGGCGCGGGCGGGGCAACAAGACGAGGCGATCGAGTTTTTCGGCGAAGCGGTGGAACTGGGCAGCCGGAACCAAGAAATGTTGTGGGATTTCGGACGCATGGCGAGCCGCGCGAAACCAACGCAGGCGATGGCGGCGCTGCAGACGTTGATGGCGGATCAACCGAATCGCTTTGAGGTGCGGTTGGCGTTGGCGCAGATTCAAATGAACAGCAAGCTGGCGAAGGAGGCGATTGAGACGTTGGCCCCGGTGAAGAAGGTGACGCCTGCGGACGCTCCGCGGTTCTTTCAGATTTTGGCTTTCGCGCATACGCAGACGGGCGACCGGGAGGCGGCGCGGGCGAACGCGCAGCGGTGGCTGGATAACACACAGGACACGGACGAAAAACTGAACGCCAATCGGATGCTGCGTTACTTCGACGAGCAAGACGCGGCAGCTGCGCGGCCGGCTAGGGCCGCACAGAGTTCTCCGGCGCCGCTGCCGCGGCTTGACAAAGTCGACGGTGGCGATGCGGGGGATTCGACTCCTAAATTGGCGCGGGCGCCGTCTGCGAGTGGTTTCACTCCCGAGCCGGCTCCGGCGCGGTTGGATCTGCCTTCGTTTTCGGGGACGTTGGTGGAGCTGGATTGCAAGGGTGCGCTGCCGAAGTTTGTTGTGCAGGCCGCGGGCGGGCGGGTTTCGTTTGCGATGGATGATCCCAAGAGAGTTCTGATTAGCGGGCTGGCGGAGAATACGATTGACTTGAATTGCGGGCCGCAGAAGCAGGTGGCGGTGTGGATTCAGTACGATCCTCCGACGGGGCCGGGCGTGAAGGGGATTGTCAGGGCGATTCACTACGAGCCGGAGCCGGGGAAGTTGAAGGCTCGTTAGACGAGACGTTCAGCTCCTGAATACACGTTGTAGCGGGGGCCGCGCAGGAAGCCGATTAGCGTCATTCCGAAGTGGAGCGCGGTTTCTATCGCCAAGCTGGAAGGGGCGCCTACGGCGGCTACGATGGGGATGCCGGCCATCAGGGCTTTCTGCACTAATTCGAAGCTGATGCGGCCGCTTAACATCAGGATGTTTTCGTTGAGTGGGGTTTTGGCTTCGAGGAACATGGCTCCGATTAATTTGTCTACGGCGTTGTGGCGGCCTACGTCTTCGCGGACGGCGAGTAGATCGCCTGCGGCGTTAAAGAGGCCCGCTCCGTGGAGTCCGCCGGTGTGGCTGAAGACGGGTTGGGACTGGCGGAGTTTGTCGGGTAGTTGGGGGATTACGGAGGCTGCGACTTTGGGGACGCGGTGGGGTGGCGAAGTGCAGCTTGCGGATTTTAATCCGTCGATGGAGGCTTTGCCGCAGACGCCGCAGCTCGACGTCACGTAGAAGTTTCGCGACGCGAAATTTACTTCGACTCCGGGGGCTAGTTCGACCGTGACGGCGCCGCGGTCGTCGGCGGTGATGGCGCGGATTTGATCGAGGCTGGTGATTATGCCTTCGGTATAGAGGAAGCCGGCGGCTAGTTCGCGGTCCTGGCCGGGGGTGCGCATGGTGATGGCGAAGTCGCGGTCGTCCAGGCGGATTTGCAGGGGTTCTTCTACGGCGACCAGGTCTTGCTCGGGCGTGTCGGAGTCCGGATTGATCTTACGAATCGGGACGGTGATGATGTTGCCTTTCACTGGGCTTCTTTCATGTATCGAGCGATCTGAGTAACATTTCTATATCAGGATACGCGTAGGCTACCTTGTCATCGGTGTCGGCGGTGGGGCCGTAGTTGCTGTGGAGAGAGTGGTTCAGCATCCGCAGCATGGCCATTTGCTGGCCGCGGTGGTGGGCGGTGTGCGCTATGCGGCGGACCATGATCCAAGCGCGGGAGCGGGGGACGTCGAAGAACATCACTTCTTGTTCCCAGAAGGAGTCGTCGCGGGATTCCAGGGCGGCTTGTCGCATGGCGGAATCTTCCCAGTAGCGCGTGATGAAGCCGCGGCGATCGTGGGTGGTGGGGAGCGGGGGCGCGCCTACGTCGATGCCGAAGAAATTCTTGAACCAGTTGTCTTCACTGATGCATTGATGGGTCATTTGTTCGAGGACGCTGCGGCCGCGCGTGTCGGTAGGATGGGGGCGCGTGGAGAGTTCCGCATCGCGAAAGAAACTCCAGATGCTGACTACCTTAAAACGCTCGGTTTCATAGGTTTTTATGAGAAATTGGTACCTCGTCGGCATGGCATCAAGTGTACGATAGAAGTAGATGGACACTGCGCACGTTGTCGAACGAATTCAAGGGCTGCAACACTTGCCGGGAGCGTTGCTGCCCATACTGCACTCGTTGCAGGAGGAGTTCGGATACATCGATGACGCGATGATTCCGCTGATCGCCGAGGCCTTGAATATTTCGCATGCGGAAGTGCATGGGGTGATCAGTTTCTATCATGACTTTCGACGGGCTCCGGTGGGAAGGCATGTGCTGCAGATTTGCCGCGCGGAATCCTGCCAATCGATGGGATGCAATTCGCTGATCGCGCATGTCGAGAAAAATTTGGGCGTGAAGTTGGGCGAGACGACCGGAGATGGGAATTTCACGCTGCGTCCGGTTTACTGTTTGGGGAATTGTGCGTTGTCGCCGGCGGTGATGTTGGATGGCGAGCCTTATGGGCGGGTGTCGGCTGCCGTTGCGGATTCGCTGATTGAGAATGCGCGGAGGCACGCGTGAAAGTTTTTGTTCCGGGGGATTCGTCGGCGCTATCGATGGGCGCGGAGGCGGTGGCGCGGGCGATGGCTCGTGCGAGGCCGGATGTGACTGTTGTGCGGAATGGGTCGCGGGGGATGTTTTGGCTGGAGCCGTTGGTGGAAGTGGAGACTCCGGCGGGGCGCGTGGCTTATGGGCCGGTTACGGCGGACGCGGTGCCGGGGTTGATCGACGCAGGGTTCCTGGAAGGAAAGCCGCATGCGTTGTGCCTGGGGCTTACGGCCGAGATTCCTTATTTTAAAAAGCAGGAGCGGTTGACGTTTGCGCGGTGCGGGGTTATAGATCCGTTGTCGTTGACGGATTACGTCGCGCATGGGGGATTTCGCGGGCTGGAGCGGGCGCGCGAGATGACGGCGGAGGCGATCGTCGAGGAAGTAGTCACGTCCGGGCTGCGCGGGCGCGGCGGGGCGGGATTTCCGACGGGCATTAAGTGGCGCACGGTGTTGAAGGCGGCTGGCGAGCGGAAGTACATCGTTTGCAATGCTGACGAGGGCGATAGCGGGACTTTTGCGGATCGCATGATTATGGAAGGCGATCCGTTTGTGTTGATCGAGGGCATGATCATCGCGGGACTCGCGGTGGGCGCCTCGCACGGGTATATTTATTGCCGGTCTGAATATCCGCATGCGTTTAAAATTACGCAGCGGGCGATTGCGCTGGCTTACGAGAAGAATTATTTAGGCGAGCGGGCGGGGTTCGATTTAGAGATTCGTTTGGGCGCGGGGGCTTACATTTGCGGCGAGGAGACTTCGCTGCTGGAGAGTCTGGAGGGCAAGCGCGGGCAGATCCGTCCGAAGCCGCCGCTGCCGGCTATCAAAGGGTTGTTTGGAAAACCGACAGCAGTGAACAACGTAATTTCGCTGGCTACGGTGCCGATTATTTTGGACAAGGGCGGGGCTTACTATCGCGACTTTGGGATGGGCAAGTCGCGGGGGACGCTCACGATTCAGATTGCTGGCAACGTGAAGCACGGCGGGCTGGTGGAAAAAGCTTTTGGGCTGACGCTACGCGAGGCGATTTACGATTTCGGCGGCGGGACGGCGTCGGGTCGTCCGCTGCGCGCGGTGCAGGTGGGGGGGCCGTTGGGGGCTTACTTTCCGGAATCGCTGCTGGATACGCCGCTCGACTATGAGGCCATGACCGCGAACAAAGGGCTGTTGGGGCATGGCGGGATTGTGGTGTTCGACGACACCGTCGACCTCGCGCAGCAGGCGCGCTTCGCAATGGAGTTTTGTGCGATTGAGAGTTGCGGCAAATGTACGCCGTGCCGGGTGGGATCGACGCGCGGGGTCGAGGTGATCGACCGGATTGTTGCGAACGAAGACCGCGAAAAGAATTTACAGGTTTTGGACGATTTATGTGAAGTGATGCTGGACGGGTCGCTGTGTGCGCTGGGAGGGCTGACGCCTTATCCGGTGTTGAGCGCGGTTCGGCACTTCCCCGAGGATTTTCATGCCAGTCATTAAAGAAGTGGATTACGGAACTCCTTTGCGGGTTGCGGAAACTTTGGTCACGCTCGAGATTGATGGCAAGGCCGTCACGGTGCCGGCGGGAACGTCGGTGATGCGTGCGGCGGTCGAGGCGGGGGTGCAGGTTCCTAAGCTTTGCGCTACTGACAACGTGGAAGCCTTTGGGTCGTGCCGGTTATGTCTGGTCGAAGTGGAGGGGCGGCGGGGGACTCCGGCGTCTTGCACTACGCTCGCGGAACCGGGGATGAAGGTGCGGACGCAATCTCCGAAGCTGGCGAAATTGCGCCGGGGGGTGATGGAACTCTACATTTCCGATCATCCGCTGGATTGTTTGACTTGCGCCGCGAACGGCGACTGTGAGTTGCAGGACATGGCAGGTGTGGTCGGGCTGCGCGAGGTTCGCTACGGGTACGACGGGGCGAACCATTTGAATGCGGAAAAGGATGAGTCGAATCCTTACTTCACGTTCGATCCGGCGAAGTGTATTGTGTGCTCGCGGTGCGTGCGGGCTTGCGAGGAAGTGCAGGGGACGTTTGCGCTGACGATTGAAGGTCGCGGGTTTGAATCGAAAGTGGCGGCGGGGAATCAGAATTTTCTCGATTCGGAATGTGTCTCTTGCGGCGCTTGCGTGCAGGCTTGTCCTACGGCGACTCTCATCGAGAAGTCGGTTATCGAGAAGGGGCAGGCGGAACATAGCGTCGTCACCACTTGCGCTTATTGCGGGGTGGGCTGTGCGTTCAAGGCGGAGATGCAGGGGAACGAAGTGGTTCGCATGGTGCCTTATAAGGACGGCAAGGCGAATCACGGGCACTCTTGCGTGAAGGGGCGGTTTGCTTGGGGCTATGCGACCCATAAAGACCGGATTACCAAACCCATGATCCGCGAGAAGATTACAGATCCGTGGCGCGAAGTGAGCTGGGAAGAAGCGATTGGACGGGCGGCTAGCGAGTTCAAGCGCATTCAGGCGAAGTACGGTCAGGATTCCGTCGGCGGGATTACTTCTTCGCGGTGTACGAACGAAGAATCGTATCTGGTGCAGAAGCTGATTCGGGCGGCATTTGGGAATAACAATACCGATACTTGCGCGCGGGTGTGCCATTCGCCTACGGGTTATGGATTGAAGACTTACGTTCGGGACTTCGGCGGGGACGCAGAATTTCGATTCTGTGGAGCAGGCTGACGTCATTATGGTGATCGGAGCGAATCCTACGGATGCGCATCCGGTGTTTGCTTCGCAGATGAAGCGGCGGCTGCGGGAAGGGGCTCGGCTGATTGTGGTCGATCCTCGTCAGATTGATTTGGTGAAGATGCCGCACGTCGAGGCGCAGTATCATTTGCCGCTGCGGCCGGGGACCAATGTCGCGGTGATCAATGCGATTGCGCATGTGATCGTGACGGAGG
The DNA here is from genome assembly GCA_963710155.1 of Bryobacterales bacterium. Classification (GTDB taxonomy): domain Bacteria; phylum Acidobacteriota; class Terriglobia; order Bryobacterales; family Bryobacteraceae; genus Palsa-187. The sequence continues at coordinate 56,434 of CAVPZQ010000039.1, read as the reverse complement.
GGTTGGTCGACGAAGCGTTCGTCAAAGAGCGCTGCGATGTGCAGGCCTTTGAAAACTGGCGGAAGTTTATTGCGGAGGAGCGGAATTCTCCGGAGGCTTTGGCTCCGATCACAGGAGTGCCGGCCAAGGATCTGCGGGCAGCGGCTCGGCTGTATGCTACCGGTGGCAACGGTGCGATTTATTATGGGCTCGGCGTTACGGAGCATAGCCAGGGGTCGACGATGGTGATGGGGATGGCGAACTTGGCCATGGCCACGGGGAATCTGGGGCGGCCTGGAGTCGGCGTGAATCCGCTGCGCGGGCAGAATAATGTCCAGGGGGCTTGCGACATGGGGTCCTTCCCGCATGAGTTCACGGGATACAGGCATGTGTCGGATGAACCCACGCGGCATCTGTTTGAGCAGGACTGGGGCGTGGAACTGCGCGGCGATCCGGGGCTGCGCATTCCTAACATGCTGGACGCGGCTGTGGAGGGAACGTTCAAGGGGCTGTATGTGCAGGGGGAGGACATTGCGCAGTCCGATCCGAATACGAAGCATGTGACGGCGGGGCTCGGGGCGATGGAGTGCGTGGTGGTGCAGGACTTGTTCTTGAACGAGACGGCGATGTACGCGCATGTGTTTTTGCCGGGGTCGTCGTTCCTCGAAAAAGACGGCACGTTTACCAATGCCGAGCGAAGGATCAGTCCGGTGCGCAAGGCGATGGCCCCGATGGGTGGGATGGCGGATTGGGAGATCACGGTCGCGCTGTCGAATGCGTTGGGGTATCCGATGCATTACAATCACGCTTCGGAAATCATGGACGAGATTGCGCGGCTGACGCCGACGTTTGCGGGAGTTTCTTTCGCTAGGTTGGACGAGTTGGGGAGTATCCAGTGGCCTTGTAATGAGAAGGCTCCGGAGGGTACGCCGGTGATGCATATCGGCGGGTTCGCGCGCGGCAAGGGCAAGTTCATGATTACGGAATTTGTGGCTACTGACGAGCGCACGACGGGGCGCTTCCCGCTGGTGCTCACTACCGGGCGGATTCTGACTCAATACAACGTGGGGGCGCAGACGCGGCGCACCGATAACAATGTCTGGCATCACGAAGATGTTTTGGAGATCCATCCGTTCGACGCGGAGAACCGCGGCATCGAGCAGGGGGATCTGGTGGCGATCGCCAGCCGCGCCGGCGAGACTACGCTGCGGGCCGAGGTGACGGAGCGCATTCAGCCGGGCGTGGTTTACACCACGTTTCATCATCCGGTGACGGGGGCCAACGTGGTGACGACTGAGTTTACGGATTGGGCCACGGGGTGTCCGGAGTACAAAGTCACCGCGGTCGAAGTACGGCTGGCCAAACGCATGTCGGAGTGGCAGGAGCATTACCTCGAGACGCGGCGGCAGACTACGCGGATCGAGCGGAAGATTGATCACGGGACCGCCGCGAAGTGAACTCAGAGAACATGGTGCACATGGCGAATCAAATCGCCCAGTTTTTTGCGAGCTATCCGCACGAGGAAGCTGTCGAGGGGGTGACGGATCACATCCAGAAGTTCTGGGAAAAGCGCATGCGGCAACAACTGCATGAGTACATCGCCAAAGGCGGTAGCGGGCTGAACGAGCTGGCGCTCGAAGCGGCCAAGCGGCTGGGATAAACCAACTACTTCTTTTTGGTGTCTTTATTCAACCACTCTTGCCAGCGGTGCGGCGGAAAAGCGAACAGAGTGATCAGCGCCACCATCAACAAAAGCACTACAATGAGGAAGAAGAGGGCCACGAGGGTTTCCTTTATCTATAGCTTAACGTAAGACAGCTCAACGTAACCCGTCCGTACGCGAAACGTCTGAAAAGACAGAGGCTCAAGTTTGGCACTCAAAGTGCCGATAAAAGGGCAGGTGAATGGTATGGACATACTGGGCGACCGTAAGTTTGTCGAGGTACCGGGAACCACCACGCATGAATTGCCGCCGTTGCTGGTGCGCATGTCTCCCCACGTAAGCCGGCTGGACCGCGTCATGGACATGGCGAACCAGTTGATCGAGCAGGAAGATATGATTCCTGTTGGGCCGGTGGCGGAGGTCGAGATGGACCGGCGGCGCATGGACCTGGCGGTAAATCTGGTCGACCAATACCTGGCGTTCGTGCAGCACTGGCAGTGGGGCGATAGCATTCTCGAGTGGATTCGCCAATGCGAAACCACTTTCGACACGCGGGTGGATCTGCGGAATCTTTTGCGGGCGGATTTGTGGCCGCATGCGGGGCGTTCGAGTTTCGTAATGCTGCTCGAGGACAAGTCTGTCGAAACGGGCGGCGTGGGGCTCGCGAAGGCTATGGGGATGCGGTTGACGTTTCGTCAGCCTCCGCCGCTGAAGTGCTTTTCTAATCAGTTTCTGTTTTACCTGAATTCTACGGTGGCCACGAGCGCTTATCAGACTTGGTCGCAGATGAGTCCGAGTCCGATTAGTTCGCTGCCGCCGGAGCGGTTTCAGTTTCAGGTGCTGGATATGAATCTGGAGTAGTTACGGATCTGTTCCTCGACAATCTCGCCTTCTCTTTTGAACACGCGGTAGGCTTTGGCGCGTGGTTTCGAGACTAGAACTTTGAAGATCCGGCCTTCTCTGAATTCGATTGCGCAATTATTGTCAATGGCGATTCCTAGGCCACCGATTTTGCGAATCATTTCCTGGAAGTTCTTTCTGCGGGGGACTCCGCGGGTCTGGCCGTTATTGTGCGGGCAATGGATTCCGGGGATGAGACCGAGGCCTTTGACATTGATATATTTCCATTTGTGTGGATTGTAAAAGGACATGGAATCGGAGTGTCCGGAATCGAACCAACAGATGGAACCGGCGCTTACGCCCGCGAGCACCGTTCCTTTCTTATAGGCGGCGATAAGAAGTTTGTCGACGCCTAGACGCCGCCAGATGCGCATCATTTGCAGGGTGTTTCCGCCGCCAACGTAAATGATGTCGGCGGCTGAGATCTTGCTCCGGATCTGTTCTCTCGACGGCTTTTCTTTCATGAGAAACAGGACGTCGGTTTTACACTTCAGGAAGTCGCCAAAGTATTTCCGGACTTTCTTCCAATATATTTCTGAATCCGAACTTGCCGTGGGGATGAAGAGAAGTTGGGGGCTCTGCTTGTGCGAAAGGCGGATGATTTCGCGATCGATTCGAAGGGTCTGCCGGGTGGCTATCTTGCCGCCGCCGATGGCGACAATCGTTTTGGGCATCGTTCAGATGCCGGCGTACCAGGCGTAGCCGCCTTCGGGGGACGCGGAGCCTAGGCCTTTGCCGAACTCCTTCAGGCTATCGGTGACGGTGAGTTGGGTGATGAATTTCACATTTTTATAGCCGAGCTGGCGCGGGACGCGCATGCGCAGCGGACCGCCATTGGCTACGGGAAGCTCGCCGCCGTTCATGCCGTACGCTAGAAAAGTCTGCGGGTGCAGGGCATCGGCGATGTCGATGCTTTCCCACCATTCGGGATCGATGGATACGTAGACCACGTAGCGGGCTTTGGGGTGGGCTCCGACGGCTTCGAGGATGTGGGAGAGAGGTACGCCGATCCACTCGGCTATATAGGACCAGCCTTCTTCGCATGCGAGTTGCGTGATTTGGCTGCGGGATGGGTAGCTCTTCAGTTCAGCAAGCGAGAATGAGGCGGGGCGGGCGACCATGCCGTCGAGGGAGAGGCGCCAGTCGGCGAAGCCTCCGGCTTGGAGGCGCTTGAAGGACTCCTTCAACGGCGCCATTTCGTTGGCTAACGGCGGCTGCGAAATCTGGCTGCGAGAAAACTCGCGAGCTAACGAGTGTTTGGTGAGCAGACGCTGTGACGCGTAGGTCAAGGTTTCGCCGAGGCCGTAGATGCCGCCGTGATCGGGTGGGATCAGTCCTTCTTTTTGCGCAATGGTGGCGGCTACTCCAAGTCCGGCTACGCCTGCGGCGGCGAGTCCGCTGGTGATCAGTTTGCGGCGGGACAGATTGGTCATGGGCGCTCCTGTGTGCGGCCGGTGATCATGGCGCGGTTGCGGCTCCAAAATCCGGCTAAGGCGATCATCACGACGTGAATCAGCAGGAACAGCACTAAAGCCACGGTGACAAAAAAGTGAATGGTGCGCGCCGATTGCTGGCCGCCGAAGGCCGTGACGGCCGCTGGAATCGCGGACACAAAGGCAGGGGACATTGCCAGGCCGGTCCAGATAACCAGCGGGAAAAGAATCAGGATCACGAATAGGTAGGCGATGCGCTGGAGCAGATTGTAAGACCAGGCTTCTGCTGCGGACGGGCGCGTGAAACGCAAATGGCTGGCGATTTCGCTTGAGAACACGCGCCACGAAAAATCGGCTTGGCGCGGGAACAAGTCTCTCTGCAAATGGCCGGTGAGCAGGCTGTAGAGGATATAGAGAATGCCGGTCAAGACCACAATCCAGGCGGCTTGAAAGTGGAGATAGCGGCTCCAGCCGTTCTGATCCGGCAGTACGTAGCCGTAGCCGGTGGGCACCAATGCTCTCGACGAGGGGATGGGGATTTTGAATAACGGCGCGGTATTTATGTTGCCGGTTTCGCCCCAATAGAAACGAGGGTGGGAAATCAGAATTTCAATTCCGCTGACTAGCAGAGCGAGAAAGCACAGGGTCGTGATCCAGTGAGTGACGCGGACCAAGGCAGAGTGCCGCGCTGGAGCCGCGGCGGCGGGGACGGCGGAGGCGGAACCGAAACCCAAGCGATATCGCCCACTCGGGAATGGTATCAGGATTTTAGCCACTGGCACGCGGCCCATCGAGATATCATGAGTATTAGTGCGGGACTCCTTATATACGCCGCCGGTTCCCCTGTCGAAGCTGGTTGAAATCGAATCGGTTTTAGGCGAGGCGATTCGGGAAACCGGAAGTGCTCAGGCTGTCGCTGGCGTGCTTGCTGGCACGGGGGCATCTGCTGATCGAAGACGTGCCGGGGGTGGGCAAAACGACGCTGGCACAGGCGCTGGCGCGGAGCGTGGATTCTAACTTTCACCGGCTGCAGTTCACTTCCGATATGCTGCCTAGCGATGTGCTGGGCGTTACCATTTACAACGCGCACAGCGAAGGGTTTGAGTTTAAGCCGGGTCCGGTGTTCACGCATTTCCTGTTGGCGGATGAAATTAACCGGGCGACTCCGAAGACGCAGTCGGCGCTGCTGGAGGCGATGAACGAGGGGCAGGTGACGATTGACGGGCGGTCGTGGCCGCTGGCGCAGCCTTTCATGGTGATTGCTACGCAGAATCCGGTGGAGCATCATGGCACTTATCCGCTGCCGGAATCGCAACTCGACCGTTTTCTGATGCGGATCCGGATTGGGTATCCGGATCAGGCGGCCGAGCGGCAGATTCTGCGGCATAGCGCGGAGCCGGCGCTCGACAAAGTTCGCCCGGTAATTTCGAGCGAAGATCTGCTGCATCTGCAGGAGACCGTGGGGCATGTGGCTGTCGATGAAGCGCTGGTGGATTACATGCTGGCGATCGTGAAACATACGCGTGAGCACGAAGCGCTGGCCATGGGCGTGAGTCCGCGGGGAGCGCAGGCGTTGTTCCGGGCTTCGCAGGCGCTGGCGGCTGTCGACGGCCGCGATTACGTTACTCCCGATGATGTGAAGCGCATGGTGGTTCCGGTGTTTGCGCACCGCGTGCTGTTGAGCACGCGCGCGGCGGCGGGACAGCGCTGGGCCGGGGCCGCAGAAAAAATTCTGGAAGAGATTCTGACGCTGGTGGACGTTCCACTTTAGCAAAACGCCACATTTAAATACGACAAATGAAAACAGCCATTATTGGCCTGCCTATGGTGGGCAAGACTAGTTTGTTCACGATCCTTACGGGCGTGCATGAGAGCGCGGTGCGCATGGGGTCGCTCGAGGCGCGGGTGGGGATCACGAAGGTTCCTGACGCGCGGGTGGATGCGTTGGCGAAGCTGTATCAGCCGCCGAAGATCACTTATGCGACGGTGGAGTATTTCGATTTCCCATCGATTTCGAAAGAGGCGCTGCGGGATCCGAGTTATCTGGCGAGTCTGCGGGTGGCGGATGCGCTGGCGCATGTGCTGCGGGTGTTTGAGAGCGACACCGTCCCGCACGAGAAGGGCTCTGTCGATCCGCTGCGGGACTTTGAGGACGTGGAAGTCGAGTTGATGCTCAGCGATCTGGTGGTGGTGGAGAAGCGCATGGAGCGCGTCGATAAAGATCGCAAGAAGATCAAGAGTCCGGAACTGGATCAGGAATTTGCTCTGCTGGAGCGGCTGAAGGCGGAGCTGGAGGCGAATCGTCCGCTGCGGGGGCTGGAGTATCAGCGCGGAAGAAGAGAAGCGCATTCGCGGGTTTCAGTTTTTGTCGCAGAAGCCGATGTTGTGCGTGCTCAATTTGGGCGAGAAAGACGCGGGGCGGCTGCATGAGGTGGAGGAGGAATATCGCAAGGGTCCGTTTGCGGGGCGGAAGAACACGGCGGTCACGGCGATTTGCGGGCAGATCGAAGCCGAACTGGCGGAGCTTGAAGCCGGAAGAAGCTAAGGAACTGTTGTCGAGTTACGGGCTGAACGAATCCGGGATGGAGCGGCTGATCTCGGCCACTTATTCGCTGCTGGGGCTGATGTCCTTTTTGACGGCGGGCGAAACTGAAGTGCGGGCTTGGACCATTCCGATTCATAGCCGGCGCGTGAACGCGGCGGGGGCGATCCACAGTGACTTCGAGAAGAAGTTTATTCGCGCTGAAGTGATCAACTGGCAGGTGCTGCTGGATCACGACGGGTATCCGGGCGTCAAGGAGAAAGGTCTGCTGCGACTCGAGGGCAAAGAGTACATCGTTAAGGACGGCGATGTGCTAGTGATACGGCACTCATAAGAAATCCGCACGCGAAGCAGGCCCACGCGAACCAGTCCCCGTGGCGGGTGTAGGGGTCTCTGCGCGGTTTCGTAATCGAACGGCATCATGGCGGCGGTCTGCGTGAAAGGCGGCATGCGTTCGACGGACGCGGCCGCGCGGGTCGATCGATGCGCTGATGCCGTCGTTGGTGGCGCGCAGAATCCAGCGGCGGTTTTCGGCGGCGCGCATGCGGACGATTTCTAAATGCTGGTGCGTGGGCGGCGCTGTTGCCGAAGTAGCCGTCGTTCGAGAGATTCACTAGGACTTCGGCGCCGGAGCGGGCGAACTGGCGGACCAGGTCTGGGAATACCGATTCGTAGCAGATGAAGGCTCCGAGCTTGTGTTCGCCTACGCGGGAAGATCACTACGCGGTCGCCGGGGACGAAATCGCCGATTTCTTTGGTGATCCTGTTCACCCATCCGAACAGCGGCGGGATAAATTCGCCGAAGGGAACCAGGTTGATTTTGTCATAGCGGTCGACTATCTTGCCTGAGGGGTCTAGCATTTCCGCGGAGTTTAGCGGGTCGCTTTTGCGGGGTGAATCCTACGGCGCCGAATAGCAACGGAGTCTGCGCGGACTGCGCTATTGCGCAGTGTACTCGCGGAAGGGGGCTTCATTCAGATAGAAAGGCGCGGGCACTTCGGGCCACACGATCATATCGGCGCCGCTGGTGCGGGAGAGCACTGCCAGCTCTGCTCGAGGTCGTGCAAGTTGTCTTCGGTCCATTGCATTTCGGTGTCGATGTTGGGCTGCACCAGCAGGGCTTTGCGCGAAGGCGTTTCGGGGCGTGGCGCGCGGGGAAGTATGGGCAACAGCAGGAGCGCTGCCAGCCACAGTAATTCGCGCCTCGGGCGGCGGACCAAGATGAGCGCCACGGCGCACCTAGCATCGCGAATACGAAAGACAAGCCATAGACGCCGGTGATCGGCGCGAGCCGCATGGGCCAGCGGCATGTCGATTCCGGCGTTGCCTAAATCGAGCCATGCGAAGCCGAAAAAGCCGTGGGTACGCTCGATGCCGGTCCATAGGGCGGCGACGGCGGGGATGGCACACCAGCGCGGCATCAGAAATCCAGCTAGCGTGGCGAAGACCGCCATGTGCAGGCCTTTGTAGAGGCCGAATAAAAGGAACGTGCCCCAACCGCCGGCGCGGCCCATGCCGCCATGGACTTCCATGACGAATTCGATCCAGGGGCAGACGCCGCACCAGAACACTGCGCCCGCCGCCCATCCGTAAAACCAGCGGCGCTTCCAGGAATGCTCGCGGGCGCAGGCGATCAGAATGGGCGCTAGTGCTAGCGGCGCTAGCCACGTCAGGTTGAAACCGGGGAAGAGGAGTATGAGTAATAGCGCCGACGCGAGCGACAGGCCGAGGTTCACTAAAACGTCCGGCGAATGGCGGCGTTGCCGGGGAAGCCTGCGCCTTGCAGGTCGGCGCGCATTTTGTTGGCGGTGGTGTCGGTGATGGGTCCGACCAGCACGCGGTAGGTGCCGGGCTTTTCGTCGATCTCCGCGGCCATGGATTTGAAGCTTTTCTTGCGTAGCACGTCCACCATGATGTCGGCTTCGTGCTTGCTGGTGGCGGCTAGTTGCAGATAGGTTTGTCCAGCGACGGGATGATTGGCTCCGCTACGGGCCGGTTCGGCTTTCACTTTCTCGGGCTTGGGTAGTGGTTCTGGCGCGATTGCCGGTTCGGGCTCTTTCGCGGGTTGCTGCGGAGCGGTTTCAGTGGGCGGCGGAGGAGCGGGCGCAGGGTCGGCGATTTTTGCAGGAGGTTCGACGACTTGCGGTTTGCCATCGGGAGCGGGCGTGGCGGCTACGTCGGCGGTTAGTGTTCCGGAATTGCGTCCCACGATGTAGCCCATGGTGAAAAACACGCCGAGCAGAATCACGACGATAAAAAACACACTCAATAGCTGGCGGTTCCCCAGTATCAATTCGAATTCCCCATCGTCATTTTTGGGCAAAGCAATTTCCTCCGCTGGCCTGCTCCTTCCGTTATACTAACGGATACCATTCCGCGCGTGCCAGCCTCTCTTATCTCTATTCTGGTTCCACTCTTCAACGAAGAAGAATATATTGCGCCTATTTTGAGCCGGATACTGACGGCTCCGCTGCCGGATGGGGTGGAGCGCGAAGTCATTGTGGTGGACGATGGATCGACCGACGGCTCCGATCGGATCGTGGAAGAAATTGCGCAGCGCAATCCGGGTATGATACGGCTGCTGCGTCACGGACACAACCGCGGCAAGGGTGCGGCGATTCGGACGGCGGTGACTGAAGCGCGCGGCGAGTTCTGCTTAATCCAAGACGCGGATCTGGAATACGATCCGCGTGAATACGAACATTTGTTGAAGCCTTTGTTTGACGGCGACGCCGATGCTGTGTACGGATCGCGATTCATGATTGTGGCGGAGCGGCGCGTGATGTATTACTGGCACTCGCTGGCAAACCGTTTCGTGACGGAGCTGTGCAATCTGGTGGCGGATTTAAATCTGACGGACATGGGCACCGGTTACAAGGCGTTTCGCACGGCGGTGCTGGCGGAGACTCCGCTGCGGTCGAACGGCTTCGGGTTCGAGCCGGAGATTACGATTAAGCTGGGACGACGCGGGGCGCGGGTCTACGAAGTGCCGGTGAGTTATCACGGGCGCACTTACGAAGAGGGTAAGAAGATTCGCACGCGCGATGCTTGGGTGATCCTGTTTACCATTCTGCGCTTTTCGTTGACGGGCGATCTTTATAAGGATCCGGGGGCGCGCACGCTGCACGCGCTTTCGGCGGCGCCGCGATTTAATCGCTGGATGGCGGATACGATTCGTCCGCATGTGCGCGAGCGGGTGCTGGAGATCGGCGCCGGCATCGGGAATCTGACGAGGGCGCTGGTGAGCGGTCGAAAGCGGTACGCGGCGACCGATATTAGCGCGGAGCACTTGGCGCGGCTGCAATCGCGCTTTGTGCATCGACTGAATCTGGAGTCGCACTTTTGCGATCTGACGCGCGCGGAAGATTTCGAGCCGTTCCTGGGGGATATGGATACGGTGATTTGTCTGAACGTGCTGGAGCATGTGGAGGACGATCATGCGGGGCTGGCTAATATTTTTTCGGCGTTGAATCATGGCGGGCGCGCGATTGTTTTGGTGCCGGAGGGGCAGAGCGTCTTCGGGACGATCGATGAGGCGCTGGGGCACTTCCGGAGGTATTCCGAAGCGGAACTCAAGGGCAAGATGGAGCAGGCCGGTTTTGAAGTGGAGCAGATTATTCGCTTCAACCGGGTGTCGCGGCCGGCTTGGTTTGTGAGCGGGCGGATTTTGAAGCGGCGGAGTCTGGAGTGGAATCAGATGCGGCTTTACGACCGGTTTGTCTGGTTGTGGAGGCGGATTGATAAGCTGCTGCCGTGGCGGCCGACTTCGATTATCGGGATTGCGCGGAAACCTTAGCGCGGGGGGAAATCGGGGACAGCAACCCTTCACACAGATGGGAACCCCGGATAATTAGTGCGGGTTACCGTCCCCGATTTCAGACTGTGGAAGCTTTGAATTCTTTGTAGGCCGCGCGGGCGGCGTGGATTTGTTGCACGTGTTTTTCGGCGTGTTCGGCGTAGGTGCGGAGTAAATCCAGCAGCGTCAGGGTTCCGCGTTCGCTATGTTGGCCGGTGCGGGCGAAGGTGGCTTCGGGGAGATCCTTCAATAACTCGAAGTTCTCGGCGCGGGTGCGGCGGAAGGTCTCGAGGATGGGCGAAAGTTTGCGTTTGTTATAATCCAAACGCTCGGCCCAGAGATCCTGATTCATGGCGGGCATCTGCGGATTGTCCTCCGCGATGACCTGGCGCAGGCGCATCGCTAACACGGTTTCAGTGTCGGCCAGGTGGCAGACGATGGTGCGCACGCCCCACTTGCCGGGGGCGGGCTGGAAATCGAGGACCGGGCCGGCGGCGCCGGTGGTGGCTACGGCTACCAGTTCGGCTCCGCGGCGGAATCTTTCTAACAGATCTGCTAGTTCGCTCATTTGGTTTTTAGTAATAGTCGGCGCAGGACATGTAATAGCCGCACTGTTCGCAGTAGAGTTTGCATTTGCGCTCGGCTAAGCGGCGGCTGCACACGGGGCAGAAGAGCATGGGTTCGTGCTCGCTGGCGCTGGACGGCGGTGCTGTCTGTTCCTGAGGATTCTGGTCCATTATCTGTTCGGCTGCTAGACCATTATAAGGTGCGGTGCCGAGTATAATGAAGCCAGCTTGACCTTGCGGTTTGAGCCAGAGGTACTCATGAAGCGAAGCAGAGTGTGGATCGTTTTTGCGCTGGCGGCTTTGAGCGTGGCGCAGACCAGACGTGAGCCTGAGCGGCCTTTGCGGCAGCCGGTGCGCGGCGTGCATGGTGCGGTGGCGGCGGGCAGCGAGTGGGCTACCGAAGCCGGAATGCGCATGTACTACAAAGGCGGCAACGCGGTAGATGTGGGCGTGGCCACCATGTTCGCGGGCTCGGTGAGCGAGCTGTCGCATTACGGGTTCGGGCGGCGAGGCTCCCATTCTGATTCGCACGAAGGACGGGAAAGTGCACGCGATTGCGGGCGTGGGCACGATGCCGAAAATGGCAACGGCGGAATTTTTCCGCAACCGTCCGCTGCAGCCGTTTGAGGTGACGGAGCGCGATCCTGGCGGGTTGAAGGGCATCGTTCCAGGAGCGGGGCTGATGCCGGCGCTGGTGCCGGGGATGGTGGATGCGGCGCTGCTGGCGCTGCGCGAGTTCGGGACCATGAGTTTCGAGGACGTGATTGCCCCGGCGATTGATTTGACGGATGGGTTCGCGCTGGATGACATGCGCTCGAATGCGATCGCTTATAGCCAACCGTTCTTCAACCTATGGCCGACTTCGAAGGCGCACTTCCTTCCTAACGGGCGTCCGCTGCGGACCGGTGAAATTTTCCGCCAGCCGGATTTGGCGCGCACGCTGCGCGCGATGGCCGATGTCGAGAAGAAGGCGCTGGCTGCAGGCGCTTCGCGCGACGCGGCTATCGACAAGGTGCGCGATTATTTTTATCGCGGCGAGGTCGCGAAAAAGATTGACGCGTTCAGCAAAGCCAATGGCGGGTTGCTGCGCTACGAGGACATGGCGGCGTTCAAGCTGCAGGTGGAAGAGCCGATGTCGACCACTTTCAAGGGTTACAAGGTTTATAAGACCGGTTTTTGGAGCCAGGGGCCGTCGATGCTAGAAGCTCTGAACATCCTGGAAGGATTTGAGGACCAGCCGTCGTACAATTCCGCGGCGTATATTCATCGCGTGGCGGAGGCGTTGAAGCTGGCTTACGCGGATCGCGACACTTATTATGGCGATCCGAAATTCAGCCACATTCCGGCGGACGTGCTGCTGTCGAAAGAATACGCGGCGCAGCGCCGCAAGCTGATTACGGACAAAGCTTCGCAGGAATTTTTGCCGGGCGAGATTCACGGCAAAGTAGGACACCATCCGTCTGAGGAGCCGGTGGCGCACATTCCGCTCGACCCCGTGTTGATGGCGCATGACACGACTTGCGTGGACGCGATCGACAAAGACGGCATGATGTTTTCGGCTACGCCTTCGGGCGCGTGGCTGCCGAGCGTGATTGCGGGGGACACGGGGATTCCGCTGAGCGAGCGCGCGCAGAGTTTCGTGCTGATTCCGGGGCATCCGAATGAACTGGCTCCGGGGAAACGTCCGCGCGTAACGTTGAGTCCTACGCTGGTGACCTCTGCGGACGGCAAGCCTGTCGCGGTGCTGTCGACGCCGGGCGGCGACACGCAGGAGCAGGGGTTGCTGCAGGTGCTGTTCAATTCCATCATCTTCCGCATGAACGCGGAGAATGCGATTGAGGCGCCGCGCTTCGGCACGCGGCACCTGGTTTCGAGCTTCGATAATCACGCTTGGAACCGCGGGGATTTGCAGCTTGACGACCGCATTCCGGCGAGCGTGGCGGCGGATCTGGCGGCGCGCGGGCACAAGGTCAGCTTCATGTCGCGCTATGCGAATGGCACTGCTCCGGTGCTGATCCGCGTGCTGGACGGGGGCGCTATCGAGGCTGGCGCGGACCCTTATTACAACCGTTCTGCACACGCTTGGTGACGCTTCCGCTTTTCGACGATACTCCGGCGTTTGATCGAAGCGGGTTGGCGGGGCGGCTGCGCGCGCTGGCGGCGGAAAATATCTGGATCGGGACTAGTTCCTGGAAGTATCCGGGCTGGCTGGATCAGATTTATTCTCGCGACCGGTATTTGACGCGCGGGCGGTTCTCACAGAAGCGGTTTGAGGCGGAGTGTCTCGCTGAGTACGCGGAAACATTTCCCGTTGTTTGCGGAGATTTTTCTTTCTATCAATTTCCTACGCCCGAATTTTGGCAGAGGCTGTTCGGGTCGGCTCCCGCGGGGCTGCGCTTCGCGCTGAAGGTGCCGGAGGAAGTGACGGCGGAGGTTTTTCCGAAGCATCCGCGCTACGGGCCGCGGGCGGGGACGCGGAACGAGTCATTTCTGAATGCCGATGCGCTGGCGGCGTTGTTTTTGGAACCGTTGGAGGCGTACCGCGACCGCATCGCTACGTTGATTTTCGAATTTGGGGCGCGGTCGATTCCGCTGCTTGAATTTGTGGCAACGCTGGGACCTTTTCTGGACGCCCTGCCGCGGTCGTTTCGCTACGCTGTTGAAATTCGTAATCGCGCCTATTTGGGTGCGCCTTATTTCGATTGTCTGGGTGCGCGCAATGTGGCGCATGTGTTCAATGCCTGGACCAAAATGCCGCCGCTGGCGGAACACATCGCCATTCCGGGAGCGTTTACGGCGGATTTCACCGTGGTGCGGGCGTTGCTCCGCGAGGGGCGTGCTTATGAGCAGGCGGTGGAGCAACTCTCGCCTTACGATCATGTGAAGGACGAGAACCCGGAGGGGCGCTCGGCGCTGCGCGCGCTGATGCGCCGCATGCGGGAGGAGCGGCGGGCGGCGTTGATCTTCGTCAACAATCGCTTCGAGGGCAACGCGCCGACTACGATCCAGGCTATTGCCGAGTGACTCCGCTTCCTATCGACAGCCTTCTGCCGGAGATCGTCGCGCAGCTTCGCCGCGGTACGAGTGTGGTGATAGAGGCGCCGCCGGGGGCGGGGAAGACTACTCGGGTGCCTCCTGCCTTGCTGGCGCTGGTGAAGGGCGAGGTGCTGGTGCTAGAGCCGCGGCGGTTGGCTGCTCGGTTGGCGGCGCGGCGCGTGGCGAGCGAGCTTGGGGAACGCGTTGGGGAGACGGTGGGGTATCAGGTCCGTTTCGAAGACGTCGGGGGTGCGCGCACGCGGCTGCGGTTTGTGACGGAGGGCGTGCTGACGCGGCGGTTGCTGGATGATCCGCAACTGGCGGGTGTCGGTGCGGTGATTCTGGATGAGTTTCATGAGCGGCATCTGGACGGGGATTTGGCGCTGGCGCTGCTGCGGCGCTTGCAGAAGACTACGCGGCCGGAACTGCTGCTGGTGGTGATGTCGGCTACTTTGAACGCAGGGCCGATTTCGCGTTTCTTGGACGATTGTCCGGTGTTGCGGTCGGAGGGGAAGCTCTATCACTTGAGTGTTGAGTACACTCCGCATTCCGCGGCGCCATTGGAGGAGCAGGTGGCGAGGGCGGTGGAGCGGCTGCGCGACGAAAAAGCTGACGTGCTGGTGTTCTTGCCGGGGGCTGCTGAGATACGGCGAGCGGCACGGACGCTGGAGGGGCTGGCGGCGCGCAAGAGTTTGCTGGTGGTACCGCTCTATGGGGATCTTTCGCCGAGCGAGCAGGACCGGGCGATTTCTCCGGCGGCGCAGCGGAAGATTATTCTTTCGACTAACGTGGCGGAGAGTTCAGTGACGATTGAGGGCGTCACGACGGTGATCGATAGCGGGCTCGCTCGGGTGGCGGCGGATTCGCCGTGGACTGGTTTGCCTTTGCTCGAGGTGCGGCGGATTAGCCAGGCGTCGGCGGTGCAGAGGGCGGGGCGGGCGGGGCGGACGGCGCCGGGGCGCGTGATTCGGCTTTATACGGCTGAGGATTTTCATCGGCGGGATGCGGCGGACACTCCGGAGATTTTGCGGCGGGAGTTGTCGCAACTAGTGCTCCAGTTGCGGGCGATGCGGGTCACGGACCTTGCTTGGCTGGATGCGCCTCCGGCGGCGGCGCTGGCGGCGGCTGATGCTTTGCTCGAAAGGCTGGGGGTTTTGCCGCACATGGCGGAGTTGCCGCTGCCGCCGCGGCTTTCGAAGCTGGTTCTCGAAGCGGCGGCGCGGGGAGTTCCTGAAAAAGGCTGTGGGGCTGCCGCGGTGCTGAGCGCGGGGGAACGTGGGGCGGACTTGCTTACGGTGATGGAAGGGGAATGGCAGCCGCAGACTAAACGTGTCTACGATCAACTGCGGCGGTTGGTTCCGGGGCGGGATCGCAAAGGGGTTGGCGAAGACGCGCTGCTACAGGCGGTGCTGGCGGCGTTTCCGGATCGAGTGGCGCGGCACCGGCGGGATGGGGAGGTGTTGCTGTCGACAGGGGGGTCGGCGCGCATGCCGGCGTGCCGTTATGAATTTTTGATCGCAGTCGATGTTCAGGAACGGAAAGTTCATCTTGCGGCTGGGCCGATTCAGGCGGACTGGCTGTTGGCTGGCGTTACGGAAGCTACTTCGCTCGCGTGGAACCGGACTGCGGAACGGGTCGAACTGGTTACGGCACTGGTTTACGATCAGCTTACGATTGACGAGAGCCGCGTCCCGGCGCCGCCCTCGGAGGAGAGCGCACGGCTGCTGACGGAGAAGGCGCTTGAGGTGGATAGCGGGCGCTTTGCGGATCGGGAGGCATTGGAGCAACTGCGAGCGCGGGCGGCGTTCGCGGGGGTTGAAATTTCGGTCGAGGACGCGCTGCGCGAACTGTGCCGCGGGCGGGTTAGTTTTTCGGAGTTGGAAGGCGCTCATTTGCTGGCGGCGCTGCGGCCGGCTCACATTGAGCAATTCGCCCCGGAGCGGTTGCGGCTTCCGGGTGGACGGGACGTGCAAGTCCACTATGAAGTTGGCAAGCCGCCGTGGATTGAATCGCGCTTGCAGGATTTCTTTGGAGTTTTGGAAACGCCGCGCATTGGTAAGACTCCGGTGGTGGTGCATCTGCTCGCGCCGAATCGGCGACCGGTGCAGGTTACTAGCGATCTGCGGGGATTTTGGGAACGGCTGTATCCGCAGGTTCGGCGTGAGTTATCGCGGCGCTACCCGAAGCACAAGTGGCCGGAAAAGCCGGCTTGATTATTCAACGACGCAAGTCCATTCGCCGGCGGCGTCTTGAAAGCCGGAGAGAATGCGTCGCGGAGCTACGCGGTCAAACTCCGGTTTCAGGTGGCCGATTACGATTTCGCTGATGTTGGCGACTACGACGTCGAAGGCATTGGCCGCGACGGCGTCGACGCTGCCGATAAAAAATGCGGGCGCGTGCGCGGCATCGGGATCGATGTCGCAGGCTACTACGGTGCTGGCTCCTAGCATCTTGGCGGCAATGGAGAGAATGCCGGAGCCGGTGCCGACATCTAACACGCGATCTCCGGGGCGGATGATGCGCTCCATGGCGGCGAGACAGAGGCGCGTGCAAGGGTGCTGGCCGGTGCCGCACTGCATGCCGGGATTGATTTCCAGGCGAAAGCGGCCGGGGGGCGTGGGCTCAGTGCGCCAGGGGGCTACTACGAAGAATTTTTCGCCGACGAGGATGGGCGGCCAGGCATCTTCGGTTTCCTGCACCCAGTCGCGGTCGATGGCGGGGAGCGGGGTGCCGAAGCGTGCGGCGGTAGCGGGGTCATCGAAAAACGCTTCTATGAAGCCGTCGCCTTCGACTACGCCTAGCGTGCCGGCTTCCCACAGGTCCGCGATGAGGGTTTCCTGGGCCGCGGGCTCGACTTCAAGGTGCAGGTAATACATCGGGGTTCGGCGCTTGCCCGGTCTCGATCGAACGCGCTTTCTGTTGGTCGGCTGCGGCGCCTGCGCGATCTCCGCTGGCCAGGCGGGCTGCGGCGCGCGCGCGAAAGGCGTAGGGGGCCTCACTCGATTGCAGGATGGCGGCGTCGAAGTCGGCGATGGCCTTCAGGTGGTCGCCTAGCTTTTCGTACGCTTCGCCGCGCTGGTAGTGGCCATCGACGGTGGGCGTCAGTTGAATGGATTTGCTGAACTCCTGAATGGCCTTGCGGGCGTCGCCGTTTTCTAGATAGATCTGGCCGCGTTGGTTGTAAGCGCGGGTGGAATCGGGGTCGAGGTCGAGAGCTTTGTCTAGATCGGCTAGGGCGGCGGCGGGTTGGCTCTGGTCATGCTCGGCCAGGGCGCGGTTGAGATAGGCTTCGGCGTAGTCGGGCCAGATTTGAATGGCGCGGTTGAAGTGGGTCATAGCTTCTTCGTAGGCGCCGGGAGACAATTTCTTCAACCCTAGGGCGAACTCGGCGCGGGCGCGCTGGGGGGCGTCCGCGAGATAGCTATAGACCAGCCAAGCGGTAGCGGCGAGCGTCAGCACGGCCAAGGTTCGGTGAATCAATCTCCGCTGTCTGCGCTGATGCGCCAGTAGCGCGGCGCTGGGGGTTGCCCGAGGAAGGGGCCTGACCGCCTTGCGCCAGCGGGTGAGGAACGACTCCACAGCCATAAGGAGCGTTCTTATTATAGTTGGGCCACGCGGCGTTGGACAACTAAGAAGTAGAGGCCGAGGAGGGCGAGCAGGCCTCCGCTCCAGCCCATGATGATGGGGGCGCTGAAGATGGGGATCAGCTTGCCTAGGATCAGGCTGCCCACCGGCATGCCGCCGCGGAAGGCCACGTTATACACGCTCATGACGCGGCCGCGCATCTCGTCGGAGGCTACGGCTTGGACCAGAGAGCTCACCATGGACATCGAGACCATCATGGCGCCGCCGGACAGAAAAATGAGCAGCAGCGAGAGCGAGAAGCGCGTCGATTGCGAGAACGCAAAGATGATGCAGCCCATCAGCACCAGCACCATGAGCGCCGTGCGGCCCTGGCCGTGAATCTTGCCGAACGCCGCTACGATCAGGCCGCCGCAGACGGAGCCGGCTCCGGAGAAGGCGAGGAGTTGCGTGAAGCCTTTGGCGCCGCCGTGCAGGACGTCTTTTGCGAACACCGGCAGGAAGGTCAGCAAGGGGATGCCGAGCAGCGTCATGCCGAAGGCCAGGACGATCAGGCCGTCCATACCGGGTTTTTTGCGGATGAATCCGATGCCCTGGCGCATGCTGTCGAGAATGGGCTCGCTCGATTTCGCCGGGATGTACTTCACGTTGATCATGTAGAGCGAGATGACCACGGCGATGAAGGAGAGGCTGTTCAATCCAAAACACCAGGCCGCGCCGACGGTGGTGAGGGCGATGCCGCCTAGCGTGGGTCCGATCACACGCGCCAGGTTGAACTGGATCGAGTTCATGGCGATGGCGTTGGGGATGTCTTCCTTGCCGACGAGGGTCGGCAGCAGGGCTTGATAGGCCGGGCCGCCGAAGGATTGCGCGATGCCGACGACGAAGGACAGGCACAAAATGTGCCAGACATGGACCACTTTGAAAAAGACCAGGAGAGTCAAAATGAGCGCAGTGGTCATTTGCACGTATTGCGAGATCAGCAGCAGGTTGCGGCGGTTCATGCGGTCGGCGATGACGCCACCCACCAGCGAAAACAGGATAATGGGGACTTGCGCGAGGAAGGTGTCGAGGCCTAAGTAAAAAGAATCTTTGGATAGATCGTAGACCAGCCAGGCTTGGGCTGTCGATTGCATCCAGGTGCCGATGGTGGAGGTGCAGGCACCGAACCACATCAGCCGGAAATCACGATGCTGGAAACTTTTGAAGACGCGGGTAAGCAAGGAACCCCAATGATGCCAAAGACTCGATTCTAGCAGACGCGTCAGAAGTTAATACACTTCGAAGCAGAACACTTTGTTCGAGTCATTGGGCGATAGCGAATATTCGCCGTTATCGAGCGGCTCGGAGGCCTCCACTTTGTAGAGGCGGCCGTCCAGTTTGTTTACTGAAAGGTGCAGAGCTTTCGAGCCGCCCTTGCGTTTCGCGCCTTTGCCGATCGCGAGCTCGCGGCGCCCGCCTTTGACATCCCAGCGGTAGAGTTCCAGACGTTCCGGAAGCACCTTATCGCTTTGGATCAGGAAAATGGGCTCGGCCAGGGGCGTGCGGGCGGGGGAATTGGCGCCGGGAACGTTGTAGACGCCGGACTCCTCTTTGGCCTCGACAGCTTCGGTGGGGACCAGGTTGTCGGCGTGCACCAGATACAGCATGTCGGGCTGGGGCGGGCGAGGGCCATCGTATTTGTCGGCGGCCAACGCGAACATGGAGAGCAGCAGCAGGAAAGACAAGCGTGGCATTTCGATCCTATTCTATAAGACTTGGTTCAATCTAAAACTGGTTCAATCTAAGACTTCGACGAACTCGGCGAGGATTCGGTAACGGTCTTCTTGGGGGTCGAGATCCCACGCGTCGAAGGCCGGGTTAAGGGGTTCCAGGCGGATGCGCTGGTGGGACCATTCGCTGCCTTCGTTCTGGCGCTTCTCGCTGCGATAGCGCTTTACGGTGTAGCGGTCGTTGCCGCCTTGATCTCGGGCTTCGACCAGAACCAAACGGCCCTGGCGGGAGCCGGTGACACCGCGGCGGAATACGCACAGCGACTGGTCGGGGATCAACGGTTCCATGGAGCGGCCGGCGATGCGCGCTACGAACATTTCGGGCGTCAGGCGCAAGTTGGGCGGGGCTTCGTCCCAGGCTTCTTCTTCGATGACGGGGTTTTCCAAGAAGGGACCCGCGGCTACGGCTAGCGAATAGCGCGGCAGGTGGGTGATGAAGGGCTGGGCGACGGCGTGGACATGCTGACGGTACAGGCGGCCGAGCGCGCGCGGGAAGTCTGCGACGATGGTCTCGCGGCGGTCACTGACGCGGATGGCGTTCGAAAGGGTGTCTTCGAGCTGCGCTAGAAACTGGGCCGCTCCCATTTGCGCGGCGCGGGCCAGCAGGTCGTCTTCGAGAAGAGAAAGCACTTCGGCTTCTTCGGGGGCTAGCCGATCCCAATCGCGGCGCAGGCGGATGTGGACGGAATCGGCGGCAGGGTCTTCGAGCAGCACTCCAGCGGTGACGGGCGGCTCTCCCGGCAGTTCCAACGTCAGCAGCGAATAGCGGGCTGCGCGCGTGCCTGCAACGGAGGTGCTCGCGAGAGGCATGGGTCTAACTTATTATCGGCTTATTGGGGGCAAATTGGATGTTGTCACTTACCTACCGGGTAATAGCCTTTGCGGGCCCGCACCTTGACGTCGGGCAGCGCGACCTTCACGTTTAAAGACCGGAAGACCTTGTCCGCCGACGCCGAATCGTCGGGAATATAGCGCAGGATGTATTGCGTGGTAATTTCTCCAGCCACGTTGGCCACCGAATGGAACAGAGCCGTCGCTATGGCGGAGGCGAATCCGCCGGTGCCGGCATGAAAGGCCAGGTTTCCTTCGTCCGAGGGCGTCGATTGAAAGCCCGACACGTCCTTATAAACGTCTTGCAGGGGGTATTCGACGCGGCCTCCGGTTTCCTCCGCCAGTTTGACCAGGTTGTCGCTGCCTTCCCTGGTGAAGCCGTAGGATACGGTGCTGATGCCATAGATGGTCACCAGATTCCGCTGCGCTACTTCTAGAACTTCCTGCAGAGTCTTCTTGCTGGAATTGTCGTTGCCGTCGCCCACGACGATGAGCACGCGGCGCGGCTCAAAGGGTTCACCTTTGATCAGCGCGCGGTTGGTGCAGGCCATGTAGATGGCGTCGTAGAGCGCCGCTCCGCCGCCGGGCTTCAGGTCGCGAATCTTCGAAACAAAGGGCTCGGGGTCGGAGGTGGTGTTGATCATCAGCTCGGCTTTATTGCCGTAGCCGATCAGATAGCCGGAGAATTTTTCTTTGCCGGGCAGCAGGGTGAGGGCCAGTTCAGTGGCGGCGTCCTGAAAATGTTTCCACTGGGTGCGGCTGGAATTACTGAGATCGAGGAGGATGCCGGCCACTACCGGCTGGGCGCGCTCGCGCGAGAAGAACTCAATGCTTTGCAGCTTGCCTTCGTCGAAAATCTGAAAGTCTTTCTGTTCGAGGTTGGAAACGAAGCGGCCTTTGTCGTCGGTGACGGTGACGGGGACGATGACCTCGTTCACTTCGACTTTGATGGAGGCAGCGCCCGGCTCGGCCTGCTCCTGCGCGGCGGCGGGCGGCGGGGGCGCGGGAACCGATCCCGCTTGCTGCGCAAAACCCTGCGCTAACAGCAGCGGCACCCAGCAAACGAAGACCTTAAGGCTCATAGAAATCCTGCCACGATTATAAACCACAGGGACAGCGGGGGTGTGCTTGATCACTTTCCTGCAGCGCGAAGTCTCGATTAAACTGAGTCCATAGGATCAAGTCGAGAGGAGCTTACAGCTTGCAACCCAAGATGAGCGCGGGCGAATATTCGCTCGCCACCGGCGAAGCAGCGGTGCGCCGCTTGACTGCGTTGCACCGGATTTATTCCCCAACCGGGCGCCGAATTCTGCTACGGGCGGGCCTGAAACCGGGGATGGCGGTGGCGGATTTCGGCTGCGGAGTAGGAGCGACGACGCGGACGCTGGCGGAGATGGTGGGGCCTGAGGGGAGCGTAACCGGGGTCGATGTGAGCTTCGCGCAATTGGAGCAAGGCCGCCGCTTATGCGAAGCGGAGGGAATCAGCAACGCGAGATTTCTCGAGGCCAGCGCTACGGCGACGGGTCTGCCGCGCGGCTCCTTCGACGTGGTTTATTGCCGCTACTTGCTCTTGCATCTTACCGATCCCGAGGCTTGCCTTCGTGAAATGTTCGGGATTCTCAAACCCGGCGGAATTTTAGTGGTAGAGGATGGAGACCTGAGCTCGGCGGGCAGCACTCCCGCTAGTTCGCTGCAGTGGTTCGCGGATTTGTTCAGCCGTCTAGGTCCGACGCGCGGGCTAGACTACACGCTGGAAAGGCGTCTTTATCATCTGGTCAAGGCTGCGGGTTTTCCGGAGCCGGAGATCGAGATTCACCAGCCTGCCATCGCGCGCGGAGAAGACCGGTTTCTTTTGAAATGGTCGGTGCAGGAAGCTGCACCGGCGTTTGTCGCGGCGGGATTAGTGACGGCCACGGAGATGGACACCATCCTAGCGGATATGGACCGTGACACGCGGGACCCCGCGATCCTGGTTCTCTCGCCGCGCATGTCATTGGTGTGGGCGCGCAAGCCGGACTGACAATTGTTTGGAGCAGCGGTTTCATTTGTTACGCTAGTAACGATGCCTGACAATGTTCGCCGCTTTCAAGCTGGGCCCGACCCTTTTGGCCGCACCTGGGAGGTGGAATTCCGCTGGCTGCAGACCGGCATCTCCATCCGCCATGCCGATACCGTCGATGTGAAGTTCGTGGTGTGGACCGAGGGGGAAGACAAGCAGGAGAAAATCGTCGCGCTGCCGCATCCGCTGCTGCTGACGCTGGCGGCGAAATCCGGGCACGCGCTGACGGATCCGTGGTGCCTGAAACTGGCGGGGCGGCACTTGCGCTATATGATTTCGTCCGGCGAGGACCTGGAAAAGACACTGGTGACCCTGTCCGCGCCCGATCTCGAACGCGCTGCCGGCGCGTTACAGCCCGTCTAGCCACTTGCGGGCGGCGGATCTCATGGTAAATATAGTTCTGGATGCGTGGTGGCACGCACGTGCGTTTGAATTGAGGGAGGGGAGCGATGGTCAACTGCCCGCTTTGCGATGCGGTCATAGATGTTGACGAGGAAGAGCTGGACGAGGGGGATTCGCTCATCTGCGAGGAGTGTGGCGCAAATCTCAATGTCAGTGGGGTAAGTCCGCTGGAACTGGTGCCGGATGGCGTCGATGATGAGGATGAAGAAGACCTCGACGACGATTTGGACGAAGACGACGAGGACGCTGAAGAAGAAGAAGAAGACGACGACGATGAGGATAAGGCCTGGAAGTAAACTGGCCGCCGCGTTGTGCGGATGCGCGCTGCTGGTGGCCGGGGCGCAACGGAAAAACGAACTCCCCCATGCGGTGGTGGCGGGGGCGGTGTTCCGTGAAAACGGCTTCTCACTGCCGGGGGCCACGGTGACGCTGGCCATGAAAGACGCGCCCAAGGGGAAGAAACTGCAAGCGGTGAGCGACGCGCGCGGCGAATTCGCTTTCCGGGTGCTGCCGGGGGCGGCTACTTACGTCGTGAAGGCGTCCATGAAGGGCTTTCAGGCGGTGGAAAAAGAGGCTGCGGTGGGCGGCGAAGAGCGCGTGGAGGTAACTTTGGTGCTACCTGCCGAGTCCAAATAAGCAATGGAGCAAACTATGATCCCAAGGCGGAACGGCGCTCGCGTGTTGGCCCTGGCGGCAGTGGCGCTGCTGGTTTCCGCGGGCCTTTTTGGCCAAGCCGAGACGCGCAAGGAGAGGCGCGACGAGGCTAAGCTGCGAAACGTGATGGGACTGGTGCTGGACGCGCAAGAGCAGCCGGTAAGCGGTGCGGTGGTTCAGTTGAAGGATATGCGCACGCTCCAGGTGCGGTCGTTTATTACACAGAATGACGGGGCTTACAAGTTCTTCGGTCTACGGCCGGATATCGACTACCAGTTGACGGCCCGTTTCGGCGAAATGACGGCGGCGTCGCGCACGTTGAGCATTTTCGATACTCGCAAGGAAGCGGTGATGAACTTCAAGCTCGACAAGCCCGAAAAGAAATGAAACTGCTGGTGAGTCTGGTGTTGATGGCGGCTGCGCTGGCGGCGCAGGGCAAGCTGACTCCTGTCGACCAAGCAAGTTATCCGAAAGTGATTGCCGCGCACAAGGGCAAAGTCGTACTGGCTAATTTCTGGGCTACCTGGTGCGTGCCTTGCCGCAAGGAGATGCCACAACTGGTGCAGTTGTCGCACAAATTGGCGGCGCGCGGGTTCGATCTGGTTATGATTTCTGCGGATGAGGCGGAGCAGCAAACTGCTGCGGCGAAGCTGCTTCAGGACAATCGCGCGGAGGGCGCGAACTATCTGTTGAAGACTGCCGATAACGACAAGTTCTATCCGGCGGTGGATGCCAAGTGGTCGAGCGGCGAGCTGCCGGCTTTGTTTCTCTACGACCGCAGCGGGAAGAAGGTGCGGTCCTTCTTCGGCGAGACTTCGATTGCGGATCTGGAAGCCGCTATTAGCAAGTTGCTGTAGTGCGCGGCGCTCTCCTTCTCCTGATTGCTTCCGTTGGGTTCGCGCAGACGCTGGTCTTCGAACACGCTACGGTGATCGACGCAACCGGGGCGCCTCCTAAACAAGACTTCACGGTGGTGGTGCGCGACGGGCGCATTGTGTCGGTCAAGCCGCGCGTGGAGGCGATCGCGGACGCTGTGGTGATCGATGCCACGGGCAAGTTTCTGATCCCTGGGCTGTGGGACATGCACATGCATATCACCGCCCCGCAGATTATGTTTCCGCTGCTGGTGGCGAACGGGATCACGGGCGTGCGCGAGATGTATTCGGGGGCGGCGCTCGCGACCATCCGGCAATGGAAGCTGCTCCCGGATGCGCCGCGCATGTTTGCTCCGGGGTTTATTGACGGGCCTTTAATGACGGGAACGTCTCCGGATGCGGTGGCGGTGGCGAATGCGGAACAGGCGCGGGCGGCGGTGCGGGCTCTCGCTGCCGACGGCGCGGATTTCCTGAAGGTATATAACAGCGTCCCACGGGAGGCGTTTCTGGCACTGATGGAGGAGGCCCGGGCGGTGGGGATTCCGGTGGCGGGGCATGTGCCGGAGGAGGTGAGTCCGCTGGAGGCTTCGGCGGCGGGGATTCGGAGCGAGGAGCACCTGAATAATATTCTTCTGAACGCTTCTACGGATGAGGTGCGGCTGCGCAAGGAGCGCGTGGCGACGATGTACGATCGCAAGATCACCGGCGCGCAGCGGCTGCGGCTGCTGGCTTGGCCGATGCTCGCGGGGCTGGTGGACACTTACGACGAGAAGAAAGCGGCCGTGGTGTTTCAGGGGTTCGTCAAGAACGGGACTTGGCAGACGCCTACGCTCGCGATCCTCGACGGATTTGTGCATGAGATGGATGATGAGTTTGTACACGATCCGCGCCGGCGATTTCTTCCTAAGAGCTGGACGGATAATTGGGACCCGCTGGTGATTTATTACTTGCGGGATGAGTCGCCGGCGGAGTATGAGGTACTGCATCAGCGGATGCGGATGTTGTTGACGCGGTATCGGAAGCTGGTGGGTGACATGCATCGTGCTGGCGTCGAGTTGCTGGCGGGGACAGATACGAATCCGCTAAATCCGGTGTTGCCGGGGTGGGGGCTGCATCAGGAGATGGCGCTGCTGCAGGAGTGCGGTCTGACGAACATGGAGGCGCTGCAGACGGCTACGCGGAATCCGGCGCGCTACTTCGGGATTTTAGACGAGACGGGGACGGTGGAGGAAGGGAAGTCTGCCGATCTCGTTTTGCTGGATGCAGATCCGTTGGAGGATATTCGGAACACGCAGAAGATCAATGCGGTGGTGATGCGCGGGCATTACTATTCGCGCGCGGATCTGGATGCGATGCTGGAGCGGGCTGCAGCGATCTCGGCTGCTGCTCGTTAATCGCCGCAGCGTTCTACTTCTACCAGGCAACTGTAGAATGTGGGGCCGCCGCCGATGTCGGTCAGGCGGTCTGAGGTTAGGACGTTCACGTTGGAGGCGTCTTCGGAGCGTTTGTTCCAGCGGACGGAGGGGGCGCGGGCTACGCCGGGTTGGACTGCGCCGTTTACGTCTGCTCGTAACGTCAGGCTGCCGCGGTCGTTGTAGATTCTTACGCGGTCGCCGGTTTGGATGCCGCGCTGGGCGGCGTCGGTTTGGTTTATATGCAGTAAGGACGTGGCGGCGTCTACATGCTGGCGGTTGCCGAAGGTGGAGTTCATGCTGTCGTCGTTCTTTGACGAGATTAACTCAAGGGGATAGCGGCGCTGGAGCTGCGCGTCACCGAAGCGGGATTCTTGTGGCGGGGTGTAGTCCAGGGTTTCGGCGCCGAATTCGCACTTGCCTGACGGCGTTCCGAAACCGCCTTCGGCGAAGGGCAGGAACGGAGTGCCGGGCTCGGAGATATTCAGGCGGATGGAATGTTCTTGATCCAGCCGCTCCAGTGTGATGCCTTTCAGGAACTCGTGGCCGGAATTCAGGAGCGAGCGGAGCATGATGTCTTCGGAATCGCGGAAGCACTGATCGTCGAAACCCATGCGCAAGGCCAGGTCGCGGAAGACTTCTACGTTGGAGCGGGCTTCGCCGGGGGCTTCTAATACGGGGCGCGCTAGCTGTACGTGGTAATGGCCGTAGGCGCGGTAGAGGTCGGTGTGTTCTAGAAACGTTGTCGATGGCAAGAGGATGTCGGCGTAGTCGGCAGTGTCGGTCTGGAATTGTTCGAGCACTACGGTGAACAGATCTTCGCGGCGCATGCCTGCTAGCACCTTGGCTTGGTTGGGAGCGATGGCGGCGGGGTTGGAATTGTAGACCACCATGGCTTTGACAGGTGGGTCGTTGAGTTCGGTGAGGGCTTTGCCTAGCTCCGACATGTTGACGATGCGGGTCGGGCGTGGTTGGAGCTGGGGCATCTCCAGAGCTGCGCTGTTGAAGTGGAACGCGTGCGAGGTGGAGAGTTGCAGGCCGCCCCCTACTTCTTTCCAGGAGCCGGCGAGGGCGGGGAGAGCGGTGATGGCTCGTACGGCGGCGCCGCCGTGTTCGCTGCGTTGGACTCCGTAGTTGAGGCGGATGGCGGCGGGACGCGTGGTGGCGTAGTCGCGCGCTAGTTGGATGATGTCTGCGGACGCTATGCCGGTTAGGGCTGCTACGCGCGCGGGGTCGTAGGCGCGAGCTAACTTCGCCAAGTCGTCGAAGCCGTTGGTGTGGCGGGTTACGTAATTAACGTCGTAAAGATTTTCGCCGATGATTACGTGGATCAGGCCTAACGCTAGCGCCAGGTCGCTGCCGGGGTTGACGGAGAGATGGAGGTCGGCTAACGCTGCGGTCCGCGTTTTCACGGGGTCGATTACTACTAGCTTGGCTCCGTTGCGGCGGGCTTCTACGATGAAGGGCCACAGGTGCACGTTGGTGCCGTGGATGTTTGCGCCCCAGGCGATGATTAATTTCGAGTGGCGGAATTGTTCGGGCTCAGTGGCGTAGCGCAGGCCGAGCGTGGCGGTGAGCGCGGCGCCGCCGGTCGAGGAGCAAATGGTGCGGTCCAGGCGCGAGGCTCCCAGGCGGTGGAAGAAGCGGCGGTCCATGCCGGAACCGTTGAGGAGTCCCATGGTGCCGGCGTAGCTGTAGGGGAGGATCGATTCGGCTCCGTGCTCTTGAGCGATGGCGGTTAAACGGCTGGCGATGGTGCCGAGAGCTTCGTCCCAGGAGATGCGGGTGAAGCGGCCTTGGCCTTTGGCGGCGCTGCGTTTTTGCGGATAGAGCAGGCGGTCGGGCGAATATTCGCGTTCCAGATATTGGGCGACTTTGCCGCAGAGGAATCCGCGGGTGACGGGGTGATCGGGATCGCCCCGCAGCTTGGTAGCGCGGCCGTCTTCGATGTGGACTAGCAGGCCGCAGGCGTCGGGGCAATCGAGCGCGCAGACGGAGTGCCGGAGCTGCATATTCGCAGGATAACAATTGGCGCGTTCGGGCGTGCGATCCTAGGCGCTATGAGAGTTGCAGCTTTAGTGATCCAAAATGCCGTGCGTTTGCTCGCCCTGATCCTGTTGGTGCTGGGGTTTCGTTTTTGGACCGGGCATTCGCTGCGCTTCGTGCCGGTGCACATGCGGATTGGCGAAATCGTGATCGGACTGTTGTGGATTCTATCGGGGATCGGGCTGCGCAAGGGCGTTCCGCCGGGGCTGGTGCTGGGCGGGATGTTTTATGGCGTGATCGTGCTGGCGTTCGCCTTCCGGATGCAGATGTTCCTGCCGGGGGAGGCGCACGAAGTGATTCGCGTGGTGCATCTGCTGCTCGGTTTGGGGGCGATCGGCATGGTGGAAGTCATTAGCGGCAGGATCAAGCGGGCGACGGCTGGGTGACCTCAGCCGTCCGCTGCGCTTGATCGACCGCTGGCGCTACTAATTCTTGGTTTCGATTTCGTTAACGACCTGCTGCACATTGGCAATCTGGCTGGCGGCTGATTCCGCTTGGCTGCGGGTGGCGGCCGCGGATACTTTGCCGGTGAGGACTACGACTCCGTTTTTGGTCTTGTGGTTTACGCCGGTGAGTCCCGCGGCGGTGAAAGCTGCGTCCAAATTTTTGTTGATGGCTGCGTCTTCGTCGGCGCTGACTTCCTTGGCAATTTTAGCGGTGGGCGCGGGCTGAACGCCTATTTCATCGGCAACGATCTGGCCGGCGGCCGAGGCTTTGGCGATGGCTTCCGCGCGCGCCTTGTCTTCCTGCGAATCCACATGGCCGCCGATGGTGACAACGCCTTTACTGCGGTCCTGCGATACCGTGACGTCTTTAAACCCGGCGTCTTTCAAGGACTTTTCGGTGGCGTCTTTCACGTCGGCGGACTGGGGTTGACGGGAACACCCGGCTGCGAGTGAGAGAACGATGGTGAGCAGTGCAAATCTAAACATGGATTTCCTCCCGGGCATTGGCCCGTTATAGTAGGAGCAATTTCAGGCCCACTTTTTCGGCAATCGTTCCCCTGCCGTAAGGGTTGGGGGGTGGACGGGGCTAACCAAATATGGTCATTTTTGTTCGCGATAGTATGAAGAAATTTTTAGCTTGCAAATTCCCCTTTTCTTCGCCTATCATTGCTTTATGGCTCTTACGAAACGCCAGAAAGAATTCCTGGAGTTCCTTGCGGGTTTCTTAGAGAAGCGGGGGTACAGCCCCAGCTACGAAGAGATCGCGGAGGGGCTGGATTTGGCATCGCTAGCGACGGTGCATAAGCACATCCTAGCGCTCGAGACCAAGGAGTATTTGAAGCGTGGGTTCAACCAGAGCCGGTCTCTGGAAGTGTCGCCGAAGTACTACGAAGAGCAGCGGCAGCACCGGCAGATGCCGGCGCGGGTGGAAGTGCCGTTGCTGGGGCGCATCGCGGCGGGGCGGCCGGTGGAGGCGATCGCGGGCGAGGACACGCTCAATTTCGCGGACTTCGCGGGGGATCCCGATACCTTCGCGCTGAAGGTGCGCGGGGACTCGATGATCGAAGACCACATCTGCGACGGCGATTACGTGCTGATCGAGAAGGCCGGGGATGCGCGCAACGGCGATATTGTGGTGGCGCTGGTGGACGGGGTGGAGACGACGCTCAAGCGGTTCTATAACGAACCGGGCGACAGGGTGCGGCTACAACCGGCCAATGCCGCGATGCAGCCGATTTACGTGCCCAAGGCAGCGGTGCAAGTCCAGGGGAAATTGCTGGCGGTATTGCGCAAGTATTAATCGGCAATCCTACGCTTGGCGAAGCGTGCCATTTTTGCACTGCGCACCTCAAACAGGCAGCACTGGGCATTTCGATGCATTCGCCCGATAGTAGGGGGTGGAAGTAGTCGTCGCGCGCCAAGCAATTTTCGATAGCCAGCGAAATCTTTATGGATATGAGTTGCTGTTCCGGTCGAATGCGGCCAGCAATCAGTTCGACGGCACCGACGCTGCCGCGGCGACAATGCAGGTATTGGCGAACACCATGATGTCCGCTGGCGCAGAAGCGCTACTGGGCGGGAAAAAGGCCTTCGTCAATTTCGATCATCGCCTGCTGGCAGAGAACATGCATTTGACGCTCCCGCGGCAATCGCTGGTGATTGAAATTCTGGAAACCGTGGTGCCCACGGCAGATCTGGTGGCTTTGTGCCAGAGCATCCGCAAACAAGGGTACACCTTGGCGCTCGACGACTTCGCCGACGCGCCGGCCTTCGCTCCCTTGGCGCTTATTGCCAATGTGATTAAAGTAGATCTGCGCTTGAGCTCGCGCGAGGAGCAAGTAAACATGCTGCGGACCTACAAACCGCGCGGCGTGCAGATGCTGGCGGAAAAAGTGGAGACGTACGAGGAATTTAAGTGGGCGCGCCGCGCCGGTTACGACTTATTTCAAGGCTATTTTTTTGCGCGGCCGGAAATGGTGCGCAGCCAGGACATCCCGACGATGATCACCGCCTGCTTGCGCCTGCTGCGTGAAGTGCAACAGCCCGAGTTGGATTTCCGGCGGCTGGAGCGGCTGATTCGAGAGGACGTGTCCCTCACCTATAAACTGCTGCGCTACGCCAACTCTGCGCTGTTTAAACGCGGCGATATCCGTTCCATCCATGCCGCGCTGGTGGCGCTCGGGGAGGATCACATTCGCCGCTGGGTGACGCTGGCGACCTTGCCCAAGCTGGCGACGAATAAGCCGGGAGAGCTGATGAAGCTCTCGCTGGTACGGGCGCGCTTTTGTGAGCGTTTAGCCGAGTTGGCGCGCGGCGACAGTTCGAACCAGGCTTTCCTGGTGGGTATGTTCTCCTTGCTGGATGCCTTGATCGATCAGCCTTTGGAGGAAGCCATGCGTGGCATGGATATGGGGAGAAAGGTCACTGAGGCGGTGCTCGGAACCGGCCCGGAAAAGGACTTGTTGAGCGGGCTTTTTCAGTTGGTTTGTTGTTATGAGCGAGGTGACTGGGATCAAGTGGCGGAGCTCTCGCAGCGCTGCGGAATTTCCACTGCGGCGATTGGCGAAGCTTACCTCGATTCGACGGCATGGGCCGAGCAAGTGGTCCGCTCCGCCCGCGGCTGAGGCTTCACACCGCAATGCCGATGCGCCACAGCCCATAGGCGATGGCTTGGCGGAAGTACAACCAGCTTTCGCGCCAGGTGTCATGAGGTTCCGACGGGCGCGGGGAGCCGAAGACGTCCATTCCTTGGGATTCGAGCATCTTTTTGACGCGATAGATATGGTAGCCGTCGCTGACTACGATGCACGACTTCAGGTCCAAACGGCGCATGATTTCGGCGGCGGCTACGGTGCTTTCTACTGTGCTCGAGCCTTGGGTTTCCGTCAGAATCGCTTCGGACGGGATGCCGTGGCTGCTTAGGTATGCCCGGCCCACTTCGCCTTCGGTGAAGGTGGGGTCGCCGCCGGCGCCTCCGGTAGTGAGGATGCGCGGGGCCCATTGCTGGCGGTAGAGAAACAGGGCATGGTTGAGGCGGGCTTCGAGCACCGGCGAGGGTTTTCCACGATACTCGGCGGCGCCTAGAACCAGGATCACGTCGGCGGGGCGCACTTCATCGACGGTCGACTGGCGGCGGATGTCGCGGGCCACGGCCAGCACCCGGAGCAGTGTGAAGGCGCCGGCCAGGCACACAAGAAGTACCGCGATCCATGTCAGTGGCCGTCTCATGTGCGTTATGCTGGGCGTTCAGAATCATTGTAGTGGACTCTCTCAGCGACAAGAACCCGCTGGTCAAGCAAATCCGCCGCGCCGTTTCCAAGGGGACTCTCACGGAAGACGGTTATGCGGTGGCCGAGGGCGCGCATCTGCTCGACGAGGCGCTGGCGGCGAAGTGCGAGGTGGGCGCGGTGATTGTGGCGGAGTCGGCCCATTTGCATTACCCGGACGCTCGCATCGTCAGCGACAAAACTTTTCGGGAACTGGCATCGACCGAGACTCCGCAAGGGGTGATTGCGTTGGTGCGTCCGGCGGTGGCGACGTTGGAGCAGGTCACGCGAGGCGCGGCGCTGGTGGTGGTGCTCGACGGGGTGCAGGACCCGGGTAACGCAGGGGCGATTGTGCGGGCGGCGGAGGCGTTTGGGGCGACGGGAGTGGTGTTTTTGAAGGGCACGGTGAATCCGTACAATCCCAAATGCTTGCGTGGGTCAGCGGGATCGGCGTTTCGGGTGCCGCTGCTGGCGGGAGTCGGGGCCGAGGGGATTTTGGCGCAGGCGGGGATGGCTTGGTATGCGGCGATGCCGCGCGCCGCGAGGCTGGTGAGCGAAGCGGATCTGAGTGCGCGCTGCGGGATCATCATCGGCAGCGAGGGGCGCGGAGTGAGTGCGGCGCTGGCTGAGGGGGCTACGGGGCTGCGGATTCCCACGGCTGGTGTGGAAAGTTTGAACGCTGCGGTGGCTGCCGGGATTCTACTCTATGAAGCGCGACGGCAGCGAGGGACTGCTCGATGACTTTGTTTGACATGACACCCCCGGGGAACGAAGGGGACGCGAAGCGTCCGCTGGCGGAGCGCATGCGTCCGGAGACGTTCGAGGATTTCGTCGGGCAGGAACACATTCTAGGGGCGGGCAAGCCGCTGCGGGCGCAGATCGAGCGGGATGAATTGCAGTCGCTGATCTTGTGGGGGCCTCCCGGGGTGGGCAAGACTACGCTAGCGCGGGTAATTGCTCGCATGACCAAGGCCGATTTCGTGCCGTTCAGCGCGGTGCTGAGCGGGATCAAAGAGATCAAGAGCGTGATGGCGGATGCGGAGCGGAGCCGCAGGTCCGGGCGACGGACGGTGCTGTTCGTCGACGAAATTCATCGTTTCAACCGGGCGCAGCAGGACGCGTTTCTGCCTTATGTTGAGCGCGGGGACATCATTTTGATTGGCGCGACTACGGAGAATCCATCATTTGAAGTGGTGTCGGCGCTGCTGTCGCGCGCGAAGGTTTATGCGCTGCGGGCGCTGTCGACGGATGAGATCGTCACGCTTTTGGAGCGGGCGCTGAAGGTGCTCGATCTGGCTGCGCAGCACGAGTCGCTGGAGCAGATTGCGGTGTACTCGAACGGGGACGCGCGGGCGGCGTACAACCTGCTGGAACTGGCTTCGGCTGTGGCGCACGAGGGCGTGCTCGATCGCGAGGCGGTGGAGTCGGTGCTGGGGCGCAAAATGCTGCTCTACGATAAGAGCGGCGAGGAGCATTTCAATCTGATTTCGGCGCTGCATAAGAGCGTAAGGTCTTCGGACGCGGATGCGGCGTTGTACTGGCTGGCGCGGATGCTGGAGTCGGGCGAGGACCGGTTGTATCTGGCGCGGCGGCTGATGCGAATGGCGATCGAGGACATCGGTCTGGCGGACCCGCGGGCGCTGGAGCAGGCGGTGGCGGCGCAACAGGCGGTCCATTTTTTGGGAGTGCCGGAGGGGGATCAGGCACTCGCGCAGATTACTCTGTATCTGGCGGTGGCGCCGAAGTCTGATGCCGCGTACAAGGCGCTGAACGCGGCGCGGGAGACGGTGGCGAAGACGACGGCGGAACCGGTGCCGATGCAACTGCGGAATGCTCCCACCAAGCCTATGAAGGAATGGGGTTACGGGGCGGATTACCAGCATGCGCATACCTTCGAAGACGCCATGAATACGATGGAGTGCTTGCCGGATAACCTCCGGGGGACGGAGTTCTACCATCCCACGGATCGGGGAATCGAGCAACGGATTGCCCAGCGCCTGGCGGAGATCCGGGCCCGGCGGAAGACGCCCCTAATCCCGGGACTAGGATGCCAGTACCAGATCGACCAGACCTTAGTACTGGATCGCAAATAGGCCGGTTTATCTATTGTTTGAACACGCCCCCGAGGTGAAACTCAAAGAGCGAGGTAATACGGTGAGCGTGATGGAAAAATCACAGTCAGAACGGCGGCACTCAGATCGATTCCCGATCGAACGCGAAG
Source organism: Bryobacterales bacterium (assembly GCA_963710155.1). Lineage (GTDB taxonomy): Bacteria > Acidobacteriota > Terriglobia > Bryobacterales > Bryobacteraceae > Palsa-187. The sequence goes on along the minus strand of CAVPZQ010000039.1, from coordinate 22,953 downwards.
TCCGCTTCAAGGTTCTGAACAAGCGGGGCGGCGAAGAGACCGGCGAGGGGAAGACCCTGAACATTTCCAGTTCCGGCATTTTGTTTACGTCGGAACACATGTTGCTACCCGGGCGGCGCTTGGAAGTGGCTATCAACTGGCCAGTGCAACTGAACAACAAAGTCGCGCTGAAGCTGGTGGCGCGCGGCCGCGTGGTGCGCTTTGAAGAAGGCCGGGCCGCTATCGAAATCCAGCAATACGAATTCCGGACACAGTCAGGTGCCACTGCCAAGGGCACGGTGATCCCAGCGCTTGTGAATTGATTCTCTCCTTGTTTTCTTTGCCTGTGCTGAACACACCCATATAGGGGGCTTGTACGGGGACCTTCGGGGAGGACGCCAATATCGGAGGTGGCGCACCTCCCTATTTTTATTTCTCGCTCCAACTTCTTCCCGCCCGGCGCCGCTCCCTTAAACTGGTGGTGGATTCATGCGAAAACTTTACGCGAGGTGGATTTACGACTGGGAGGACCGTTTGTGCTCCCGGGCCACGGACCGCAAAGTGCGGCCGTTCGAGTGGGGGCTGGAATGGACCAGGATTGGCCGGTTTCACGCGAGAATCCCCAGAACGGGCACGATGCCCACGCCTACTTGAGTTTGCTGAACCGCGCGGCGCTGGAATCGAGCGACCAGTTTTTCGCCTACCAGCCGCCTACGGATTTTGAACTCACGGGGAATCTGCTGCGCTTCACCAGTGCGGTGGAGACGCCGCATCCGGAGAATAACCGGGTCCACGGGCAGTGGTTTCCGGCGACAGTTGAAGCCGGGGGCGCGGCGGGTGGCGGCGCTGGTGCTGCCCCATTGGAACGCCTCGGCGACCCAGCACAATGCGTTGTGCGTGGGCATCGCGAAGCTGGGGATTTCGGCGCTGCGTTTGAGTCCGCCCTATCACGATTACCGCATGCCGGCAGAGCTCAAACGGGCGGATTACGCGGTGTCCTCGAATATCGCGCGCACGATTGACGCCACGCGGCAGGCGGTGATCGACACGCGCAGCGCGGTTGACTGGCTGGTTTCAGAAGGCTATGAGCGCGTGGGCATTGTGGGCACTAGTTTGGGTTCGTGTTATGCATTTTTGGCGAGCACGCACGATCCGCGCATCGAGGTGAACGTCTTCAATCACTGCTCGACGTATTTTGCGGATGTGGTGTGGGAGGGGTTGTCGTCGCAGCATATTCGGCAGAGTCTGGAGCCGGAGGTCACGCTGCAGCAGTTGCGCGACGCCTGGATGGTGATCAGTCCGCCGCATTATATTGAGCGCTACGCGACGCTGAAGAAAAAGTCGCTGTTCATTTATGCGCGCTACGATACGACTTTTCCGCTGCGATTTTCCGAGCAGGTGATCGCCAAAGCGCGTGAACTGAAGATGGACTACAAGGCTGTGGTGCTGCCCTGCGGGCATTACACGCTGGGCGAAACGCCATTCAAGTTCCTGGACGGATTCCACATTTGCAGTTTTTTGAAACGTAATTTGTAGGGAGGGGAATATGAAGCTGTCCCTGTTGAGTCTGCTGTTGGTGGCGTTGAGCGCGCCGGCTTGGGCACAGCATTGGGTAGCGACGTGGGCTGCGGCGCCGCAGCCGCCGGTGGTGCTGGCGCCTCCACCGCCGGGATCGAACTCGCAGGGTCCGGTTTTTCAGGAATTGAAGAGTTTCCACGACCAGACGGTGCGCATGGTGGTGCGCGTGAGCTTGGGGGGCAGGCGGATTCGTGTGCGGCTGTCGAACGCTCACGGGCGCGGGCCTTTGACGGTGGGAGCGGCTCACGTGGCGCTGCACGGCAAGGGCTCGGCGATTGTGGTGGGAAGCAATCGCGTGCTGCTTTTCAATGGGAAGCGCACGGTCATGATTCCGGCAGGGGGCCAGATGATCAGCGATGCGGTGGATCTTGAAGTGCCGCCGCTCGGCGACTTGGCGATCAGCGTTTTCGTTCCGGGCGATAGCGGTCCGCCGACGCTGCACGCGGTGGCACTGCAGACCACCTATATTTCCGCGCCGGGCCGTGATGTCGCGGGGCAAGCCAGCATGGAGGGCGCGACGACGGCGGAGTATTGGTGCTGGCTTTCGGGCGTGGACGTTCTGGCGCCGGCGGATGCGGGGGTGATTGTGGCGTATGGGGACTCGATTACCGATGGAGCGACTTCGACAGTGAACGCCAATCGGAGTTGGCCCAGTGTTCTGGCGCAGCGGCTACAGGCGAATCGGGCGACGAAAGATCTCGCAGTGGTGAATACGGCGATTTCGGGAAATCGTCTGCTCCACGACTTCATCGGCACCAGCGCTTTGGCGCGTTTCGAGCGGGATGTTCTGAGCGAGCCCGGCGTCAAGTGGGTGACGCTGCTCGAAGGGATCAATGACATCGGCTTCTCAAATCTGCCCAACGCTTCGCCGGGTGATGCAGTGACCGCGGAGGATGTGATCGGTGCGCTGCGGCAGGTGGTGGAGCGGGCACATGTGCACGGGATCAAGGTCCTGGGCGGGACGTTGACGCCTTATGCGGGTGCGGCGTACTACGACGAGAAGGGTGAGGCGAGCCGCGAAACGGTGAACCAGTGGATTCGGACCAGCGGCGCCTTTGACGCGCTGGTGGACTTCGACGCGGTGGTGCGGGACCCGAAGAACCCCAAGCAAATTCGCGCGGACTTCAATATCAGTGACCACTTGCATCCCAACGATGCCGGGTACAAGGCCATGGCCGACGCGATCGATCTGGCGATCTTCTCGTCGCACCGCTAGCGGCCGCCTATAGATTCGCCCGAATCGCGCCGATAGAATCGGTGATGACGAGTATTCTGAATCTGGAGTCATACCCATCGGCCGAGGTTTCCATGGAGCAGCAAGCGGGGCGGGAATCGGCCACTGAATACGAACTCGTCCTGGGGCGGACGCAGGTGGCGAGCTGGCTGTTTGTCGGCGTGATTGCAGTAGCGGTCTGTGGTTCGCTGGCTTACCTGGCGGGCGAGACTATCGCCACGAAGAGAGCCCGGCGGCCGGCGGTGGTGGTGACCGCTCCGGTTGCGGCTCCGGTTCCTGCACCGCTTCCTCAGGCGTCGCTACTGGCTAAGGCCGAGCCTTTGACAAAACCTGTGCGCCCGCTGGTGGGAGAACCCGAAATCGGCAAAGTCTATTTACAGGTGGGGGCGGTGGAACGCGGCATGGCGGTGATTCTCGCGGAGGGAATGCGGGTGCATGGCTTCGAGGCTTTCGTCGCGCCCGGGCCGAATGACAAAATCTTCCGCGTGCTGATCGGGCCGCTGCCGGACCCCGACGCCTTCCGCGAGGCGATGTTGAAGGTGGACGCGCTCGATCTGGCCACCTTTGCCCGCAAATATCAAAAGTGATTTCGAGCACCTGCTAAATTAGCTTAGTGGACGGAGTCATCATCGTAGACAAGGCGCGCGAGTGGACCTCGCACGACGTTGTCAACAAAATGCGGCGTCTGGCGGGGACGCGCAAGGTGGGGCATCTGGGGACGTTGGACCCGGGGGCGACGGGCGTGCTGCCGCTGGTGATCGGGCGGGCCACGCGCCTCGCGCAGTTCTTCACGCGCAATGACAAGACCTACGAAGGCGTGATCCATTTCGGCTACTCGACCGACAGCTACGATATGGATGGCGAGGCGACGTCTGCGGAGACTCCGGTGACGCTGGAACGCGGCGCGCTGGAAGCGCTGCTGGACCGTTTTCGAGGGGCGTTGCTGCAAACGCCGCCGCCGGTATCGGCGAAGAAAATTGCCGGGCGGCCGGCTTATGAGCTGGCTCGCAAAGGGCAACCGGTGGAGCTGAAACCAGTGGCCGTCGAAGTATATGACCTGCAGATTGTGGGGATTGAAGCGTGCGAGGCTACCATCCGCATGCATTGTTCGGCGGGCACCTACGTGCGCGGCATCGCGCATGACGCGGGGGAAGCGCTGGGCTGCGGAGCGTTCTTGAAAGCGCTGCGGCGGACGGCATCGGGAGACTTCAAAATCGGGCAGGCGCGGACGCTGGAGGAACTGGCGGTGCTGGCGCAGGAAGAACGGTTGGGGGAAGCGCTGATCCCGGCGGCGCAATTACTGCCCGGGTTTCCGGCGGAACTGGTGGACACGATCACTGTAGGGCAGATTCGCAACGGGCGCGATTTTCGGGTGTCGCCGTTTCAGAGTCGCGACGACACGCGCTACGTGAAAGCAGTCACGCCGCAAGGCGAGCTGATTGCGATTGGCGAAATGCGGCTGCCGCACGTGTATCATCCAGTGCTGGTGCTCTGATTAAAAGGTGAAATAAGTTTCATATATTGGGTGGTTGTGCGGAGCATAAGTTCCGGTATGCTGACATTAGTGACCGGTTTCTCCAGCGCCTTTTTAGTCATCGGACTGCTAGCCTCGACGGCTGCGGCGCCGTTGTGGGCAGACGAAACTGCTAGCAACAAGGCGGCCGACGCGTTCTTCGCGGGTGCAGTGACGGAGCTCACCAGCGAGACCATCGTAGTGGGCAGAACGGTGCGTGGCAAGGCCGAAAGCCGGATGTTCCAACTGACTCCGCAGACCAAAACCGAGGGCAAGCTGGCGGTGAAGGTCCGAGTTACAGTACGCTACATTACCGACGACGAGGGCGACACGGCCACGATGATTGTGGTGCGCGGAGCCGTTAAGCAACCCAAGCCCAAAAAGAAATAGGTCAGGTTTTTTTCGCGGACTTCTTTTTACGATTCTTCACCCAGCCCGGTTTATTCACTTGCCGTGCGCGGCCCAGCGCGAGCGCGTGGGTGGGGACCGCGTCGGTGATCACGCTGCCGGCGGCGACGTAACTGTCCTGGCTGATCTCGACGGGCGCGACCAGGGTGGAATTGCTGCCGATGAAGGCTCCGGCGCCGATCTTGGTAGGGTGTTTCTTATCGCCATCGTAGTTGCAGGTGATGGTGCCGGCTCCGATGTTGACGTTTTCGCCGATTTCGGCGTCGCCCAAGTAGGCCAAGTGCTGGCTCTTGGCGCCGGCTCCCAAGCGCGTTTTTTTCAGCTCGACGAAATTGCCGACGCGGGCTTCGGGGCCGACCTGCGCCTGCATGCGGATGCGCGCGAAGGGGCCCACTTGAGCGCCGGGATCGATGCGGGAATCGGCGACCAGCGTATAGGGCGCGATGGTCACGCGATCGGCCAGGCCGGCGGATTCGAGGATGGCTCCCTGGCCGATGCGGCAATCTTCGCCGACGGCGGTGTTGCCGAGCAGCCGGGCGAAGGGCTCGATCACGGTGTCGGCGCCGACGCGCACTTGGGCGTCGATGGCTACGGTTTCGGGGCGTTCGATGGTGACGCCGGCTAGCATCAGCTCGCGAGTCTTACGGGCGCGCAGGATGCGGTCGGCTTCGGCGAGCTCGATGCGGGTGTTGATGCCCAGCAATTCGCTGGAGTCGTCGAGGTGCAGGGATTCGACGCGCTGTCCGTGGCGATTGAGAATCTCAGCCATGTCGGTGAGGTACAGTTCTCCGGAGGCCGCGTTGGGCTTGATTTCGCCGATGTACTTCCATAGGAGCTTAGCGCGGAAGCAGTAGATGCCGGAGTTGATGACGCGCACTTTAAGCTGCGCGGGAGTGGCGTCCTTGTGCTCGACGATATTCGAGACGTTGCCGGCTTTGTCCAGAATCACGCGGCCGTAGCCGGAGGGGTTGTCGAGAGTGGTGGTGATCAGGGTTGCCGCGGCGTCGGAGGCGGCTTGATGATCGTGGAGTTGCTTGAGCGCGGCGGCGGATAGGAGCGGGGTGTCGCCATAGAGGACCAGCAGCAGGCCATCTTGCTTGGGATCGGCTTGCTGCAGTTGTTCGCGGGCGCACATCACGGCGTGGCCGGTGCCTTTCTGCTGGACTTGGCGCGCGAAGCGGACGCCCATGGGCTGGAGCAGCGCTTCGACGGTATCGGCCTGGTGACCGGTGACGACGACAATGCGATCGCGCGGCGCGACGACGCTGGCGGCTTGCACCACATGCTCGACCAGGGACAAGCCGCCGGCGCGATGTAACACTTTGGCCTGTTTGGAGCGCATGCGCGTTCCCAAACCTGCCGCGAGTATCACCACCGTTGTTTTCATAAGTGTGTTTTCATAAATCCAGTTTCCGTTTTCTCGCGTAGCCTTGCTGTGCCAGCTCCATGGTGACTGCGCCGATGGCTCCCGGGTCATGACGAATCTTGTTGGCGGAGCGCGAGCGGGACATACGTAAGAGATCGGTGGAAAGCACTTCCAACCCCAGGGCCTCTAGATTCTCGATATCGTTGTCCACGGGGTGCGCGGACTTGGCCTGGTAGGGGTTCAACAGGCGGTTGGGCAGAGACCCGGTGTTGACCACGCATACGTCGAGGACGCCGCGCGCGCGGCCGCAGTGGCGCAGGATAGCCTGGACGTGATCGGACGCGCGGAAGTTGGTGGTCTCGCCGGGCTGCCACATCAGGTTGACGAAGTAGGCCTTGAGGGCCGGGGATTTCGCGATGGCTTGGGGGATTCCATCCACCAGCAGGTTGGGGATCACGCTGGTGAAGAGCGAACCGGGGCCTAGCGTGATGAGATCGGCGTCGGCGATGGCGCGGAGGGTTTCGGCGAGCGGCTTGGGTTTCAATGGCCGCAGGTTGATGCGATCGATAGGCGAGGTGCTGCGGCTGATGCGCGTTTCGCCTTGGATTTTGCGGCCGTTGGCGAGGGTGGCTTCGAGCACCACGTTCGTGGAAGTCGCGGGATAAATGCGGCCGAGCACCGACAGCACTTGCGAGGAGAGCGTGACGGCGTGGGCGAAGTCACCGGTGAGGTGCGTCATGGCAGTGAGGAAGAGGTTGCCGAAGCTATGCCCCTTGAGGCCACGCCCCGTTTCGAAGCGGTATTGAAACAGGCGCGAGATCAAGCCTTCGTATTCGGCGAGCGCCACCATGCAGTTGCGGATGTCGCCGGGAGGGAGCACGTCGAACTCGCGGCGCAGGCGGCCGGAGCTGCCGCCATCGTCGGTGACGGTCACTATGGCGGTGAGCTCAAGATGGCCTTCGGCCGCCTTGACGTAGCGCTTCAACCCTCTGAGCAGAGTAGAAAGGCCGGTTCCGCCGCCAATGGAGACGATTCGCAGGGGCGGCGCGGGCCCTGCGGGGGGCGATTTACGGGCCAGTGAGGTACTCCTTTCTTTCAGGATCTCACGGGGCGGAGTGGATTCCAAGGGTCCCGCGCGGATAAAACAATTACAGGGCCAAATGTTTTTTGGTTGTGTTCCAAGTGGAGCGAAACTGTAACACTCGGCTGCTATAAGAAGGCATGAAATGTGATCTGCACGTCCATACCAGGCATTCGGGCATGTGCACGGTTCCGGTGTTCCAGCGCATCTGCCGGGAGAGTTATAGCGAGCCTGGCGAGGTCTATGACACCTTAAAGCGGCGCGGCATGGATGTGGTGACGGTGACGGACCATGATTCGATCGACGCGGCCGAGGCGTTGCGGCAGCATGCGGATTTTTTCTTGAGCGAGGAGGTCACTTGCCGGACTTCGCGGGGAACGGAATTGCATGTGGGCGTTTACGACATCAACGAGCGCGACCATATCGAGATTCAGCGGCGCCGCGACGATCTTCCGGCGCTGTTCGCCTACTTGGGCGAGCGCGAACTGCTGTTCGCTATCAATCACGCTTTCTCCGCCTTAACCGGCGCACGCGCGGAAGCGGACTTCGACGAGTTCGCCGAACGCTTTCCGGCTGTCGAGATTTTGAACGGGCAGATGCTGGCAGTGGCCAACGGTCATGCGGAGGCGTTCGCTACACGGCATCGCAAGATCGGGTTGGCGGGCAGCGATTCGCATACACTGGCGGCGCTGGGGCAAACTTACACGGAAGTGCACGGGGCGCGCGATTGCCGGGAGTTTCTCGAGGGGCTGAAGCAGGGTAGGACGGCGGCGATTGGCGATGCGGGGAGCTATGGAAAGCTTTTGCGCGCGGTGCTGGAGATTTCCTGCGGGATGATGGGCGAGCGGCGATGGACGCGCTGGATGGCGCCGCTCATCGCGGGCGTGCCGGTAGTGGTGGCGGCGATTGTGCTCCACGAACTGGCATTCGCGCAACATTGGGGGCGGAGCACGAGCAGGCTGCTGGGAGTGGTTGAGACGGCTGGCTAGGAAGCTTGCTTGCGGCGAGGCTCGTCATCCTCGTCGTCGAAAGCCGGGAGCTGCTCCAGGTCTTCCGATTCAAGTACGGCGTCGCAGTCGAGACAGCGCATGTAGTCGACACCATCCCGCCGCATCAGGAACTCCGTGCGCTTATGATCACAGCCCGGCATAAGAAGCAGACAATTATCCCTATTCTAATGAAGGCTGGAGTGAAGTCAAGACCCAGAAAGCGGGTGAGGGGGATTGAGGGGCCCGGAGCGGCCGCGCTGGGGCGGTCGCTTTCCGGGTGAAAAACTGAGGATTACCAGCGCGGCCCACGGCTGCCACCGCCACCGCCGCGTCCACCGCCGCCGCCGCTACCGCCGCGTCCACGTCCGCCGCCAAATCCGCCGCCGCCCCCGCCAGCCGGCTTGGGCCGGGCTTCGTTCACGTTGATGGCGCGGCCGTTGAGCTCGGCGCCATTCAACTGGGCGATGGCCGTTTCAGCGTCGCGCTTTTCGGTCATTTCAACAAAGGCAAAGCCGCGGGGCTGGCCGGTGTCGCGATCGGTCACGATATTGACCCGCTCGACGTTGCCGTACTGGGCGAAGGCGGCGTGCAGGTCTTCCTGGGTGGTCTGGTAGCTGAGGTTGCCGACAAAAATGTTGGTCATCAGAAGTGCTCCTCCTTGAAATGGAAACAGGTTGGGTCCGGAAACGCTGGCGGGCAGCGCCAGGCGCGGTAGACGGAATTTGCAAGACAATGCATATCGGCCGGGACGGATGGGAATCGGAGCTACCCTTGGATCGGTCGGAGCATATCGTTGAAAGCCAACAACACAGTAAAAAACAACACGGCGGATGCGAAATTCTACTTTCTGCACCCGGGCTAACGGAGCCGAATGCCTTCGCAGGATACCTTAGGGCGAAGCGGCAATGCAAGCGGGGCGGGGGCACTAATTTCAGGGAGGGAAACTGCCGAAAAGCACATGGGGAGTGCTGCCTATGAAGAAGATCTTGGTCCTGTTGGTTGTTTTTGCCGGTACATTCTTTCTGCTGGGGGGGAGGGCGCAGGCTGCGGGGCGGGACTTTTCGGGGGTTTGGAAACTGAACGGGGCGAAGAGCGATTACGGGAAGTTTCCGGCTCCGCTGAGTGTGACGCGTAAGATTACCTACAACGATCCGAAGCTGGTTTTGTCGACTACGCAGACGGGGCCGCAAGGGGATGTGACCAATAGTCTGACGTATACGACAGATGGCAAGGAATCAGTGAATGGGGACTCGAAGGGCTCGGCGCAGTGGATCGGCGATAAGCTGATGATTGAGAGCAGCCGCGAGTTTCAAGGCGTGACGCTGAAGCAGAAGGAAATCTGGACGCTGTCGGCGGATGGGAAGACGCTCACGGTCGATTCGCATGTTAGCATTCCTAACGGCGAGTTTGACGTGAAGCAGGCGTTCGATAAGCAGTAGGCGGTTATTTGTCGCGCTCGATCATGCGGCGGACACGGTCGATTTCCTGGGTCAGTTTGCGTTCGCGCAGGGCCAGTGACACTACGTAGATCACCAGGATCACGAAGGCGGCGGCGAAGCCGTAGAACATGTACATGAGATTGCGGGCTTCGATCATTCGTAGTTCCTTAGTAAGAGTGGGCCATGCGGCGGAGGGAATCGATTTCGCGGGAGCGTTGTTCCTGGCGGGTGCGGACCATCACTAAGATCGCCGCGAGGCACATGAAGGCTAGCCAGTTCCAATAGATGGGGGCTTCCATGCCGGGGCCCATGCCGCCTCCATCGCGAACGCTGAGCACGGGCGCGGGATGCTGGGTGCGCCACCACTCGATGGATTTCCAGACGATCAGGATGTCGACGCAACCGAAGATCGAGACGACGGCCGAGAGGCGCGCGCGCTGGGTGGGTTCATCGATGGCGCGGCGCAGCATCAGGTAGCCGGCGTAGATCAGCCAGCAGACGAGCATGGTTGTGAGGCGGGCGTCCCAGGCCCACCAGACTCCCCAGATGATGCGTCCCCAGATCATGCCGGTGGCGAGGACGATGGTGGCGAAGGCTAGCGAGACTTCCGTGACGGCGGCGGCGAAGGCATCGTATTTGAGTTTGCCCGTCGCGAGGTAGGCGCCGCTGGCGGCTAGGGCCACGAAGAAGCCTGTGAAGCCGGTAAAGATGCTGGGGACGTGGACGTAGACGATGCGGTAGATGGCGCCTTGGTTGGCTTCATCGGGCAGGACTAAGAAGATTTTGTAAAAGTTGTAGGACAGAAGCACTGCGCAGATGGCGGCTAAGACGAATAGGATGCGGTCGCGTGTTTGCGTCATGTTTACCCCACGAGAACAATATCAATGAATACCACGGCTAGAATCGTGTAAATGAAATCGAACCCGGCTAGCACGCGCAGCCAAATCAGATTATCTTTGCCCAGAGGCGTGCCGGTCATCAGATCGCTGGTGAGCGTCATGGCGGCCATCAAGGCTGGGATCAGTAGAGGATACACCAAGGTCGGCAGCATCATTTCGCGCATCCGCAGATTTACGGTTAGCGCGCTGAACATGGTGCCGATTACGGTCATCCCCCAGGTGCCTAACAGCATCACCAGGACCACCGGCCAGAACTGCTTCGAGAAGTGCGTGTCATAGAGCACGGAGAATACCGCCAGCGCTGCTATTTCGACGATCATCAGCAGCGAAAAATTCGCTAAAGTTTTTCCGAAGAAGATGGCGGAGGTGGGCGCGGGGGAAGAAATCAGGGCGTCGAGGCAATCGTTTTGCAGTTCGCGGGCGAAGCTGCGGTTGAGGACCAGGGCTCCGGCGAAGGAGAAGACTAGCCACAGGAGGCCGCCCGAGATTGTCCGCAATTCTTCGGACGATGGGTCGAAGGCGAAGCTGAACAGCACCAGGATCACTAGCGAGAAGGCAAACGACGCGTTGAAGGCTTCTTTCGTACGCATTTCGGAGCGCAGGTCTTTGGCGGCGATGGTCCAGGAGGCGCGAAGGAAGGAGGACACGCGTTAGTTCTCTCCGTGCGTCCGGTAGAGCCAGCCGGTGTCGTCGACCATTTGCTGGGTGCGCTCGCCGGTAAAGGCGAGCTGACCGCGTTGGATCAGGGCGACGTGCGTGGCTAGCTCAAGGGCTTCGCGCAACTGGTGGGTGGAGAGGACGATGGTGCGTCCGGAGGCGTGTGCGTCGGCTAGCAGTGATTGCAATACGGCGATGGCGCGGTCATCGAGAGCGGTGAAAGGTTCGTCGAGCAGCAGGACTTCGGGTTCGTGCATGAAGGCGCGCGCTACGGCCAGGCGCTGGCGCATGCCGCGGGAGAATTCGCGGACTAAGCCGTCACGGACGCGGTCGAGGCCGGTTCGTTCGAGCCAGGATAACGCTTTCTTTTCGGGTTCGTCGAGGCTGTAGAGTTTGGCGAAGAGCACCAGGTTTTCTGTGGCGGAGAGTTCGTCGTAGAGCGAGATGCCGTGGCCTAGGACTCCGATGCGGCGGCGCGTCGCTTGCTCGCGGACGCTGAAGCCTTGAATGCTGACGCTGCCTTCAGAGGCTTTGGAGAGTCCGGCGATGATGCGGAGTAGCGTTGTCTTGCCGGCGCCGTTGCGGCCGAGGAGAGCTACGGTCGAACCCGGTTCAATGCTGAGTTGGATATCGCGCAGGGCGGGGAAGTCGCCGTAGTATTTCCAGACTTTCGAGACTTCGAGTGCGGCCGCACTCACACAGTCCCTCTGCGGTACAGCATGGTCCCGCCTAGCGCCAGGATGCCGAGGGCCAGGCCGAGAACCCAGAAGAGTTGCGAGTAGAGGCGCGGCTTCTTGATTTCGACTTGCGGCGAGCCGCCGTCTTCGCCTTGCGCCGGTTGCGAATCGTCGCCACGCAGAGAGCCGATGCCGTCGATCAGCAGGTTGTAGTCGAGTCCGGTGAGGTTGTAGATGTTGGCTTGTGTCTGCGGCTCGCGGCCGGCGGGCTCGATGCCATCGCCGGTGACGGTCACGGCGGGCGGAGTTACCAGATGCGTTGCGGAATCAGACGCTACCACTTTGCCGGCGAACTTATCTGTGGCGGGGATGGTGTAGGTCACATCCATACGCGTTTCCCCAGGTTTAGTGGGGTAGTCGACTTTATAGATATCAGCCGTCGTGGTCTTGAGCGGGGGGCGGGTGATGGGCATGCCTCCGGGGGCGGTGATGACCACTTGGGTTTTGCCGGCGGTGGCTGGCGGCAGGTAGAACTGGATGGAACCTTTGGCGGGATCATTGAAGGTTAAATTGGTCTCGTTGCCGAGGACGAAGGTTTCACTGATGCGCAGGTTGTCGATGCCGGGTTCGAGCAGGATTAAGTGCTCGAGTGTTTTCGAGACGCCGGCTTTCTTGGTGGCATCGTACACCTTCACTTGGATGCCGGTGGTGGGCATGCCGGGGGTGATGATTTGGTTGTACGTCGTGCCTTGGTAGGTGGCCTGGATGAGGCCGGGGCCGGGGGGAATTTGCTTGTCTATCTTGAATAAACCCTGGGCATCTGTCGTTGTGTTGCCGAGCGGCACCATGCCGTTCTGGCTGGGCTGGACTAAGTTTATAGCAACTCCAGACTGTGGTTTTCCGCTGGTGACGTTGATCGCGACGCCATCAATGGCCAGGAGCGGCAGCGAGGCTAGGAGCAGAGCCAGCGCGAACTTCATGCCGACTCCTTCTTGCTGGCTGTCGCGGGTTTGGGTTGCATTTTCTCGATCTCGGCGATCACTACGGCTAGTTCCTTTTGTAGGGCTAGCTTGGTTTGGGCGTAGTCGGCGTCGGAGAGTTTGCCGACGCGATATTCAAACTGCAGGTCGCGCAGGTTTTCGTAGATGGCGGCTTTACGTTCGTCGAGGTGCTGGGTGGGCGAGACCGGGTCGGGCGGCGGGATGTCTTTGGCGCGGATGAAAAGCGTATAAAACAGCGTTGCAGCCAGCAGGATGACGACGGCGAGAAGCAGGTTCATCTAATCGAGGTTAGCCGTGTCTTTTTCAATGCGTGCGAGCGTCGCGGCGTCGATCGGCGGCCCATTGAGCGCAGCCTTGCGAGGACGCCTATAACGGCGGATGGTCCACACGACCAGTAGCAATCCCAGGCTCAGCATGACGTAGGGCCCCAAAACGCCGGCGATGCCAGGAGGGACGATCAAAATGTCCTTGCCGTTTTCGGCGACGTATTGATCCAGAATCTGCTGGTCGCCCATGCCGGATTTCTGCATGTTGACCATCTTGGCCTTGTTCATTTTGCAGACCGGGCAGCCGGGCGGCATCACGCAGGCCATGCTCTGATTGCAGCCGCAACTGCAATGCAGTTTCGACGCGATGCGGTTAATCTGCGGCGAATCCATCTCGGTCGCCGTCTGCCCTAACGCTGCCGCCACCATGATGGCGAGCAGGAGACTACTTTTCCACTTGCGCATGTTTTCCCGTTACCGTTACCACTTCCGTCCGCGGATAAATCAGACGATGCTTGTTGGGGATCAGGCAGATGATAGTGCCGATCAAAACTCCCCAATATCCGATCCAGATCCAGCTCACCAGCGGGAATACGTAAGACTGCAGCACTGTGCCTTCGCCGTCGTTGGATGCCCCGGCGAAGTTCAAGTACAGATCTTCGTTCAGGCGGCGGCGGATCGCTACGTTCGAGGTTGGCTGGCGCGACGCGAAGTACAAGCGGCGCTCGGGCCGCAATGTTCCCAGGTCGGTGCCGTTCTTAGTGACGCCCACGTTGAGGATGTCCCACGAATAGTTTTCGTTCTTGCCGGAATCGACATCGCCGATCGTCAACTGGTACGCGCCCAGCCGCACGATCTGTCCCTTATTCACTTCCACTGTCTTGTCGAGATCGAAGGCCTTGCCGGTGAAGCCGATGAACATGAACACGATGCCCATGTGTACCAGGTAGCCGCCGTAGCGGCGCGTATTGCGATGGGTCAGTTCCACCATGGCGGCGAAGATGTTCTGGCCTTCTTTGCCGCGGATGGCGATGGCTCCCTTGAAGAATTCGATCACCACGGTGACCGCGACGAAAGTGCACAGCGCGAAGGATACTAGCGCGTAGAAGTGGCGGACGCCCATGGCGAACAATCCGGCGGCCAGCGCCAGGCCCGCGACGCTGGGCCAGAAGAAGGCGCGCTTGAGGCTTTCGACGGAGCTCTTGCGCCAGGCGATGAGCGGGCCGACGCCGGTCAGCAGCATCAGGAAGAGTCCGATGGGAATGTTTACGCGGTTGAAGAACGGCGCGTCGACGCTGATCTTTTCCCCGTTGATGGCTTCGGTGATCACCGGGAACAGCGTGCCCCACAGGACTGCGAAGCAGCTTGCCAGCAGGATCAGGTTGTTAAACAGGAAACTTGACTCGCGCGAGAGAACGCTTTCGAGTTGCGATTCGCTCTTGAGGTAATCCAGGCGATTCAGGATCAGATAAAGTGTTGCGGCGATGCCCACAGCCAGGAACACGATGAAGTAGCGGCCTAGCGAGGATTGCGCGAAGGCGTGGACGGATTGCACTACGCCGCTGCGCGTCAGGAACGTCCCGAAGATGCAGAGGAAGAAGGTGCAGGAAACCAGCACCATATTCCACACCTTCATCATGCCCTTTTTCTCCTGCATCATTACGGAGTGCAGGAAGGCGGTGGCAGTGATCCAGGGAAGCAGCGAGGCGTTTTCGACAGGGTCCCAGCCCCAATAGCCGCCCCAGCCGAGCACTGCATAGGCCCAGCCGGCTCCGAGCAGAACGCCGGTGGTCTGGAACATCCAGGTGACTAGGGTCCAGCGGCGGGTGGTGTGAATCCAAGCGTCGCCGGGCTGTTTGGTGATCAGCGAGCCCATCGCGAAGGCGAATGGAACCGCGAAACCCACATAACCGAGATACAGCATAGGCGGGTGAATCACCATGGTCCAATACTGCAAGAGCGGGTTGAGGCCCTGACCGTCGCCGGCGTCGACGATGCCTTTGCCTGCCATCAAGACTTTGAAGGGCGCTTCGACAAAACTAATTAAGATCAGGAAAAACGTTTCCGTGGTCATCAGCACCGCGGTGACGTAAGGCATCATCTCGCGGAACTTGCGGCGGTTCTGAAAAACCAGGACGCTGGTGTAGGTGGAGAGCAGCCAGGCCCACAGCAGCAGGGACCCTTCTTGTCCGCCCCACCAGGAGGCGAACTTGTAAGGCGTGTCCATCGACTTGTTACTGTGCTCAGCCACGTAGGCCAAGCGGAAGTCGCCGGCGATGAGCGAATAGACCAATAAAGAAGCGGCCACGGTTAGCAGGACCCACACGCAGTAGACGGCGCGCTCTGCGCTCAGGATCAGGAATGGCCGGCGTCCCAACTTGCCCGCCACCGAACCAATAACCGCATAGCACGCGAAACAGAATGCGAGCAGGATGGCAAGCGTCCCTAGATTTTCCATGAAGCCTCTTTCGCCTTGAAACGGGACAGAGTGTACTGTCCGTCTTGCTAACTATGAACCGGCTAACTACGAACTGACGGATTGCCCTTGACGGTGGGTTTTGCTTCATACTTTGAAGCGCATTTCGCTTGAATCTTGGTGGCGTGGAAAACGCCGTCCGTGCCCAGTTTGCCGTCCGCCAGAGCCTGCGCGCCATCGCGGAAGGTGTCGGGCAGCGGGTCAATACCGTTATAAACCACTTGCATACGCAGCTTATCCTGCGCCAGGGTGAACGAGACATTGGCCCCCTCGCGCTTGATGGAATTGGGAGCGATATCGCCGCCCACGCGCAGCCGCTTCTCTTGCGCTTGATCCCCCAACTGCTTCAATTCGGCGACGGTCTTATAGTAAGTCTTGGTCTCGCTGATACCGCCTACCGCCAGCCAGGCGAGCGTGCCTAGAACCACGGCGATCAGGGCTCCGAATTTCAAGTAGTTCTTCATGGGGCGCTTTTCCCTCGACACTAGTATACTCCTCGCAGCGTAACGGCCTGCAAATCTTCGCCGCCATGGCACAAATGGCAGGCCGCTTGGAGACGCACCACCCCGGGCGAGTGCACCGCTTCGCTCTTGAGGAAGGCGTGTAACCCTACGGCTGACACGATGACGAGCGCCGCTGCCCAAGCCAAACGGAGGCTCGCGGCCGGGCGCGGAGTGCGCGGCAGTTGCACGCGATCCCACAACTGGGCGGGGGCTGGGACACGACCAAGCTCCTCATGCAAAAGGGTTTCTAGCGATTTAGACATGTTTCCTTCGTAGGCCTGACAAACGCCGTTCGAGTAATTTGTGCGCGCGGTTCAAACGCGACGCCACGGTTCCTGCAGGGCAGCCTAGTATTTCGGCGATCTGATCGTAGGAGAGCTCTTCGGTATAGCGCAGGATCACCACCATGCGCAGCTCTGGCGCGAGCCTCGCGACGACCTGTTGAACGCTTTCCTCCACTTCGCTGCGCAGCAAGCGCTGGAGCACGCTGTCGCCGGAAGCGCGCAAGGTCGCTAACGGAGACCACTTGCGGCCCGCGCGCCGGTGATCCAGGCAACTGTTCACCACCAGACGGTAGAGCCACGATTCGAACTTAGCTTCGCCGCGGAACTCGCCGATTTTGGACAGAAGTTTAAGGAACGTGTCCTGCGCAATGTCGAGGGCCACCGATGGGTTGCCGGAAAACCGCAGGGCGATGGAGTATACGCGATCGCGATGCGCATCGAACAGGGCGGCGAAGGCGTCGTGATCGCCGCGCTGGCAGGCCTCAATGAGTTCCCGATCCACTTCGCGGACATGCGCGTCGAGCAGCATTAGTAAGTTGTTTAGACGGACGAGGGCCGCGGATTCTTCGCGGAATCTTCCAGCCACCGCCGCATTTCCGCGCGGGGGGCGACGCCGCTCCGCTGCATCACCAGTTTCCCACCACGGAAGACCGCGAAGTTGGGGATGGATTGCACCTGGTAAAGCTGGGCCAAATCCGGGTGTGCTTCGGTATCTACTTTCAGGACCAGCGCGCGGCCGGCCATTTCCTTTGCCAGCGCTTCGACTTCGGGCGCCGCCATCCGGCAGGGGCCGCACCAGGCCGCCCAGAAATCAACCAGAATCGGCACCTTCGCCTCTTGTACGATCTGCATGAAATTGGCGCTGTCAGCTTCGATGGGTTCGGAAGCGGGCTGGAGCGGCGCTTTACAGGCGCCGCAGCGTCCGGTGTCGGCTAAATGCGCGGCGGGTATGCGATTGTTAGCGCGGCAGGACGGGCAGCGGGTGATGGTCGAGAAAGCCACGGGATCTGTTTAGTAGACTCCCGCTTCTTTCGCCAAGTCGTGTTCCTGCGATTGTGCGAGTGCCAACGTTTCCGCGGTGGTGGGGTCAATCACCGCCTTGACCTCGGCGATGTTGTTGGCCGGGAAGCCTCCTAAGCGCGCATGCTCGCGGATCAGTTGCTCGCTGGGAGCGATGTAGATGCAATAGACCTTGTCGCTGGTCACATAGCTTTCCACCCACTGCACGCGCGGACCTAGGCTGCGCAGCACCGCGCAGGATTTATCGGAGACGGCCGCGAGCTCAGCGGGCGACAGGGTGCCCGCTCCTGGAATGTTGCGCTCGATCACGTACTTGGGCATGAAGCCTCCTCAATTGTGGAGTATATACCTGCTGCATGGGATGCATAAAGATGTGATCGACCCGATTAATTTTGTCGATAGCCGGCCCCATCTTGCCTCTTGCCCGCCTCCTGGGGAAAACGTTACCTTTAATATGTACCCTCATGCTGAAACCACGAGTAGAAGCACCCGACGACCTTAACCCTCAGGAAACCGCCGAATGGGTTGAGGCTCTCGACGATATCATCGATCAGGTAGGTCCGGACCGGGCGAGTTATCTGCTCGAACACCTGATGGAACGCGCTGCCAACCTGGGCGTGCGAGTTCCACTGCGCTGGAATACACCCTACATCAACACCATTCCGCCGGAAGAGCAGGTTCCCTACGCAGGCGATCGGAAGATCGAGTGGCGCATTAAGTGTTTGATCCGCTGGAATGCGCTGGCGATGGTAGTGCGGGCTAACAAACACGATGCGAATATCGGCGGCCACCTGGCCACCTATGCATCGCTCGCGACACTGGTGGAGGTGGGCTATAACCACTTCTTCCGCGGCTCGTATCAAGACCCGACTGCGGGCAAAGTGGCGGGAGATTTTGTTTACTTCCAGGGCCATGCTTCGCCGGGCGTTTATTCGCGGGCGTTTCTCGAGGGACGTTTGAGCGAGCAGCACCTGGAGAATTTCCGCCACGAGCTGCGCGATCACCCGGGTTTGTCGTCCTATCCACACCCGTGGTTGATGCCGGATTTCTGGCAATTCCCGACGGTGTCGATGGGATTGGGGCCGATTGGGTCCATCTATCAGGCGCGTTTCATGCGCTATCTGGAGAATCGCGGGATCGTTCCGAAAACGCAGCGCAAAGTTTGGGCGTTCCTGGGCGATGGGGAAACCGATGAACCGGAATCGCTGGGTGCGCTGACGCTGGCTTCGCGCGAGAAGCTCGACAATTTGATTTTCGTGGTGAACTGCAACCTGCAGCGGCTGGACGGGCCGGTACGCGGGAATGGCAGCATCATTCAAGAATTGGAAGCAGCGTTCCTCGGAGCCGGTTGGAACGTCATTAAAGTGGTTTGGGGCACGGGCTGGGACGATCTGCTGGCCCGTGATGCGAGCGGGCTGCTGATCAAGCGCATGCACGAATGCGTCGACGGCGAGTATCAGGCGTTTCGCGCTATGGGCGGGGCTTATATCCGCAAAGAGTTTTTCGGCAAGTATCCTGAGCTGCTGAAGCTGGTCGAGCACCTGAGCGATGACGAGATTTGGGGCATGCGCCGCGGCGGCCTGGATCCGCTCAAGGTGTATAACGCTTACTATCGCGCCATGCAGCACAAAGGCCAGCCCACTGTGATTCTGGCCAAAACCGTGAAGGGTTACGGCCTGGGCGAGGCGGCGGAAGGCCGCATGACGGCGCACCAGCAAAAGAAAATCGGCGACGCCGATCTGTTGAAGATTCGTGACCGTCTGGAAATTCCGCTCTCTGACGAGGCGGCAACCCACGTCGACTTTTATAAGCCGTCCGAGGATTCGCGTGAGATGCGTTACTTGCGCGAGCGGATCGAAGCGCAAGGCGGTCCGCTGCCCACGCGCGTGGTGAAGCACATCGACATTCAGTCTCCCCCACTTGAAACCTTCAAGGAAGCACTGGAAGGTTCGCGCGGGCGTGAGGCGTCGACGACTTCGGCTTTCGTGAGCGTGTTAAAGTCGCTGCTGAAATCGCCGGACCTGGGTAAGCTTGTCGTGCCGATCATTCCCGATGAGGCGCGTACTTTCGGCATGGAATCGCTGTTTCGCGAGTACGGGATTTATGCGAGTCTCGGCCAACGCTACAAGCCTGTCGATTCGAATGTCCTGCTGTATTACAAGGAAGCGCAGAACGGGCAGATTCTGGAAGAGGGCATTACGGAGGCGGGTTCGATGGCATCGTGCCTGGCGGCCGGCACCGCTTACGCGAACTACGGCGTGCCTATGATTCCGTTCTACATCTACTATTCGATGTTCGGGTATCAGCGCGTGGGCGATCTGGTGTGGGCCTTCGCGGATTCGCGCGGCAAGGGCTTCCTGATGGGCGGGACTTCCGGTCGCACCACTTTGCTGGGCGAGGGATTGCAGCACCAGGACGGGCAGAGTCCGCTGCTGTTTAGCGTGGTGCCGACGTGCGCGATTTATGATCCGGCGTATGCTTACGAGCTGGCTGTGATCATTCAGGACGGCATACGGCGCATGTATCAGGAGATGGAAGACCGCTTCTATTACATCTGCGTCTATAACGAAAACTACGTGCAGCCGCCGATGCCGGGGATAGAGAACGGCGTGTCGCAGGAGTTGCGCGAGGGTATCTTGAAGGGCATCTACAAGTACCGCGCGGCGGAAAATGGTCCCGCGGTGGCGCAGTTATTTGGCAGTGGATCGATTCTGAATGAGGCGCTCAAGGCCCAGCAGATTCTGGCGGAGCGTTATCAGGTGGCGACCGATGTGTGGTCCGTCACGAGTTACAACGAGCTGCGGCGGGATGGATTGGCTGTCGACCGCTGGAACCGGCTGCATCCGACTGAAGTGCCGCGGGTGGCACACGTCGCCCGGCTGTTTGAAGGCGAACCGGGGCCGATCATCGCATCGAGCGATTACATCAAGGCGGTGCCGGACCAACTCTCGCCGTGGCTGGGTTCGCGTCTGCATACGCTCGGCACCGATGGCTTCGGGCGCAGCGAGAACCGCGAACACTTGCGGAAGTTTTTCGAAATTTCGGCGGAGGCGATCGTGCAGGCCACGCTCTCGACGCTGGCGCGCGAAGGTAAGATGGACGGCGAGCGGGCGCGCGCGGCGATCGCGGAACTCGGTTTCGATGCCGAGGCGCCGGATCCCGTGACGCAATAATATGGCTCCGCAAGAACAGAGCGAGATCGTAAAATGCCTCGAAGATAGCCGCGCGGATTTTCGTGCGGCGGCGGAGGGCGTTTCGGAGTCGCAAGCCAAGACGCACCCGGAGCCGGGCAGGTGGTCTGTGCTCGAATGCGTGGAGCACATCGTCATCGCTGAGAACCGGTTTCTCGGCTGGCTGCAGAATCCGGTGGGGGAGCTCGCGCCGCCCATGGATAAACAGAAAGAAGCGAAGCTGTTGCTGGGGGTTTCGGGACGCTCGCAGCGTGTGAATGCGCCGGAGCCGGTTCACCCTACGGGCCGTTTCGCGACGCTGGCTGAAGCGCTCGCGCAATTCGACGATACGCGCGCCAAGAGCATCCAGTTTGCGGAGAGCGCGGGCATCGGGCTCTATTCGCTGGCCGCCAAGCACGCGTTCTTCGGACCCGTTAACGGGGCAGAGGTGATGGTGCTGATCGCCGCCCACGCCCGCCGCCACGCCGCTCAAATTCGCGAAATTAGGGCGGCTCTATAGCGCTCTTTTGGTGATATACTTCCCTCAAAGGGCCCGGCCCCTGTTGCCCGCCGTTTCCTGCTCCCCGTTTGCGCGCCAATCCAAAACTAGGAGCACGAAATGCCTTCTCGCAGAGCTTTCACTGCCCTCCTGGCGGCTGGTTTCACTGAAGCCGCTTTTGCGCAGCGCGCTGCCGTTCCCGGCGCTGCACCCTCCGCTAACACTGTCTGGCTGAATGGCAACGAATTTCCCGAAGGGCCGCCGAAGGCTTCCGTTGAAGCCATGGCGCGCGTGATCGGCGAGTCGAATCGCTACCACTATCAGGAATTCCCCGCGTTCTATAAAACGCTGGCCGCGGCGGAGGAACTCACGGCGGAGCAGATTCTGGTCGGCGCCGGATCGAGCGAGGTACTGCACGCGGCGATCGAGGCGTTCACGTCGCCTACCATTCCGTTGATCGCCCCGTGGCCTACTTATGAGGCTCCGCCGGAGTTGGCGCATTCGATGGGGCACAAGGTGATCAAAACGCCGTTGAACGCGGCCTTTGCGCCGGATGTCCACAGGCTGGCGGAGGAAGCGGAGAAGGCCGGCGGCGGGCTCATCTATTTATGTCATCCGAACAATCCGACGTCGGTGCTGACCACGCGCGCGGATATGGCTTGGCTGGTGGAAAACCTTCCTGCAAACACCTATTTGCTGGTGGATGAGGCGTATCTGCATTACGGCACATCGCCCGAGGCCATGACGGCGATGTCGTTCGTCAAGGCGGGCAAGAACGTGATTGTGTCACGCACGTTTTCGAAGATCTACGGGATGGCGGGACTGCGCGCCGGTTTTGTGGCTGCTCGCCCGGATCTGATCAAAAAGATGGAGCCATTCCGCAACAACGTCATCAGCATCGTCACGGTGCGAGCGGTGCTGGCGGCGCTGGACTTGGGCTCAGATCTGATTGAGGAGCGCCGCGCGAAAATAGACCACACGCGCACCGAACTGTGTGCGTGGTTAACCGAGCGCAAAATCAACTTCATCCCGCCGCAAGCGAATTTTATCGTGATCGAAACCGGTCAGGACGCGCGGCAGATGCAGGCCAAGATGATCGCGAAGGGTTTTGCGATCGGCAGGCGCTTTGACACGCTCGAAAAAATGACGCGCGTGACGATTGGGACCGATGCCGAAATGGCCAAGTTCCGCCAAGCTTTCTCGGAGTCACTCACGAGTTAGTTACACTGGCTCTTGATGATTCAGGTCACCGAAGAGCAAGTTCGCGAACATTTATCGATGGAAGAGTGCGTCCGCATCATGCGCCAGACGTTCGAGGCGCTGCGGAAGGGGACTGCTTCCAATCAGCCGCGCCGGCGAATTTATTTGGACAACGGCACGACGCTGCACAGCATGGGTGGCGTTTACGGAAAGTATTTCGGGACTAAGTTTTATTCGTCAAACCCCAAGCACGGCGCGTATTTTTTCTTTTTCCTGTTCGATAGCGAGACCGGAGTTCCGCTGGCGCAGTTCGAGGCGAATTATCTCGGGCAGATCCGCACCGGTGCGGCTTCGGGTTACGCTACCGATCTTCTGGCGGCGCCCGGGTCCGTGACGCTGGGCGTGATCGGCAGCGGATTTCAGGCGCAGTCGCAGATTGATGCCATCCGCTGCGTGCGCGACGTGAAAGAGATTCGCGTGTGGAGCCGCAATCAGCAGAAGCGCGAATCGTTCGCCACTGCCAACCAAGCTCGCGCTGCCGCGACCGCCGAAGAGGCTGTGCGCGGCGCCGATATCG
The DNA here is from genome assembly GCA_963710155.1 of Bryobacterales bacterium. Classification (GTDB taxonomy): domain Bacteria; phylum Acidobacteriota; class Terriglobia; order Bryobacterales; family Bryobacteraceae; genus Palsa-187. The sequence goes on along the minus strand of CAVPZQ010000039.1, from coordinate 137 downwards.
TGGTCACGGCGACTCCGTCGAAGGACCCGGTGCTCGACGATTCCTGGATCGTCCCGGGAGTTCATGTGAATGCGATGGGGTCGAATCGGGAGCAGCGCCGCGAACTACCAGCAGTTAACCGACGAGTACAACAACAT
>CAVPZQ010000038.1:0-45688 GCA_963710155.1 Bryobacterales bacterium | reverse complement strand
TGAAGGCGGCACCTCCACCCCTATTATTTCGAGATATTCGCACTCGATACGAAGCTGGACCTCGACCCTGCCCCAAGCAAGACGCACGGCGGTGGTCGCCGCCATGCGGGGCCATGTTCTTGCTTCCGGCGAAGTCTTCTCCAATTCGGCTTGCATAATTTCGATCCGCCGCCGCAATAGACGCTCCGCATTGCCCTCGGGTCCGCCCTTCGCTTGAGCGGCCACGCCGCGTGCTTTGCCGCGGCGGGGTCGCTTGCGAGGGGCGCGTGATGCTGCAATCATCGCACGGCTTGGGGCTAGATCAGCGACAATAACAAAGGGAGGACTTCATGCGATGCCTCACGCGACTGTGCTGCGCGAGCGCGCTCCTGGCCGCCGTCTCGGCACCGGTCTTGGCGGGCGATATCACGACCGATTGGGCGAGCGTCAAGCCGCCGCCGGCGCCGGAGCTCAAGCCCGTCACGATTTCATCGACCAATGCCTCCTGCGCGCCCGGCAAGTCCAGAAATGCGCGGGAATGAGCTTCGCCGGAAAGAATCTGCTCTTCGCCCAGAAAGAGAAGCACCACGCCGGCCATTCGCGCCTGCTGCACTGCATCCTCGAAACCATCATGGGTCAGGTCACGGCTGTTCTTTAGGCCGGGCGAATACAACACGCGGGCGTTGCCGAGTTTTTCGCGAAGCGCGGCCAGCGGCGTTTGCACGTCACCCGCGCGGCCGTCCATGGCCCACGTGCCCATCTGATCTACGGGGCTATCCGCAAGAGGTCCGATTACAGCTATTTTTCCCTCCGATTTCAAGAGGGGCAGGACGTTTTTGTCGTTCTTCAACAGAACGAAACTTTCGGATGCGAGGCGCTTGGCGATCTGCAGCCCTTCGGCAGGAGCCGCTTCGACCGGCGCTGGAGGATTCTCATCAAAGAGTCCGAGTTGGAACTTGAGACGCAAAATATTTCGTACCGCGGCGTCAATCGCTTTTCGATCGACCAGTCCCTTCGCAACTAAGGACTTCAGATTGTCGTAGTAGGTTGTGCTGACCATCTCCATATCCACGCCCGCCAGCAACGCTTTCCTGGCAGCATCCGAGGCGTCCGCAGCGTAGCCGTGCTGAATCATCTCCGGGATTGCCGTGTAGTCGGTCACCACCATTCCCTTGAATTTCCATTCCCCGCGAAGAATGCTTTGCAAGGTAAATAAATTTCCCGTAGCGGGTACGCCATTCAGAGCGTTGAAGCCCGGCATCAGCGTGGCTACCTTAGCATCACTTGCCGCTTCAAACGGCGGCAGGTAGACTTCGCGAAGCTGGCCTTCCGGAATCCAGGCACTGTTGTATTCCCTGCCCGCCTCCGCCGCGCCATAGCCCACATAGTGCTTGGCGCAAGCAGCAATGGCACCGGCTGAACTCAAAGAGTCCGATTGGAAGCCGTGAATCATGGCCACGGCGAGTCTGCTGGCTAAATAAGGATCTTCACCCAACCCTTCCGCAATTCTGCCCCACCTGGGGTCGCGCGTGATATCGATCATGGGGGCGAAGGTCCAGCGGATTCCATCGGCAAACGCCTCGTGCGCCGCTATGCGCGCCGCCTGCTCAATTACGTCGGGATCCCAGCTCGCGGACTCCCCCAGAGGAATCGGGAAAATCGTGCGGTAGCCGTGAATCACATCGCGCCCGAAAAGTAGTGGAATCCCGAGGCGGCTTTCCTTCAATGCAATCCTTTGGGCTTCAGCTCGATCCTCCGGGCTTCCAGCGTTGAGAAAGGAGCCCCAGCGCCCTTTGCGGATTTCGTCCTTTATTTGCTCAGAAACTGGAGTTTTCATCGCGGTCGACTGCGACATTTGCCCGATCTTTTCATCGAGCGTCATCCGAGCTAATAGGGCCGTGATGCGGGCTTCAATGTCCCCGGACGGCGCCGCTTGAAGCACTATCGCGGTGATGAGCACAGCCGCCAACCGGCAGTAACTGCTTTTCCGTAGTAAGCGCATTGTCAGGAATATTTCTGAAACCCCGCGCGTTGCAAGCCGCGCTGAGCCTCTCTGCTTCTCATGAATGTATCCCATACGAAGCCGGTGCGCAGATTTTCCGCCATGAGCATCGTGATCCCGGTGTCGATTCCAACCACGTCCGTGTCATACCAGTCTTTTAAGGGATTGAAGGCGTTTACGAAACCGTACCGGCTCCAGACGCGCGGCCCATAATTATTCTTGATGTTTTTTAAAACCCGCAAAGTCGCTTCGGGCAGGAATGGCAGTGAACCTCCCGCGGCGCTGGGGACCACGGTGCCGTCGATCGGGCCGATCTCGGGGGGCCCGCCCCATACGACATATCCGCGCTGAGAATCCGAGGCAGTAATGCCCCACAGATCATCGCTGTAATCACGGAAGCGCGCGGCGAGTTCCAGACAGAACCGGCGATGGACCTCCGTGCAGATTTGCGAGTTCTTGAAGTAATCGGCGTAATGATCGCGCTTCCCGCGCAAATCGAACCAAGCCTGCGGATACTGATGCACGAAGAGCGGTGCGTAGGAGCCTATGTAACGTAGGCCTGCGTACTCGAATGTCGTACGTTTCCATGCGCTCCATGCAGTCGGGTCCAGCGGATGGCTGGAGGACCCCAAGCCCAGCAGATACATGATGATCAACTCGCTGTAGTAATCCCAGCGGTAGGGCAAGAACCCAATCTCGGGAGTCCAACCGTGCGAAAGCAAAGTAGTGTCCTCGGCGACCCAAGTCCAATCCACCCGCTCAAAGACTAAGTTGGCCAGCCGCCTGATTTCCGGATGGCCGAAGTATTCGCGGCAGGTGAGGACACCGCACAGCAAAATCGCCGTGTCTATCGAAGACACTTCGGCATCCCACATTCTCTCGCCTGTGCTGATATTGGCCCAGTGGTAGAAAAATCCGCGATGGGTCGGCATCTTTTGGGAGAGGAATTCCAAGGTGGTCAAGACGCGCGCGCCGACGCTCGAAAGCGGGATATAACCGCGTTTATGTCCAATGCAAAGTGCGGTGAGACCAAATCCGGTAGCGGCGATGCTAGCCACGATCTCTTTTGGGGCGACCCCTTTGACGGTGCCGTTAACCCGAGCGCGGTCTTTCACCAGGCCAGTATGCGGATCCGCCTGCTCCCAAAAAAACTGAAAATTTGCGCTCTCCAACTCTTCAAGGAACTGGTCATCAGCCGGCGCGAGGGATTTTTGGCCGCTGTGCTGGTCCGCGTCCGCAGCCTGCAAGAAGGTGGTGTTGCCAGGGCTAGCCAAAAGGGCCGCACTCGTCCCCCCGCAGCAAGCCTGTAATATTTTCCGACGCGACAACATCCGGGGATTTCGAGGATCGATGTAACGCACGCTGGGCACTCACTCTAGAGATGCGAGAGCTTGCGGGATGCTACAACTCTATAAAAATTGCAGGAGCCGAGAAATGGTTTCCGCTGTGGTTCATCGAATAGAATGTGACGGTCCCTAGCACGCTTAATCGGCGCAGGCCGACCGCTCGGGTTACCGCAGGCGCTGTCGCCATAATCCTGGTCCTGACCCTCTACTTCGCGTCTAAACCCAAAGATATGAGGATGATAACAGGAGCCGTGCTGCGCCAGGACACTGACCTAGGGAAGCAACTTCCCATCGCGAACGCGCAAATCTCATTGGTAGGCGATCTAGCGGACGGTGTGGCAACCTCCGACTCTTCCGGCAAGTTCCAGCTTAGATTGCGACCGGGCGCCCGCGTCGGGCAATTAGCCAGGCTTCGGATTAGCCATCCCGGCTACCGCCCCATGGACCTCCCCGAATATCTACTCGACCGGCTGTATGTAATTCGCATGGTGCCGAACGACCAGACAGCCGACGATGCAAGTCTCAGGGCGACCATGGTCTTGTCGGATATTCGGGTACGCTACGCCACCAGAAGTGAAATCTCCGTGAACGCGGGCAGCGCTCTAAAGACGTTCGAGGTGGTAAACACCGGCGACGTACCTTGTGACCGCCATGGCCCCTGTTCTCCAGATGGTAAATGGAAGGCGGCGATAGGAGGCGCTTCACTCGATGCGGGCGAAAACAGTGCGTTCCACGACGTGCGCGTTTCCTGCATCGCCGGTCCGTGTCCCTTTACCAAGATCGAAAAGGATTCTTTTTCCGAGGGCGGCAGCCACATTGGTGTGACCATTCGAAACTGGTCCGATACCACTACGTTTCTGCTTGAAGCCGGGGTCACGCATACCACCAGCGGCGACGTGATCCTTCAGTCCTTTCCTGCGATCTTCGATCGAACTATGAGCTTTACTCTACCGGCGCCGGCGCAAGGGCCCAGTATAGAGGCGACCGTTGACGGAACGGAAATTGTTTTTCCGCTCGGCCCCAGTTTAGAATTGTCGTGGGCATCCTGCACCGTGAAAGCTTCAAACGACGGCACGAAACTTTACCGCTGTGGACTCAAACCCGGATACCGGTTCCGGTGATGGGCTAGGGTTCTGGGAAAGAGCCAATTGTGCAGGACAGGCCTGGAGCCGCAAACTAAGAAGACATGATATGCTCACCCGCGGCTCTCTTGGCTCCCGTCGTGGTTGCCGCTCTTCCTGAGGGCGGTACTGCCTGATGACCCAGCCGACCTACGCCGCCGCCCGCTTGGCGGCCGACCGCATTCACCGCCATCTGACGAATCATTCCGTGGCGGCGCAACCGTCTTCCGAGCAGATCGCGAGACTACCCGATTCGGCCACTTTAGCCGTCTTAATCGATGCCGCATTCTGGACCAGCCTTCGCCGGGAGGAGGGCTACATCCCGCGCATTTCTTTGGCCTTCGTCGCGCCTGAGCAAGTAAACGACGCCGTCGCCTTCGCGACCGCACTTTCGCTGGAGCCCAAGGATCTCACCAAACTCGCCGCGGCCGTCGAGAGAGCAGGCCTTCACCTGGGCGTGTGGACCGAGCACGATGATCTTCGCGTATGGGGCATCACCCGAAATCTTCCGGCATTTTGTTTGGTTCTGGAAGTTATTCTTCCTGGCTTGCTGGTTGTGAAACAGAGCCCTGCGGAGGAGTCCGGCAAATTCATAAACATCGCCGTACTCCAGGGCGACGAGATCAAGATCATCGATTCCCAGGCCGCGGCCGACACTACTCATCCAACTCTGCTCGCTTCCCTGTTCCGCGTGGAAGCCCCGGTCGCAACAGATACGGCGGTAAACGTTTTGCTTGAGCTAGCGGTATCCATCCGCGCGCACGGCCGGGGCGGCACGCTGCTGGTAGTCACTTCCGGGTCGGATGCATGGACTGAGTCCATCCTTCAACCGATCACCTATTCGGTCGCACCCGCGTTCTCTCGTCTTGCGGATCTGATGCGAAAACATGCCGGCAACAAGCCGAGCCGGCGGTGGGAAGACGCCCTGGGCCGTGCCGTCGATGGAATTGCCGGCCTCACGGCCGTCGATGGCGCCACGCTGATGACCGCGGATTACGAGCTGCTGGCATTCGGTGCCAAGATTGTCCGCCGCAGGGGCTCTCCCCAAGTGGGCCAGGTAATTGTCACGGAGCCTATCGAAGGCGGAAGCCCGGTGATCGAAGAGCCGGCCCAGTTCGGTGGCACCCGCCATTTGTCAGCGGCACAGTTTGTTCACGACCAGCGCGACGCGATCGCGCTGGTCGCCTCCCAGGACGGCAGATTCACGGTCTTCGCCTGGTCCCCCAGCGAAGGAATGGTACACGCTCATCGAATTGACGCGCTCTTGCTGTAAATCCCATCACTTCGTTACTCGCGCCCCTTTTCGTTCGCGGTCGGCGATCGATTCCGGGAGTGCGAACACGTAGATCATGTTGTCGCCTGTGACGTTGTCGATCTCTGGCGCCAAGCTGTTCCGGCCATAGCCGGCCACCACGGCGATATACTGGCGGCCGTCGACCGAGTAACTGACCGGATAACCGCAGCACATAGATCCCAGCCGGACTTGCCATATCTTTTTTCCGGTGGCGGTATCGAGGGCGAAGAAATACCTTGCGGCGTCGCCGTTGAACACTAAGCCACCCGCAGTGGCTAGCACAGCGGAGTAATTGTAGGCGCGCTGCTGATATTGCCAAACCGTGTTGCCGGTGGCGACGTCCACGGCAGTGATCTGGCCAACCGGGTACAGCCCGTCCTTCATTAAAGGCACATTGGGATTTTGAACTTGCCGCCCTAGGACGTTGTAAGTTCGCTCCGGCGTGGGTTTGTCGTCATCTTCGGCAGTTTCGTCGGTACATATATTTCCGGTCGCCGCGATCATGATGTTCCGCGCCGGATCGTAGGCGGGCGCAACGTGAGCGTCGCGGCCACCCGAGTGAGACGTGCAATAGGAAATTTTCTTCCCGGGACGATCATACACTACTTCCTGGTTCATGCTCGCTAGGCCAGTCACGGGATCGATGCTCTTGTAGAGGTTCTGTGCGCCGTGAAGGGTTTCCCGCGCGTAGAAGAACTTGCCGGTTTGGGCATCGAGCGCCCAAAAAACCGGGTTCTTACAGGGTATGCCCACCAGCGTACGCACTTTGCGCTCGGCGATATTCGGATTGGCCGCAAGCATCCCCTCGGCCTTTGGATCAGGATGCATCGGCGTATCGACAACCATCATTTCGAACGTACATTCCTGGTCCCAATTGTCTTGAGGAAGTAGCTGACGGCGCCACACGATCTCGCCCGTGTCGGGCCTCACCGCCCAGCGCGTATCGGTGCCAGCCAGGGTCGCATTCTTACCGGAGACACCGCGCTGGAAGTCCGACGCCGGACAGATGCCGCTCGATCCGTAGTGCACCAGATTCTGTACCGGATCGTACACGATCTGGCCCCAAATGCCGGTGCACCAACGGTCTGCGAAAGGTATTCCGCGCCAAGTGGCATCGCCTTCTCCGTCGGGATGCGGAATGACTTCGTTGCGCCACAGTTCCTTGCCAGTGGTTATATTGTGGCCGGTGACGTAGCAACCGTAAGGCGCGTTCTGGCAGCTCCCGCCCGCGATCAGAATGCCGTTGGCGATAATGGGGCCGCTGGTGTTGGCAACATAACCATCGCTTCCGCGCGACGTCTCCCAGGCCACCTTGCCGGTGAGGGCATCGAGCGCGACCACCGCGTTGTCGGAGGTTACGGTGAAAATCTTGTCGCCATAGAGCGCGAGGCCGCGCTTCGCGACGGAATAATGGTGGCGGATGCTGTCGGGAAGCTTGCGGTCATACTGCCAGATACGGCTACCGGTGACGGCGTCAACCGCTAGAATGGCATCGTTCGGGCTCACCAGATACATGATCCCGTTATGTATGAGTGGCGACGTTCCGGCGCGGCCTCCACTGGTGGGTAATTGCCGGGCCCAAACCAGCTGGAGACTGTTGACATTCTCACGATTGATCTGTTCGAGCGGCGAGTAGTTCCAGTGCTCCATGTTCCCGCCCAACATCAGCCAGTCCGCCGGCGCCGGGGCGTTGAGATCCTTTGTGGTCACCGGGACGAATTTATCGGTTACTCCCTGAGCGGTCAGCCTACTTGCTATAGAAAGAATCAACAGTCCGGCTATTTTCTTCACGATCAATCTCCTCAAGTTCTACGAAAACCAAGGCACGACGGAAGCAGGCCGTGCGCCAGCGCCCGTGTTTCGAAGGTGCAAACCAACGGCACACTACTACACCATTTAGCTCAGTTTACTCGATCAAAGTTCGCTGGGTGTTTCGGGCAGGCAGACTAAAACCCGGCACCACCATCAACCCTATTCCGCAGTCTGCCGGGGTCAAACTTCCAACGCGGCGACGCCGGCAGGAACGCGACCTTGGCCGGGATAGATACACGCCGAGCGGCGCGGTTTTCGGGGCCAGCCCCGCTATCGATTGACCTGCTGGGCATGGATGTTAGGATTAAAATAGCCCTGCTCGCTAAATGATTATGGATCTCCAAATCCATCGGCGCGAGAAAGAAGGAATTCAGATCCTGGATCTACAAGGGCGCTTAACAGAAGGCACTTCGGAAGCAAGGCTGCGCGCCGCGATCCTAGATCTGGTCGAAGCAGGGACTGTTGATGTCATCCTCAACTTTGCGGGCGTGACGGAGATCGACGCGGATGGGCTAGGGGCCGTGATCTTCTGTGACGCACGCCTCGCGAGCTCTAGCGGAGCGCTGCGACTGCTTAATCTCAGCCCACGTCACGTCGACTTGATGGTCTTCACCAAGCTGAACACGGTATCCCCAATTTGTACGGACGAGCAGGATGCGATAAATAGCTTTTTCCCGGACCGTGCCTCCCTGCACTACGATATTCTCGATTTCGTTGAGGAGCCCAAAGAGGGTCCTGCGCCCGACGTCGCGAATGACTAGCGCTGCGGGCCAATAATGGCAGCCTAGCTAGCCCTCTTTCAGAAAACGAACTTCATCGCGAGCTGAACTACACGGTAGTCGCCCAGTGTCAATCCCCCGTTAGCGCTGATATCGCAAGTGATCTGTCCGAAGTTCGGAGCGTTGAGCGGAACCAGGTTGCCGAAATTCCCACCACTAATGGGACTCGAAACACCCGGCACGCAGGCATTCAAGTGATTGGGGAGGTTGAACGCCTCGGCGCGTACTTGCAGCATCTGTTTTTCATGAATCACAAAGTTTCGCGACACAGCAACGTTTAACTGGAAAAGGCCTGGACCTTTCAGGTTGTTGTAGCCCAAAGTGCCGTAGCTTCCCAAGGCGGCTGGGGCGAACGCGGGAGCGGCATCCTTGAACGGCGCGCCGCTCGCGGTGGTGACCAACCAATGATCGATGGTCTGGTTGGCCGGATACGGGTTGGCCAGCAACTGGTCAGGCGTCTGATTGGTGATGGTGGTCTCCGCGCGGTCCGTACCGGCAACCACGGTGAAGAATTGTGCGGACTTAATCTCCAGGTTGGGAGCAAACTGCCAATCGCTCGCCAGCATGCGCAGTAGTTTTCCGGAGAATTTGGGGGTGGTGGCCACCATGCTGAACTGGAACACCTGGCGGACATCCAGACCCAGACAGTTGCTTCGCCACTCGCGGCGATTTCCGGGGATGGAATTCCCATTACCCGCCGTCGGATTTTGCGCCCACTGATCGCTGATGCAGTGGCTCCAGGTGTAGTTGACCAGAGCGTTGATTCCCCGGCTGAGCTGTTTGCGCGCTGACAGGTTCAAGCCCTGATAGGTGGCCGTGCCGCCGTCGTCCACTTGGCCGATGCCCGCATAATACTGCCCCAGCAGCGGATTTTGTATGTACAGAGGCCGGCGGAAATTCGCGTTGGCGTTTGAGCAATTCGGGAACGACTGCGGCACCACCTTCGTGCCGCTCACCACTTGCAGCGTGCACGGCCCCGTGCCCAGAAACAACGCCGGATTCACGTTGGTCTCGCTCACCATGTGGATGGTGTTGTTGCCCAGGTAGTTTACGGCCAGCAGCCAGCTTTGACCCACCTGCTTCTGGATGCTCAGGTTCCACTGGTTCATATAGGTCGGGTGGAAATTACTGAGCGGAGAACTGACGTAGCTGCCGGCGGTTATGAACGGGACGTTGGGAGCGGCGAATCCGAAGCCGCTTTGTGCCGCCAGAATCGCCAACGGATTTTGCCCGGCCGGCAGCAACCCGCCGGCACCGCCCGCGAAGCTGGCCCAGGGATTCGTGAGATTGGCTCCCGGCACGCTGATGGTGCTGCCGAAGGGCGCCCCGAATTGCTCCTGGCTTAACGACAGCATGCTCATCCTGTCTCCCAGCATCCCGTACGCGGCGCGGATGGTCATGCGGCCATTGCCCAGCGGATCCCAAGCCAAGCCCACTCGCGGAAAAAACTTGTTCCACTTGGGGCAGTTGAAGGAGTTGCCGCACGAATACTGCGGATCGCCCGAGAATACCAGCCCCGCCGGGGCGTTTTGATAGTAACTGCTGCGCACGTTCTGGGTGAACAATGCCGGATCGAAATGCAGGTCTTGGTGCGACGACTGCTGGTAGACCGCCGTGTAGGGCTCCCAGCGCACGCCATAGTTCAACGTCAAATGCGAGCTGACCTTCCAGGAATCCTGAACGTAGAGCGCCTGATAAGTCTGCCGGCTGTAGAAACCGTAGAGAGTACCCTGGCTCCATCCATTGGCGGTGCTGGTGCGCCCCAACATGAAGTCCACCAGCGCATTGCCGCTCACCGAGCCGTCGAAGGTAGCGGCGCCGCTCGCATTCACACCACCGCCGGACCAATAGTTCAACTGTTGATGGTAGAAGCTGCCGCCAAAACCAATTTGGTGCGATCCCTTGACCCAGTTCACATCGTCCCCAATCGACCATAGCGGACCGTTATGCGACACTCCCGGCGCCGCCGCCGGGCCGCCGATCGTGAAGAACCCTGTCCCGGCGGTAAGCGAGATGATGCTGCCCGCTAGCGGACTCACATTTGCGCCCAAATCCGCAAACGACTTGTAGTTATCGTTCAACTTCAGAACGTTGGTGCGATTGACGCCCACGTGCAGGGAATTGACCACGTTCGGAGTCGCCACCCAGGTATGGCCCAACGCAAGTCCGTAGTCCAAATCGTTAATGCCATAGTTATTGATCGAAAGCGGGTCCTTACCGTCGAAAGTGGAACTTTGGTTCAATTTAGCCGACAGAAAGCGTCCAAAAAAAGATTGCTGTGAGTTGATCTGATAATCGACCTTCGCCACATACAAATCCTCATCCGAGTTGGACACCAGCGCGAACGGCACTCTCCCGGAAGGGTTCGTCGTCGATGGCATGGTCTTCATGATGTTCAACGCCACCGGGTTCAGAAGGCCTGGAGAAATCTGGTTGCCCGCGGTGAACCCGAGGGAAGCCGGCAATGGCGTCTTGATGGAGCTGAAGTCCCCCTGCGTCATGGCCACGGTCGGGATAAACGCGGTTTGCTGCGTACCGTCGGAACGCAATGAGGTTCTCTGATATCCGCCGAAGAAAAACAGCTTGTCTTTGCGGATCGGGCCGCCCACGGTGCCGCCAAATTGATTGCGCTTCAACGTGTCGCGCGGTTTGTTGACGGCGTTATTGAAATAATCGTTGGCGTTCAGGTCCCGGTTCCGTAAGAACTCAAACAGATCGCCGTGAAACCCGTTGGTGCCGGATTTCGTGATGGTGTTCACCGTTGCGGTGGAATGGTATCCATACTGCGGCGGAATCGCGTTCCACTCGACTTTGAACTCCTGCACCGCATCCGGAAAGGGTAACGGCAAGCTCAAGTTGTTATAGGGGTCTTGGTGCACCACGCCGTCCAGATTATAGGCCACGGCATCCGGAGTTCCGCCGGCCACGGTCACGACCACGGTCGGATAGTTCCGCACCGAGTTCAGCCCCGCCGTGCCCGGAAAATTCGCCATGCCCGCCAGGAAAATGAGTTGATGCACGTCGCGTCCGTTCAACGGCATTTCCATGATGCGCGCATTGTCCACTACTTGCCCGATGGAGTTCGTGTGCGTCTCCACTTGCAGCGCCTGCGCTTCGACGCTTACCTGCGTGCTGATGGATCCGGTTTGCAAAGCCACATCCACCGTCGGACTGGTGCTCACCTGCAGCACGATGCCGGTCTGAACGTACTTGTTGAAACCGTCCTTCGTGACCTCGAAAAGATACGGACCGATGGGAAGGTTCGGCAGCACATAGCCGCCGTCCGTTCCGCTGGTCGCCGTGCGCGTAGCCCCCGTAGCCGTCTGCGTTACCTTGATCGTCGCGTCCGGCACGCTAGATCCACTCGCGTCCCGAACGCTGCCACTAATTTGCGCCGTCTGACCAAATAATGCGACGGACGCGAAGCAAATACCTACAACGATTCGAAGAATCCCCATAGCATTTCCCCCTCGATCGTATGCCGATCAGCAGAGAAGCTATCACCCTGTTTGGCAGGTGTCAAGCGGGGGCTACCGCGCGGCTGCGGACGGTTTTTGGGGCAGCAGCGTCCGCAAAGCATCCATGCGCGGGCCCGTCCCCGTGATCAGGCCTTCCGGAAAAACGCGCCGGCTGAGTATGTCCTGATAGATCTTCTGGAACGCCATAGAATTTAATCCCAGGCCCGCAATATACTGCAAACGCATGTTCCTATCGCTGTTAATGGGAGCGTCCTTTAGCATCGGCGCCAGATCCTGCGCCCTGCCTGCATATGTCGCCAGAAAATCCACGGCCGAATGAAATCCTACTTCGCCCAACGATTCCCCTACGTTTGCATAATCGGGACGATCCAGCCTGAGTTGAAGCTGATCCAAGTCCACGTGCGTCGGTTCGGCCTGCCCGATCAACACCAGATCGTAGCCATCGCCGCGAAAATTGTTGCTCCAAATCGTCCCGTAAGGAAAGACGGAAAAGAAAGTCGCCAGTTCGGTGCGGATGGTCTCGGGATCGCTATCGTAAATAGGAAGCCATTGCGCCACCACCCCGCCGGGATTCAGGCGCCGCTTGCACAGTTCGTAATATTCCTTGGAATACAGCACCGACGTCCCCTTCACCCACGGATGAATAGGATCCGTCGTGATCACGTCGAACTTTTCAGGCGTGGTGTAAATGTAGTGGCGCGCGTCATCGTAAACCATGCGCGTGCGATGGTCATAAAGCACGCGGTTGTTCTGCTTGCCAAAATATTCAGTCGACGCCGGCGGGATCTGCCGCTCCAATTCGCAGATCACCAGGGACTCCACTTCCGGATAGGGTACAAACGATCCCGCCGTAACTCCCGCTCCAAAACCCACCGTCAGCACCGCTTTCGGAGCCGGATGAATGAGCGCCGGCAAATGCCCCATCATGCGCTCCAGCCGCATATCCAGAACCGCCGTCGACGCCTCCGCCTTCCCGCTGACGTAGAAATGACGCTGCCCCGCGCGCTCGGCGATGACCACCGACGAGTTGATCCCTTCGCCGCGGTATAAAACCGTAGTCGGATTGGATCGGTCATACAAATCAAAAGCCCGCATGATCGGAGCGATGCGCCGCCCGTAAGCCACCATCTGCCACGGCACTTCATCCACCGTGCGGATCAATCCAAATCCCAACACCACGGCGGCTGCTCCGGCAACCGCCAGGCGGAGCGGACGGCCGAATCCTTGCGCGAGCAGCGCCAGGAAAGCGGCCGCGATCGCGAACCCGATCAGCAGTTGCTGCGAGCCCCGCGTTCCGATGGACGGAATCAGCACCAGGCTGAAGGCCAGCGCGCCCACGATCGACCCGCCGGTATTCGCGGCGTAAACCATTCCGGAGAGCCGTCCCGCATCCTCGCCCGGACGCGCCGCCGCTGCGATCGCCAGCGGAAAACTCGCACCCCAGCAGAGTGTCGCCGGCAAGATAGCCCAGGCACAGCGCGCCAGGTCCAGCTCGAAGTTGAACCAGGGATCGAGCGACAGCCACGGGTCCACCGGCCAAAACGGCAGTGAATGGCTCAGAGTATAGGCCGTCCAAGCGATCGATAGCGCCAGCAACACCTGGCAGGCCGCGAGCGCAGCGCTCGGACGTGCGATACGCCGCGCGAAAAACGAAGCGATACCACTGCCCGCCCACAATCCGGCTAGAAACACAGCCAGGATGATAGAGAACGTATACACGGTTGCGCCTAGCAATAAGGAAAGCAGGCGGGTCCAAACCACCTCCGCCCCCAGCGCCGTCAATCCCGAAAGAGCTGTTGCTAGCAAAATCCACCGCGGCAAAGGGCCGCGCGGGACCCTCCCGACATCGGGCTTTGCCTCATAACCGGTGCGTGCCGTTAGAAGGAAGGCGGCCGCGGCGACCGCAACATTGAGAGCGACCGCAACGTAAGTCGCCACCGCCATGTCGAAAGTCCGCAATAAGTAGAAGCCGGCGAGTAGACAGCCGAACACGCTTCCCGCTATGTTGGCGCTATAGAGGTAACCGATTTGCGATGCGGTGTGGGCGCTGCCCTGCGCCCATCGCGAAATGGCCGGCAGCGAGGCTCCCATCAACATGGTGGGAGGCAGTAAACAAACCGCCGCCACCATTCCTCGCAGAGTCAATCCGATCATTCCCTCGGAAGCTCCGGCAACATACAACCGGCCCACCCAGGGAACGCCGAAGAGTTCGAGCAAGCCAAATATCCCGATACCCAGCTCCAACAGCGCATACACGCGCAGCGGATGGTAACGCGCCGCGACCACCCTCGCAAAAAACGCGCTGCTCAAACACATCCCACCCATGTATGCCGCCAGCAATAGCCCCAGCGAGACAGCGGATGCCCCGATGACAATTTGCAGAAGTTGGAACCAGACGATCTCGTAGATCAATGCGGCGCAGCCGCTACTCGCCAGCAACACGACCAGGAGCACGAGCGTGCCTTGTGCCGCATCCGTCGGCATTTTGTTTCGTACCGTTGCGATGGTTGCGTCCTGTTTAGGCATGGGAGATCTTCTCAGCAGTCTTTAAGCATACTTCGGACGAAAGCGAAGACGCGTCCGCTGGCTTCCTACGGCGTGCTCAGCTGCAACCGCGCCAGCTTGCCGGTCCATGCACCGGTGAAACTACTTCATCGGTGAGAACGCGGCAGGCTCCATAAACGTCGATTCTTCGATTTTGGCAAGGGCGCCATTCTTCTCGGATACCGCCTTTAAAGAAATCAAGTCAGGGTCTACCTTGAACGCGTTCCAATTTGTTTCAGCGTCCGCACGACTCGGATGAGCCAGGATGTAAATAAACATGTTCTTGGCCTTATCGGGGTCTTGAGGAGACCAGTAACCGATCACTTCCATATGATGTTTGTGAAAGAGCGCAGTGGTGTGGTCGCGGAAGCGGGCCTTTAGCGCTTCCAGCTTACCTTCGTTCGCGGTATATACACGCAGCTCAAAGACTCGATTCTCGTTCATGCTCCAAAGCCTATCACCGCGGACCAGCAGCTGGGCAAAGAGGCAACGCCGGAACCCGGGAAGGAGATATGGTCAATGAACCGAGTTAAACTCCCGCTCCAGCATACTCCGTCGGGGGCGCAAGCGGTGGCAGCTCTTTTGGGGAACGCGGCGAAACCAGGCAGGATTTATGTTCCCTGGCTCTTCGGGCTTGGCCCACGTCAGCCGCTTGCGGGTGTAGAATCTGAAGGTCCTATCCTGAGAGGAGTTTTAACATGAAAAGATACCTGGTTATTGCAGCGGTATTGTGCGCTGTGCAAGCAGCTTTCTTGTCTGCGCAGACCAAGCAGCCGGATGCTAACGCCAAAGACGAAGTAGTTCAGGCGGACCAAGCATTGGTCGCCGCTTTCATTAAAGGCGATAAGGCAACGGTGAACAAGTATCTGGACCCCGACTTCTCATGGATCGACACAGATGGCGTTATGTGGGCGAGAGAAGATGCCCTGCGAGCCGGGCTTAAGCCGCTGATACCCGTCGCGAACGACGTGATCATCACCGAGCACAAATACGGCAAGGTAGTGTGGATTCAAAACAACCAGGGAAATAAATTTGCCGCGCATTTCTGGGTGCAGCGTCCCGCCGGCTGGCGGCTGCTTCATACGAACGAGATCGCTACCCGCCCGGCCGTTCCCGGCGAAAACAGCAGACCCAATTTCACGATACCTTGCATCAATCCTTGTAAAGAATTGCCGTACAAGCCACTATCGGCCAATGAGAAAGCAGCCATTGAGAACTGGCAGGATCAGGAGTCGGGAACCGGGCATCACGACATGCACATGGGCGACAACGTAGTGGTCATCAGCTCGACTACGTCTACACCCCGTCCGTCGCGGACAGACACAGCGCCGACAAAAGTCACTCCCCCCACGGCGGAGCGCCCGTTCATCAGCACAACGCCGGCATTATGGGCGCGCACCTGGGACTTTGGCGACGCAGTGGTAGCGATCATGCTCCAGCCGACCTGGGGTGGTAAAGCGTATTGGTCCAGCCGAGTATTCGGAAACCACAATGGCTTCTGGAAAATGGAGGAGAGCTATCACACTACCATTCAGGCTGCTCCGCGCATGACGGCCGTGCCTATGCCGGTGGAGCGCAGTTCGAACTAGCAAAGAGCTTCAGTAGTTGCCATCGAGAACGGATGTCGACGCTGATCTAGATGTTCGACTACGTGGTGACTGCTTCCGCCGAAGGATCGTCGCCTTCGCGCTGCCCGATAACCACTATTATCGGAAGGCATTTCGTCCGCAATCCATAACTTCCTGCAAGCGCGTTTCTCGGGACCGATCCAGCCGGCTTGGTAGCGTCACCCGATATATACGGCCACCGCCTCCCATTGAGCGTGCAACGCCCGCGGCGGTCTAGCCATCCTAAAGGCAGGTGACCTTATGTTCAAGAAACCTGGATTGGGTGGATTCCTCATCGGCGCAGGAATTGCTCGGGTAAACCCCAACGCAGAGATCGCGAAAGCAAGCACGACACCGTTTCATCGTAGCCATCGGAGTTTCTCCAAGAAGCGGATTCGAGAAGTCGAATCGATAGGACAGAGAACTTAGGACTTCCCGTGAGGGAGCAAAGGAGGCAAATGTCCAAAACTATGAAAAAGGATCGTCTAATCCTGGTAACAGGAGCCACTGGAAGGCAAGGCGGCGCCGTTCTACGGCACTTGCGCGAGAAAGGGTTTCCCGTACGTGCGTTGACACGCGATCCTGACAAGCCGGAGGCGCGGGCTTTAGTCGGTCACGGCACAGAGGTCGTCCTTGGCGATCTTGACGACCGGACCTCAGTGGCGCGCGCTCTCGACGGTGCTTATGGCGTGTACTCCGTCCAAAGCCGCATGGAAAAGGGCATTGAAGCAGAGATTCGCCAGGGAATCGCGCTGGCGGATGCGGCGCGCCGCGAAAACGTCAGCCATCTCGTGTATAGCTCGGTCGGCAGCGCGGACCAGCAGACCGGCGTGCCACATTTCGACAGCAAATTTCAGATCGAAGAGCACATTCGGAGATTAGGGGTTCCCTACACCGTTATTCGCCCAGTTTTTTTCATGGAGAATTGGCTGGGCATGAGGGCCGGAATGGAGCCGGGGACGCTCACGTTGCCGCTAAAACCAGATACTCGGCTCCAAATGATTGCTGTAGATGACATCGGCGCATTCGTCGCGATGGCGTTCGAATTCCCGGGACGCTGGCAGGGCCATGCCCTCGATATTGCGGGCGATGAATTATCCATGACCCAGATTGCTCAAGCCCTGGGCCGGGGGTCAGGCGAAGATTTGAAGTACGTTCAGGCGCCCTGGGAAAAATTCGAAGAGCGGGCGGGCCACGAGACGACATTGATGTTTAAATGGTTTGACAATGTTGGTTATCACGCCGATATTCCGGCGCTTCGACAACAGCATCATTCCCTTATGAGCTTCGAGCGATGGACACACTCCAGGCTGCGGCCAGCGCTGTCGGCTTCCCCGCCCTGAGGCGACAAGCGACAATTTTCGCCGGCCACCATCTAACCGGTAGCGGCCCGTCCAACGGCCCGCTTGGGAACCCCGTGCTCGGTTCTCTCCCGGGCGCCAGGCGTCCGCCTAAGATTGAAACCTTTTGCCCCTTCGCGCCTCTAATCCGCAAAAGGGCGGTTCATGAATCAGGGATTTCTTGATTGGCTGGACGGTCAACAGGGCCGCCAGTACGAATTGCACGAGCGCCATCTCAATCCTGCGTTCGTAAGGATGATCCGGACCATCGGTTTCGACAAGAACTACGTTCGTGGAGAAGGGGCATGGCTCTTCGATGGCGAGGGCAACCGGTATCTGGATCTCTTAACAGGTTGGGGCGTCTTTGCGTTGGGGCGAAATCATCCTAGAGTAAAAGCGATCTTAGAGCAGATACTCTCGCGTAACATGCCGAATCTGGTTCGCATGGAGTGCTCACTCCTTGCTGGCCTGGTGGCGGAAAAGTTGACGCATCACGCATGTGGAAATTCCGGCCCGGATTTGACGCGGGTATTTTTCTGCAATTCTGGAGCGGAAAGCATCGAGGCTGCGATCAAGTTCGCGCGCTGTTATACGCGAAAGCCTCGAATCCTCTTCTGCGATCACGCGTTTCATGGGCTTACGGTTGGTGCGCTGTCTCTCAATGGCTCGGACTTCTTTCGCGAACGGTTCGGCAACCTGATGCCGGACACCTCGAAGGTTCCGTTCAACGATCTCGCAGCACTCGAGAAGGCGCTCCACGGCAAAGACACGGCGGCTTTTGTGGTGGAACCGGTACAGGGGAAGACGTGCTCCGTGGCAGCCGACGGCTATCTGGCGGAGGCTGGCCGGCTTTGTCGCAAGGCCGGTGCTCTGTTGGTAACCGATGAGGTTCAGTGTGGGCTCGGGCGCACCGGCAAATGGTTCTCATACCAGCATTGGCCTAACGTAGAACCGGATATCGTGTGTGTTGCCAAGGCGCTTTCCGGTGGTTATGTTCCCGTGGGTGCTGTGATTGCCTCGCCGCGCATTATGGACTCCGTATTCGACAGTATGGAGCATTGTGTGATTCATTCGAATACCTTCGGTCAGAACGACCTGGCGATGGCGGCGGCTCTGGCGACGCTGCAGGTGATGGAGGACGAGCGGCTACCCGACAACGCGGCGCGGCTGGGCGCTAAAGCCATCGCGCGGCTGAAAGAGATCGGGAAGACATGCCCTTTCGTCCTTGAAGTAAGAGGTAAAGGGATGATGTTTGGAATCGACTTCCGGCGGCCTGACGACGACTTTAGGCTGAAAGCCGCGTGGGATGCGCTGCATCTGCTCAATGAAGGAGTGTTCAGCCAGACTGTCATTCTACCGCTCCTGCACGAACACCAGATCCTCGCTCAGGTGGCTGGCTATCACACGGAACTGATCAAGTTTCTGCCTCCACTTAATATCGGCGAAGAAGATCTGGATTATTTTCTATTCGCGATTCGGGAGGTGCTGGACGGCCTGCAGCACGTTCCTGGCAGCGCCTGGAACACCGTGCGGGCACTGGCGAAAGGCGCGGCCGCGCAACTCCTGCGTTAGCGGTCGGCCAAAGCCGATCAGGTCAGCAGATCAGCAGTTTGCGCGCTAGACGGCCAGGTGAACTTGATTCGAGGATCGAAGAAATGGCACTTCGCGTGGGTCAAGCGCCTGCTTGCTCGAGGCCAGAAGGAAGGGGGATGGACCTACTTACAGGATGCCGCCTATTTCGTGAGTGTGGCGAAGAAGGCCCGCATAGGTCATCGACAAAAACAGATCGGGTTTGCCCCACTTGGCATCGAATTCCTTGGTCGGCGCTTCGGGAATTACGTCGGGTAGACCCTTGCCTTGGCGTAACATGGTTTGCACGCGATCCTTGACCGTGGCGAGCATGTCGTGTTCGGCTTGCAAGTCGTCGCGAGTTTGCAAGGGGCCGGCGCCGGGGATGATGCGAGTCTTCGCATCAGCGATTTTGAGCAGTGCGGCAGTGGCATCGATCATGCCGCCGATCCACCCGCCCGTAGAATAATCCATTACCGGGTAGCGCCCAACCGATAACACATCGCTCACCATTAAGATGTTGGGCCCGGGAAAGAAAACATAGGCATCACCGTCGGTATGGGCCGGAGGCAAGTGGCCGTACAACAGCTTTTCCTGGCCGAAAGTCATGTTTCCGGAAGTGTCGAAAACTTCCGTCGGAATGGCATCGGCCGGCCGCGGAGGGTAGGTGCGGTTCTGCGCTTCGACGAACACCGTCGAACTTAGCCACCGCTTGGTGTTCCGATGCGAAATGATGTTCGCGCCTGACTTCCCCAGAGCTTCGTTCGAACCAGTGTGATCCAGGTGCCAGTGGGTATTGAATAATGCTTTGACGGGGCGCTGATCGAATTGATCTGCGATGGTCTTCAATAGCTCCGTTGACCGGTCCGGCAGGCCGCCGTCGACGATCATGAGTGCGTCGCTGGCGCTCACCACCATAACGTTTGCACCAGCGCCCGTGATCATGGTCAGATTGTCAGCCAGTTTGGTTGCGGCAATTGCCGAGGGAGGCCGCTGCCCGAACGCCGCGCGGCCGAGAGTGAGGCTTGCGGCGCCCGCCAGCACACCTCCAAAGAACTCGCGACGGTTCGAGGATGTTGGCACGCCGGTAGTCTATCATGAAACCGGCTGTGACTCCAGCACGGCGCGATGATTTGACGGGGAACCCATCGCTCACTCGTGCAGGTGTACAATTCCGCGGCGAATGGCCTCGGTCGCAGCGTGTGTGCGGTCCTCGGCTCCCAGCTTCCGAAGAATGCTCTTTACATGATTCTTGGCCGTATCCTCGGCGATCTTCAACTGGTGAGCGATCTGTTTATTGCTAAATCCCTGGATAATAAGAGTCAAAACCTCCAGCTCGCGAGCGCTTAAATCTGGATGACGAAGTGCGGTCTCCAATGCCGGAGCCGCGAAAGGCGGAAGATAATGCTGCCCGGCGTGCACTGCCCGAATCGCCCCGATCAGCTCATCGTGCAAAACGTCCTTAGTCAGGTAGGCTTGAGCTCCGGCCAGCATGGCCCTCCGGATATCCTCGTCCCCGCTATAAGTACTTAATGCGATCACTCGGGCGTCGGGAAACTCCGCGCGAATGGCGGCTACTGCCTCAAATCCATTCATCACGGGCATGCGCATGTCCATCAGCGTGACGTCCGGACGATGGGCGCGATGCAGCACGATCGCCTGGTTCCCATTTATGGCCTCCGCTATCACCATCATGTCCGGATGAGCGTTCACGATCGCGCTCACCCCTGCGCGCGCAATGAGATGATCTTCGGCGATCAAAATGCGGATCGGTGGGCTTTCCACGGGAGAGGTCTCAGTCCGTATGTGAGTTTCGCGAGGCAAGGGGGACTCTCACTTCCACTTCCGTACCGGCGCCCAAACGGCTGGCAAACTCGAACTCGCCGCCGAGCCGTTCGGCGCGCTCGCGCATGCCCAAAATTCCGAAATGTCCACCGTTTACGGAGAATGTGCTGGATGGCTCGAAGCCCTGACCGTCATCCTTCACGCACAACCGAAGAATGCCGCTGTCTTGTGTGAGGTCGATCCAGATCCCGTGCGGGTGCGCGTGTTTCAGCGCGTTGGCTACAGCTTCCTGGGCGATACGAAGCATATTCTGTTCCAGATCCTCCGGCAGTTTTTGCTTCACGCCGGAGACTTCCACCTGCAAATTCACAGGGCTTCCTGCAACCCAGCGTTGTGCGGAAGCTGTCAGAGCCGCCGGCAAATCCTGGTCCTCCAGCTCTGATGTCCGCAAATCCATGACCGACCGTTTCGCTTCCGTCAGACTGTGTCGCGCCATCTTGCGGGCTAGATCGAGATGCTGGCGCGCCACTCCCAGATCGCCGTCGAGTTTGATCGCCAGTGCGTCCAGCTGAGAAGAGATGCCCACGAAACCTTGTGCCAAGGTGTCGTGAATTTCGCGCGCCAGGCGAGTTCGCTCTTCGAGAACCAGCGCAAAACGGCCGCTGACTTCGTGCAGCCGGAACTGATAAAGGCCGAACATCAGTCCGAGCAAAGAGAGTCCGCACAGCAAGAGGAACCATCCGGTTTCGTAAAAGTGGGGCATCACTTCGAAGGGAAAATCGCTTTCACTCGCGCCCTCGCCCGGAACCATGGCTCTCACGACGAAGCGATAACGTCCATGCGGCAAAGCATTATAGTTAATCTGCCGGCGGCTGCCGGCGAGAACCCAATCGCGATCGAGACCGTTGAGTTTGTAGGAATAGCGCACGCGTTCGGGAGCCCTCAAATAGATCCCCGCGTAGCGGAATTGAACGCTTCCCGTCCCAGGGTTGAATCTTGCCGGCTTGTTCAAATCGACCACTTGTCCATCGACGGCTAGTTCCTCGATCCGCGTGATGGGAGCGTATGCGCCTGGTGGCGGGCTCGGCCCCGGCGCGTTTGGGTCGATGGTAGCTAAGCCGCCGGCGGTGGGAAACCAAAGATGGCCATCGCGCGTAAGAGTTGAGCCGCCACCCACGGGAAAGCCGGGAGCACACTGCGCGCTACGGAGGCCGTCTTCGGTGCCGTAATTAATAGGCGAGAGAACGTGTATCTTTCCTGCGTTGAAATCCCTCAACTGCCGTTTACTAATACGGCAAATCCCTCTGGGCGTGCTCAGCCAAAGATCGCCCTTGCCGTCATCCTGCACATGGGAAACGTTGTCGCTGAGCAATCCGTCCCGGGCTGCATAGCGGTGGAACACTCCATCGTGGAGCGAACCGAGCCCGCCGCCGTAGGTGCCGATCCACATTGTGCCTTCCGCATCCTCGGACACGGAGCGAATTTGATCCGTGCCGAACCAGCCGGCCGTGGGAAAACGTTTCGGCGTGTCCTGGCTGGTATTGCCTTGGGCGACTCGCCACAATCCGCTGTCGAACATGCCCACCCAGATGCTGCCGTCGTGGGCCTCGGTCAAGGCCGCCGCATAGCCTCTTCCGCCTGGATCGCCTCGCACGACAGAGCGCCAGGATGAGCCGTCCAAGACATAGACTCCGCTCGGGGTAGCCACCCAAATGTGCCCTCGCGCATCCTCGAGCGCATCATACACGTTCTTACGCCCCAAAGGATCCGGCGGCACATAATTCGAAAATCGGCCGGCATGCATTCGGCTCAAACCGCCCCGCGTGCCGATCAACAAATCGCCGTTCGGGCCATCGCGAATATTGAAGATCTCGTCGCTAGCCAAACCATCGCGAGTGGTATAAGCGCGGAAGTGCCCGGGGCGAAACGCCACCAGGCCGCTCTGATGATAGCCCACCCAAATCTGCCCGTCGCGATCCTGATGGACAACGATAGGTTCATCGGAAGGCAAGCCCTCGGCTTGTCCATAAGCGCTGAAACGGTCGTCACGAAGACGATTCAAAGAGCTGTTCTTCCCCACCCACAAGTCGCCTTCGCGATCCTCGAACAGAGACCACACTAGGTCGCTGTCTTCCCTGCCGTTGGCCTGAATCCCAACAAAGCGGCCTTTTTCGAGGCGGCTCAACCCTCCATTGGTTCCCGCCCACAGATTTCCGGCACGGTCCTTATAAATGGTTCGAACCAAATTGTCAGGAAGGCCGTCGCCGGTGTCAAAACGCTTCAGCGAGCCGTCCGGACGCATCCAGATGATTCCGGTGGTTCCGGCAATCCAGAGACCACTGGCATCTCGGACCATCGCCGTGATGATATTACCATTCAATTCTTTGGGCCCAAGGACCCTGGTGAATTGGTCCCCAGTCCGCTTCATCAGGCCCCCGGCCCCGCCCACCCAAAGTTCCTGCTCCGGGTCTTCGTAGATCACTTGTGCCAGTTCCAGCGGCTCGAGAGCCTGTTTCGGATAAGTAGTAACCCGGCCGTTCTCCAAACGGCTCAGTAGGCCGCCGGACGCTAGCCACACGGCTCCCGTGTGATCCTCGGCCAGCGCCGTCACGGGCTTGGGCCGCAATCCGTCTTTGGCAGAGAAGATCTTGAACCGGCCACCAGCATAGTGGGCGAGGCCCCCTCCGGTTCCAATCCACAGTCCGCTAGGGCCTGCAACTAGCATCCCGATCGAATTGCTGGGCAGAGATCCATCGTCCTTGGTAAATGTGACGAAGTCATAGCCGTCGAAACGGGCTAATCCCTCGCTCGTGCCAACCCAGAGGTAGCCGTCCGGAGTCTGCGCGATGGCGCGGATGGTGTCCTGCGGAAGCCCTTGCGCTTGCGTCCATACGGTGCGGGTGTACTGGGTGAGCGCCTTTTCAGGACTGAGGGCGAACACATCCCGGCAGAGTCCGGGCATGAGCCCACAGATCAAGCCGCCGAGCACCAGTGAGTGAACCCGCACCATCTCTCCCGGCTTCCTATCCTCTACGATCCCCACAACTGGTGCAAGCCCCTGGGGACGGCGACTCCGCGATACAAATCCTCCCAGCCGCTGCGAATGGCCTCAAGCGCGTCAGAAAACGAACTTCAGCGCGAGTTGCATGATCCTGGGATCGAGCGCGCTGGTAACCTGGCCGAAATTGCTGGCATTAAGAGCGGTGGCGATGCCCGAACCGCCGGTGCCGACTCCCGAAGGAATGCCGGGATGGTAGGTGTTGGTGATGTTAAATGCCTCCCCGCGAACCTCCAGGCTCTGCCCTTCGCGAATCCGGAATTGTCTCAGGAGTGTTACGTCGAGGTCCCACGATCCAGGAGTGAGAACGTTGAACGCTCCCATATTCCCCAGCGTGCCCAGTGCCGGTATCGAGAAGGCGGCCGGGTTCAAGTAGCATTGGGGCGTGATCACGGCGCAATAGGGGTCGCCGTTTATCTGGTTGCCGCGCTCAATCGTTGCCGATGCGCCACTCAGCGCGCGATCGGTTCCCGCAGTTACGCTGACGAAGCCGCCGCTGTACGCACGGAATATGGGCGCGAGCCGCCAGCCCGAGGCCACGGTGCGCAAGGCGCGGTTCGCGAAACGTGGGGACTCAGCGATCAACGTCAAATTGAAGAGCTGCCGCCGGTCGGCCCCGAACGTTCCATTAATCTGCTGGGAAGCACAATTGCCGCGGTCGAAGGCCCGGTTGTTCGGATTTGTATAACCAGTGCCGCCGGCAGTCACGCCGGAAGGCTGCGTGAGATCGCCGATACAGTGGGACCAAGTGTAATTGCCAGTGACAGCGATCCCGCGGCTGAGGCGCCGCTGCGCCGTCAGCAACAGGCCGTTGTAGCTCGAAGTGCCGCCGGCATCGAAGTAATCCATGTAACCAACCAATTGCCCGTTGGCCGGCGACACCAGGCTGAACAAACGCCGGTCTTGCAAGTTTGCGGCTTGCGTGCAGGGATTCCAAACCTTGGCGCCGCTGAGAGGAAGCGTGCAGGACCCAAATCCCAGGAGTTGGCCGGGATTGAGCTGATGGTTCAGCGGCATGTGCGAGGTCTGGCTGCCGATGTAGGTGGCGGACGCAATCCAGCTATCGCCAAATTGATGTTGCACCGCGAAGCTCCAGCGATTCACGTCCAGGCTCTTCATATTCGGCTGCAAGGCCAGATAGGTGGCGCCGGGGACGAAGGGCGCGCTGGCCCCGCACGGGTTGCCGCCGCATCCGGGGAAGGGATTACCGCCGGGAACGGTCGACCAGGGAGTCAGGAACGGGACGGGACCGGTCACGGAGATGGTGTCTCCAAACGGCGGTGAGGTCATACTGTTCCCAATATTGGCTCCAGTGCTGTCGAAGCTCAGCCCATAGGATGCGCGAATGGACGTTTTACCGCTGCCGGTGGGATCCCAGGCAAGTCCCAGGCGCGGCGCAAACTGGTCCCAGCGCCGATTGATTCCAGACTTGTTGGGAAAGCCGGGGTCGCCGGGCCACGTCAAACCAGCGGGCCCATTGGGCCACACTGTGCTGTGGATATTTTGCAGGAAGGCGGGCATGCTGAAATCATAGACGGCGCCGTTGGCGACCTGCGACTGCAAGTTTGGCTCCCATCGCAAACCGGCGTTGACGGTTAACCGCCGCGATACTTTCCAGGTGTCCGCCACATACACCCCGAAGTACCAGAAGCGCGTGAAACCTACATTGGGATCGCCTTGGCTAAACGTATCCAATTGCCCAGTGAGGAAATCTCCCATGGCGTTGCCGGTGGTGCCGGTGCCATTGAAGGTGAAGTTCCCAGCGGAATAGATGTTCGCGCGATTGTTACCCATGTTATAGGAAGCCAAGCCACCGTAAGCGATCTGATGCGCTCCTTTCACCATGGTGAAGTCCTCACCCGCCTCATACGTGGTGGTGGTGGGGCTATTGGCATTAAACGTTCCGCCGGAAATGGAAAAATCGTTGGTAACGGTGAAGTCCGATTGATGCGGCAGGAAGCAGTACATCTGCACACCGATATCGCACCCCGAGAAAAAGTCCGGGTTGTAGCGGTGCGATCCCGACCGATTGACGGAAAGCCGGAAGGAACTGACGGTAGTGGGGCTGAGCACGTAGGTGTCGCCCAGAATCCAGGATTGCCACAAGTTGTTCAAGCCCGCGACGGTGGTGGCCAGGACATCTTTATCCAGGCTGTACGGCGCGGGTTCGAGGAAAGGCAATTCCATGTTGCGGATGAAGAAGCTGTGCTTCTCGTTGACCTGCCAGTCGATCCGGGTCTGGAATTCCTGCTCGTTGTTTTGAGTCACGGCGCCATACAAAACCTTGCCGCAGGAATTGATCGCCTGGGGAAGCTGTTTCACAATCGCCAGCGACGCCGAGTTGAACAAGGCCGGATTGATCGTATACGTGTTGCCGGGGCCTGCGACGAACGGGGCACCCAGCGTGAGCTGTTTGTTGCCGTTACAGGCGGGCGAGGCGTAGGCGGTCCAATTTCCAGCCAGCATTTGGGCGGTGGGCACGAAGGCGGTGGTGGCGGCGGGGTCCGAGCGGAGTTTGGTGCCCTGATATCCAAAGAAGAAGAACAGCTTGTCCTTCTTGATCCGTCCGCCGATGACGCCGCCGTACTGATTGCGCTTCAAAGTATCGCGCGTCGTCGCGAAGAAGTTGCGGGCATTCAGATCTCCGTTGCGGAAAAACTCGAAGGCATCGCCGTGGAATCCGTTGGTTCCCGATTTCGTCACCGCATTGATCGCGGCGCCGGAGTGAATTCCACTCGCCGCCGAGAGGGCGCCGGTCTCCACCTTAAACTCCTGCAACGCGTCCGGGAAGGGGAACGGGTTGTTTACGCCGCCGCCGTACACCGTGCCATCCAAATAAAATGTGGTGGCAAAGGTCTGGCTGCCGGCGATCGAGAACAGATCCCCGGTAGGGATGTTGCCGCTGCTGGAAGTTCCAGCCTCCACCACTCCGGCCGTGAGGTTTACCAAATCGACAACATTACGGCCGTTAAGGGGCATATCCAAGATGCGCTGATTCTCGACCACCTGTCCGATGCTGGTGTTCTGCGTTTCGACCAGCGACGCGTTGGCTTCCACCTGCACCTGCTCCGTCACGGCGCCGACTTTAAGCGCCACGTCGACGGTGGGGCTGGTGTCGACCAGCAACACGATGCCGGTTTGCACGTAAGTGCTGAAACCCTGCTTACTGACTTCGATGCGATAGGGCCCGGTGGGTAGATTGGAGAGAATGTACCCGCCATCCGTGCTGCTGGTCACATTGCGCACTACGCCAGTCTCGGTTTGAGTCGCCTTCACGGCGGCTCCGGGAACGGCGGCGCCCGACGAATCCCTCACAGTGCCTTGAATCTGAGACGTTTGGGCCCACACTCCAGCGGACGCCAGCAGAAGGCATACTGACAAGGTAATACCCCTAAATTTCATGCAAAAAACCTCCCCCACCTGAAACCGATTCGTGCAAGGATATCCCCACTCGATTGCTATGTCAAGTAGCCCAATATGGCTATTGTCGGAGGGCGAGATCGCGTGAGCCGAAACTTGGTGATCCAACGGCGCGCGCGGGTGCGCTACAGTTATCGTCGCCGCAAGGCAGCTACCTACTTTGAATTCTGCGCCGACGGGACGCCTGTAGCGATCAGTTTCTTGAGGAGCGCGGCAGTGTCCTCATGAACGTCGATGCGGTTGCCGCCGAATCCGTTGCCGCCGTTGCGGCCCATGGCGGAGTCGATCGGGGTTTTGCCCTTTTTGTCTTTCACGTCGACTTTGGCTCCGCGATCAGCCAGTAACTGCACCATCCGGCTCCAGCCCCAGAACGCCGCGCCATGCATCGCCGTTTGGCCCTTGTCGTCAGCCGCATGGATATCAGCGCCCGCGTCGAGTAGGAGTTTCACGGAGGCGATACCGTCGGTTTCAGTCTTATAGCGGCCCCGCGTGTCGGAGTCGCGCGAGCCCAACCCCGCCGCCGCCAGCAACGGCGTCACATCGTTGATGTTGGGAATGTTGGGATCGGCGCCTTTGGCGAGCAACAGTTGAATCGCCATGGCGTCGCCAGCCTTTGCAGCGCGCAGGATGGGCGTCGCGCCGATACCTAGAATGTTATCGCTGCCGCGGTCGCCGAGCGATCGATAGGGTGGGAACAGCGCCAAGGCGGCATTCACGTCCGCTCCATGGGCCAGAACTACCTTAAGCAGATCGGTGCTGCTCACTGATTCGGATTCGACCGCGTCCGGGCGAGTCGAGTGCGGCAGGGTATGCATGTCGACCGCCGCCCAGATTTCCGCGCGGCCCCAATGGTCGGCGAGATTGACGTCCGCGCCCTTCTCGATCAAATACGCGGCTACGTCATAGTGTCCGTTTACAGTGGCGGTCACGATTGGGGTTACGCCGTCGGGGTCTTGCAGATTTAAGTCGGCGCCAGCGTCGGCTAGGGCTTTAGCGCAGTCCAGGCAGCCTTCGCGGGCTGCGAAGAGGAGCGCCGTCCAACCGCCTAGTGGCATGTATTTCCGGCGCGGCTCAGCGGTGACGTCGCGTTCCCAATGGTTCACTTGCGAGCGCGCGTTCAGGTCGGCTCCGTGAGCTGCAAGTTCTTTGACCATGGCTGGCAGACGTTCGGCCGAGGCCCACATGAGGGCGGTCTGTCCACGCCAGTTTTCTTTGGCGTTGAGGTCGGCGCCGTGGCTGATGAGCAGCATCGCCGATTCTACGTTGCCCGTGCGAGCTACCGACATCAAGGGAGTTTGGCCGTCGGCGTTCTTTTCATTGGCGTCTGCCCCGGCCTTCAAGAGCTTGTCGATGACCACTGGGTTTCCGATCACCGCCGCTTCGGCTAGCGGGGAGATGCCGTAACGGTTCAGGGCTTTGACATTAGCGCCGGCCCGGAGGAGACGATCGACGAGCACGACGTCATCCTGATGGACTGCCCAGTGCAGCGCGGTGGTGCCGTCGACTTCCGGGGCGTTGACGTCGACGTGTTTTTCGAGCAGCGCGATCGCCGCGGCTTTGTCGCCGGACTTGGCTGCTTCTGCGAGACGCGTATCGGCAGCGGTCGCCGCGAAGCCGGTGGCGCACAGGAGCAGAGTGAATGCCAGACGAAATCGCATAGATTTATAGGGCAACAGGCTCGGCAGTGCTGTCGCCGATTTTTTCAGTGGGGACACCGGCGCGGTCGAGGATCGCCAAGAGCAAGTTCGCGACGGGCGTGTGATCGGCGTAGCGCAGGTGCTGGTTGCCTTTGACGCGGCCGCAGGCGCCGCCGACTAGCGTCAGCGGCAACGGGAAATGATTGTGCATGTTGCTGTTGCTCATGTTGCTGCCGAACAGGATCATCGAGTGATCAAGCATACTGCCATCGCCATCCGGCATGGCTTTCAGCTTAGTAAGGAAGCGCGCCAGAATCTTGGCGTGATAGGTCTGGATCTTGATCAGCTTCTCGATTTTCTGCGGGTTGTTCTGGTGATGCGAAGTCGGGTGGAACGCATCCGGCACGCCAATGTGGCCGTAGGTTAGATTACTAGCTTCGCGGGTCATCATCATGGAGAAGATGCGCGTCAGGTTGGCTTGGTAGGCTAGCGCGGCCATGTCAAACATCAGGTTGATGCGCTCTTCAAAGTTCTCCGGGATGCCGGCGGGGATTTCGGGGAGCTTCAGGTCTGCGCTGACGCTGCCGGCGGATTTCTGCAGGCGGCGTTCGATTTCGCGGACGCTCTCCATGTAATCGTTAACCTTATTTTTATCTTCCGTGCCCAGGCTGGCACGCAAGCGGTTGGCATCTTTAGTGATGGCGTCGAGGATGCTTCCGGATTCTTCGGTGCGCTGTTTGCGTTCCTCTTCGGTGCCGCCTT
Organism: Bryobacterales bacterium; assembly: GCA_963710155.1. GTDB lineage: Bacteria > Acidobacteriota > Terriglobia > Bryobacterales > Bryobacteraceae > Palsa-187. Next base: position 16,154 of record CAVPZQ010000038.1, on the reverse strand, counting down.
TGCCGAATAGTTTTTCGAAGACCTTGTGCGGGTCGAACTCCATGGGCAGCGGCGTGGTGGGTGTACGAAATGAGATCGTATTGGCGTAGCTGCAGCCATACTCGCGATCACAGGCGCCGCCGTTGCCGTAGCGTTCCTCAGTGGCGAGTTCGAGCGAGGGTAGGGGCGTATCCTGGCCGATGTGCTGCGCGGCGATCTGATCGACAGTGACGCCGCCAAAGGGCTCATGCGTGGGCCGCGGCGTGACGCCGCTCAGCCAGGTGCCGGGGGCGGTGGCGTGCACGGAGGAGCCGTCGGCGGCGCGGTTGCCCATGCCGCTCACTACGGTTAGCTGGTTCTTGAAAGGTTCCAGCGGCTTCAGGATCGGCGTGATCTGGAAGTTTGCGCCTTCGGCCGTGGGGGTCCACTGGTCCATGATGGCGCCGTGCGGGAAATAGATGAAGCCCATGTGGGGCGCGGCTTTGGCCGCGGTCTTTGCTAGCGGGGTCTGCGCGGGGATCATGGAGTCCAGCAGCGGGAGCGCCAGCGTGACTCCGAGGCCGCGCAATACCGTGCGCCGCGAAAGGTGCTTCTTGGTAATGTACATGGTTCGCTATCTCCTGTTTTCCGCTACGGTGGAACTGGCTTCCGGAGCCTTGCGCATCTCAAAAGGCGTGCTCTTCACTACACCGGCTACTAGGGCTGAAAAACGATAATCGTTGCGCGCCGCGTCGCGCACGATGGCGCGAACAGTGGGCATGTCGTAATACTGGAGGCTGCGACCTAACGCGTAGGTCAAAATCTTTTCGGTCATAGTGCGAACGAATTGCTCGGGGTGCTTCAAGAGCGCTTTGCGCAGCCCGGCCGGGCCATCGACTGCGGTGCCATCCGCCAGTTGACCCGAGGCGTCCACTCTATTGCCGTGATCGCGAGCACGCCACCCGCCCACAGCGTCGAAGTTTTCTAGCGAGAAGCCGAGCGGGTCCATGATACGGTGGCAGCTTGCGCAGGTCGGGTTGGCGCGGTGCTGTTCCATTAACTGGCGCACGGACAGCGCAGCGGTGCCGGCGGTGTTTTCTTTAAGCGGCGGCACGTTGGGCGGCGGATCGGCGGGCGGCGTGCCCATGATGTTTTCGAGAATCCAGCGGCCGCGCAGCACGGGGGAGGTGCGATTGGGATACGAAGTCACCGCCAGGATGCTGCCCTTGCCTAGCAGACCCCAGCGGTTCTCATCGGTCAGGATGACGCGACGGAACTGATCGCCGCGGACGCCTTCGATGCCGTAGTGCAGCGCCAGGCGCTCGTTGACGAAGGTATAATTCGCCTGCATCAGGTCGAGCACATTGCGGTCCTCGCGGATGATGCTGCCGAGGAACAACTCCATCTCCTGGCTGAGCGCTGCTTTGAGATTTTCTTCGAAATTGGGAAACTCATCGTTATCGGGCTCGAAACCGGCGAGGCCGCGCATGCCCAGCCACTGGCCGCCGAAGCTGGTTACCAGCGACTGCGAGCGAGGATCGGCCAGCATGCGGCGGACTTGCTTTTCGAGCACCAGCGGATCCTTGAGTTTGCCTTGGCCCGCTAGCGTCAGGAGCTGTTCGTCAGGCACACTGCTCCACAGAAAAAACGATAGGCGCGACGCGAGTTCCAGATCACTAATATGATAGGCGCCGCCGGCGGCAACGTTGGGCGCATCGTGCTCGGCGCGATACAGGAACCGTGGGCTCGCCAAAATGTATTGCAGCGCCGTCTGTATGCCCTTATCAAATGTTCCGTCGTTGCGTCCTTTTTGATAGAAGCTGAGGGGCGTTTCCAGATCGGCGTCGGTGACCTGTTGGCGAAACGCCCGGCGCTCCAGCGTAGTGAGAATCCTTTTCGCACAAGGCAGCTCTTCCTGTTGTGTTGCGGGGTGGCAAACGAAGACGCGGCGGCGGCTAGCGGTATCCCCTGAACCCGTGGTCTTGAACGGTCCCATGATTTCCAGGCGGTCGACTCCTGGTGTGCCGTTCATGCCGCCGCTGGGGGAGATGTCGCGCTCGTAGGGTTCGAGAACATCGTCGCTGACGGCGAAGTCGCGGTCGAGGAAGGTGGCGATGACGGTATGCTGACCCGCTTTCACAGGGAAGCGCATCTTCTGAAAGCGGGCTTGAATGGCTTGCGCCGCGGCGGCTAGTTTCTGATCCTGCGCTTTCAGATCTTCGGGGCCGCCCACTTTGCCGAGGAAAAGGCGCTGGCCGTCGATGGTTAATTCGAGCTGATGCGCGAATTCGAGACCCTTTACATACATCGCGCTTTGCCGCAGCATGATGCTGAACTGATATTCTCCGTCGACCGGGAAGTAATATTTGACGCGAACTCCGCCGCGTGTGCCAAGCGGCATGCCTTCAACATAATGATGTTGCGCTTGCGCGGCAGGAACCCTATAGATACTCACAGCCACCGGCGATGCGGGATCGCCTACGGCCAGACGGCTGGCTTCGCGCGCGGCATTAATATAGGATTCCAAAAACGACGGCGATTCTTTCAGCACGCTGGCAATGTTGTCGAAACCGTCGCTGTCGTCGTCGGTGGGCAGCAGCGCGGCTACGTCAGGGACATTCAGATCGAGAAGATCGCGGACGGCGTTGCCATATTCCGTGCGATTGAGGCGATGCAAACCGACACGTCCGGGGTTGGCGCTGACGGCGGAGGCGCGGTCAATCGAAGTTTCGAGCCAGTTAGCAAAGGAATCGAGAGTCGCTTGATCCGGCCGCGGCATCCCCTGCGGAGGCATCATGCCGCCGCGCACTTTGCGAATTACCTTTTCCCAGACCTCGGCGCCTTCGGCAACGTGTTCCATATCTTTGTTGTCGAGCGTCAGGCCAGCGGTTTTGGTTTTCTGGTTGTGACAGGTGACGCAATACTTATCCACCAATGCCCGCTCAGAAGTGGACGACGCCCCACCGCCAGCCGGTTGGGGTGGGGCCGCGCGCAAACTCGAACTCGCGCATAACACCCCTAGGCCTATGACGGCGAGCCGTTCAACCTGTCGCATCCGACCTCCCTGACGCAGCTTCGAGATTATCAAGAATCCTGATGTAACGTAAATGACCAATTCGGGTTACAGGCAAAGGACTTTAGAAGTGCGATCGTTCTTAGCTTCAAAAGTGCGGTGAAGGCTCTCCACCTCTATCCGCGAGATGATTGCGTGATCTAAGTCGTTTAATAAAAAGGGTGATATGCCACCCTGCGAATGCCTGCAAGCCGCAAGTCCGAGTCGGCGTTCCGCACGCCAGGCTGTCACGTGCTATCGTCCCCGATCCGATAAACTTTTCTGATTCCGTTTTACTCCTGATAGCAGTAGACTATTGTTCGGAAAAGTAGACCTTCTGGTTTTGCAAACCGGATGGCCGGGAACTAATCGAATGAGGAGGTTTTATGTGTGATTACTCGTTGATGATGGTTCGCAGCCGGCTCGCCGTCGAAGGAGAGGAGTTGGTTGCACACAAGTTCAAGAGTGGATCGGTGGGGCTGGTATCGTGCTCTGACTTTGATACTTGGCTAAGCCAAAGGCCGATGGGCTTCTGGACGTGGCTCAAGTATTCGTTTTCAATCGATAAAGAGCCGACACCGGTGGCATGCATCCCCCCCGGCGCGCAGCTGCAGGTCTTCGCGATCTCTAGAACCCTGCAGAAACAGTTCAATCTTAGGGAATGTGAGGAGGTAACGTTTGCTGAGATCTCCGCACAAGAAAGCCAGCATCGCGATGCCTTGTGTTTCGCAAACGGGTTAGTTCTTCTTTTAGGGTTTTTGCCCGAAGGACAAAGGCTAAGAGTGCTCCGGCTGTCTTCGCGGGAGGACGTCGAACCTGTACGCAGGGGAGTGCGTGCTGAGGGAGTGCTCCAAGGGATTTAGGCCCTTTCCGCGCGCTACAACCTACTTAGCCAAGGCTGGCAAAGTAGTGAAGGTATGCGCAACTGGAATACGGATTCCCAGGGCGCCAATCTGAGTGCCAGCCGGGGTATCGAACTCAATCGTACCTCTAATATTCGCCGTGGCCGGATACTTGTCGGTCGCCAGGGTAAACGCGAGATGCCCGTTGGCAGCAAGGGAAATCGCATCAGTCGCGATCACTGCGCCGCTACCGTCGCCGGCCGAATCCGAAAGAAACAGTTCGAGGCTGTAATTGCCGCCGGTTGCCGGCGTGCCCGAAAGGGACAGCGCGACAGAATCGAAAGTCATTCCCGGCGGTGGGGGGCGTGTGACACTCACCGTATAGGGAGCTACGCCACCGGTGACCGCCACGGTGAAGGGCGAGTACGGCAGTCCCACGTGACCCGGCGGGACAATCGCCGGACTCATCGTCAAAGTCGTGCCGGCCACGATGATGGAAGCGCTCCCCGAGTCGCTCAGGTTGTTAGCGGTCGCCGTGATCGTAAAAGTGTAGGTACCGGCGTGCGTCGGGGTGCCTGACAAAGCTCCCGTGCTATCCATTTGCAGGCCCGGCGGGAGCGACCCTGGGGGTACGGAGAAAGTGTACGGCGCCGTTCCTCCGCCGACGAGTGCTTGTCCGGAATAAACAACCCTGCGAGTTGCGTACGGCTGCCATATACCGACCGTGAGAGCGAGCGCCGGCCCGCCCATTGCCAGCAGGATAGCCGCCGCTGCGTAATAAGATCGCATTGTTTAGAAATTCCGCGCGTTACGTGTTTAATCAACGATACATGTTTTTTGTCAGCGGTCAGCCATGCGTCGGAACTAGAACTACCGCTCCGCACACTGAGCAGTTGCTTTGCACAGCAGCGTAATCAACTGGTTTATCTGGAGGGAACCACCCAAAAGCGAGTGTTCACGGTTTCCGGACAGGTTAATCCCGGTTGCGTCTTCACCTGTGCGCCTGTCTGGCTCCTTTTCAGGCAACCTAACTCCGTTTGCGATCGGCACCACTCTCACGCCGAGTAGCAGCTCTTATTCCGGGGAGCTGTTGCGGATTTCGGTCCAGCCACACGCACAGACTATTACTCAACATGGAGCTGGACAATTCGAGCGATACGGAAGTAGTCTCGACAGCAGACTGCTAGTCATTCCGGCTCATCTTTGAGATTTGCGTACGGTTGCGAGGGCTGTTTCTCCAACCCGATGGTGAGTACGCCGTGGGCCAATTCGTGTCACTATAGGAGCGTAGTTTAGCAGTCCGTCGATTTTGGCATCTTTCGATAGTTTGGCCCAACCGCCCTTGTCCGATCCTGCCTGGATTCATTGCTCTGCAACTTCAGAAAGAAAGTAAAGATGAAAAATATCTTTGTGGGTAATCTCAGCTTCAACGCGTCCGAAGGTTCGCTTCGAGCTATGTTTGAGGAATTCGGAACCGTGGGTCGTGTGAGTATCGCCACCGACCGAGACACCGGGGAACAGCGAGGCTTTGCTTTTGTCGAGATGAGCGTCAATGCCGAGGGAGAGCGGGCAATCGAGGTGCTGAGCGGGAAAGAACTCAACGGACGAGCATTGACTGTCAACGAAGCCCGTCCAAAATCAGACCGTGGATCGGGCGGCGGTGCACGGCAGAACAATCGCTGGTAAACAGGTAGTTCGGACGATATCGAAAAGGTGGTTTTCGTATTCTGCCACCCTTTCGATGCTTGCATTGTTTCTGACCGCACGCAGACAGACCGCGCGACGGTCAACCGCGGTCAGGGATTGACCCAGATCATACAAGAAAGGTTCGCAAACATTTGTCAAAAGAAGACTCCATCGAAGTAACCGGTAAAGTTGTTGAGAAGTTCAAAGCAGGGATGTTTTCGATAGAACTCGAAGCAGGTCGAGCGGTCCTGGCGACAATGGCCGGAAGACTTCGACGTAATCGAATCAAAATTATGAACGGTGACCGGGTGACGCTGGAACTGTCACCTTACGATCTCACGAAGGGCAGAATCACTTACCGCCACAAGTAGCGCGGGGCCGCTAGCCGATCAACTCCTCCCGACATGATCCCAAAGCCTCAGGCCGAGGCCGTTAAAAAAAGGGTGCCTCAAATCCCGAAACGGAAGAGTTCCACTTTTCGCGGGATGACGCCTTCCTGCGGGAGTTATTAAGCTGCGCAGACTGGTCCTCCTGTTAACTTTACGGGAAGAAAATAAGTCCTTTTTACCTGTGAAGAAATTCACCAATCGCAAAATAGCCCTTCGCCGAATCTGGAAGGCAATCCAAAACCTCGACGGCCGTGTCGCCCCACACGCGGCCGCCCTTGCGTCCGATAAGTGCTCGGCGGCCAGCCGGCACGAGCCTCCTCGGAACAAAACACGCGCGAATCAAACTGGCTACCCGACACGAACGCCCACTTCCAAAGTTGTCGCACGCCCGGACAGCAAGACTGCCAAAGTGTTAGCGATCTTACTGCGGGCAGGAGGCGCCACCCTCCAGCAAATTATGGGCGTCACCGGTTGGCAGGCCCATTCGGTTCGTGGCTTTATCAGCGGCACGCTGGGCAAGAAGTTACATCTCACCGTTGTCTCCGCCAAGGGAGAAGGTGGTCAACGCCGCTACTCGGTCACGGCCTGAGGATCTAAACGCTATGACCAGATTAAACTCGCACTCCTGGAGCAAAGCCCGCTGGGCGGTTGGAGCCCACACATGACGCCCATCGATGCTGTCTTTACTTGTTTCGCCTGCCTTCACTACTTCCGCGCGAAGGATGCGAACCTGGACGCCCAGAACAATTTGGTCTGCGGCGAATGCTACATCGCCAACCCACCAATCCAGGACGTAGAGATCGTGTTCGCTGACGTGATTGCCCACATGAGCGACTAAGCTTTGCGACCGCATGCACGCGCCAGGCCGCTATTCGCTCGTGGCGCGTGCCGCCCAAAGCCCCGTTTCCCGCCGCCTTTCCTGGTGGCGTTTTTTCTTCTCAGCCAGTTCCAGTCCCATGCCACTAAAACAATCCCCCATGCAAATGCCAAAGTCTTTGTCGGAAGCCAACTGCTGACGCTGTTAACCGAACGTGCATCGGTTCGAAACCTGTTTGCGGAGCCAAAAACTTTCTCTACGAGAACTCTCCGACTTCTAGTTAACGCCCGACAAGCCCCAACGCACTAGAATTGCCAATATGTAGAGGAACCGTACTCTCTCCAGATGTGAGGTCTGGTGGGTAAACTCACTGGGAATGCCGCCCCAACGCAGGTTGGGGTCAGCTTTCTCAGGCTCTCCGTTGAGGCTGCACCTTTGGTTAACTGCCACTCCGTCGTCGACGGCTCAGTACGGCAGGACCGATATTTGACCTGATGCACTGGCTCGTGTCGCGCACGGCTTATCGACTCGACAACTCCATCCGCAGGCTACCGGCTGTCCTCAGGCACCGCCAGTTCACGTCTTGGATAATGAAGGCCTCTCGAAAGATAGGTCGATGCTAACCGCTTCGGCTGGTATACTTCAGCCACCATGCGAACTAATAAGCATGCCTTTCTCTCACCAATTAGAGATGCTGTGCTTCGTTCGTCGCTTCTCTTGGCTACCGTATACCACCGGGGTAACATTCTTAAAATGACGCAATACGGCCCGACAGTTCTAATTGTCGCCGGACATGCCATGCTTTACTGCGTCCGCCAGCCCAGCAGGGGGTGCTCATGAAAGCATTGGCGTTCACGAAGAATATAGTGGCGAACCTTGCGCGCGTACGCGATTGCCACAAAGCCCGGCTTGGGATAACTGCCGCTGCGTTCCTGTTTCTCGTATCGAATGCACCCCTCATGGCGCAAGCAGTATTAAACCCCGGCGATATACTAACGGTGACCTTCGGTTTCCCAACAGCTTCGGTCATCCGAGTCGACCCCATAACAGGGGCGCAGACAATAATCTCTTCGGGTGGCAACTTCGAGTCTCTCTCCGGCATAACGATCGACGCTAGTGGCAGCATCTTCGTGACGGACCCTCCCCAGCAAGAGATTATCCGAGTCGACCCCGCGACCGGGGCGCAGACGATAATCTCTTCGGGCAACAATTTGCTCTATCCCACCGGCATCACAATCGATGCCGCCGGCAACCTCCTTGTGGCGGACAGAACCGCCCATGCAGTCATCCGAATTGATCCCAAAACGGGGGCACAGGCAGTGGTCTCCGCGGGCGGCAATCTCAACGGCGACATTGGTTCCGGCCCCAATGGTATTGCGGTCGATGCGGCGGGCAACCTCTTCGTGGCGAACAGTCGAGAAGGGCCCCCCCTCGGTTCCGTTATCGTCCGAGTCGACCCCATAACAGGGGCGCAGGCGGTGGTCTCCGAGGGCGGCGCCCTCACCAGTCTCAATGGCATCGCGATCGATGTGGCGGGCAACCTCCTGGTGGTGAGCGGCGATAGCAGAATCATCCGGGTCGATCCTATAACCGGAGTGCAGACCATAGTCTCCTCCGGCGGTCTTTTCATCCCCCTGGGCATTGCCATCGATGCGGCCGGCAGTATCCTGACGGATAGCTCCCCCAACCCTCCGCAAACGGGTCTTATCGTGCGGGTCGATCCTATAACCGGACTGCAGACCATAGTCTCCTCCGGCGGCAGCCTCCTTGGACCCGCCGGCATAGCAATTGTTTCCTCCCAGAGGCCGCCCAGTGTCACCTGCAATGCGAATCCGAATACTTTGTGGCCACCGAACGGCCGGCCCCTCCTGGTGACTGTATCGGGGAGCATCACCGCCGGTAGCCAGGCCCTTGCCGGGACGACGTACGCCGTAGTCGACGAAGACGGCCGGGTCCAGCCTAGCGGCAGTATCGCTGTAGGTGCCGGAGGCAACTACTCATTCGGCGTGTCGTTGATTGCGGCACGGAATGGAGACGACCGAGACGGTCGAACATACACTATCAACGTTACCGCTAGAGATCAGTTAGGCGACGTCGGATCGTGCTCGGCTGTGGTGACCGTGCCTCACAACCAGGGGCGGTAATAAACTGCGGACGCGTCGCAGACCCGCCAGGGCCGAAAGCTCCACACGCTAAGATTCAGTTCCACTCTGGCATCGGATAATGCCGTGCCCGGAATCAGAGTAACGCGTTGTTTCGCGGTGAGATAACGCGGCCAGTAACCGAACTTCTGGTACAAGCCCACGTGCTTAGCACTCTGCGGAAACGTGAACAAACCGGTGTGCCGCAGCCCCCATCTTTCGAAAATCGTCATAGTGGTTTCGAGCAGCCGCTGCGCTACACCGCGGTCCCAGTATTCGGGCAGCACAGTCAGGGAGCCGAAGAACCCGAAGGATCCCCAGCGCGTGGCTACGTTCGATCCGATTAGGCGGTCACCTTCACGGGCCGCGATCACCTTGACGTGGGTAATCTCATAGCCCCCTGGGGCTTGTGGCTGATTTTAATGAAACCTTTCTAGCTGTGCCCACTCTAACTCCACGAACGGAGGAGACTGGAATGGAAGGGTGGCCCGATTAAAAAGGCTCGTAGGTATACGACCGTGAGCCTGGAGCCACCCACAGCCGGGCTCATTTACTGCCAACAGGCTAGGGCGCTTCTTGACTCCTTCTCCGACGCTATTCGCGAAGTGATAACTCTGCACGAGCAGCAATTTCAGGCAGTCCTAGCCAGTGATGAGGACAGTGCTCGCTTTGACGATCTGATCCACATGACGAATGAGCGGAAGCGCGAAGCGAAGTACGCATATCTAAGCCATATTGAGACTCACGGTTGTTCAAGGCTTGTGCCGGACGATCTGAAACGGAGCGACGGTTAAAAGGCTTGTCACGCGACCTGATATGGTCACGATGGTAATATCACCCACAGTGGAAGGTCGCCGATCTCTCTATAAAGCTAAAAAGCAGCCATCGACCGGGCAAATTACGGTCGTTAGGACACCTTCTCGGAATGGGTTTGACAATACTTTTACTTTCAATAACAGTATCGAGTTGCGTGTTGCCCTCAGTCCGTTCTTCGAGCACCTGGAAATTGAAGTCATACTTGAAGACCTGGCTGATTCGGGATCAGCGGATTTTGTTATTTCAATCTGAGTAGCGCCGCACCCCCTTTGGAAAAGAGGCCTGGGGATCTTGGCTGACGTTACAGGCAAATTTGTGAAGGCGAACGGTCACCGAGCTTAGTAAACGTCGCTGGATTGTTGTGCGCCTACTGGCTCCGTGGCACAAAGCTAACCGATTTTCCAGAGGGGCTCATTTCCCCGCCATTCTCATACAATCGATTAGGACACGGTGACGCGTTGTGGCGCTCTGGTTCAAAGAACCCTTCGAGTTTGCAGGAAGTGTTCCCATTGAGTGCGGTTAGTCCCCCAGTGCGGGCAGCTGCTGACCGATCTTGCGTTCGAGCTCGGCGATGCGCCCGTCTGCCCAGCGCTGTTTGCCGTGACCCGGAAACACGTTGCCCGGCTTACGCTTCTCATCGCACTTCACGCAACGGGGGATACCGTTTACGTGAAGCTGGGTTTCTTCGGATTTGCAAAATGCGCAAATCGACATAAGTGAACCTCTTTGCCCTGTATCCTCCAATACCGGGACTCTTTGAATTTTTAAGGTTTTATCCTAAGCCACGAGTAGGCAGTTCGCAATGGAGTACTGGCAGTACAATCATGGGCCTTTGCTCAAAATGGTCCCATTACTAAGACGTTAAGTTGGCGTGAGATTTTTTCTGCCGAGGACCGCGGGATCACGGATCAAACCCACAGAAGGACGGGTTGATTAGACTAGATCCCCTGGGCCGTGTCCTCAGTCGCAAATCAGTTTTTCGTCCAGGTTCGGCTCCGCTCATGGAACGAGTGGATCAGTTGCTGCCACTTGCGCGACCGATACAAGCGGTGTTTGCATATGGAACTGCTGGTTCATGGTCGCGATGGTTGCATTGGCTAGAATCGCATATCCGGTGTCGGTAGGATGAATGCCATCCAGCGAGAAGATGCCGCCCAGGAAAGCCACGGTAAGATGTTTTCCACCCACGTCGTAGCCGTTTTGCGCGATGCCCCGCAATAGGCTGTTGACATCGACGACGACAGCGCCAAACAGCAGGGCCTCCGCCTCGATTACGCGGTTGTATTCGACGACGGCAGCCTTGGCTTGCGCTACCAGAGCGGCGGAACGCACCGCGTAGTTCACGCAAATGTTGAAGCTGACGGCGGTGGGATTCGTGATATTTACCACCACAAAGTCGGCCGCGCCAGCGTCGGCCGGGATAAAGCCGCATAACCCGTTAAAGGCTGGTGCGGGTACCAGGAACGGAATGTCTGTAACATCGGGGATGTTTGAGACCACGATTCGCGCGTGAGTGCGGGCGAGTCCCGCGAGGAGGGCAGCGTATTGTTCAGCGAAGGCGGCCTGTTTGGTGGGCGGAATACCGAAGGTCAAAGCTTGCAGTGCATCGTTATTGCCAAGGGAGACCAAGATCGTGGTTGGCTTAAGGGCGGCTGCGCAGAGTACCTCGCTGACATAAAGATTAGGGCCGACTAGAATTGGGCCGCAGCCCGGTTGGTTTCCGGGGACGCCGAGGATCGAATCGCTTAAAGCGTCAATCGGGTTAGTAAGGGGACTGCCGGGGAAGGAATACCCAAGAGCATTCAGCACGGTGAATCCGGGCACTGATAAGTTGTGAGCTTGTATCGTCGGATTCTCCCGGCTCCCGATGCCTGCCGCGCGAACGACCCCGCCTGGATTGAGTGTCAATGCGGGCGGGATACCGGGATAGGAGATGATGGGCAGCGTTAGGCTCACAGCCGCCTGCTGGGCTACCAACGCAGTATAGCCGTGGCTTTGTCCGCCGGGCGGCAGGGACGGCACGCCGTCGCTGTCGAACAGTGAGAAATTCTGGAATCCCGCGCTGAGTGAATCGCCGGCCACAACCAGCCTAGTCAGGTCGGCTCGTCCGCCGGTAGCAGAGCCCGGTAGCTGGGCCCATCCAGGCACCGCCATCGATAGCACCAGACCTGCCGCCGCGAGGCCGCACGATCGTATTCTCAGGAATGACATCCACACAATGCTATCCTCCGTTCCAACTCCTGCTCAGGATACCAGCTTCGATGAGCGCTTATTTTTCTGCATCCAGCACCTACGAGCGCGCCAAGCAGCCAATTCAGAAAACCGATATTAAAGTCGGAGACAGGATCGTCATTCACGCGATGGAGCTGGTCAAGGAGCGACACCAGCCGCACGAGTTCGGTGCTGAGGACAAAATCGGAGTGCGTGGCTTCAGGGCGGGGTTTGTCTTCCGCGTTCAGCTGTACGTCAACCAGAACAAGCGGCGGCGAATCTGTCAAAACTGGTTCCCTGCTCCGAACTGTCAGACCCTCGATGGAGCCGTAATTTATTGATTGGCAAAGCCTGATGAGGGCTTGCCGCGGCGGTGAGAGCTGGCCGAATAGGAGCGGCCTATCCATGGAGTACCTCCAGGCCAGGCGCTTTCGCGGCGCACATCAGGTTGGTTAGCGATGGGTAGTTCGGGTTGGAATCGCTGAGAAAAGTTCGAAACGTGTCCAGGGTGGGGTATCGCCCCGCTAGCACAGTCGGAAACTCGAAACTGCCATCCTCTCTCGTACGCGTGAACTGACTTCCGTCTTCCGTATCCAAATAGGTCAGCATCACGAGCAGCCCTGAGAGTCCGACTACTTTCGCTGTCCGCGAAGTGTACTTTCCCCGTCAGTGCATGCGCCCGCACCGCTTCTAGGGCTACGCCATCCACGTCGCGGTCTTGGTTCCGGCCCCAATGGTATTGCGGTCGATGCGGCGGGCAACCTCCTCGTGCGTTTACCGTCACTGAACGGCAGGACATGGAGCAAGTTGGTAGATTTGAAAAGTCGCCTTGAGCAACTTGGTGAAAACTTCCAGGTAAACCGCACAAGCCTGTCACGCCAGGGACGAAATGATGAAGGCGCACAATCGGCTGAATGACTTCCTGGATAAGGGTAGGTATTGGCGAGGCGGTATGGCTCGGTGCTGTTACTGTGATCCAAACACGAACAGAGGACTCTTAGGTATCCCGATTCAGATCGTCCGGCACAATCCCGTGACTGATGAGAAACTGGCGATCACTCGCGGAGTTTTGGCGCTCACAGTTCAACTGTCGCGCCATCGCCAGCGCCACCTGTTCCAACTGTTCGCGTGATAGCATACGCAGCATATTTTGAATCCTAGTGTCGAATTCCTCGTCACCCATTTCTCGTTAGGATCGTACCAAGGGGACTCTCTAGCGGCGTCCACCACCGCGGTACCCGGGCAGCCCGCGTTCTCCGCCGCCATTGTGGCTTGGTGCTGCGACCGCGTGGCCGCGACCGTCACGAGCCTCATTCGCCTGGAAATGATTGAAAGCCTCCGAACCACGTCCGGGCAGAGGGCCGTTGTATCCATGATGCGGGTCGAAGCGGTTATCCACATGGCCATGGAAACCCGCACGGCCGTGGAACCACGGTCCTACACCGATAAATACGCCGCCAACAAACCAATCCGGCCCGTAGTACCCATACGGCGCACAGTCATACGGCGCGTAATCGAAATATCCATATGGACAGACGGGCGCAGCCCCGATATTCACGCCTACAGAGACCTGTGAATGTGCAGGCCCGACAAAACTAAGTGCCGCGAATACGATGGTAGACAAAACAACCGATTTCCAGAAGGTCATAGTGTGCTCTCCTCAAAACTTCGTCTTTGGGTACTCTCAAAAGTTCACTTAACGCTTATCCACATAGTGAACAGCGCCTCAATCCGGGTATCAACGAGGACTTTCGCCATTGCGGAGAAAGGCTCAACACAGTTCACCAATACCACAATTTCCCTCAGGTGGTCAGGGTACCGCTCAGGAACCAATACTGGCTAGACGGTATGCGTTCGGATTCTTCTGGGGTGTTAAAGTCCTCGGATGCCCGTCGATAGGACGCTGCTCGAAGAATATCGCATCGCGACAGAGGCGCTGCTTGATGCAATCACGGTCTTTCAAACCAGACTCCACACGCACGACGGAGCGGAGTACATGCGCCTGGAACAACTCGTCGAAACGCGCCAAGAGAAACTAGACTCGGTGCGGCGGGAATTCGAGAACCCGGAAGAGCTAAAGCGAAGCGGGTAGAGGTTTAGAAATCCATGGAGTATTGCATTTACTGTGGCACGGAAACCGCGCTTCATATTAAGGATGTGGCAACGTGCGTCCAGTGCGCCGATCTGTCTCCCGAGAACCTAGCGGTAAGAGCTAGACTGTTCCGGGCGCTTCGACAGCCTTCCAAACATTCTCGCATGCAATTGTTCCGGGCGGCGGATCGCTGACAATTAGTGGTGCGATGATCTACGTGTTCACCCGGAGCTTTCTTATCTTGCGCGCTCAATGTGACCGTCAGGACCTCTGCTTTCAGAAGGGCGACGCGCCCAATAGTTACATGTTCGATCACATGGAGGGCAGCGGCCCTTAGTCGGTCCGTGTAGTGTCTTCCACGGCGAATCTAGCATCCCCTCTAGGCTATAAGATCGAAATCACTGGCGTTAATCGTACAAGCCAACCAAGTACACGACCGGGATTCCCTTTCGCGCCTATGTAACCGGATGAATATTCCACGCCGCCGTGCCTGCATCGGAATGTCTGGCTTATCCTGCAGGCCTCTGCAAGGGTGAGAGACGCAAAGGCAAGCGCTCGTCCAAATTTGCATTCCTAGAACGCCCGAATGGAATCTATCCCCTTGTCATGCAGTACAATGGCCATTTTTCCGAGCGCACTCTTATGGATCTGCGAAACACGGCTTTCGTTGACCCCGAGTTCCAGCCCGATCTCTTTCATCGAGAGATCTCTGGTGTAATATAGCCGCAACACCTCCTGGTAACGCTCCGGCAGCGTCTTTGAGGCTTTCCCCAGTACGCCGCGCAATTCTTCGCGCGCACAGATCGAATCCGGATGCGTATCTGGCGAGCACGGGAAATCCGGAGCCGGCAGATCGTCGCTTTCGTTGCCCCGGGTCGAGGCTGAAACTAAACCCACATTGCGCAGATCCAGCATCATGCTTCGCCAATGCTCCTCATCAACGCCCAGCTTCTGCGCTACTTCCGCTCCTGTCGGATTTCGCTGCAGCGTCGCCGTGAGTTCCCGAGTGGCACCTTCCACCTGTTTGTGTTGACGGCGCATATCCCGCGAGGCCCAGTCGAGCTGACGCAGGCTATCGAGGATGGCACCCCTAATGCGGTGCTTCGCATAGCTCGAAAAACAAACTTGCTTATTGGAGTCGAACTTGTTGGCGGCGTCAATAAGGCCCATAATCCCGGCGTGCACCAGGTCGTCAAAGTCCACGTGCACCGGTAGAGTCGTCCTTAAGCCTGCGGCGATGACCTTCACTAGTGGGAGGTGCTCCAGCACTAACGCGTCGCGGCGCGCCGTTTCTACCGGTCGCTGTGCGTTGCCACCTGTTGTCTTACAAGAAGGCGCGCGTTGAGATTTGCTGGTCCCAATTGACTTCGTGGGTACGATTCGTATGCCAATCTCGCGAATCGCAATCGACTTAGATTTCGTCATGGCTCAAGTATGGTGTGCGTGTATGCTCCCTCAGGAGGCCGCGAAGGGGGGTGGGGGTAAGGACTTTTGGGGGTATCGCGCACCAAGTTCGAATGATCCGTGCGATTCCTAGCCACGGTTCGCCAGTAGATACAAAATCCCCACCACGATCAACCCAATCACTAATGCAAACTCCCATGTTCTATGAACTGGAAGAGATGGCCGCGACTTCCGCCGCAATGAAGCGCCGCAAGCTTCGCAGGAGCCATCCATAAGGCGAACACCGTCGAACGGCCCGTTCAGAAACTCTATAATGGCCCCTGGGGGATCATGATCGCAGTATTCCTGGAATCCCAGGGAATATCACTAAACTGCCAAATCGTGAGGCGTGGGGGCGGAAGAAAGAAGAGTAGACCTCCGCCGGCCATTTCATCTTCAGAGCTTCGTGCTGCGCTATTTGAGTGTGAACGTGGCGGGGTTAGTGGCTTGCGTGCCGTTGATTTCTGCACTGACGGAGTAAGTACCAGCCCCGGTCAGCGTCGAGACATCCAAGTTATACATATATTTGCAGTCCACTACCCGGAAGAAGCCGCTGCTGTCCGCCCCCGACACGCTTAGTACATCATTGACCGCACTCGGAGTCGGACTGCCGGTCTTACTAACAAGAATTTGGGCGGTAGGCAGTATGCAGGTTTGTACCGCAGGCCCTGTGGGGGGGAAAACGTGTCGCTCGTTCCGGTCCCCAT
>CAVPZQ010000037.1:0-409621 GCA_963710155.1 Bryobacterales bacterium | reverse complement strand
TGTCCTGACCACGCCTCTCGATCCCGAGAGCATTATGGCCGGGCAAATCCTGCGTCATGGAGACGGCATAAAAAGCATCGCACTCACGGTTGACGATGCCGCCGCCGCGTACCGCGAAACCACCCATCGCGGTGCTTTGGGCGTGGCCTCGCCCACCGTGCTTCGCGATGACGCCGGCGAAGCGCGCCTGTCGTCCATCGCCGCCTACGGGAACACCATTCACACATTTGTCGAACGCGCCCGCTATCGGGGTGCCTTTCTACCTGGCTTCGTCGCGGTGCCCGGACCCGATCCCATTGCCCAAACCACCGGCCTGCTGAGCATCGATCACACCGTCGGCAATGTGGGGCTCGGCGAAATGAATAAGTGGGTGGAGTTTTATGAGCGCGTCATGGGATTCAGCGTCTACCAGAGCTTCGATGATCACGACATCAGCACGGAATATTCATCGCTGATGTCGAAGGTCGTCTCGAACGGAGGCGGTTGGATCAAGTTCCCCATCAATGAGCCCGCCCACGGCCGCAAAAAATCTCAGATCGACGAATACCTGGACGCCTATCGCGGCCCCGGCGTGCAACACCTGGCCTTGGCGACGGACGACATCGTTTTCACCGTGTCGCAGCTCAGCCAGCGCGGAGTCGAGTTTCTAAAAGTGCCGCCCGCATATTACGAAGACCTGCCGCGGCGCATCGGCCCCATCCCGGAACCGTTGGGCAAGCTGGCGGAGCTGGGAATTCTCGTCGATCGCGATCAGGACGGCTACCTGTTGCAAATCTTCACCCAGCCAGTGGAGGACCGCCCCACTTTGTTCTTCGAAATCATCCAGCGCAAGGGCTGCCGCGGTTTCGGAAAGGGCAACTTCAAAGCTCTCTTCGAATCGATTGAGCGCGAGCAGGCGCGGCGCGGCAATCTATAAAGCCATCGTCTTGACGGGCGAACTGACGATCAGCGTCGCGGCGGTGGACTTCACCACTTCCTCGACGGTCGTGTCGGCCGCGATCTCCTCCAACACCAGCCCCTCGGGAGTCACTTGGATCACGGCCAGCTCCGTGACGATCATGTCCACCACTTTGAGACCCGTGATGGGCAGCGTGCACTTCGGGAGAATCTTCGCGGCGCCCTTCTTGGTCGTATGCTCCATCGCGACAATCACGCGGCGCGCGCTGGCGACCAAATCCATCGCCCCGCCCATGCCCTTGACCATCTTGCCGGGGATCATCCAGTTCGCCAGGTCACCGTTTGCGTCCACTTCCATCGCGCCCAGCACGCTCAAGTCGATGTGCCTGCCGCGAATCATGGCGAAGGATTCCGCGCTCGAAAAGTAGGCCGTGCCCGGCACTTCGCTCACGGTTTCCTTGCCCGCATTAATAAGGTCGCAGTCCTCTTCGCCTTCGATCGGATACGGACCCACGCCCAGCATGCCGTTTTCCGACTGCAGTACGACATCGATACCCGCCGGCACGTAGTTCGAAACCATGGTCGGGATGCCGATGCCCAGATTTACGTAGAAACCATCGCGCAGCTCGCGCGCCACGCGGCGGGCAATGCGTTCGCGTTTTTCGTGGTCAGTCACGCGGGCCTCGGCCGGACGGTTCTGCGTTCGATGCGTCTGTCGAAGTGCTCCCCTACAACCACGCGCTGCACATAAATTCCGGGCGTCACGATTTGTTCAGGGTCAAGCTCGCCGGGTTCCACCAGGCGCTCCACCTCGGCGATGGTAATCTTGGCCGCGCTGGCCATCATCGGATTAAAATTGCGCGCGGTCTTGCGATAGATCAGGTTGCCCATGCGGTCGCCTTTCCAGGCTTTCACCAGCGCAAAGTCGGCGCTGAGCGCGCGCTCCAGCAGATACGCGCGGCCGTCGAACTCGCGCACTTCTTTGCCCTCGGCCACCACCGTGCCCACGCCGGTAGGCGTGTAGAAAGCGGGGATGCCCGCCCCGCCAGCGCGGATCTGTTCAGCCAATGTCCCTTGCGGAACCAGCTTCACATCCAGCGTGCCGGCCAACATCATTTCTTCCAAGCGCCGGTTCTCGCCCACATAGCTGCCTATGTGCGAAGCGATCATACCGGCCTCCAGCATTAATCCCATTCCATAACCGTCGATGCCGACATTGTTGGCGATGGTATGCAAGCCGGTCACGTTCTTACGAATCAGCGCGGCGATCAAATTCTCCGGAACGCCGCACAATCCGAAGCCGCCGATCATGATGCTCGCGCCGTCGGCGATGTCCGCGACCGCCGCCTCAGAGCTGGCCACAACCTTATTCACAGGTCACTAGTATAACGATGACAGCAGACAAAAAAAGAGCGGGGTACCTGATCGGCATCCCGCCCTTTTTTACTGCAGCCCGTTTAGAATACGTACTTCATCGCGAACTGGATCAGGCGCGGATTCACGCTGGTGCTGGTGATCACGCCAAAGGTGGGAACAGTCGAAACCGAGGTCCCCGGATTGTTGAATTGGGGATGGTTAAAAGCGTTGAAGAACTCAGCCCGGATCTGCAGAACCGCGTTTTCGTGAATGCCGCCGACGCGCGTGCTCTTGACCAGGGAAAAGTCGAAATTGAACTGTCCCGGACCGCGCACGATGCCGACGCCGGAATTTCCGAAGAGCGTCCCGCATGTAGCGCAAGCGCTGGTGATGGGGGTCACTCCATCTGGCATAACGGTTATGGGTGCTACAAAGGCCGCTCCATTCCAAAAGCCCGTGCCGCCGCTCGAACCGCCCAGTCGCGACTCGACGCCGCCCGACGTTTCGATCTGCGTATAGGTGGCGCCTGAAGCCATCTGCGCACGGCCATAATTGTACGCTCCGAAAGTGACCGCGCCCAACGCGGTGGGCGTGGTGCCGGAGTTGTTGCCGGATAAGCCGTAGATGGTTCCGGCGCGGGCGTCGGTGAACGTAAGCGGCGTGCCCGCTTGCGCGATGGTCACGCCGGAGAGCACCCAGCCATTTGCAATCGCGCCCACAACTCCTTTGGAGTGGCCCAGCGGCAACTCCCAGTTGTAATTGAACACGAAGCGCTGCGGGCGATTGAAGTACGCATTTCCGTATTGTTGGGCCAGGTTGGTCGGGAGGTTTGAATTCGCGCCATAGCCTTCGAGATCGGTGAGATTCTTGCTCCAAGTGTAGGCGCCTTGCAACGACACTCCATGCGAATATTGTTTACGCACTGTGGCCTGCAGGCTGTTGTAGTTGTAAATGCCGTCAAAGGACGTCTGCTGCAAGCCGGCGGGCTGGTAGCCCAGATAGGGAACGCGGTAGTTCACATTCAGAAGGGTATTGGTGGTGAACCCGTTGACGGGGTTGGAGGGACTCGCGATTGCGGCCGGGTTGATGTTGTGGTTGTAGTCGGTCTGATTGATGCCGCTCGATCCCACGAAGCCTAGCTCCAGCACCCAGCTCTTTATAAACTCGTATTGGAAATTCAAGTTGTACTGGCGCGTTAAAGGCGTGTGCAGCGTCTGGTCGAGCAGCGGCAGGTTCAGGCCGGAGTAGGTTAAGTTGGTCAGGTTCGCCCAACGGGGAGTGAACGCCAGGAGAACGTTGGGCACCAACTGTTGCAAGCTGGAAGGCTGATTTCCGCTGCCGGAGAAGTCCAGCGTGACCGCGTAGGGATTGCCTTGCTCGACGGAATGGACGAATTGATTTCCGCCCACCCGGTCGTAGAAGAAGCCAAAGCCGCCGCGGACCACCAAGTGCGAGAAAGCCTGGTAGGCGAATCCAAAGCGCGGTGCAAAGTTATTCAGGGGCGGACCGGACTGTACGGGCAGATTCCGGGTGCTTTGAAAGACTCCGGCGGGAGGAGTGCCGTAGAACTTGGAGAAGTTGCTGGGCACGACGTTTCCGGCGAGATAACCAGCGCCGGGATTGAGCGGGTTGGTGGGCGCCACACCGGGGACGGGCGTTGCCAGCAGAAGGCTGGTCCATACATTAGTCAGGTTTCCATAGACATCGCTGAGCGTCCCGTCGTATTCCCAGCGCACGCCCATGTTGAGCGTTAGTTTGGAGTTGACCTTAAAATCGTCCTGCGCAAACCAGTTGATGTCATTGACGCGGTAGCCGTGAATGATTCCGGTAGGGCCGCTATGCACGCAGAAAGTGCAGGAGGCGATATTGCTGAGCGCGCCGCCGTTGGAGGTTCCGGGATTTGCGGCGCTGCAGGCGGCATTACCCGGAGCGCACCCGGGGCGCCCGATCAGGAAGTCCGCGAAGGAATTGATGGTGGTGTTGCCGCGCTCGATACCCAGGAAACCCTGATCGTATTGGACGTGCTCGAATTCACCGCCCAGGCGCACCGTGTTCCTGCCGTGCGTCCAGGAAACCATGTCCGCTACTTGGAACGAATTGGTGGGAGTAAACACGTCGTCGCCGATGCCGCCGCCCATATTGAAGGCTCCGGTGATGGTGATGGGATTGAAATTTGTGTTTCCCGGAGTGATGGGAGTCATGCCCACCTGAGTGTTGGTAAAGGGATCGCCATTCTGATTGAAGGTGATGTTTCGCTGGAAGGAACCGCGCGCCTCGTTCACCAGATTGTTGGTGACGATCGTGGTGAGTTTCAGCACCGCATTGGTGTTGGAGTACAGATAGGCGGCCGGGGTTCCCGGCAATTCGCCGTTGGCGTTGGTGAAAGGAATGGTTTGCGGATCCTGCGACGTGAAGAAGCGTCCCGCAATCGTGTTCTTGGAGTTGAGGAGATAATCTACATTGGCGACGGCCTGGTGCTCGGTAAATTGGGCCGGCGTGCTGAGTGAAGTCGCCGTGAGTCCGGCAGTCGCCGCCCCTGAGGCCGGCACGTAATAGTTTCCGTTGGGCAGCTTCAACTGCAGAATCTTAATCGCCACAGGATTGATGTCGGAGCCATCGCAGAACACCGGGATGCTGTTGGCAACCGACGTCGTGGCATTCTTGCCCTGGCAATACATCGCGCCCAGCGCGGCCTGGAAGGCTGCCGTGTTGGAACGATCGCCGCCCGGAAGGGCCGGCAAATTGGGCGACGAATAACCCTGCGAGCCGGCGCCATTGAGCTGGCGTGTTTCCTGATAACTGAAAAACGTGAAGATCTTGTCCTTCTTGATCGGCAACCCGGCGCTGCCGCCGAATTGATTCTGATTCAATGTCTGTTTCACGCCGCCGGCGATGTTGCAGTTGGCCAAGGCGATCGCCGTCAAGCCGCAGTTGCGGTTGCGGAAAAAGTCGTTGGCGTTGAGATCGCGATTGCGGAAGAATTCGAACAGCGAGCCGTGAAGGCTGTTGGTTCCGGACTTGGTGACGACGTTAACGTTGGCGCCAGGGTTGCGCCCGTAGCTGGAGTCGTAAGTGGAAGTTTGAATTTTGAACTCTTCGAGCGCATCCGGATTGGGAATCCCGATGCCGGGGTAAATGCCGGAATCCGCGCCCGTCCCGCTCCCGGCGAAGTTGATGATGTTCACGCCGTCCATCTGGTAGTTGTTTTGATTGATGTTGGCGCCGTTCACGCTGACGTCCTGCGATCCTTTGCCAAACAGGGTCGCATTGTTCACGCCGACGTTGGCTCCGCCCGAGAGACCGATGATTTGCGTGTAGTTCCGATTGGTCAGCGGCAACGCGGTGGCGGCGCGCGAGCTTACGGTGGTGCCCAGGGTGGAACTCGCGGTCTGCAATGTCTCGACGTTGGCTTCGACCGTCACCTGATCGCTTTGCGCGCCCACTTCGAGGGCGCGGTCCAGCACCGGAGTTTCCGTCACGTTGATCGAGACGCCTCCCACTTCGGCGGTTTTGAAACCGGCTGCCGCAAATCTCACGCGGTACGTCCCCGGCGGCAAGAGAGTGAACTTATAGGAACCATCCCCGCCCGACATAGCGGTGCGAATTTGGTTCGTATCTGTGCTAGTAAGCGTGACGGTTACATTCGGGACGATCGCGCCGGTTTGATCGGTGATCGTTCCGGTGAGCGCACCGGTGCCGGCTGACTGCGCCAACAGCGATGGACCCCACAGAAGCAGTAGCGAAGCTGCAGCAACCTGCAGCATTTTTTTGGACATCTTCCCCTCCCATTCCCATGAAACGCAAAAATTACCTCACCCCGAGGCACTATGCCGTTCAGAACAGAGAAAACCTATCAAAAGTATTAGTGGGAGTCAAGGGCAGGGACAAAAAGGGGCGGGATTCCACGATAGGAATCCCGCCCTTCGCTTTACAACGCCTGCCTTTAGAACGTGTACTTCATGGCGAACTGAATTAGGCGCGGGCTGACGCTTTCACTGGTGATCACGCCGAAGGTGGTCGGCGTCGAGATCGCGGTACCCGGATTGTTGAACTGCGGATGGTTGAACGCGTTGAAGAATTCAGTACGAATCTGCAAGGTCGCGCTTTCCCGAATCCCACCGACGCGGGTGTTTTTAACCAGCGAGACGTCGAAGTTGAACTGCCCCGGCCCGAGAGCAATGCCGACTCCGGAGTTGCCGAAATCGGTGCCGTTCCCGATGACCGGAGCGGCGCAGAACACGCCCGAGCTCCAATAGCCGGGGCCGCCGCTGAGGCCGCCCAAGCGCTGCTCGACTCCACCGGAGGTCGCGAGTTGGCCGTAAGTCGCCCCCGGGCACAATTGCGCCCGGCCATAATTCACTGCGCCAAACGTGACACTGGTCAGGCCGGGGACGGTGGCATTCGCGCCCGCCAATCCGTAAATGCTGCCGGCTTTCGAATCGGTGAAGGTGAGAGGCGTACCGTCCTGTACGACGGTTACGCCGGAGACGGTCCAGCCTTCGGCCAGTTTGCCAACGACCCCTTTGGGATGTCCGAAGGGCAGATCCCAACTGTAGTTGAACACGAAGCGCTGCGGCCGGTTAAAGTACGCAGGTCCGTACTGCTGGCTCAGGTTGCTGGGATTGTTGTAGTTGGCCGAATAGGCTTCGAGGTCAGTCAGGTTTTTGCTCCAGGTGTAGGAGCCTTGCAGCGTCAAGCCGTGAGACATCTGCTTACGCACGGTTGCCTGCAAGCTGCTGTAGTTGTAAATGCCGTCGAAGCCCGTGCCCTGCAACCCACCCGGCTGGTAGCCCAGGTAGGGCGTCCGGAAAGCCACGTTTTGCACGGTATTGGTGGTGATTCCGTTGATCGGGTTGCTCGCACTCGCGAGCAGAGCGGCATTATAGTTGTGGTTGTAATCGGTCTGATTGATCCCGCTCGATCCGACAAAGCCGACTTCCAGAACCCAGGTAGGCAGGAACTCATATTGCAGGTTCAGGTTATATTGCCGGGTGAGCGGCGTATGCAGCGTTTGAGTCAGGAACGGCAGATTCAGATTGGACGTAGTCAGATTCGAGATATTGGCCCAACGGGAGGCAAAACCCAAAGTTCCTGCCGGGAAGGGTGTGGCCAGGCTGTAAGGATTCGAACCGCTGCCGGAGTAATCCAGCGTGACGGCGTAGGGGTTTCCCTGTTCCACCGAGTGCACGAACTGATTGCCGCCCACGCGATCGTAGAACATTCCGAAACCGCCGCGGACCACCAGTTTCGGGATCGCATTCCAGGCGAAGCCGAAGCGCGGAGCGAAATTGTTCAGTGGGATTCCGCCTTTAATGGGCAGGCTGCTGCCGCTGGTAATGACTCCGGCAGGCGGAGCGCCGTAGAATTTGGCGTAGTTGTTCGGCACCACATAACCGGTGAGGTTAGCCGCGGTCTGGCCCGGAGTGGTGGGGACATTCGAATTGGGACCCAACTGGCTCAGCCATAAGTTGGTGAGGTTCCCGTAAACGTCGCTGAGCGTGCCGTCGTACTCCCAGCGCAGACCCAGGTTCAGGGTCAACTTGTTGCTGACTTTGAAGTCGTCCTGCGCAAACCAATCGAAATTTTGCGAGCGGTAGCCGTGCACGATTCCAGTAGGCCCGCTGCGTACGCAGAACTGGCACTGGCTGATATTGCTGGTGGCCGAGCCGTTGGTAGCGCCCGGGTTGGTGACGCTGCAGGAGGAGTTGCCCGGAGCGCAGCCGGCACGTCCGATCAGGAAATCCGGGAAGCTCAGCAACTGCAAGCCGCCGCGCTCGATGCCCAGGTAGGTGATGTCCCATTGGATGTGCTCGTATTCGACGCCGGCGCGAATGGTGTGCTTGCCGTGCGACCAGGAAATGGTGTCGGCCGCCTGTGCCTGATTGGTGGGATCGAACACGTCGTCACCGATGCCGCCGCCGAGGTTCATCTGCCCGTTGATGGTGATGGGCGTGACCACGGGAATGGCGGGATTGATGGGCGTGATGCCGAGTCCGGGGTTGGTGAACGGTTCGCTGTTGCTAAAGGCCGCTAGATTCCGCTGCACCGATAGGCGCGCTTCGTTCACGATGGTGTTGGTCAAAATCGAAGTGAGTTTCAGTACGCCATTGGTGTTGGCGTACAAGCCGTTGGCGGGAGTGCCGGGGAGTTCCACTAAGCCGGCATTGGAGAAGCTGATCAACTCCGGATCTTGCGTGGTGAAGAAACGGCCCGAGATGGTTTCGCGGCTGTTCAAGAGGTAGTCGATGTTGGCCACCGCCTGATGTTCGGTAAAGCGCGCCGGATCGCTGAACGGAACCGTGGCGAATCCGGAGGTGCCGGAGCTCGGAATATAATAGCTCCCGTTGGGCAGCTTGGCTCGCAGGTAGTTCATAGCCACGGGGCTGATGTTGGACCCGTCGCACAGCACTTGCATACCGCCGGCTGACGTATTGAAGCTGCTGGCGTTGGGTTGCCCAACGTGATTCCCCGGGCACATCGCCGCGCCGAGCGCCGCCTGAAAAGCGGGTGTAGAGCGGTCGCCGCCAGGAATGGGAGGCAGCGTGGGCGTGGAATATCCTTGCGTGCCGACGCCGTTGGTCTGACGGCTTTCCTGGTAGCTGAAGAAGAAGAAAAGTTTATCCTTCTTGATGGGCATGCCGTAGGTTCCACCGAACTGGTTCTGGTTGAGCACCTGGCGGACGCCGCCGGAAGCCGCGCACAACGCTTCATTCAAGCCACATCCGCGATTGCGGAAAAAGTCCACGGCGTTGAGATCGCGATTGCGGAAGAACTCAAACAGCGAACCGTGAATGGTATTGGTGCCGGACTTGGTCACCACGTTCACGTTGGCGCCGGGGTTGCGGCCATAGCTCGCGTCGTAGGTCGAAGTCTGGATTTTAAATTCCTGCAGCGCGTCCGGATTCGGAATTCCAATGCCGACATAGATTCCGCTGTCGGCGCCCAATCCCGCCCCAGCGAAGTTGTCGATATTGACTCCGTCCATCTGATAGTTGTTCTGATTGACGTTGGCGCCGTTGACGCTGACATCCTGCGATCCCTTGCCGAGCAAAGACGCGTTATTCACGGCAACGTTCGCGCCCGCCGACATGCCCAGGATCTGCGTGTAGTTGCGCGTGGTCAGCGGCAGCGAAGTTGCCGCGCGCGATCCTACGGTGGTGCCGAGCGAAGAGGTTGCCGTCTGCAGAGTTTCGGCCGAGGCCTCGACGGTCACCTCTTCGCTTTGCGCGCCGACATCGAGAGCGCGATCGAGCACCGGGGTTTCGGTCACGTTGATGACGACGCCACCCACCTCGGAAGTTTTGAAACCGGCGGCAGCAAAGCGCACGCGATAGGTACCGGGCGGCAAGAGCGTGAACTTATAAGTGCCATCGTTGCCCGTGGTGGCAGTACGGGCCTGATTGGTATCCGCGCTGGTAAGAGTTACGGTAACGTTAGGTACTGCCGCGCCGGATGGGTCAGTGACTGTTCCGGCGAGGGCGCCCGTCCCGGCTGACTGCGCCATTATGGACGGAACCCATGGTACGAGGAGCAACGCTGCAATGGGCAGCAGGTTCTTAAGCATTATCCCTCCCCTTTCGGGTTGCTAAATTAACAATTGAGGGCGTACTTCCAATCACCCTGCCAACCCCTGGCAGCAATCCTTCAATTGGGGGAGAATTTATCAAATCTGACTTTGGGAGTCAAGGGAGTCGATTTGCGCCTAGCGCAAATAAAGGGCTTGTAGATGACGGATTTGTAAGGGCTTATTGATTGACATGCAGTTCCCGTAATTGCTAGGCTCACATCAAGTAGCTTCGGTGGGTTTTATGCAGAGAAGTGTGTCCGCAGAGGCTACCCTTCAGCGTTTGAAAGGGGCTTAAAAACTAAAGATGTTCTCTATGACAAAGGTGCGTCAGCGCCTGTCTGCGTTCGCGCTTATGGGCCTTCTGCTCTGCGTCGCGGGCACGGGCCTACTGGCGCAAGTAACAACAGCAACCATCTCCGGCACCGTGAGCGATTCCTCCGGCGCCAGCGTTCCCGATGCTATGGTGCAGGTGAAGAATTCCGGCACGGGAATTACGCAATCGACCAATACCGACGGGCAAGGGCGCTTTACCGTTCCCAGCCTGGTGGTCGGTAACTACGAAGTAACAGCCGCCAAAACAGGTTTTCAAACTGTGGTCCATGGCGGGATCACACTGACGGTTGGCGGATCGACGGTAGTCGACTTCGCTCTGCCCGTCGGGCAATCGCAACAGACGGTCACGGTGGAAGGTCAAGTTTCGCAGGTGGAAACTACCAGTTCGGCAGTGTCCAACCTGGTGGAGCAGAAACAGATCTCCGATCTGCCGTTGAACGGGCGCAATTTTCAGCAGTTGATTCTGTTATCGCCCGGCGTGAATGTGGCGCAAACCGCAACCACGTCTTTTTATGGCAAAGGCGACACCTATAGCATTGCGGGCGGCCGGCCGGAAGGGCAGGCCTACTTGCTGGACGGCACCGACATCGTGAACTTCTTCGGTCATGGTAGCGGCGCGGGTTCGCTCGGCACGTCGCTCGGCATCGATGCCATTGCTGAATTTCAGACTCTGACCAACACTTATAGCGCGCAATTCGGCGGTAACGGCGCGGTCGTCAACGCGGTAAGCAAGTCCGGCACCAACGCTTTTCACGGAACCGGCTTTGAATTCCTGCGCAACAGCGCACTCGACGCGCGTGACTTCTTTGCTCCCACCAGCTCGCCGCCGCCTTTCCGCCGGAACCAGTTCGGCGGCGCCATCGGCGGACCGGTCAAAAAAGACAAGCTATTTTTCTTCTTCAACTATGAAGGTCTGCGGCAGTCGTTGGGTATCACTAATAAGGTGACGGTGCCCAATCTGGCCGCGCACAACGGCGATATCACGAACCCGAATGGAACGCTCACGCACATCGGCTTCGCCAGCCCGCTGATCGGTCAGATCATGGCGCTGTATCCAACGGCCGGGCTGATTCCGATCACCAACGCCGCGGGACAAACCAGTCTCGCCAACGCCTTCTCCGACGGCACCCAGGTGGGCGACGAGAACTATCTGCTGGGCCGCGTGGATTACAATCTGAACGCGAAGGATACTATTTTCGCGCGCTACGTGCTGGATAAGTCGACGTTCAATAATCCCTTCCCGGCTTCCACTATTTCGACCTGGAACGATTCCGAGCCGACCCGCAACCAGTACCTGACTGCGGAGTTTCGTCATATCGTTTCGCCCACCGTCATCAATGTGACGCGCGGCAGCTACGTGCGCACGGAAAACAGCGCCACTACTCTGGGCGAAACCCCGCCGCTGCAATTTTATCCGCATCAGGGCGGCGAGGACGGCACGGTGTCGGTTACCGGACTGAGTCTGCTGGGCCCGTCCACGCTCGCACCGTACAGCCTGATCCAGAACAAGTACGGGCTATCGGACGACATTTATATGACCCGCGGCGCGCACAATATCAAATTCGGTCTGGGGATGCAGCGCATTCAGACCTTCGAAAACCAGCCGTTTTCAGCGTCCGGCGCTTTTAGCTTTGCTAGCTTGACGACATTTATGCAAGGCACACCGAATCGTTACGGCGGTGCCTATCCGATTGGCGTGCCCAATCCTTTCTCGGGCAATCTCAATCCCGACGCCTACCGCGCCTTCCGCGAGACCATGCTCATGCCGTACTTTAACGATGACTGGAAAGTGACTGCGAAACTCACGTTGAATCTCGGTCTGCGTTACGATTTCGATACCAATCCGAAGAGCGCCATCAATAATCTGCTGGTGATTCCCAATCCGCCTTTCAATAGCATCGGCGGCGGGCTCTCCACCACCAATTACCTCCAACAGGAGCCGAATGTCTGGCGGCACAATCCCAGCTTGAACAATTGGGGCCCGCGTGTCGGATTCGCCTACGATCTGTTTAAGAATCACAAGACCTCGATTCGCGGCGGTTTCGGCGATACGCACAACGTGATTGCTCCGCGCACGTACACTTCCGGTTACGTGACCGGCGCTCCTTTCCCGTCGGTGATTATCACTCCTACGGCGCAGACCCCGGTGATTGCATTCCCGAATCCATTTGCCGGCAGCTTTACGCAACCTCCTTATAGCAATGGGCAGGCGGTGGACTACAACAACACCAAGACGCCGGCGCTGTATCAATGGAATATGAACGTGCAGCACGAACTGCCGGGCAACTGGCTGCTGACCGTGGGCTACGTGGGATCGCACGGCAGCCATCTGTTTACCGGCAGCGATCAGAACCCCCCGATCGTCACGGTGGACGCGAACGGAGTGATGCACTTCGGTACCGTGAACTCTGCCGGGGTTGGCATCAGCAACCCGCGTTGGAACCCGGCGTTAGGCGTCATCAACGCTTTGCAGACCGACGGCAAGTCCAGCTATAACTCGCTGCAAACCAATGCGGTCCACCGCTTCAGCCACAACTTCCAGGCGCAGGTGGCCTATACTTGGGCGCACAGCATCGACGACGGTTCGGCGTCCAGCGGTCTCGAGACCGGCGGCGGCGGCCGTTCCAATCCTTATAACTTCGCCTCCGATATCGGCAACAGCACTTTCGATATCGAACATACGGTGCGCGTGAACGGTGTTTATACCTTGCCGTTCAAGGGCAACAAATTTGTCGAAGGCTGGCAGATCAGCGGGATCATGACCAAGACCTCGGGTCCGCCGATCATTGTTGCTACTGGGATCGACCAGGCTCTCACGGGCCAGGCCGGTAATCAGCGCCCCAACATCACGCCCGGGTACACCGTAAGCTCCATGCAAACCGGGACCGTTAACGAATGGTTTAACCCGCTCGGCTACACGTTACAGCCGATCGGCACCGAGGGCAACGCCGGGAGAGACATCCTGCGGGGGCCTGGTGTATTCAACATGGACGCGGCGCTCTTGAAGGACACGAGGATCCCGAAAATCTCGGAACAATTCGTGGTTCAATTCCGGGCGGAGTTCTTCAACTTCCTGAATCACGAAAATTTCGGGATTCCCAACTTGAGCTTGTTTACCAGTTCGACCGGAGCTCGTAATCCGGCGGCTGGCCAGATCGTAAGCTCCAATCCGGGGACTATTCCACGGCAGATCCAATTTGCTCTGAAGCTGATTTTCTAAGCTTGGGCAGGTGATCATTGCGCCCGGGAGCGGGTGGTGCGTTCGACGCGCTACCTTTTCCCGGGCTTTTTA
Organism: Bryobacterales bacterium; assembly: GCA_963710155.1. GTDB lineage: Bacteria > Acidobacteriota > Terriglobia > Bryobacterales > Bryobacteraceae > Palsa-187. The sequence goes on along the minus strand of CAVPZQ010000037.1, from coordinate 396,176 downwards.
CGTTTTGAAGCGCGGCCACAGGCGTTCGGCATTGCCGCGGTTGATCGCTCGCCAATCGCTGGCGGAGAAACCGGGATACTCGTCGAGGCCGACGGTGGTGAGGTCGTAGGCGCGGATGGGCACATCGCTGCCGAACAGAATCTGCGACACCGGCGCGACGTCTTTCAGCGCGTCGAGGGCCGCGGGCTTGGAGGCGTGCGCGGTTTCGTAGTAGAACTTTTTGAAGGCATCGGTCACTTGCTGCGCGGTCAGAGCTTTATTGTCGCGGGGCAGATCGTCGACGATGCGCGCGGCTAGCACCGGCAGAGCTCCGCCGGAATGCGAAAAGATGAAACGGATGTCGGGGAACTTCATCGGAGTGCGGTTCACCAGCATGCTTTCGGCGGCGCGTGCGGTGTCGAGGTCATACTCGATAATTCCGGAGATCGACAAGCCCGGGATCAGGTTGCGGCAGCAGCTGGGCGTCGCGGGATGGAAGAACACGATGGCTTGGCGGCGGTTGAGTTCTTCCCACACACGATCGAAGGACGGATCGCCGGGCCACTTGTCGAGATAGCTGGTCCAGAGGGCGATGCCGTCGACTTTGAGTGTGTCGTAAGCGTATTCGATTTCGCGCAGGCTGCCTTCGGTGTCGGGCAACGGGAGCGCGGCCAGCAAGCCAAAGCGGCGCGGATTGTCGCGGACGACTTGCGCGCCGAATTCGTTGCTTTGGCGTGCGAGACTGCGGGCGCGTTCGCTGCGATCGCTCATCGAATCCATGACGAGGCGCTGTACGGGCGAGAGCAGGGCGGTCGAGACGCCGCTTTTGTCCATGGCTTCGAGCGAGAGGGCGGGGCTCCAGGGGCGGGCGGTGAAGCCGCTGCCGGCGAGTTCCTTCTCCATGGCTTTCACGTAAAACGGGGGCGTGAAGTGGTGGTGCACGTCGATGCGTCCGGCTGGCGTTTGTGCGCGGAGAGCCGTCCCCGCGCCTGCCAGCGCCAGGGTCTTGAGCAGATCACGCCGCGAAGGTGTTTGCATGTGAGCCGATTTTATACCACTATCCCGCTGGTAGGGGCGCAATCGGAATTTACTCACGTCTCATCAGGACATATCTGGTAGCAGGAAAAATCTTTTCTCTGTGATAGTGGATTTGACCTAGAGATCAGCGACGCTTGCTCTGCCTGTCTCTCTCCCAACTTTATGAACAAACTTGTAACGATTTCGTGTGTACTTGCGATCGCTGTGTGCCTGGAAGGGACTGCGCTGGGGCAATTCAGCGTCACCACTTTCGCGCAGGCCTCCGCCGACGCTTCGACCAACGGATATGTGAAATACGACGGCACTGTCGCGAGCCAATCCATCACCCAGGCCACCGGTGCGACTATTACTTCAAGCAATGTGGCGAACACGCCGCAATTGACGCAGGCGACGGGGCAGATTGTGGCGACGGATCCCAGCGTCGCGGGCACGGCGTCGGCCTCCGCCAGCGCGAATTTAGGAGCGGGAACACTGGGGGTTATGGCCAATGGCAGCCCCACCGGAGCGACCGTCAGCTCGGCCGGCGCGATGGCTACGATGTCCGACTTGCTGACTTTTCACGTACCCGGGGCTAATAGTTCGACGGTCACCAATATTGGCGTTTCGTTCCAGTTGAACGGGACTTTTGCGCTGCTGGGAAACTCGCAGGCCTATAACGGGTTGACCACTTACATGAGCTTCGGCAACGGCATCATCTGGTGGCATTACTTTACGCAGGACAGTCCGCCGGCGCAGGTGGTGCAAAACGGCGGCTGGAACTCTTTTGACATTGCTTCTCAAACCGGCAGCAGTTTCGTGTTCAACGGAGTGCTGTCGCTCGCCGGCGCGAATCCCACGGCGAATCTGGTGGCGCAACTCGCGCTGCAGTGCCAATCCGCTACTTGCGACTATAGCCACGCCGGGGCGGTCACGCTGACGCTGCCGCCGGGCGTGACTTTTACTTCGGCATCGGGAACCTTTTTGACGCAGAATTCGGTGACGTGCACCAATACCCTGAGCGCTGGCGGGCAAGCTTTTGCGGGCAGCGGCGGCAGCGCCAACGTGGGCGTGATTGCGGCGGCTGGTTGTGCCTGGAGCGTCTCAGGTGCGCCGTCCTGGATCAGCTTTCCGGGTGCGATCGGCGGTACCGGCAGCGGGCCCGTTCTGTATCAAGTGCAGCCGAACGCGGGAGCAGACCGCTCGGCTATCTTTACGGTGGCGGGCGTTTCCTTTACTGTCGAGCAGCAGGGGGCGGCGATCGCCGGCCTGAACTTCATTGGCTCCATGCCGCATATTGCGGCGGAGGAGAATTGGACGACGGCGTTCACGCTGGTGAATCAAAGCGGGTCGCCGGTGGAGGCGCGCTTGAGTTTGTTTGGCGACCCTAGCGGTGTGCTGACGCTGCCGCTGGCGTTTCCGCAGCAACCGGCGGGCTCGGGGCCACTACTGGCGGCTTCGCTCGACCGGAGCATGAACGCCAACGCCTCGCTGATTATCGACACGGCGGGGGCGCAGACGCCTCCGGTGCAAGTGGGCTCCGCACAACTGGCGGCGACCGGCGCGGTCGACGGCTTCGCGATCTTTCATTTGATACCGAGCGCGCAGGAAGCGGTGGTGCCGATGGAAACCCGCAATGCGAGTTCTTACCTGCTGGCTTTCGACAATACGGGGGGCGTGGTGCTGGGCGTGGCTGTCGAAAACGTTTCGGCGCTGGCGGCGGTCATCCCCATCGTGATCCGCGACGATAGCGGCACGGTGATCAGCGCAGCGGGCACGACGATTGCGCTCGCGGGGAACGGGCACACTTCTTTCGTGGTCTCGACGCAATACCCGGGGACCGCGAACCTGCGCGGGACGATTGAGTTTGACACCCCGGCTGGAGGACAGATTGCGGTTCTGGGCATCCGCACGACGCCGCTGGGTTCGAGCACTACGCTCACCACGGTTCCGGCGCTGGCCAACGTCGGCGTCAGCGGCGGCTCCATCGCGCACCTTACCACTGGCAATGGCTGGCAAACTACTTTCGTGCTGGTGAACACAGGGGCCAGCGCGGCGACGGCGCACTTGAAGTTTTTCGCTGACACGGGGAGTCCGCTATCGCTGCCGCTGAGCTTCCCGCAAGTGGCGGGCGGGACCGCGTCGGTTTCGACCACTGTCGATCGCTTGCTGCCGGCCGGGGCCACGCTGGTCGTGCAGAGTACGGCGCCGCTGGCGGATCCAGCGCCGACGATTGGCTCAGCGCAGCTGACGACCGACGGCAACATCGGTGGGTTTGTGATCTTCCGCTACAATCCCAATGGGCAGGAAGCGGTGGTGCCGCTCGAGAGCCGCACGGCTAGCGCTTATGTCATCGCTTTCGACAACACCGGCAATACGGCGACCGGGATTGCCATCAATAGCGTCTCGGCGCAAGCGGTGAACATTCCGGTGGTGGTTCGCGATGATAGCGGTGCGCAGATCGCCACCGACAGCATTTCGCTGGCCGCCAACGGGCATCTTTCGTTCACGCTGGCGACGGATAAATATCCCTCTACCGGCAACATTCGCGGCACCATTGAGTTCGACACGCCTGCGGGCACGCAGATGGGCGCCTTGGGAATCCGCATCCCGGTGGGGCACACGTTTACGACTCTTCCGGCACTGGCGAGGTAACTATTGGGGGCGCATGACGAAGAAGACGATCAGGAGTACGATCACCAGGACGACGCCGACCACGCCGAGGATCAACACTAGATTCGATTTCTTCGGCGGCACGGGGGCCTGCGCCATGTTGGGCATGGCAGGCTGTGCCATCGCGGGCGGGGCGTACGCTTGAGGGCTGGGGGCGGGCGCGGCCGGATTCGGTGAGGTCTGTCCGAAGGTAAGCTGCGCGGGCGCTGAAAACTGGCGCGTGTATTCGCCCGGACCGCTTGGCGGCGCGGCGATGGGCGGCGCGGCTGGCGGAGGTGCCGAGCAGGCCGGCGGTGCTGCGGGTGTTACTGGCTGTGTTACGGGTAGTGGCGCGGCTGCTCCGGGCGAATGGAACATGCGCGTGAATTCTCCTGGCTCCTTGGGAGCAGGGGCTGCTGCGGGGGGTGCGGGCGCGGGGTCGAAGCGGTCCTTCCCGAACGTCTGCGTGAACTCGCCGATTCGATTTGGTCCGGAACCGCCGGGTGCTTGCGGCGTGAGGGGCTGCTGCACGGCGGGGCTGTGCGGCATGGGTCCCGCCGGGGAGCGCGTCTCGAATAACTGCTCGAAATCGCTGGGGCCGGATTTCGTTGCGGCCGGCGTCGGAGGCGGCGCGGCTGCGGGACTCGGGCTCGCCTGGAACATGCGCGTGAACTCGCCGGGTTCCTTGACCGGGGTTGAGGCTGGCGCGGGTGGCGGAGCAGGCGGCGCTTTCGGCGCCTGAAACATTTTCGTGAATTCACCCACTTCGGGTGGGGCTTGCGGTGTTGGCGCTGGCGCGGCGGCGACGGCTGGCGATTGAAACATCCGCGTGAATTCGCCGGGCTCCGCTTGGGCATGCTTCAGGACGGGCTCGGGAGGACGCACCGGCGCGGCACCCTGCGGACGCTGCGCGGATTGCACCAAGCTATCGGCGACCACGGGGCGCTCGGCGGTAGTAAATAATTCCACGAATTGCTGGTTGAGCACGGACTCTTCGGCGGGCGCGGGCGTCGCGGGGGCCGGGGGCGGCGGGTCGGATGGCACTTTCCAGGCTCCGGCGGTTTCGAGCACGGGCTTGGCCGGCTTCGATTTACTCTGGTGGCTGGCGGCTTGCACCCATTCGCTGAGGCCCGGGTAATCGGGCAGGCGGTCGGTTACGACGTAGGGCGTGCCCTCGTGCTTGCCACGCTCGACGATGCGCTGCCGATCGGCTTCCGATAAGTGATCGATGGCCTTGAGCAGGGCCGCCTGCAGGGGCGCGGCCGGACGCACGAAGAGGTGGACCTTAACGGGTCGCCCCGTCGCGATCTCGCGCGCTTCGAAGGTTTTGACGCCATCGTCGCGGTTGAGGTCCAGGAGTTCGTAACGCTCGTAGAGACTCACGTCTTTTATTATGCATCGGCAGGCTGGCCGCCGGACTTCAGACTTTTGTGGACGCTTTACAGCGCCGCGCGATAAATCTCGAGGGCCGCGGCGGCGTCGAAATGGCGGGGGCTGAAGCGGCCGCTCCACTGCGCAGCGGCCTCGTCGGCCAAGCGCGGCAGGGCCTGCTCCGGCACTGTCGTATCGCGCAGCGAGGACGGGAGCTCCGCGATGGCGGCCAACTCCTGCAGGCGGGGGATGAGCTCGGCGCCTTCCTCGATCCATTCGAGCGCCGGAGCCAGCACCAGCGCCACCGCGGCACCGGGCGGCATTTGGTAATTTTCGACTAGCGGCTGCGCGCAGGCGTGCGCCGGTCCGAGCGCCGCGTATTCGACCGCCAAGCCTGCGAAGTGGGCGCCCAGCAACATGCCGGAACGCGCTTCCAGATCTTCCGGGACGCGCACGGCTCGCGCAAAACCGGCGTCGAGCAGACGCCATGCCTCGCGCGAAAAGCATTCCGAGATGGGGGTGCGGCGGGTCGAGAGCAGAGTCTCGACCGCGTTTGAAATCGCTACGTAACCGTTGACTGCCGCAGGCTGCCCTAACGTGAGCTTGGGATCCAAGATCGCGGTGCGATAAAAAATCTTGGGATCGCCGCAGATCATCTTTGCGCGCGACTCGGGATCGGCGATGGCGGCGTTGCCTTGTGCCTCGCTACCATTGGCCGCGGTCGTCGGGATGGCGATCATGGGCAGCAGCGGCTTGGGTACATTGCCGTAGCCGCGGTAATCACGAAGCGAGCCGCCGTTCGAGAGCAGCACGTTGACCAGCTTCGCGAAATCGAGCGCAGCGCCGTCGCCCAGGCCGACCAGCAGATTCACGGCGTGCGGGGCGGCGTAGTCGCGCGCGGCTTCGACCATCGCGACGGTGGGATTGGCGGTGAAATCGTGGAATGCGAAAACGTCCATGCGGCGCGCCTTCAGCGAACGCACCGCTTCCTGCGCATGGCCGGAGTCGACCGAGCTCTGACCTGCGATCAGAAGACAGCGGGTAGCGTTCTGTTCGCGGGCCACTTCGCCAAGGCGCGCGAATTCACCGGCGCCGAACAGGATGCGGGTACGGGGACGAAAGTCGAAAGAAGTCACTGTCCTCTATTCTCACGCAGTTCGCGAGGCTGCGGCCAGCAATTGGCGCACGGCGTCGACGCACAGCACGGCGGCGTGTCTGGAGGCGGGCTCCAGGCCGCCCACGCCGTCTTCGATGACGTGGGGAGCGAGCAGCGCGAGCTCTGCAGAAGTCTTCCCGGTCATCCACTCGGTGAGCGCGGAGCTGGAGGCAATGGCCGCCGTGCAGCCGCGCGTGAGAAAGCGCGCTTCGGCCACGCGTCCGTTTTCAAAACGCGCCGAAAGCCGCAGCATGTCACCGCACGCGGGATTGGTGACGTCTACTTTCACCGCCGGCGACGCCAGTTCGCCCGCGTTGCGCGGATTTTGAAAGTGGTCCAGCAGACGCTCACTATGCATTCGTGCTTCAATTATCGCTAATGGAAGTGGTGGCGGCAGTGATCGAACGCAACGGGCAGATTTTGATCGGGCAGCGCAAAGCGCGTGGGCGGCATGCGCTCAAGTGGGAATTTCCGGGCGGCAAGGTGGAGCCCGGGGAGGAGCCGCGCGCGGCGTTGGCGCGAGAGTTGCGTGAAGAGCTTGGCATCGACGCGCAGATCGGGGAGGAGATTGAACGCTATGAATTCAGCTATGCCGCGCAGCCGCCTACGCATCTGATTTTTTTCCGGGTGACCGAGTTTGCGGGCGAACCGGCGAATTTCGAATTCGCGCAGATCGCCTGGGCTGAGCGCCGGAAGCTTGCGGAATATGATTTTCTCGAAGGCGATGTGGATTTTGTCAAGAGACTGGCGCAAAAGCCCTGAATCGCCGGGGACGTGTGTGGCATCCTAACGGCTATGAATATTGGAGTGATTGGAGCCACCGGCAGAATCGGCCAGCGCATCGTGGCCGAGGCCCTGCAAAGAGGACATAACGTCACGGCGTTCACCAGCAATGCGGCGAAGATCCCGGCTGACAAGGGGAAGGTCGCCTGGAAGACTGCGGACGTGTTAGATGTCGAGAGCGTCCGCGCAGCCATGCAGGGGCAGGATGTGCTGATTAGCTCCTACGGGCCGGCCATGGGGGCCGATCCTAAACCGATCGCCACGGCGGCGGAAATATTGTTAAAGGCGGGGGAGAAGAATCCCAAGGTGCGGGTGCTGATGGTGGGCGGGGCGGGGAGCCTCGAAGTGGCGCCAGGCAAGACGGTGATCGACTCCGGGCTGATTCCGGCGCAATATATTGCGATCCCAATCGCCCACAAAGAAGCGTTGGATGTTTTCAAGACAAATTCCACGGTGAACTGGACTTACTTCAGTCCCGCGGGCTCGATTCAGCCGGGGGAGCGCACCGGCAAGTTCCGTTTGGGCGGTGAGCAATTGGTTGTCGGCGAGAATGGCAAGAGCGAAATCTCCATGGAAGATTACGCCATCGCGTTGCTCGACGAAGTGGAGAAGCCGCGGCACGAACGCAAGCGCTTCACCGTGGGATATTGACATGCCAAGAATCAAAGTGATTTCCAAGAAGCCTTTTGATGCGGTGGTGAGCGCCTTTTCAGAGGGCGTCGGACACACGGACTTGGGCACATTTCAAAGCCACCTTGGTGCGGCGCAGACTTTCGCGGAGATGGAAAATGTGATTCGCGGCGCGCTGGCTCCGTCGGGTTTCATGGAATTCGCACGCTATGATTTGGGCGCTTTTCTGCGCAAGGAGAGCGGGCGCGACACTCCCAAGATCATTCGCTTCGTGGTGGGAAATCCTCTCATCATGAAAGAAATGGTGAAGCACGTTCCCGATGCCGGGTCGTATGCGCCGGTAACGGTGCTGATCGACGAGCGTGCGGACGGGGTGCATCTTTCTTACGACAGCATGGTTGGTTTCCTGGCTCCCTATGGAAATGAGCAGGCGCTGAGCGTGGCGCGCGACCTGGATGCGAAGGTGGAGCGCCTGCTCCGCCAGGCTGCCGCTTAAAATAAAGATAGCCGTCCGCGGCTCGTTATGGCCGACACTCCTGATCCCACTGATTTCATGTTCCCTAAGCTGGACGACGCGCAGATTGCGCGGCTCGCGCCCTTTGGGCAGAAGATTGACACGCAAGCCGGCGAAGTTGTGGTCGAACAGGGAGACGCGCATCGCGGCGTCTTCGTGGTCCTCAGCGGCGGCCTGGAATTGCTCGCGGTTTCGGCGGCGGGCGAGTCGCGTTTGCGCGTATTGAGCCGTGGAGAATTCAACGGCGAAGTAAACATGCTTTCGGGACGGCGCAGTATGGTGCGGCTGCGGACGCCGGAGGCGAGCACGCTGTTTGAAATAGACCGCGTCCATTTGCGCCAGATCATGCAGACCGATGCTGAGCTGGGTGAGATTTTTCTCAACGCCTTCATTCAACGGCGGGTGTATTTGATCGCGCACTCCTTCGGCGATGCGGTGCTGGTGGGCTCCAACCATTCGAGCGATTCGCTGCGGCTGCGCGAGTTTCTGACGCGCAACGGGCATCCGCACACGTATTTAGATGTCGACACCGATGCTTCGGTCAGCGCCATTCTCGAACAGTTCGGCTTTGGCGCCAGCGACATTCCGGTGCTGATCTGCCGCGGGGAAAAAGCTCTGCGCAATCCCACGAATTCTGAAGCGGCCGCGTGCTTCGGATTCAACGATGAGATCGATGAGGGGGAAGTGTGCGATCTGGTGGTGATTGGCGGGGGTCCCAGTGGGCTGGCGGCGGCGGTCTATGGAGCGTCCGAGGGCCTCAGTGTGATGGTGATCGAGAAGAACGCGCCGGGCGGGCAGGCGGGGTCGAGTTCGCGGATCGAAAATTATTTGGGGTTTCCGATGGGGGTTTCGGGGCAGGAACTTTCGAATCGGGCGTTCATACAGGCGGAGAAGTTTGGTGCGCGGATCTCGATTGCGCGGTCGGCGACGGCGCTCAAGATAGAGCGGCCGACCTACACGATTAAACTGGACGACGGAAAATCGGCGCGCGGGCGGTCGATTATTATGGCTGCGGGCAGCCGCTATCGCAGACTGGATCTGCCGAATCTGGCGCAGTTTGAAGGCACGGGAATTTACTACGGTGCGACGCATGTTGAAGCAGGGCCGTGCCGCGATCTGGAGATTGCGGTGGTGGGCGGCGGGAACTCGGCGGGGCAGGCGGCGATGTATCTTTCTGCGATCGCCAAGCATGTTTACTTGCTGGTACGCGGGCCTTGTCTGGCGAAGACCATGTCGCAGTATTTGATTTCGCGGATTGAGGCGAGTCCGAAAATTACGGTGATGACTTGGACGCGTATCGAGGAACTGGAAGGCGGCGATCACCTGGAGCGCGTTCACTGGCGCAACACACAGACCGGCGAAACGGGCATCCATGAAACGCGCCACGTCTTCGTGATGACCGGTGCGGACCCCAACACGGAGTGGCTCAAAGACTGCGTCGAACTCGACACGCAAGGTTTTATTAAAACCGGTGCGGATGTGGGGCCGGCGTGGCCGCTGCGGCGGACTCCTTATATGCTCGAAACTAGTTTGCCGGGGGTTTTCGCGGTGGGCGATATTCGCGCCGGGAGCGTAAAGCGGGTGGCTTCAGCGGTGGGCGAAGGGTCGATGGCGGTGCAGTTCGTGCACAAGGTTTTAGCGGAGTAAACTACGCGGGGCGGGCGGTGAGGAACGTCAGGAATTCCTGCGTGTCTTTGGTCATGCCCTTCGCGAAGCTGGCGACCACTTTGCCATCGGGGTCGATGATCGCGTAGTAGGGGATGGCGACGGTGGAGAATTTTTCGTCCTGCAGTTTTTGGTTCTCTTCGGATTCTTTGTCGGTGCCGTCGGTGTAGAGCTCCACCAGCACCAGGTTTTTCGCGGCTTCGGCGATCTCGGGGCGGGGGAACATGTTGGCCTTCATCCAATGGCAATTGGTGCAAGCGTAGCCGGTGAAAGTTACCAGCACCAGTTTGTTTTCGGCGCGGGCTTGGTTGAGCGCTTCCTGATACTGATTCTTCATCCAGACTTGTTGGGTGGACGCGCGGTTGTTGAGGATTCCGCCGCCGGATGACGCGGGTGGAACGTAGGCGTCGAGTTCGCCTAGCGGGGCTCCGAACATGCCGGGGAGCAGGCTGAACGCGAAAATCAATAGGACGCTGGCGACGATCAGGCGTCCGATGCCCAGGTGATCGCCTTCTTCGTTTCCTTCGAGCTTGAGTAGGCCGAGTAGGTACAGGCCGGCTAGCGTGAACAGGACGAACCAGCCGGCTAGGAAGCGCTCGCGGGTGATCCAGCCTAGCTGCAGGACTTGGTCAATGTTGGAAGCGTACTTTAGCATGGCGGCTAGCAGTACGAATCCCATGACTACTTTCACGCGCGCTAGCCAGCCGCCGCTTTTGGGGAGTTTCTTGAGATAACCGGGGAAGGCGGCCAGGAAGAAGAATGGCGACGCCAGGCCTCCGGCGAAACTCACCATCCCGAGAACCGGCTGCAGCCCTTTCGATTGTACGGAGGCGACTAGCAGGCTTCCCATGAAGGGACCGATGCACGCGAAGGAGGTTAGCGCGAAGGTCAAGCCCATTAGCAGCGTGCCCAGGTAGCCGCCGCGGCGGGAGGCGGAGTCTAGTTTGGTGAGCATGCTGGAGGGGAGCGTGATTTCGAAGGCTCCTAGCAGGCTGAGGGCGAAGGCTCCGAAGACTAGCGTGATGAAGCCGTTTACCCAGGGGTTCGCGCCGAGTTGGTTTACGCCGAAAGGTCCGACGGCTGCGGTTACGCCCAGGCCTAGGGCGCAGAACAGGACTACGATGCCTAGCGAGAAGACGACTGCCTGTAAAATTCCGCCGCGTTGGTTTAGGAAGAACGAGACGGTGATGGGGATCATCGGGAAGACGCAGGGGGTGAAGATCGCGGCGAGGCCTAGGCCGAAGGCGGTGATTAAGAATGTGGGGAGGCTGCCGGCGTTCGCTGGGGCCGGAGTCTCTGTGGAAGCGTTAACCACCTTGACGGCCGCTGCGCCGGGTTTGATTTCGGTATATCCGGCGGGGATCACGTACGCTGCGGGGGCCGGCGTCGCGGGATCGACCGTCACCGTGAAGGCCGCGGTCTTTTTGCGCGGGGGCAGGCACTGGCGGTCGTTACAGGCTTGGTAGCGGACGTTCGCAGTGAGCTCCACCGAGCCTTTGGCGTCGGGCGCTAGAGTTGCGGTTAGCGGTAGATCAACTTGTTTCTCGAATGTTTCGGTGTCGAGATTGAAATTTTTATCGAACTGGCGGTTGGGAGGCGGTTGGTACAGCTTCGCGCCTTTGACAGCGGAGTTTTCGGCTAATTCGGCGGTGGTGGGAATCGGGCCGCCTTTGGGCGTCGTCAGCGAGTAAAGGTGCCAGCCTTCCTGGAACGTCGCTTTGAGGTTGAGTGGAACGGTAGAGCCGGGCGGGGCCTTGGCGGTGCTGGAAGTTAGGGTCCACTGGATCGGGTCAAGCTTCTGGGCGTCGGCGGCAGTGAGTGCTGCCAGGAGGCCAAACGCGAAGCTCAGTACCCGTTTCATTGCATTGCGACTTTGCTCGCTGCTGTGCGATCCAGCTCCGCTTCTATTTTCTCATTAATCCGGCTGTGTGCAAATTCGGAGGCTACGCGGATGGCGTTCTTGATGGCGTTGGCGTTGGAGCGGCCGTGGCAGATGATGCTCACGCCTTTTACGCCGAGCAGGGGGGCGCCGCCGTACTCGGAATAATCGACGCGCTTGCGGAAATCGCGGTAGGCCTCTTTTGAGAGCACGTAGCCGAGTTTGCGGGTCACGGTGGCTTCGAGCGACTCGCGCAGCATGCTTTGCAGCATCTCTACCAGGCCTTCGCTGACTTTGAGCGCGACGTTGCCGATGAAGCCGTCGCAGACTACGACGTCGGCTAGGCCGGAATAGATGTCGCGGCCCTCTACGTTGCCGATGAAATGCAGCGGCAGTCCTTTGAGCAACGGAGTGGCTCCGCGGGTGAGATCGTTGCCTTTGTGCTCCTCTTCACCGATCGAGAGCAGCCCGACGCGCGGGGAGTGGATTTTGAAAATGTAGCGCGAATAGATTTCGCCCATCACGGCGAATTGCGCTAGCATCGCCGGCGTGGAATCGACATTCGCGCCTACGTCGACCACCACTACTGGCGTTCCTTTTAGCGTAGGGAAGGCTGACGCCAGCGCGGGGCGCTGCACGCCGCGGATCATGCCTTGCACCATTTTCGCGGTGGCCATGACGGCTCCGGTATTGCCGGCCGAGACGAATCCGTCGGCTCCTCCGTCGCGCACCAGGCGTGCGGCCACGTGAATCGACGAGTTCTTCTTGGTGCGCACGGCCTTCGCAGCCGAGTCCTCCATGGTGATGACTTCGGCAGCGTGGCGGACTTCAATAGGCAGCTCGCGGGCGCCGGCGTGGGCCGCCAATTCCCGGCGCACCACATCTTCGGAACCGACCAGGATGACGCGCACACCCAATTCGGACGCAGCGCGGATGGCTCCTTCGACCTCCGCCTTGGGGGCGTGATCGCCACCCATTGCGTCTACCGCAATTGTCAGCATGGGAGCGCGCGCGGGCTATTCTTCGACAACTTCTACGACTTCGCGGCCTTTGTATTTTCCGCAGCGGGGGCAAACGCGGTGCGGCAGTTTGGGTTCATGGCAACTGGGGCACTCAGAGAGCACCGAGCGCGTGAGCGAATCGTGGGTGCGGCGCAGGGAGGTGCGGCGCTTGGAATGACGTCGTTTTGGATTGGGCACGTTCTTCTACCTTTTTAAGATTTCAAACTCTTGAGCGCGGCCCAGCGGTCGTCGCTTGTTTCCGCGTGGCACTGGCACTCTTTTTGGTTCCGGTTCTGCCCGCAGATCGGGCAAATTCCTTTGCAGGTTTCCCTGCAAACCCGCTGCATGGGCAGCGTCAGCAAAATAAACTCGCGCAACACGTCGTTCAACTCGACGCCGTCGCCTTCGTAGAAACCCATTTCGGCTTCTCCGCTATCGATCTCTTTTTCGTCGCCGTATCCTTCGGCCACCGGCCTATAATACAACGCGAAATCGGCATCGATGGGGAAGCGCGCCGGTTCCAAGCAGCGGTCACAATCGGCTGCCATTTCAACGATCAAGTGGCCGGACACCTTGATTTCGGCGTCCGATCCCAACACCAGCTCGGCTTTCCCCTGCGCACGGAGCGGGCCAGCCTGGTGCAGATTGGTATCTTTATCCTTCGCTCCCAGTTGAAAATCAATGTCACCCGGCGCGATTTCGACATCGAAACGGCCAGCGCGGACATCCAGGTCCCGAAGATGAAAGAACACGGCAAACTCCTGCCCCGGGGCACACACTCCGGGGTACCGGGGCGGACCGAGCAAAGTATCAGTATATCAAGGTGCTGGGAAGCTTGTCTGCCTCTGCTACATTGAAGCAATATGGTCGTTGAAATTGAAGGCGTTCCACTGCATCTGGCGCACCCGGACGAGTTGTCGATTCAATGGGTGGGGCAGGAAGAAGTGATGCGCCAACTGCTGGCCGCCTGGCTGGTGATCGATGCGCAGGATCTGCCGATGAATCCGCGATTACTGGGCAAGCCTGGGGTGGGGAAGACTACGCTCGCTTATGCCGCTGCCAAGCGGCTGGATCGGGAAGTGTTCATTATGCAGGCTACCGTTGACACGCGGCCTGAGGACTTGCTGGTCACCCCGGTGATCGAGGGCGAATCGCGGCTGCGCTATGTGGCTTCGCCGCTGGTGACGGCAATGCTGCGCGGGGGGATTGTGATTCTCGACGAAGGGAATCGCATGAGCGAGAAGAGCTGGGCGAGTCTGGCTCCATTGCTGGATAATCGCCGGTATGTGGAATCGATTGTCGCGGGGATCAAGATTAAGGCGCATCCTTTGTTCCGCATTGTGGCGACGATGAACGACGATGCGAGCACTTTCGATTTGCCGGAGTATATTCATTCGCGGTTGCAGCCGATGATCCTGATTGATTTTCCGGAGCGTCACGAGGAGTTCGCGATCCTGCGCGAGAACTTGCCTTTCGGCGATGAGCACATTTTGAATTACGTCACCGATTTTCTGCAGCAGGCGCATGCCGCGGACGAGCGCTACACGGCGCGCGACGGCATCAACATGGCTCGTTTCGCGATGAAGCTTATGCATGGAGAAGCGGAGCGCGGCGCTAAGCCGGATCGCAACGAGAGCTTGAGGACCGCGATCGTGCAAACGCTCGGCGAAGAGGCCTTGCGCTATGTCCCTCGAAGCTGAAATCAAATCCGGCGGGTTGAATCGAGGCAAGGTTCGCTACTTCCCGGTGGTGCCGGGGAAGCTCGAATTTGCGCTCGAATTACGGAAGCTGCTGCTGGAGGCGAAGCCTGGGGTGGTGGCAGTGGAACTGCCGGGATTTCTGGCGTCGTGCTACCAGCGGGCGTTGGCGCGGCTGCCGGAGATGTCGGTGATTTTATATCACGACGACGATGGTGACGATCGGGCCATCTATATTCCCGTCGAACCGTGCGATCCGTTTGTGGAGGCGCTGCGCACGGCTGAAGAGATCGGCGCGCAGGTGATTTTTCTGGAGCCGGATTCGGCGGAGCGTCCGCATTTGCCGGACACTTATCCGGACACCTACGCGACGCGGCGGATCGGGATTGATCCTTTTATAGAGGCGTATCGCGTGTATCCGCAGATGCGCACGGAAGAAGTGACGGCGCACGCTTCCGCGATGGCGTGGAAGCTGCAGGGTGCTGACCCGGAGGCGACGGTGGTGGCGGTGGTCGCGCTGAATATGCTCGACCCGTTGCTCGATGCGATGGAGACGCCGCAAGCGCCGCCGGTGCGGGGGAAGAAATATCAGCCGGAGCTTTTGAACCCGCATCCGGATTGTCTGGCGGAGATCACGATTGAGTTTCCGTATTTGCAGGAGCGCTATGAATTTTTTCGGCTGGGGATGAGTGCGGGGCCTTCGGACGATAAGGTGCTGGATCGGCCGCGCGTGCAGTTTGATTTGATGCGCGAGGCGGAGGGGAAATATACGCTCTCGACGGGCGAGAAGCTGGCGCACTGGCAGCGGCGGATGATTGCTCGGTTCACCCGTAATTTGGCGCATATTACGGGGGACTTGGTGGCTAGCGTTTACGATCTGGCGGTGGCGGCGCGGTCGGTGGTGGACGATAACTATGGCTGGGAAGTTTGGCAGATGGCGAATCGCTATCTGGCGCAGCATGAGGTGTCGGATCTCGACACGGTTCGCTTGAACGCGAGTGAAATCTGGTTCAACACGAAACGGCTGCGCATCCGGCGGCGGCTTCCGCGCGCTAAGCAACGCTTGAAACCGGCGGGTTTGAAGCCGCGCAAGCGGGAGAAGTTTGCGGGGGAGTGGGCGGAGCAGACTACGGGCGAGGCTATTTGTTCCTATCCTCCTGAAGATTTGGTGATCGAGGAATACGGGCGCTTCGTCAAGCAAAAGGCCAAGGCGATTTTGTCGGAAGAGCGGGTGAGGGTGGAACCGTTCACGACTTCGATTCTCGACGGCATCGATATTCGCGAGACCATTCGTAACTGGCACCGGCATAAGATTTTCGTGCGGTCGGCGGACCGGCTGGCGGGCGAGGTGGGGTCGCTGGTGGTGATCTTCGATGAGGATCGGGATGATCGTTACACCTATCTGACAACGTGGCTGGGTGAACATCAGAACGAATCGGACATGGCGTTTTATTCTACGCATCCGTTCGATAACATCGTCGGGCCGGGGATCGGGCGGGCGGAATACGGCGGCCTGCTGATGACGCTGCCGCCGCGGCGGCTGTACGACGTGTGGGCGGACCCGGATTACGAATTCGCGGAGTCGAAGCCGGAGCGGCTGTTGATGGCGGCGCTGGATTATTCTGTCGAGCGATTTGTGGTTTACGTGGCTGCGAAACCGCCGCGCTCGATTTTCCGTTCGATCGCGGCGCATTTGAATCGCAAGATTTTATACGTGCCGATTGGGCAGTTGTCTCCGACCAAGGTGAAGAGGCTGCGCGTGGTGCATGTGCTCGATAGCTACGCGCGGCGCGCGGAAGCCAAAGAATTTATTTGGTGAGCTAGACCGTGGCCAACGCGGCTGTGGCGCTGGGGGGCGCGGCTGCGGTGGGCATCGGGTCGAATTTCACACTCACTAGTTTCGATACGCCGGGTTCTTGCATGGTTACGCCGTAAAGGGCTTGGGCGGCTTCCATCGTACGCTTCGCGTGGGTGATCACGATGAACTGGGTGTCGTGAGACATTTCCTTGATCAGGCGCGTGAGGCGCTGGATGTTGGGCTCGTCGAGCGGGGCATCCACTTCATCGAGAATGCAGAACGGGCTCGGCGTGTAACGGAAGATGGCCATCAGGAGCGCCATCGCGGTTAGGGATTTTTCGCCGCCGGAGAGCAGGGCGATGTGCTGCAGGCGCTTGCCGGGGGGCGAGGCCAGGATGTCAATGCCGCTTTCGGCCAGGTTGTTCTCGTCAGTCAGGCGCATTTCGCCTTGGCCGCCTCCGAAGAGCGTCTGGAACATTTCTTTGAAGTGAGTGTTGATGCTTTCGAAGGCTTCGCCGAAGCGGCGGCGGGATTCCGTGTCGAGTTCCTGGATGGCTTTTTCGGTGTCGCGGATGGAATCGAGCAGGTCTTGGCGCTGGGTGTTTAGGAACTCGTAGCGCTGCTGGGCTTCGTGGAATTCTTCGAGCGCTTGCGGATTGACCGGGCCCAGGGCTTCGATGCGGGCGCGGACTTCTTGATAGCGCTGCTCGGATTCTTCTACGTTGACGGGCTCGGCTTCGGGCTCTTGGGCGGCGGCGATTTCACTGGCGGCGGCGCTTAATTCTTTGCGGGCGGTTTCGTCTAGATACTTCAACTCCGACTGTTTGCGAACCAGGTCTAGTTCGATTTGCGAGCGCTGTTCTTGCGCAGTTTGGGCATCGATGCGCAGAGTCTTGAGCGCCTCGTCGAGAGCGGCCAGGGCTTCGCGGCCTCCGGTTTCTTGCGCGGTTAGCAGGTCGACGCGCGAGGTCGCTTCGGAGGTGTGTTCGATCAACTGCTGGGCGCGTTGGTCGAGTTCGATGTTGTCGGTGAGCAGGCGGGCGCGTTCTACGCCCATGCGTTCCAGGTCGCCGGCCAGTTGTCCGCGCCGTTGGGTTAGTTGCTGGATCTGGGCTTCGAGGCGTGCGGCGGCGGTTTTCTCGGCGCGGGCGCGTTCGTCCAGGCCGGCGAGGTCTGCCCGCAGGACGGAATATTCTTCGCCGATGGCGTGGACTTGGGCTTGCAGTCCATCGAATTCGCCGCGGGCGATTTCGACGGCTTTTTCCTGGTCGAAGCGGGCTTGTTCTTTTTCGGCTACTAACAGTTGATTGCGTTCGCGCTGCGCGCGGGCTTGTTCGTCCTGGCGCGCCAGGCGTTCTAGTTCCAGGCGGGCTGTGGAGAGGCGCGATCCGGCGCGGGCGTATTCTTCGGCTAGCTTGCGCTGTTCGTGGTCGAGGGCTAGCGCATCCTTCTCCTGCGCTTGTTGTTGGGCGCGGACTTGTTCTAACTCTTCGGATAGGAGCGCCAGGCCGCGTTCCAGGGATTCTAGTTCGGAGGTCAGGTCGTCGGCTTCGCGGTCGCGGGTTTCTACTTGGGCGGTTAGTTCGCGCAGTTCGCGTTTGAGGGCTAGCGGGCCGCCGGAACTCTTTTTACCTCCGGTGATGGTGTGGCCGTGGTAGCTGGCTCCGTCGGGCAAGAGGAAATAGCAATCGGGATGGGATTCGGCTAGGCGTGGCGCTGCGGAGTGATCGGGTACGAGGAAGCAGCGGGCCAGGCGCGGCAAGAGGCCTTGCGGGGCAGACGCGAAACCGTTGGTCAGGCGAAGGGCGTCGCGTAGAGTGCCGGAGACGGCGGGTTCGGAGGAGAGGTCGGGCGCGGCTACGGAGGACTGAGTCGATTCGGGGTGAACTAGGAAAGTCGCCCGGCCGTCGGAGGCGGCGCGCAGGACTTCGATGCCGCGTTCGGCGCCTTGCCAGTCTTGGACGACTACATATTCCAGTTCTTCGTGCAGGAATTCTTCGGAGGCGCGCTCCCATTCGGGGTTGGTGACTTCTACGAAATCGGCCAGAACGCCTAGGGGGCGGAAGCCGTCGGTGGGGCGGTCGAACAGGCGCTTCACCGATTCGGTGGTGTAGGCGCGGTGCGAGAGGATTCCTTCTAGCGATTCTTTGCGGGCTTTCTGCTTGGAAAGCGCCTCGCGCAGGGCGTTTAATTTCTGGCGGGACTCGACGGTGCGCTGTTGGCGGTCCTTGGATTCTTCTTCGACGCGGCGGCGGCGGTCGGTTAGGGATTCGAGTTCCAGTTGGCGCGCGGAGAGGCGCGTCGACAGTTCAGCCCGGCTTTGGTCAAGGCGGGCGATGTCGGCGGAGGCTCCTTCTTCTTCTTTGCGGGAGCGGGCGGCGTCGCGGTCCATGGCGGCCAGGTATTCGTCGGCTTGCGCTAGTTGATTGCGTAGTGCGGAGGCTTCGCCGAGCAGGCGCAACACTTGTTGACGGGCGGATTCTAGTTGGCGCTCGCGGTCGCGCAGATGATTTTGCAGGGCGTCGCGCTCTTGCGATTTGGTTTCAAGGCGCCCGCGGGCGGCAGCGGCATCGCGCTCAATCGCGGCGATATTTTCTTGATGCGTTGTTAGTTCGGCGGACTCGCGCTGATGGCGCTCGTCTAAAGAACGGGTTTCGGTTTCGCCCGAGGCCATGCGTTCTTCGATGGCTCCGATTTGCTTGGCTTGGAGGGCCAAGCGGCTGCGGGTGCGCTCGGCTTCTAAATTCAGCTCAGCAACGCGGGCGCGGGATTCGGTGAGCGCGGCCTCCACCTGATAGCAGGATTCCTGGGTGCGCGCGTATTCCTGTTCCTTAGTCTGGACTTCGGCGGAGAGAGTTTGGAAACTGGTCTGCGCTTGGGTAAGATCGAGCGCTAGTTTCGCGGCTTCGCTTTCGAGCATCTGAAAGCGGCCGGCTACGGCTCTTCGCAGGTGCATCAGCATGTCCGCGCGCAGCTCTTCGTAACGTTTGGCTTTCGACGCTTGGCGCTTGAGGGAGTTGGCTTGGCGGCTGACTTCTTCTAAGATGTCGAACACGCGGGCCAGATTTTGTTTCGCGCTTTCCAGTTTCGATTCGGCTAGGCGCTTGCGCGTTTTGTACTTGCCGATGCCGGCGGCTTCTTCGATGATGGCGCGGCGGTCGGCTGGTTTGTTGGAGAGGATCTGGCCGATGCGGCCTTGCTCGATGATGGCGTAGCTTTCGGGCCCGAGGCCGGTGCCCATGAAGAGTTCCTGGATGTCGCGCAGGCGGGCGGATTTGCCGTCGATCAAGTATTCGCTTTCACCCGAACGGTAGAGGCGGCGCGTGATGGTGATCTCGGAGGGATGCGGCGTGCTGCCGTTAGTGTTGGCGGCGGGCGTGGGGTCGGCCATCGTCAAAGTGACTTGGGCCAGGCCGAGCGGCTTGCGGTCACGGGTGCCGGCGAAGATGACGTCTTCCATGCGGGAGCCGCGCAGGCTTTTGGCGCTTTGCTCGCCGAGAACCCAACTAATGGCGTCGCTGAGGTTGGATTTTCCGCAGCCGTTAGGGCCCACGACGGCGGTGATGCCGGAGCCGTGGAAGCGCATTTCGGTGCGATCGTAGAACGACTTAAAGCCTTGGATATCGACGCGCTTGAGCTGGAGCAAAACCTAGCCCTCCATATAAGTATAGAGACGCATCTCGGGGGGACAAACCAATCCTAAACTGTATTTCGGGGAAAGTAAAGCGCCAAGACTACCGGGGCTGGGGGCGGGCTGGGAAATACCCCTAGATGTAGGGGCCGAGTCACCCTAGGGGAGTTCGTGGAGGGCGGACTTGATGTCGGCTTCGGGGCACTCGTAGGGCTCGTTGAGGTAGTGGAATTGTTGGATGTCGCGGTCGAGGGTGAGTTTTTCGAGGACGGCGCCGTAGGGGATGGTGTGTTTGAGGTCGCTTAAGGGGCGGAGGGTGCGGGGGTTGAGTTTGACGGCTTCGATGGACTTGGTGAGCTCGAATTTGGCCATGGGATTATTCTATGCGAACAGCAGACGGCCTTTGGGTTCCGGGATGGGGCGTCCGAGCTCGCGGGCGGTTTCGAGCCATTCAGCGATTACAGCTTCGGCGCTGGCGAGGGCTTCCTGGCGGGTGGCGCCGTCGGCTGCGCAGCCGGCTAGTTCCGGGACTTCGGCGATGAAGGCTTCGTCTTCGTTACTCCGATACAGAATGATTTCGTACTCGGTCATAGTGTCCCTTCCGCCAGTTTATATTGAAACAGGATCTTGCGTACTTGTTTCACCTGGTACGGTTTCGCGAACGAGTTCTTGGGTTGAAGATTGAGAATCTCGGCGACTGCCGGGTGAGTGAAGATGTGGCGGCTGCCTTTGATTCACTCTGTGAACCCCAAGCGCACAAGCAGGCCGCGGAGGTCCGCAAATCGTACGTTTGCGTCCGAGGAGCCTCGCAAGATCAGGGTCTTGGGCGGGGACGTTCGAAGCTGATCTTAAGGCGGGTTCCGGTCGCGCTGGCTAAGCGATCGAGTGTTTGCGTGGAGGGGCGAGTGCGCCCGCTTTCGAGTCGGGCGATGACGGATTGGGTGGTCTCCATGCGTTGCGCCAGTTGCTCCTGGGTTAGGCCCGCGGTCGCCCGCGCTTTGATCACCGCTCGAGAGAGGGCGAACTCGGGCGCGAGCTCATCATAAGCATGGCGATAGTCTTTATTCTTCACCCATCTCTTATGGAGGGTGCTGACTTTGGTCATCGCACAATTTCCCCTGCCCGTTCCGAAGCCGGTAGAGATCGTCTTCGACTGGTTCGGCTCAGAGCGTTTCTGTCTTCACCGATCCAACCTGCTCGTCTTCTCCACATTCATTCAAACGATACTTTTACTAATCCCTCCGTGGAGGTTTCGTCCTTCATAGCATTGGATCAAAAACAGACACACACTACTTGATGCACTCGATGAGCGCGCCGGTGAGGAGTTCTACGTTGTCGGGCGTGGCTAGCGGGCCCATTACGCCGATGCGGAAGATTTTGCCGGCTAGGGGGCCGAAGCCGCCGGCGATGTCGATGTCGTATTTTTCTAAGAGGCTTTTGCGGGCTTTGCCGTCGTCTACGCCGTCGGGGACTTTCAGCGTGTTGATGTTGACGATGCGGCGGGCGTCGTCGGGGATGAACATCTCTAAGCCTGCGGCTTCGATGCGGCGGACGAAATCGTTGTGCATCGACTGGTGGCGGGCGAAGCGGGTTTCTACGCCTTCTTCGCGGACTAGCGCCAGGCCTTCGCGGAGGGCGTAGAACGATGTAATGGGCGCGGTGTGGTGGTAGCGGTGGGCTCCCTCGTAATAGTCGAGCAGGAGTTTTAGATCCAGGTACCAGATGGGGCACGGGGTCTTGCGGGCGCGAAGGCGTTCGACGGCTTCGGGGGAGACGGTGATCGGCGAGAGGCCGGGGGGCAGCTCAAACCTTTTTGGGTGCAGCTGAAGGCGACGTCAACGCCGGAGGCATCGATGTTGATGGGCATGGCTCCGAGCGAGGTCACGCAGTCGACTATGGTGATGGCTTTGGCGGCTCGGGCGGGGCGCGTGATCGCGGCTAGATCCTGGCGGGCGCCGGTGGAAGTTTCGGCGTGTACGAACGCAACGGCGTGGGGTTTTTCGCGATCGATGAAGGCGGCGGCTTCGGCTTCGGTGAAGGTCTCGCCCCAGGGTTTGCTGCTGCAGACTACGTTCGCGCCGTGGCGGCGGCCCATCTCGACCAGGCGTTCGGCGAAGTAGCCTGCGGTGAAGACGGCTAGTTTCTGGTTGGGCTCGACGAAGTTCGCTAAAACCGTTTCCATACCGGCGCTGCCGGTGCCGGAGATGACTTGCACGAAGGGGT
This sequence comes from Bryobacterales bacterium, assembly GCA_963710155.1. Taxonomy (GTDB): domain Bacteria; phylum Acidobacteriota; class Terriglobia; order Bryobacterales; family Bryobacteraceae; genus Palsa-187. The sequence goes on along the minus strand of CAVPZQ010000037.1, from coordinate 374,183 downwards.
TTTGGGTGCCGAAGACGGGGCGAAGGTCGCGGCGGATTTCTTCGTAGACTTCGAAAAAGAAGGGGTCGAGGTGGCCGACGATGGGCTTGCCCATGGCTTCGTAAACGCGCGGGTGGACTTGGGTGGGTCCGGGTCCGAAGAGCAGGCGACGTGGCGGTTCTAACGTGGAATGTGAGTGGGACATGAAATTTAAGTTTAACGCGGGGGGCGGGGAGGCGCGAGTTTTGAACGGAGCTCAAAACTTTGCTCGGACGGGGAAAAAAGGGACGGAGCCTGATTTCTGGCGACTGATGCAGGTAATTCCATTGCGGAGGGAGAAATCAGGCTCCGTCCCTCTTTTCAGTAGGTCTCTATGGTGGGAGGGACGGCCACGCGCGGGCGCAGGCGGAAGTGGTAGACCAGGGCACCGGTGATAAGTGTTAGCGCGGCGGCTAGTGAGATTAACGGTTTGAATTGCAGGCCGCGGATGATCATCCAGATGCCTATCAGGATGAAGACTACGGGAATCAGGGGATAGGCGAAGCTTACTACGCGAAGTTTTTGCCAGCCTTCGCGGCGGCGGAAAATCATGAGCGAGGCTACGCTCATTACCGCGAAAATATTCAGTGTGAAGCCGATGTAGATGGCGAGTTGGGGGAACGGCGTCAGCGTCATCACCATGGCACAAACCCCTTGCGCTACGATCGCGGCTATGGGCGTGTGCCACTTGGGATCTACCTTTGCGGCGGAGGCTAGGAAGGCTCGGTTTTTCGCCATCGCGTAGTAGACGCGCGGGCCAATGGTTACCATGGCGTTCACTGTCGACATCAGCGACAGGGCCATCAGCGCGGCGAAGATGCCGGCTACTTGCGGGCCGAATAAGCGTGAGGCGGCCAGGGCTCCTACGGCGGTCTCGCCTTTCAGATTCTCCAGAGGAACGGCGTAGATGAAAACCACATTCAAGGCCACGTACAACGTGGCTACTAAAATTGTTCCTACGGTTAGGGCCAGGGGGAGCGTGCGTGAGGGCTGTTTTAATTCTTCGGCTACATAGGTGGCGGCGTTCCAGCCGCTGTAGGCGAGGTAGATGAAGAACAGGCTGAGGACGAACTGGGTGGGGATGGAATCGTGGGAGGTGCGTACGGCGGGCACTGAAAAATTGTGCCAGTTGCCGTTTCCTATGGTGAAGGCCAGGAAGATGAAGGATACGAGAGTGAGGATCTTGGCTCCGGTGAGCACGTTTTGGAGGCGCGCTACGCGCTGGACTCCGAAGATGTTGATGGTCGTGAAGAGCAGGATTAGCAGGCACGCTACTACTTGCGCCCAGCCGAAGGTGAATTTCCAATCGCCGGAGCCGAATAGGACGCGCGCGTCTTCTATGTGCAAGGCGGGGAAAAATTGCGCTAGGTAGTCGGAGAACGCCAGGGCGGCCAAAGCAATAGGTGCCGAAAAACCTGCGAAGAAAGAAACCCAACCGGTCATGAATCCCCAGGTGGGGCCGTAGGCTTGCGTCAAGTACACGTATTCGCCGCCGGAGCTGGGCATGTTGATGCCTAGCTCGGAGTAGCACAGGGCGCCGCAAAGGGCGCAGACGGCTCCGACGACCCAGATCCAGAGCACGAGGCTGGCGGAGCCCAGATCGCCGGCCAGATAACCGGTGAAGGTGAAGATGCCGGTGCCGATCATGTTGGAGACTACCAGCGCGGTCGCGCTGACGACGCCGAGCTGCCTGAGGAGCGAGGGTTTGGGGGTGGGCACGGCTAGGTTTATTTTACTAGTTGATTACGCCGTGGCACTTCTTATATTTTTTGCCGCTGCCACAGGGGCAGGGGTCGTTGCGGCCGGTCTTCTGTGAGAAGAGAGCGGCGGCGGGGGGTTCGGGACCGGGGGACTCGGCTTCGTGATCGTGATCGTGTTCGTCGGATTGTTCGGCTTCGAAGACGGGGGCCAGGCCGTGGAGGCGGAGGCGTTCGTCTAGTGCGAAAGTCACGAGTTCGGTTTCGGGTTGCGTCAAGTGCGCGATGGAATCGATTTTGCGCAGCATGCCTTTGACGCGGCCGCGGGTGGTTTCGCCGGGCATGGCCAGGGCGTAGGCGAAGAGGGCGTCGTCGCGGAGATCGTCATAGGGGTCGGCGCGGTTGAAGAAGCTGGCGATTTTATCGGCGTAGCGCGTGAGGCGGAAGTAACCGGCGCCGCGGAGGGCGTGACGTAGAAGCTCGACGTCTTGATTCTCGGGTTTGGTGTCGTCTAGATGTTCGGGGAAGAATTTCGCGTAGGGCTCCCATAGCGAGCGCCACATGGCTTCTAGCGCTTTGATGCGGGCTGCGCCGCCTTGGGCGTAGAGGGCTTCCAGACCTTTGCGGACGTCGGGGCGGTCGGCTACGGCGTAGAGACCGATGGCGGCGCCGCCGCGTTCGTCGACGGATTTCGATTCGTCGTTGAGCGTGGCGATCAGGGCGTCGCGGATGGGTGCGGATTCGGTGGCGGCATCGCCTAGCGAGGCCCAGGCTTGGCCGCGAACTTTATCGTCGGAGTCGGCGGAGGCTACGGCGAATAACGCGTCGCGGGTGGGTTTATCAAGATCCTGATTGAAAAAAGTGTGGGCAGCAGCGGCGCGGACATCGGGTTGAGGGTCGCGCAGCATCTCTAGGCGCTCGGATTCGTCGAGCACTTCGAAGGCGGGGAGTTCGTGGTCGGGGTATTCGGTGAAGAGATCGAAGGGTTCGGGTTGATATTTGGGTTCGGGGGCTTTCAGTTGTTCTAGGGCGTAGGCGATTTCGCGGTGCAGGTCGACTTCGTCCTCGGGAACTTCCAGCAGCATTTTTTCCAGCGGGGCTTGCGCGGCTGAGTCGCCGTAGAGGCCCAGGCAGAAGGCGCCGTCGGCGGCATCGTACTCTAAGCGGTCAAGCAGGAGTTTCAAAACGCGGGGATCGCGGACGCGGAGGGCGGCTAAGAGGAATGCTACGTCGGAGCCTTCTTCTTCGCCTAATTCTTCGTAGAGTGCTAATAAAGGTGACGCTGCTTTTTCGGCGAAGGGGAGGAGTGCTTGGATCAGGCTGTCGTCAACGTCTTCGGGGGCGCGGCGGATAGCGTCTATATAGAACTCGAGCGCCTCGTCGGTGCCGAAGTGGCGGAAAAGATCCGTTAGAAGAGGATCGACGTTGATCGGGTATTGGTCCTGCGGGGAGCGGGCGAAGCGCAGGACTTCGGCGGCGATTTCTTGGGGTGAGCCAGCGTCGATTAAGGAATGAAGAAAGCGGCGGTCGACGCCGGTGCGTCCGCTTGCCGCCGCTTCCAATAGTTCGAACGGACTGGGCCCGGGGGCTTGGTCCTGGGCCACTATTCTTCCTTGATTACGTGGACGGGCACCTCGACTGTTACTTCGCGGTGGAGTTTCACGGTGACCTTGTAATCGCCGAGGGCTTTGATGGGCTCAGCCAAGACCACTTTGCGGCGATCGATGGTGTAGCCGGCGCGTTCTAGAGCCGCCGAGATGTCTTGCGAGGTTACGGAGCCGAAGAGCTGGTCGTTTTCACCGGCTTTCTGGGCGATTGTCACTTCGACGCTGGCCATCATCTTCGCCAGATCGTTGGCGTCGCCGATTTCTTTGGATTCGCGGCGCAGGTAGGCTTGCTTTTCCTGCTCCACGATCTTTTTGTTGGAATCGTTGGCGGCTACTGCCAGGCGTTTGGGCAGCAGGTAGTTACGGGCGTAGCCGGCGGCGACTTTTACAACGTCGCCGCGGCGGCCCAGGTTATCGATTTCTTCTCTTAAGATGACTTCCATGATCGGGTCCTTTACATCGACGTCGCGAACGGGATCAGCACGATGTTACGTGCCTGCTTGATGGCTTCGGCCAGGCGCCGCTGATGCGGGGCGCAGACGCCGGAGATGCGGCGGGGCGTGATCTTGCCGCGCTCGGAGATGAAGGAGTGCAGCAGGCGCACGTCCTTGTAATTGATGTCGTCGATTTTGTCGACGCAGAATCGGCACATCTTTTTGCGCCGGAAATATTGCTTCTTGCCCATCGCGGCTTTGTCGCCGCCGGTGGGACGCGAGGAACCGCTGATGGGTCTGCCGCCTCTGGTTTCTGCCATAACTACTCCTTCACCTCACTGGATTCGGGAGCTGCTACGGGCGGCGCTCCGGGGGCCGCGTGACCTGGTGTGGCTGCGGCAGGCTCCGCCGGAAGAGCGGGCATGGCGGGGGCTGCTGCGGCTGGGACGGCGGGCGACGCCATTGGTGGCGGAGCCGGACGCCGGGCGGCGCGCTTGTCACGAGCCTTCTTGCGCTTTTCGATCTTCTTTTGCTTTTCGTCGATGCGGACGGTGATGAACTTGATGACGGAGTCGGCTACGCGCATGCGGCGTTCGACTTCTTTGACCAAGTCCGGGGTGGAGCTGAATTGAATCAGCACGTACAAGCCTTCGTTGTACTTTTGCACGCGGTAGGCCAGTTTGCGGACGCCCCACTTGTCGGTTTTGTCGACCGTGCCTTTTCCGGTGGTGATGACCTGCTGGATCTGTTCGACAAAGCCGTCGACTTCTTCTTCGACGGTGTCGGGTTTCAAGATGAACAACTCTTCGTAGACTCTCATTCTTCCTCTGTATTTAAGCCTCCGGCGCGACGGTTAAAAACCGCCATGGACTTTTCGACGCCATCAGCGAGTATGGATTCGACGGCCGAAACTCCTCGCCCGACCACCTCATCCACTTCCTTCATCCGCGCTCGCCGGAACGGCGCGAGCACGAAACTTGCTCCATCCCCGATTGGAATGGCGGCCCCGCTTTCATCTACGGGGCGAATACCTAGGCGAACCCTGGGAAACTCGTGTGTACCCAGGCTGCCAATTACGCTTTTCACTCCGTTGTGGCCGGCCGCCGAACCTTTCGGACGGATGCGCAGCTCCTGCCACGGAATGGCTAGCTCGTCATATACCAACAGTAAACGATCCGGTTGCAATCCGTACCGTTCGAGCAACCCTTTGATTGCCGGGCCGCTCAAATTCATAAACGTTTGCGGCTGGGCCAGGGCGACGCGTTTGCCGCGGATCGTTCCTAAACCCACTCGCGAAAAATTCTCTTTCCGCGTAACGCGGATGGCGTTTTCTTCTGCCAACCTGTCGATAACCATGAAACCCAGATTGTGCGGAGTGTTTTCGTACTCCGCTCCGGGATTGCCCAGGCCGACCACCAGAAACTCGATTTCGTCTGGCACGGCTGCCCAGAACTACTTTTTCTTCTTCTCTTTCTCGTCGGGCGCGGCTTCTTCGTCTTTCTTGCCCTTCTTGATGACTTCGGGCTCGGCTGCGGCGGCAGGGGCTGCGGCTTCGGCGGCGGCCGGCTCGGCTTCCACCTTGATCGTGATGACGTGCGAGATTACGGAATCCGCGGGGCTCAGGAGTTTGGTGGAGCCGACCAGCGGAATCTCGCCGGCGCGAACGCTTTGGCCGATCATCAGCTCGCTGACGTCTACGGTGAACTCTTCGGGGATTTCGTCGGGCAGGCACTCGATTTCAATTTCGCGCGTGATCAGTTCGTGCAGGCCGCCTTGCAGCTTGACGCCTTTCGGATCGCCCAGGGTATGGACTGGAACCTTAACGCGAATGCGAGCGGTTAGATCGATGCGCTTGAGGTCGATGTGCAGGATGTTTTCTTTAATGGGGTCGTTCTGCCAGTCGACGATCATTACCGGAGTGGTTTCTCCGCCTCTGACGGCGATGTCGAAGATGGTGTTGTGACCGGTCTTGCTGTGCAGGATGCGGTTGATCTCTTTGGGGTTGATGGCTACGGATACGGCGTCGCCACCGGCACCGTAAAGCACGGCGGGGGCGGAGCCTTTGGCGCGGAGGCGGCGGGCTTCATTTTTGCCGCGTAGCTCGCGGGGCTCGGCTGCAATGGTGATTTCTTTTCTCATGGTCTCTTCCTAAACAAATAACGTACTTACGGAACCGTCTTCGTGCACGGACTGGATCGCTTTTGCGAGCAGCGGAGCGACTGACAAGGGTTTGATGCGCTTGCAGTTGTCGGCTTGATCGGGCAATGGAATCGAGTTGGTCACGATTACTTCTACTAATTCGGAATTTTCTATTCTTTCTACTGCGGGGCCGGACAGCACGGCGTGCGTGGCACAAGCTCGTACGGAGAGGGCTCCTTGTTTTAGTAATGCTTCGGCGCCTTTTACCAGGGTCCCGGCGGTGTCGATCAGATCATCCACGATCAGGCAATGTTGTCCTTCTACGTCGCCGATGATATGCATCACTTCAGCAACGTTCACTTCCGTACGGCGCTTATCGATGATCGCCAGGGGCGAATTCAAGCGCTTGGCAAAGGCGCGGGCACGTTCGACGCCGCCCGCGTCGGGGGACACGACGGTCAAGGTGTCTCCACCCATGGTGTTGAAATAGTCGATCATCACTGGGGCTGCGAATAAATGGTCCACCGGCACGTCAAAAAAACCCTGAATCTGCGCGGCGTGTAAATCCAGCGCCAGGATGCGATTCGCTCCGGCACGCTCGAGCAAACTGGCTACCAGGCGTGCCGAAATCGGCATACGCGGGCGGTCCTTACGATCCTGCCGCGCGTACCCATAATAGGGTAACACTGCGGTGATGCGCTCCGCTGACGCGCGTTTCAGGGCGTCCATCATTAATAGGAGCTCCATCAGATGGCGATCGACGGGGCGGCAGGTGGGCTGGACCACGAAGACGTCGGCACCGCGGACGTTTTCCTGGATTTGCAGGTGCACTTCGCCGTCTGAGAACTGCTTTACGTTGACGGCGGCCAGTTGGCAGCCGAGCTCATAGCAAATCTCCGCCGCTAGGGCCGGATTGGCGTTGCCCGAGAACACTTTGAAGTGGTTGAACCTCATCGCGCGTGCCGGCTTGGGAGCGGCCATAATAAATCGCTGGCGAGACCGGCGGCGGCCAATTGTTTCTGCCACATCCGCCGGTAGCTAGTTGCGCTCACCAAGCGGGCCGGCAGTATGCGGCTGGCCTTCATCACCTGATCCCCTTCCAAAACCTTTTTCACGAGATCGCGCTCGGCGGTTGAGTCAAAGAGGGCGAATAAAGCCGACCCACTTCCCGTCATGCGGGCTCCGGCCGCGTGTTTCCACAATCGGCTCCACATCTTTTTAAGCTGGGGATGCTGACTGAAAACGGCGGACTCGAAGTCGTTCGCGCTGAGCGTACTCGCCGCTCCCGCCGAACGCAAGTCACCGAGCGCCCGCACAAAGAGCTGGAAACCATTCATTTTACGTGAGGCATCGGGTGAAGTCAAACTTAGGCCGAGGGCTTGGTAGGCGGCTGGGGTGGATACGTGGACCCCGGGGCTTATTAATAGGACGGGCTCTTGGGCTATATCAGGCAGAGGGTAGAGTTCGGTGCCGCGACCCAGGGCGAGGGCGGTGCCGCCGGTCAGGAAGAAGGGGACGTCGCTGCCCAATTCCGAGGCCAGGCCCAGGAGGCGGTCGGGCGGGAGGGGGCGGTTCGCTAGGGCTTGGATAGCTAGGAGCACGGTGGCGGCGTTGCTGGAGCCTCCGCCTAGGCCGGCGCCCATGGGGATTTCTTTGGTTAGGCGGAAGCGGATTTTGGCGTGTTGTTTCAGGGCGTCGAGCATCGCGCGGGCGGCTTTTAGGACCAGGTTGTCGGGGATGGATTGGGGGTCGTCTAGCTCCAGGTGGGTGCGGCGCGAAGAGTCGTATTCGATTTCCAAGGTGTCGGCCAGGGAGATGGTTTGGAAGACGGTGCGGAGTTCGTGGAAGTTGTCGGGGCGTTTGTAGAGTACGCGGAGGTCGAGATTGATCTTGGCTAGGGAGCGCAGGCGGAGGCGGAGTGGCATTTGATTAAGAGGCCGACGTGGACGTCGGCCGCGGGCCGGAGGCCCGCCCCACTTTGGAGGGCTGGGATAACGGAGTGACTTTGGATTGCTGGGTGGATGCGGTGGGCACTTTGGGTGGGGCTAGTAATGGACTAGGGAATGAACATCCAGGCCGGGGAGTTTTTCGCGGCCGTTTAGGAAGTCTAGTTCGATTACGAATTGGAGTCCGACTACTTCGCCTTTTAGTTGGCGGACGAGTTTGGTGACGGCGGCGGCGGTGCCTCCGGTGGCTAAGACGTCGTCGACAATCAGGACGCGGTGGCCGACTTCTATGGCGTCGCGGTGGATTTCTAAGACGTCGGTGCCGTATTCGAGTTGGTATTCCACGCGCTCGGCGGCGGCGGGGAGTTTGCCGGGTTTGCGCACGGGGACGAAGCCGGCGCCGAGGGCGTAGGCGACGGCGGGGGCGAAGATGAAGCCGCGGGCTTCGATGCCTACGACGGTGTCGATGGGCTGGCCGCGGAACTTTTCGCTGAGGCCGTCGATTACGGACCTGAGGCCTTGCGTGTCTTTTAGAAGTGTGGTGATGTCATAAAACAAAATGCCGGGCTTGGGGAAATCGGGGACTTCACGGATCAAACCTTTTAGATGATTCATGGACGGGAGTTTCAATTATAGCGGTGCTGATGCGGGTGGCGGCGGTTTACCGGTTACTCCGGAGCAAAAAAATCCGCGGCACACCGGAGTGCGCCGCGGAGGTTGGTGGAAATGTTTCTAGCTGTCTAGAAAATGAATTTCAAGCCGAGTTGAATGACGCGCGGGTTGACGCTGGTCGAGGTGATGATGCCCGATCCGGCGGAAGCGATATTCGGCAATTGCGCTAGTGTACCGCCCGTTCCCGAACTCGGGGCGACTTGATTGAACTGCGGATGGTTGAGCAAGTTGTAGAACTCCGCGCGGACCTGGAGAGTGCTCCGTTCGGTGATCTTGGTGGTCTTCAAAATTGACATGTCGAAGTTGAACTGGCCCGGTCCCAGGATGAGGCCCATACCGGAATTGCCGAACAGCGTGGCGCAGGTTGGGCAGGCCGCTTGGGTCGTGAGCGTGACACCATTCGGCATGATGGCCGGCGCGGCACAGAAGGCGGAGGGATTGAAATAGCCCGCGCCGCCGCTGTATCCGCCCAAGCGGGATTCGATACCGCCCGACGTCGCTATGGTGGCGGCGGTAGCGCCAGGGCAGAGTTGGGCGCGTCCGAAGCCGGATGTAGTGCCGGTTCCTTGTGTGCCGTAGGCAGTGCCAGCGCCACCATCCGCGAAGGTAATGGGAGTACCGTCCTGAATGGTGGTCACGCCGGAGATGTTCCAGCCGGAGAGCAGTACACCGGCGGCTCCATTGTGCTTGCCGGTTTGGATATCCCAACTGTAGTTGATGATGAAGCGCTGCGGCCGGTTGAAGTACGACGGGCCGTATTGCTGGGCCAGATTACTGGCGTTGTTGCTGTTGGCGGAGTCAACCAGCAGGTCCGTCATGGATTTGCTCCAGGTATAGGCACCCTGGAACGATACGCCGTGCGAGAGCTGCTTGCGGACGGTGACCTGTAAGCTGTTGTAGTTGGAGATACCGTCAAACGCCGTCGCCTGCAGGCCCGTCGGGTTGTATCCGACGTACGGTACGCGGAAGGTAGCGTTGGCTGCCGTGGTAGTGGTGATCCCGTTGACGGGATTGCTGGCGCTGGCGATATAGGCGGTGTTCACGTTGTGGTTGTAGTCGAGCAGGTTTATGCCGCTCGAACCTACGTAGCCGAGTTCCAATACCCAGCGGGGTAGGAACTCGTACTGAACGTTGAGGTTGTATTGGCGCACCAGCGGCGTATGGATGTCCTGATTAAGGAAGGGAACGCTCAAGCCCGAAGTGCAGGTGGGCCCGGTGGTGGTGCCCGCCAGGCAGGCCGCTGTGGGATTGGAATAGCGCTGTGCGAAGGTCCCCAGGGGAATGTTGGTAGGGTACGGGCTCTGGATGGTGAACGGCCCGGCAGCCGAACCGCTATAGTCCAACGTGGCGGCGTACGGGTTGCCCTGTTCGACGGCATGAACGAAACGATCGGCGCCGATGCGGTCATAGAACATGCCCGCGCCGCCGCGGACCACCAGTTTGCTGTTCAGTTGGTAGGCGAAACCCAAACGAGGGGCGAAATTACTCAACGGCGGATGATCCTGGATCGCGCCGGTGCCGCTGGTATTGACGAGAACGCCGGGAGGTGGCTGCGGATAGTGAGCCAAGAAATTGCCGGCGGTGACCCAGCCAGCGAAGTTCGCTGCGTTATACGGGGTGCCGAACAATGGTCCGCTCGGGCCTGTAGGGACCTGCGAATTGGGGACCAATTGGCTGAGCCAAGTATTGGTCAGGTTGCCGAACTTCTCGCCGAAGGTCCCGTCGTATTCCCAACGTACTCCGACGTTGACGGTCAACTTCGCGCTTACTTTCCAATCGTCCTGGACGAACGAGTTCATGTTGGTCTCGCGGTAGGCATGGATAATTCCGCCTGCTGCGGGAGGGCCGCTGGACACGCAGAACAGGCACTGGAAGATATTGCCAGGGTTGTTCGAAGCCAGCAAGTTGGTGAAGCTGCCCATAAATAGCCAGCCGCGTTCGAGGCCGGCGAAATCCAGGTTCCACTGGGCTTTTTCAATTTCGAAGCCCGCGCGAATGGTGTGTTTCCCGTGCGACCAGGAGATCTGGTCCTGATATTGAAATTGGTTGGTGGGGCTGAAGGTCGGCTCGAGGAATCCGCCGACACCGAAGTTGTTTATAAGGAAAGAAATCGGTGGTCCTTGCGTTTGGCTGGGGACGATGGGCGTGATACCCAAGTTCGATGGCGTCCAACCGGCCGGGAGAGAATCGCTGGCCGTAGAGAATAGCCGTTGGAAGGAGCCGCGCGCTTCATTGACGAGCGTATTTGTCACAATGGTGGTTAGTTTCAGGACCGCATTCGTATTGGAATATTGCGACAGTTCCGGCGCGCCCGGGAGCGCTCCGCCAATCGGAGTGTTGAACTGGGTGGTGCGCGGGTCGGTGCTGTAGAAGAACCGCATGGCGATGGTGTTCTTCTGGCTCATCAGGTAGTCGCCATTCACCAGAGTCTGTTTTTCTGAGAACAAGGCAGGCTTATTGAAGCTAACAGTGCCGAAGGTGCTATTGCTCGGGAAGTAATAGCTGCCATCCGCATTGGTCACTTGCAACATTTTCAGGGCAACCGGACTGACGGAGGTGGCCGAGCAGGGCAGCACTTGGGTACCGGGAGCTTCAAACGCCGGTAGATTGCAATTTCCCGCGATCAATGCGGAAACGAAGCCCGGAGAACTGCGATTGCCAGCGGGAATGACGGGGTAAAGCGTGACGGAGGAATTACCTGCCGGGTCGATACCGTTTTTAGACCCTGTTCCCTGGTAACTGCCGAATATAAACAGCTTGTCTTTCTTGATCGGGCCACCGATTACACCGCCCCATTGGTTCTGGTTCAACACCTGCTTCGGGCAGGATTGACCGGCGAAAGTCGTGCGGCAAACGTCGCGATTGTAAAAGAAGTCATTGGCGTCGAGATCGGCGTTGCGGAAGAACTCGAATGCCGTGCCGTGCCAGGTGTTGGTGCCGGACTTGGTGACTACGTTCACGTTCGCGCCGGGATTACGGCCGAAGGTGGCGTCGTAGGTTGAAGTCTGGATTTTGAATTCCTGAATGGAATCCGGACTGGGGACTGGGATGCCGACGTAGATGCCTCCGTCATTCGCGCTGCCGTTGCTAGCCATGCTTTGGATGGCCACGCCATCCATCTGAAAATTATTCTGTCCGGGAGTATTCCCATTAACGCTAATATCGCCGGTGCCTTTGCCGAACGACGTAGCGTTATTTACCGGAGCGCTGGTGCCGGAGGAAAGACCGATGATCTGCGTGTAGTTGCGGCTGGAAAGGGGCAAGTCGGTGACGGCTTTGGAGCCCACGGTAGTTCCTAACGTGGAACTAGCGGTCTGTAAGGTTTCGGCCGAGGCTTCTACCGTGACCGATTCCGTCTGGGCGCCGACTTCGAGGGTGCGGTTCAGAGTGGGCGATTCCGTGACGTTCATAGTCACAGCAGTTATCTCAGCGGTCTTAAAACCGTTCGCCGCGAAGCGCACTCTGTAAGACCCCGGAGGAAGGAGAGTGAACTTATACTGTCCGTTGCTACCCGTGGTTTCCGTACGAACCTGATTCGTATCGTTACTTGTCAAGGTGACGGTCACGTTTGGCACCGCGGCGCCAGACGGATCGGTAACGGTTCCTGTTAAACCAGCGGTACCGGCCGATTGGGCCAGGAGCGCGGGCATCATGGCTATCAGAAATACAGCTAGCAGCGCGACTAGGCGCAAAGAGGCTAACCTCTTAGAGATCATTAGTTTCACCTTTCCTGTGTGACATCGAGGTCGCGAGCAGGCCCACCAAAGGCCGACTAAATTACGTTCTCAGCGATTGTATGATACAATGCTCGGGTCCGTCGATCAAAACAGCGTCAAATCTACCACGGACCCTGCCATATGCCAGTCGGTCGAGAAATCGAGTTTGGCCCTTTTCGAGCAGATACGACGGCGAGCCGCTTGGTACGGGACGATTCCGTGGTGGACTTACGGCCGCAGGCGTTCCAGGTGCTGAAGGCCTTGGCGTCCAATGCGGGGCGATTTGTCGGCTACGAGCAAATGATCCGCGAGGCTTGGAGCGGCACCGTGGTTTCGAAACACACGGTGGCGGTCACTGTGGGCGAAGTCAAAAAGGCCCTGCTGGAGTTCGGCGGATGGATCACTTACCGGCCCAAGCTGGGTTACCAATTGGACGTGCCTCGATCAGAAGAACTCATTAAGCGGGGGCGGCATTTTTCAAGCCGGCACACGCGGGAGGGCTTCCAAAAGGCGATCCAGTGCTTCCAGCAGGCGAGCGACGCGGATCCTAGCGATTTCCGGGCTTACGAGGGGATGTCGACCGCGCTGCTGATGATGGCGACGTGGGGGATGCACTCGCCGCGCGAGGCTTACGCGGGGTTTTTGGACGCGCATAGCCATGCGGTGGCGTTGCGGGGTCTGACTCCGGAATTGCGGGCGGACCGGGCGCACGGGCTGCATGTTTTCGAACGCAAGATCGAGGAGGCTGAGGCGGAACTGCTGCAGGCGCAGGAGGAAAAGCCCGGGCTGATTGGGATTCAGATGCGGCTGGCAATGCTGCACCTTTCGCAAGGGCGCTTCGAGCAGGCGATTGAGGAGTTGAACCGGACTTGCAGTGCGGATTCGCTGTCGCCGCTGCTGACATCAACGGAAATCGTGGTGCGGATTTGCGCGCGGCAGTTCGATGAGGCTGTGGCTTACGGGAAGCGGGCGCTCGAGCTGCATCCGTATCATCAGCTTTCGCGTTTTTTTTACGCCGATGCGCTGGAGTGCGCGGGGCGGTTCGAGGAAGCGTTGGCGGAGTACCGGCGGGCGAGCGGAGTGTCTCCAGATTTGCTGTGGCTGCGGGCGATGGAAGGCAGCTGCCTGGCGAAAAGCGGTCGGCAAGCGGAGGCGCTGGCGCTGCTGGCGGAACTGGAGCGGGTGCGGGTTACGGAATACTTGGACCCGTATCATCTGGCGTTGTTCCTGGATGCGCTCGACCGGCGCGGGCAGGCTTTTGCGGAGTTGGAGCGGGCTTGCGAGGACAACTCGTCGATGCTGCATATGCTGGACGTGGATCCGAAGCTCGACAGCTTGCGCAAGGATGCGCGGTTTACGCACATCCTGGATCGGGCGTTCCGCTCGGAGCTGACGCAGGCGCGGGCGTCTTAAATAAATAGGGACGGAGCCTGATTATGGTTCCGAAGTGGAACAATCCTGTTTTGGGGCAATAATCAGGCTCCGTCCCTATTAATTTGGGCTTCCATGGCTAGGGCGCCGGTTGAGCTTTGGGCCCATAGATGGTTGGAGTTGCCGCAGACGGTGAAGGGGGCGGTGTCGTAAAGCGGGCTTATGGCGCGGAACTCGAAGCGGGTTACTGGCGTCCGGGGTAGGGAGCGGCGGTGTAGGTCGAGTAATAGCGTTGCGATTAGGGGGCCGTGGACTACTAGGCCGGGATAGCCTTCGACTTCGGTGGTATAGCGGCGGTCGTAGTGGATGCGGTGGGCGTTGAAGGTTAGGGCGGAGTAGCGGAACAGCAGGACATCGTCGGGGTGGATTATGCGCTGCCACGTGGCGTCAGTCGGGGCGGGGGGCGGCGTGGGCGCGGAGCCTTGATCGCGAAAGACGATGTCGTGTTCTTCGGTTAGCGCCAGGCCTTGCGGGTTGCTGATTTCATGGCGGACTAAGACGAAGACCAGGTCTCCGCTGCGTCCTTGTTTGTGTTTGATGTCGACGATGCGCGAATTGCGGGTGACCGGGTCGCCGATGCGCAGGGGGTGGTGAAATTCGAAGCGTCCGCCCGCCCACATGCGACGCGGGAGGGACACCGGGGGCAGAAAGCCGCCGCGTTTGGTGTGGCCGTCGGGGCCTAATTCCGATTGGCGGGCGACGGGCAGGAAATACAGCCAGTGCCAGAGGGGCGGGAGCGGATCACCTGGCTGCGGGGGCGGGTCGTCGCGGTCGAGAGTTGCGGCTAGCGCGGCTACGGGAACGGGCGTTACTACGTCGCTACGGGATTCGGTGCGGCCTATCCATTCTTCAAGGTGTACGCTGTCCACTATCCCTCTTCTCTTTCGGAAATCCGGGTCGAAGTGATAACGTAACATAAGTATGTCTCAACAAAATGTAGGTTTTATTGGCGTCGGGCGCATGGGCGGTCCGATGGCTCGGCGGTTACTCGAGGCTGGATATGGAGTAACTATTTATGACACTAGCGAGGCGGCTCTCGCGGCGCACGAGAAACTGGGGGCGCGGCGTGCGGAATCGCCGGCTGCGGTGGCTTCGGCGGCGGAGATCGTGATCGGCAGTCTGCCGACACCTCCCATCGTGCAGGCGGTGGCGCTGGGGCCTAAAGGTGTGATCGAAGGCACGCAGGTCAAGATTTTCATCGACGTTTCTACCACTGGCTCGGTGTATGCAAAACGCATTGCCGAGGGACTGGCTAAGAAAGGCATCGTTCAGGTGGACGCGCCGGTTAGCGGGGGCGTGAAGGGCGCAGAAAACGGAACGCTGGCGGTGATGGTTTCGTGCTCAGACGAGGTTTATGCGCGGGTGGAGGCGATTCTCGCGGTGATCGGCAAGCTGTTTCACGTGGGCAAAGAGCCGGGGCAGGGGCAGACGATGAAGCTGATGAATAATCTGCTCTCGGCTACGGCGATGGCGATTTCATCGGAGGCCGTGGTCATGGGCGTGAAGGCGGGGCTGGATCCGCAGATGATCGTGGATGTGATCAACGCCGGCAGCGGGCGCAACAGCGCTACGCAGGACAAGATTCCGCGCTGCGTGATTCCACGCACGTTCGATTTTGGATTTGCTCTGGCGCTGCTGAACAAAGACGTCCGGCTGTGCATGGAAGAGGCCGATGCCATGGGCGTCCCGATGATCGTGGGCAATTCGGTGCGGCAGTTGTTGGCGATTACGGCGGTGACCGAGGGTCCGAACGCGGACATGACGGATGTGGTGAAGAGTGTGGAACGGTGGGCTGGCGTGAAGGTCGGCTCGGAAGTAAAAGCGCAGAAAGCATAAGGAGAATTCGTGAATAAAGAGTTGTTTGAAAAAGGGCTCGCGATCCGCAAGTCGGTGCTGGGCGCGGAATATGTGGAGAAATCGATTGCGGCGGCGGATGATTTTAACCGGCCGATGCAGGAGTTGACTACCGAGTATTGCTGGGGATGGTGCTGGGGACGAGAAGGGCTCGACAAGAAAACGCGCAGCATCATTAATCTCGCGATGATTTCGGCGCTGAACCGGCCGAATGAGTTGAAGATGCATGTGAAGGGCGCGATCCGCAACGGCTTAAGCAAAGAAGAGATTCGCGAGGTGTTGCTGCAGGTGGCGATTTACTGCGGGATTCCGGCGGGCGTCGACAGCTTCCGTGTGGCTAAGGAAGCGTTTGCGGAGCTGGAGAAATAGCGTTTGGGCCTGGGGCCGGATCTCCCCGATCCGGTTCCCTGGCGCCACCTTTCATTGGCAGCAACAGCACTAGCGCCGCGGAAACGAACAACGCAATTCCGGCTAGGGCAAGGCCTCCGTAAATGCCCCTGGTCCCACCGGCAAGGGCTCCGATGGCCGATGGTCCTACGAACCCGCCCAGACTCCCGACGGAGTTAATTAACGCGATTCCGGAGGCCGCGGAAAATCCTGCCAGGAACTTGCTCGGAATCGAGAAGAATGGGCCGAAGAAACTGTAGATTCCGCTTGCCACAAATGACCACAGCGCGATCGAGAGGAACAGAGAACTGGTCGCACCCAACAACATCAGGGCCATTCCTCCAACAATAATGGGCAAGGCCGCGTGATAGCGGCGTTCCAGCCTGCGGTCTGAACTTCGGGAAATCAGGATCATCGCCAGCAATCCGGCAAGGTGGGGGATCATCACCAGGATGCCTACCGCCGTATTCGAGTAGCCGCGCGAAAGCGCTTTGAGCGCTTGCGGCATGTAAAAGCTCATGGCGTACAATCCAATATCGAAAGCAAAAACAGCGGATGCCAGATGCCACACGCGAGGATGAGCCAAGGCGCGTAACGCCGAGATGGAGTGCTCGCCGATTTTTTCCTGTTCCTCATGCGCCAGTTCGGTTGCGAGCCAGCTCTTCTCGTCCACGGTGAGAAATGCCGCGTCCGCTGGACGGCTGGGCAGCAGGAAATAAGTGAGAACCCCACCAGCGATCGCGGGAATTCCTTCGAGAATCAGCAGCCAGCGCCAACTGCTGATCGCCGCCCAATGCGCGTGATCCAAGATGAAACCCGAAAATGGAGCACCGATGATACTCGCTACTGGCAAGGCCGTAACGAAGAGGGAAATTACGCGGGCTTGGTCGCGCTGCGGGAACCAATAGGTGAGATACAGAATGATACCGGGAAAGAAACCAGCCTCAGCAGCGCCGAGCAGGAAGCGCGCGACATATAACTGCGGCACACTATGCACGGCTCCGGTGAGCATGGCCACGATTCCCCAGGTAATGAGGATGCGAGCAATCCAAATGCGCGCGCCGATTTTGTGAAGAAGAAGATTGCTTGGGACTTCGAAGATGAAATAACCCCAGAAGAATATTCCGATGAGCAATCCGAACTGCGTGCTGCTGATGGCTAGGGCGGCGTTCATGGTGAGCGCCGCGAAGCCAATGTTGATGCGGTCGAGGTAGGCGATTACGTAAAGCAAAAACAGTAGAGGGAGGAGGCGGCGGCGAAGTTTGAGGGTGGTCCTCGACTCGACATCCCCAACGGCAAGTGTGTTCGCGATAGCCAGACCGCTCGATTATACCCGCTGTAGGCCTGCGGTCGGGCTAGATTTCGAGTTTGCCGGTGCTGTCACCGAGCGTATCCATGTGAATGCCGGACTTGTCCAGAACGGCTAGCAGCAAGTTCGAGATGGGGGTGCGCTCGGGGAACTTCAGGTGGCGGCCGCCTTTGAGTTGGCCGGCGCCGCCGCCCGCTACTAATAGGGGCAGCGGGAAATGGTTATGTTCGTTGGGATTGCTCATGGAGCTGCCGTACAGGATCATCGAGTGATCGAGTAAGTTGCCGTCGCCGTCGGGGGTGGCGCGGAGTTTGTCGAAGAAATACGCCATTAGCGAGGCGTGATAGGTATTGATCTTCGCTAGCTTCGCGATCTGGATGGGATTGTTCCCGTGGTGCGAGACGGAATGGTGCGGCTCGGGGACGCCGATCTGCGGGAAGGTGCGCTGGCTTAGATCGCGGGCCAACATGAACGTGGATACGCGGGTGATTTCGGCGCGGTAGGCCAGCACTTGCAGATCGAACATGAGCTTGGCGTGTTCGTCGAAGGATTCGGGGACGCCGATGGGGGAGTCGGGGACTTCTACTTGCGAGGCTACCTGCTTTTCGGCTTTCTGGATGCGGCGTTCGATTTCGCGGACGTTGTCCAGGTATTCGGTGACGATGGTGCGGTCGCGCTGGCCCAGGCCGGAGTTGAGTTGGGCGGCTTCGCGAGTTACTGAATCTAAGATGCTGCGGTCTTCGGTTTTGCGCTGCGCGCGTTCGGCGGCGTTCGAGCCGTCGCCGAAGAGGCGCTCGAAAATTACGCGCGGGTTGATTTCCATAGGCAGCGGGAGCGACGGCGAGCGCCAGGCTATGGAGTTCATGTAGGCGCAGCTGTAGCCTACGTCGCAGACTCCTACCAGGCCGGTGTCTTCGGTGCCTAGTTCTAATGAGGGCAGGGGCGTGTCCTGGCTGATGTGCTGCGCGGCGATTTGATCGACGGTGATGCCGGCGCGGACGTCTTCACCTTCGGTGCGTTTGGGGTGGACGCCGCTTAGGAAGGACGGTCCGCTGCGGGCGTGGTCGCCGCCGCCGTCGCCTTGGGATTCGGCGGCTTTGTTGGCTAAGCCGCTGACGATCACCATCTGCTGCTTGAAGGGCTCTAGCGGAGCCATGATCTGGTTGAGCTGGAAGTTTGCGCCGTCGCCGATGGGGGTCCACTTATCGAGCACGGCGCCGTGGGGGACGTAGACGAAACCCAGGCGCAGCTTGGGCGCGGCCGCGGTGCGGGTTTGCGCGGTTAGCGCGGGGATCATGGCGTCCAGTAGCGGGAGAGCTACGGATGCTCCGGCGATGCCCTTCAGGAACGTTCGGCGCGGCAAGTGTTTTTTTGTGATCATGGCGTGGCTTGTTCCGATCTTCTCATTTGAAACGGGGTGCTGTTCACGATGCCTATGACTAGGGTGGAGAAACGGTAGTCGTGGGCGGCGGAATTGCGTACGATTTTGCGGACCGCGGGCATGTCGTAATATTCTACGCCGCGGCCTAGAGCGTAGGTCAGCATTTTTTCGGTCATGGTTCCGACGAAGACTTGGGGGCGCGCTAGGAGGTCGTTGCGGAGGGCTGTGGGGCCGTCGACTTTCGAGCCGTCGGCGAGAACCACGGCGGAGTCGATGGGGGCGCCGGCTTCACTTAGATCGCGCCAGGCGCCGATGCCGTCGAAGTTGTCTAGCGCGAAGCCGTAGGGGTCCATCACTTTGTGGCAACCGGCACAGGCGGGATTGGAGCGATGGGCTTCCATTCGTTGACGCACGGATAAGGCGGTGCCTCCGGCGGTGTTCTCTTTCAGCGCGGGGACGTTGGCGGGCGGGGGATTGGGGGGCGTGCCCAGCACGTTTTCTAAAAGCCATTTGCCGCGTTCAACCGGGGAGGTGCGGGTGGCTACTGAGGTCACTGTCAGGATGCTGCCTTGGCCTAGCAGGCCGCGGCGGGCATCGCTGGTTATGGCGACGCGGCGGAATTGGCTGCCGTAGACGTTGGGGATTCCGTAGTGGTGGGCCAGGCGCTCGTTGACGAAGGTGTAGTTGGCGTCGAGGAGGCGGAGGACGTTTTGGTCTTCGCGCAGGATGCTTTCGAAGAAGAGTTCGGTTTCGCGCAGGAAAGACTGGCGCAGGTTGTCGTCGAAGTTGGGGAAGGTTTCCAGATCCGGGACGACTCCGCGGAGGTTGCGCAGGTAGAGCCATTGGGCGGCGAAATTGTTGACTAGGGATTCGGAGCGCGGGTCGGCTAGCATGCGCTTGACCTGTTGCTCCAGCAGAGCCGGATCTCTTAACTTGCCTTGGGCGGCTGCGGTTAGGAGTTGGTCGTCGGGGAGGCTGCTCCACAGGAAAAACGACAGGCGCGAGGCCATTTCCAGATCGCTGATGCGGTAGAGCGTGGCTGGGGCGATGCCCGCGGGGTCGCGTTCGAAGCGGTAGACGAATTGCGGGCTGGCCAGGATGCGGCGCAGCGCCATTTCGATGCCGGTTTCGAAGGTGCCGCTGTTTTTGCCGGACTGGTAGAAGTTGAGGAGCGTTTCGACGTCGTTGTCGGTGATGGGGCGGCGGTAAGCGCGGCGGGCTAGCGTCGAAATAATTTTCTTGGCGCAGGGGAGTTCGTCTTTCGCGGCGGCGGGGTGGCACACGAAAATTCGCTCGCGGCTGGGGGTGTCGCCGGAGCCTGCGGCGTTGAACGGTCCGGCAATGCTGACGCTTAAGACGTGCGGGAGGCCTTTGGGATCGCTGGGATCGAAGGTGCTGCGCTCGAAGGGCTGCATCAGGTCTTCGGCCAGGGCGTAGCTTTTTTTCACGAAAGCGACGGTCACGATTTGCGGGCCGGCTTTCATGGGGATGCGGGCTTCCAGGCTATCGGGCGGCTGGCTTAGGCTGAGCTTGGTGGCGGCGGCGGGGTCGAAGGCTCCGGGGGCTCCGCCACTTGCGGTTGCTACGGGCTTGGGCGCTTCTTTCGGTGTCGGGTTGATGGTGATGGAGGCTACGCGTGCGCCGTTGACGGCGATTTCCAGAGTTTCGTCGGGGGCGGTGCCGCCGAACAGGAGGTCGACGGTGGATTTGAGGAGCTTCACCTTGATGGTGTAGTCGCCGTCGAGGGGGAAGTTGTGTTCGATGCGGACGCCGCCGCGGGTGCCGAGGGGCAGGCCTTCGATGTGTTCATTCTGCGTGACGTCGGCGCGGACGCGATAGGTATCGATGATGGGGCTGGTCTTGGGATCGCCTACGGCCAGACGGCTGATTTTTCCGGCGGCGGACATGTAGCGTTCTAGCAGCGCGGGGGAGACGGTGAGGACGTCGGCGATGTTATCGAAGCCGAAGCTGGCGTCGTCGGTGGGGAGGAGCGCAGAGGCGTCGACGTCTAGGTTCAGCAGGTCGTGGATAGCGTTGCCGTATTCGGTGCGATTCAGGCGGTGAAGCGTTGCGCGACCGGGATTGGGTTGTAACGCGGCGGCTCGGTCGAGCGAAGTCTCGAGACTGGAGATTAGGGAATCGTAGGCGGGCTGCGCGGGGCGGGGCAGGCCTACGGGGGGCATGGCTCCGGTGCGGAGTTTGCGGACTACTTTCTCCCAGGTGGCGGGGGCGGCCGCGACGTGATCGGGGTCGAGTTGGTCTAGAGCGAGTCCGGCGGTCTTCAACTTTTGGTTGTGACAGGTGACGCAGTATTGGCTGAGGACGGCGTGGGGTGCGTCCACGGCCAGGAGCGGTGAGATCGCGCAGCAAAAGAGGATGAGTCGGCGCAACATCAGTCTTAATTGTAATCCAACGCAGGGCAAGGTGTTCACTGTCCACCTTGGGGAGGCGGTACAATACTAGGCGGAAGTGGAAGGAGTCCCGTCAATGATACGTCTCGTCGCGTGCTGGGCTGTGGTGGCCGGATTGTGTTTTGGAGCTGGGGAAGCGCGGCTGGCGGATGCGGTGATGAATCATGATCAGGCTGCTGCGGCTGCGCTTTTGAAGCAGAAGGTGGACGTCAACGCGGCGCAGGCGGACGGGACTACGGCGCTGCATTGGGCGGCGCGTTGGGACGATGTTGCGACGGCGGAACTGCTGATCCGGGCGGGGGCGAACGCGAAGGCGGTGAATCGGTTTGGGATGCGTCCGATTTCGCTGGCCTGTACGAACGGCAGCGCGGCTATGGTGGAGCTGCTGCTGAAGGCTGGCGAGGACGCAAACGTGGTGGTCACTCCTGACGGCGATACGGCGCTGATGATGGCGGCGCGCACGGGGAAGCTCGATGCAGTCAGGGTTTTGCTGGATCACGGGGCGCTGGTGAATGGGACGAATCCACGCGGGCAGACTCCGTTGATGTGGGCGGTATCGGAGAAGAACGCTGCGGCGGCGAAGCTGTTGATCGAGCGGGGGGCGAATGTGAATGCGAAGACGAATCCGCTGCCACCGCCGCGGAAATTGGATTTAATTTTTTCGGCTCCGACGCCGGCGGGCGGGATGGCTGCGATTTTGTTTGCGGCTCGGCAGAACGATCTGGCATCGGTCAAGACGCTGCTCGATGGCGGCGCGGACGTCAATTTGACTTCCGCGGATGGGAGCACGGCGCTGCTGGTGGCGATCATCAACGAGCATAATGAGCTTGCGGAATATTTGCTGGGGCACGGGGCGGATCCGAATTTGGCGGATGACAAGGGGCGGGAGGCTTTGTACGTCGCGATCGATATGCGGGATCTGGAATGGTCGACGCGGCCGGCGCCTCCGGGGAAAGACAAGGTTGACGGGCTGCAGATGATTCAGGCGCTCCTGAATCATGGGGCGAATCCGAATGCTCGGCTGGTGAAGAAGATTCCGCTGCGCGGACAGCCTTCGTTCGACGGACGTTGGGCGAATCAGATTGGGGCTACGCCGTTTTGGCGCGCGGCGCAGTCGGACGATGTGGCGGTGATGCGGCTGCTGCTCGAGAACAAGGCTGATGCTTCGATTGCTTCGGCGGATCATACTACGCCGTTGATGGTGGCGGCGGGGGTGGGGTGGTCTGATGGGCAGAGCCATGGGTCGATGGCGGATGCTCCCGAGGCCATTCAAATTTGTTTGGACCATGGGGCGGATGTGAATGCCGTGAACGACGGCGGCTACACGGCGCTGCATGGGGCTTCCTTCCGCGGGGCTGTGAACGTGGTGGAATTACTGGTGGCCAAGGGCGCGCGGATGGATATCAAGAACAAGGAAGGCCGCATGCCGGTTAACATGGCCGAGGGGATGCACATCGGGCCTGGGGGCTGGGTGGAGCACGAAGACGTTGTCGCGCTTTTCAAGCGGCTAATGGCGTCGGCGACGGTCACGAAGGCTAGCGTTCAATAGGCGGCAAATTCGCGGCAAAAGAGGCGCTCAAGCTGGTTCGACGCTTCGCCCGGTGCTAAGATCATTTGTTGGTCAGCAGGAGTTTCTAATGGGATTAAACCATCGTATCGGCGTTGTAATCATTCTTATGGCCGCGGCGCTTCCGGCGTTCGCGGAAATGAATTTATCGGGCGTCTGGGGCATGACGCTGTTTGAAGATTTTCCGGACCGTTTGCCGGGACCGGAG
This sequence comes from Bryobacterales bacterium, assembly GCA_963710155.1. Classification (GTDB taxonomy): domain Bacteria; phylum Acidobacteriota; class Terriglobia; order Bryobacterales; family Bryobacteraceae; genus Palsa-187. The sequence continues at coordinate 351,406 of CAVPZQ010000037.1, read as the reverse complement.
CTGGGCGATTACGGCGGGATTCCGCTGAACGCGGCGGCGCGGATGCGGGCGGAGACTTGGGATGCGTCGCTGATCACACTGCCGGAGTATCAGTGCCGGGTGCATCCTTCGGACTACGCGTCGAGTTTCGCGGATATTCGGATCTGGGACGAGATCGATCCGGCTACGCAGCAACTGGTGGCGATTCACACGCATCATTTCGCGTGGGAAACGGAGCGCACGATTTGGATGGACGGGAGGGCGCATCCTCCGGATTACGCGCTGCATACGGCGATGGGATTTTCGACCGGCAAGTGGGAAGGCGACAAGCTGGTGGTGACGACTACGCACCTCAAAGAGGGCTGGATCCGCCGCAACGGAGTGCCGCGCAGCGATCGTGCGGTGGTTACGGAGTATTTCATCCGCCATGGCAATGGGCTCACCTGGGCGGCGCTGGTTCACGATCCGACGTATCTGACGGAGACGTTTATCCGGTCGCGCGATTATATTTTGCAACTGGGCGGGCAGATTCCGCCGTATCCCTGCGAGAGCGTGGTGGAGATTGTGCGGCCCAAGGGCACGATTCCGCATCATCTGCCGGGGACGAACACCTTCCTGAAGGAATACCAGGACGCGCATCACGTTCCTGAAGAGGCCGCGATGGGCGGCGCCATGACGATGTATCCGGAATATCGCAACCGGGTGGTGGGGTTGGCGAAGAAATAATCATGACAAAAAGAATGGTGCGGAGTTTGATTCTGTGGGCTCTAGGCGCGGCCGGCTTGCTCGCGCAGCCGAGCGCGGACGTGCACGTGTGGCCGGTGCGCGACAACATCTTTATGATTGTCGGGGCCGGCGGGAACATCACGGTGCAGACGGGCAAGGACGGCGTGCTAGTGGTGGATAGCGGGCTTGCGAACATGAGCGATAAGGTGCTGGCGGCGATTCGGTCGATTTCAAAAGCGCCGATTCGCTATCTGGTGAATACGCATTATCATCCGGATCACGTGGGCGGGAACGAGGCGATTCGCAAGGCCGGGTCCACGATTTCAGGCGGCAACGTGGCTTTCGATCTGGGCGCGAACGCGTCTGAGGGTGCGCAGGTGATCGCGCATGAAAACGTTTTGAATCGGCTGAGCGCGCCCACGGGCAAGGTTTCCGTGATCCCGCCCGGGGGCTGGCCCACCGACACCTTCATCGACGACGAGAAGAAACTGTTCTTTAATGGCGAGGGCATCCAGATTATTCATATGCCTAACGCGCATACCGATGGGGACAGCATCGTGTTTTTCCGGCGCTCGGACGTGATCGCTACTGGCGATTTGTTTACCACCGTTATGTATCCGGTGATCGATACGGCGGCCGGCGGCAACATTCAAGGCATCGTCGATGCGCTCAACCGCATCGTCGATCTGATTATTCCGGTTTACGGGCAGGAGGGCGGGACGCTGGTGGTGCCGGGGCACGGGCGGCTGTGCGAGCTGGGCGACGTCATCAACTATCGCGAGATGACCATTATCGTTCGTGACCGTATCCAGGACATGGTCAAAAAGGGCATGACGCTCGAACAAGTGAAGGCGGCGAAACCGACGTTCGATTACGATCCGCTGTACGGGACCTCGACTGGATTCTGGACCACCGATATGTTCGTCGAAGCGGTTTATAAAAGTTTGAAGAAGTAGGAATCATTCATGGACATTTGCACTGTTACGATACGCGCTGGGCTGGCTCTGGCGTCGTTAGGTATGCTGGCGGCGCAACCGCCGGCCGCGCCTGCCGGGCCGCCGCCGACACCGAAGGCGCAGGCTCCTTGGGACATGACGGGGTATTGGGTTTCGATCGTTACGGAGGACTGGCGCTTTCGGATGATCCCGCTGATGAAGGGCGATTATCCTGGGGTGCCCCTCAATGCTGAAGGCAAGAAGCTCGCGGACGCCTGGGATCTGGCGAAGGACGAAGCGAGCGGGGACCAGTGTAAGGCTTACGGTGCTGCGGCTATCATGCGCGTGCCGGGGCGGCTGCACATCACTTGGGATAACGACAACACGTTGAAGATTGAAACGGATTCGGGCACGCAGACTCGCTTGCTGCATTTTGGCGGAACGGCGGCGGGGAATCCGTCGTTACAGGGGTATTCGGTGGCGACTTGGGAGCCGATGCTGGGCGGTCCGCCTCCTCACAAGGCGGGATCGTTGAAGGTGGTTACTACGCGGCTGCGCGCTGGGTATTTGCGCAAGAACGGGGTGCCGGTTAGCGCTAACGCCACGGTTACCGAGTACATTGATTTGTTGAACGATCCGAACGCACCTGAGCAGTGGCTGATGGTGAAGACGATCGTCGATGATCCGACTTACCTCATGCAGCCGTTCATCACCAGCACGCATTTCAAGAAGCAGGCGGACGCGACGGGATGGAATCCGTCGGCTTGTTCGGCGCGCTAGTTACTGGTAATATCTTTACTCATAATACCCCGGGGCTTTTTTGAGTTTCTGGAACGCGGCGTAATCGTGCTGGATCCACAGTTTCGCGCCGGATTGTTTTAGGAACGCTTGGATCGCTATGCGCGATTGATGGGTCTGATCCTTGTTGAACTCATTGCTGGGATAGCGGTCGGCGGTGACTTCTTCGGGGTAATGATAGAGGTCGCCGCTGAGGACGATGGGGCCGGTCTTGGCTAACTTTATGAAGAGCACGGAATGGCCGGGCGTGTGGCCGTAGGCGGGCTTGATGATTACTGTGCCGTCGCCGAAGACATCGTAGTCGCCTTCGGGAAGGGCGACGGTCTTGCTGTCTTTGAGGGCGCTGTATTCGTCGGGCGTGGAGCGTTCGGGGGGATTGGGGCCGAACAGGATGTTGCGTTCGACGGGGCGCACTAGCCAGGTGGCGTGGGCGAATTCGTTGGCGTTGGCCAGGTGGTCCCAATGGGAGTGGGACATCGCTAGATACGTGATGGCGTCGGGATGGTAGCCGGTGGTGGCTAGCTGCGACTTCAGGGTTTTCGTGGCGGTGGCGTAAAGCTTGGTGGCGGGGCTGCCATCGGGGGGGAAGGCGCTGTCGGGGATTACGCCGACGTCCCACATGAGCGTGCCTTTGGGATGCGCGATCAGGTAGCAGCCCACGGAGAGATCGTAGACCTTCACCTCTTCGTTCTTGAAACCAAAGCGGCTGGGATCGGCGTAGTGCAGCTTGCCGCAATCGAATACATAAAGCCGGACGGATTTCACGGCGGGCTGGGCCAGGGCTGCGGTTGAAAGAAGAATCGTCAAAAGAAGTTTTTTCATGGTTACCTCAATACGAACGGGTTGGGGGCGTTGCCTGCGATGTCGATCCATACGCTCTTGGTTTGCAGGTATTCGCGGATCGCATCGATGCCGCTTTCGCGGCCGATGCCGGAACGTTTGTACCCGCCGAACGGCGACATATAGCTTACCGCACGGTAGGTGTTGACCCATACGGTGCCGGCTTCGAGACGTTCCGACATGATGAGGGCGCGGCGGATGCTTTTGGTCCACACCCCTGCTGCCAGGCCGTAGACGGTGCCGTTGGCGATGCTGATGGCTTCTTCTTCGTCATCGAAGGGGATTACGGAGAGCACGGGGCCAAAGACTTCTTCGTTGGCGATGCGCATTTTGGGGTCGACGCCGGTGAAGATGGTGGGCTCGACGAACCAGCCGGTGCCGCACTCAGGACGAGTGGCGGGGCTGCCTCCCAGGCGGCACACGGCGCCTTCGTCTTTGGCGATGCGGATGTAGTCGAGCACCTTTTCATATTGCGGTTGCGTGGTTACGGGGCCGACTTGCGTGGTCAGCTCTAGCGGGTTGCCCATCCGGGCTGTCTTGGCTAGGGCGAGTAGTTTTTCGACGAACTGATCGTGAATGGGGCGGTGGATCAGGGCGCGGGAGCCGGCGATGCAGGTTTGGCCTGTCGCGGCGAAGATGCCGGAGATTACGCCTTTGACGGCTTCGTCGATTTCGGCGTCGTCGAAAACGATGTTGGCGGATTTGCCGCCTAGTTCGAGTGTCACGTGCTTGATGCCGCGGGCAGCTAGCTGGTAGACGTGTTCGCCGGTGCGGTCGCCGCCGGTGAAGGCTACTTTGGCGATGTCGGGGTGCGTGATCAGCGGCTCGCCTACTTCGTTGCCGAAGCCGGTTACGATGTTGACTACGCCTGGGGGGAAACCGGCTCGCTCAAACAATTCGGCAAAGGCGAAGGCGGAGACGGAGGAGAATTCGGACGGCTTCCAGACTACTGTGCAACCGGCGGCTAAGAGCGGCGCTAGTTTCCACGTCGCTAGCAGGAGTGGGGAATTCCACGGCGTGATGGCGGCGACTACTCCTAGCGGTTCTTCGCGGGTGAAGTTGAACACTCCGGGCTTGTCGATGGGAATGACGCGGCCTTCGATTTTATCGGCCAAGCCGCCGTAGTAGTGGAACCACTGCGGGATGTAGTTGAGCTGCGCGCGCATTTCGGCGTAGAGCTTGCCGTTGTCGGTGGATTCGATGAGGGCGATGCGGTCGGCTTCGGCTGTGGCGAGGTCGGCGAATTTTCGCAGCAGGTGGCCGCGGGCGGTGGCGGTTAGGCCCTTCCATGCCGGGCTGTAGAAGGCGGCTTTGGCGGCGGCTACTGCACGGTCAATGTCTGCTTTCGAACCGCGCGGGACTAACGCCCAGGGTTCGGCGGTGTAGGGGTTGAGGGATTCGAACCATTCGCCTGAGGAGGGGTTGGTCCAGGATCCGTTGATTAGGAGTTGGTGCTTTTGCATGAGAGTAAAGTGGCTAGGGCGCCGGCGTCGGGTTGCTGGTCGAGTGTATCGATGAACTTTTCGGCGGCTGCGGTGGCTTGGGCGCCTAAAACTTTTTCGGCGGCGCAACGGAAGCGGGTGCGGATCTGGTCGGGAGTTGCGGGGACTACGTCGGCTAGAGTGCGGCGGACGGTGCGGCCGTCCTTGAGAGTCACGATCACTTCGGCGCCTTGCTGCGCGGGGTAGGCGGCGGTCAGGGCGGGATCGATCTCTACGGTGGTGATCGCGGCCAGGCGGTTGATTTCGGGGTCGGTCAAGTTGCGATAGTTGGCTTCTTCGATCACGCCGCGGGAGAGAGCGGCGGCTACGCAGAAGTGGATGCTCATCTTGGCTTGCAGAGTTTTGGTGAAGGGGCCGGCGTAGTTGCAGCCGGGATAGCCGACGGCGGCGGCGGTGGCTTTGACTTTTATCGCCGTGATGTCGGCGGCGCGAACACTGTCTTCGCGGGCTAGGGTTTGCGCTAGTTGAGTGGCGGTTTGGGCGTAGTTACAGGCGGGGGCGGGCTTGTGATAAACCTCGAGGATTTCGGGGCGCTCACGGGTGAAGAGAGTGACGTCGGAAACCTTGTGCTGGCGGCGGAGGGCGGTGAACAGGCCGGCTGGGCCGTCCAGCGAGGTCTCGGAGGCGCGGGCGCCTAATGCCGCTAGCTCTACGGAGGTCACGGCGTTTCTGGCGGCGAAGCCTACGTGGAAAAACATTTCGTCGCCGCCGGAGTAGGGCCATTCGTTGAGTCCCACGGTGGTGTTGGCGGCGAAGCCTAGGGCGCTTACGGACGCTTCCTCATCGAGAGAGAGCAGGCGGCTGCCGGCTACGGCTGCGCCGATGGGACCGGTGATTCCCGTGGGTCGGTACTGGCGTACATTTTCCTGATCCATGACGGCTCGGCCTACGGCGCAGCCGGCTTCGTATCCGCATACGGCGGCTAGAATGAAATCCTGGCCGGATACTTTTTTTGATTCCGCCAAGGCTAGCAGGGTGGGTAGAACCACCACGCCTAAGTGGCTCACGGAGCCGGTGTGCATGTCTTCGCGGACTAGGCCGTGGCCTAGGATCGCGTTCACGAAGGCGGCTTCTGTGAAGGGGACGCGCAGAGGCGTGCCGGCGATGTGGGCGTCACCGTGAGTGCGGACGGCGATGGCGATGGCTTGCTGGCTCCAGGGAAGGTCCTGGGCTTCGAAGGCGCAGGAGAGCATGTCGAGTAGCGCGGTCTTGACCTTCGCCGAAGCTTCGGGCGAGAGTTGTCCCATGGTGTACGCGCGTACAGCTTGGATCATTTGTCGGGCTAATGTCATTCTGAAATGGGCCGCAAGGTATAAGATAACCGATACGGCACATTTTCGTGAAAGGTGAGCGGTGAGTAACGGGATTTGGCAGGTTTACGCAATCAAGTACGCCACGCACGATCGGATGGCGCGGGAGAATTTTATTGGCGGGGATCCGCATGACAACAGTCCCATGCCGCTGGATTATTTTGTGTGGGCGGTGGTGTCGGGGGAGCGGGCGATTGTCATCGACACGGGCTTCGATGAGACGGGGGCGAAGAAACGCTCGCGCACTTTGTTGAACAGTCCGGAGTCGGGGCTCAGGGCCATCGGCATTGATCCGGCAAAGGTGGAGGATGTGATCGTTTCGCACATGCATTACGATCACTCCGGTAATTACGATTTGTTTCCCAAGGCGCGCTATCACGTACAGGATGACGAGATGTCTTTCTGCACGGGGCGCTACATGACGCATCCTTTGATGCGGCTGCCGTTTGAAGCGGAAGACGTGGTGGCGATGGTGCGGAAGCTGTATGCGGGGCGAGTGGTGTTTCATAACGGCGATGAGGAATTTGCGCCGGGGTTGAGTCTGCATCGGGTGGGCGGGCATTCGAAGGGCCTGCAGATGGTGCGCGTGAATACGCGACGGGGCTGGGTGGTGGTGGCTTCGGACGCGGCGCATTACTACGCGAACATGGAGCGCGATTTGCCTTATCCGTTTGTGTTTAACATCGGCGATACGCTCGAAGGCTACCGGCGCGCTTATGCGCTGGCTAGCTCGCCGGATCACGTGATTCCGGGACACGATCCGTTGGTGCTGGCGCGTTATCCGGCGGCGGCTCCGGAGCTCGCAGGGTGGGTGGCGCGTCTTGATTAAAGCGCCGCGCACGGACCCCGGATTTTTAGGGCCGGTGGTCATGATGGTGGCTACGCTGATCGCTTACATCGACCGGCAGGCGCTGGCGGTGCTGTCGCCCATGATTTTGAAGGACACGGGGATGAGCGCGGGCACTTTCGGGGATGCGCTGTCGGCGTTTTCGATTGCGTACACCGTGTCGAACTTGTTGTGGGGATCGGTTTTGGATTTCGTCGGGCTGCGCGTGGGGATGGCGATTGCGGTGGCGGGGTGGACGCTGTCGAGCATGTCGCATGCTTGGGTGGTGGGTCCGATTTCTTTGTTTCTTGCGCGGACTACGCTGGGGGTTTTTGAGGGGGCTGGGTTCCCGGGGTGCATGAAGATGGCGAACGATTGTTTGCCTCCGCGTCTGCGTTCGCGCGGGGTGGCGATCGGCTATAGCGGGGCGGCTTCGGGGTCGCTGCTGGCGCCGCTGCTGGTCACTCCGATCGCGCTGGCATTAGGCTGGCGCACTGCGTTTTGGATCACCGGCGCGCTGGGTACGGCGTGGTTAGTATGGTGGTTTTTTGTGGCGCGGCCGCCGCGGTTGCCGCATCGGCCGGGGATACAGGGCTCGAAGATCATGCTGCCGAATCCGTTTGACCGGCGCTTCTGGCTGGTGGTGACGACGTACGGCACGGGCGCGGTGGCGTTGGGGGTGGTGGGGTATTTGAGTCCTCTGTATTTAAGCCGGTCTCTCGGACTTTCGCAGAAAGAACTGGGTTATATTTTGTGGATTCCGTCGGTGGGGTGGTTGATCGGGTATTTCGTGTGGGGGTGGGTCTCGGACCGGATTGTTAAGGAAGATCCGCGGCCGGTGAAGACTTTGCTGCTGCTTTCGGCGATGGCGCTGCCGGTGATGTTCGTTACGCAGTTTCACACTTGGCCGGTGGTGGTGGCGTTTTTGTTCTGGGCGTTGTTCGTGGCGGATGGGTTTATTGTGATGGGGCTGCATATCGGAGCGCGTATCTATGGGAAGGATCAGGCGGGGATGGCGGGCGGTATCGCTACCGGGTCTTGGGGCGCGGTGTTGGCCGTCGTGCTGCCCATTTACGGGCGCTTGATCGACAGCAGAAACTTCGAGGCGATTTTTACTTCGATGAGTTTGATCCCGTTGGCGGGAACGTTGGTGTGGCTGTTTCTCAGCCGTCCGTGGGCGGGGGATCGGCGGCCTGTTGCGGTGATTACGGAGGTATTATGAAAACCATGTTGACTCGTATAGTGCTGGGGATGCTGTGCGTCGCGGCGCTCGATGCGCAGGTGACTTTCGATCGTCTGCTGCATGCGGATAAAGAGCCGCAGAATTGGCTGTCGTACTCCGGCGCGCCTTCGAGCCAGCGCTACAGTGGGCTGGCGCAGGTGACTCCGGCGAACGTCAATAATTTGCAATTGCAATGGGCGTTTCAGGCGCGGTCTCTAGAAAAGTTTGAAGCTACGCCGCTGGTGGTGGACGGGATGATGTACGTCACGCAGGCGCCCAACGATGTAGTCGCGCTGGATGCGGCTACGGGCGAGATCAAGTGGCTGTATTCGTACTCGCCGTCGCGCGAGGCGCGGGTGTGTTGCGGACGCGTGAATCGCGGGGTGGCGATTCTCGGAAACACCGTCTACATGGGAACGATCGACGCGCATCTGGTGGCGCTCAACGCGCGGACTGGCGTATTGCTTTGGGATAAAGAAGTCGCGAAGCCCGAGGCCGGGTATTCGATTACGCATGCTCCGCTGGTGGTGAAGGACAAGGTGATCGTGGGCACGGCCGGCGGTGAGTACGGGATTCGTGGATTCATCGCGGCTTTCGATGGGGTGACGGGCAACGAGGCTTGGCGGTTTTACACGATTCCGGGGAAGGGCGAGCCGGGCAACGAAACCTGGACCGGTGATTCGTGGATGCACGGCGGGGCTTCGGTATGGATGACGGGATCCTACGATCCGGAGTTGAATCTCACGTACTGGGGCATCGGCAATCCTGGTGCGGATTTCAACGGGGACAAGCGGCCAGGGGACAATCTCTATAGCGATTGCGTAGTGGCGCTGGATGCGGATACCGGCAAGATCAAATGGTATTTCCAATTCACTCCGCACGATGTTTGGGATTACGATTCGACGCAGGTGCCGGTGCTGGCGGACATGAACTGGACGGGCAAAGACGGGCGCACGCAGCCGCGCAAGGTGATGATGTGGGGGAATCGGAACGGATTTTTCTACACGCTCGACCGGACTAGCGGGCAGTTCTTGCAGGGTAAACCGTTCGTGAAAGTGAATTGGGCGAGCGGGCTGGATGAGGCGGGGCGTCCTATGCGCGTAGCGGGCATGGAGCCTAGCGCGGATGGGGTCAAGGTTTATCCCAGCTTGACGGGCGGTACGAATTGGTATTCGCCGTCGTACAGTCCGCGGACGGGGTTGTTCTATGTTCCGGCTTGGGAGGACGCATACGCGAATCTCACCAAGACGGATGAAGAATTCAACGAGGGCAAAATTTTCACGGGAGGATCGTTCCGTACTTCGGTGCCGGGTTTGCGCGGCGGGCAGATGCGCAAGAATGGGCCCGAGGACGGCTACGGCGTTGTGCGCGCGATCGATCCTAAAACCGGCGAGAAGAAGTGGGAGTTCAAGATGAACGATATGACCATGAGCGGGATCTTGACGACTGCTTCCGACCTTTTGTTCACAGGCGGGCGCGAGGGGTTGTTCCAGGCTCTCGATGCGCGCACCGGGAAGTTGCTGTGGAAGGTGAGTGCGGGCGGGGAGATCGCGATGGGTCCGATGACTTATAGCGTGAACGGAAAACAATACGTGGCGTTTTCGGCGGGCAGCTCGTTGTTCGTTTACGGATTGAAGTAGCGCCCCTTGCGCTGCGGGCGCGGTCGCCATACACTAGCCGACGAGGTGTCGACCATGACTACGCTGCGGATCGCTTTTGCCGGTTGCCTGGTGGCTTTGGCCGCGTCGGGTGCTACCGTGACATTCAATAAGGAAGTCCTGCCGATTTTGCAGAGGAACTGCCAGAGTTGTCACCGGCCGGGCGAGGTGGCGCCGATGTCGCTGCTGACTTATACGGACGCGCGGCCCTGGGCCAAAGCGATCAAAGCGGCGGTGGTGACGCAGAAGATGCCGCCGTGGTTTGCGGATGCGAAGGTCGGGCATTTTTCGAACGAACGCAAGTTGTCGACGGAGGAGATCGCTACGCTGACGTCGTGGGCGGATAATGGCGCTCCTGAGGGAGACGGCAAGGACAAGCCGGCGGCGTTGACTTTCCCGGAGGGCTGGAATCTGAAGCCCGATATGATCGTCGAGATGCCGAATGAGTTTCATGTGCCGGCGTCGGGCGCGATCGAATATCAATATGTGCTGGTGAAAGCCAGCTTCCCGGAGGATGTGTGGGTGAGCGCGGCGGAGATGCGTCCGGGCAATTCGAAAGTTGTGCATCACGGCGAGGTGTGGGTGCTGCCGCCGGGATCGAAGTGGATGGCGGATGCGACGCCGGGGGTGTTTTATCCGCAGTCGGCTATGAAGAAGCAGCCGGCGGATGGAATCGATATTTTGGGGAAATTCAATCCGGGAGTGGGCGCGCAGAATTTTGTATTTGGCGATTCGGCGAAGTTTGTGCCGAAGGGCTCGGACTTGGTTTTCGAGGTTCACTACACTTCAATGGGCCAGGCCACTACGGACAAGACCAAGGTGGGCATTGTGTTTGCGAAGGGTCCGCATACCACGCGCTATTTCACTTCGTATGGGCCGACGGCGAGCAACCTGGTGATTCCAGCGGGTGACGGCAACGCGGAAGTGGTGGGCGAAATCACCATGGCGACGGAGGCCAAGCTGGTTTATGTGCAGCCGCATATGCATCTGCGCGGGAAAGATTACGAGCTGCGCTTGATCTATCCCACTGGCGAAACGCAGGTGGTTTTCAAGGGGAAATTCGATTTTAACTGGCAGCTTGGGTATTACCTGGAGCAGCCGATCTTGATGCCGAAGGGCACGCGCATGGTGGGGATTTCGCACTTCGACAACTCGCCCAATAACAAGTTCAATCCGGACCCGGGCAAGGAGATTCGCTGGGGTTTGCAGAATTGGGACGAGATGAGCAACGCTTTCATCGGGCTGGTTTACGATTCCAAGGTTGATCCTAAGAAAGCGGAGTTTCGCTCCGGACCAAGCCTGCTTCCGGTGGGGAAAGCGGGGCCGACGTTGGCTGCGATGGACGCTCCCGGCGCGAGATAAATTGGACGCCAGCTAGATCCCATCTGCACGTCGTCAGAAGTATACTGAACGGTGTTGTAAGAAGGGATCACCACATGAAATTTCGACTACTCGCCACTGCGCTGGTGCTGACAGCCGGCGTTCTCACGGCGTTTTCCATCAATCCGCCCACGGCTCCGCAAACCGTTCCGCTGACGGCGCAGGAGAAGAAGAACGTCGATTTTGTTTTGGACTGGTGGCGACAGGTGATTTACGCGGGGCACTTGGAACTGACCTCAAAATATCAGGCTGAGGATTACATTCAACACAACCCGAGCGTTCCCACGGGGCGCGCGGGGTTCGTCGCATTCTTTCAAAAGTTCAGTAAGCCGATGAATCCGATTCCGGCGAAGATGGCGAATCCACCGGTGCTGGCGGGGGCGAAGGGCGATTTCGTGTGGCTGGTGTTTGAGCAGGAAAAGAAAGATCCCCGCGATCCTTCGAAAACGTTTTACGACACCAGTCTGGAAGTGCTGCGCCTCCAAAACGGCAAGGTGCAGGAGCACTGGGATAGCCAGATGAAGATGCCGGGGTCGGGCAAGATCGTGACGGGCGTCTCGCCCAAGCCGCCGATGGAGTGGAGCACGGGGAAGCTCTCGAAGGAAGAGGAGCAGACGCTGGCGCTGGCGAAATCCGAGATGAAAGATATGCTGCAGTACGCGCATCTGGAGTTGGCGAACAAGACCATGGACCCGGGTTACATTCAGCACAATGCGAATTTTCCGCAGGGGCGCGATGGCTTCTTGAAAATTATGAGCTCGCGGCCAGGGCGCCGGCCGGAGGATGCGAAACCGATTAAGGACGAGTGGATCGATCCGCCGGTGTTGACACTGGTGAACGGGCCGTATTGTTTGATGATGGCGCAGCGGACGGCGAAAGATCCTGACGATCCGAGCCGCGAATACAAGTGGAATCACTTTAATGTGATTCGCGTCGAGAATGGGCTGATCAAAGAGCACTGGGACGATTTCCTCATTAACTGATCGTGATCATGACAAAGCTTTGGTTTATTGCTGCGCTGCTGGGGGCGGGGTTCGCGCGAGGGGCGGACGATATCGAAGTCATTCGGGTGCAGCCGAATTTTTACATGATCGCCGGGGCGGGCGGGAACATCGCGGTGCAGATTGGGCCGGACGGGGTTCTGCTAGTGGACACCGGCGCGGCGCGGATGACGGACCGGGTCATGGCGGAGATTCGCAAGCTAAGCAGTCTTCCGATTCGATTCATCATCAATAGCAGCGCGGATGCGGACCACGTTGGCGGTAACGAAAAGCTAGCCAAAGGCGCCGAGGCTGCGGTGATCATCGGGACGGAGAACGTGCTCACGCGGATGAGCGCGCCTACCGGCAAGCAGGCGGCGTACCCACTGGCGGCGTGGCCCACGGAAACCTTTTTCCAGAAGCAGAAGCCGATGTATTTTAATCGCGAGGGCATTCAGATCCTGTCGCACGCGGCGCACTCGGATGGCGATAGTGTTGTGTTCTTTCGGCGCTCGGACGTGATTGTCGCGGGGGAGATTTTCGATAATACGCACTTTCCGGTAATCGATATTGAGAAGGGCGGCGGCATCCAGCAGGAGATTGACGCGTTGAACCAGATTGTGGAACTGGCGATTCCTTCGATTCCGATGATGTGGCAGGAGGGCGGCACTTATGTGATCCCGGGGCATGGCTGGCTCGCCGATCAGGCGGATGTGGTGGAGTATCGCGACATGGTGACGATTATTCGCGACGTGATCGCGGACATGGTTGCGAAGGGCATGACGCTCGAACAAGTGCAGGCGGCGAATCCGACCAAGGGGTATCGCAAGCAATATGGTTCGGATTCTGGTGCATGGACGACGAATATGTTTGTCGAGGCGATCTACAAGAGCCTCACGGCGAAAAAATAGAATGCGTTACTCGAGGACAAAACTCTTGATGGTAGCCGGGGTGCTGGCGCTGCCGAGTCTGATGGCACAACCGAAATCGTCCAAGGCTTCGGCCCCGATCGATCTCACTGGATATTGGGTTTCAGTGGTCACGGAAGACTGGCGCTGGCGCATGATTACTCCCGCGAAGGGGGATTACGCTAGCATTCCGATTACTCCGGGAGCGAAGAAACTGGCGGATACCTGGGACCCTGCCAAGGACGAGGCGGCGGGGGAGCAGTGCAGGTCGTACGGCGCGCCGGCGATTATGCGCGTACCGGGTCGCTTTCATATCACTTGGCAGGATGACAACACGCTGAAGGTTGAGTCCGATTACGGAATGCAAACGCGGCTCTTCCATTTTGGAAGCTGGGCGGCTGCGGGCGGGGCGGCGGGTTGGCAAGGGGATTCGGTGGCTCGCTGGGAGGTTCCGCGGAATCGTGCGGGTACCGGGAGTGTTGCGCGAGAGGTGGAGGCGCAGGGTGGGGTCGGTTCGTTAACGGTGGAGACTACGCACATGCGGCCAGGGTACTTGCGCAAGAATGGTGTCCCTTATGGTGCAAAGGCGAAGCTGACGGAATATTGGGATTTGAATCGCGAGACCAATGGGGATCAGTGGTTGGTGATTACAACCTTGGTGGATGATCCTGAGTTCCTGCAAGAGCAGTGGGTCACGGCGCTGCACTTCAAAAAAGAAGCGGACGGGGCGAAGTGGGACCCAACGCCTTGTTCATCGAAATGGTAGGAGTGATATGAAATTATCTATCGCTTTTGTGATGGCGATGCTGATGGGAGTGCCGACGTTCGCGGAGATCGATTTGTCGGGGAACTGGTCGACGCGGCAGCATCAGGATTGGCAGGATCGGAATCCGGGGCCGGAGGCGGTGGATTATATTGGACTACCGATCAATGATGAGGCTCGTGCGCGGGCGCTGAGTTATTCGGCGTCGTTATTGTCGTTGCCGGAGCGGCAATGTTTGTTTTATCCGCCGCAGTATGTGGTGATCGGCCCGCAGAGTATCAAGATGTGGGCGGAAACGGAGCCGGTCACGGGCAAAATCATCGCCTGGAAAATTAGTGCGGCGCCGGATCGGGACGTGATCACGATCTGGATGGATGGAAGGCCGCACCCGCCGAAGAATGCTCCGCATCCCTATGCTGGTTTCACTACGGGCGTGTGGCAGGGGGATGTTTTGACTGCCTATACGACGCACATTAAGGCTGGCTATATTCGGCGCAACGGTGTGCCTAGCAGCGATCAGGCTACTGTAACCCACCACATCATGCGGCACGGCGATACGCTTACCATCACGGCGCTGATTGACGATCCGATTTATCTGACCGAGCCGTTTGTGCTGAGCCGGAGCTGGAAGTTGGACCCGAGGGTGCAGATTCCACCGACGCCGGAGCCGTGCAGTCCGGCGGCAGAGGTGGCGCGGTTGGATGGAACTGGTGCGGTGCCGCACATTCTTCCGGGGGCGAATACGTTCGTGAATGAAGTCACTAAGATTTTCCACATTCCGGAGGAGACAGTGATGGGCGGGGCGGAGACGATGTATCCGGAGTACCGGAAGAAGCTGCAGGCTACCTACGTTCGTCCGGAGAAATGCATTCGCTACTGTTGCGGATGGGAGGGGCGGGACGCGGTGGATACGCTCAAGGACTGCATCGGGGATTACCGGCAGACTCCTGGGTTGTCGCTGCCGGCACAAGGGCTCGACAAATGAGATTCGGGGTGTTCCTGCTAGCGTGCCTGTCCGCGTTTGCTCAGTCCGGGGCGAAGAATGGGGAATGGCGCACCTACGGTGGGGATCTGGGGAACACGCACTACTCGCCGCTCAAGCAAATCGACGCTGGCAATTTCAAGAATCTGGAAGTGGCTTGGCGGTTTAAGACTGAGAATCTGGGGCCGCGGCCGGAGTTCAATCTGGAATCTACGCCGCTGATGGTGGGCGGAGTTTTGTATTCGACGGCTGGATCGCGGCGGGCGGTAGTGGCATTCGACGCCGCTACTGGCGAGTTGATTTGGACGCATGGTGAGCGGGAAGGCGAGCGGGCGACGGTGGCTCCCCGGCGGTTGTCGGGGCGTGGGCTTGCATACTGGACGGATGGGCGCGAAGAACGCATCCTCTATGTGACTCCTGGGTACCGGCTCATTGCGCTCAACGCCAAGACGGGTGCGGTCATCCCAGCGTTCGGCACAGACGGCTCCGTCGATTTGAAACTCAATGACGACCAGGAAATCGATCTGATGAATGATGAGATCGGCCTGCATGCCGCGCCGGTGGTGGCGGGCGACACGGTGATCGTCGGTGCGGCGGGCAAGGCTGGCGACATTCCCAAGAGCAAGCGTAACGTGAAGGGTTTCGTGCGCGGATTCGATGTGCGGACGGGCAAGCGGTTGTGGATTTTTCACACCATTCCGAAGCCGGGAGAGTTTGGCTACGACACCTGGGAGCAGGATTCGGCGGACTACACGGGCAACACGGGCGTGTGGGGACAGATTAGCGTCGATGAAGGGTTGGGTCTGGCTTACTTGCCGGTGGAGTTGCCGACGGGCGATTTCTACGGCGGGCACCGGCCGGGTAACGGGCTATTCGGGGAGAGCATTGTCGCGGTGGATCTGAAGACCGGGCAGCGCAAGTGGCATTACCAGTTGGTGCATCACGGGCTGTGGGATATGGATATTCCGTGCGCTCCGATGCTGGTGGATATTACGGTGAATGGACGCACGGTCAAGGCCGTCGCGCAGCCGACGAAGCAATCGTTTCTGTATGTGTTCGACCGTACGAACGGGCAGCCCGTGTGGCCGATCCAGGAGCGGGCCGTGGAACAATCCAACGTGCCGGGCGAGAAGACTAGCGCTACGCAGCCGTTTCCGACGAAGCCGCCGGCTTATGAGCGGCAGGGCTCGTCGATCGATGATCTGATCGACTTTACGCCGGAGCTGCGGGCTGAAGCGGTGAAGATCGCCGAACGCTATAAGCTGGGGCCGATCTTCACGCCGCCGGTGCTCGCGAAACCGGAGGGTCCGATCGCGACGCTGGCGATGTCGGGGTTTGGCGGGGGGACGAATTGGCCGGGCGGGTCATTCGATCCTGAGACCCACATCTTGTACGTGTATTCACAAAGGACGCTGGTGCCGTTTGGCGTGGTGCAGCCCCCGCCGGGGCGCACTGACATGGCGTACGTGTTGGGAAAACCGCCGGGCACGGTGGGGGCTCCGGCTGCGTTGAATGTGCAAGGATTGCCGATGATCAAGCCGCCGTATGGGAGCATCAGTGCGATCGATTTGAACAAGGGCGAGATTCTGTGGCAGATTGCGCATGGGGAGACTCCGGACAACGTCCGCAATCATCCGGCGCTGAAGGGGCTCACGATTCCGCGGACGGGGCGGTCCGGTGTGATTGGAACGCTAGTGACTGGAACCTTGTTGATTGCGGGTGAGAGCGGCATGTTCACGATGCCGTCGGGCCAGCGCGGGGCGATGCTGCGGGCTTACAACAAAGCTACCGGTCAGGAAGTGGGCGCTGTCGCGATGCCGGCGGGGCAGACGGGGACGCCGATGACTTATCTGTTGAATGGCAAGCAATACATTGTGGTCGCCGTTGGCGGGGCGGGCGTTCCGGCTGAGTTTGTGGCTTACAAGCTGCCTTAGCGGTCAGATGACTTTTTCGGCGCGTAGTTTTTCGATTTGCTCGGCGGAGTAGCCCAACAAATCACGGTAGACGGCGTCGTTATGCTCGCCTACCGCGGGCGGGGGTTGATCGAAGCCGGTCTCGGCGCCGGAGAACTTCATCGGCAGACCCATGCCGTAGACGTCGTCAACGGCTCCGAACTTGGGATGAACCAAAGGCATGGTTTCGCCGCGGGCGACGACGCGAGGATCGCGCACGGCTGTGGTGGGATCGCGCACTTCGGCTGCGGGGACGCCGGCTTGCTCGAGCGTGTCCACGGCTTCCTTCACGGAATGGGCGCGGGTGAATTCTTCGACGATGCGATCCACTTCGGCGACGTTGGTGACGCGGGCATCGCGCGTCGCGAAGCGGACGTCGGTGGTTAGCTCCGGACGGCCTATGGCGATGAATAAGTTTTTCGCGAAGGCTTCGGTGAAGGCGCAGATGGCCAAGTAGCCGTCGAGCGCCGGGTAGATGCCGAAGGGCGCCAGGCGGGGAGCGGTTTGGCCGGTGCGTGCGGGGACGCCGCAACGTTCCAGGACATCGAAGGGCTCGCTGGCTACCAGCATAGTGAGCACGCCCAGCATCGAAACGTCTACATGCTGGCCGATGCCGGTGCGGCGGGCTTGGAGCAGCGCGGCGAGGACGCCGATCACGCCGAACATTGGTGCGCTTAAGTCGGCGAAGGGCACTCCAATGCGTACGGGCGGGTCGCCGGCGTTTCCGGAAGTGAGCATGACTCCACTCAGAGCCTGGATGATGGCGTCAGCGGCTTTTCCGGACCCGGAGGCGGCTTCATTGCCAAATCCGGTGATAGAGCAGTAGACGATTCGCGGATTGATTTCGCGCGCGAAGGCGTAGCCGGCTCCCAGGCGATCGATGGTTCCGCGGCTGAAGTTTTCGACGACGATATCAGCCTTCTTCAGCAAGTCGGCAAAAACCGCTTGGGCTTGCGGGTTCTTCAGATTGAGCGTCACGCCCAACTTATTGCGCAGGCGGTTGATGGCGGAGATCGAGACGTCGTCGGGATGTTGGCGCGCGAGCGTGGCGCCTTCTGAGCCCAGATACGGAGCATTTTCACGGCAGGTATCGGGGCTGGTGGGGCTCTCGATTTTGATCACACGCGCGCCGAGTCCGGCGAGCAGCATGGTGGCGAAGGGGCCTGCGAGCGCCGTCGTCAGATCCAGAACGGTGACATCTTCGAGCGGCCGGGTCAGTGCGTTCGCCTCACTTGTCACAGTTTACCTAAGAGCTTCACCCTAGTTTTTTATTAAGGTGCCCGAGAGAAGCAAATGGTGCGATTTTGCGCGCATTCCCGCGAGGCGGCGGCGTTTAACACTAGTACTCTAAACTCCGCAGAGCTAGGTGACGATACCTAGAATATTTCCTTGAGCCACGCTGGGGTACCAGTTGGCAGGCGAAAATGCAGGATTCCAGGCGTAGATCGGTAGCCCCTCGATTCGGGGTCAATGAGCCGCGTTCGAGCAGCGGTGGTGCGGAGCCATGGAAGAAATTTCACGTCGCGGTCACCTGGGCTAGCGTCACTGCGCATCTGAGTCTGATCGAAGCGGCCGACTTAAGAACTGCCGCAACGGTGGAACGCAAGCAAGCCAGCCGGGCTGCTGCGGCGGCGATGGCCGTTGCTCCGCAGGTGCAACAGCCACAGGCTCAGTCCGAAGTAAAAGCGCGCTGGGAAATGGTGGTTCCGAAGATGGATCGCGTGAACCGAGTGCCGCAGTCTGTGAGGAATGGCACAGACCATGATTACCCGCCGCCGGCGATTCCCACGATGCCTGGCTTGCCTGTCGCGCAGGCGCCGTTCCTGAGCAGGGCTTTGGCGGTGATGGGAATGCGCGGCCGGGCGGGCAATTTACAAGTGTTACGGCTCAATGCGGCGACCGTAGCTAGTCCGGCTGAGAAGCCGGTGAACGAGCGGAGGGAATTGTTGCTGTCGAAGATCACCAAGTCGCTGCGCAGCCGCGCGCAGGAGTCGGCGGTGTGATGAAACTCGAGACTGCATTGGAATTACGCCGGGCTGGACGGCTGGAAGATGCGCTGGAGGCGCTCGGCACGTCGAGTGAATTCGATCCCCGCGTCTCGAGTGTCCGGGCGGAGATCGAGTTTACGCTAGGCCGTTTTGGGGACGCGGCGCTGAATTATTTCGCGGTGACTATGGCCGATCCCAATAATGCGGATCTGCAACAAAATTTAGCCCTGTGTCTGGCATGCTGCGAACGCTGGGATTTGGCTGCGGAGGCGTTCGAGCGCGTGCTGCGGTTGGATGCGGAACGGGCGGACGCGCGTCTGGGGCTGGGCTCGTGTCTGCTGCATCTGCATCGCGCAGAGGAGGCTTTGGTGAATTTCAACCGGTGCAGTGCGGGCGCGGCGCTATTCGGCAAAGCGGTTGCGCTGCAATCGCTCGAGCGCTTTGAGGAGGCCGGGAGGATGTACGAAACGCTGCTCGCCGCGGAGCCGGATTCCGAGGAAGCTTTGTCCAACTTGATCGCGATGAGTGTCGAGCGGCGGGACTTTACACGAACTTCGGATTACGCGGCGCGGCTGCTCGAAATTTGTCCGCAATCGACGGTGGCTCTACAAGGGCTCGCGACCGCGGCGTTTGGCAATTCGGATCACCCAGCGGCGGCTGCTTACTGCGATCGAATTTTGGAATTGGCACCCGATCATTTGGAAGCGTGGCACAACTTACGTATGGCGATGGACCAGTGCACCTTCAGCGCTGGGCACTTAGGGGGAAAACAATGACTCGTTTACGCGTTCGCGTCGAATTGAACCGGCGTAAATCCGGCGTACCCATGGAGGAACTGGTGAGCGTTGTCGAAGAGACGCGAAAGTTCTTTCACTTGCTGGCGGAGGATGTCGAAATTCCAGCGGACCGCGGGGAATGGCTGGCCTCTCACTTCGATCCGGAGTCTCTGAACTTCACTGCGGAGTTCAACGGGCCGGCGTCTACCGAGCAGATCCGCGCTTTTGGCTCGGCCTTCGGCGGTGCGACTTCATTGCGCCGTGAGACCATCGCCCAATTCACGCACATCGCGGACTTCATCGGCGAAGACGAGTTGGTTGGCTTCGGGCTGTATCAGTCCGATGAAGAAAGCGAGCCTTCCGACTGGCGTTGTCTTTCTCGGCGCGACGCGCAGCGGTTTGCGGGTGAGATTCAATTGCTGGCGAAAGCGGCGGGAGTGTCTGAGACGGATTCACCGCTGCCGGCGGTGATGAATGGAAGTGTGGGTGGGCGGCGGCTCTTTAAGGACCGGCGGGAGCGGGAGGCGCTGGCGGCGGATCCATCGAAGTGGATTCGTGAGGTGGAGTCGAGCCTCGCAAGCAGGATTGGACTTCTCGAAAGCAAGCTCGAAGCGCAGGCGCAAGAGGTGCAGGGGCTGGGCAATAGTCAGGACGTGGCGGAGGAAAGATTTCTAAAACTTTTGGGGGCGATGGAATCGGCGTGGAGTCAGGGTCCGCGGCAGTTGACGGCTCCGGCAGCGGAGGCCGTCGAGCAACCTCTTGAACCCCGCAGCGGTTGGAAATTCGGTTTGGGGTTCGCGGCGGCGGCAATGATTCTGGCGACCGTGGGAGCGGCGCAGTTGGGGCCGTGGTCGCGATCGCCGGAATTGCCGGTGGTGCGCCCGATCGTGGCGCCGGTCTTGGCGGAGGCGTTGGTGCAGCCTGTGGCGAGTCCTGCGAAGGCGCCGCTGGTCGAGGCGGAGCCTGCATCGAAGATCAAACAGACGCCGCCTGAGTCCGCGGCGCTGCTGCATCAGATCTCATTGGAGATTCCGGACGACCTCCGGTCGGCGATCAAGGAACAAGCGTTGATCAACGTGTCGGTGGCGATTGATCCGAAAGGCAAAGTGACCACGGCGGAAGTGGAGTCGACCAAGGGCGAGGAAGCCGATTTGCTGACCGACGAAGCGTTGCGAGTGGCGCGCCGGTTTCGCTTCCGGCCCAGCCGGTTGGGCAGCAAGAGTGTGGCGAGCCAGATGGTATTGACGTTCGTGTTCGATCCCGAGCCGTTACTTGGAAACTAGACGGTCGGGAAGAGCAAAGACGTAGAGCGCGTGGCCGCCCTGGCCGGGATGAACGTCGGGCGCGACTAATCCGGGCACTTGGCGCGGGCTGCCGCCGCCTTGTCCTGTCGTCACAGCGATGTACTGTTTGCCGCCCACGCTGAAGCTCAGCGGGAATCCTTGGACGGATGTGATCAGACGCGTTTTCCAAAGAATTTTGCCGGTGTTGACGTCAACGGCTTTGAACTCGCGATTGAGATCGCCGACGAAAACCAGGCCGCCGGCGGTGGTCATCGCGGAGGTCAGAAACGGGGCGCGCTGTTCGAGTTTCCACAACTCTTTTAGAGAGCGCACATCGTAGGCGGCGAGTTTGCCGATGTTACCGTTCGATCCGGGCATCTCCCAGAAACGGCGCAGCGCTCCGCCGCCGGAACCGCCGCCTTCGATCTTTTCCACCGTCTGCGCGGCCAGGTCGAGGCAAGTCTGGCTGAGAGGCGCGACGATGCGGTTGCCGGGAGCGTAGTAGCTCATGGCCTGCCAGTTGTGGCCGCCTTCAGTCGAAGGGCAGCCGGGCACCCACTCGTTCATGCGCTGCTCGACGATATCGTTGCGATAGTGCGGCTCGCCGGTTTTGGGATCGATCGAATCATAGACGTTCTGGAAAACCATTTCCTTGTGGCCGATGTATTTGCCGGTCTGACGGTCTAGCTTCCAGAGGATGCCGGTTTTCCCGGCGCTGAATACGTATTTTTGGCCGCCGTCGTCGACCAGGATGCGCTCGAAGACTTCGTCGAGGTCGAGACTTTCGCCGGGGGCATGCGCGAAATACCATTTGAGCTTGCCGGTGTCGGCGTCGATGGCCAGCGTCGAGTTGGCAAATAGTGTGGCTCCGTTGCCGGACCCGCGACTGACGCGCATCCAAGGTTTCGCTTGCGCGGTGCCCCAGTATGTGATGTTGAGATCAGGATCATAACTGCCGGTGATCCAGCTTTCGGTACCGGCGCGGAACAGATTGGGTAAAGTGCCCCAGGTGTCGCCGCCTTGCTCACCTGCGAGCGCCACGGTTTTGAAGCGCCACACTTCTTTGCCGGTGGCGGCGTCATAGGCGCTGATAAAACATTTCTCGTCGCGATAGGTTTGGCAGGAGCCCAAGCCTTGGATCAGTTTCCCCTTTACTGCAAGAGGTCCGCTGCTGGTGGAGTAGTTGCCTTTGGAGCGGTCGCCGATGGTGGTGTCCCAAGCGGTCTTGCCGGTGCGGGCGTCGAAGGCCATGAGGTGGGCTTCGCTGGTGGCTACGAAAATTTTGTCGCCGTAGATCGAGATGCCGCGCATGGCGGCGGCGGTGGGATTGGTGCCGTAGTGGTTTTCCCAAATGAGCTCGCCGGTGCGGGCGTCGATTGCTTGCAGAATGTTGCCGGTGTTGTTGAGATACAGCACTCCGTTGTGGACTAACGGCGCGGGCTGGCTTGTGCCGACTTCATTCATGGCCCAGGACCAGACCAGTTGCAGATCCTGCACGTTCTGCGTGGTGATCTGATTGAGCGGACTGAAATTGGAGGCGTGATAATCGCGGCGGATCATGAGCCAGTCGGCGGGATCGGGGTTACGCAGCATGGCGTCGGTAACAGGGACGAAGTTCTTCACTTCGCCGGCTACGGTGATGCCGCGCGGGGCAGTGGGCGCTTGTTTTCCCTGGCGGGCGGGGGGCGCGGCGGTGGTCGCGGGGGCGGCTACATTCACGATGGAGCGGATCATTTCGGGGGAGACCGCTCGCATGGCTTGGTTGCCGGCTCGCGCGCCGTTCGATTCCAGGATGAAGGCGGCCAGGTTCAGGTACGCCGGTTCGCCCAGGCTGCCGCCGGCGCCGGGAGGCATGGTGGATTGAATGAAGGCCACCAGATCGCCCACCTGGCGATCGCCCCATGTGGATGCGAAGCCCGCTCCGGCGAGCGGCGGCGCGTCGCCATTGCCTTGCAGATTTTGCATGTGGCAGCTCGAACAGCGCTCCTGATAAGTGGTGCGTCCGGCTGATGATTGTGCGGCCGTGAACGGTGCGGGAGCGCCGGATTGCTGGGCCATCAAAATCGCGACGCAGCCAATGGCGAGAATCGCGAGCGGAATGCTGATTCGAAGATTTCTGGATGACATGACAGAGCCTCTTTTCGCTACTTTAAGAGCCAGCCCCAGAGATTGCCGTCGGGGGCTTTTTCACTATCGATCTGCACATAGAGGCGGCCCTTGCGCAGGCCGTCAATTTGCTCCGGCGTCAAGTCGAAGGAGCCGGAGATGGTGCCGCTGGTTGCCTTGGTGACGGTGAGATCGAAGAGCACTGCTCCGCGAACTCCGGTGGCCAGGCCGCGGCGCAATTGTGCGGCGGTAGCGGGTCCGAGCAACCCCTCAAAGGATCCATTAATGGCGAGCTTGGCTCCTGCCAGAGTCACAGATGCACTGCCGTGACCGGAGGTATTGCGCGCCAGTTGCGCGTCCACCGGCACTGGGGCGAGCCTGCCCTTATAAGTTTCCGGCGCCTGGGCCGACAACGGGAGAGCGACCGAAACCAGACACGCCACCGCCAGCAAATCACCCGGTATTTTCATCATGGGCTCCTTAGCTTTGGGCCAGTATACACCCGGCGGCGGCTGAGCAAGTTAAAGTCGCTCGGGTAAACTGCCGAAGAAGTCGGTGATGGATCAGAGAATTCACGACCGTCTACCGGTGGTCTTGCAGGTCCGAGTAACGGACCTTGCAATCCCTGAATGCTCGGCTTCGGGTGACGCGATCGATCTGTCGGAATCCGGCATCGGCGTGTATCTGCCGCTTCAGTTCGTGCCGGGCACATCGGTCCAGATGAACATTAAGGACACCGTGCTCTACGGGTTCGTGGCTTACTCTTGCCCGGAGCGGTCTTTCTTTCGCACGGGCATTGAAGTGGTGCAGGTGTTGATTGGAACCTCAGGCCAATCGCAACTTCTCAAGGCTGCGCTCGAGGAAGCGATGCCGAAACTGCAAATGGAATATTCCGGTCCTCGCTAAGCGGAATCCCGGGCCGCCGCGCTGCCGTATGTTAGATTAGCGGTTGCTGGACTCGGCCCCATGATCGACACAGCAATCCGCGGGATCGTTTTCGATCTGGATGGCGTGCTCATCCAATCGGCTCCCAGCCACGCGGCTGCATTCAAACAGGTATTCGCGCGGGTGGGGATTCACGATTTCGAATATCCGCCCTATGCCGGCTGGCGCACTCCTGAAGTGATTGCGGATGTGCTCGAGCGGCGGGGGCGGAGCGAGAGCGCGGACGCCATCGCTCACATGGCTCGCGAAAAAAGCCGCATCGCGCGGGAGTTGCTGGAAGCGAGCTGGCCGTTAATGAAGGATTGTGAAGCGACGCTAGCGGAACTGGCTGGCGGATTCCCGCTCGCGCTGGCGAGTTCGGGTTCGCGGTCGAGCGTGGATGCTTTTCTGAAGCTGACGGGTTCGCGGTCGCTGTTCCGTTCCGTGTTGAGTGGGGAGGATGTAAGCAACGCCAAACCCGATCCTGAAATTTACCAGCGCTCGGCTGAAGGGCTTGGCTTGGACGCGGGAGAGTGTCTGGTGGTTGAGGACGCCTTAGCAGGAGTTGCGGCGGGGTGGGCGGCGGGGTGTCCGGTGGCGGCGGTGTTGGGGACGTGCTCGGCAGAGGCGCTGCTGGCGGCGGGTGCCGATCGAGTCGTCGCGGACCTCAGTGAGTTGGTCGCTCAACCCCGGCCCGTTGATCCCGCGTGCTGGACGGCGGTGATTCCGGCTGCCGGGCAGGGCACACGGCTGGGATTTTCGCGTCCCAAGATTTTGTATCCCTTGGGTGGACGACCGATCCTCGACTGGTTGTTAGACTTTTTGGTTCCGAACTGCGCCTCCCTGGTGTTTGTGCTTTCGCCGGAAGGTGCCGGTGAGGTGACGGCTGCGCTGGAGCAGCGCGTCCCGGGGCGCTTTGCAGTGGTCATACAAGAAACACCCACCGGCATGGGAGACGCGGTCGCGTTGGCTCTGCCGCAGGTGAAGACGCGACACGCTGCCGTGGTTTGGGGTGATCAAGTGGCGCTGCGACGTGCGTCAGTGGAAACCTGCATGCGGCTGCATCAGGGACCCATTGAGCCGAGCGTGACGTGCCCTACGGTGATGCGTGCGAATCCTTATATCCATTTCGATCGCGACGACGCGGGGCGATTGGTCGGGTTGAGGCAAGCTCGTGAAGGCGATGTCATGCCCGAGACGGGCGAGAGCGATACCGGCTTTTTCTGCTTCGAGACCGCGGCTCTGCGACGCTTGCTGGAACTGCTGCGCGCTGAGAGCGGGGGCATCGGAACTGCGACCCGCGAATTCAATCTGCTGCCGGTGATTCCGCTGGCGGCGCAGCGGGAAGTGGTGCTGACGCCGCGGGTGATGCGGCTCGAAGAAACGGTCGGTGTCAATACTCGCGAAGATGCGGCTGCGGTCGAGGCATTCCTCGGGGCTTCGCATGGCTGCTAAATCGGAGATCGATCCGCAACTGGCCGCGCCGGCGCGCTCCAAGATCAACGTAGTGTTGTTCTCGGGCGGCAGCGGCACGCAAAGTATCACCGAGGCGCTGCAGAAGCATCCGCAGATCTCGCTTAAGATCCTGATCAATGCTTACGACGACGGACATTCCACGGGTCGTCTGCGACGCTTCGTGCCGGGGATGCTGGGGCCTTCCGACGTTCGCAAGAATATCGGACGTCTGATGCCGGCGAGCGAACGCAGCGAGAAGAGTCTGGCGCTGGTTTCCGATTTTCGTCTGCCCTTGGGGATTGCGCGCGCGGAGGCGCTCGATTGGATAGACCGCATCATCGCGGGGGACTTCGCGCTGCTGCCGGAAAAACTCGCCGCGGCCTTTCCGCTGCTGACCACTTGGCAATGGCGGCGGCTGAGTTCGTATCTCGCTACCTTCCGCGACTATTTTAGGCAACAGGAACAGGGCGGGCGCGATTTCGATTTCACGGACTGCGCTCTGGGAAATCTGTATTTCACGGGTTGCTATCTGGAGCAGGGGCGCGATTTTAACCGGGCTGTTCGCGCGTTCAGTGAATTTTATGAAGTCGGCGGCGATGTTCTGCTGAATATCACGCGGGGCGAGAATCTCTTTTTGGCAGCGCAGAAAGAAAACGGGTCGCTGCTGCTCAATGAAGCGGACATTGTTGCTACGCAGGATGACACGAAAATCGAAGAGCTGTTTCTGATCGATGCGGACGTTTTCTTGAATCGAATCGAGAATACCGCGGAGCCTAGTGAAGGTTGGGGGCCGTTGTTACGCTCGGCTCAGCGGGTGCCGGAGCTCAATCCACTGGCTGGCGAAGCGCTGCGGGAGGCCGATGTGATCATTTATGGTCCGGGCACGCAGCACTCGTCGTTGTTTCCTTCTTACATGACCGAAGGTGTGGCCGAAGCCATCGCCGCGAACGGCAAAGCTGACAAAGTTTTCGTAGGGAATATTCATCGCGATTTCGACATCCAGGGGGACGACGCGAGCGACCTAGCGCGCAAGCTGCTGCAGACCATGAGCCGGCGCGGTGCGTGCAACGTCGAGTGGCTCGACGTGGTGTCGCATTTCTTCGTGCAGGGCATCGACGAAAACACGCTGGGGCAGGCCAAGTACGTTCCGTTCGACAAATCCAGCTTCGCATTTCCGCTCGAAACTGTGAAGGTGCGCGATTGGGAAGCTGCGGAGGGACGCCACTCCGGCGGCTACGTTCTGGATGAGCTGCGGCAGATCGTGCAGTCGCGGATCGATATCGAGCTGACGCCGTTCCATCACATGGTGTCGATTGTGATTCCGGTGTTGAACGAAGAGGCGACGGTGGAGCGGGTTCTGAAATCGGTCACGGCGCTGGATTTTGGACCTATGAGCCTGAGCAAAGAAGTGCTGCTGATCGATGGTGGCTCGACAGACGCAACGCAGGAGCGCGCGCGTTCCGTCGGCAATGTGCGAATTTACAGCCTGCCTCCCGAGCGTTTCGGGCGCGGCGCTGCCATGCGGTTGGGTATGGAGAAGGCTCGCGGAAATTTGATTGTGTTTTTTCCGGGCGACGACGAGTACCGGCCGGAAGATCTTTACAGCGTTGTGCAATCGCTGATGCAAGGCGGATTTCGCGCGGTGTTCGGCACTCGCGCCGTCAAGTGCACGGACCTGTCGGATCGTTTGAAAAACATTTATGAGAACAACCGACGTCTGTATCTAACCAGCAAGTACGGCGGCATGATGCTGAGTGTCACTACGCTGCTGCTTTACAATCGCTATGTGACGGATGTGTTGAGCAGCCTGAAGGGTTACGACGCCGCTCTGCTGCGCTCGCTCGAGTTGCAATCGGACGGCCTGGATCTGGAAACCGAGATCGTTGCCAAGCTCTCGCAGCGCCGTGAGTACCTGTTTGAGATTCCTGTCGATTACAAACCGCGCGCGCGTTCCGCCGGCAAAAAGATTCGCGCCGCGGACGGCCTGCGCGCTCTTTTCGCGCTGCTGCGATTCCGGATGAAAGAATAGCGCCGCGACCCATGCCGGTTCTTTCCATCGTTATCCCTGCTTACAACGAAGGCGCTTTTATTGGAACGCTGATTGAGCGGATTCTGGCGGTACCGGTGGAAGCGCTGGGTTTTCAAAAGGAGTTGATCGTCGTCAACGATGGCTCGCGCGACAACACGGAGGAAATCGCGCGCGAGTGGGCTAGCCGTTTTCGGCAGGTGCGTTGCTTCACACAGGTTCCGAACCAAGGGAAAGGAAAAGCGGTGCAGCGCGGCATTCGCGAGGCTACGGGCGACTATATCCTGATACAGGACGCGGATCTGGAGTACGAGCCGCGCGATTACTTAAAGCTGCTGAAGGGGCTGGATTACGCTGACGTCGTGTATGGCAGCCGCACACTTGGGCAGAACGGCCAGCAGTTGTTCCCGGGGAAGCATCCGCAGCAGGGAGTGGGACCGTGGTTCGCCGGAGTGCTGCTGACACTGTGGACTGCGCTGCTCTACCAACGCTGGATAACCGACACGCTCACGGCCTACAAATTGTATCCGGCCGCGGTGGTTAAGGCCATGCCGTTACGCACCAGCGGCTTTGAAACCGATCATGAGATCACGGCCAAGCTGGTCCGCCGGGGACTGCGCATCGTCGAAGTGCCGATCGAATACCATCCGCGCTCTCACGACGAAGGAAAGAAGATAAAACCTTCTGACGGGTTCATCGCGGTGTGGACGCTGCTGCGGTTCCGCTTCACTCAGTAGGTTTGGCAACCGCCAGAGTCTGTCCGATGTTGTAGGTGAGCCAAAGCCTGCCGATGCCCAGCGCGTTGATGGTGCGCCACAGCCATGCCAGTGGTTTTGCGTAAGGCGCCGCGCGTTGCGCTACGTAACCCAGCGGCAGCACGGGCCAGAACGATTCAAACCAGAGCGTCGAAAAGCCGGCGCGGCGCAACTGTTCGGTCATGGTCTTGCGCGTGTAGTAAATCAGGTGGACGCTCAGCCAGAACGGCCAGCGCCGTCCCAACGTGCGTGCGGCCAAGGTTCCGATGTCCGGATAATTTACCAGCAGTACGCCGCCGGGCTTGAGCAAGGACCGCACGATTTGCAGGGTTTCGAGCGGCTGCGGAAGGTGTTCGATCACGTCCCATAGCGTGATGACGTCGAAGCTGTGTGCCTCGAAGGAGCCGGGTTCGAGGATGCCATCGCGGATATCCAATTGATAGTTTTCGCGGCCGTGGGCGGCCATCCAGTGGGCTGGCTCGACGCCGGTCACAGCGAATCCCATCTCGCGCGCGGCTGCTAAAAATGCTCCGCCCGCGCAGCCTATATCCAGAACACGCTTCCCTGTGGGCGAAATGCGCAAATGCTGCACTACGCCTTCGAGCGTCTTGCGGAATCCGCGAATGCGCGCTTCGTTCTGCGCCGCGAATAACGGATCTTCAGCTTCGGCGTAGCCTGCGAGGATGAGGTCCGCCCGCGGCCGTGGGTTGATGTACACCAAGTCGCAGACGGCGCAACGCACCACTTGATCCCACAGCACGTCATCGCTTGCCGCGCGGAAAATTTGCTTCAACTTTTGTTCGTCAACTGAGGGCGGATAGCGCGCGGGCTGCACGACTCTGGAGTCCAGAGATCCGCACAGGGGGCAGGCGATTTCTTGGAAAAGCTCGCGCAGACTATTTTTTCACCAGCAAAAAATTGGCCTGGCGTACCGCACCCGGCTTCTCATCCGTACTGAAGTTCACTTCGAGCAGATTGAAGGCTGGTCCGGGGATCAGTTCCAGGGTTCCTTTGGCTCCGTCGCTGGTGGTCACGGCGAAAGTCTGGTCGCGGGAGCTTTGAAATGCGCCTTCGAAGTTGAACCGAACCACGGGATCGCCAGTGTTTCCCGGCGGCAGTTTGAAGCGCGCAGATAGAGTTCCGCCGGCGCGGCCGTTTTCTTCGCGCACCACGAGTTCGGCGGATAAAGGCTGTGCTCCGTGGAAGTGCGCACCCACGGTGGGATAGGTCCATGCGCCAAGGTAGCGTGACAGCGGAATCGGTGGAAGATTGAGCGCAAGCGCGGCGGGCGGAACCACGGCTGCGGGCGAATTCGGCTGCGGAACGGAGGAGGTCACCGGCACGGCGACGCTCCGCGCGGCGTCCGAGAGCGAGCGGTAATAGCCGGCCCACGCCACTTCCGATTGTTCCGTGAGCCGCGCGGATTGCTGCAGGCTGGTTGTCAATTTCTGATATAGCTCGATTGTCTGCAGCCGTGTTTGTTCAGCGCTGCTCGCGGCTTGTGCCACGGCCTCGCGAGCTTGCTGCGCATCTTTCAATCCGGCGCTGAGGGCGGCGACGGCAGCGCGCTCACGCTCCAAGGCCTGCCGTAATTGTTGGATGCCGCGGTCGGGATCGTGGGCGATGGTGTCAATACTGGAGCTCAGGATAGTGTTTTGTCCTGCCAAGTAAGTGTCCAGCTTGGGCGAGGTTTCCGGCGTGAATGCCAATGGCGATAGCGCGGAAGCCTTGCGGGCAGTATCCGCTGCTAGGCTTTCCAGAGAAGCCTTCTGTGCCACGAAATACTTGGCTGCTGCGGCGGCGGCTTTGTCCGCGCGGGCGCCCAGGGTGGCCCCGGCGGTGGCGGCGTCGCGCTCCAGATCGGGATCGGTTTTACGCCAGCTTTGGCGGGCTTCCTGCTGGGCCAGAGCCGCGGAAGCCAAAAGCAGAACTGCCAGCGCCCGCGTCATCATGGCTTTGGCACCGGAGGCAGCGGACGCACGGTGGCCGGCGCCGGAACTGGACGGGTTGGCGGGGGCGCGGTGGCGGCCGCGGGGTTAATGATGAAACATTCGATTTGCGCGCGAGCTTGACGAGCGGCATAATAAGCGCTCCAGCGCTGGCCTTCTGCGGTCACGGATTTCAACTGCTCGTCAAGGGCGGACTGCCGGGCCTGGGAGGCCTTCAACAGGTCGCGCAGATCGGCAAGCAAAAGGCCTCCGTTGGTCGCACGCTCCTGTGCTTGCGCTGCGAGCAGGCGATCGGACTGGGCTAGGGATTCGAGACTCTTCTGCGGACCCGCCAGCGCCGGAACGCGCTGCATGCTGGCTTTGAGGGCAGCGGCTTGGGCGCTGGTCGCGGCCGACTCCTGCTCGGTTTCCGTTTGCTCTTGGGACCAGCCTTCGCTGCGTTCTTCTTCGCGGCCCAGCATTCCGCGGATGGCGTCCACCTGTGCTTTGGACTGAAGCGACACCATATTCCAATAGCTGGTGAGCGCGGCGGTACGGCTGTCCGATGCCTTCGCGACTTCGTCCACTGAAGTGCGCACGCGTGGATCGCAGGGCAACAGCCGCACCAGCCGTAGTTCCAGACCGGTGGTCAGGGTGTTCCATTCGGCAGTTCGTTTGGCGGCGGTATCCTGCAGGGCGGGCAGGGAATTCGCGCCGGCGTCCTGGGCACGTAGGGCGGCAGCGGCCGCAAGGCAGGCCGCGAGCGCAAACCAGGGGAGGCGCCGCCGAACAGCAGGTACCATTTCCCACAAAGCTTACCACGGTACAATGTAGGTTTCACAGCATTGCGGAGGTTTCATGGCATCACAGCCACGCCGTCATTCGGTAGCGGTCAGCGTCGGGAAAATCAAGGTTGGCGGGGACCATCCCATCGTGGTTCAATCCATGACCAATACCGACACCGCCGACGTCGCGTCGACGGTCAATCAGGTGATGGCGCTGGCGCAGGCCGGCTCCGAATTGGTGCGCGTTACGGTCAACACCGAAGACGCGGCGCGGGCGGTCCCAAAGATCGTCGATACGCTGGATAAGTTCGGCGTCCGCGTGCCGATCATCGGCGACTTCCATTACAACGGCCATCTGTTGCTGAAGAAGTATCCGGACATGGCGCGGGCGCTCGCGAAATACCGGATCAATCCAGGGAACGTCAATATCGGCAAGAAGCACGACGACAACTTCCGCGTCATGATCGAAGCGGCGGTCGAGTATGACCGTCCGGTGCGTATCGGTGTTAACTGGGGCTCGCTCGATTCGGCGCTGCTGACGCGCATGATGGATGAGAATAATCTGCAGGCAGAGCCGCTCGATGCCCGCACTGTCACGCTGCGCGCCATTGTGGTGAGCGCCATCGAATCCGCGAAGGCCGCCGAGCAGTACGGTCTGCGACGCGATCAAATCATCTTGAGTGCGAAGGTGAGTGGCGTACAGGATCTGATTCGCGTGTATCGCATGCTGGCGGCCGAGTGCGATTACGCGCTGCACGTGGGCTTGACGGAAGCGGGGCTGGGATCGAAAGGCATTGTGGCTTCGACAGCCGGTATCGGCGTGCTGCTGCAAGAGGGCATCGGCGACACGATCCGCGCGTCGCTGACGCCATTGCCTAACGGCGACCGTACCGAAGAAGTGATCGTGTGCCAGCAGATCCTGCAGGCGCTCGAGTTGCGCAGCTTCACGCCGCAAGTGACCGCATGCCCCGGCTGCGGCCGGACGACCAGCACCTTCTTCCAGGACATGGCGGACCAGATCCAGACCTACCTGCGCACGCAAATGCCGGTGTGGGGCGCACGCTATTCGGGCGTCGAGGAAATGAAGGTGGCGGTGATGGGCTGCGTCGTCAACGGCCCTGGCGAATCGAAGCATTCGAACATCGGCATCTCGCTCCCGGGAACGTTCGAAGAGCCGGTCGCTCCGGTGTACGTCGACGGGAAACTGAAATGCACGTTGCGCGGCGATCACATTGTCGAGGAGTTCCTCGCCATCCTGAATAACTATGTGGATCGCACCTACGCCGCGAAAGATCTGGCAGCAGTAGACGCTTAACGGAAGCCGCCGATGAAGCCGCGTGCTGTTCTGCTGTGGTTGACAGTTTTCACAGGCGCGGCGCACGCGCAAAAACCGTTTACCGTTGTCGAAGCCACCATCCCCGAGATGCAGGCGGCCATGCAACAAGGGCGTGTTACCTCGCGGCAATTGGTGACACAGTATCTCACGCGCATCGCTCTTTACGAAGACAAGCTTCACGCTGCGATTACAGTCAACCCCAAGGCGCTCGAGGAAGCCGACGCCCGTGATCGCGAGAGGGCGCAAGGAAAAGTGCGCGGGCCTTTGCATGGCATTCCCATTGCGGTCAAAGATAACATCCACACCACGAATCTGCCGACTACTGGGGGCGCACTGGCTTTCGACGGCTTCGTGCCTCCGTATGAAGCCACATTGGTGAAGCATCTACGCGACGCGGGCGCCATTATTATTGCGAAGACGGGTATGACGGAACTGGCCAACTGGGTGGCGGGCGCGCCGACGCCCATGCCGGGTAACTACAATGCAGTCGCGGGCTACGGGTTTAACCCATATGACCCGCGCCGCGATCCTCGGCCCGCCACAGGCGATGGGCGTCCGGCGCTCGGCACCGGTGGCTCCAGTTCCGGGATCGGCACCGCAGCTAATCTGTGGGCCGCGAATGTTGGCACGGAGACTTCGGGATCGATCCTGAGCCCGTCGAATCAGAACATGCTGGTGGGCATCAAGCCTACTGTCGGCCGCGTCAGCCGCTACGGCGTGATTCCCATCACGGCGGATCAGGACACGCCCGGGCCGCTGGCGAAGACCGTTACCGACGCGGCGATTCTGCTGGGTGTTCTCGGGGGCAGCGGGCCTGATGCGAACGATCCGGCTACTCGCGCGTGCACGCCGCCCCCCGGCGGCTACCGCCGTTTTTTGAATCTCAATGGGCTTAAGGGTGCTCGCATCGGCATCCCGCGAGCTTTTTACTACGATCCGGTCACCGTGCCGGGCGAGAGTCAGGCGCGCGGTGGACTCAACCCGGCACAAGCCAAGGTGATGGCAGAGGCCATCGCGATTCTCAAGAGCCAAGGAGCCGTGATCGTCGATCCCGCCGAAATCCCTAGCGTGGTTAGCTCCCATGCCGCTGCCAATCTGCTGCTATGGAATACCTGCTCCGGAGCGGGTGAAGGCAAGGGGAATGACGAGCACTGTTCCGTCATCTTGAAATACGGCATGAAGCGCGACTTCAACCAGTGGCTGGCGTCGCTCGGCCCCTCGGCGCCGGTGAAGTCGCTCACGGAACTGCGCATGTGGAACCTGGAGCATCGCAACGCGGGAGCCATTAAGTACGGGCAATCGCTGCTCGATATCTCCGATGAGATGGACGTCGAGGCGGACCGCGCCCGCTATCAGGCGGACCGCGCCAAGGACATTGCACTCGCTGCAACGCACGGCATTGACGAAGTCATGCAAGCGAACCGCTTGGATGCGCTGCTGTTCCCCGGCGCCAGCGGAGCGGCTATCGCGGCCAAGCCCGGTTATCCCACCGTCATCGTGCCGTTTGGCAAGGTGCCGAATGCGCCCACGCCGGCTTTCCCGGAGGCTTTCAACGCCCAGCCGGCTCCTTTCGGAGTCAGCTTTACGGGACGGGCGTGCAGTGAGCCGCGCTTGCTGGAACTGGCGTACGGGTTCGAGCAAGCGACGAAACGGCGGCGTCCACCGCGTTCCGCACCGTAACGAACGTATCGGCGTACGCGCCGTCAATGTGAACACCACCAATTCGGTTCGCAATCCGCCTTAGCGAACCGATAAGAGCCCTATGTCGAAGTCGCGGGGCTCTCGCGGGGTGATCGTTGCGCTCGCTTGCGCAATCGCCACAACTACCCCGGCCCAAACTGCGCCCGCCCGCGATCTTACCGATTTCAGCCTGGAAGATCTGATGAATATTCAGGTCACCTCGGTCTCGAAGAAGGAACAGAAGCTGGCGAAAACCGGCGCGGCCATCTTCGTGATCACGCAGGAAGACATCCGCCGCTCGGGGGCGACCAACATTCCGGATCTGCTGCGCATGGTGCCGGGGGTCGATGTAGCGCGCGTCGACCACAGCAACTGGGCCGTCAGCATTCGTGGTTTCAACAGCGTCTATGCCAATAAAGTGCT
This sequence comes from Bryobacterales bacterium, assembly GCA_963710155.1. GTDB lineage: Bacteria > Acidobacteriota > Terriglobia > Bryobacterales > Bryobacteraceae > Palsa-187. The sequence continues at coordinate 317,180 of CAVPZQ010000037.1, read as the reverse complement.
GGTACTGATCGATGGCCGCAGCGTGTATCATCCGGCGTTCTCGGGGGTGCTGTGGTTTGCGCAGGATGTGCCGCTCGAAGACATCGAGCGGATCGAAGTCATTCGCGGCCCGGGCGGAACGGTGTGGGGCGCCAATGCCATGAACGGGGTGATCAACATCATTACCAAGAGCGCCGAAAACACGTCCGGGGGCCTGCTCACTGGCGGCGGAGGGACGGATCTACAAGGCGAAGGCTTGCTGCAGTACGGGGGCAAAGCCGGAGCCAGCGGCAACTACCGGGTTTTTGGCAGGTATTCGAATCAGGGAAACTCGGACTCCGCCGACTCCGACCCCGCCGCGGACGGGCGACGGTTGGCAGAAGGCGGCTTCCGCTCGGACTGGCGGCTTTCGGCTCGAGATGTACTGACGGTCGAAGGCGACTACCGAAAGGTGGACGGAGGCGAGACCATCAGCGGAGTCCTGCCGCAGATGCTGTCGGCGCAGGGCACTTACGCCCAACCGATCGGGGATGATGGGGGAGACCTCCTGGCGCGCTGGACGCACACGTTTGCGAACGGCTCGGATATATCGCTGCAATCCTACTTCGACAAGAGCGACGCGTTTGCCAATGGAGGGCACGACTTCGCCACGATCGGGGACATCGATTTCCAGCACCACCTACGCGCCGGCAGCCACAACGACGTAGTTTGGGGGCTGAGCTACCGGGCGGACGCCAACCGCTTCGCCGGAAATAACCTGGTGACGCTCCACCCGCTCGACCGCACGGATTCCCTGTACAGCGCTTTCGTACAGGACGAAATTACCCTCAGCAAAACCTTAGCGCTGACCGTGGGTGCCAAGTTCGAACATAACGCCTACACGGGTTACGAGAATGAACCCAGCGCGCAGCTGGTGTGGGCGCCCAATTCCCGTAACACGGTGTGGGTATCTGCCGCGAAAGCCATCCGGCAGCCGTCCGCGATCGACAGCGGACTGGAGGCGGTTAGTGCGCTTGTTCCCCTTCCGCAAGGGGCCTTTGGGTTGGTGACCGTTTTCGGCAATCCCAACACCAAGGTAGAACAACTGCGGGATTTTGAAACCGGCTACCGCGCTCAAATCAACCGGCGGTTGTCCGTGGATGTGACGGGGTTTCTGGGCTTCTACCAGAACCTCCAAACCAGTGAGCCGCAGACTCCCTTCTTTGCGCTTACCCCTGGGCCGCCTCACCTCGTGATTCCCTTGCTTTACGAGAACCTGGCGCACGCCCGGAATTATGGCGCTGAGGCCTTCGCCACCTGGAACGTGACGGATCGCTGGAAGCTCAGCCCGGGTTTGACAATGCTGAACATGTCCGTGACCCGCGATGCATCGAGCCAGGACGCCGTCATCGAGCAAACCGGGCGGATACTCGCCGCGGCGCAGCTTTCAGGTGCGCTCGTTTGTCAATCTGGGCCGCAGCTTCGAGTGGGATCAAACCCTGGGCTACACCGGTCCTTTGGCGGTGGGAAATATCCCCGGCTATGTGCGGCTGGATGTCCGCGTGGGATGGCGGCTGGGAGAGTACACCGAGTTCAGCCTGGTCGGCCAGAACTTACTCGCGCCCAGGCACGCGGAGTTTCCTGATTCACAACTGATCGATCACATGCTCGATCAGCGCAGCATTTTCGGGAAGATTACGTGGCGTTTTTGAGCCCTATGAAATGACCCGCATGCTCAGTCTGCTCCTGTTGGGGGGCGCCGCGTTTGACTTGGGTGCGCAGGCGAGCGTCCCCGGGTTCGATGAATATCAAGTGAAGGCTGCGTTTCTCTATAACTTTGCCAAGTTCGTCGAATGGCCGCCGGGAACCTTCGCCAACTCTACCGACCCGATTGGAATTTGTATTGCCGGCATGAATCCTTTTGGCTCGGCGCTCGACGCCATGGTGCGAGGCAAAAAGATCGGCGAGCAGGATTTTCGCGGTGCGCCAGATTTCTGACACCCAGCAGACCAAAGGGTGCCAGATTCTATTCATCGCAAGCACGGAGTGGAAACGGGTTCGCCCGCTGCTCGACGCGCTCAAAGGCACGGCCATTCTGACGGTGGGAGAAACCGACGACTTCACGGCCGCCGGCGGCATGATCGCGTTCCAGCTTGCGGGGCCGCGCGTGCGTATTCAAATCGACCTCGAGACCGCCGAGCAAAGCCGCCTGAAGATCAGCTCGAAGCTGCTCAGCCTGGCGGAGATCGTCAAGAGGCAGCCATGAGAATGCCGAATTATTACCGCAATCTGCCGGTGGCGCAAAAGGTTCAGCTCGCGGGTATGCTGGTGGGGCTCATCGCAGCCCTGCTCGGCAGTGCGTGGCTGCTGATCGACGACCAGATGCAAGCGCGCCAGTCGATGCGCCACGATGGGGAGGTGCTGGCCGACATCTTCAGCGCCAATAGCACGGCAGCGCTGACGTTTGACGATCCGACTGCCGCCAAGGAGCTTCTGGCGACGCTGCACGCCAAGCAGCACATCATGGCGGCTTTTCTCTATTCGGCGGACGGAAAACCGTTTGCGAGCTATCGCCGCGATGCGGAGCGGCTCGCCGGCGCTGCGCCGCGACTGGAAGCTGACGGCAGCCATTTCGATGCCACCCGCCTGGTGGTTTTCGAAAGCATTTTCAGCAACGGGCAAAAAATCGGCACGGTGGCGCTCGAATCCGACTTAGGCGAACTCACCCGCCAGGTGCAGCACTTCCTGGGGGTGGTGCTGGCCGTGATTCTGGGCGCATCGCTGGTGGCCTTCGTGCTCTCCTCGCGCCTGCAACGCTCCATTCTCGAGCCGATCGCACATCTGGGCGCCGTCGCGCGCCTGGTCTCGGCCGGAAAGAACTATGCGGCGCGGGCCGTCAAACAATCCGACGACGATCTGGGACAGCTCACCGACACTTTCAATGAAATGCTGACCGAAATCCAGCACCGCGATGAAGAGTTGTCGCGGCATCGCGACCGTCTGGAGCAAACTGTCGCGGCCCGCACCGGGGAACTGGTGAAATCGAATACCCAGCTCCTCGAAGCGAAAGACAAAGCCGAAGCCGCCAGCCTCGCCAAGAGCGAATTCCTGGCCAATATGAGCCATGAGATCCGCACGCCCATGAACGGGGTGATGGGCATGACCGAACTGGTGCTCGATACCGAACTGACCTCCGAGCAGCGGGATTATCTCAACACCGTGAAGGCCTCGGCGGATTCCATGCTGGCGGTGATCAATGACATTTTAGACTTCTCGAAAATCGAGGCCGGGCGGCTGGAACTGGATCCAGTTGCCTTCGACCTCCGCGATCTGGTCGAGGATACGGTGCGGGCACTGGCGCTGCGGGCTCACGAAAAAGGACTGGAGCTGATCTGCGATGTGCTGGCGGAAGTTCCGGAATATGTGGTGGGGGACATCACCAGAATCCGCCAGGTGATGGTGAATCTGCTGGGAAACGCGATCAAGTTCACCGCGCAGGGCGAAGTAGAACTCGAGGTGGCTTTGAAGTCCCGCAGCGCGGACCAGTTGAACCTGCATTTCCTGGTGCGGGACACCGGCATCGGCATTCCGCTCGACAAGCAGAAAATGATTTTTGAAGCGTTTTCACAGGCCGATGGCTCGACCACGCGCAAGTTCGGCGGCACCGGTTTAGGGTTGACTATTTCCGCGCGTCTGGTCGAGGCCATGCGTGGTGAAATCTGGGTAGAGAGCGCTCCTCAAAAAGGCAGCACCTTTCACTTTACGGCGCTGCTGGGCGTTTCGAGCGAATCCCGGCAGATCGCGAATTTGGCGGAGGCGGTTCCGCTGGCTGGAGTCCGTGTGGTGGTGGTTGACGATAACCTGACCAACCGGCGCATCCTGACCGACATGCTGGGCCGTTGGGGGATGCAGCCGGCGCCGGCCGCGAGCGGCCCGGAAGCTCTGGCCCATATGCGGCGGGGCGTCCAGCGCGGGCATCCCTTCAGCCTGGTGTTGACCGACGTTCACATGCCGGAAATGGACGGGTTCGAACTGGTGAAGAGGATTCACGAGTCTCCGGAACTGGCGCGGCCGGTGATTCTGATGCTGACGTCGGGCGACCGCAGCGACGATCTAGCGCGCTGCCGCAAGCTGGGCGTTTCGTCCTATCTCACGAAGCCGGTGCGGCGTGCCGAGTTGCGGGCGGCTATTATTGCCGCGATCGCGCGCGACCCCTCGCTCCCTAAGCCCGGCCCCACGGTCAGCGCGGGAACGGTGGAGCGAGGCTCCCGGGAATCGCGCCAGTCTGCGCTGCACATTCTTCTGGCCGAGGATAATGCCGTCAATCAACGCGTCGCCCTGCGGATTCTGGAGAAGGGCGGGCACCGGGTAGCCATCGCGGAAAATGGCGACGCTGCGCTAAGAATGCTCGCGGAACAATCTTTCGATGTGATTCTCATGGATGTGCAAATGCCCGAAATGGGCGGTTTTGAAGCGACGGCGCTGATCCGGGAGCAGGAAAAACGCACGGGCCGGCACATCCCCATCATTGCCATGACGGCGCACGCCATGGCCGGGGACCGGGAGCGCTGCCTCGCCGCCGGAATGGATGACTATTTGTCTAAGCCGGTAGCGGCGTCGACTCTGCTCGAAATGCTGGGCCGCTACGGAGCGAAACCGGCGCCCCTGACGGTTTAGCGGGCCGCTTCCTCAGGCTGCGTTAACGGGATCGGCGTGTTGCTCGGGAATAAGCGCGAGCGCAGGGGTTTCCGTGAACAATGGTGACACCAGCGAGAAGAAGCCGGCCGGATTGCCGTGGCGATCCACCATGAGGATGGTCAAAACGGCGCATTCCTGCTCCCCCGCGCTGGTCAGCAGAACCAAGGACTCCGGCTGGCGTGCGCCGCCAATCAGCCGGCTGGACAAAATCGAGCGCACTGTCGCGGCCGATTGCGGCGTGACCACGGTGTAGATGTTCTGGCGCAGCGCCTCGGCCGCGGTGATACCGAACAGGCGTTCGGCGGCGGCATTGAAGAACGTGAGGTTTCCTGTGAGATCGTGCGCGAAGGCGGCGTTGCTCACATGGCGCAGAATCTCGAGCAGGGCCGCCTGCGTGTCTTGCACTGCGTGTTCGAAGCGTCCGTTCTCGCGCGAGATGCGATCGAGGGCCGATGCGTTCCACCATATAAAGAGAGCCAGCAGCAGCATGGTTGCGACCACATGCAGCACCAGACCCAGGGCCGGACCGAACCATCCCGCGTCCTGTCCCTTCAAGCGCAGGAAACCCAGCACCAGCGGGATCAACAGGGACGCGGGCAAGAGCCGCCGCGCCATGGCCCCGCCGACGCTGTTGCTGGTCATCACGGTCAGCAGGGTATGGTGCGCATTCGAGCTGACCACGCCCAGCGACAAAATCAGGAGCACGAGCGCCGTCATGGCCGGCATTCCGAGGTAGCCGGGGAGCGTCTGCGGAGCGAACCAAGCGTAAATACTAGCGACCAGCGTGGCCGTGGTTATGGTGGTCACCGTCACGCTAAGGATCTGGCACAATACGCTGCGCCCGGCCGTCAAGAGCACCAGTGCGCATCCCAGGATGTAGAAGCACAGGGCGGCCGCCGGCGGCATCGCTCCGGGCATCACGGCGGTTGGGTCGCGCACGATGAATTTGTCGATCCCCAGGTTCCAGTGGAACCAGATATTGGCGAGCGACAGCAGTCCCAGGAGCCCGACTGAAATCCGGAACAGTTTGCAGGCGCCGTGCACCCAGGCGGTGGCGCCGTCGTAGCGCGCCAAGCGCAGGGAGAAACCCACCAGGATGAACCCCAGCGCGGCGTTAGGATGAATCTGCGAAATGAACCATAGATGGCGGATGACGTAGGACGGCAAAACCGACCAGCCGCAGAGCGAGGTCAACCCCGCGATAATCCCCAGCAGCCCGGTGCTTCGCGAAACGTCGAATGCCGGGGTCGCGGGACCGTGCTCCGCGCCGCGCCGAAGAATCTTAACCACCACAATCCCCGCCTGTCTTGGGCCAAGCTGGCCCTCTGCTCTTTTCGGCGCGGCGGACGAAGACTTTAAACCCGGGCGAACACGAGCGGATGTTACACTAGTTCCAGCCATTCGGGCGAACGTGGCGGAACTGGCAGACGCACTGGATTTAGGTTCCAGCGGTTAACAGCCATGTGGGTTCGACCCCCACCGTTCGCACCAATCACAAAACAAGCGAGTTAAAAGAAAATCCCCACCTCGAAGAATGGGCTTGATTTCTGACGCATAGCAAATGCTTTTACGATTTGCGTCGGCGAAGCAAGAGTCCCAGCCCGAGTAGCCCGCCGCCGGCGAGAACTATGGTGTCCGCTTCCGGCGTGGCTACAAGATAGCCGCGAATTTCTCCACCGGGAAACAAAGAAGTATGGATGTTGATATACGTTTCGTCAGCGGCGAGTGCGGCCAGCAGCGCGGCTTCAGCATTCGCGACGCTGCCTTCAGCGGTGACGAAAGCAGGGTTGTAGGTGCCCGCAGAAGTCAGGTCGAATGTGTTGTCAAAGCTCCCCGCAGTCACGCCCAGGGGAAACCCGGGAAATGATGGAACCGTGGTAGCCACACCTGCGTTTCCGCTGCCCGGGGTAGCCGTGCAACAGTGTATGTGGGACGCCGTAGTGGTGCTCTCCAGCCCGCTAAACGATTCATTCACTTCCATCGTCTGGGCAACGGTATCAATGGTGACTTCAGCAAATCCCGTTCCGGGAGAGCCGGTGGGCGGAGACTCCAGGGATCCGGAGAGGTTGGTTTCGTAGATAATAATTCCGGCGAACGACGCCGGGGTAAACATAAACGTGCAGGCAAGAAGTAAACCGTAGGTCTTCATGTTTCCCCCTGTTGCGGCCATAGTACTCCGTGTAGCCTTATTTGTAAACCGGTACTACTACTTTTTCTAGGACTACCCGAAGGCCAGCGCCGAAGGTGCGACGAACTAGCCTTCCACCGCAAGTAGTAAAGTGTAAAAATGCTGAGATTCATACCGGTTCTGCTCGCCAGCCTCACCTTCTGCGCTGCGGCCGACTCCTTGTCTGTCGCCAAGCCCGAGGCCGTTGGCCTCTCGAGCGCGCGGCTGGAGCGTTTGGCACAAGCGATCAAGCAGGATGTCGACCACGGGCGAATGCCGGGGGCGGTGGTCGCCATCGCGCGCAGGGGCAAGCTTGCCTATTACGAATCCTTCGGCTTCGTCGATAAAGCGGCGGGTACGCCGATGCCCAAAGATGCCATCTTCGCGCTGGCCTCCATGACCAAGCCCATGGTGGCGGTGGCGGCACTAATGTTGGCGGAGCAGGGCGACCTGCTGTTGAACGATCCCATCGGGAACTATCTACCTGAATTGAAGGATATGAAAGTGGCGGGCCCCCGCGGCATCGAAGCGGCGCATCGCCAGCCTACCCTTCAGGACATGCTGCGCCACACCGCTGGCGTGAGCTACGGCAATCGCGGCGACACGCCGCTTCACAAACTGTATGAGGCCAAGCTAAAAAGCGCAGCCAATCAATCGGGCGCGGAATTTTTGCAGGAACTGGGCAAGCTGCCGCTCCACTATCAACCGGGCACGCAGTGGGAGTACAGCCATGGTCTCGACGTCACCGGGCTGGCAGTGGAAGCCGTCACTAAAAAGCGGCTCGGCGAGTTCTTGCAGGAACGATTGTTCGAACCGCTGGGCATGGCCGACACCGGCTTCGTGGTGCCCGCTCCGAAACAGGCACGCATCGCCAAGCCGTTACCTGTAGATCCGGATACGGGACGTCCCGTCGCGTTTCGCTTGCCGGTGACGCCGTGGCAATACGACTGCGGCGGTGGCTGCGCCTCAGGCACGGCGCTCGACTACGTACGCTTCGCCCAGATGCTGCTCAATAAGGGAACCTTTGAGGGCAACCGGCTGCTCAGCCGGAAAACGGTGGAGTACATGACTTCGAATCAACTGGGCCCGAACGTGGATGTCTCGCGTCTGCATGAATTCCCGGTGGAGCACATGGACGGCTTCGGTTTCGGGCTGGGCGTCGCTGTGCGTACGCAGCCGGGCGTGGCGGGCGTTCCGGGAACTCCCGGCGAGTTTATGTGGAGCGGTGCGCAGGGCACCATGTTCTGGGTCGATCCTAAAGAGGAAATGGTGGTGGTGTTTCTAGCCAACACGCCGGGGCCCGCGCGTCGCCACTATCGTGAATTGGTGAAGACGCTGGTGGAGCAGGCGATCGCCGATTAGTTATAACGCGGACAGTTCCATGAATTGTCCGTTACTATCGCCCAGCTTTTCAGTGGGAACTCCCAGCTTATTCAGCAGCGTCAGTTGAAGGTTGGTCAACGGCGTGTGTTCCAGATACACCAGGTGGCGCCCCCCTTTGACTGCGCCCAGAAGCAGGGTGGGCAGCGGGCCGTGCGTGTGCCGGTCACTATTGCTGATGCCACCGCCGTAGAGCAGGATCGTGTGATCGAGCAGCGAGCCGTCGCCGTCCGGCGTGTTCTTTAGTTTTTCCAGATAGTCAGCGAACAACGCAATGTGATAGCGCTGGATGCGCGTGCACTTTTCCATCTTCACCGGATCGTTCTGATGATGCGTCACGGGATGGTGCGGCTCGGGGACGCCAATCTGCGGGTACGGCCTGCCGGTCTGCTCACGGCCGTACATGAAGGTGATGACGCGAGTCAGGTCGGATTGATAGGCGAGGAGTTGCAGGTCGTACAACAGCTTCACGTGCTGCTCGAAGTTATCGGGAATCCCGGCGGGCTGAGCAACCTCCGGCATCTGTTTCGTACTCTGTTCTTCCGCCTTCTGGATGCGCCGCTCCACGTCGCGAAGCGAGGTGAGGTAGTCGTCTACTTTGCTGTTGTCCGCGCGGCCAAGCTTCTGTTGCAGTTGATTCACGCGGTCATTGACGGAATCGAGCAGGCTGCGATCCTGTTTCAAACGTGACGCCCGCACGCGCGGATCGGTGCTGTCGCTCGAGCCGAACATCCGCTCGAAGAGCACGCGAGGATTGTTTTCGGCCATTAGCGGCAAGGTCGGCGTGAGCCAGGAGAGCGTGCTGCTGTAGGCGCAACTGTAGCCCAGGTCGCAGGACCCCACCAGACTGTTGTCGTCAGTGGTCAGTTGCAGCGAGGAGAGCTGGGTATCGCGCTCGAAGGCCTTCGCGGCGATCTGGTCCATCGAGATGCCGTTCTCGAGAGCGCTGTCGCGATTTTTTGACGTGCACGCCGGTCAGGTAAGTGCCGGAGGCGCGCGAGTGGTCGCCGCCGCCATCGCCCATCGCCTCGGCCTGCATCGCTATAGAGCCCGGTGACGACCAGCAATTTGTCGCGGAACGGTTCGAGCCCGGCGAGCGTGGGCGAAAGCTTGTAATCGGCTCCGACGCCGGTCGGCAGCCACTGATCGTAGATGACACCGTTAGGGTGATAGACGACGCCCAGGCGCCGCACGGGACTTGGGGTCGCCGCGAAGGCGGGGAGCATCGCATCGAGCAGCGGCAGCGCCACCGCCGCGCCCAACCCGCGCAGCACAGTGCGGCGCGAAAGTGCCTTCTTGGTGACGATCATGAAGCTGACCTCCTCATCTGAAACGGTGCGCTCTTGACGATGCCCAAAACTACTGACGACCAGCGATAGTCATCGGCGGCAGCGCCGCGCACAATCCCGCGGACGGCGGGAGCGTCGTAATATTCAAGTCCACGGCCGAGCGAATAGGTGAGTAGCTTTCCGGTCACCGCCCGCACGAACTGCTGTTTCTGCGCTACTAGCGCGTGCTGCAGCGCAGCCGGACCTGTTACTTGCGTGCCGTCGAGCAGCACTCCGGACGCGTTGATGGCTTTGCCGGCGTCGGTGGTGCGCCATTGGCCGATGGCGTCGAAATTTTCCAGGCTGAAGCCCAGCGGGTCCATGCGCGCGTGGCAACTGGCGCAGGCTGGATTCGCGCGGTGCATCTCCAGCATCTCGCGCACCGATAGCGGCTTGCCGTCCTTGTTGCTGGCTTCGAGCGCAGGGATATTGGGAGGCGGGGCCGGCATGGGCGCGGCCAGAATATTTTCCAGCAACCACTTTCCGCGGATCGTCGGCGACGTGCGGGTGGTGTACGACGTCACCGCCAGCACACTCGCTTTGCCCAGCAACCCGAAGCGATTCTCGTCGGTGAGCGTCACTTTTCGGAAGTGGCTTCCATAGACATCCGGAATTCCGTAATGCCGCGCTAACTGTTCATTGACGAAAGTCTCATCCGAGGTGAGCAGGCTGACGATGCTGCGGTCCTCTTTTAGCTGCGCGTTGAGAAACAGTTCGATCTCTTTCACGAAGGCGGCGCGCAGATTGTCGTCGAACCAGGGAAACTTGGTGCTCTCCGGATTGAGCAACCGCACATTGCGAATCTGCAGCCATTCCGCGAAGAAGTTCTGCACCAGCGACGCACGCGCGCGCGGATCGGCCAGCAGGCGCGAGACCTGCTGCTCGAGAACCGCCGGCTCGCGCAGCTTTCCGCTGATTGCCAGGTCGAGAAGCGTGTCGTCCGGGATGCTACTCCACAGTGCGAAGGACAAGCGCGAAGCCAGTTCGACGTCCGAAATACGATAAGCCTGTCCTGGAGCGACGCCCGCGGGATCAGCCTCGATGCGGAACAGAAAATCGGGACTGACAAGCGTGCGTTCGAGCGCTGCGCGGATGCCGTCGTCAAAACTTCCCGCCGCTCGGGCCCGTTTGTAGAAAGCGAGTAGCGTCTCGACGTCGTCACCGGTCGCAGAGCGCCGGTACGCCCGCCGCGCTAGTCTCGACAAAATCCTGGTCGCGCACGGGAGTTCTTCGCTGGCGCCGCTGGGCTGGCACACGAAAATAAGCCGACGGCTCGGCGAGCCTTGCGGCACTTTCGCGTCATACGGGCCGCCGACCAACAGTGAAGAGATAGCCGCCGGAGCCGCCGCGTTATCGGACTCGCGGCTCCACGTGGGAATGTGGTCTGGCCCCACTCCTTCCGGCTTCGGCGTCTTCAGATTTGAGCATCGTCGCGACCACCCGGCGCAACCCGGCCTTCACCGGGACGCGCACCTGCAGCGCGTCGTCGCTGTCGTATAAGAAATTCTTCGGCTTGCTGACTGCCGCTCCCGACCGCCACCGAGGGTGAATTGTCCTACGCGATTTCCGTCCACGCGTATCTCGAATCGATTCGCCACGTTCAGGCCGCGGATCACGCTCTCAATAGTTCCGCTGCAGCCGGATCTTGAAAACGTACTCCCCGTCGACAGGAAAATCGTGTCGCACCGCAATGCCGCCGCGCGATCCTAGAGGAAAATCTTCGGTCCAGACGCTCCGTCTGGCGAAGGTAAGTCTGTTCATTCGAGTTGCCCTTGATCGCGCCGTAGCGCTCGAACGCCGGCGGAATCGTCGGATCGCCGACGGCCTGCCGCGCGATCTTCGCCGCCGCCGATACGTAACGATCGAGCAACGCCGGTTGCATCGCCAGCGCCTCGGCGTTGGTGTCGAATCCGATACGCCTGTTCGTCGGGCGGCAACATTGCCTGCGCATCTACGTCAACCGCGATCAGGTCGCGCACCGCATTCGCGTACTCGGTGCGATTGAGCCGATGCAGGCTGGCTGTCCGGCCTGGATTCACGTGCGTCGCGGCCGCGCGGTCGAGTTCTGTCTCCAGCCAACCGGCTACGGCATCGTAGGTAGCGTTATCCGGCCGACGGATGCCGGGAGGCGGCATCGCACGGCTACGCAGCTTGACGATGACTTTTTCCCACGTCTCGGCCGAGTTTGACGTCATCGATCGACGTAACCAGATTCGCGGTCCGCAGCTTCTGGTTGTGGCAGGAGACGCAATACTTGGTCACCAGCTCGCGCGCTGGCGTAGTGCGGTGCAGCCTGAAAACCGTAAGCAAACACGAGCCAGCAACAGAATTGAAAGCGCCTTGACGCATTACTCCGCCGCATTTGTTCTGGGCCTCGCAGGGATGGCCGAGCTTCGGATCGGCGCCATGCTTGAGCAGCAGGTCCGCGCCGTCTTTGTTGTAGAGAACGCCACCAAGCCGGTCGCCTTGACCGCCGCCGCAAGCCACGGCGTCACGCCCGCCTTGCTGACCGCGTTCACGTCCACTCCAAGATCGATCATCTGCGCCGAGCAGCGTGTTCCATCCGCGATAAGCCGGACCAAACAACGCGTTCTCGCCGGTCATCGTCGCTCCCTTGGCATCTACGCCCAGATCCAGCAAAAATTTCATCGCCGCAGAGCCTGCGCCTCCGTAACCGGACTCTCGCCGACCCCATGATGCAGCGCCCGTTGCCGCCATCATCGCCGTGGTATTCGTTGCCGTGGGACCATCTTCGGATCCGCGCCCGCCGCCAGCAGCATCCTCATCATCTCGAGATCGTCGACTGAACTCGCGAGCAAGAACGGCGTCGCGCCCACCGCATCCGTGATATCCGCCGGCGAACGTCGGCTGCGTCTTGGTCATGCGCGCGTTCGGATTCGCCCCATGCGCCAGCAGAGCTTTGACGAACTGCAGCTTCGCCTGACGATCCGGAATTCCAGCCATCGGGTCTTCAAAACCATACACGGGGTTGGCGGTGAAGCTTTCCCACGTGGTCGACGCCCAATGCAGCGGCGTGAAGCCAGCATCGCAGGACGTTGGGGTCCGCTCCTTGATCCAGCAGGAATAGCGCCAGTCGCGACCTCGCCGCGCACCGTGGCCACCAGCAGCGGAGTGTAGCCCGCCGTCGACGCGCTCTTCCGGTAGAACGATCCACCGCGGACTCTGGTGCGGCCGCGCCGCCGCTACTAATCCGTCCGCTCCAGGTTCCGCGTCGGCAACTTCCGGCTGCGTGCGAATGTTCACGTTCACGCCCGCGGCGAGCAACAAACGGACGCTCTCCTGATCGCCTTCCCGCGCTGCGAAATGGAGCGCGGTGTATCCTTTTTTGCTATGCGCTTGCAAGTCGGCATTCGCGTCGATCAGCGCCTTCACCACGGCCGGATGATGCTCCGCCGCGGCCCACATCAGCGCGGTCTGGTTCTGCACCGGCTCCTTGGCGTTGATCGCGGCGTCGTGGGCGATCAGCGTCCGGACGGCTTCCACGTTGCCGCTCTTCGCGCAAGTCATCAGCGGAGTCTCGCCCGTGGCGATCGCCAGGTTCGGTTTGGCACCCGACTTCAGCAGCAAATCGACCAACGCCGCGCTGCCGTTCATGCAGGCTTGCGACAACGGCGTCATTTGAAAATCGTTGGCCGCATTCGCGTCCGCCCCCGCGTTGCAGCAGTAAAGCGGCGGTATCGACATCGTTCCAATGCGCGGCCCAGAGCAGTGCAGTCGAGCCGTCGTCCGACCGCGCATTGATGTCAGCGTGCTGGCTCACGAGCGCCTGAAGCGTTTTCTGATCCTGGTTCTTGGCCGCATCGGGTAGCCCCGCCTCGGCGGTTGCAGCCATGGCCGCTGCCGCTGTCAGCATTGTCAAAAGCAACGTGGTTCGGACCAACATGCCGCCTCCCAAAGGCCCCGGGATAGCATTTCGCCAAGCGAAAGCAATCCCATGCGCCTGCAGCGATTATACGGGATTAGCGCTAGCAGCGAAAGCATCTTGCCCCTTTGCGGGCGTAGACTGTTATACGGTCTTCCGGGCCATCAAGGAGCACCTCATGAGCCAACGAATTTCGCTGCACGATTACTCTCGGCGGACGTTCCTCGCCGGCTTAGGCATCAGCGCTCTCCCGCTGCTCCACGCGCAGGGGTTCCGCGCCAGGCCTCACCGCATCGACATCCACCATCATCTGTTCCCGCCCAATTACCGCAGCACCATCGCCTCCATCGGCGCCGGAAATCTGGCTGCCTGGACCACTGAACAGTCGCTCGCCGAAATGGATAAAGGCGGTATTCAGACTTCGGTTCTCTCGGTCAGTCCTCCGGGCATCTGGTTCGGAGACGCGGCGCAATCTCGCAATTTGGCGCGCATCATCAACGACTACGGCGCCAAGATGAGTCAGGACTCGCCCGGCCGCTTCGGTCTGTTCGCCGCGCTGCCGCTGCCCGACATCGAAGGCAGCTTGCGCGAGATCGAGTACGCGCTCGATACGCTGAAGGCCGACGGCATCGGCCTCATGACCAATTACGGGGACCGCTGGCTGGGCGACGCCTCCTTCGCGCCCGTGTGGGAAGAACTCAACCGGCGCAAAGCGGTGATCTACACGCATCCCAATACGCCCACCTGCTGCACCAACATTAAGGACGAAGTGGGGGCAGGCACTATCGAGTGGGCCACCGACACCACTCGCACCACCGCCAGCCTGCTGTTCAGCGGCACGGCCGCGCGCTATCCCGATATCCGTTGGATTCTTTCTCACGGCGGCGGCACCACGCCGTTCCTGCTCAGCCGCTTCGTTCGTCAGGAGGCTGACATGAAGGAACGCGAAAAACGCCTCCCCAAAGGAGTCATGTATGAACTGAAAAAGTTCTACTACGACACTGCGCAAGCGAATCACCCCGGCGCGTTGGCGGCGCTGTTGAAGCTGGCGCCCATTTCGCAGATCGTGTACGGGACCGATTACCCTTATCGCACCGCCGCCGAGGAGAACGACGGCCTGAGCGCACAGCACTTTCCGCCGCAGGACCTGCTGGCGATCGAGCGCGGCAACGTCTTGAAGATTCTCCCGCGGCTCAAAGGTTGAGCGAATTCACAAACATTTCACAACTCGATAACAACTCGGAGCGAGTCCCGCGCTCATACTCAGGCAATGAAATACATTGCTTCAGCGGTTTTTGGTGTTGTAATTATGGGGCTGCCCGTGTTCGGGCAGTCCGCACAAACCCTCTATATTCCGCAATTCGTCGACGGCGGCGGTTGGCAGTCCACCATCGTGATTACCAACACCTCTGCGATTACGGCAACCGCTACTCTGACTTTTCATAGCGACTCCGGTAGCGGCAATACGCAGGCATGGACCCCGGCGTTCCTCGAAACGAGCTCGACCACCGGGTTGGTTTTGCTCAGCGGCTCCTCGATGTTTCTGCACACACCGGGTACCGCCGCGACACTGACGCAAGGATGGGGTGAAGTCGACGCTGACGCCGGCATCGTGGCCTACAACATTTTCACCAACCGCCTGCCGGGACAAAAAGATCAGGATTCGACCGCGCCGCGGTTAGCGCGACCAACCGTATACTGGTGCCCTACGACGACGCCAACGGTTTTGTATCCGCGATCGCGGTTGTGAACCCCACCTCGACGCCGCAATCCGTCAGCGTTGGCTTCCAGACTACCGATGGCATCATTGCCATAGATGCGTTACCCACGGTGCCGGCGATGGGGCACTTAACATTCGTTCTGTCGCAACAGTTCCCCTACATCTCAGGGCACCTCGGATTGGCTGAATTCTATTCCGCGACGGGCAACCTGTCGATGATTGCACTGCGATTCAATCCCACGCAATCGTCGACCGCGATGCCGGTCTTCTTTGAGACGGGAGCTCCGCTGATCCAGGCGCCTCCCGTGACTGACCCGTACATGCCCGGCGCCTACCACGCAGTCCGCCCGGGCAGCAGCGCGAAGTAATTTCACGCTCCGTTGTCGAGGAACAGTTGGATTCGCCCCTGGATCTGGTCCCGGATCGACCGGAACGCCGCGAGCCGCTGTTCCTCTGACCCAGTTACCGCGGCTGGATCTTGAAACGGCCAATGCAAACGCCGGGTCGTGCCTGGAAAAACCGGGCAGGACTCTTTGGCGTTATCGCAAACCGTGATCACCAGATCCAACTCTTGCCCGGCGAATTCGTCGACGGACTTTGAGCGGTGGCCTGAAATATCTATGCCGACCTCGTGCATCACAGCGACGGCCTCGGGTCGAACCGAGCTGGGTTTGGTGCCAGCCGAGAAGACTTCGTAGCGATCGGCGGCCGCCTGCCGGAATAAACCTTCGGCCATCTGGCTTCGCGCGGAATTTCCAGTGCAGAGAATGAGGACTTTCTGCCGCCTAGACATTCACTCCCGTCCGCACGGGAAACCAATGCCGCGTCCGGTTGCACGCCGCGCACACCGACAACATGACGGGAACTTCCACCAGCACTCCCACTACGGTCGCCAGCGCCGCCCCGGATTGCGGTCCGAAGAGCGCAATCGCTGTCGCCACCGCCAGCTCGAAGAAATTGCTCGCGCCGATCAACGCGCCTGGCGCTGCTACAGAATATTCCACCTTGAACCACTTCATCAAACCGTACGCCAGCGCCGAGTTAAGGTACACCTGCAGCGTGATCGGTATGGCAATGAGAATTACGTGAAAGTAGCGGTTGGTGATGTTATCGGCCTGAAACGCAAAGATAAAGACCAGGGTCGCGAGTAACGCCGTAATGGTGACCGGAGCGAAGCGTGGCAGGAGCTCTTTTTCGAACCAGGCCTTCCCGCGCTTGCGAATGAGCGCCGCTCGCAGAATGCTTCCGGCAAGGAGCGGGATCACGATAAAGATCACGACCGAATAAAGCAGCACCGCAAACGGCACGGTAAGCGAAGATGCGCCGGTCACCAGAAACTGTACGATCGGCACGAACAGCACCAGCATGATCAGGTCATTGACGGAAACCTGCACCAGTGTGTACGCGGGATCGCCGCCGGTCAGGTGGCTCCAGACGAACACCATGGCGGTACACGGCGCAGCGGCCAGGATGATGCAGCCGGCAATGTATTGATCCGCCTCTGCGGGCGTGATGAAGGCCGAAAAAATCAGCCTGAAAAACAGCCAGGCTAAGAAGGCCATCGAAAACGGCTTCACTAGCCAGTTCACCACCAGCGTGACGGCGAGGCCGGCCGGCTTGCGCCCCACATCGCGGATCGCCCCGAAGTCCACTTTCATCATCATGGGCGTGATCATCAGCCAGATCAGAATCGCGATGGGCGCGTTAATCTGACTGCCCCGGCCGAATTCCAGTCCGCGCAGGCTTTGGATGGCGGAGGGCAAGAGCTTTCCCAAAGCCAGTCCAGCGGCCATGCACAGCGCCACCCACAAGGAAAGGTAGCGCTCGAAGAAAGCGAGCCGGGGCGGATTAGGCACAGCAATCCGAGCCGCAGCACGCAGCCGTGGGCTTCACTGCGCGGATGAACGCTGACATAAACTTGCCATCCACGTGCGGTGCAATGGCGTCTACGTCGATGCCTTCGCCGCTGAGAAACGCGCGCGCGTCTTCCACTTTATAGATCCGGGTTGGCTCAATGCTGATTTGCGCGAAGCCGGCCGCTGCAAGCTTGTCCTTGTACTGATTCTCTTCCAGCGCCCCGGCGACGCAGCCGACCCATAGGAGAAGGCTCTCGCGAATCTCCGCCGGCATCTCGCCGCGAGTGACGACATCGGACACCGCGAACCGCCCGCCGGGCTTCAGGACTCGAAATGCCTCCCGCAGAACCCGGTCCTTATCGGCGCTGAGATTGACGACGCAGTTGGAAATGATGACATCCACCGAATTGTCCGGCAGCGGAATGTTCTCGATCTCACCCTTCAAAAATTCCACGTTCTCGACATCGGCTTGGCGCTGATTTTCCCGGGCCAGCGCTAGCATCTCATCCGTCATATCCAAACCATAAGCTTTGCCCGTCGGCCCCACTCGCTTGGCGGAAAGCAGGACGTCGATGCCACCGCCCGATCCGAGGTCGAGAACCGTTTCGCCGGGCTTTAACTCCGCCAGCGCCGTGGGATTTCCGCAGCCAAGTGACGCCAGCACTGCCGCTTCCGGCAAGCGGCCGGTTTGGCCGGCGTCATAAAGATTGCTGGTGATGGGATCGCAGCAGCCATCCAAAGCCGCCGCGGCTCCGCAGCAGGAACTTCCGCCGCTGGTGACGCGCAGTGCCGCCTGGCCGTATTTCTCACGAACGATTTCCTTGATGTCTTGCATGGTTTTCTCCTACTTGCAAAGGGTCATGATAGTCTTGGGCTTAATGGCCTTGTTGCGGGTGCAACACTCGGCGTAAAGGAACCCGAGCAGCTCCTGCAGCGCCGCAGTATTCGCGGTGTAGCGCAAAAATGTTCCCTCGCGGCTCACGTCCACCAGCCCTTCGTGCTTCAGCTTTTCCAGATGATGCGAGAGTGTCGAGGCGGATACTTCCAGCTCCGCCATGATCTCGCCCACCACCAAGCCCTCCGGGTGCGCCGACAACAGCAACTGCATAATACGCAGCCGGGATTCGGTTCCCATGGCAGTGAACATATCGGCATAGCGCGTGATGTCCTGCGGCGATTCCATAATTCTATGATAATCGAATTATAGAAACTGTCAAGACCCTTGCAGCCGGCCGCCACAGCCTTCATACTCCAAGTCATGACTCTGAAGCATGCGTCTTTGTTGGCGTTCATCGGGACTCTTCTGCTCGCGCTGTTGCTAATAGGCGATTTCATTCTGGATCTGCTGAGCCTGGCGCGCGGTCTGATTGCCGTGGTGACGTTGCTCACAGCCCTGATCTATGCCTTCGCCGCCCTCACCGTAACCGTGTTCTTCTTTGTCTTTCATAAAGCCCAGTCCTGATGCTCAAAACGGCTTTGGGTATTCTTACCGGCATCCTGATCTTCATCGCGGCCGGGCTCTTGGCTACCTACTGGATCGGAAAGATGCGGCGCGACATGGAGTACAAGAAGCCGCGCATCGCCTGGCGCCTTCCGCAGCCGCGATTTGAAGTACCTTGAATAAGTGGGAGCTCGCCTTATAGCCGGATTGTGCCTTGCCGCCGCTCTGGCCTGCGGGCAGACTTCATCTGGGGAAATCCGCCTGCAAGTGAAGGACGCCTCGGATACCGTGATTGAGGCGTCCGGCTCCATCCAGGGGTTGGCCACCGGCGTCCACCGCGAGTTCCAAACCGACGATAAAGGACTCCATATCTTCACCACGCTGCCCTTCGGCGTCTACCGCATCGAGGTTCAGCGGGAAGGGTTCGCGTCGAAAACCGTGCGCGTGGACGTTCGCTCGGAGGCGCCCATCGCGCAGACTGTCATCCTGACGGTGGCGCCGATCGAAACTACGGTTGTGGTCCGCGAACAGGAAACGCTGCTCAACCCCGAAGCTGTGAGCGCCACGCAATTCGCGGGTCCCGATCAGCTTCGCACCCGCGCCAGCTCGGCGCCGGGACGCTCCGTGATCGACATCGTGAACGCGCAGCCGGGCTGGCTGCTCGAAGCCAACGGCGTGCTGCATCCGCGCGGGTCCGAATACGACGTGCAGTATGTGATCAACGGGATCCCGCTCTATGACAACCGTTCGCCCGCCTTCGCGCAAAGTCTGGGCATTGATGAATTCGAGTCCATGACCATGCGCACCTCCGGGTTTCCCGCCGAGTTCGGGCGCAGCCTGGGAGGCGTGGTCGAAATCAAAACCGATCACGACGCCGTACCCGGATTGCACGGGCAAGTGACCCTGCAAGGCGGCAGCTTCGATCAGAAAAGCGGCTTCGCGTCGCTCCAATACGGCGAGGGCAAGAATAATTTCGGCATCAGCGGCGAGGGCTTTCTGACGGATCGTTATCTCGACCCCCCGGTGCAACAGAACTTCACCAACCACGGCTCCGGCGGTTCCGTGGCGGGCCGCTTCGAGCGCAACTGGAGCGCTGCCGATTCGACACAGATGTACTTCACGTCGCATCGCACCGGCTTCCTCGTGCCCAACGAACTCCTGCAAGAGGTTGCCGGGCAGCGCCAGGACCGCTCGGCCGCTGAAACCCTGGGGCAAGTTTCGCACACCCACTTGTTCTCGCCGAATGTGATTCTACAAGTGCGCGGCATGGTGCGCGACACCTCGGCGGAGTTGTGGTCGAACCCGCTGTCGACGCCCATTCTGCCCACTCAGGACCGCGGCTTCCGCGAAGGTTATCTGGGCGGCAGCATTTCCGTGAAACTGGGCTCGCATGAATTCAAGACCGGCGCCGATGCGCTCTTCGATTCCATTCACGAGAACTTCAGTTATGTGATTACCGCCTACAGCCTGGATGGCGTCGATATTTTCGATCCCAGCGTTCCGCCGGTGTTCCACTTCGCGGATCAACGCAGTGGACGCCAGCAATCGGCCTTCGTACAGGACCAATGGCACCACGGAAACTGGGCGGTGACGGCGGGCGTCCGCGTCGACCACTACAATATTGTCGAGGATGAAACCGCGTGGAGCCCGCGCCTCGGCGCAGCATACTCGGTGCCCTTGGCGGGCCTGGTGCTGCGTGCGTCTTACGATCGCATCTTCCAACCGCCCGCCATTGAGAACCTGCTGCTCGCCAGCACGGATCTAGTCAATCAGCTCGGCGGCCAAGGCGCGTTTCTTCCTTTGCGCCCCGCGCGCGGCAATTATTTTGAAGCCGGGTTTTCCAAAAGCCTGCTGAGCAAATTGCGCCTGGACGGCGCCTGGTATTTGCGCCGCGTCGACAATTTCTCTGACGATTCGCTGCTGTTCAACACCGGCGTTAGTTTCCCCATTTCGTTCAGCCACGCCGATATTCACGGCTACGAAGCGAAAGTGGAGGTCCCGCGCTGGGGTCGCTTCTCGGGCTACGTCAGTTATTCGAACATGCTGGCAGTGGGCCGGCTTCCCGTGGCCGGTGGTCTGTTTCTGGGCGACGACGCGGCGGCGGTGGGGAGCGTTGGCTCGTTTCCGATCTCGCAGGATCAGCGCAACACCCTGCGTGCTCGCCTGCGCGTGGAAGCGCACCGCCGCTTGTGGTTCGCCGTCGCGAGCAGTTATAACAGCGGTCTGCCGGTGGATCTTAACGGACCTGTAGACCTGAGTTTCCTTTCCCAGCAGTACGGCGCTGCTATTTTGAGCAAAGTAAACTTCGATCTCGGCCGCGTGCGCCCCTCGGCGTCCTTCGATGTTTCGGCGGGCGTGAATCTGTACGAGCACGAACGTCGCAGCTTGCGCCTGCAAGGCGACGTCTTCAACATATTTGACCGCCTGAACGTAATCAACTTCGCGGGACTCCTGTCGGGCACGGCCGTCGATAGCGGCCGCAATTTCGCCATCCGTTTGAACGCGACATTTTAGGGAAAATACCCTAGATCGACCCTTAAGCTAGCCCCGCGCGAGCCGATTGCCGATAGATTAGCGCGTATCCGTATGGAGCTAACATGGACCAAGAGGTGCCTATGAAACCGTTACTGCTGCTGGCCCTGACCGCCGCGGCGGCGTGGGGGCAGGGAACCGCCAGCTTACGCGCGCGCGAATTATTCTATACGCCCCCGCCTGACACGTCCGCGGTGAAACCTGCTGCAACACCGGCGCCCACGCCGGCACCGACACCGAAAGTCGTAGCGAAGAAAACGCCCGCGAAGACTCCCGCTCCCGTGCAGCCGTCTTCGCCTGTTCCGACGGAAGCCGTCGTCGACAAGCCTGCGTCGGGGCCGCTGGGAATGCGTTACAGCGTGCTCAAGCGCAACGCCTCGGGTGAGTACCAGGAAGTGGACGCGGACACCGTCTTCCGTTCGGGCGACCGCATTCGCCTGGAGGCGCAAGCGAACTCCACCGGCTATCTTTATGTGGTCGCGCAAGGGTCGAGCGGCAACTGGCAGGTCCTGTTCCCATCGCGCGAAGTTTCGAACGGCAGCAATCAGGTGCACCGCGGCGAAACACGTCTGGTTCCCGGAGGCAACCAGGGCCAGTTCGTTTTCGACGAGCAGCCCGGCACTGAAAAACTGTTTTTCGTACTGTCACGCCAGCCGGAGCAGAGTCTCGACAAACTAATTTATTCGATGGGCGGCCAGAGCGCTCCGGCCGATCCAACCGTAGTGACGCCCGCCGCCGAACCCAACCGCGTCCTGATGGCGCAAGCCAGCGTGAGCGACGACGTCATCGCCCGCATCCGCGGCCAGATGCAATCGCGCGATCTGATTTTCGAAAAAGTGGATAACGAAAAAGTAGTCTCACAGAATGGCACGCCAGCCGGTGCGCCGGTCAAGATCGAGACCGCCGCTTACGTAGTGAATCGCAGCTCCGCACCGGACGCGCGTCTGGTGGTGGATTTGAAGTTGAAGCATCAGTAATGCGCAGGCTGGCCATCGTCGCGTTGGGTGCCGCTAGCGTCCTGTGGGCGCAAGAACCGCAGCGCATCCGCGTCGCGGTCGAACGCCAGGATTCCGCGGGCTGGGTCGCCGTCAATCCCGCCCATGTATTCGAATCCGGCGAGAAACTGCGCTTTCGGTTTTCGTCATCGCTTGCTGGTTATCTATACGTCATCAATATGGGTACGTCACGCAACTACGAGTTGCTGTTCCCGCGCTCTGACACCGGCAGCAACAACCGTGTAGAGGCGGCAAAAGATTACGTTGTGCCCGCCGGACAAGGATATTTCAAAGTGAGCGGCCCTCCGGGGCAAGACGTGGTGTATTGGCTGGTAAGCCCTGTCGACATGGGCAAGCAATACCAGCCACTGCCTCCGCCGCTGGCGCCCTCAGATCGCCCCCTGCAGATCACGCCGCGTTGCGACGACACCATTTTCAAAGCCCGCGGCGATTGCGTCGACACTTCCGCCGGTGTGAAGCCCGCCGGCAAGCTCCCCGAGAATATGAACGGCGTGGTAAAGCCAGCCCCGCGCGAACTGCTCTTTATCCAGGACAATAGTTTCGGCAAAGAGAGTGTGGTGGTGTCCTCGCCCACTCCGTTATCAGGACCGGTGGTGTATGAACTCCGTCTGGCGCATCGCTAGCCTGCTAGGTCTTGCGGCCTGTACTATGGCGCAGCAACCGCCCAAGCAGGATCAAAAGAAGGGCCGCGACCTCAAGTACGAAGAAAACAACACCGCGCCCGCGCCATCCGTGGCGGTCCCCCGCGGCTACGCACTGATCGTCGGCATCGCCAACTACAAAAATCTGCCATCCAAATCGCAATTGGAATTTTCCGAACGCGATGCCGATGCCATTTATTCCATCCTGATCAGTCCCGAGGGCGGCAACTTCCGCGCCGAAAATGTTCACCGGCTCTCCGGCGCGCAGGCCACCATGGCGAACTTGAAGCGAGAACTCGAAACGTGGCTCCCATCGGTAGCGAAAGAAGAAGATCGTGTGGTGATTTATTTCGCGGGCCACGGCTTCATCTCCCAAGGCCGCGCCTATCTCGCCCCCTACGATCTCGATCCCGCAAACATTCCCGGCACCGGCTACCCGATGGAGACGCTGGGTCAAGTGGCCGGATCGCGCATCAAGGCGAAATGGAAAGTGCTGCTGACCGACGCCTGCCATAGCGGCGCGATCACTCCCGATGCCGACGCGCAGGCACTCAACCAGAGCCTACTCGACATGTCCCGCTCGATGTTCTCGCTGACGGCCAGCCGCGATCGCGAACGCTCTTTCGAAAGCAAGGATTGGGGCAGCGGCCACGGCATCTTCACGTATTACGTGGTCAAAGGACTCGAGGGCGAAGCCGACGAGTCCGGCGATGGCATCGTGACCGCCGATGAGCTTTCAAATTACGTCCGCCGCAATGTGCGCGAAGCCACCAAGGGACAGCAGAATCCCACCTCCGACCGCGGCAGTTTCGATCCCAACATGCTGCTGGCGTTTCTGCCCAACGGACTGCGAGTAGCCCACCAGCCGCCGCCCGTTGATGGAACGCTGATCTTCGAATCCAACATGGACGGGGTCGAAGTCTTCGTCGACGGAACCTCGCGCGGCATCGTCGGCAAAGGCGCCACGCTGCGCTTGCCCGGCATGCGTCCCGGAAGTCACACCGTTCAGGGCGTGAAGATGGGCTACGAACCCGACGGCCCGCGCGATGAAGTCGTCTATCCGGGACGCGATTCGACAGTCACCATTAAGATTTCAATCGCCCGCCGCCGCACCAAAGCCGCCGTCGACGAATTGAACGATGGCCTCGCACTTTATAACAAAGGTTTCGCCGACAACTACAAGAAGGCCGCCGAGCACTTTGAGAAAGCTTTGCTGATTGATCCCACCTACAGCCAGGCCGCGCTCTACTTGGGGCGCACCTACAATTCCCTGTTCGACGAACAGCGTTCCGAAGCGGCGCTCCGCAAAGCGATTGCGATAGACCCGGATTACTTGGAAGCGCGCGTCAGCCTCGCCGGAATGCTGCTCGATACCGGAGCGGTCGACGAGTCCATTCGCCAATTAAACCTGGTGACGCAGCGCGACAAAGCTAACGCTGTCGCGCTCTACATGCAGGCGCAGGCCTATCGCATGAAAGATCTGTATCCGCAATCGATCGAGTCCGCGCGCGCGTCGATCAAACTCGCTCCCGCAGCCGCCGAGCCGCACCTGTGGCTCGCCGAAAGCTTGCGGTTGAGCTCGCAGTTTCCCGAGTCGTCCACTGAATACACCGAATATCTGCGGCTGAGCGATTACGACAGCAAGCTCGCGGGCAAAATGAATTACTATGTCCTAGGGTTCCTGGCCGGCGTCGGGCGCAAGAAGCGCGCCGCCCAGACCGATACCTGGCGCGACATGCGTAGCCTCGCCTACTTCGGCCTCTGCGATTCCGAACGCAAGCAAGGCCACTTCGAGCTCGGCGTCGCCTATTGCCAAAAATCGCTCGCCTACGATGCGAACGACGCCTACACGCATTACGCCCTCGCGCTCTGTTACGCGCGCGAAGCGGCCGCGAACGGTAGCCTAGAGACTTTGGCCGCCGCGCGCAAACATTTCCAGACCATGATTGATTTGAACGGCGACCTCGAGGAAGCCAAATTCGCCCGCCAGAACCTGCAAAACATCGATCACCTTCTTCAAAACCCGGTAAAATGAAGTCTGGCCGGTTCCGGCTAGCCATACTAGATACAACCAGGGAGAGAACGAAAAACAATGAAATCCAAGATGATGATGCTCGCGATGTTAGCGGGCGCGACGGCTCTGTATGCGCAGAATCCGCTCACCACGGAATTGAAGCAGAACTACGCCCAGATCAAGGCCACCGTCACGAAGGCCGCCGACGATATGCCGGACGCCGATTACGGCTTTGTCCCCGGCCCCGGCAGCCGGACTTACGGCGCCGCAGTAGCGCACATCGCCGAAGTGCAGGCTGGTTTATGCGGGATGTCGAAAGGCGAGCCCGGCCCCAAGATTGACACCAGCAAGACTTCTAAAGCCGACGCCCAAGCCGCGCTCAAAACTGCTTTCGATTATTGCGATCCCATCTACGCGGCCATCACCGACGCCGATTCCTTGAAGATGGTGAAAATGTTCGGACGCGACAAGACCGTGTTCGGCGTGCTCGACTTCGGCGTGATCCACTCCAACGAAATGTACGGCACGTTGGCGGTCTACCTGCGCGCGAAAAACAAGGTCCCGCCCTCGAGCGCCGGCCGCGGCATGGGCAAGAAAAAAGAATAGTTCATTCCCACTCAATCGTGGCCGGCGGTTTGTTGGTGAGATCGTAGAACACGCCGGCCACACCTTCCACCTGCATTAATTCCTGCACCATTCGTTCCAACAACCCCGCGGGCAGACGCACTGCCCGCGCCGTCATTCCGTCCACCGAATCGATCGGCCGCAGCACCACCGAATCGGGCCGCTGCGGTGTGCCGAGCGGAATCACCACCACCGGAAATTGCCAGACGGTTTGATCGAAACCCGATTCCTGCGAGAGTTTGCGCACGATGGCATCGGCGCGGCGCAGGCGCTGCATACGCTCAGCGGTGAGGTGAGCGGGCATCACCTTGAGGCTCGCGAGAGGTTCGCAGGTGTGGGCGACGCCGATGATGCGGTTTACATCCGGCCGGCGGTTCGTCAGATCGGCAACCTGATCTTCGGTTGTGGGCACAGCTTCCACCGCGAGCACTGGCCGGTAGGTGCGAGAGTCGCCTTGCACGCCCACGGAGCGCACGGGAATAATCCAGCCTTCGTCGACGTGCTCGGGCTTCGCTTCAGAATCCGCACACAGGCAGCGAATCGCTAGACCCGGCCCAGGGAAGGGATGGCGGTCCAGCAACTCGGGCGCCAGGCCCAGTTCGCGGCCGATCGCGCGCACTTCATCCTTATAGAACGATGACAGCGGCTCGATGATGCGGCCTTCCTCGATCAGTTTCTGAATCCCGGCGACGCGATTGTGGTGCGTCTTGATGAGATCTGCCTTGGCGCTGCCGCCCGACTCGATGGTGTCAGGGTAAATCGTGCCTTGGCCCAGAATCCAGCGCCCGTCCAGGTAATGTTCACTTTCGAGAATCCGCTGCTGCACCTCAACGAACTTCTCGCCGATCACGTGGCGCTTCCGTTCCGGCTCAATCACGCCGGCCAGGGCCGAGAGAAACAGCTCACGCGCGTCCTCCACAAAGAAAGAGCGCGAGCCCAGCGCCGCGAAATGTGCGCGCACGAATTCGGTTTCTCCTTCGCGCATCATCCCTGTGTCAACGTAAGTGCCGTGGACGCGGTCCGGCCCCAGCGCGCGCAGGCACAGCGAGTAGGCGACAGTGGAATCGACACCCCCGCTGACGAAGAAGAACACGTTACGCCCAGCGGCGGTATGGCGAATGTGCTCTTCAAGAGCGCGCAGTTGGCCCGCGGGGTCCCAGTCCTGAGCGCAGCCACAGACGTCAAACAAGAAGTTGGAAAGGATGGTTTTGCCGCAAGGCGTGTGCGCGACTTCAGGATGAAACTGGACCCCGTAGAGTTTCCGCGCAACCGATCCCATGGCAGCGACCGGACATGTGGCCGTGGTCGCCAGGACGTCGAAGCCGTCCGGCGGCTGAACCACCAGATCGCGATGGCTCATCCACACCTGCTGGCGCCCCGAGACTCCGCGAAAAAGGGAATCGGAGCCCGTCAGATCGAGCTGCGCAAATCCGTATTCACCCTTGTCGCCTTTCTCGACCGTGCCGTGCAGAAGGTGCGCCATGAGCTGCTGCCCGTAGCAAATCCCCAAAATTGGAACTCCGGAATCGAGCAAGGCGGGGTCAATGGTGGGGCTGCCCGGATCGTAAACGCTGGAAGGACCGCCGGAGATGATGATCCCTTTGCGTCCCGCCAACTCTGCCGCCGGTGTTTCGCTGGCAGCCACCTCCGCATAGACGCCCAGTTCGCGGACTTTGCGGGCGATGAGATGACAGTATTGTCCTCCAGCGTCGAGGACGGTGATCTGCGGGGGCAACTTTTATCTTAGCGCGCGGGACTAATGCAGCAAACTACTGCGGCAAGTGCTCCTGCTGCGTGATCCGCTGTACCAAGAGCTTCTTCGCCGTCTCGATCAGGGTGACCGCCTTAGGCATCGCCTCAATCGCCTGCGCGACTTCGGGATCCTGCTGGATGCCCACGCGAACGGACTGCTCCCAGCTAAACGCAGTGATGTACATCTCACGCTTCAGCTGTTCCTTCACCCACTGATGATTCGCCGTGAAATCCGCTTCGGTAAACTCGAAGCCGTTCTTCATCAGATACGCGTGGAAGTCGTTGACCAGATTTTCGTCGGGCTCCCAGCCCTTGGGTAGATGCGCGTCGGCTTTGGGGCCAAAGTAGGCAGCCGAGAAATTGAAGAAGCCGAATTTACGCAGCACTTCAATCTGGAACTTATTGAGCTTGGCTGCTTCGTACTTCTCGTCCGGCGTGATGCCGCCGCCGCCGTAAACCGTGCGGCCGCTATCGGTCATCTTGACGTCGGTCATGTCTTTCTGTTCGTTGCGCGTGCGGTAGTAATAATCCAGGAACGAGATGTTGGAATAATCGCGCTGGATCAAGCGCCCGCTCGGCGTGTAGTAGTGCGCCGTGGTCAGCGCCAGCCCGGTATTTTCGCTCAACGGGAACACGGTCTGGACCAGACCCTTGCCGAAGGTGGGCTCGCCCAGTACCCAGGCGCGATCATGATCCTGCAAGGCACCGGTGACAATCTCCGCTGCCGAAGCCGAAGAGCGGTTCACCACCACAACCACCGGGTAGCTCTTGCCGCCGTTATCGGAACGCGCGTAGTAGTTTTTGTTCGGCTGAGCGCGGCCGCGATGGCTCACCACCAGGTCGTTCTTCTTCAGAAAATGTCCCGCTACCTCGACGCCTTCATTCAGCAATCCGCCCGGATTGCCGCGCAGGTCGAGCACCAGGCCCTTGATGTTGTTCTCGCCCAGCTTGCGGAACTGCTCTTCAAATTCTTTGCTGGTATTCTCGCCGAACTGAGTGACGTTGATGTAAGCGATGCCCGGCTTCAGCCAGATGGCCTCGGGAACGCTCGGCCGCGCGATGGCGTCGCGGATGATATCGAAGCTGATCGGTTTGGCGAGGCCTTCGCGGTTAACGGTGACCTGCACCTTGGTCCCGCGGGGACCCTTCAACAGCTCGGCGATCTCAGAAGTGTTCAGGCCCTCGGTCTTTCTGTCATTCACTTGAATGATCATGTCGCCCGGGCGCAGGCCAGCGCGATACGCCGGTGAAGTTTCAAACGGCCACATCACCATGGTCTTGCCGCTGCGCGGACCTACCTGCATGCCGACACCGTAATACTGGCCGCGCTGATCTTCACGCAGGGCCGCGTATGCTTTGGGGTCGAAGAAATTGGAGTGCGGATCGAGCGTGCGCAGCATGCCCGGAATCGCGCCGTTGTAGACGGCTTTGTCTGCGTCCACTTTGTCGGCAAAGTTCTGCTCCACCGCGTCAAACACGGTGGTGAAGGATTTCATGCTCTGGCCCACAGCATCGTCGGTGGGGGATGCCGCCGAAACATGCTTAGTAGTCATCAGGACCACGCTAAGCGCGCACAGTCCCACAAAGAGCGGTACCAAAAGAAAAGAACGGCGACGAGATGGCATCCAGACCTCCGGTTTTAGTATATCAACTTGCCTTAGACGGCGGATGCGCCTATTGGCACGCTATTAAGACGCTGAATTCGACCCAAGAGATACAACCTGCGGGCATTGAAAAAAAGAAAAAAGGGCAGGTGGAGTTCACCTGCCCCTTCAAAATTACTCGATGCTAAGAGTTAGCGGGATACCACCCGGCGACGAAACAAAGAAAGTCCGAGCAAACCAGCTCCAGTTAGAGCCAAAGAGATCGGCTCAGGTACCGACGACACGCCACCTGAGTTCGCCAAAAATATGGTTTCGCCGCCACCCGCGGATGCGCCTCCCGTACCACAAGCCGCCGCGCTGACGCCCACCATGTTGCTGGTGCTCGAAAATGCACCTGCAGCCGTTGCCAAGGCCTGCTGATTTGTATCTAATGTCACCAGGAAGCCCGAATTTCCGGTTCCCGAACCAGTAGAGGTTAAGAGACACCCCGAACCAGCGGAAACAATCGGACCGCCTGCGGAACTCTGGCAGAAGAGCCCCGAAGACTCGAACAGCAGGTTTTTACCGGTTGAGTCATAAAACGCCACCGTGATATTCGTCACGTCCAGAGGGCCGCCGGCTGGTTGAACCGCATTGAATATTAGTCCAAAATTCACCGCTCCCGTAATCCCTGCAGCTGACAGCGGCTGCAATTGCGCTTGGGAATTCCCGGTTTTGGTATCCCCGCCGGGAGTGCATGTCCCACCGCTTAAGGCGCTGCCCGCCCCGTTACTGCCAAAGCATCCGGTTTCAGTGCCGTTATTTTGGAAAGTCACCAGAGTCGGCACCGTTCCCAGCCCTGTCCCTGAGATTTGTTGAAAGGTTTCTAAGATTAAGCTGGCCGACGCGGTTTGAATGCCGGCGAGCACAATCAAAACGGGGAAGCCAACACGAAGTATTTTAAATCGAGTCATTTTTGCTCCTCAGTGTACTGGTGAGTGGAGTTGCCTTACGCTCATTCGTGCCTAAGGGAAATCACTTACATATGTATGATCCACGAGGGAGGGGAATGTTGCTGAATCTTTAGAACAAATCTGGGGATGGGAATTTGGGGAATATGCAATGCAGAATCAATACGTTGCTTCCGGCCCAGAATTCGCGACCGCTAAAAGAAAAAGGGCAGGCTCTGAGGCCTGCCCCGACAGAAAATTAGTATCGCAAGGCCCTATCGGCCAAAGTGCGCTTACTTGCGAACGCGGCTGCGAATGAAGCCCAAGCCGAGCAACCCAGCCCCCAACATGGAGAGCGTTGTGGGCTCGGGCGTCGTGCTCGTGGTGGTACCGAGGGCCCCGACGTTGCCAGTATTGCCGTTGCCGACGATGTCGGAAGCGAAGAAGTAGGTAGGATTACCCGTAAAGCTTGAAATCGTAACACCGCTCGAGGAGCCCACGGTGAAGGACAGCGGCCCGGAGGGGTTGCCGGCTTGGCCGCCTTGGCAGGTAGTGCAAGTTACCGAGTGTGAGAAACTTCCGAACGTTGAAGCCGTATCGGGTGCGGGGCCAACAGCGAATCCACTTGTAATAGCCGTGATAGTGACCGTGCCAGCCACGTTGAATTCTAGAGCGTCACCAGCTCCACTGCCGGCAAATCTCTCTCCCGCCTGAGTGAGGGTCAATACGACGTTCACAGCGGCGGCGGAGCCGGTCAGCCCGTTGTCTGTTAGCTGAATGGTGCCGAAGGTGCCGGTGCCGCAGCCGCCGCTACCACTGCAACCATTCACCGTCAGGTCATACGTTATAGTTGCGGCGTTCATTGCCGGCGCAGCCGCCAGCGACGCGAGCAAGGCACCCAAGCCTAAAATTCTATTCATTCCGATCCTCCGTCAATTCAATACAGTCTGAAGCGTCGTACAGCGCTTCTAGTAAAATTCTAAGGTTGGTTCTAAGCGAAAGCAAGGAGCAGTGGTAAGTGAAAGTACCATAAGGAGTATCAGTACCTGCGTAAGTCATCTCTTTATACCTCCCGCAACGAGTCTCCATCTCTGCGTCCCCTGAGCCCTAAACCGGGCTCAAGTTAAGCATTATGATGGCTTTCAACCGGACAGAAAAAATTACCTTCAGAGGGCCGAGGCCACTCCGGACGCGCCAGTTATCTTTCGATACCCCCCGACCTTAGCTTGAATGCGTACGGCGGCGCCGCACGAAAAACAGCCCGAGCAAGCCACTTCCTGTAAGAGCCAACGACAGCGGCTCCGGCGTAGCCTGGGTCGGATTGAGCGCGGCCGCGAAATTCGAACTCTCCGAGGTGTAGCTATGCTCGGTACCCGTCGTATCCAGCAAGGCAAAGTAGAACGTCCCGGCTCCCGGTGTGAACGTGCCGCCGCCAGTGATCGCATGGCAATGGCTGGGATCGGTACACCAGTAGAGCGTGTCGTTATCGCTGTGGAGAGCGGCGTCGATCGTCAAGCTAACCGATCCGCTCGCTCCGGAGAAGTCGAATCCCACGAAACCACCGCCGTTCGAGAGGTATTTCGCTGAGGGGTCGATGGGCGCGCCGCCAGTGCAGGGGTTCATCGCGGCCGTATACAGGCAGTTTCCGAAATTTTTGCCGGCTCCATCGCCCGACAGATTGTCCCAGAATGGCGATCCATTGTCGTCGGGAGTGATCGGGTTGCTCAGGGTCCCGCTGCTATTGAGCGTCAGTCCACTACCCGAGAGCGTGAAGACCAGATCGTTGTAGTCTTTATCGCCCGCGCCTGGTCCAGAGACCGGATAATCCTCCACGCCAACGTAATAAGCGCTCGAACTGAAGCTGGTAGCATGCGCCGGCAGTGCCGTCCCTGCAAAAAGAAACGCCGGCGCCGCCAGCACTAAACACCTTTTCAGAATCCCTTGTAAGTCTTTCATTTGTATCCTCCGATACAGTCGTTTGCAGTGCAATTCCCTTTCGGGATGACTAAGTATGGAGGACCAAATACCTTACCTCAACAGACCGATGGATTGCTTAGTACCAGCTTGCAGTCGAGTACTGGGGATCCAATGGGGTTGGGCAGGCTATGCCCGGCTGCGAAACGGTGTCTGATTCGGCAGCCGGGCTGGCAGGGAAGGCTTGAGTGAGGTTAGTCGATCTTTGACGAACCGGCTCTGCGGCGCCGCAGTAGGAAGAGCCCCAGCAGTCCGCTGCCGGTAAGCGCCAACGATAACGGCTCGGGAGTGGCTGTGTAGGAGATGGAGCTCAGCAACACGTTCCCACCGGTCGCCGTGAAGTCCAGATACTTCATGCCCGAAGTGATCGTAATCGAGTGTGAGCTCTCGTTGGTCCCGGTTACAGTCGAGCTGCCGCTGGTCGCCGACGCCGAGCTGGATTCGAATACCTTCCAGGCATCATCGCCGGTGGAGCTGTCCATCACAAATGAGATGGTAAGTCCCTGCAGGCTAGTCACGTCCAACTGGATAAACTGGCCGGCAGTGATTTCATGGTCACCACTGGGATCGCTGGTGAGACCCAGGCCGTTCTCGTCGCCGCCATCGTTCTTGCCGTACAGAAACTGTGTGCCGGGGCCGTACGCTGTTGCGGTAATCCCACCATAAGTGTGCGAGGTGCCTTGATTACCGGTTGGGGTGCCAAAGTTAATAGTGGTGCCGAAACTGGGCACCACGGAACATGTCAAAAAGCAAAGTCCAATCAAATACTTCATTTTTTTCCTCCGATATCTCCGATATCCAAGGGAGTGTTACCTGAGAGGCTCCTTAGTGCAGGCCTCAGGTAGATCCCTTAGGTGTTGATTCAGTATGGAGGATGAGGGGTGCCTAGATCAATACGTCAAGCGATGTGATAGTACTGATTCGCAAGCAGTACCGCTGGGACCAGTTGATCTAGACGCGGCGGCGGCGCAGGAAAAAGAGACCGATCAATCCACTACCGGTCAACACAACAGAGATCGGCTCGGGCACCGAGCCGACGCCGAGGCCGCAGGTCGGATCGGTCGACAGGCAACCTTTCACCGTAAATTGACCTGGCGTGGTTCCGAAGGAGAAACTGGCGCCGGTAACCGTGGTAGCGGAGGTCACGCCGGTAACATCAATGATGAACTGAACGGACTGAAGGAGAAAAGGATTATGCGCCGAGTTCCCGGCAATCGACGAATTGGCGTTGCTGTAAGTCCCTCCCGTTCCGGGCCCACCTATGATCAGCCCTGCGGGCCCGACGAAGCCGAGCGCATCTAACTGTATACCACCGGAAACATTGCTATTCACGCCCCACCCAGCTGTTGTGGCTGCGCTAGTCGAGAATGTGCCGCCTGAATTTACCGTGACCTGTCCGTGCAGGGGCATACTAGAGAACAGTGTTCCACTAGTGGCTCCGTTGCTCAATGTGAAGGTCAGACCGCTAATGAGCTGGCCCACATCTTTGGGATTCGCTTCCAGGTTGTTCAACGTGATGTTTATGAACCCGCCTCCCGTGATGATCGTCGCGCTAGCCGCCACCGGCCCGCTGGTTGTGCTGCCCGCCGGGGTGGAGGTGGTCACGGTCGCCGCGGCGGCCGTCATCGCAAACACCAAAACGGGTAGTCCGAGGGAAAATATCTTCCGTCCAATCAATCGCCTAACCATTGTTAGATCTCTCTTATTTTCGCGTCGCATGCTTCCCTCCGCCGCACCAATACCCGGGCGAGCGTTCCGATTACACTACCTTAACTACTTGAAAAACCGATCATCTTAAGAGGCATCAGGCTAACCTCTTAGACAAGCTAAGTATGGAATAAGGGAATCCGCAAAACAAGTTTTATTTTCCTGTTTTGGTACTTACTGGTAAGTTATTGATTTATATCTGTTTAGTGCCTTGTTTCAAGGCGATTAATGGTAGTACTTTTGGACCATCCGGTGGTGGGGGATAGGCCGGCCAGGAGTAGAACCCGTCAGAGCGCGGGGAGGGTCCCCGCCAACTAAGGCAGTTTGGGCGGCTGAAATGCACAAGCAGCGGACTAACCGGCGCGGAAGCGGCGCGCCAAACCATTTTCAGGCCGAATTGGTTTGCGCGTGAGATCGTCCAGGCGGCGCGCTTGATCGCTGACGCACACCAGGAACATAGGCTGCTGGGCGTTCTTGAGCAGGTCGATAATACGCTCGTTACGGTCTTCAAGGTAGATCGCCTTACCGTCGGTGACCAGGTGAAGATCGGAACCGGCCTGCGTGAGGTCGGCCAGCCGCTTGCCCATCTCTTTTTGCAGGAAGCGCAGCACGCGGCGGATTTTTTGCAGGGAAAACCCCTTGCGGCGGAGTTCAGCGATCACCGTGATCTCGATCACCTCGGCCGGAAAGTAAACCCGGCGATGCCCCTCGTGCCGCGGCGAAACCACCTTGCGCTCATCCCACCATTGCAGTTGCCGCAGACTCACGCTCGCCAGGGTTGAAACTTCAACGGACGAATAAGTGCGATTCGGATTCGCGGGTTCGGGGCGGCTTTTTCGAGGTTTGAGCATGGGGTGCTGTTAGGGGACGACTTTCCGATTGTAACCAACTTCCAGGGTGTGTCAATAGCCTTACTTTCGAGGTGCGAATTTGCTGGTGCTTTTCCATTGCGGACGCTCGCGGGCGTTGGCAATGGTTTCGACCAGGCGCCCGAAAAACTCATTGAATTGCGCGGCGGCAGCCGGATCCCACGGCTGTTTGAGATCATCAGCCGGGCTATGGTAACGGACCGAGTACCATTCGCGATAGATGGCTTCCTCGCGCGAGCCCTTCTCGAACCCGAAGACGAAGCCGGTCGCGGGCACGCCGATCTGCATGAAGTTGAAATGATCCGAGCGGCGCAGCAGGTTGCGATCCGGTTCAGGATCGGCCTGGATGCGAATGCCCAGCGGTTCGGCGACGGCGCGCGCCGTATCTCCTAGCGTCGAATCGTCCAGCGCCAGCATGGTGAGCGTGCGCAGCGGAAACAGCGGCCGCAGTTGATCCAGATTGATGTTGGCGACTATGCTTTCTTTGGGCACAGTAGGGTGCGCGGCAAAGTAGCGCGACCCGAGCAAGCCCTTTTCTTCGCCGGTAACCACCGCAAACAGTACCGACCGCCGCAGCTTGGTGCCGGACTCCTTCCATTTCTCCGCCAGATCGAGAAGCGTCGCGACGTAAGCGGCGTCATCAAATGCCCCGTTATATAAACCATCGCCATGGATGGGTGAACCGAAGCCGTAACCATCCAGATGCGCCGAGACCACCACATATTCGCTGATAAGCGCCGGATCGCTGCCCGGCAGAACCGCCAGCAGATTGTCGGAGGATATGTCCGCCGTATCGAACCTCAAAACGACCCGCAGCGTAGCCGGGATTTCAAACCAGGGCAGCGCCTGACCCGCGGCGTAAAGTTTTTTCAGTTCCGCGTAAGTGTGGCCGGAGCCGCGAAAGAGCTCTTCCGCGGCCTGCGGATTCAGAAACAGCACCGGCCGCGGGTTTTGTGGCGCCGGACTCCCAGCCAGCGCCATATTGACGGCATAAGCGGCCGGCCAGCGCCGCCGCTCGGGACCATCCAGGTTGTCGATGCTCAGCGTGCCCAGCATGCCCGCCGGGAGCGGAGGCTGTGGACGATTCGCGGCCGGCGTCCCCACCGGCGCGCCCAGTCGCACCAAAATCTTGCCTTCGAGGTTGAGCACGGCTGGCGGCTGCTTATCGGAGCCAGCGAAAACCAATCCGGCCGCGATTTGTTCCGGCAAGCCTGGAGTCACGGTCATCGTGATTTCCCGCAGCCAGCGAAATTGGTGGACTCCGGCTTTGCGCGTCAGCACCGCCGAGGAATCAGCCGCTCGCAACCGAACCACATGCAGAGGAACGGACTGGTAATAGCCGTTCTCCCCAGCCGGCTTCAGCCCAGCGCGTTCAAACTCGCCGGCAACATAGCGCGCCGCACGTTGATACCCCGCACTCCCGGTGTCGCGCCCCTCCATGCCATCGTTCGCGAGCGCTGTGACATACGACCACCAGCGCCGCGTCGCGTCGTTAGGCTCTGTAGCAAAGAGGCAAACGGAAAGCGTGAGCAGCCCCAGGAGTCTCATCGCTCACCCGCCGCCGACGAACCACACCACCTCAAGCTGCGCCCCATCGCGCACTTCCGCCGCCGCCCAATCGGGCTTGCGAACAATCTCGCGATCGAGTTCCACCGCCACGCGCGAAGGGTCCATCTCCAGGAAAACCAGCAGACGATCCACCGTCAAACCCGCCGGAATGCTGCGCGGCTCGCCGTTCAGAACAACTTGAATTGTTTTTGTTTCAGAGATTTCCATCCGGCGAGTTTGACACTCCCTTTCGTTCCTCATTATATTTGAATGTTCAGGGTCAAGATCTGAACAACAACCGGGAGCGGCCCGCGCTCTCCCACTATCGCCAACGAATACATGCCGACTTATTCCCAAACTTACTTTCCTGTCGTCGTGCAAGTCATCATCGCCATCGCGGTGGCGGGGGGCCTGATCGGCATCTCCACCCTGCTGGGCAAGCACGGGCACAGTCCCTTGAAAGATACGCCGTATGAATCCGGCATGGCGCCCGTGGGTTCGGCGCGCGAACGCTTCAGTGTCAAATTTTATCTGGTAGGGATGATCTTCATTTTGTTCGACATCGAAGCCGTGTTTCTGTTTCCCTGGGTCGTGGTGTTCCGCGAGCTGAAGTTGTTCGGCTTGGCCGAAATGTTCGTGTTCATCGTACTGGTGCTGGTCGGTTTCTTCTACGTTTATAAGAAGGGCGCGCTCGATTGGGGTCCGGAAACCAAACGCCCGGCTGTGAGGAAATGAGCGAAACGATGAGCGATTTCAATCATCCCGCGATTCTAGAAACCAAGCAGGCGCTGGGCGAAACCACGCTGATTGCCGATCCCGCGCAGATCGTCGACCTGTGCCGCCATCTGAAGAACGACGAAAAATTTATCCGCTTGAGCTCGATCACCGCCGTCGACTGGCATCCGGCCGAGCCGCGCTTCGAAGTGGTCTACCATCTGCACTCGATTGAGCCCATCCGCCGTCTGCGCGTAAAATGCCGGTTGAACGGGACCAATCCCGAGATGGATTCGGTCTACAGCGTGTGGCGCGCAGCCGACTGGTACGAGCGTGAGATGTTCGACATGTTCGGCATTGGTTTCCGCAATCATCCCAACCTGGTCCGCATCCTGATGCCGCTCGATTGGGAAGGCTATCCGCTGCGCAAAGATTATCCGGTTCACGGTTACAAGTACGGGTACGCGAAAGAATAGTATGAAAAAGTCCTTCGAAGATCACGTAGCCACCATCGCCGCGACACAGGAAACCCCGGCGGGACCTGCCGCACCGCGGCGCATGACGCTGAACATGGGCCCGCAGCACCCCTCGACGCACGGGGTTCTGCGCATCGTGATCGAGCTTGAAGGCGAGACCATCATGAAGGCCGAGCCCGATATCGGCTTCCTGCACACCGGCATCGAAAAGCAGTGCGAAGCCATCAACTGGGCGCAGGTAGTCACGCTCACCGATCGCGTCGATTATCTTTCGAACCTAGCCAACAATTTGGTCTACGCGCTGACAGTGGAAAAGCTCCTGCAACTGGAGATCCCGCCCAAAGCCCAGTGGCTGCGCGTGATGCTGGTGGAGTTAGACCGCCTCAATAGCCATTTAGTCTGGCTGGGCACTCACGCTCTGGACATCGGTGCGATGAGCATGTTCTTTTACTGCTTCCGCGAGCGCGAAGATGTTCTTCGCATCAAGGAAATGTTCTCCGGCCAGCGCATGATGACCAGTTACATTCGCCCCGGCGGCGTGGCTCTCGAACCGCCGCGCGGCTGGGAGAAGGCGCTGGGCAAGTTCATCCGCCAGTTCCCCAGCAAAGTGGACGAATACGAAAACCTGCTCGACTCGAACCCGATCTGGAAGATCCGCACGCAAGGTGTCGGCTTCATTTCGATCGAGGACATGCTCGACCTGGGCGTAACCGGCCCCATGATTCGCGCCGCCGGCATTCCGCTCGACGTGCGCAAGACCGAACCTTATTCGAGTTACGAAAAGTTCGATTTCAAAGTCGCCACGCGCACCGAAAATGACGTGTATGCGCGATACCGCGTGCGTCTAGAAGAAATGCGGCAGAGCGCGCGCATCATCGTGCAAGCCATGGAGGGGATGCCGGACGGGGCGTTCCAGGCCGACGACCCCCACGTGGTCCTGCCGGATCGCGAAAAGATGAAGACGCAAATGGAAGCGCTCATCTATCATTTCAAGATTGTCACCGAAGGCTTCCGCGTCCCGGCGGGCGAAGCGTACCAGGCCGTCGAATCGCCGCGCGGCGAAATCGCTTATTACATTGTCAGCGATGGAACTGCGAAGCCCTACCGCGTGCACATGCGCACCCCGAGCTTCGCGAACCTGATGGCGCTGCCTCCGCTGCTCGAAGGGACGCTGATCGCCGACTCCATCGCCTCGCTAGGCAGCATGGATTTCGTGTTGGGAGATACCGACCGCTAATGACCTTCTCGACGCAACTCGAAGAACGTTTCGCGAAAATGCTCACGCGCTATCCGGAAGGGCGCACGCGCTCGGCCGTGGTTCCGATGCTGATTTACGGCCAGGACGAAGTCGGCGCTGTCACCAAAGAATTGATCGAAGAAATCGCCCGGCGCTGCAAAGTGACCCCGCTGCAGGTGGATGAAGTGGTGGGCTACTATTCCATGCTGCACCGCAAGCCGCAGGGGAAATTCCACGTGCAGGTGTGCACGAACATCAGTTGCCAGTTGGTCGGTGGTGAAGAGTTGTACAAGTACGCCGAGAAGAAACTGGGCCTGGGGCACAAGGAAACGTCCGCCGACGGCCTTTTTTCACTGGAAGAAGTCGAATGCATGGGCGCGTGCTCCTGGGCGCCGGCGGTCGAAATCAACTACGACTTCCACCATTTCGTGACGCCCGAGAAATTGGATCTATTGATTGACGGCCTGAGGAAGGCGCAGTAATGGCGAAGCAACTGTTTAACGAACCGAGCCCGCTCGAGACCCGTGTCGTCAGCAAGAATTTTGCGATCGAAGGCTCCGAGACACTGGACGTTTATCTCGCGAACGACGGCTATAAAGCATTCAAGAAGGCCAAGGAGAT
Organism: Bryobacterales bacterium; assembly: GCA_963710155.1. GTDB lineage: Bacteria > Acidobacteriota > Terriglobia > Bryobacterales > Bryobacteraceae > Palsa-187. Next base: position 278,491 of record CAVPZQ010000037.1, on the reverse strand, counting down.
GACGCCCGAGGCCATCATCGAGGAAGTGAAGACTTCGGCGCTGCGCGGCCGCGGCGGCGCTGGATTTCCGACCGGCCTCAAATGGAGCTTCGTTCCCCGCAACTCGCCCAAGCAACGCGTCATCGTCATCAATGCGGATGAAAGCGAGCCCGGTACCTGCAAAGATCGGCTCTTGATGGAGTATGACCCGCACCAGTTGATCGAAGGCATCCTGATCGCGGGCCTGGCCGTCGATGCGCACAAGGGCTACCTCTATATACGCGGCGAATATCGCTACCTGATCGAGAAGATGGATCGCGCGATCGAGGAAGCCTACGCCAAGGGTTATCTTGGGAAAAACGTTGCGGGCACCGGCTTTGAGTTCGACCTCTGCACCCACAGCGGTGCCGGCGCCTACGAGTGCGGCGAAGAGACGGCGCTCCTCGATTCGATTGAAGGCAAGCGCGGCATCCCGCGGATGAAGCCTCCGTTTCCGGCAGTCGCGGGGGCGTGGGCGTTGCCGACGCTATTGAATAACGTAGAGACCTTCAGCGCGATCCCGCCGATTATTCGCGCCGGCGGCGGGGCTTTCGCGGCTCTGGGGACTCCGAAAAATGGCGGCACGCGGCTCGTGTGCATTTCGGGGCACGTAAACAAGCCTGGGGTTTACGAGTTGCCGTTAGGCTACCCGATGATGAAGGCCATCAACGAAGTCGCTGGCGGAATTCCTGGAGGCAAAAAGCTGAAAGCTGTAGTGCCGGGTGGCTCGTCGTGCCCGATTCTGAAAGCTGACGAATGCGACATTGCGATGGACTACGACACGCTCGCGAAAGTCGGCAGCATGTTGGGCTCGGGCGGCATGGTGGTGCTCGACGAGACTACCGACATGGTCCGCTTCGCTCTCCGCATCATGAAATTCTACGCCCACGAGAGCTGTGGCTGGTGTATCCCTTGCCGCGAAGGCACAACCTGGTTGAAGAAGATTCTGCAGCGCTTCTACGAAGGCCAAGGCCGCCGCGAAGACATTTCGCTACTGGGCGAGCTTTCAAAAAACATGCTGGGCCGCACCTTCTGCGCGCTGGGCGATGCCGCGGCGCTGCCGACGATCTCCATCGTAGAAAAGTTCACCGAAGATTTCGAGATGTATCTGGCGCGGCAAGAGGTGATGGTATAAATCGTGGCTGAACTCATAAAGCTGACCATCGACGGGAAAGAAATTCAAGCGGACAAAGGCAAGCTGCTAATCGAAGTGGCGCGCGAAAACGGCATCGAAGTGCCGGCCTTCTGCTATCACGAAGACTACACGCTGCAGGCTGCCTGCCGCATGTGCCTGGTTGAAATCGAAAAGACCCCCAAGCTGCAAGTAGGCTGCACCACGCCTGTCGCCGAAGGCATGGTGGTCCGCACGGATTCCGATGTCGTCAAGAAAGCGCGCAAGGGAACGCTCGAATTCCTGCTGACCAATCATCCCCTCGACTGCCCGGTGTGCGACAAGGGTGGCGAGTGCGAATTGCAGGACATGGTTTTCCGCTACGGCGCCGGCGAGAGCCGCTTCGTCGAGCGCAAACTGCACGTCGACGAAAAGCAGTGGAGCCCGGTCGTCTACTTCGACGCCCCGCGCTGCATCCTGTGCTACCGCTGCGTGCGCGCCTGCAATGAAGGCATGGGCGTGGGAGCGCTGGGCGTGGGCAACCGCGGTGCGATTTCCGAGATCATCCCCAATCATGATGATCACCTCGAATGCGATGAGTGCGGAGCCTGCATCGACATCTGTCCCGTAGGAGCGCTCACCAGCGGGTCATATCGTTATCAAACGCGGCCCTGGGAAATGGAGCACGTCGGGACAATCTGCACGCACTGCGCCGACGGCTGCAAGACCACCCTGGGCGTCCGCAACGATGAGATCATCCGCGGTAACAACCGCGACCGCAGCGGCATCAACAACGAATTCCTGTGCGTAAAAGGCCGCTACGCCTTCGACTTCACCAAGCACCCCGAGCGCCTGCAATCGCCCATGATGAAGACCGAAAAAGGCTACGAGCCGATTTCCTGGTCAAAGGCTCTCGAAGTAGTGGCAGGCCGGTTCTCGAGCATCCAGTCGCGCGGCGGCAAGTTCGCTGTGATCGGCTCCAACCACACCACTAACGAAGAGAATTTCTTCCTGACGAAGTTTGCGCGGCAAGGTCTCGGCACCAATAATATCGATCACCACCGTACCGGCGATCTCGCAACTTTCTTCGACGCCCTCTCCGGCAAAACCAACGCGCTAGCAACGACCGATGACGTCTACTCGGCGAAAGCAGTTCTTGTCGTAGGCGCCGATCTAGCCCAGCAGCACCCGTTCCTTTCGTTCCAGGCGCGCGCGAACTTCCGCCATCACAACGCACACATCTATGCGGTGACGTCGGGTCCTGTTCGCGAAGACAACCAGGCAGTAGCCAGCGTCCGCGTCGAGAAGGGCGGGGAAGTCGCGGGCGTCGAATCCCTAGGCGACAAACTGAAGGGCGAGGGCGACCTAGTCATCGTCTTCGGCGACTCCGTCCAAGGCGATGCCCTGCGCAAGTTGATCGCTTTCGGCGACTCGCTAGGCATCCCCGTCAAGTACGTTTGTTTGGTCGACTATTCAAATTCGCGCGGCGCGTTCGACATGGGCGTGCTCCCGCGCGACGGCGGAATGTCCCGTGAACAAATGCTGGCCGCAACCGACCTGGACGTCCTCTGGGTAGTCGGCGCAAATCCGCTGAAAAACAATCAGGGGGCCGCGCTCGGGTCGAAGAACGCGTTCGTAGTCGTCCAAGACCTCTTCATGACCGACACCGCCAAGCAAGCCGACATCGTTCTGCCCGCCGCCTCGGCATACGAAAAGAACGGCACTGTCACCAACGTCTGCGGTGAAGTGCAGCGACTGAAGCAGGCCATCAAGGTGATGGGCACCAAGACGGACCTCGAGATCTTCGGTCAAATCGCCAAGGAAATGGGTCTGAATCTAGGCATCTGGCTTCCCGACAAAGTATTCGAAGAAATCCGCAAGAGCGTGCACGGCTACGGAGTCTCGCCCGCATTGCTGGCGATCGGCCCGGTCCCGACCATGCCTCTCAACGGACGCGTCGCTGCTCTCCCCGGCGCGATCGAATCTTCCGGCGACACGCTTTTCACTTCAGGCTCGCTCACTCCATACTCCGCCATACTCAACAACGTCATGGAAGCTCCTGGCAAACTCTACGGCGGACAGGGGCAATAGTCGAAGATGACTTTCTTCATAGTGAGTATCATCAAAGCCGCTGTAGTGGCGTTCGTCCTGCTGACTGCACTGGCTTACCTGCAATGGCTCGAACGCAAGGTGCTGGCTCACATCCAGTTGCGCGTCGGCCCGCGCCGGGTAGGTCCGCACGGCCTGTTGCAACCGCTGGCCGACGTTATCAAACTAATCACCAAGGAAGACATGATGCCTTCCCACGTGAATAAAGTATTTTGGTTCCTCGCGCCGTTTATTGCTGTAATGTTTTCGCTGATCCCCATCGCCGTGATCCCCTTCGGCACCGAGCTCAGCCTGCCCGCGATCAATCTTGGGCCCATCCACATTCCCGCCATCACCACCGCGATGCAGTTGACCGATCTGAATATCGGCGTCCTGTTCATCTTGGGTATTTCGGGTCTAGGGGTCTACGGAGTAGCCCTCGCCGGTTGGTCCTCGAACAACAAATATTCGCTATTAGGCGGCCTGCGCAGCTCCGCGCAAATGATTAGCTACGAATTGCCGATGGCCATGGCGATCGCCGCTCCCTTGCTCGCGCTCAACACGCTGAGCTTCCGCGGCATCGTCGACGGCCAAGCCGGCTTCTTCTTCGGCTTTCTGCCCAGGTGGACCATCTTCCAGGTCTTCCCCTTCAACATCATCAGCTTCATCCTGTTCATCATCGCGGCCTTCGCCGAAACCAACCGCGTGCCCTTCGATCTCCCGGAAGCGGAAAACGAATTAGTCGCGGGATTCCATACGGAATACGGCAGCATGAAATTCGCCGCGTTCTTCATGGCCGAATATTGCAACATGGTTACGATCTCCTGCGTCGCGACGCTGTTGTTTCTAGGTGGCTGGCATCCGCCGTTCCCGGCTCAATATGGTTCGAGCTTTCTGCCATCGCTAGTGATGGCCGGCGCCGGCGTGCTGTGCTTCCTGCACGCGATTAGCCCGGCGCGCCCACTCGATCGCTTTACGCTTCCTGTCGTTGGCGTCGCCTTCTTCGCCTTGGCCGGCATCTTCCTGATTCCAGCAGTGGCGCTCCCGCTGATGCCCATCATCTGGTTCTCGGCGAAAGCCCTAGTCATCCTCTTCGTTTACATTTGGGTTCGCGGCACCCTGCCGCGCTTCCGCTACGACCAACTGATGCGCTTCGCCTGGACCTTCATGTTCCCGGTAGCCGTCGTCAACCTGTTCCTCACCGGCCTGGTGGTGGCATTGGCCTAAAGGCCCGCGCATAAAATATGGACGCACTCCTCTTCATGATCTTTGCCGCGATCGCGGTAGTCTGCGCGATCAATCTAGTGGTGCAGACGCACCCCATCTCGAGCGCTCTTTCGCTAGTCGGCGTCATGGGTGCGCTGGCGGCGCTGTACTTGCTCCTGGGCGGCGAATTCATCGCAGCCGCGCAATTAGTGGTCTACGCCGGCGCCATCATGGTTCTGTTCGTCTTCGTGATCATGCTGCTCAACGCCGGCACCGAGCACAAAGGCCACCGCACCTGGGCCAAATACGCGGGCGTTCCCTTGCTGCTGGTGTTCTTAGGAATCATCGCCAACCTGATCGCCAACCGCTTGCCGGCCTCTGAAAATGTAATCTTCGGCCAGTTCACCAAAGGCTCGCCCTTAGAAATCGGACGCGCGCTCTTCACCACCTACTTGCTGCCGTTCGAAGTAACCAGCGTCCTGATCCTGATCGCCATCCTCGGCGCGATCGTTCTGGCGCGAAAGGAGATCGACTAGTGCCACAGCTACCGCCCAGCGTGCCGCTCTCCTGGTACCTGGCCCTCAGCCTGATTCTCTTCGCGTTGGGCATCGCCGGATTTTTATTCCGCCGCAACATCATCACCGTGTTCATGTCGATCGAGCTGATGCTCAACGCCGTGAATCTCAGCTTCATCACGTTCTCTTACAAATTGAAACAGGTGGACGGACACATTTTTAGCTTCTTCGTGATGGTGGTGGCGGCGGCCGAAGCCGCAGTCGGCCTCGCGATCATCCTGACCGTGTTCAAGAACCGCCAAACGCTCGAAATCGACGAAATAAGCTCGCTCAAAAACTAAGATGCAACTTTGGTTGATACCTCTCCTACCGCTAGCCGGTTTCGCCGTGAACGGTCTGCTTGGCCGGCGCTTGTCGAAGACCGCCGATTAACGCGGTTGCCGCCGGCTCCGTGCTGCTGAGCTTTCTGTGGGTGCTGAAAACCCTGAGCGCCCTTGGCGTGTTCGGCGGCGGCAATCCGCTGGAGCAGGCCTACGTCGAGCATTACTTCACCTGGATTCAATCCGGTACGCTGAACATCGGCGTCGATTTCGCCATCGACCGTCTGACGGCTGTGATGCTGATGATCGTCACCGGCGTCGGCTTTTTAATTCACATTTACTCCATCGGCTACATGGCGCACGAAGGCGGCTACTACCGCTTCTTCGCGTATCTCAACCTATTCATGTTCTTCATGCTGGTGCTGGTACTGGCCTCTAATTTCCTGCTGCTGTTCGTCGGCTGGGAAGGTGTCGGGTTGTGCAGCTACCTGCTGATCGGCTTCTACTTCGGCGAAAAGTTCGCCACCGACGCCGGCAACAAAGCCTTCATCGTAAACCGCATCGGCGACTTCGGCTTCTCTCTGGCCGTGTTCTTGATCGTAGTTCACTTCGGATCGCTCGACTTCGCCACCGTGTTCGGCAAAATACAAGGCATGCCCGTCGAATCGAGCGCCGGTTGGATGACGGCAATCGCTCTGCTGCTATTCGTCGGAGCCACCGGCAAATCCGCGCAGATCCCTTTATATGTCTGGCTCCCCGACGCCATGGCCGGTCCGACTCCAGTCAGCGCCCTGATCCACGCCGCAACCATGGTGACGGCGGGCGTCTATATGGTCACCCGCAGCTCGGCGATCTTCCTGCATGCCCACGGCGCGCTGGAACTGGTCGCGATCATCGGTCTGGCCACAGCGTTCTTTTCCGCCACCATCGGCATGGCGCAGACCGACATCAAAAAGGTCTACGCCTATTCGACGGTTTCGCAGTTGGGCTACATGTTCCTGGGTCTCGGCACTGGAGCCTTCTCCGCCGGAATCTTCCACGTCATGACGCACGCGTTTTTCAAGGCGCTGTTGTTCCTGGGCGCCGGTAGCGTAATCCACGCCATGTCGGGCGAGCAGGACTTGCGCAAGATGGGCGGCCTGCGAAAGTACACTCCCATCACCTTCTGGACGCTTCTTTGCGCGAGTTTGGCCATTTCTGGCTTTCCCGGTTTGTCCGGCTATTTCAGTAAGGACGCCATTCTGGCGTCGGCTTACGAATACGCACCGTGGATGTATTGGGTGGGCGTTTTCACGGCCGGTATGACGGCTTTCTACGTGTTCCGCGCATTCTTCATGGCGTTTTTCGGCGAGCCTCGCTGGAAGACCGACGCACACGACCATGACGCTCACGGCCACGGACACGGCGAACCCCACGAGTCACCTCCTTCGATGTGGATTCCCCTGGCAGTTCTCGCCGTGCTGAGTCTGGTAGGCGGCTACATCAACATTCCGAAATGGCTTGAGCCCATGTTCAAGGTGCCTGCAGAAGCCCCCGGAATTCCGTGGACCGCGGTGGTCTCCGTCGCCTTCGGCCTGACCGGCATCGCACTCGCCGCCTGGTTCTACCTGATTGCTCCCGCCATCCCCGAAGGACTGGCGCGAACCTTCAGCACGCCCTACCGCTGGATCTACAACAAATATTTCGTCGACGAATTCTATGACTCGCTAGTGGTCAATCCAACCGTGGACGGCTCACGCTCACTCCTCTGGCGCGTGGTTGACGCCGGCGGCATCGACGGCATAGTGAACGGAGCCGGTAAGACCGCCCGCAACGTCGGCGGCATCCTCAAACGAATGCAATCCGGTTCCATACGCAGCTACGCCGCGTGGGTGGTCCTTGGCTCGATCGTAGTGATCGTAGCCATCACCATGGCAGGAGGCGGCCGATGACACTCCTCGACGCCGTTCTCTTCCTGCCCTTGATCGGCTTCTTCCTGCTTCTGCTGATCCCCAAGAACAACCCCGGCCTCTCGCGCATGGCGGCTCTGGTAATTTCGCTGCTCATCTTCGTGATCTCGCTGGGACTCATCGGCGGCCTCTCGCCAGACGGCTACGCCTTCGTGCACGATTCCGAATGGATCAGCTCTCCCCCCATCCGCTATCACGTCGGCCTGGATGGCCTGAGCCTCTGGCTAGTGATCCTGACGACGTTACTCACCCCGATCTCCGTGCTTGCGTCGTGGAAACACATCGATCATCGCGTCAAAGAATTTTTCGCGTTCCTGATCCTTCTCGAATTCGGCTTGATCGGAGTATTCATCTCGCTAGACCTCTTCCTCTTCTATGTGTTCTGGGAAATCGGCCTGGTGCCCATGTACTTCCTGATCGGCATCTGGGGCCACGACCGCCGCATTTACGCCGCCGTGAAGTTCTTTCTTTACACCTTCGCCGGATCGGTGTTGATGCTGGCCGCCATCATCTTCTTATATAACCGCGCCGGAACGTTCGACTACACGCAGATCGTCGCCCAGTTGCAAAGCGGCCGTCTGGCCCTAAGCAGTCAGGTCGAAATGATCTTGTTCCTGGCGTTCTTCATAGCCTTCGCCATCAAGGTTCCGCTGTTTCCGCTGCACACCTGGCTGCCCGACGCGCACGTCGAAGCGCCGACAGCCGGTTCCATCATGCTGGCCAGCGTCATGCTGAAAATGGGCACCTACGGACTCGTCCGCTTCTGCCTCCCGCTATTCCCCAACGCCGCGCATAAATCCGCCCCCTGGGTCATCGCGCTAGCCGTGATCGGCATCATTTACGGCGCGTTGGTCGCGCTCGTGCAACCTAACATGAAAAAGCTAGTGGCCTACTCGTCCGTCAGCCACTTGGGGTTCGTAGTGCTTGGAATATTTTCGTTCACCCAGCAAGGCATGGACGGCGCTGTGTACCAGATGCTGAATCACGGCATCTCCACCGGCGCGCTGTTCCTCTTAGTCGGATATCTATATGACCGCCGCCATTCGCTGGAAATTTCAGCCTACGGCGGAGTCGCCACGCCCGCACCGAACCTGGCCATTGTGTTCCTGATCGCCACCCTAGCCTCCATCGGCCTGCCGATGCTGAACAATTTCGTAGGCGAGTATCTGGTGCTGCAGGGCGCGTCATTCTCAAGCTTCACGGCCACCGTGTTCGCCGCCATCGGCGTCATTCTCTCCGCCTGCTACATGCTGTGGCTATATCAGCGAACATTCTACGGAAAACCATCCGAATCGCTAAGCCATCACATGCCCGACTTGTCCGGACGCGAGTGGGCCGCCATCCTCCCATTGCTCCTATTGATGCTATGGATGGGCACTTACACTCAGACCTTCCTGCCCTCGATCAGCGCACAAAACGCTCGAATCCTGGACATGAGCAAGCAGCGGACTGCGGCTGTGCCAACTCCGGTTGCAAGCGAGGTGGCGAATGCCCGCTAACTTATTCCCCACCGGAGTCGAATACTTCCGCATCCTGCCGGAAATGATCCTGACCATCGCCGGAGTGCTGGTGATGTTCATGGAAGCCGTCTTCACCACTGACGACCAGCGCAAAATCTTCGGACCCTTTTCGATCGTCGCGCTGCTAGCCGCCTTGGTAGCCTCGATATCCGCCGCCGGCGACCCCGGCGCCGCCTTCAGCAACATGCTGATCATCGACGGCTTCGCATCCTTCTTCCGAGTCCTGGTAATCGGCATCGGCGTGATCGCGATCCTAAGCTCCACTGAATACCTGCGCCGCGAAAATTCCCCCGGCGGCGAATACTACGCCCTAATCCTGTTCAGCATCGTCGGCCAATGCGTGATGGTCACCGCCAACGAGCTGATCATGATCTTCATCGGCCTGGAGATTTCCTCCATCGCCTCCTACGTGCTCGCCGGCTACCTTCGCGACGACCCGCGCAACAACGAATCCGCCCTGAAATATTTTCTGCTAGGCTCCTTCGCCACCGCGTTCCTGCTCTACGGTGTCGCCTGGATCTACGGCCTGACCGGTTCGACGAACCTCGATCACATCCGCAGCGCGCTGCAAACTTCGACTCCCCCGCTAGCCCTAGCCAGCGCCGCCGCGGCCCTCATGTTCGTCGGATTCGGCTTCAAAATTTCCGCCGCTCCTTTCCAGATCTGGGCCCCCGACGTCTACCAAGGCGCCCCCGCCCCGGTCTCCGGATTCCTCTCGGTAGGTCCCAAGGCCGCAGCCTTCGCGATTCTTCTGCGCGTCTTCATGACCGCCTTCGGCCCCATCGCCGCCCGCTGGGAGCCCATCGTCTGGGTCTGCGCGCTAGCCACCATGATCGTCGGCAACTTCGCCGCGCTTCAGCAAACGAATATCAAGCGGATGCTTGCTTACAGCTCCATCGCCCACGCCGGCTATGTGCTGGTAGCCGTGACCGCTCACTCGAGCATTGGTTCCGCCGCCGCCATGTTCTACCTGGCCGCCTACGCCTTCACCAACCTCGGTGCCTTCGCCGTTGTGACTTATTTATCCCGACGCGGCGAACGTTACGTCGCCATCGAAGACTTCGCCGGACTCTCCCAACGCCAGCCCGCCATGGCCGCCATGCTGACTATCTTCCTGCTGAGCCTGGTCGGCGTGCCACTTACCGCCGGCTTCTTCGGCAAGTTCTATATTTTCAAAGCCGCGCTCGACGCCAACCTTTTCTGGCTCACCGCGCTGGGCTTGCTGAACAGCGCCGTCGCCGCATATTACTATCTGCGCGTTTTGGTCGTCATGTATTTCAAAGACCCAGGCGAGTCGCTCGATACGCTCGAAGCCCCCGGCATCGGCCTAAAGATCGCCGTCTACGCGTCCGCGCTCGGCACCTTGGTTCTGGGCATATTTCCGGGATGGGTGCTCGACATCGCCACCCGTGCCGCGCTCAAGTAGGCCGTGATCGTCATCGAAACCCCACGCCTGCTGATGCGTCACTATACCCTCGACGATGTGGACGCCCTGGCCGAAGTGCTGTGCGATCACGACAACATGCGCTTTTTCCCCAATCGCTTCCAGCGCAAAGACGCGGAAGAGTGGATTCAAAAGAATATGCGACGCTATGCCGAGGACGGAGTCGGGGGATGGGCTCTGGTCCTAAAGCCCGCTAACAAATTCGCTGGCTACTGCGGCCTGGTCCGCCGTGAAATCGACGGAACGAAAGAAATCGAAGTCGGCTATGCCCTTGCCCGCCATGCCCAAGGTCAGGGCATCGCCACCGAAGCTGCCCGCGCCTGCATGCACTACGCCTTCACAACTCTCGGCGAGGATCGCATCATCTCGCTCATCCGCCCCGAGAATCTCCCGTCGCGCCGCGTCGCCGAGCGCAACGGCATGGCTGTCGAGAAGGAAACCGAATTCATGGGACTACCGCACTTAGTCTACGCAGCCCGCCGCAGTTAAAAGTGCAGCCGTAAATCCGCGAACCGCTCCACGCGCAGAAACTTCCCGCCGCGCGATTCCCGCAAATCCTGATGCTCCAGCACCCACGTGTGCGGATGCGGCACCAGCACCGCGTTCAACCCCGCCTCCAGCGCCGGATTAATATCGGACTTCGGTGAATTGCCGATCATCCATGTCAAATCCTGCGCTAACCCTCGCTCCGCTACCAGCCGCAAGTAAGCCGATGCATCCTTTTCCCTGACCACCGCCGTATGCGCGAAGTACCGCCCCAATTCCGAGCGGTCCACTTTCATCAGTTGCTCATCCGGATTGCCTTTGGTAAAAAGCGTAAGCTCATGTCGCTCGCTCAAGTAGCCCAGCGTTTCTTCCACCCCGTCGATCACCTCGATCGGCTGTTCCAGGATGCGCTCCGCCAATGACAGCACATGCCGCAAGTCTTCGTCTTTGATTTCGCGCTCCGCCAGATGTCGATAAGCCTGCTGCAGATTCCGCCCGAAGTTCTTTGACCCATACCCGTGAATCTTCGAATTCACCAGTTCGATCTCATTCAAAACGTCGCGCACCTGCGCCGGAGTCAGCGCCGAGTGATCCAGAAAATCGCAAAAGCCATCGAACGCACGCTCGAAGTAGATGTTGTTTTCCCAGAGCGTATCGTCGGCGTCGATCAAAAGGGAGAGCCGGCTCATTGAATCCCCGGCAGCTTCCCACCATGCCCGTTCCGCGGAGCCACTTGCCTCACCCGCTCCACGCGCCGCTGCCGAATCAAAAATCCCGGCAGAAACTCAGCCAGTTGCCGCAGCCGTTCCGCCTCGCTGCGCGCCGAGAGCAGCGCCTGCCGCAGGCCCAAATCCTGAATCGGCCGGGCAAGCCTAAAGCTCAATTGCGGATCGTCCGTGTGCCCGCTAGGCAGCGGAGACTCCGCCGTCAATGCCCGCAATTCGTTGTACCCCGAAATCGCCCGCGCGCGGAATTCGTCTTCAGGCAGCGTCTCATCCTCATCGTCGAAGTAATCCACCTCGCCTCTCAGAAACGCCCGTTCGTCATTGATGCGCTCGATCTCAAACCGCCGCCGCCCCACCGCCAGAATGTCCAGCCGCCCGTCCGGATATTCGCGCAGCACGCGTTCGATCACCGCCGTACACCCAGTGTTTACGATGCCCTTCTCGTTCGCCAGCACCACTCCGAACTCGATCTTATCGCGCAGCACTTCCGCGATCATTTCCTTATAGCGATCCTCGAAAATATGCAGCGGAAGTTCAGCGTCGGGCAACAACACCACCTGGAGCGGAAACAACGGAAGCCATCCCTGCATGCTACTATTATCACTTTCGCGGGCACATGATTCTCAAGCTCAAGCAGACCCCTGGCATCTACCTGGTCGGGTTCATGGGGTGCGGTAAATCGAAGGTGGGGAGCGCGCTGGCCGACGAACTGGGCTGGAGTTTCTACGATCTCGACGACGAAGTCGAGAAAGCCGCCGGTACCACCATCGCCGAGCTCTTCGACCAGCAAGGCGAAGCTGCCTTCCGCACGCTAGAGACCGAAGTGCTTAAGAAGCGCGTCTACAACGTCCGCACCGGCCGCCCCCAGGTAGTCGCCCTCGGCGGCGGCACCTTCACCATCCAGGAAAATTACGAACTGGCCTCTAACCACGGCGTCACCATCTGGCTGGACGCGCCGCTAGAAGTAATCGAGCGCCGCATTGCCTCTGAAACCCACCGCCCGCTCGCCCGTGATCCCGTGCGCCTCCAAGCCCTCTACGCCGACCGCCGCGATGCCTACACCCGCGCCGATTACCGCATCGCCACCGAAGACCACGACCCCGCAGCCATCGTAGCGGCCATCTTAGACTTGCCCCTCTTCATCCCGTGAGCCGCCCCCACGCGCTCGCTATTTTCCGCGCCGCCCTCAGCGCAGCCGACCCTGACAAAGCCGTGCGCGCCCACGTCGAAACCGACGGCAAGACTCTGCGCGTAGACCGACGCCGCTACCGCCTGGCTGATTTCGATCGCATCCAAGTCGTCGGAGCAGGGAAGGCCAGCGCCCGCATGGCGCAAGCCATCGAACGCCTGCTCGGCAGCCGCGTCACCGGCGGTTGGATCAACGTCCCCGACGGCACCAGCGCCCGTTTGCGCAAAGTGCATTTGCATCCATCGGGCCATCCCATTCCCGATGAACGAGGCGTAGAAGGCGCCCGCCGAATCGCACAAATCGCCGGCAAAAGCGGCCCGCGCGATTTACTGATCTGCGTAATCTCCGGCGGGGCGTCGGCCCTGATGCCGTTACCCGCCCCCGGAATCACGCTCGCAAAAAAGAAAGCAATCACCAAGCGTCTGCTAGCCTGCGGCGCTACCATTCATGAGATCAACACCGTGCGCAAGCACCTGTCCGCGATCAAAGGCGGACACCTCGCCGCGCTAGCCGCCCCCGCTACAGTGATTGCGCTGATACTTTCCGACGTCATCGGCGATGACCTCAGCGTGATCGGCTCCGGCCCCACCGTCCTCGACGTCACCACCGTAGCCGACGCCGCCGCCGTGCTGAAGGGTTACGGCATTCCAGCACCACTCCTAACCGAAACGCCGAAGACGCGAGTCAGCGCGCAGAACGTGATCGTAGGCAGCAACCGCCAATCCATCGACGCAGCAGCGAAGAAGGCGCGCGACTTGGGTTATCGCACCATAGTCCTCTCAACCACCATTGACGGAGAGACCCGCGACATCGCCCGCATGCACGCCGCCATCGCGCGCGAAATGATCGCCCACGGCGGCCGCCGCGTCTGCTTCCTCTCTGGCGGCGAAACCACCGTGACCATCCGCGGCAAAGGACTCGGCGGACGCAATCAGGAATTCGTGTTAGCCGCAGCCATCGCTCTTGCCGACCATCCGCAAGTCACGATCTTCAGCGCAGGCACCGACGGTATTGACGGCCCCACCGACGCCGCCGGAGCCATCGCCAACGCCGCCACCCCGTGCGTTAACGCCGCGAAGTTTCTAGCCAACAACGATTCCTATCATTTTTTCGAGAAAGCCGGTGGCTTGGTCAAGACCGGCCCCACCGGCACCAACGTGATGGACGTCAGAATCCTACTGGTCTAACTTCTGCAGCGGAGCATTTGCACCGGCGACCACAGCCTGCTGCACTGCAATGTCGCCGCGCTGGATATCGAGATTGATGGATGCACCGCCTGCGCCGCCCCGCAAGGTTCCCCGCCGGCCCTTGGTTTCGAGCGCAAGCCCGCCGCCGAAGGGGTTCGAGATATCGCCGTTCTCGGTCGCGGCATTCAACATAAACTGCGCTCCCGCGGGCAATGCCAGGCGAATATCGCCCGCTCGCACATGCGCTTGGATGGGTCCCAGCGGCAGTGCCGGACTCAAGTTTAAATCGCCGCGCTCGAGCGTAATATCGAGCGGCCCGGTGAAGTCGCTGATCTGCACATCGCGCGATCGCCCCGTCAGATGCGTCGGACCGGTGAGCTTGGACCCGGTGAAGTCGCCTGGCGTCATGCTCAATTGCCCTGGGACGCTCTCAATGTTGAATTCGGTTTGCGTGCCCTTGAAATGAGCGGGCTTAGCGAGCCTTCGCAGCTCTGTAGTTCCTGTATAGATTCCATTGATGTTGACTTCTCCGCCGACATCTTCGAGCTCGATATCGGAACCGCGGCCTTTGATCTCGACCGCGCCCTTCACCGCCGACATATGAATCACATCACTGCGCCGCAAATCCACCCGAGCATCGCCACCGATATTCTTCAAGCGCACCCCAGCGTTATCCGAAGTAATCGCAACCGACCCGGCTATATCGTTGATGTCCAGATCCCCACTGCGCCCGCGAACTTCGACGCTAGCCCCCTTAGGAACGCTGATTTCCAGCGTCGCCGAAACCCGTCCCGAGCGCCCCGCCTGGTCCGGCTGCACGCGGATGACGACGTTGTTCGCATCGCCCGCAATCTCGAAAGGAGACCCGTTATTGCTCTGCTCGGCTTCCTTCTCACCCAGCCCCCGAATCGTCTTGTGCCCCGTGACCTTCACCGAATCCATATCCACGCCGTTGATCTTCGCATCCCCGCGGAAATCCTCCAGCAGCACATGCGGCGCATGCGAAGCAGCCTTCTCCCCGCTCAACGGATACTCATAGCGCTCGCCGTCGAACAAATCCAGCCCATCGAGCTGTATATGTTCCGGAAACCAGGTAGCCACCCCTCGCACCGTATGAATGCTCAGCCCGAAAAGGCACAGGAAGACGATCAACACCCACTCGCCGCCCGACAGCCCGCGCACCGGCAGAGGCTTCGCCGCCGCCGACCAAGACAGAATCTCCACGATCCGCAGCAGCCCCCAGCCAATGAGAACCACCGGCCAGTAGCGCGCCAGGTAATCCATCAACGGCAAGCCCGGATAAAGCGTCCGCGCGAGCAGCAGCGCGCCCAGCGTAATCAAAAGTATCGGAGCGACAAACGAAGTTCTACGCATACTCGCCTCAAGCCTTGCGATGGCCGAGATAATCGCCCAGCCACATCACGCCCATCACAATCAACAGCACCGGCCAGGTCCGAGTGAAGCTGACGCCTCCCGAGTGATCGATCAGAAACAGCGTGCCCAAGGTCACCAGCATCACCGGGCCCCGGATCGACCGCCACAGCGATACGTTATTCGTGTTCATTTTTGGTCTCCGTGATGCGTTCATACAGCAGATACAGCCCCAGCACAATCAACGCCGCCGGCCAGTAGCGCAACAATCTGCCGATCTTCAAAACTTCCAGATTGTCCAGCAGAAACAGAATCCCGAACGCGATCAGCAGCGCCGGAGCCAGCGGAAAACGCGATGGCGCAACACTGTCGCGCCGCACCAGCCCCGAAAACTCATCCACCATTTCTCCATCGCGCCGCTTCTTGGCCGTGTGATACGCCTCAAAGCACATATAGAAAACGAAGGTGGGGATCATGAGCCCAAACAGCGGTTCAAACCCGCGCGCCGCTCCCGAGCTCAAAATGCTGATAATCGATCCGAAGATGACAACGTGCACCAGCCCCTTGGCGTACTGCCCGTTATAAACCGCGCCCACACCCGGAATGAATCCCAGAATAAAAGCCAGCCCCGGCGACACCCGCGCATCTGCTCTCGGTAGAAGCGGAGGCGCAGCATGATAAACCGGCGCTGTATAGGGCGATGGCGGCTCACTAGGCAACGGTGGCGGAATCGACGCCTGCGCCTGCGGACCATGCTCGGTGCAATACAGTGTTCCCTCCGCCGCCGTGGCGTTGCTCTCCTCGAGCGCCTTCCCGCACACCCGGCAGTAGCCGATAATATTCGCTTCCGAGCTCATTTTTTCTCCGCTCCCGTGGGGTTCTGCACCTGACGCGCCCCGCCATTGCCGACAGTATCCCCGCTGTTACCGGCGCCGCCCTGCTTATTCCACTCTTCCAATTGCGTTTGTACTTCGTAGACCAGTTGCAGACTCTGATACCCCTTCACCGCCCGATCCCACGACCGCTCCACCGTACTCTCCGCAGCCGACCAGAACCGCCCCACCATCGCGAGCGAAAGCACCGCCATCGCCATCCCCATCGCAAATCTTGGCTGCAACAGGAACCCAGCCCGCCGCCCCAGCAGTCGCTCCATCCACGACGGCTTGATTACCCCGCGGCTCTTCCCGTTGGTGACCTCAAACAGAATCCGGTTTACCAGCGCCGGAGGCGGATCGACAATCGCCGCCCGCTCGATGAACCCCATCGCTCCCGCCGCATCGCTCGCCAACTCCGCGCAGGACACGCACTCGCTTTGGTGTTCCTCGACATTAGCCTTGGGCTCGCTTGCCAGCGTGCCGTCCAGATAATCGGCCAGCAGGATCTCGAATTCCGTGCAAGTGATTCTGCTCATACGGCCACCTGCTGCGTCCGCCGTATAATGCGCGCCAGATCGGCGCGGCCGCGGTTCAATCTCGATTTGACGGTCCCCTCCGGTATCTCCAACACTTGAGCAATCTCGCGGTACTCCAGTTCTTCCAGATCCCGCAGAATCACCGTCTCGCGCAACTCCGGAGAAAGTTTTTGCAGCGCCGCCTGCAGCATCTCGCTGGCTTCCCGCCCGGCGAGCATACCATCGGCGCGCGCCGAAGCGGCCGTAGTGTTTTCAATAGTGGGTAGCCGGTCCTCCAAAGAATCCGAAGCCCGGTCCAGCTTGTTCTTGCGGTAATCGTCGATCAGCAGATTGCGCGCCAGCCGCCCCAGCCAAACGCTGAACGACCCCTCGCCCGCCCGGAAATTCTTCAGCGACCGGAACACCCGCAGAAAAACGTCCTGCGTCAAATCCTGCGCCTTATGATCCGACCCCGTGAAGCGGTAACAGATCGCATAAACCCGTCGCGTGTGAACCCGGACCAGTTCTTCCCACGCCGCTTCTTCGCCGGCCAGGCACCGCTCGATGATGGGTTGATCGGCGTCCAAGGAAGCCCTTCGCGCGTCGCGGATGCTGGATGAGGCCCCGCTGACCCCCATCATCATCTGCCGAACTGCCGCTGTCGCTTCCATTCCGTGTCCTGTTTACTAGAACGTAGGTAGCGCCTCAGAAGTTCGTTTCTACATTCTACTTCCCTTTCCTCCCCCTCTTGGCGTAATCTTAGACACGAACCCCAGATCATGACCTGCCCCTTCTGCGCCCATCGCCAGGACCGCGTCATCGACTCCCGCGAAAGCAAGGAAGGCGATGTCATCCGCCGCCGCCGCGAGTGCCTCAAGTGCGAGCGCCGCTTTACTACCTATGAGCGTAGTGACGAAGTGCCCTACATGGTCGTCAAACGAGATGGAAGGCGTGAGAAATTTGACCGCCAAAAAGTACTAGAAGGTTTGATCAAAGCCTGCGAAAAGCGCCCGGTTGCGATGGCGAAACTGGCTGAGGTTGTTGATGAAGTCGATTCAATGCTTGCAGATAGCGCGGACCGGGAGATTTCAACCACCGCCATCGGCGAACTGCTTATGGACCGTCTGCGAACGCTCGATAAGATCGCGTATGTGCGCTTTGCGTCGGTCTATCGGGATTTTCAAGATGTGGAGGCATTTGTTACCGAATTGAAAGACCTGTTGCAGCGCCGCAGCTAGTCACTTTTGGATGAAACCAAAGGCGTCCAACAACATCTTTTGTAATAGGGACTTAACAGAAAGCCAGAACGCTGATATACTAGGATGCGGCATGCGTCTGGCCTACGGATGGAGTGTGCGGACTCATCTGTATGATACAAATAGGCTTATGAGTCATGGCGACTTATGCCCCGACCGGAACGTTATCCGGGGTTGGGGGAGGTGGATGCATTGGATCAGTTCGAAGATCAGTTTGAGGGGCCCAGCCAGGAACCGCTAGGTCTCCCCTTCGATGAAGAAGGGGGCTTTTTCCATCCGGAGGAAGTCCATGATACCGAAGAGTTTGCGGCTGCCCATCCGGTAGAAGAGTCCATCTATACCGATGACCCGGTACGCGTGTATCTACGCGAAATGGGAGCCGTCCCCTTGCTCACCCGCGAGGGTGAGGTCAATCTTGCTCGCCGCATGGAACGCGGCAAACTGCGGATGCAAAAGGCCATTAGCCGTTCGGCTTTGGTCCAGCTCCACGCCGTTGAGATCTGCGAGCAGATCCGCAAGGAAGTCGAAGATCTTGACGCCTTTGTCGATCTGGGCGACCTCGAAGTCGAAAGCGCGGCCTATGCCAAACGCCGCAACGAAGTCAAACAGCAACTCGCCGACATCGTCTCCCTGCACAAAAAACTCGGTCAGTTGTCCGACAAACTGGACGCCGTCCCCGCCAGCAACAAGAAGCTGAAGCGCCGCGCCGCCGGCAAAGTCGCCCGTAACTGGGTGGAAATTTCCCAAGCCATCCGCGCCGTGCCCTTCTATAGCTCGCAGTGGAAGATGTTCGCCAAGGAAATCGAGCGCGTGGTCGAGGAGCTATCGCACCTGGATCACGAACTGCGCAAGCTCGAAGGCCGCAGCAGCCAAACCGCCCAAGCCAAAGCCAAAGAGATCAAACGCGAGATCCGCAAGCGCGAGCAGGTTGCCGGAGCTCCGCTCATCGACCTGAAGCACACCATGTCGGTCATCCGCCATGGTGAAATCGAAGCCGAACGCGCCAAGAAAGACCTGGTCGAAGCCAACCTCCGCCTGGTCGTTTCCGTCGCCAAAAAGTACGTAAACCGCGGTCTGCATCTTCTGGACCTGATCCAGGAAGGCAACATCGGCCTGATGCGCGCCGCCGACAAATTCGAATACCGCCGCGGCTACAAATTCTCGACCTACGCCACTTGGTGGATTCGCCAGGCCATAACGCGCGCCATCGCCGACCAGTCGCGTACTATCCGCATCCCCGTTCACATGAACGAGTCGATGAACAAGTTCCTGCGTGCCACCCGCGAGCTCGAAAAAGAGCTCGGCCGCGCCCCCACCAACGATGAAATCAGCCGCCGCATGGACATCCCGGTCGAGAAGGTCCAGAAACTCAAGACCATCTCCCGCGATCCGGTGTCTCTCGAAACCCCCGTCGGCCGTGACGGTGAATCCGCGCTTGGCGATCTGATCGAAGACCGCTGGGTAGGTTCGCCCGTCGACGCCGTCATCGACACCAACGTGCGCGACGAAACCGCCAATATCCTTAAGACCCTGTCTCCTAAAGAGGAGAAGGTGATCCGCCTGCGTTTCGGCATCGGCTGCGAGCGCGAGCACACGCTCGAAGAAATCGGGCAGGAGTTCGACGTAACCCGCGAACGCATCCGCCAAATCGAAGCCAAGGCCCTGCGCCAGCTTCGCTCCCCCGAACGCGCCCGCCACCTGCGCGCGCTCCTCGCCGCGCGGTAAACATCCTAAAATCCGGTTATGACGAACCAGGAGATTCGCTCCTGGTATCTGGCCGGAGTCTCGGCCATTCGTCCCCTGAACGAACGTTGGATCGGCGAGGGTGTTCTGCTTGAAGAACGTGCCCGGAGAGTTTGGCGTTTTCGCCACGATCTGCGCGCTGCCGCGCGAGAGCTGATGCAAGATCCCAGCGAAGTGACAGCCTTACGGGCCCGCGATTCGCAACTCTACGGACATCCGGACGGTCCCACTTTTGAGCAGTTGCTCGAAGAGGAAAAGGCCGCCGGCCTCACGGAAGTGCAGGCGTACGAACGAATCATCGAAGGATCGCAGAGCACGAACCGCGAAGTAAATCGAAACTTTGGTCCCTCGAAGCCGGAATGAATAACGCTATGATGGTGGCGGGAAGCCTATGAAAAGGACACCGGCCGCGGAGAAGAAAAATCGTCCGATTCTGACGCTGCGGGACTGCTCGCGCGTGGCCGTCGTCTGGCACCCAACCAACGATCCTCTCCTGCCGTTTCAGGCGGAGGTCGGCGCGGACCACTGGCGCTTGCGCGTGGATGACTTTCCAGCGGAACACCTGTATACGCTGTTCGTAAACAGCCGTGAAGTCGGCGCCTTTGACGACTGGCCTAAAAACTGGAAGCGTTCATCACACAACCCGGCCACCACCAGTCCGAGCAAACGGCAGAGTACGCGGAGCCTCTCTCCCGCAAGCGCGCGCTCCTGACTCGCATCCCCCTCAAATCTGAAGTAAGCTAAATCTCAAGCGCGCAGTAATTTCGTAACGAGGGTGACCGCCATGCAAGTTCGTAACGTCCGTCTCGCAATTATATTTTTGGGAGCGTCGCTCATCGCGCCGGCCCAGTGGATCAACCAACCCACTCCCGGTACTCCGCGAACCAAAGACGGTAAGCCGATTCTGACCGCCCCCGCGCCCCGCCGCGAAGGCAAACCCGACCTCTCCGGAATCTGGGAAGTAGAAAGCTCTCCCCGCAAGGAAGTGGAAAAGATGCTGCTCCCCGGCGGCGAAAACGGTCTAGGCGAAGACGTCCCCTCAAAATACTTCCTGAACTTCTTCTCCGATTTCCCGTTCCTCCACGAGCCCTTTCAGCCCGCCGCAGGGAAGGCCTACGGAGAACGCATGAGGAGCGGGCAGAAGCCGCCGACCCTTTGCACGCCTCCCGGCCTGCCCGTAATGGACCTGACACCCGGCCCGTTCAAATTCATCCCCACGCCCGGCTTGCTCATCATGCTGTATGAGGGCGACAGCAACTTCTTCCGCCAGATCTACACCGACGGCCGCAAACTCCCTGCTGACCCGCAGCCGAGCTGGCTCGGTTATTCCGTCGGAAAATGGTCCAGTGACTGGTTCGTCATCGACACCATAGGCTTCAACGACAAAAGCGGCATGGATGCGATGGGCCATCCCCACAGTGCTGATATGCGTTTAACCGAACGCTTCCACCGCCGCGATTTCGGCCACATGGATCTGGAAATCACCGTCGATGATCAGAAGACCTACACCATGCCCGTCACCGTCAAGGTCAACCTGCGCCTGATTCCCGACAGCGATGTGATTGAGTCCTTCTGCACCGAAGGCGAAAACGACCTCGCCCACATGCCCGGCAAGTAGCCTTACCGTTTCGCCTTTACATCCGGCCGCGCGTCGGGCACAAACCCGTCGCGATTTGGCATCTTGACCTTAGGCAGCGTGGTCGCATTGATCTCATCATTCTCGCCCACGATCCCATTGGCGTTCAGAATGAACCCGACCACCGAATAAATCTCATCCGCCTGCAGCGTACCCGGCTGATCGTAAGGCATCGCCCGCCGGATGTAGTCGAACACCGTGGTCGCATAAGGCCAATAGCTGCCCACAGTCTTAATCGGCTTGGGAGTATTCAGCGTTCCCTTGCCGCCCACCAGCGCCGGATACTGCCCTTCGCGCCCCTGCGCCTGATCGTTGTGGCACACCGCACACTTGGCCTTGAAAATATCCTTGCCTTTGGCAGCAGTCCCGCTCCCCGCCGGAAGACCGCGCCCGTCCGGGAACACCGTGATGTCCATCGCCTTGATCTTGTCTTCGCTAGCCGGCTTGCCGATGCGTGCTTCCTGTCCGAAGGCGGCAACACCCAACAGCGCGACGCCAGCGAACCTAAACGCCCTGCGCAACATGCGACACGCTCCCATCCGCACGCACATACCAGACCTTAATCTGATTGTTGTGGTAACTATAATTGCGCCCGCGCGCCGCCAGCATCTCATCGGCGCTCGGTTGCAGATAGCCGGTGTCATCCGTAGCCCGCGATTGCAAGGTAGCCGGACTGCCATCCCAAGTCCACGGCAAACGAAACCGCGTAAATGCCTTCGCGAACCCAGCCTGCTGCAACTCCGCGTCCTTCCAAGTCTTCCCGTCGACGGAAACCTCGACGCGCTGAATCTTCCCGCGCCCCGACCAAGCCAAACCGGTGATCTCGTACGTGCCCGGTCCTCCCGGCATCTTCTGCCCGCCCGCCGGACGCGTAATCACCGACTTCGTCTCTAGCTCAAAGCTAAACTGCCGAGCCTTACCATCCGGCATCAAATCCGTATAGAATGCCGTCTCATGCGTTGTCATCGCTGGACCGTCAGCCACGTTCAACCGCCGCAGCCACTTAATATTGGTGTTGCCCTCCCACCCCGGCAGCAGCAGACGCATCGGATAGCCTTGCTCAGGACGAATCGGACCGCCGTTCTGTCCGTAAACAATCATCGCGTCGTCCATCAACTTCGCTATGGGGATGCTGCGCGTCAACCGGCAGGCATCGCCGCCCTCCGCGATCACCCACTTTGCCGCGGGCTTCACCTTCGCCTCCGCCAGCAGCAGCTTCACCGGAACCCCGGTCCACTCACTACAACTCGCCAGCCCATGACTCTGCTGCGGATCGGGAGCCAGATTCCCCGAGTACTCGCTGCGCCCATTCCCCGAACACTCCACAAAATGAATCCGCGACGCCGAAGGAAACCGCTTCAAATCCGCCAGCGTGTAAACCAGCGGCTGCTCCACCAGCCCATGAATCAGCAATTCATGGTTGGCCGGATCGATATCCGGTACCCCCGCATGATGCCGCTCGAAGTGCAGCGAAGCCGGTGTAATGATCCCGTAAGTATCCTGCAGCGGCGTCCGCGAGGCCCCCGTCGCGGGAGTCTTCGATTCCG
This sequence comes from Bryobacterales bacterium, assembly GCA_963710155.1. GTDB lineage: Bacteria > Acidobacteriota > Terriglobia > Bryobacterales > Bryobacteraceae > Palsa-187. The sequence continues at coordinate 255,790 of CAVPZQ010000037.1, read as the reverse complement.
GCGGCACCGCCCGCGCCGAGGTCTCATGGGGCGACCGAGCGCCATACTTCGACGGCGGCGCGCCCAGCGCGCTCGGAGTCTCCTGCTTCGCCGTATTACAAGCCGTAAGCGTGGCCAGCCCAGCTCCCAACGTAAGCAGATTCCGGCGGCTTGGGTCCTTCGTTTTCATGATGTTCAGAATATCACGCCGCCCACCCGCCCGCGTATTTTCCTGCATCCTTCAGCCGCCATCTGCTTCTAATACATACAGTTGGTTTACAATCAATAGGTAACCCCCACATGGTCCCTGTCGCCCCCAAAACCGCCGTCCAACCGGCACAGTCTCTGCTCGGCCAGATCGGCAACACCCCGCTGATCCGCTTGGCCAAGGTCGACGACGACCTCGCAGGCGTCGAAATCTACGCCAAAGCCGAGTTCTTCAACCCCGGCGGCTCTGTAAAGGACCGCGCCGGATTGAACATGATCCTCGAGGGCGAGCGCGCCGGCAACCTGACCAAGGACACCGTCCTGCTCGACGCCACCAGCGGCAACACCGGCATCGCCTATGCCATGATCTGCGCCATCAAAGGCTACCGCGCGAAATTGTGCCTCCCCGCCAACGCCTCGCACGAACGCAAGCAAATCCTGAAAGCTTACGGCGCGGAGATGGTCTTCTCCGATCCCGGCGAAGGTTCCGATGGAGCCATACGCCTTTGCCAGAAAATCTTCGCCGAAGGCGCCGAAAAATACTTCTATCCCGATCAATACGGCAACTCCGCCAACTGGCGCGCCCATTTCGAAGGCACCGGCGCTGAAATCATCAAGCAAACGCAGGGTCGCGTTACGCACTTCGTCACCAGCATGGGTACCAGCGGAACTTTCACCGGCACCGCCCGCCGCCTGAAGCGCGACGTCCCCGGAGTCAAGTGCATTTCCGCGCAGCCGTCCTCCGGATTCCACGGCCTCGAAGGCTTAAAGCACATGCCGACAGCCATCGTGCCCGCCATCTACGACCCGACGCTGGCCGATGATAATCTGTGGTTGGAAACCGAAGACGCCTATGCGATGACACGCTGGCTCGGTCGCCACGAAGGCCTGTTAGTAGGAATGTCGTCCGGTGCCAACGTCCACGCCGCGCGCGAAGTCGGCAAGAAGTTAGCCGCCGCAGGCCAGAGCGGCGTAATCGTAACTGTGCTAGCCGACGGCGCTACGAAATATTTGAGTGAGTCCTTCTGGAATGATTAAGATCAATCAAGCGGCCTGGGATGCCATGGTGGCCCACGCCGAAGCCAAATTCCCCAACGAATGTTGCGGAGCGATGATAGGCTCCATCGACGGCGACGTGAAAGCCGTAACGCTAGCCCAGCCGCTAGAAAACGCTTATTCCGGTGCTCAGGGCGCCCGCTATGAGCTGCGCCCCGAAGACCTGCTCGAAGCCGACAAGAAAGCGCGCGCCGCGGGCCTCGACCTGATCGGCATTTTCCATTCGCACCCCGATTGCGATGCCTACTTCTCAAAGACCGATCTCGAGAATTCGTGCCCCTGGTATTCATTCGTCGTACTCTCGGTAAAGGGCGGCAAGTTCGATCACGCCAACAGCTTCCTGCCTAACGCCGAACAGACCGTCGCGGAGAAAGAAGAATTGATATGGCCAAAGTCCTGATACCGACGCCCCTACGCCAGTTCGCCGACAAGCACGATTCGGTGGACCTGACCGGCACCACCGTCGCCGAAGTGCTGGCGTCGCTCACCCAGAAGTTTCCCGACCTGCGCAAGCAGCTCTTCAACGACGAAGGCAAAATGCGCAGCTTCGTCAACGTCTATCTGAACGACGATGACATCCGTTACCTGCAAAAGGACGCGACCCCGGTCGCCACGGGCGACACGCTGTCGATCGTCCCAAGCATTGCTGGAGGTGTGTGATGGCTGTTGCAACTCCCCCCGTCGCCGATAAAGCGACGACTCTTAATAAAGACGAAATTCTCCGCTACTCGCGCCACCTGATCCTGCCCGAAGTCGGCATGGAAGGCCAGCTCAAGCTGAAGAACGCCAAGGTGCTGATGGTCGGCGCCGGCGGCTTGGGCGCGCCCCTCGGCCTCTACTTAGCCGCCGTCCGGAGTCGGCCGCGTCGGCATCGTCGACTTCGATGTAGTCGACTTCACCAACCTGCAGCGCCAGGTGATCCACGGCACCAAGGATGTCGGCCGCAAGAAGCTCGATTCCGCAGCCGACTCGATGCTCGACATCAATCCCTACATGCAGGTCGACAAGTTCGACACAGCCATCACCAGCGAGAACGCCCTCGACATCATAAAAGACTACGACATGGTGGTCGACGGCACCGATAACTTCCCCACGCGCTACCTGATCAACGACGCCTGCGTGCTGCTGAAAAAGCCCAACGTCTACGGTTCCATCTTCCGCTTCGAAGGGCAGGCGACCATCTTCGCGTACCCCGGTGGCCCCTGCTACCGCTGCCTGTATCCCGAGCCGCCACCCCCCGGCTTGGTCCCGAGCTGCGCCGAAGGCGGCGTACTCGGCATTCTCCCCGGTACCATTGGCTTGATCCAAGCCACCGAAGCCGTGAAGCTGATTCTAGGAATCGGCGAATCGCTAGTAGGCCGTTTGTTACTCTACGACGCCCTGGCCATGCGCTTCCGCGAATTGAAACTCCGCCGGAATACCGAATGCCCCGTATGCGGCGATAACCCGTCGATTCACGAACTGATCGACTATCATCAATTTTGCGGAGTCCCCAACCCCGCGGAGGTTGCACCTGTGGCTGAACAACAAGCCGGATATATGTCCGACACCGAGATCGACGCCGTAGCCCTCAAAGCCCGTCTCGATCGCGGCGACAAGTTCCAATTCATCGACGTCCGCGAGCCGAACGAATATCAGATCGCGAGCATACCCGGAGCGAAACTGATCCCCCTAGGTGACGTCCCCAAACGCGTCGGCGAGCTCGATCCCAACACCGAAGTCATCGTCCATTGCAAAATGGGCGGCCGCAGCGCCAAAGCCTGCGAGTTCCTGCGCCAGTCAGGCTTCAAGAACGTGAAGAACATGCTAGGCGGCATCACCGCCTGGAGCGATAAAATCGACCCGTCGGTTCCCAAATACTAACGGTTTGCCGTTCGTCCGCGCCTATGGTGTAATGAGGTAGGAATTACACCATGGCGCTGAACATCAAGAACGCCGAAGTGGAGAGCCTTGCAGCTGAGGTCGCTAAACTTGCGGATGAAACTAAAACCGAGGCTATTCGGGTTGCTCTCAAGGAACGCGCGTTTCGCCTGAAGTCGTATCGCGGGAAGCTAACGCGCAAAGAGCGAATCGATGCTGCCCTAAGGCGCTTCCGCGAACAGTTTCCGAATGCCGACTACGGACGCCGTCTCACCAAAAAAGAAGAGGAAAGCATACTCGGCTTCGGGCCTGATGGAGTCTAGTGGTTCTCGACTCTTCGGCTATCGTCGCTGTTCTACTGCTGGAGCCGAACCACGAAGAACTGCAGGCAAAAATCGAAAGCGCTCCCGGCGTAGCAATCGGCGCGCCGACTCTAGTGGAGACTCTCATGGTGTTGAGCGGCCGAGTACGCGGCAAGCCGATTCTTGCGCTGAGAGAGTTGTTGCGCGCGGCCGAAGCAGAGGTGATTCCGTTTTCGGAAGATCATAGCCGCGTGGCATTAGAGGCATACTTGCGATTCGGCAAAGGGCGCCATCCAGCGGCACTCAACTTCGGAGACTGCCTCTCCTACGCCACGGCGTTTGTGGCGCGCCAGCCTCTGCTCTTCGTTGGCGATGACTTTTCGCGAACCGATATCGCGCAGGCGTGACCTACTCGTATCGCAGCGCGATCGCCGGATCGATAGCCGTGGCCCGCCGCGCCGGAACGTAAGCCGCCACTAGCGCCACGAGCGCCAGCACCCCCGCCACCAACCCAAACGTCGCCGGATCGCTAGCCTTTACCCCAAACAGTAAACTCGCCAGCAGTCGCGTCAACCCATAAGCCAGCCCCAATCCCAGCACCACCCCCGAAACCGTCAGCTTCATCCCCTGCGTCAGCACCAGCCGCAGCATATTCCCGCGATTCGCGCCCAGCGCCATGCGAATACCCAACTCCTGCGTCCGCTGTTCCACCGAATACGACATCAGCCCGTAGATCCCGATCGCCGCCAGCACCAGCGCTACGCCGGCAAAAATACTCAACAGCAGCATATTGAAATTCTGCCGAGCCACCGTATCGGCAATCACTTTCTCCATCGTCCGCTCGCGCGAAATGGGAATCTGCCCGTCAACCGCACGCAACTCCCGTTCAACCGGAACTCGCATAGTTATTGGTCCCGCCGCTGTCCGCACCGCCCAGGTAAGCGGCAGAACACTGTTCGCCAAAACCGTTAAACCCTCCGGGACCTGGCTCTGCGGAATGTACATCACATCGATATCCGCTTGCTGCAAGCCGTTTTCCCGCACCGTGCCCACCACACCAATCACTTGTCGCGGCGGATCGTTGAACTGCGGCCCCAGCCCCTTGCCGATCGTGACCACCTGCCCCATCGGATCCTCGCCCTTCCAAAAACGCTTCGCCATGGCCTCGTTGATCAATACAACGCGGCTGGAGTTGCCCGAATCCGTCTCGCTAAACACCCGCCCGCGCAGCAGCGGAATCTTGAAAACCTGGAAATAGTGCGCCGAAACACTGCGCCACTGCGCGTCCCCGTTGTAATCGCCCTTCGCCGGAGCCTTGCCCGAAATATTGAACGGCAGATCCACCCCGGACTCGATCGGCAGCACCACCGCGGTGGCCGCCGCCTCCACTCCCGGAATGGCCTCGATGCGCCGCACCCCCTGCGTTGCCAAGTTATCGACTTTTGCCGTGGTCGCATAACTCCCGCTCGCAAGCGAAGTCTCCAGCGTCAGAACGTTACGCGGATCGATCCCCGAATTCGCGTTCTCCAGCCCCGCGAAAGTCCGGATCAGCAGCACCGCCCCCACCAGCAACACCAGTGCCAGCGCCACTTCAGTAACCACCAAAGCCGAGCGCACCCGATTGTGTTTCAACCCGGTCCCCGAGCGTCCCCCCGCTTCCTTCAAGTTCGACGCCAAATCCGTCCGCGAAGATTGCAGCGCCGGAAAAGTTCCAAATAACAATCCAGTCAGCAGCGCCGTCCCCATCGTGAATGCCGCCACACGCCAATCGAGCAGCGGAATGGCCCTCAAATTCCCGGCGGCATCGGTAAGCCGCGGAAGATTTCCCGGCACCAGCGTCAGCAGCGCGCGCACCCCCCAAGCTCCCAGCGCGAATCCTACTACTCCGCCGAGCGCCGCCAGCACCACGCTCTCCGTAAGCATCTGCCGGATCATGCGCGCGCGCGTCGCTCCCACCGCCGCCCGAATCGCCAGTTCGCGTTGCCTGCCCGAAGCGCGCGCCAGCAACAGGCTCGCGACATTCGCGCACGCGATCAACAGCACCAGCGCCACCGCCCCGCTCAGCACCAGTAGGGCGATCCGTACGTCGCCCACCACGGCATCCCGCATCGGCACCACCGCGACACTCTCGTCGGGCTGCATCCATTTGGGATTGGCTCTGCGAAATCGCTCGCCCACCGCCTTCATCTCGGCCTGCGCCGCCGCCACCGTTACGCCCGGCTTTAAGCGCCCCGCCACGCTCAAGTAGTGTCCCTGATTCGTACTGTTAGGATCAGCCTGCATAGGCAGCAGCACGTCCGCCTCGGGAGACGACCGGAAACCTGCCGGCAACACCCCCACCACCGGAAACGGACTCCCGTTCATCAGCACCGTGCGCCCAATCACACCGCGGTCGCCCGCAAAGCGCGATTGCCACAAGCTATAGCTGATCACCGCGGCCTGCGGACCCTTGGGCAAGTCTTCCGCTTCCGTGAAACTCCGGCCGACGACCGGCGTCACCCCGAAAACCTTAAAGTATCCCGCGGAAACGTGCGCCCCCTTCACCTGATCCGGAGGATCGCCGCTTCCCAAAACCATCCCCAGTCCGCCGAAATCGTAGAGCGTCATGGCCTCGAACGCCTGATTCTGCCTCCACGCCATATACTTTGGGACGGAATTCGAAAATTGGTTGCCACGGGGCGTTTGCAGCCCGAGCTTCATCATCCGCTCCGGCTGCGCGTAGGGCAGGGGATCCAGCAGAACCGCGTTCACTACCGTGAAAATCGCGATATTCGCCCCGATCCCCAGCGCCAGCGCCGCCACCGCTACGGCCGTAAACGCGGCATTCTTCCAAAGCATGCGAACGGCGTAGCGCAGATCCGCCAAGAGTGTCGCCATATATGGAATATAGAACGAAACAAATTTGAATTTGTTTCATAAAAAATCGGCGGGTAGCGCCGCCGCCTGTCCGGCAAATCTTTTCCCCTCCGCAAGTTGACGCAACTAGCCTCCCCGGACCCTCGCCGCAGGCTGCTATTTCTCGCTCATGTTCAGGTCTTTAGACACATTGATTGGTTTCGCCACCGTAATGCTGGTCCTGAGTCTGGTAGTCACCGTATTGACCCAGCTCGCAGCGAATCTCTTGCAACTCCGCACGCGCAACCTGCGCGATGGCGTCCTCCAGATTTTCTTCCACTTAGGTTGGGAATTCACCGGCGAAAAAGCGAAAGCTTTAGCGCATGTAATCGTAGGCCGCAAAGACGCCATCACCCGCGAGGACCTGATCGAGAATCTGCTGGTACTCGCACAGAACACGCCGGAGTTGAAAACCAAAATCACCACGCTGGTTCCCGCCCTCGATCCCCCCGCGCTGCTGGCTCACCTGCGTCGCACCACCCTGGAACTGTCCGTAGAACGCCCGGATTTGTCGACAGCGCTAGTCCGCAGCACCGCCCTGGCGCGGACCCCAGCCGCCGGCCTGGCCAGCGAAGTCTTCGGAGTATTCGATTCGATCATGGATCAAGTCTCAGAAAATTTCACGTCGCAAAGCAGAAAGCTGGTAGCCATCGGCGGAATCGCATTGGCGTTGGCTCTCCCCCTCGACACTCTCGATCTCCTACAGCGCTTCGCCCGCAGCGACGCCGCCCGCGATCAGGCCGTCGCCCTGGCCCAAACTTTAACCGTAAATGAACCGTCCGCCCGCGAAGCCTACGCCAAACTTCAAGCCGCCGAAATTATCGTCGTTCCCGCAACCCCCGCCGAATGGCTGGAGCGCTGGCAAAAAGTGAACTACCTGGGCGTAGCCGCCGGCGCACTCCTGCTGACCCTCGGAGCCCCCTTCTGGTTCACCGTCCTCAAAGATTTGCTCAAACTTCGCTCCGCCGTAGCCGGCCAGGAATCCCAGGACCGCGCCCAGCGTCAGGCAGCGCTAACCGATTCGCCGCCTCCCCCGAGCGGAGAGCGAGGTGCCTTATGAACGTGATCCGCAAGCCCTGCTCGCCCAAGAACTTCATGCCCGGACGCCCCGGAAGCCTGCGTCCCACGGCGATTGTGATTCACATTTCCGAAGGCTCGCTAGCCTCCGCCGACGCCTGGTTCGATAACCCCGCCGCTCAGGTCTCAGCCCACTACTGCGTCGGCCGCGCCGGCGAAGTGCATCAATATGTGAGCGAAGAAGACACCGCCTATCACGCCGGCAGTCCCGTGAATCCGACGTGGCGCCTACTCCGTCCGCACGTGAATCCCAATTTCTATACGGTAGGTATCGAACACGAAGGCCGTGCTCAGGATGAATGGACCGATGCGCAATACGCCGCGTCTGCCCAGTTAGTTCTGGAAATCGCCCGCCGCTGGTCGATCCCCATCGATACCGACCACATCGTCATGCACCGCGAAATTCGCGGCAACAAAACTTGTCCCGGCTTCGTCTTCAGCCGGGACAAATTGTTGTCGTTAATCGAAGCCCTTACTTGCCCGAATTGAAGCGCTTCTCAGCTTCCGCCCAGTTCACTACGCTCCACCAAGCGCCAATGTATTCCGGACGCCGGTTCTGATACTTCAAATAATAAGCGTGTTCCCACACGTCTAGCCCAATCACCGGGAATTTGCCTTCCATCAACGGGGAATCCTGATTCGCCGTTGATGTGATCTCAATCGCTGACCCGCTCTTCACCAGCCACGCCCATCCCGAACCGAAACCGCGTCGTCGCCGCCGCGTTGAACTTTTCTTTAAAAGCGTCAAAGCCCCCGAACGCCCCCGTGATCGCCTGCGCCAGATTACCCACTGGAGCGCCGCCCGCCTTGGGCCCCAAAATCGTCCAGAACATGGAGTGGTTGTAATGGCCGCCGCCATTATTGCGCACCGCCGTCTTAATCGCTTCCGGCACAATGGCGCAGTTGTTCGCGAGCAATTCCTCCACGCTCTTCGAAGCCAGTTCCGGCGCGGATTCCAGCGCCTTATTCACGTTGGTGATGTAAGCCTGATGGTGTTTATCGTGGTGGATCTCCATCGTCTTGGCGTCGATATGCGGCTCTAGCGCATCAAAAGCGTAAGGCAATGCGGGTAAAGTAAATGCCATGTGTTGATCTCCTGATCTCAGTTTGACGCCTTTTCATAGGCGTCGGCAATGCGGAACATCGTCGATTCGTCGAAGTGACGTGTTAGAATTTGCAGTCCCACAGGCAGCCCTTGCGCCGTGAGCCCGCAGGGAACGCTCATGCACGGGATACCGGCCAAGTCACCCGTAACCGTGTAGATGTCGGAAAGATACATCGCCGTAGGATCGTGCACCATCTCGCCGAGCTTGAACGCCGGAAACGGCGACACCGGCGCAACAATAGCGTCCACTTGTTCGAAAGCCTGCTCGAAATCCTGCGTGATCAGCCGCCGCGCCTTCTGCGCCTTCAAATAATACGCGTCGTAGTAGCCAGCGCTCAACACGTAAGTCCCCAGCATGATGCGCCGCTTGCACTCGTCGCCAAAACCTTCGTCGCGCGTCTGCCGGTACATATCGGAAAGCGTGCTGGCCGATGCCGACCGCGTCGTGTAGCGAACGCCGTCATAGCGCGCCAGGTTGGCGCTCGCCTCCGCCGTAGCAATGATGTAGTAAGCCGCGATCGCGTAAGGCGTGTGCGGAAGCTGAATGTCCCGCACCTCGCAGCCGAGCTTCTTCAACTCCTCCACCGCCGCCATCACCAGATCGCCGGTCTCGCTAGCCAGCCCTTCAAAGTATTCGCGCGGCAATCCGAGCTTCATGCCCTTCACCTTGCCGTCGAGCGCCGCGACGTAACCAGGCACCGGCGCCAACGCCGAAGTCGCGTCCATCTTGTCATGCCCCGCAATCACCTCGAGCAACCGCGCCGCATCCCGCGTAGTTTTTCCAAACGGCCCAATGTGATCGAGCGAACTAGCGAACGCCGTCAGTCCATATCTCGACACTCGCCCGTAAGTCGGCGTGACCCCGCTGATTCCGCAGAACGAAGCCGGCTGCCGGATAGACCCGCCCGTGTCCGACCCCAACGATACCAACGCCGTCTCCTGCGCCACCACCGCCGCCGATCCGCCGCTTGACCCGCCCGGCACGCGATCAAGCGCCACCGGATTCCGCACTGGCCCGAACGCCGAATTCTCGTTCGACGATCCCATCGCGAACTCGTCGCAATTGGTCTTCCCTAGAATCACGCCACCCGCCTGCTCCAGACGAATTACCGCCGTGGCATCGTAAGGAGGAACATAATTCGCCAGCAATTTTGACCCGCAAGTAGTCCGCAGCCCGCGCGTGACGATGACATCCTTCACCGCAATCGGTACGCCTGCCAGCGCTCCCAAATCTTCTCCGCTAGCAATCTTCGCGTCCACCGCCTTAGCCGCCGCCAGCGCCCGCTCCTGTGAAAACGTGAGGTAAGCGTTGGTCTTAGGATTCTCCGCCTCGGCAAAGGCGAGCGACTGACGCGTCAATTCTTCCGCGCTGAACTTCTTCGCCAGCAGCCCCTCGCGAATCGAATCGATACTCAACCCGTGCAGCGGACTGCTCATCTCTCGATCACCCGAGGCACTTTGTAGTATCCGCCACTCGTCACCGGAGCATTCCCCACCGCCTCCGCATTCGTCAGCGTCGGCCGCTCCTGATCCTCGCGCAGCGTCGCCGTCTCTTCGGCATCGAACAAGACCTGCGACATCGGCTCTACGTTGCTCGTATCCAACTCGTTGAGCTTATCGATGTGCGTCAAGATCCCGCCGAGATCCAGCGCCATGCGCGCCACTTCATCGTCGCGCAGCGCCAGATTCGCCAAATCCGCCACCCGCCGCACTTCCTGTTCCGTAATCTTCAAGCCGTTTCCTTTTTCTGCGATTGCCGGTAAAGCAGCCCCATCACCGGATCGTGAATGCCCTCGACCCCCGGCCGCGCCGTCTCCGCACGCTGCGGCGCCCACTTGCGCGGCATGGGACGAAAATCGATTTCCGTCACCAGCGCCTCGCCCATTTCCTTATGCAAATTGCGCAGAAGATGGTGACGCAGCGTATTCAGCTGCCGCTGCCACACGATGTCTTCTACTTCCACCACCAGCGTTCCGCGCACCAAGCTAGTCGCGCGCGTTTTTAGCGCCGTGTACTTGCCCGCCGCGAGAGGCCACGCCATCCGCGCCCGCGTCTCCGGATCGGTGATCCCCGGTGACACTTTCATTTTCCTGACGACACGGCCAGCGCGTTCCATAGTCTCCATTTGTCCGGGGGGAAACTCGATTTTAGCATGCCCCGAATGTTATACATGACGCTTGCCCGAACTCATTTTAGCGTCACAGTCCCCCCGCCGCCGCGAACTATTAACGGTAGCCGGATTCCATTTCTCCGTGCGCGCAAAACCCGTCGAAGAAGTCCGCGGTTACGGCGAAGATCCCGTCGCCTACGTCCGCCGCCTGGCGCGCGCCAAAGCCGAAGCCGCTTGGGAGCGTCCCGGCGAAATCGTGTTGGGCGCCGACACAACAGTAGTCATTGATGATCACGTCCTCGAGAAACCCGCGGACGCCGACGACGCGAGCGCCATGCTGCGCCTCCTCTCCGGACGCAATCACACCGTTATCACCGGCATCTGCCTTTTGCACGACCACGGCGTCATCGTCGACCACTCATCGACGCAAGTCCGCTTCGCCCCGCTCACCGATTCCGAAATCGCCGAGTACGTAGCTAGCGGCGAGCCCATGGATAAAGCCGGCGCCTACGCCATCCAAGGCCTGGCTTCGAAATTTGTCGAGAAAGTCGACGGCTGCTACTTCAATGTGATGGGCTTGCCGCTATCGCTGGTCTACCGCCACTGGAAGACGCTAACTGCGCCCGAATAAACCCTTCCACTTGCGCAGCACCAACTCCACCAGATTCGCCAGCACCGCCAACCCCAGCAGCCCCGGCCACAGTTGCAGCGTCGACGCCAGCATACGCGCACCCGGATCGAACACTGCCTTCGGAGAAGGCTCAAAGCGCCCGCCAGTGAATTCGGCCACTTGCTTTAACAGCGTCTGGTTCGACCCATACTCCGTCAGTTCCACTTCCGGCCGGTACAACCCCACTTCCGGAAACGCCGGCGAGTCCACCAACGGCCGCACACGAAACAATCCCTGCCGCGCCCCAATCGCGAGTCTCCCACGATACACACCCGCGCCGACCTTAATGACATCCATCTGCTTCTTGAACCCGTCCGAGCCGATGACATAAATCGCCGGCACTTCCTTAGGTTCATCCACGCCCTCGCCCAGCCGGTAGTTCGCCACCAGATCCCCGTTGGCGCTATCGTATTCCACCGTCGCCTCGCCCGCCTGCGTGCGCGGCAGCAGATCGCGGCTAAGATTCGTCCAGAACTTATCGAAGCCTTTCCAGGTCACCCAGTCCGCAGCCCACCGCGCCTTAGCGTCCGACGTAAATACGGCCGACCGCCCCAGTCCATACTGCCAGCGCACTAGCAGCGGCTCGTGCTTGTCAAAGCGCAGAATGGTTTCCGCCGAAGGCTTCGCTTCAAACCGCACATAACCCTTGAGAGGAGGCGCCGATTCAATATTCAGTCCCTCCAGAATTTCCGTCTGTTTAGCCACCTGCGCCGCCAGCGGCTTCTCCACCGCCGTCGTGCCCGTATGCTCCATCACATCGCGCAGCACAATCTGCTCCAGCCCGTTCGGGTCCTTCAAAAAATAAAACTTCCCCTCCGCCAGGTTCGCCACCATCTCCAGATATTCGCGATGGACGTCCGCCCCCAGCCCGATCGTCGAAATCGTGACCTGATGTTCCTTGGCCTCGCGTGCCAGCGCGTAGCTATTACCTTCTTCCGAAATTCCATCGGTCAATAGCAGAATATGCCGGTAAGTCGCCTCCACCGGCAGAACTCTCTGATACGCCTCCGTCAACGCCGGCGCGATTTGCGTTCCACCATCCGGCGTGATCCCCGCGATCAGTGAGTTGATCCCGCGCGGATCGTCCGCTTTCCGGATCGGCACCACCCAGCGGAACGAATTGTCGAAAATCAGCACGCCCACTTGGTCGATAGGGCGCAGATTAGCCACCAGCCCCGTTGCCGCCGCACGCGCCAGTTCCATCTTCGGACCTTCCATCGACGAACTCTTATCGATGATTAACACCACCACCGTGCCTTCCGCTGACTGCGGCGGCAACAACTTCGCCGGCAGCGCCCGATCGAGCGCGTCCTCCGACTTTTTCTTCATGTCGTAGACATTGCGCTCGCCGCCAATCACCAGCAGCCCGCCGCCCTGCTTGACATATTTTTCGAGATCCGCCTTGCGCGGCGCCGTGATCTTCTCCAGATCCCAATTGTTCAGCAGCACCAGTTGATAGTCCGCGAAATTGGCGCTGTCGATGTCGTTGACGCGCGTCACGTCGAACTGCGCAGCCGCCAGCGCCCCCGGCAAAGCGTTGTCCAGCCCCGGCGGGATCTTCAGAAACATACAACGCCTTCGGACGCCGCAACATCACCGCCTGATCCACCTGCACATCGCCCGCGCCCTTGGTGCGCACCGCGATCGTAAGGTCCAGCGCCCCCGGCGTTTCGAGACTCGCATGCATGCGAATCGGGTTAACACCGGCCCCCAACGTCACCTGCGTCGTGCCGAGTGACCGCCCTTCCGCCGACAACTCCACTTCGGCCTGCGTCTTTCCGGGCGCCGACACCGCGAGGTCAATCGCGAACTGCTCCCCGTAAACGCATTCATCGGCAGACTCACCGATTCCAGCCGCAGCGCCGGACGCTCCCGTCCTTGCATCGCGTAAGTGTCGATCGGAATCCCAGCCTGCCGCGCCTGCCAAGCCGCACGCGCGATGCTGCCCTTGTTCTCCTTGCCGTCCGAAATCAACGCCAGCCGCGGCAGCATGCCGGAGGGCAGGGAACTGATCGCCTCGCGCACGGCAGCCTCGAGATCGGTCGAGCGTCCGTCGGACCCCGCAGTCAGCCGCAGTTTCCAAGGCTTCTGGTCTTCGGTCAAATCCGCCATCCGCGTCGAGCGCGCGAAACGGAATCACGCGCAGCGCATTGCTGCCACGCGCGTCATCCAGTTCGGAAGCCATCTTCGAAGCCCGCTCCAAATCCCGCGGCGAAACGCTAGCCGATGTGTCCACCAACACGCCCACCGCAACCTTGCTCGTCGAGATGCTCAAGCGCGGCTGCGCCAATGCCAGCAGGATCAGCGTGAAAGTCGCCACCTTCAACGCCAGTCCCAGCTTGCGCGTAGTCCGCCGGTATTCGTAGTAACCCCACGCGAGCGGAATCCAAGCCAGCAGCAACACCCAACTGCGGTCGAAACTCATGACGCTTTTCTCCAGCGCAGCCGCTCCACTAAACTCAACGAAGCCGCGCGCGGCGTCAACCGCACGATCCGGCTGCGTCCATAGAGCAGCCAGTCCGCGAACAATCCCAGTCCCCCGGCCAGCGCCAGCCACGGCCAAGGATTCGGAGGAGCCGACTCCGCCGCCGCTCCCCGCCGTATTCCGCGCGCAGCACTAGCCGGCGGACGCCACGCCGTATCGCCCACATCCGGCAGCGTCAGCGAATAAACCGTTTCCCGATCCCCCGTGATACGTGAACATTCCCCGGCGCTCCCGCGAAAAATCGCAAGCTGTTGCCTTCGACAGTAAAAGGCAGAGGCCGCTGATCGTCGCCCAGCACTTTGATATTGGCCGGATTGACGCCGCTCTCCAGCGCCACGTTCACAGTGCCCACCGTCCCCGCCTGCACATCCGAACGCCGGAAAACTTCCGGAGCCATCCAGCGCAGCAGGTTCGCCATCAACAGCGGCGTCGCCAAATCATATTTCATCGCCGAACGCACCGGATCGAACCCCAGCGCCGCCATCTTCACAGCCCCCGGCCGCTCCACAACGACGGGTCCCTGCGCCGTATCCGCCACCGCCTGATCCCCCGGCGCCAGATTGAAGACCTCGGTCGAAGCCAGATCGACATCCTTTGTATATAGCCCCGCGCCCAGCGCCGTTTCCTGATGCCACGTCTCGAGTTTCACATTCGACGCAGTCGAGCGAATCGCAAACGGCGACCCCGCCGGCGGCTCAATCCAAATCGACGCCGCATTCTTAGGCAGGTCTTTAGGAACGAAGCGGTCGAACACCACGATATCCGCCGCAGCCTGCGCATCATACTTCGCCGGCAAGTCGAAAGTCGCCTCCACCTGCGGATTCCCCGCCAGCAGCGGTTTCAACAAGTCCGGCTCCGGCGAGTAAACCGCCACCCGCAGAGGCTTCCCGATCGGCACTTCGATCACGGCCGTATCGTCCTGCGGAAACGCATCGCCCCGTCCGTTGGTAGAAGTAACGCGCGCCTCCAGCAACCCCGCCTTCTTCGCCTGAAACACGAACGTCGCCTGCGTTTCCGATCCCGCCGCCAGCGTCATGGTCTTGCTGCCCGCCGCCGTCCCCGCGAATTGCAACAGCAGCGTGATCTCGCGAGCCTTCTGCCCGTCGTTGCGCAATTCGACGAACGCTTCCCATGAATCAACCCCGGTGGCAGCGCGACGCACCCCCAACTTCCGCAGCCCCACATTTTCCCCGTTCGAGGGAATCGAAATCACGCGCAAATTCGCCGGCACCGCGATCTCGTTTTCCTGCTTAGGAATCCGCGCCGCCCCCACGAACACAATCTCCCCTGCCTTCTGCGATTGTAATTTCTGAGCCTGCTGAGCAAACTCCAGCGCCTGCTCCAGATTCAACGCCGAAGTGCTAGGCCGCGACCGCCGGATCGCCTCCGCCACCGCGCTTTTATTAGACTCAAACTGCGTGACCGGCGTAGCCAGCGCATCCGCCCGCACCAGCATCACCCTGTCCGCCAGCGGCAAAGAATTGACGTATACCAGCGCCGCGTTCTTAGCCTGATCCAGCAAAATCCCCTGCCGCGCCCGCGCCCCCATCCACGCCGAAGTATCCAGCAGCAGCACGTGATCGCGCGAAGTCCCCAAGTCCCCAAAGCGCGGTCCGGCGATCGCGAGAAGCAGCAAGATCATGCTGATCACCTGCAGCAGCAGGCTCCACGGCTGATGCACGCGCCGCTTATGCTTCAGTTCCTCCGGCAACTTGCCAGCCGTCCAAAACCGCAGCGTCGACACTACCTGTTTGCGCTTGGTGCGATCGAGCAGATACAGCGCGACAATGCCAGCGGAGACAATCCCCGCCAGCCCCAGCAGTTCCCCGAAACTGAGATTCAGAAAATTCATGCGTTACTGCACGGCCCCAGCCCTCACCATGGGCCCAAAAATAGCGTCTTCAATGGGAATCGACGTCGACAATCCAACATACCGCCCACCATTGCGCAGCGCCACATTGCGCAGTTGCAATGCAAATTCATCGAATGCCGCGACATAATGAGCCCGCGCCGAGTCATCGAATGCCAGTTGCACCCGCGTCCCCGATTCCGCGTCCTCTAAATCCAATTCCCCATCCCAAGGAGGCTCGCGATCCTCATCCGCCCACACATGGATCAAAATCATCTCGTGCCCGAAATCCGTCAGATACTGCAGAGGCTTCTCGCACCCCGCGTCATCCAGAAAATCCGAGATCACGATCACCAGCCCGCGCTGCGGATACCGCGAAATAAAATCGCGCGTGATGTCGAAGAACTTGGTCGAGCCCCCCGGTTTCAGCGCCTGCAAGTAGTTCGCCACCGGCTGAAAGCGCTGCCGCCCTCCGCCCAGTCGCAGCGGATCGCCCAGCTTTTCGGCGAACGGCTGCAGATAAATAGAATCCAGCCGCACCAGCGCCACGTAACACATCGCCGCCGCCAGCTTGCGCGCATAATCGAACTTCGAAAGCGCGGTCTTGCTCCCGCCCGTGGTCATCGACCTGCTAACGTCCACCAGCACCCGCACCGGAATTCGCGGCTCCAGTTGAAACATCTTCAGGAACATCTTTTCCAGCCGCAGATAAGCGCGCCAATTCACCGCACGCAGATCGTCGCCATGATGAAATTGCCGGTGGTCGAGAAACTCCTGCCCCGGCCCCGCCGAACGCGAAGTGTTGTGCCCGCCCACCACGCCAGGCAAGGATTTTTGCCACTGGATGGCAAGCCTCTCCAGTTTTTCGAGCAGCGGAGTGTCGATCAGCAGCCCGTTTTCAGCCACCGCTTAGACCTTGGCGCCCGCCTGCGCCACCACACTCGGGATGATCTTGTTCAGGATCGTCTCCGGCGTCTGCCCGTCGGCGTGCGCGTCGAAATTCAAAATGATGCGATGCCGCAGCACCGCCGCCGCCACTGTCTGCACGTCTTCAATCGACAAATGCAGGCGTCCGCGCATCAAAGCCAGCACCTGCCCGCATTCGACCAGCGCCTGCGCCCCGCGCGGCGAACTGCCGAAGCGAATAAACTTTTTCGAAAGCTCGTGCGATTCATTAGAATCCGGCTGCGTAGCCATCACCAGATCGATCGCGTAACTCTGCACATGCGGCGCCACCAGCACATCGCGGCACACCCGCCGCAGCTCCATAATCTCCTCGCGATTCAAAATCGTACGCAGATGCGCTTCTTCTTTCTGCGTCGTGCGCGTCACGATGGTGCTCAAATCCTCGCGCGACGGGTAGCGCACCAGAATCTTCATCAGGAAGCGGTCGAGCTGCGCCTCCGGCAGCGGATAAGTGCCTTCCATCTCGATCGGATTCTGCGTAGCCATCACCAGAAACGGCGCTTCCAACTCGTGCGTCGTAGTCCCACTCGTGACCGTGTGCTCCTGCATCGCCTCGAGCAAAGCCGATTGCGTCTTCGGAGTCGCGCGGTTGATTTCGTCGGCCAGCACCAGGTGCGCGAAGATCGGTCCCGGCTGAAAGCGCAGTGCCTTGGCCCCGCCCTCGGTATCGATAATCATGCTGCCGACAATATCGCCGGGCATCAGATCGGGAGTGAACTGAATCCGCGAATACTTCAGGTGCAGCACCCGCGCCAGCGTCCGCAGCAGTGTAGTTTTCCCGAGTCCGGGTACGCCTTCAAGGAGGACGTGCCCCCCCGCCAGCAAGCAGATGAGAACCCCATCCACCACCTCCTGCTGGCCGACAATCACTTTCCCAATCTCCTCGCGCACCCGGTTCAATTGCTGGGTGGCGAGCTCAAGAGCCGCGTCCGGTTTCACGCATAATATGATAGCGCAGGGTCGGCGAAACTCCCGCTCTGCCAAATGGCACTACGGTCTGTGCACCCTGCCAATCGGGACAGCCAAAAATAACGGCCGCAAACGATAATAATGGATATAGCAGTGGGCGGTTACTTCGCCCTGCGAAACACAAAATTATGTGGATAGTCCGGCTAGCGCTCCGCCGCCCGTATACCTTCGTGGTCATGGCCATTCTCATCGCCTTCCTGGGCGGGGCCGCCATCGTCACCATGCCGGTGGATATTTTCCCTTATATCGACATCCCCATCGTCAGCGTGCTCTGGCAATACACCGGCCTCTCGCCCGATGAAATGGAGAAGCGCGTCGTCACCAATTTCGAGCGCGGCCTTACCTCGAACGTCAACGACATTGAGCACATCGAATCGCAATCCTATAACGGCATCGCCGTAGTCCGCATCTACTTTCACCCGAACGTCCAGGTCGACATGGCAGTCGCCCAGGTCACCGCCCAGATGACCAGCGCCATCCGCCAGATGCCCCCCGGGATGCTCCCCGGCAACGTTCTCAAGTACGACGCCGCCAGCGTTCCCATCCTGCAATTAGGACTCTCCAGCAAGACCCTGCGCGAACAGGAAATCTTCGATTTAGGCAACAACTTCATCCGCACCCCGCTCGGCACCGTGCAAGGCGCCTCGGTCTCTTATCCCTTCGGAGGCAAAGCGCGCTCCGTCATGGTGGATTTGAATCTCGACGAACTCTACGCCAAACAACTCGCCCCAGTCGATGTCTCGAACGCCCTGAACTTGCAGAACCTGATTCTCCCCGCCGGCACCGCCAAGCTAGCCGGCACCGAATATCAGATCAAGGTCAACAGCAGCCCCATCGTCCTTGACGAACTGAACAATCTGCCCATCAAGACCGTGAACGGCGCCACCGTCTACATGAAAGACGTAGCGCAAGTGCGCGATGGCTTCTCGGTACAAAACAATATTGTCCGCACCAACGGCTCGCGCGGCGTCCTGATGACGATCACCCGCACTGGTAAAGCCTCCACGCTCTCCATCGTCAACGACATAAAAGCCGCGCTCCCCCGCATCCTCGCCACCATCCCTCCGGAATTAAAAGTCGTCACGCTAGCCGATCAGTCCGTCTTCGTGCGCGCCTCCATCGCCGGTGTAGTTCGCGAAGCCCTCATCGCCGCCGCCCTCACCGGCATGATGATCCTGCTCTTCCTCGGCAGTTGGCGGAGCACTCTCATCGTCTGCATCTCGATCCCCCTGTCGATCCTGGCTTCAATCTCCATCCTGAGCCTGCTAGGACAAACCATCAACGTTATGACCCTCGGAGGCCTCGCGCTAGCCGTCGGTATCCTGGTTGACGACGCCACCGTCGAAATCGAAAATACCCATCGCAACATCGGACTGCGCAAGCCGCTAGTCCGCGCCGTGCTCGACGGCGCATCGCAAATCGCCGTGCCGACCTTCGTCTCGACGCTGTCGATTTGTATCGTGTTCGTCCCCGTACTCCTGCTCACCGGAACCGCGAAATATTTATTCACGCCCATGGCCATGGCCGTAGTCTTCGCCATGCTCGCGTCGTATCTCTTATCTCGAACCTTGGTCCCCACCATGGTGCACAAGCTTCTGCGCGCTGAGATGTCGATGTATCAGCTCGGCGTCGAAGGCGAGCACGTCGGCGGCAAAGGCATCTTCTGGACCATGCACCATTGGTTCAACGGTCTGTTCGAACGCCTCCGCTTCCGCTACATCGGCTTGCTCGATTGGTCGCTGCGTCATCGCGGCCGCGTGCTCGCCAGTTTCGGCGTAGTCTTCATCGGTTCCCTGGGGCTCCTCTGGCTAGTCGGCGAAGACTTCTTCCCCACTGTCGATTCCGGCCAGATGCGCCTCCATGCCCGCGCACCGGCGGGAACCCGGATTGAGGAGACGGAAGTCCGCTTCGCCGCCATCGAGCGCGAGATCCGCCAAGTGATCCCCGCCGATGAAATGGAAACCATCATCGACAACATCGGCGTCCCGAATAGTTGGACCAGCCTCGCACAAGGCGACGTTCCCACCATCTCCAGCGCCGACGGCGAGCTCCTGATTTCGCTCAAAGAGAAACATGGCCCCACCCGCGATTACGAAGTCGCGCTGCGCAAACAGCTCAATCAGAAATTTCCCGACACCACGTTTTTCTTCCAGCCCGCCAACATCACCAACCAGATTCTGAACTTCGGCCTCCCCGCGCCCATCGATTTACAAGTCGTCGGACGCGACTCCGAAGCCGGCTACAAGATCGCCCAGCAGTTGGCAGCACGCATCGCGCGCATCCCCGGCTCGGCCGACGTCCACGTTCACCAGGTGGTCGATCAACCCTCAATCACTCTCAACGTCGATCGCACCAAAGCCGCGCAGCTAGGCCTGACCCAGCACGATGTCACCGGCAACATGCTGATCTCGCTCAGCGGCAACGGCACCATCGCCCCCAACTTCTGGGTAGGACCCAACGGTGTTAACTACAACGTAGGCGTACAAACCCCGCAATACAAAGTCGATTCGCTCGACGCCCTTCTGCGCACGCCCGTTACCTCCGGCAACATAGCGGTCAACTCCAACACCAACGCAGGGAATGCCGCGGTAGGTGCTTCCCCCAACGGAGCGTCCCAAGCCTATGGAAATCCGGGAGCCGTCGCCGGCAGCGCCCAACTGCTGTCGAATCTAGTCACAGTCAAGCGCGGCTACGCCCCCGTCATCGTCAATCACTATAACGTCTGGCCGGTTTTCGACGTCTATGCGAACGTTGACCGCCGCGACCTCGGCGGCGTTGGCTCGGCTGTCGAAAAAATCATGCAGGAAGAAACCCCCCACCTGCCCCGTGGCACCACGCTCGATCTGCGCGGCCAGTATGACACCATGCGCTCGTCTTTCTTACGCCTGGGCCTGGGTATGATCGTCGCCGTCACCCTGGTATACCTGTTGATGTCAGTGAACTTCCAATCCTGGCTCGATCCCTTCATCATCCTGACGGCTCTGCCCGGCGCCATGGCCGGAATTTTATGGATGCTCTTCATCACCGGCACCACTCTCAACGTGCCCTCGCTGATGGGAGCCATCATGTGCGTCGGCGTGGCCACCGCCAATAGTATTCTGATGGTGACCTTCGCCAACGACGAAAGAACGCTGGTGCCGTCGGCCAAGGAAGCCATGCTCTCCGCCGGCTACGCCCGCATCCGCCCCGTGCTGATGACCGCCACCGCTATGATGCTCGGCATGCTCCCCATGGCGCTCGGTTTGGGGGAGGGCGGGGAACAGAACGCCCCCCTGGGACGCGCCGTGATCGGCGGCCTCCTGTTCGCTACCGTAACCACCTTGTTCGTGGTGCCCATCATTTATAGCTATCTGCGTACCCAGCCGCCCGTCGACCA
This sequence comes from Bryobacterales bacterium, assembly GCA_963710155.1. GTDB lineage: Bacteria > Acidobacteriota > Terriglobia > Bryobacterales > Bryobacteraceae > Palsa-187. Next base: position 234,884 of record CAVPZQ010000037.1, on the reverse strand, counting down.
CGAACGCAAGCTGGAACAAGAAGAGCGCGAAGACGCTCTCGAGTCCGAGTGGAATCTGAACCAAATTTAAGCATCTGATGCGATATACCGAACCGAATCAACCCGAAGAAATCACCGTGCAGGAAACCACGGAGGAACGTCTCCGCAAGGAAGTCGAAGACCTCAAGCGCCAGCTTCGCGATCAGAAAGGCCTGGTCGACGGCACCGCGCATAGCGCTTTGAAAAAACCCTGGCATCCCTCCGCCATCACCATCTGGGCTCTGTTCTTGGGCGCTGTGGTTTTGCTCGTGGTGGCATTTTTCGCCGGCTACATCCCCTTGCTGAAACGCAACGCTTTGATCGGCAGCCAGGCGCTCGAGCAGGAACAGGCCGTGCCGCGCGTCGAAATCATCGAAGTAGGCCGCTCCTCCGCGATGAGCGAATTGCAGCTCCCCGGCAGCATCGAAGCCGTTACCGAAGCCCCCATTCTGGCGCGCGCCGACGGCTATATCAAACGCCGCATGGTCGACATCGGAGACCGCGTCGCAGCCGGCCAGCCCGTCGCCGAGATCGAAGCCCCCGAGCTCGATCAGCAATTGATCCAAGCCAAAGCCAATTTGCAGCAGACGCAAGCCGGACTCGATCAGGCCCAAGCCAACGAACAGCAAGGCAAAGCCAATCTCGAATTAGCGAAGGTGACCGCCAGCCGCTGGGCCAGCCTGGTCGCAGCCGGCGTCGTGTCAAAGCAGGATAACGATCAGTACCAGTCGCAATACCAAGCCCAGCTAGCCGGCGTGCAGTCGCTTGAAAAAGCCATCGCCGTGCAGCGCGCCAACATCGCCGCCGCCGAAGCCAACGTATCGCGCCTGGATCAAATGCAAGCCTACCGCGTAGTGAAAGCCCCCTTCGCCGGCGTGATCACCCAGCGCAATGTGGACACTGGCGCGCTCGTGAATACCGGCAGCACCCTGCTCTACCGCATCGCCCAAACCGGCACCCTGCGCACCTACGTCAACGTCCCGCAGACCAACGCCAGTTCCATACACGTAGGCCAGCCCGCCCGCCTGACCGTCACTAACCTGCCCGCCCGCACCTTCACCGGCACCGTGGCGCGCACCGCGAATTCGCTCGACCCCACCAGCCGCACCATGCTGGTGGAGGTTCAAGTCCCCAACGCCGACGGCGCCCTGCTCCCCGGCATGTACGCGCAAGTCGACCTCAGCAGTCCCCGCGCCAACGCCCCGTTGCTGATCCCCGGCGACGCCCTGATCGTCCTAGCCACCGGAACGCAAGTAGCAGTAGTCCGCCCGGACTCCACCGTGCACCTGCAGAAAATCCAAGTAGGCCGCGACTACGGCGATCGCCTCGAAGTCCTCAGCGGCCTGCAAATGGGCGACAAAATAATAGCCAACCCCGGCGACAGCGCCCGCGAAGGCGTAAAAGTCGATCCCGTGACCGCCGCGAAAGAAGACCAATAAGGGGAGCTCGGCTCACCCGCTCGGCTTCAGATCGTCCGCCACGTTCCCGCAACAGTTTTCGACTGATCTGGAGCTTTTCCACTTCACGAACGTGACTAGCAGAAAACACGCACCAACCACAATAGCGAACGGTGCAAAAACGATCAGGCGTTTATAGTTGTAATAACCGAGTCTGCCCTTCGATAAGGTTGCTATCCCTGTACCGATCACCAGGAGAGACAATATCCCCATCATCGGGAATAGCAACCGATACATTAGCCCGAAAATGGAGACAGGATGTTTGTGCTCGTGGACCGGTCTGTGCTTGTGGTGGTGCACTCCTCGACTGATCGACCGAGGAAGAGATAAAGGTTAGTGGTCCGAACAGACCCTAGGCCGCTTTCAGAATCACGGCAGTGATATTATCCGGCCCGCCCAGTTCCTTCGCCAGCTCCACCAGTTTCTGGCACTTAGCTTCCAGCGACCCGCCCGCCGCCAGCACCTCGCCGATGCGCTCGTCCGGAGCCACCCCATGCAGCCCATCGCTGCACAGCAGAATCTGCGCCCCCGGCGTCGGATGAATTAAATAATGGTTCACCCGCAACTGCCCCGACACCCCGATCGCCATGGTCAACACATGCCGCATCGGATGGATCTTCAGCGTTTCCTCATCGAGCCCCAGCCGCCGCCCCACTTCATTGACCCACGTCTGGTCCTCAGTAATCGGCTGCAGCTTCCCGTTCTCGAACAAGTAAGCCCGGCTGTCCCCCACGCTGGCGATAAACAAGTCCCCGTCGTTTTCGACCGCCGCCACCAGCGTGGTCCCCATGCCTTCCATGCTCAAATCGGAGTCCGCTTCCTTCATCACCCGCTGATTGGCCTTGGCGAAAGCATCCAGCAGATCGTCGGGCGACGACGGTGGCGTCACCGCCTGAATCGTATCGCGCAGCGTCTCGACAGCCAGCCGCGAAGCATGCTCTCCCGCCTGCGCGCCCCCCATGCCATCCGCCACCACATACAATCCAGCCGCAGGCAGCAGGAGGAAATAGTCCTCATTGTTCGTGCGGACGCAACCGGGGTCCGAAACTCCGAAGGACTCAATCATGTTTTACCGAATTATACACTCACGGCCGCGCCGGATTCACCAGCGCCTTCAGTTGCAGATAAGCCCGCTCTTCGTAATTACTTTTCAGGCGCTCCAGCGTTTCCAGGCGCGCATCGCCCGCCCGCGTATTCTGCTTCTTCAAGGAAAGCCCCAGCATCAACGTAGCCATATCATCATCCGGTTGCCGGTCGAGCACCGCCCGGAAGCGGTCCGCCGCTCCTGCATAGTCGCCCTTCTTCCACAGCGCGTATCCCAGATTAAAATGATACATAGGATCGTTGGGATCGCCGTCCAGCGCCTTGCGAAAAGACTCGATCGCCTGCGGCAAATTCCGCCGGCTCTGCGCCGCCCCCAGATCGTTGAACACTTCGCTCAGCGGCACCACGTCGGCTACCGTCTGAAACGCCTTCTGCGACCCCGCGAAATCCCCTGCCTGGAACAACGCCAAACCCAGCAGAAACGTAGCCTCCCGGTAATGCGCGTCGTCCGGAGTAATCTTCAGCAGCCAGTCCGCCGCCTGCCGGTATTCCTTGCGATCGTAATGCAGCCGCCCCAATTGATAATCCGGATGCCCGTAGCGCGCGTCCAACCGAGCCGCCTGCAGAAAAAATCGCTCCTGCTGCTCCGGCGTCCGCGCCAGCAGCCCGCGCACATAGTTTTCCTCCGCGTCCAGCCGGACCGGAGGCCGCAGCGTCCGGAAATCCGCCTCCGCCGGAGCCAGCCGAGGCGCCAGCAGCACCAGCGCCCGCCAAGCCAGATGCGCCTCGAGTGTCGGCAAGTCTTCCAGGTTCCCGCTCTCGATAAATTCCGAACTCTGCTTAAACCGCCGCCGGTCGAAAATATGCGCCGTGATTTTCAGAGACCCATCCGCGACCCCATGAGCCGCCGCCGGATCCGGCAAAAATTCAAAGGAGCCGTAAACCACCTGCTCCGCATCCAACGCCTCGCCGATCTTCAGCATGGAAGCCTCAGTCAGCAAACTCAGCGTTCGCAAATTGAGTTGATGATAAGCCTCCTCAATCTCCGCCCGCGAAAGCGTAACCACGCCCCGCGACCCAATCGCATCCCGTACCGTCTCGGCAATGCTCTCCCCGATCCAATCGAGCGAAGCCTGCGTGGGATTAGCCACCGCCGTGCGATTCGCAAACGGCAATACCGCCGCCGTATCAGCCAATAGACTCGCCGTCTGAAAGATCAGCAGAAAGAAGACGAGCCGCAGGATTTGCATCAAGTTTTAGTTTAAGGCAGTCCGTCACTAGTCTCCCGCCCCCCCCGCCTCCTTCGGTCGCGGTTCTGTTCGAGGCTCAGCGTCATGTACCGCCCGAATGGTGGTACTTCATGGGGCACATACATGCCCGTCGCAGATTTGCAGCGAACCAGACCCACCAGCCACTAGACATGATCGCACGCACCTAGGATGCCCCCAACAACATCATGGGGTTAGTGCGATACTTCATGTTGGGGTGGTCCCTTGCAAGTCTATAAGAGCGAAACGCAGGAAGTGTTGAACCGCTTCATGCACCATCGACTCAAATTCCCCGATTGCATCGCGGCGATGGATGCCGCTCTCGCTGGCTTGATCCCAAAGCTAAACCCGGAACAGCTTCCCGAACTTCGAGCGATCATGCTGGCCAACAATGAACGGGTCATGAAGGAAATGGAGCGCCGGGAACGAGTACGCAAAACCAATGCCAAGTCTCGGATGGCCGCTAAGAATCGCCATGCTTCAAATTGAGCTAACAAACATTTATCCAACTATCCGTGGTATGCTCTGCCCATCGGTTCAAAGAGTCGCCGCACTGCACATGCCGGGACTTCTCCTCTATTGAAAGAAAGAGAATCCACCCATGAAGTTTCGATATATCGACTGCAAGGCGTGCCGATCTAGAATCACGCTCCAAACCTATAGCGGCCACACCATTTTCTCTCGGCTTCCCGAGAACATCAAATGCCCCAAGTGTCTCGACGAGTCTACCTACTCTGGGGATGATTTCAAGACATCGTAAAGCTACGGTCTAGGCTTCTGGGCGATGAAGCGCGGACCTTCAGATGCCTTCTACCGCGGCGTCGGCGTCGATTCTGCGACGCGCAGCCTCATATCGGTGCTACGTCGATCACCATTTTCTTTGTTGAGGAGATGGATTGCAGTAAGACAAAGTGCTCCGACCAGAAGCTCCAATGATTCGGCCACCTCTGCAACCTCGGTGCTGAGCCAGACATGATGGCGACCCAGGAGAACCACGGCCTGACAGAGCGGTAGCAGGCCCACTGTTAGTGCCAGCAGCCGAATTCTCGCGTTTGAGCTGCGCCTTGCCACTACCAAGGAGCAAATAATACTCAATGAAAAGGCAAATAAAGCTGATCCCATGGAAACCGTCATTTGGCACTCCTTTATTCTCGTTCGCCTAATTAATCGGCATTGGGGGGCCACCGCTGCATAGGCCATGGTTCCCGCTGCTTCGCTACAGTCGGGGCTGTTTGCCATTTAGCATAGGAAGATAACTAAGGTATTCGATTTGCGTATTTCCTGGTATTACTGGTTTATATCGTGATATCATAACCCCGGTCGAACTTGGTATTCCGCGGGGCTTTATAGGCGTTATTTCTATGCTCGATATAAAAACTGCGGTCCACATACACGAAGATGATCTAGACCTTTATCTCCGTGGGCGATTGGAGTCCGAACGACTCGTGCCCACGGAGCGCCACCTTATTGATTGCGAAAGTTGTCGATTGCAGTTATCGAATTGCCTAGGACAGCGGTTGACCCTTGAGATGGTATCTGGGCCAAAAACGGATTCGGCACAAAAGCGATCTGAGCCGCGCTTCACCACCGAAGGCGAAGGAACCCTCCAGGAACTCCACCCACTGTCGTTGGGTCGACACAAGGTTAGAATCGTAAACGTGTCGAAAAACGGCCTCGGTATTTTAAGTCCGCAGGCCATTTTGCCGGGAACCATCGTGCAATTACGGATTAACGATATCGTCGAACTTGGGAATGTGCGCTACTGCTCTGCGCTTGACAATGACGGATTTCGGATCGGCCTAAGGTTGCACGGCGAAGGTTAAGCCCCTATTGCGGGCCTCGGCGTTTACTGGACAACACCTTTTGTCGGTATCCGGATCGAAATCTTTGCGACACGCAAACTACGAGATCGTCCTGCGATCCTTGCTGCGACACCAACTCTATAGGCGCGTACCTTGTTCTTTGGCGCAACATGTTTTCAAAATAGTCCGCTACCCAAACCCATCGCACAAGCCTCCGCGATCGCCCCGGCCTCGTCTCCAAACCCGCGCAGCCATCTGATCTCCGCATCCCGCCGAAACCAAGTCCGCTGCCGCTTCGCATACTGCCGCGTCTCAATGACAGTCGACTCCACCGCCTGCTCCAGCGCGATCTCCCCCCGCAGATGCATCACCGCATGCTTATACCCCAGCGCCTCAAACGGTTTTTCGTCCCCCGTAGCCCCGCCCGCCAGCAGCGCTTGCACTTCCTCAATCAACCCCTGCGCGAACATCCCCCGCGTCCGCGCCTCCAGCCGCCGCTGCAGCTCCGCCCGATCTGGGTCCAGCCCCAACTTGACCACCGCATACCCTTCGATCCCCCGTCCCGTATCCACCCCCGGCGCCGCCGCTCGCGTAAGCAGCCGCACCTCCAGCGCCCGCATCGTTTTCTGCGTGTCCCGCTCATGAATCCGCCCAGCCGCCGTTGCGTCCAGCCGCCCCAGAATCCGATGCAAACTCCCCGGCCGCGCGCTCTCGCGTTCGCCCAGCCTTCCCCGCAAGCCCTCGTCGCGACCCGGCAGCGCCGGCAGCCCCTCCAGCAGCGCCCGTAAGTAGAACCCCGTCCCTCCCACCACCACCGGCAGTCGCCCCCGCCCCGAGATTTCAGCGATCGCTTCCCTTGCCGCCCGGGCATATTCACCAGCCGAGTAACTTTCCTTCGGTGTCAGCACGTCGAACAGATGATGGGGAATTCCGCGGCGATCCTGTGCAGGCGTTTTCGCGGTCCCGATATCGAAGCCCCGATACAGTTGGAGGGAGTCGCAATTGACAATTTCGCCGCTGAACTTTTGCGCCAGGCATAGCGCCAGCGCACTCTTTCCTGAGCCCGTTGCTCCCACGACGGTCACGAGCGGCTTCATAGGTATACTATAAATGGCGGGAAAAATAATCCACGTCCACGAAGGTGGTTCCATGCGCAAAGCTCTGCTGATGTCAGCGATTGGGTGTGTGATAGGAAGTGCAACTTTGTGGGCGCAAGCCCCCGCTGCCGCAGCGGCTCCCAAGGTAGATAAAGCTTCCGCCTACTACCACTACACGCTGGCTCACATGTACGCCGAACAAGCCAGCATGTTCGGCAACCGCGGCGATTTCGTCAACAAAGCCATCGAAAATTACAAGGAAGCCATCAAGGCGGATCCCACCGCCGCGATGCTCAGCGAAGAGCTTTCCGATCTCTACGTCCAGTCCGGCCGCCTCCGTGAAGCGCAGACCGACGCCGAAGATGTCCTCAAGCAGAATCCGAACGATCTCAACGCGCACCGCCTCCTCGCCCGCATCTTTACCCGCCTAGTAGGCGATGGCCGATCCGGTAAAGTCGACGAAAACATGCTGCGCCGCGCCACCGATCAGTATCAGAAGATCACGCAGCTCGCCCCCAAAGACATCCCCGCCTGGTTGATGCTCGCGCGCCTGCAAAAAGCCGCCGACGACTCGGTCGACGCGCAGAAATCGTACCAGAAAGTTCTCGATATCGAGCCCGACAACGAAGACGCGCTCACCGGCCTGGCGCTGGTCTATTCCGACCTCGGCGACAATCGTAAAGCCGCCGATCTCCTCAAACTTCTAGCCGACAAGAATCCGACTCCGCGCAGCCTCACCGCGCTAGCCGCCGCCTACGAGCAGATGCGCGATTTCAAAGGTGCAGCCGGCGTGCTCCGCAAGCTGCTCGAAACCAACCCCGCCAATGAGCGCGAAGTGCAGCGCAACCTGGCGCAGGACCTGATGCTGTCGCAGGATTACGCCGCCGCCCTCGAAGTCTACAACCAACTGGTGATGGACGATCCCGCCGACGCCCAGTCCTATTTGCGGATCTCGCAGATCTATCGCCAGGAGCGCGATTTCACCAAAGCCCGCGAAGCTAGCGATAAGGCCAAAGCAATCGAACCGAACTCCATCGAGATCCGCTACAACGAAGTCAATATTCTCGAAGCTGAGGACCGCACCACCGAAGCCACCCAGCTTCTGAAAGAAATCCTCGACAGCACTACCAAGCGCAATTACAATCAGGCCGAGCGCGGCAATCGCACCGCCCTGCTCGAACGCCTCGCAGGCCTTTACCGCTCGATGGATCAGACCGATCAGGCCATCGACGCCTACCGCCAGATCGGCGACGTCGATCCCACGCTCGCCCCGCGATCCTCCGCGCAAGTCATCGACGCCTATCGCACCGGCAAAGAATACGCCAAGGCCCAGCAGGAAGCCGACGCCGCCATCAAGAAGTGGCCCGACGACCGCATGATCCGCATGACCCGCGATTCCATGTTGGCCGAAATGGGCAAGATAGACGAAGCCGCCGCCGACCTCAAGAAAATGCTGAGCGGCAAAGACGACCGCGACATTTACGTTTCGATCGCCAACACCTACGAAAAAGGCAAACGCTGGGATGACATGGGCAAAGCCCTCGACGCCGCCGAGAAACTTTCCGATTCAGCCGAAGACAAGTCCGGCATCTGGTTCATGCGCGGCGCTATGCTCGAGCGCATGAAGAAGCTCGACAAAGCCGAAGTCGAATTCCGTAAGGTCCTCAAAGCCGATCCCGATAACGCCGGCGCCATGAACTACATCGGCTACATGCTGGCCGACGCCAATCTGCGTCTCGAAGAATCGCTCGACCTCATCAACAAAGCCCTCGACCTCGAACCCGGCAACGGAGCCTATCTCGACAGCCTCGGCTGGGTGCAGTACCGCCTCGGGCACCTCGAAGACGCCGAAAAGAATCTCCGCCGCGCCCTCGACAAAACTCCGCGCGACCCCACCGTGCACGATCACATGGCCGACATCCTTATGAAGGAATCCAAAGTGAAGGAAGCCGTGGCCCAGTGGGAAACCTCGCTCAAAGAGTGGGACACCAGCTCCCCCACCGATCTCGACCCCACAGAAATCGCGCAAGTGAAACGCAAGCTCGAAGCCGCCCGCGTGCGCCTGGCGCGCGAAGTTCCACGGCAATAGTGCGCACCTGGTTTCTGTCACTTGTCGTCGGCGTTTCGCTGCTAGCCCCGGCCCACGCCCAGCCGCAACCGCAACCCAAGCTGGTGTTAGCGATCGTGATCGATCAATTTCGCTACGACTACCTCACCCGCTTCCGCTCTGAATACACGGGCGGCCTCAAGCGCCTGCTCGATCAAGGCGCCGATTTCACCAACGCCCGCTACCAGGCCGTCCCCACCGTGACCGCCGTCGGCCACGCCACATTTCTCACGGGCGCCACCCCCGCCCTCTCCGGCATCATCGGCAACGACTGGTGGGACCGCACCACCGGCGCCTCCGTCACCAGCGTCTCCGATCCGCAAACCCAGTTGCTTGGCGCAGCCGGCACCGGTTCCTCCCCCTGGCGCCTGTTGCAATCAACCATCGGTGACGAACTGAAATCCTCCGGCAAAGGCGGCAAAGTAATCGGCGTGTCGATGAAGGACCGCGCCGCCATCCTCCCCGCAGGCCACACCGCCGACGGAGCCTACTGGTTCGACGGCCCCACCGGAAACTTCGTCAGCAGCACTTACTATTTCGCGTCGCTCCCCACCTGGGTCAGCGACTTCAACACCAGCCACCCCAGCGACACTTTCGCGTCCAAAGAATGGCTGCTGCACAAAATGCCGTCGGCTGGCTCAGCCCTCAACACCGCCATCGAAACCACTCCCTACATCAATGAGCTCATCCAGAAATTCGCCCTCCGAGCCCTGGCCGCCGAAAAATTAGGCACCACCGCAAAGGTCGATCTGCTCACCGTCAGCTACTCCGGCAACGATTACGTAGGCCATCTCTATGGTCCCGATTCCGAAGAAGTCCACGACGCCGCCCGCCGCGTCGACGTCCTGATCGGCGACCTCATCCGCGCCGCCGAAGCGCAAGCTGGCCCCGGCAACGTCCTGGTAGTCCTGACCGCCGACCACGGCGCCGCCCCCGTCCCCGAAGAAAATCAGAAACGTAAACTCCCCGGCGGACGCGTCGACCCCACCCGCGTACGTGCCGCTCTCGAAACGGTGTTGCATGACAAATTCGGCGGCGCCAACTGGATTTCCTTCAGCGGCGAGGCCGGAATCTATTTCAATCCCGCCACCGTGCGCGCCCAAAAAGCTGATCTGTCAGAAGTCGAAGCCGCCACCGCCGAAGCCCTGCGCGCCATGCCCCACGTCTTCCGCGCCTACACCCGCACCCAGTTGCTGAACGGCGGAGTTCTCGAAGATCGAATCGGCATCGACGTCCGCAACGGCTTCGACCAGGTGCGCTCCGCCAACGTGATCCTGATTCTCGATCCCTACTGGCTCTCCGTACGCACCGGCACCACGCACAGCACGCCCTTCGATTATGATACCCACGTCCCCCTGTTGTTTCTAGGCCCGCACATCAAGCCCGGCCGTTACAACGCCAACGTGGCCCCCAACGATATCGCCCCAACCCTCGCCACCCTTCTCGATGTCGAAACCCCCAGCGGCAGCGTAGGACGCGTTCTTAGCGAGATGTTGAAGTAGATGCTGCTAAACTAGCTGAAAAAGGAGTTCGCTTACTAAAATGTTCAGAACTGTGTTCCTGCCCGCCCTGCTGGCATGCGCCGCCGCCGTTTTTTCCCCCGCCACTGCCTCGGCGCAGGTCAAGGTGGGAATCGTCAATTTCCAGCGAGCCGTTCTGGGAACTTCCGAGATGAAAAAGGCGTCCAATGATTTGATGCTTAAGTACAAGCCGCAGCAGGACGAGCTCGAAAAGCTGCAGCGCGACTTGGCTGAAATCCAGGCCAAATTACAAGATCCCAAAACCCCTCCGGCCGCCGCTGTCGATCTTCAGGCCGAAGGCCAGCGCAAACAGCGCGAAGCCAAGCGCGTCACCGAAGATGTGCAGGCCGATGCCGAAAAGGATCGCAACGATATCCTGCAGCGCGCGACCCAGCGCATGACCGACGTAGTGAAAAAACTTGCCGACGAAAAAGGTTTGGACGTGGTAGTCGACTCGGCCAACATCGTGTTCTTCAAACCAGCGCTAGAGATCACCGAAGAATCGATAGCCGCCTACGACCGGACGTACCCCGTGAAGTAATAGAAGAGTCAAGTAACATGCCCGGATACCTGGATGAATACGGAGTAACCGACGCCCGCCGCGAACGCCTCCGCAAGCGCATCATCCTGTGGGGCATCGTAGCCGTGATCGTCGGCACCTCCGCCTTCTTCTATTTCCGCAACTGGTCCGAAGAGCGCACTGTCGACCGCTTCGTGTCCTTGCTCAAGCAGCAAAAGTATCAGGAAGCCTACCAGTTCTGGCAGACCCCCGATAGCGCCAAGTTCTATCCGCCCGAAAAGTTCTCCGAAGACTGGGGCCCCATGGGCCTCTACAAAAACACCGCCGCCCTCCAAGTAAAGGACGCCGACTCCTGCGACACCGGCGTAGTCTTCGACCTGGCCTACCCCGGCGCCGACGACTTTGGCCTGTGGGTCGAGCGCAAAACCAAAATCATCAGCTTCGCCCCCTGGCCCCGCTGCCCCGGCCCGCACCTGCAAATCTGGCGCTTCCTGAAATCCCGCTTCTAAAAATAGGGACGGAGCCTGATTTCGCCCGTGCCCCGCCAACAAATCAGGCTCCGTCCCTATTTTTCGTTTAAGCGCTAGACGCCTAATGCTTCGCCCAAGCCCACCCCGTAATCTTCCACCCCGCCGGACTCTTCTGCAGCGCCAGCGTAATGATAGACCCGGTCTCCCCAACCGCCTTCCCCTTCATCTTGAAATTGTAGTTAGCAGGAACCACCACGTAAGCCCGATCCCCCGTGACATCCACGTGCGTGGGGTTGCTGATCGTAACCACTCCATCGGTAATGCCATTCTTCTTGGCGTCAGCGTCATAGTCGCCCGCCCACTTCGCGCAAGCCCCCGCCCCATGCCACTCATGCGGCGGAAATTCATCCAGAATGGATGTCTGCTCGGCACAAGACGCCGCCATGATCTTCATGTCGCCCTTGTTGAACCCGTCGACAAACTGACGCACCGCCGCGACCACCGCGGTCTGCGCCGCTCCCGGAGCCTGCGCCGACGCGAACGTCGCCATGGATAGTGCTATCAGCATTCTGTACATACGGCTTGAGTATAGCCGCCTTAGATTCTGGCGATTGCCCCGCTGATAGTTGGTTATCCGCGAATCGCGTCGCGGGACAGCAGTTTGACAGACTCTCCGCCGGCCATTGTTAAAATCCAAGCTGCTTGCTCCGTAAAAGCACGAGGAAGAGTCGGTATATCTTAGTAACTAGTATATGGACGAACCGAGGTTGACCATAACTTGCGTCTATCGCCCGCAAATCAGCGCGGATACATGGCGAGAGCAGTGGGAAGTCACAGATGACGATGCCCAGACGCGAGAGCATTTCGACAACTCGTGCTGATTGAAGCCATCGTAGAGGGATTAGCCGAACCCTTCGACATGACCAAGTTTCGCCCAGTGTGGGCGGACTTTCCGGATGATCCCGAGCCGCGTGCAGTTGGGTTATGACGAGGGACTGCTCTCCCTCGACGGCGAGACGCTGATTCAGCGCGAGATGGATTGTGTGCAGGGTACCGGGCCGCTTCGGTTTGCAGTCTCTCTCCACCTGTATGATCCAGAGCGGCCTTTGCTATGGCAGGGTGGGGAAGTCATGTGCCCGCCGGTGGAGGATATGCCGGTCCGGATGTTATTGCTCATGCCCTACAACGCGTGCAGCTAGTCGGGAAACCTACTGCTTATACGAAACCCGCCAAATCTTCTTCCCCCCATCATCCGAAACCAACAAACTCCCGTCCGGCATCTCCAGCACCCCCACCGGCCGCCCCCAAACCTCCGGATTATCCGGCGACAACATCCACCCCGTCAAAAACTCCTGCATCGGCCCGCTCGGCTTCCCATTCGCGAACGGCACAAAAGCAATCTCGTACCCCTGCCGCTTCGACCGATTCCAAGACCCGTGCAGCGCAATAAACGCCCCACCCTGATATTGTTTGGGAAAACTCTTGCCCGTATAAAACGCAAACTCTAGAGCGCTAGCATGCGCTGGCAGCAGAAAATCAGGCTTCACCGTCTTCGCCACCAGATCCCGCCGCTCGCCCTCGCGCCGCGGATCTTCATTAGGGCCGATATAAGCATACGGCCACCCATAAAACCGCCCCTGCTCGATATGCGTGAAGTACTCCGGCACCAGATCGTCCCCCAGTTCATCGCGCTCCTCGACCGTAATCCAAATCGCGTCCGTTCCCGGATACAAATGAATCCCCGTCGGATTCCGCGTCCCCGAAACAAAAATCTCGTGCCCCGAGCCGTCCGGATTAAAACGATTCACCGCCGCCCGCATCGGATCCTCGCCCGCGCTCACGTTCGATTGCGACCCGATGTTGATATACATCTTCTCGCCCTTGCGATCGAACAAAATATTGCGCGTGTTGTGCCCGCTGCCGAAATCCTTGAGCGAAACCACCTCCTCGCCCTTCGCCGCCGTCATCGCCTTCGCGTCATATTTATAGCGCTTGATCGAGGTAGGCTCGCCCACGTACAGATAATCTTTCCAGAACGCCATGCCGAACGGCCGGTCCAGCCCCTCAATCAACTTGCGCTTTTCTTTCCCCTGCGCGATCCACACCGCGCCCTTGCCGTTCAGCGCGCTATCCGCGATCAGCAGTTCGTTCGAAGGCCCCAAAATCATCTTGCGCGGAATCGCAAACCCTGACATGTATTCTTCAACCGTGAACCCAGCAGGCACTTTAAGCTGAGCCCCCGCCGGCCTCTCGATCACACGCGACTGGTTCCGCGCCGAAGGAGTAGCGAACGGCGGCGGCAGCTTGAAGTCCTGCGCGAAAGCCGAACACGTCAGCGCGCCCGTTATCAGGAGATATCTCATGTTTCGCCTCCAGTAAGAGCCTATCATGGCGTTTGGCGGGCATGATACAGTGAGGGTTTCGCCTTCAGGCATCCTTCTGTGCAGATTTTTCTTCAAGGCAAGCTTCTCGGAATCGAAGACTTCCTCCTGGCCCCCGCCGGAGGCGAGCGCGACCACGCCTTCACCGGCCGCTCCCATTGGGTCAGCTTGCTCGGCGAAATTCTCCCGCGCGCCCTGCTGGCCGAATTAGGCTTGGCGAAAATCCTCCTAGGCTCCAGCGGCGGCGGCCAATTTCTATTAGTGCTGCCCGAAGAATCCCGCGCCGCAGCCGACACGTTCCTCGACGCCTCCGCCAAAGAAATCGCGTCCCTCAGCGACGGCGTAGTGAAACTCATCTGGAGCGTCACCGAAAATCTGGGCGACTGGAGCGATGTCCGCCGCCGCCTCAACGAACAAATGACCCGCCTGCGCGGGACTCCTGGTCAGACCAGTCATCCATTCCCAGCGACCCAGCCGCCGACACTTACTTCGAAGGACAACTAGGCTGGAAACTCCGCGACGCCGAAACCGTAGGTTGGTCCCCCGATACCCCGGCCGCATTCTAGTCGGCGAAGGCAAACACGTCTGGACCCTAACCGGTTCCCCCGACTCACTCCCCTTCGCCCGCCATGCCGCCCCCAACGACGCCGGCACCGAACCAGCTTCGACAGAAACGCTAGCATCCCGCGCCGCAGGCCTAGGCACCTGGGGCATCCTGCGCGGCGACGTAGATAACTTCGGCATCCGCATCCGCCGCGCCCAAACGATCGAAGAACACATCCAGCTCTCCGTAATGTACAAACAGTTCTTCGCCGGCGAACTCGAAGTCCTCTGCTCCATGCCTGAATTCTGGCGAAAAGTAACCGTGCTCTACTCCGGAGGCGACGACTTCGCCGTCTACGGTGCCTGGGACGCCCTCATCGGACTAGCCCGCGAAATGGAACGCCTCTTCCGCCGCTTCACCGAAACGAACTTAACCGATTTCACCGGACCCGAAGGCAAAACCATTACGATGGCTCTAGCCCTCGCCCCCGCCGAAGACGCATCCCTCGGTTCCGTATTCGAGGAGGCGGGACGCCGCTTAGAAGCCGCGAAATCCTCCGACAAAGATTGCATCTATCTCCTAGGCCGCACGCTCGAATGGAAACAATTCACCGACGCCGCCGACCTGAAGGACCTGCTCCTCCGCATGGTCACCGACTTCGGAGTCTCCGCCCAATACTTAAAAGACCTCTGCGGAATCTACCGCGAAACCCAGTCGAAAATGTCCAAGCGCCAAGCCCGCAAAATGGGCGGCGAACGCCCGTGGCGCTATCATAGACGAATCCGCCGTATCCTAAGCGCCGCGCGCCCCGCTATGGGCCCAGCGCGCGGAGATTACCAGAAAGCCCGCACCGCCTTGATCGCCGATTTAATCGGACGCAGCGCCGTAACTGTAAAGTTGCGACCCGCCGGGCGAGTAGCGTTAGAATGGGCCAGATTGTCGGCCGAAGCTTAGAAGGAAAACCAGAATGTCTGACGATGTCCAACCCGAAGTGACGACGACGCCTGCCGCTGAAGCAGAAGCGACGCCCGCGCCTGAAGCAGCAGCGCCCGCACCCGAAGTGACCGCGCCCGCGCAAGCCGCCGAGCCCGCCGCCGCCGAAGCCCCCAAGCCGAAACCCGAAGGCCGTCCCCAAGGCCAGCGCCCCCAAGGACAACAGAAGCGCGAAGACCGCCCCCCTCGCCCCGACAATCGTCCGGACAACCGCGGCGGTGGTGGCCCACAGCGCGAAGGCCGTGGCGATCGCCCGCCCGGAGACCGCCCACAAGGCGACCGCCGCCCCGGCGGTGATCGCCGTGAAGGAGGACGCCCCGGTGGCAGCCGCCCCTTCGACATAGCCCCCGAGATCGAACTCGAAAAATTAATCTCCGACAGCCTATACCTGGACAACCAAGCCCACGCCGTTGTGGCGCGCATGCGCGACATGGATTCCGGCACCAAGAGCCAGCTCCGTCGCCTGTACAACGCAGTCCGCCGCGCCGTCCGCGCCCCCGAAGCCGAACGCCAGCACCACTTCGTAATGTTACGCGCGCGCCTCGCCTACACCATCGCGCGCCATTCTTTGCGGAGCCTCGATGCCCTAGAGCGTCTGCTGCTCCAAGTAACCCGCCGCAACGACGCCCGCGGCTACGAGCGTTTTAAAGATTTGTTCGAAGCGATTGTCGCTTACAACGAGTAGAAGAGGAATATGAGCTCACACACCGCTCAAACCCAGTTACAACTGGTAGGCAAACTGATTCTGTCAGGCGACCTGCACTGCGAAACCGGACTCCACATCGGCGCCGGCAAAGGCTCGCTAGAAATCGGCGGAGCCGATAACCCCGTCGTCAAGGATGCCTTCGGCTTGCCCTACATCCCCGGCAGCTCCCTGCGCGGCCGCATCCGTTCTCTACTAGAAAACGCGCTAGGCCTGACCACCCCCGCCGAGCTAGTGTACCTGTCGAAACGCAAAGGCCAGGAAGTCCGCATCCACCAAAGCGACCGCCCCGATGACGAAATCTGCCTGCTCTTCGGACGCAATCCCGGCCGCATGGACCGCGTCTCCGGCGAGCCCCTGGACACCCGCGCCGCCACCCCCGCGCGCCTGGCGATTTATGATGCGCCTCTGGTCTCCGAGAGCATCACCGCGCAAATGCGCGAAAATCTCGACGACGAAATCACCGAAGTGAAGAGTGAGAACGCCATCGACCGCATCACGTCGCAAGCCAACCCCCGCACCCTGGAACGCGTCCCCGCCGGCGCCCGTTTCCAAGTGCGCATGGTCCTCGATGTCCTCTGCGAAGAAGACAAAGCCCTAGCCGCGCGCTTAATCGAAGGCCTGCGCTTGCTGGAAGACGACGCCCTAGGCGGCGGCGGTTCCCGCGGCAGCGGCCGCATCCGCTTCGCAAATCTAAAATTGATCTGGCGCAACCGGGCTTTCTATTCGACCGGCAGCGCCGAAACCGAATTAGCATCCGCAGCAGACTTGACGGCCGTCCAAGCCTTGGCCAACGACGCCTCCTTCGGCGAAAAACTGGCGAGTTAAACATGCCTTCTGTTTTGGTCCGCCTGCGGCCCACCGGCCCCTGGCGCATCGGCCCCGATTCCGGAGACCGCGATCGCGTCGAGCGCATCTATCACAGCGATGCCCTCTACTCCGCCGTGTGCGGAGCCATGTCCCGCCTAGGCGTTCTAGAAGACTGGCTCGATGCCACTGTCCGCGCGACCGAACCCGCAGTCCGCTTCAGTTCCTGCTACCCGTTTCACAACGAGACTCTTTACGTACTCCCTCCCCAACACATCTGGCCCCCCGCCGCATCGTCGAAAGTCCGCTGGAAAGGCGCCCGCTTCGTCCCGCTCTCCGTCGTAGAATCGTTACTCTCCGGCAAGCCCCTAAGCGAAGACTCTTGGACAATCGACGGCGAAAGCGAATGTCTGATGCCGTCCTCCGCCCCCGTCGGCTCCACACTATTCCGCGCCTCAGTCCGCTCCAGCGCCGCCATCGACCGCGCCGGAGACAGCTCGACCCCCCACTCCGTAGCGTGCCTGGAATTCACCCCCGGCAGTGGCCTATGGTTCCTAGCCGAGTTCTCCGATGACCAGTGGATCAATCGCGTAAAAGCCGCCATCCGCCTATTAGCCGACTCCGGCTTCGGCGGCGAACGCTCACGCGGCTGGGGACGCTCCGAAGCCCCCGACTTCCGCGACAATCCCAAGCTCCTGGCAAACTCCGCCGCCGAAACAGAAACCGGCCACTGGATGCTTGCACTATTCCATCCCGGATCTACCGAAACAATCGACTGGCAGCGCGGCAACTATTCGCTAACCACAAGAGGCGGCCGAGTAGAAAGCGAATCCGGCTGGGGCCAAATGAAAAAGAACACCCGCATGGTAGCCGAAGGCTCCGTGCTCGTATCAGCCTCCGAACCCAAAGGCGCCGCCGCCGACGTAGCCCCCGAAGGTTTCGCGCATCCCGTCTACCGCGCCGGCTTCGGTCTATCGCTGCAAGTCCCCTTGAAGGTGCCCGCATGAAATATCGCGTGACGTGCTTAACGCCCACGCTCGTAGGCGACGGCCAAAAGTTAGCGCCCATCGATTACATGGTCTGGAAAGATCACGTCAACGTCCTAGACCAGCGCCGCATCTTCCGCCTATTAGCGAAGGGTCCACGCCTAGAAGGCTACCTGGCGCAACTCAAAAAAGCCGACAAGCTGGACTTCGCCTCCTGGGGCGGCTTCGCCCAAAATTTCGCCGGCCGCCGACTTCCCTTCGAGCACGCAAGCTCCATCCCGCTCTACGAACGCGCTCAGTCGGCCGATCTATTCATCCCGACCTTCGCCACCAACGCCAGCGGCCCCTACCTCCCCGCGACCGCACTCAAAGGAGCCCTCCGCACCGGCTCCGTCTTCGACCGTTGGACCGAAAAAACCGTGAGCGATCTAGCCGAGCGCGTAGAAGACCGCGTCCCCCGCTACTTCGCGAACAAAGCCGAAGACGCCGTACTAGGCGGCTCCGGCAATAACCGCATGCGCCGCGTCTCCGTAGCCGACTCCGGAGTAGTCAACTACACCGGCATGAAAGTCTATCTCCTCCGCACCGCGACCCTCATTGCCCGCGGCGGAGACCACTTCGAACTAGGCTGGAAATCCGCCCGCGGCTCCGTCGAAGCCAAGCGCGTCGACGAAAGCGTTCCCCTCTTCGCCGAAATGGCCGCCCCCGGCACCGCCTTCGACGGCCAATGGCGCGAACGCTCTTCCAGCGATCGCCTAAAAATGTTCCAGGCCTCCAACCGCTACGCCGAAGGCCAAATCGAACGCCACCGCGAATACGCCCAACGCACCGGCATGACCAAGCTTGCCGCTAAGCTAGACCAACTCTCCGCCCGCCTGGCCGAAGTCCGTGCCAGCGACCACGCTTGCCTGCTGTCGATCGGTTGGGGCGGCGGCCTCCTAGGCAAGTCAGCGTACTTAAAAACCGAAGACGACTCCTACCGCAAAATCCTCCGCCAGATGCCCATCTACCAGCGCGCCATCCAAACCGGCATGCCCTTCCCCAAAACCCGCCGCGTAGTTTTCGAAGGCAACCAACCCGCCAGCCTCCCCGGTTGGGTCATGCTCGAAGTAGGGTGAAGGCTATGCTAGCATTCTGGGAATGCAGCCTTTCAAAATTGCTTTCGCCGTCACGTTTGTAGCCGCCTTCGCCGTAGCCCAAACCCCCGCCGTGAAAACCTTCGCCTCGTCCTCCGACGTAGCCGCGATGATCGCCAAAGCCAAGGCCGAGCGCAAACCCGACCAGCCCACCTTCACCCAACCCATCCTGCAACTGGCCCCCTACACCGCCAGCCTCGAATACCGAGCCGCTGTAGGCCCCGCCGCCCTCCACGAAACCGAAGCCGAAATGTTCTACGTCATCGACGGCTCTGCCACCCTGGTCACCGGAGGCAAACTAGTCAACGAAAAACGCACCAACGCCGCCAACCTCACCGGCACCGCGATAGAAGGCGGCTCCGCGCGCTCCGTAGCGAAAGGTGATTTCGTAATCGTCCCCGAAAACACCCCGCACTGGTTCAGCACTATCAACGGCACCATCGTCCTGATGTCATTCCACGCCCCGCGCCCCGTCCCCACGCACTGATCGCAGTAAGCGTCCGCAGTCTGCCTGATAACCTGAGAATAGGGTGGACTTCGCAGACCTACACGAACAGGCGGAACAGCGATTAATCGACTTTCTACACGCCGATCTAAATCTCGCCTTCACCTACCTCAAAATGGCTCAGACTCGCGAGAATGGACGGGAACGCCTCCTCCAGAATGCTCGCAAAGCATTGCACGCCGCCCGCCACTTCGTGGGTAGAGTTGCCGATAAGAACGCCTGGACCGCGATTCACGAACGCGCCGACGAACTGGAGCGGGCGCTATCGAGATTCACACCCTGAAGCGTCAGCCCCTCCGCTTCAAATCTCCCGGCACGACCCCGCGCCCCAGATAATCGTTCAGGCGGTTGTGCGCCCTCATCAAGTAGACGCGAGCCAAAGACACTTCACGCGAGGCGTTATCGATTCGCTGGGTTCCGTCAGGCTCAGGAAGGCCGCTGGGGATCTCCCTGGTAGCCGCGTCGAACGACGCAGTCGCAGCCTTGGCGCGCTCCGCGGCTGCCTGCAGCTCACTGTGCAAAGTACTCTGAACTTGCTGCTGCGTCCCCTTGAGTCTGCCTTCGCGTGCGTCCGCACAAGCTGGACAAATAGGTGTGCCACCGTCATACAACTCGGTTTCTACCTTGCAGAATGCACATTCTGCCATGCGTACACTCTATCCTCGTCTTCTTGGGAAAACAACTACCGCCGAGGCTGTATTCGAGACCATTACGAAAGGGTGAAAAATACTTTTGTGAAACCTTTTTCCAAACCCTCGCCTCTATCTCCCTGTAGACCTAAGACACCTGTATGCGAACTCGAAATGACTATACTCTGGTTCTGGTTTGGGCAACCCTAATAGGTTTGGTCGTTGTAGCGGAGTGGCTAAAGATCCCTCTCGGCTGATGCCCCACCGGTCCCACGTCCTCCGGCACAAAACCGCGTTCCATGAAATCATTCAGCCGGTTGCCTCCGGCGTTTCAGGCCGCCCCTCCGCACATTGAATGCGGAACGGCACGTCATTCTGGTAACAACTGCGTTTCTGCTTTACAATATTTCGCACTCTGCCACGGGGATCCGTACTCACCCTACTTTTCAAGCGTGCTCAGAGTCAAAAAATCTTACGGCGAAAATAAAGCGCAAGATTTGCCGCTAGTCGTGCACGCGTTGTTAGCCGCTCTTCAAATCCCGCGTCATCGCTGCGGTTGTCAAAAAGTCATTCATCCGGTGATGGGCCTTCGCCATCTCTTTCCGCGCGACCGTTAGATTGTCCGACGCACTCTTGATCCGCTCGGCCCCGTAGGGATGCAGCAGACCGCTGGGGAACTGGTCCATGAGGGAGTCAAATTCCTTGCTGGCTTCGGTGGTTAGTGACGTTGTCCGCAGGACGTCCTGCAGCAATGTATTCCGAATCTGTTGCTCTGTAGCGGGAGGCTTGCGCCTGCTTCGGGCTTCTGCACATTCGAGGCAGACCGGAATGTCGCTATCGTACAGGACGGTCTCTCGAGTTTTGCAGAACGCGCAGAGTGCCATGACTACTCACCTCTGGGTCTCTAACCCTACTCGCCATTGGAGGCGGTGTCAATGGAGAAATCGCACAAATAGTGAACAAAAAACCGCTAACACCGGCACCGGAAGGAATCCGCTTAAAAAAGAAAAAGGTTTGCGAAGCGTCTACAGCTGTGTGCTAAAAACCCTCAGCCTAGAACGCCCCATGTGACTTACTATCTCGTCCACACACGCATTCGCCGCTGAAGAAAAGGTACACTGCCAGCAATGCCCAATCCCCTAGTCGCATCCATCCTGAAGGACCCCGTAAGCTGGCTCTACCCCTCCATCGAACCCTATAACACCGGCCGCCTCCAGGTCTCCCCACTGCATGAAATCTATTTCGAGGAAAGCGGCAACCCCGCCGGTAAGCCCGCGATCTTCCTGCACGGCGGCCCCGGCGGCGGCTCCGATCCCAAACAGCGCCGCTTCTTCCATCCCGAAAAGTACCGCATCGTAAACTTCGACCAACGCGGCTGCGGCAAAAGCACGCCCTACGCGTCCCTCGAAGCCAACACCACCTGGGACCTGGTCGCCGACATCGAAAAAATCCGCGAGCACTTAGGCATCGAGCGTTGGCAAGTCTTCGGCGGATCCTGGGGCTCGACTCTCGCCCTTGCTTATGCCGAGACCCATCCCGATCGCGTCACCGAACTCGTTCTCCGCGGCATCTTCCTGCTGCGCAAACAGGAAATCGATTGGTTCTACCAGCGCGGCGCCTCGGTCCTCTATCCGGACGCCTGGGAGCCCTACCTCGCCCACATCCCCCCGCCCGAGCGCAGCGATCTCCTCTCCGCTTATCACCGCCGCCTGACCAGTGACGACCCCGCCGTCCGCTTGGCCGCCGCCAAAATCTGGAGCGGATGGGAAGGCGCCACCTCCAAACTCCTACCGGACCCCGCCCTCGCCGGCCACTACGAAGAGGATGAGTTCGCGCTCGCCTTCGCCCGCATAGAATCCCACTACTTCGTCAATAAAGGATTCTTCGAATTCGACGACCAGTTGCTGCGCCACGCCTCCCGCATCCGCCACATCCCCGGCGTAATCGTGCAAGGCCGCTACGACGTCGTCTGCCCCATGGAAAGCGCCTGGGCGCTCTACCGCGCCTGGCCCGAAGTCGACCTGATGATCACTCCCGACAGCGGCCACAGCGCCCTCGAACCGCCCAACAGCCGCGCCCTGGTCGCCGCCACCGACAAATTCGCCGGCTAAGCTTGACATTGTCATCGTTGCTTTTTTCGCGTGGATCCCTGAACACGCGCGGCTCCTGCCGCGGAAGCCGCTATCGCGGGTTACGCTTGGCCCCGCAAAGAACTGGCGTAAAGACTGCCTTCAAATCGATTGAACAGAACATCAAATTCAGGGGATATCTGGTCAGGGAACGTATTCACCGGATAGAATCCAATCGGCACGAAACCACAACTGGAGTAATATTCCAGTGCAGTGGACATCGAGGGCATTCCGTCGTAGATTTGCACCGCCGGTAGCTCGCTCTGCAATCCCATGATTCTATCAAGCACCCCGCTTGCACCCCTGACGACACTCACATCGTGGCCCTGTGTATCCATTTTCATGAAGACGCGGGGAGATCGGATTCCATCGAGCAGTTGCGGGAGAACTGCGTCCAGCCGGCTCAGTTGAATTGGCGTTTGACTCCGCAGTGAGGGATCGAGAGCATAGGCTCGCTCAGCGTCGCTGCGAAGGTTCAACAGGGAATTGAACTCTCCCCTGCCGGAGGTATTCATCAGGGCTTCACTATTCTCATCGCTCAATCCAAACGGCTGACCGGACCAAAGGGAATCATGCTGCATGGTCGCCTGTAACCGGTCATAAGACGGGGAGAAAGGTTCAAAGCTTATGATTCGTCCTTTATAGCCGAGTTCGCGCAACTTCATCGCGTAGTGGCCGACAAAAGCCCCTACGTCTAACACGACATTGATTTCCATCTGCGCTAGGAAATCGCGTAGCTGGCGCTCAAAAGTGCCAGGCGCAGGATCGTAGCTGATGACGATGCCAAATTTCAAGGCACCTTGTTTGACAAAATCGAGTGCGGCTTTCTTCAAGTTCGTCCTCTCCCGATCATTGCCTCGGCCTCCGTCGCCGGAAAGTTTCGGAGGGCCGGAGCTGCGCGCCCGCAGAATCAGTACGGAACCGCTGGAAGCGGAAGTGAAAACCTCTGCCAACTAGGTTGGCCGTTTCACCGAGAATATTGATCTGCTTTCAGTGTAGCTTCAAGGCCTCCGCCGCAAGCCGTTTGTTCCGCCGGCGACCGCGTTAGATGGCCGGCTGCGGCGATGCTAAGAGTTCCTCCAGTTTAGCCCTGCCCTCTTGCAGTTCTAACTGGACGGTAGGATCTGCAATCCTCCCGCTGAACCGCTCAATCGTTGCCGGCACGTCCTTTGCGAGTTGCCTTGCCCGCTTCTCTCCCTCAACATCCAAACCGACTTCCACTCTGGCGGTGTTCACATACGTGCAGCCGAGTTCCAGTTCAGCTCGAAGGAAGGCGATCAAGGCCCTATCGGCTTGTTCAGCGAGTGGTTC
This sequence comes from Bryobacterales bacterium, assembly GCA_963710155.1. Lineage (GTDB taxonomy): Bacteria > Acidobacteriota > Terriglobia > Bryobacterales > Bryobacteraceae > Palsa-187. The sequence continues at coordinate 211,457 of CAVPZQ010000037.1, read as the reverse complement.
AAGTTCGGAGTTCATGATCCTCCCGGCTGGCGAGGGAATCCCGCTGGGGATCTCGCCCACGATCGCTGTGAAACAAGCGCATTGTGCCATGATGCTCTAGAAAGGCCAATGTAGACCAAAACTAGACCAGGCTTCCATCGGGGTTTCCCCGATTTCCGAAATTGACTACAGTCTGGGCTATGTAAGCGCTCGTCACCACCAACCAGGCCCAAATTGGGCAACTGTGATTGTGCTTGCGGTTATGGAGCGGTGGTTGAAGCTACCACTGGGCTGAACCCTGCCGGTCCGGTTCGTGTAAAAAAAAGTGAAACATTCCTCTTGGCCCTGGCTCTAATCTCGCGGACAGTGCGGAAGCTCGACCCCTTTCGGACGCGAAGGAGTCCCAGATTCCGCCCGCCGGGCCAGCTTCCCCCTGCACGAGGGAAGTTGGCCCTTATGCCTTCAGGCCGGGCCGGCTAGAAATCAGACGAGTCATGAGTGCTTGTGAAGTCCGCCAAGAGCTCCCCCGGCGATATTCCGCCGCCGCCGAGAAGCTCATCCCTCTCTCCAAAGAGTTGGCAAACGTGGCGCTGAGCTATGAGGCTGATATGTTTATGCGGATCTGGGAGCGATTCACGCAGGCATAGGAACGGTGCGAACACGCCCGCCGCGCCCTCGAATCCCATACCGCATCCCACCGCTGTCTTGACTGACCGACTGCAGATAGACGATGCAAATTCTGCGCACCACCGGTTTGGTATGGCTTCTAACACGATAGGCCATCGCATTTTGTTGGAAATACAAATTGCATCGATTTGGTCTCATACCTGCACCGAACTGAAATGGAGGAGGAGGTAAAGACATGAATAAAATCCTGGGAATCGTGCTAATTGTGGTCGGAATCGCCGCGTTAGCATGGGGAGGTTTCAGCTTTACCACGCGCGAAAAGGTGGTTGACATCGGGCCCATTCACGCCTCGCGCGATAAACACCATTCGGTGCCGCTATCGCCTATTGCCGGCGCCCTTGCTCTTGTGGGTGGCATCGCCCTCGTAGCCGTGGGCAAAAAATAATTAGATCCGCTATCAGCGGAAAAGGAGCCTTCCATGCTGTATTACGCTTTGATGTTTCTCTTGCTCGCCCTGATCGCCGGCGCACTCGGTTTCGGAGTCGTGGCGTTCGCGGCTGCCGAGATCGCCCGCATTGTGTTCTTCGTTTTCATTGTTCTGTTTCTAATCGGCCTGCTCTCGCACCTGTTCCGGCGCCCCCGCAGTCTCTAAAAGCACATGGCAAAGCCGGACCGGCCCAACTTTTCGATCGCTGGACGCCTTGTTTTCGGGATCGTCGCCGTGGGAGTGATCTACCTGCTGCTTCATTCCCTCGGCTATGTGCCCGGACACTAGCCAAAACAATGGTAGGCGCGGCTGGACTCGAACCAGCGACCCTCAGCTTAGAAGGCTGATGCTCTATCCACCTGAGCTACGCGCCCGCAAAAATCAGCAAATTGCGGCTGGACCGCGCTGATCTGGTATCAGTGTAGCTGCAAGGCGTTTCCTGGAGCAACGAGTTCTACCACCCGCTCATCGGCCTCGAGCCGGATCACCGGTGGGCAGGAATCGAAGGAATCTCAGTTTAATACCGCGAGGGCTGATGGAGCAACGCCGGCGCATGAACGTTGCTTAAGATTGCGCGCTGCAACCGCCAGTGCAGGCTCCGCATCTAAATAATAAAAGAGGAAGTCTTTATGAAAGCCATCGAGGGGATCAGCACAAAACACATGGCGCTTTTGGACGAATATCGCATGGCGCTGAGCCTTTGGAGTGAGACGCGAGCGTTGTATTCGCTCGAAGCCGCCGAAGTTGGGCAAGCCACAAAACACCTTGAGGATCTTGAGCGCGAACTCTCGCAATGCGAGCCCGCTACCACCGAACACCCCTCTGGCTCGGGCACTGCTATCGGGCTGCTCCCTCCCACCGATTAGATAGGGGGAAACGAAAAAATAACGCCATGATAGACTGGCGTTTCGATGCCACCGGTACGGCGAGAAAAGCAGCGAGACCAGGTTTTTTTCTATGGCGGTCTGGCCGTCTTGCTCATCCTGCTGTACGGCGGAGCCGCATTCCTCCAGTCTCTAAATTCCACAGGCGGACGTCCCTTTGAAACAGCCACCAATCTCGCTGTGGGAACAATCATTGGAGCATTCATAGGCCGCAAATTCGGTATAGGTTGGGGCCTGCTCACAGGCGTCACCATTGCCGGCTTGGCTCAAATTGCTTCCATGCTGTAGCCTTTGATCGTCGCGGCGCAACGCGCAGTCGCTATACTGAAGTCAGTGGATAAGAATCAAATGCTCGTCCTGGCCCTTGCCAACGTGCCGACGATCATCACCGTGTTAATCGGTATCCTTCTAAACAACGGACGGCTCGGAGATATATCCGGCTATATTCGTTCTGTGGACGTGCGTCTCACGAACATGGAAAGCAAGTTCGATAACCGCCTCGCCGGTCTCGAACACAAGTTCGACACCCGCTTCGACCTCCTTCTCAGCAAAGTAGTCGACGTAGACAACCGCCTCACCCGCATCGTAGCCCAACGCCACTAAATCGCACATTTCAGCAATCTTGTCGCGCGTTGCCGCCCCCAACTTGCTACCCTTGAATTTCACACATGGCCGATAAAAAACTACAGATTATCCCGCTCGGAGGCCTAGGTGAGTTCGGCATGAACTGCATGGCCGTCCGCTACGGCGACGACATCATCGTGCTCGACGCCGGCATGATGTTCCCCGACGCCGAACTTCTGGGCGTCGACATCGTCACGCCCGACTTCACCTACCTGGAGCAAAATAGCGAATTCGTCCGCGGCCTGGTCCTCACCCACGGCCACGAAGACCACATCGGCGGCATCCCCTTCCTGCTTGCCCAGATTAACATCCCGGTCTATGGGACCGCCTTCACCTTGGCCCTCGTTGAACGACGCCTGGAAGAGCACCAGATGCTCGATCCCGCGAAGCTTCACAAAGTCAAACCCGGCGACAAGCTCGTCCTCGGACCCTTCTCTATCGAATTCATCCACGTCACCCACTCCATCGTGAGCTGCGTGCTGCTCGCCATCACCACCCCGCTAGGCGTGATCATTCACACCGGCGATTTCAAAGTCGACCCCACCCCCACTGATAACGAGCTCTTCGATCTCCACACCCTGGCCGAATACGGCAAACGCGGCGTCTTGCTGCTGATGTCCGATTCCACCAACGTCGACCGCCCCGGCTACACCGAAAGCGAACGCGCCGTCGGCCCGCGCCTCGAAGACCTGTTCGTGCGCTCCCCCCGCCGCCTGGTTATCTCCTGCTTCAGTTCGTCGATCCACCGCCTCCAGCAAATTCTAGATCTCGCGAATGAGTACGGACGCAAAGTCGCGTTCCTCGGCCGCAGCATGAACAACACCACCGAGATCGCGCACGACCTCGGCCTGCTGACCATCCCCAACGGCATCCTGCTCCGTCCTCAGGACATCATGCAGACCGCCCCCAGCAAGCTGGTAGCAGTCGTCTCGGGTACCCAAGGCGAGCCCATGTCCGCCCTCTCCCGCGTAGCCGTAGATAATCACAAATCACTGTCGCTAGAGCCCGGAGACACCGTAGCCCTAAGCTCCCGCATCATCCCCGGCAACGAAAAAGCCATCTACCGCATGATGAACCACATCGCCAAACGCGGCGCTGACGTCATCTACGGCTCGATGAATCCGCCCATCCACGTCTCCGGCCACGGCAGCGCCGAAGAGCTGCGCCTGGTGCTGAATCTGGTGCGCCCCCGCTTCTTCGTACCCATCCACGGCGAATATCGCCAAATGGCGAAGCACGCCCAACTAGCCCAGCACCTGAGCCACCTGGGTCTTGAAGACACCTTTGTATTAGAATCCGGCCAGACGCTGACGATCGACAACAACGGCGCGCGCAAAGGCGAGCCCGTAACCGTAGGCCGCGTCTGCATCGACTCCGGCTCCATCGGCGATGTAGTCGAAGACATGGTCATCCGCGACCGCCGTCATCTTTCTGAGGACGGTTTCGTGCTCCCCATCATCACCATGAACAAGAACTACCGGCCTGGCCGAAGGCCCCCCCGAAATCGTAAGCCGCGGCTTCATGTCGATGGACGAAGGAACGGATCTTCTCCGCGATGCCCGCAAAGTGGTCCTCAAAACCATCGAAGGTTCCACTAAAGAAGAACGTGGCGACTGGGGCGTCATGCAGGAAAAAATCCGCGCCGACCTGAAACGCTTCATCAGCAAATCCACCTCGCGCCGCCCTCTGATCATGCCGGTGATCCTGGAGGTCTAGCCGTGGATATCACCGACGCTTCGAACTTCCCGGGCCAAGCCGACCAGCTCTTCACCCCCGAAACCGAATCGGAAGTTGCAGCAATCCTAAAGCGTGCCTCCGAACAAAAAATCCCCGTAACTGTGTGTGGCGCGCTAACCGGTTTAGCCGGAGGCGCATCCCCCTCCGGCGGCTGGGCCCTGTCTCTCACGCGCATGCGGAAATTGGATGTAGGCAAGGGCAGGGCAGTAGTCGGCCCCGGAGTCCTCCTCCGCGAAGTGCAGTCCGCCGCCGCCAACTCCGGCCAGTTCTACGCCCCCGACCCCACCGAAAATACATCCTCTATCGGCGGCAACATAGCCGCGAATTCCAGTGGCTCCCGCAGCTTCCGCTACGGAGCCACCAGACGCCACGTCCTTTCCCTGCGCGTAGCATTTATGGATGGCAGCATCCAAACCTTTCACCGCGGCGAAAAAATCGACTTCGACGTCCCGAAGATTTCCCTTCCACACACCACCAAACACTCCGCCGGTTACCCGCTAGCGCCCGGCATGGAATGGGTCGATTTAATCGTCGGCAACGAAGGCACCCTAGGCGTGGTAACCGAAGCCGAATTGCAATTCTTACCAGCCCCCGGCGAGCGTCTAGGCGGTGTAGTTTTTTTCCCTTCCGAAGCAGACGCTCTGGAAGCGGTAGACCGTTGGCGCCCGACGCCAGGCCTGAACATGATCGAATACATCGATCAAGCCTCGCTCCAGATGATGGACACCCCGCACCAAGCCGCGCTCATGATCGAAATCGAAGGCGACGCCGACATCGACATGACCAGCGCGCTAGAAAACGATTCCTGGTTCGCCACCTCCGCCACCGACCGCGAGCGCTTTCGCGTCTTCCGCCACACCCTAGCCGAGAAAGCCAACGACCGTGTCCGCCGCACCGGCTTCGTAAAATTCGGCACCGACTACGCCGTGCCGCTCGACAAAAACCGCGAAATGATGGCCATCTACCGCCGCGTGCTCGACGCCGATTCCCCCGGCCGCTACGTGATTTACGGACACATCGGCGACGCCCACGTCCACGTCAACAGCTTCCCCGAAACCCCCGACCAATTCGAACGCGGTAAAGAAATCATGACGGACCTGGCCCGCGACGCCGTGAAATTAGGCGGCACCGTAGGCGCCGAGCACGGCCTGGGCAAACGCAAAGCCCACCTGCTGGAAATCCAATACCCACCGGATCAAATAGAGGCCATGAAACAAGTGAAACGCCGCTTCGATCCCGCTTGGCTACTAGGCCGCGGCACGCTGTTCGCTCAACCGGATTAAGCGGCCTCTATGTCAGTCTTTAAAAAATCGTTGCCGATGAAGAGCAACGCCTGCCCGCTCACTTTCGCGACCGAATAGCTCAGACAATCACCGAAATTGAGCGCCGCCTTGTGGCGGCCCTTGCCATATTTAAAATAAGCAGCAAATGCGATGCTAGCGTGCTGTTCCGTGAACGAAACCACCTGAGTGCCCGACTCTCGCAGAAACTCGTTCACCACCGCCAAACCATCGCGCCGCAGCTTGATCGTCAGAACCAGCGCAGTCTCGAAAACTGTCGGCGCCCCGATGCCCAGAGTTTCCGCAGTGCCGATCCGGTCAAGTAGGGCCGAGTGCCCGGCCTCGCGGCAAAGGATGGCCACCACCGCAGACGAGTCTAAAATCATGCGGAGTTCATGATGGCTCACCGTGCTTGCCGTAGCCCAAAGCGCGCTCTTCCTGCGCCTTGGTCCATCGCCGCGAAGCGCCCTTGGGGAGGCTAGGCCAAACTCGGTTCTCAAGATACGACAGTAGTCGCTGTTTCCGGTCCAGTCCCTCACCAGCCGCCAAGCGCTCCTTCTTTTCCTTAAGTGCCTGTCGAATCACTTCGGTCTTGGAAGAACGCATGAGCCGGCTGAGTTGTTGAGCCAGCTGCTCGAGTTCAGGATTTTTGATACTCATCGCCATCGTTATATACTCTATACCAAAAGTATATAGCGATCAGCGGTCCCCCGGCGTAACCCGCTCATGACACTCCGCGCCCGTAGACATCTCATTGCCGATCATATCCGCGTACTCCGGAACGTTGATCATAAATGATTTCTTCGAAACGATGAAGATCTTCTGCAAGTAAGCCTCGCAAGCCCCGATCATCGCCTCCGCCCGCACCGCCGCACCCATGCGAAACACCCGAATCTCTTTTTTCTTATCCGCCACCAGCGTCATGCGATACGCCTCGGGTTCTTTATCCGGCTTGATGCTGAAACCGTAAGCCTTCAATTTCTCGAGCACGTTCAACTCCTGCCGCTTCCCGTTCTCGCTCAAAATCCAATAGGCCACCACCGGCTGCTGCGGATCGAGTTTGCCGTCCTTAAGCTTCGCGTCGTAGTGCACGGTATTCCCGTTCACACTGCGCTCGATGACAAATAAAGGCACCAGAGTCTCTTGACCGGACGCTGTCAATGCGGCGACGAATAACACACACAGAATGAGCCTGGGCAACCTCGAAAACTCCCTAATAACAGGCTATCATCCCGAGCGCACCCGTCACTTCCGCGCGCTCACACTGCGCGAAAGCCGGCACCACAGAAACGTCCACGGCGATAGCGTCACGTCCTTCGCGCCATTTTCGCGCAGCACCTGTGCGTAATACCCCGTCTCCACCGAGTCGAAAACCAACAGCCGCCCCCCCGGTTTCAACACGCGCAGCATTTCGCGCAGCGCTCGCTCCCGCTCGCGGTCATCATCCAGATTATGCAGCGCATTCGCCGAAACCACCACGTCGTAGTGATTCTCCGGATACACCAGCTTGCGCGCATCGCCGCTTTCGAACCGCACCCGGTCCGCCACGCCCTCAGCCTTGGCGTTTTCTTTAGCCGCGTCCGCCGAATTCCCCGACAGCTCCTGCGGATTCCACACGTCGATCCCAGTGACCTTGCCGGTCTTCAGCCGCTTCGCCGCCCCAATCGCCAGCAGCCCGCGCCCGCAGCCCACATCCAGAACTTTTTCGTCCCCCCGCAGCGCCAGTTGATCCAGCAGTTGCTCGCGCAGCCGCAGCTTGCCGTCTTTGCTGGAGCGAATCTTGAACCAGGCGACGCCAGCGCAAACCACAGCCACCAGCGCCAATGCCGCGAGCACGTGTTCCGCAGGCCCCGGATACTCCTGCCGGTTCATGAACCAGAACGCGACACCCGTGGCGATCGCCCATCCCGCGCGCCCATACCATCCGCGAGCCACCAGCGGCGCGTCGATCCCGTAATCTACATCCGCAGCGTGAGCGGCCACCGCCATTAAACCGCAACCTCAACCGGCGGCGCCACCTCCAGCGGCTTCTTAAACTTGCACTCCGCATTGGGACACTGCGCAAACGCCCCCGACTTCAAGAACTTCTCGATCAAATACCCGCCGCCGCAATCCGGGCACTTCTCCGCAATCGGCTTGCCCCACGCCACAAACTCACACTCCGGATACCGGTTGCACCCGTAGAAAGTTTTCCCGCGCTTAGACCGCCGCTCAATAATCTCGCCCTCAGAGCAATTCGGGCACTTGACCCCAATCGTCTTCTGCTTAACGTATTTGCACTTGGGATAATTCCCGCAAGCCACAAACTCCCCAAAGCGCCCATACTTCTTGACCAGCTTCCCGCCGCACTGCGGACAGTCCTCATCGAGCGGCACGTCCTTAGGCTTCTGCGCCTCCCCAAGCTGCTTAGTGGTTTTACAATCCGGATACCCCGAGCAAGCCAGAAACTGCCCAAACCGCCCCTTCTTCAGCACCATCGGCCGCCCGCAGTTGTCGCAATAAACCACCTCGTCCTGCTCGGTAGCGCCCTCTTCCGCGATCTCGCGAGTATTCGTACAATCCGGATACCCCGTGCAAGCAATGAAGCTCCCATGCTTGCCCCACTTGATCACCATGGGCTTGCCGCACTTTTCGCAAATGAAGTCGGTAGGCCGCTCCATGCGCTTGATGTCGGTCATGTGCAGCGCCGCGTGCTCCAGATCCTTCTCGAAGCGCACGTAGAAATCGCTCATGGCCGTGCGCCAATCGAGCTTGCCCTCTTCGATCTCGTCGAGCTCCGCCTCCATCCGCGCCGTGTAACTGGTATCGAACAGATCGTCGAAGCTCTCGAGCAGCAGATCCGTCACCACCATCCCCAGCTCAGTAGGAGAGAACTTGCCGCCTTCCTTCTTCGCGTACTCGCGGTCCTGAATCGTCGACAGGATGGAAGCGTAAGTGGATGGCCGTCCCACGCCGTTCGCTTCCAGCTCTTTGACGAGCGTAGCTTCCGTGAACCGCGGAGGCGGCTCCGTGAAATGCTGTTCCGGCAGAATCGTCTTGAACTTCAGCACCTCGCCCTGCGTCACCGCCGGCAGCTTGCTCTTCTCTTCTTCGTCGTCCTCGTCCTTAGCGTCCTTGCCTTCCTTATATACGCGCAGGAACCCGTTGAACTTCTCAACGCTCCCGGTCGCGCGGAAAATGTAGTCCGCCCCATCCTTACCCTTGGCATCGACGTCGATGGTCGTCTGATCGAACACCGCCGGCGTCATCTGCGATGCCACGAACCGCTGCCAGATCAGCGCATACAACTTGGCTTCGTCCTCCGCCAGAAAGCTAGCAACGCTCTCCGGAGTCCGCAGCGCTGAAGTCGGACGAATCGCCTCGTGCGCGTCCTGCGCATCTTTCTTGCTCTTATAAACGTTAGGCTTCTCAGGACGATACTCCGCCCCGTAGCGCTCCGCGATCATCCCGCGCACTTCATCCAGCGCATCGTTTGAAACGCGCGTAGAATCCGTACGCATGTAGCTGATCAGACCGACCGCGCCCTCGTCCTTACCCAGCTCCACGCCTTCGTACAGCTTCTGCGCCAGCATCATCGTTCTCTTCACGCTAAAGCGCAGCTTGCGAGCCGACTCCTGCTGCAGCGTCGAAGTAATAAACGGCGGCACTGGATTCCGCTTCTTCTCGCGATTCGTAACCGACCGCACCACATAAGCGGTCCCATCGAGCGTAGCGACAATCGCATCCGCCTCCGCCTGGTTCGAAATCTCGAGATTCTCCTCGTTCTTCTTCGCCAGGTGAGCGCTCAACTGCGGCGGTTTCTTCGCCGCCAGATTGACGTCAATGCTCCAATACTCTTTCTTGAGGAACGCCTTGATCTCGCGCTCGCGATCCACAATCAGGCGCAGCGCGACAGTCTGCACGCGCCCCGCCGATAACCCGCGCCGCACTTTATCCCATAGCAGCGGCGAAATCTTGTAGCCCACCAGCCGGTCCAAAATCCGCCGCGCCTGCTGCGCGTCCACCAGATGCAGATTCACCGACAGCGGCTTCTCGAACGCCTTCTGGATAGCGCTCTTCGTGATCTCGTTAAACATCACCCGGAAGAACTTCGCGCCGTTCTTCTTATCCTGCAACTCCTCCTGCAGATGAAAACAAATAGCCTCGCCCTCGCGATCCGGATCGGCCGCCAGGAATACGGAATCCGCGCCCTTAGCCGCCGTCTTCAGCTCCGCGATCAGCTTCTTCTTGCCCTCAATCACCTCGTAAACCGGCTTAAAGTCGTGTTCGACGTCCACCGAAAGATTCTTCTTAGGCAGATCCTTCACGTGCCCCAGCGAGGCCTTTACCGTATAGTTCTTGCCCAAGTACTTCCCAATAGTTTTCGCCTTCGCCGGAGATTCAACGATGACGAGATTCTTTGCCATATGAGTGCTGAAACCTTCCTTAAACCACTGCCGCCATGGCAGCCCTCGACTACCTTATAAGAAACAACCGAAATCTTAGCATGATAAACCGCTAGCTGTTTGGCGGTCGACGTCAACAGCGCCGCGCTCAATCCAGCCACACCCGGATAAAGCTCTTGCCCGGAAGCTGCCGCACCAGTCCGCCCAGTTCTAACTCGAACAAAGCCGCAATCGCTTCCGAGGAAGACACCTCTTCTAACGACTCTATCAGGTTATCCAACCCCATCGGAACATCCGTCCGCAGCAGCTTCAAAATTCCACGAGCCGCACTGCCCAATACGGATGCCGGATCGCCCGCATTGGTTTCTTCTGAATTCTCATCCTTTAGATTCAGACGATTGCGGCACTGATCCACCAGCCTCCGCCGATCGTCCGCCTTCAATTCCACCACCACATCGTTCCACTCCTGCACCAGTTTCGCCCCCTGCTTGATCAATAAATTGGGCCCCCAGCTCATCTTCGAAGTGATGTTCCCCGGCACCGCAAACACCTCCCGGTTCTGCTCCGCCGCCAGCTTCGCCGTAATCGCCGACCCCGAATATTCGCTCCCCTCCACCACCAGCACTCCCGCGCTCATCCCGCTGATGATGCGATTGCGAATCGGAAAGTTCTGCGGATAAGCCGGCGCGCCCATCGGAAACTCCGTGATCAACAGCCCCGCCGCCGCGATCTGTTCCGCCAGCTTCCGGTTCTCCGCCGGATAGATCTGGTCGATCCCGCACCCGAACACCGCAATCGTCCACCCGCCCACTTCGAGTACTCCTTTATGCGCGGCCGTATCGATCCCCCGCGCCATCCCGCTAGCAATCGTCATCCCCGCAGCAGCCAGATCCGCCGACACTTTCGTCGCCACCACCGTCCCATAAGCCGTAGGCCGCCGCGTCCCCACCACGCCGATCATCAACGTCGCCAGCAATTCCACCCGCCCCCTAGCGAACAGCAGCGGCGGAGGATCGAAAATATCCCGCAGCGCCGGAGGATAGCGCGCATCCGTCAGCGGAATCAATACCGCCCCCGCCTTCGCCGCCAGCGTCTGCTGCTCCGCCGCATCGTCAAACGCGCACCCGCTCGCCAGGCTCTGCGCCACGCTAGCCGCCAGCCCCGCCGCCTGCAATTCCGACTTCGACGCCCGAAAAATAGCCTGCGGACTCCGAAAAACTTCCAGAAGCTGTCCCGCCTTGCGTGTCCCCAGCCCAGGAGTCATCCGCAAAGCCAGCCAGTAAAGCGCCTCGTCCGGTGTCACCGCAGGTTGCATGTAAATGTTGTGCCTGCAACCGCGCGGAAATCTCATTCTTTGCGCTACCCTAGTGGCTGATGACCCAAGCCGTTCAAGCCACCTACGACGACGCCAACCTCCTGCTGCGCCTCTACGAAATGCGCCGCGAAGAAAAAATGCGCGAAGCCCGCGCCTGGTTCGTAGCCAATTTCAAGCCCCAAAGCATGGCCGATATCCACCAGCTCTGCCCCCCCGGATCGGAAGCCAACGCCCGCATGCGCATGGTCTCCACCTATTGGGACATGGCCGCCTCCTTTGTGACATCCGGCGTCTTAAACCCCGATCTGTTCTACTCCAACTGCCGCGAGTGTTTACTAGTCGCCGTCCGCCTGCGCCCCGTGCTAGCCGAAATCCGCGCCACTTACAAAGACCCCACCTTCCTCGCGAACCTCGAGACCGTGGCCCAGCAGTACTCCGATTATTTGAACCGTGTCAGTCCCGGAACGCTCGACGCGTTCACCGCCCGCATCGGAGGCTGAAGACCCTTCAGTGCTCCGCGAGCCGGACCATTTTGAAGATCAGGAGCTCAGCCTGATCTACGTCGCCAAGAAGCTGAAGGAAGCTCTCGCGCTCGAAAAACTGCTGACCGATACGGGCCTGGATTATCTGGTCGAGCCCGACCACTATAGCGGCGGCATCATCTTCCGCTCCGAACGCATCGGTGCCTTTTTCTACGTAGCCCCCGCAGACGAAGAAAAAGCCCGCACCACTATGCGCGATGGCGGCTACAAACCCTACGAAGCGTCAGCCTAAAGCCTACTGCGTCGGCGGACTGCCAATCGGAACCGTCACAATGTTGCTGGTATTCAGACCCTGCGAAATCGTGGCCTGTGCCAGCGCATCCGCCGTCGCACTTGAGTTGATTTCAAGCTGCACCTGATACACGCCGATTTGCCCCGGTATCAGCGACGCCGAAATCACCGTCGCACTGGTGCCGGCCACCAGCGCGGAAACGTCGGCGAACGGCGCATTCGCTGCCGGACCCGTATACTTCGATCCGTCCACGATCGCCGACAGCCCTGGATCCGGAATCACCGAACAAAAACCGTTCACCACCGGACTCGAGCAAATCAATCCCAGCCCGGTAGCGTAGATGTTAATGGTCTCGCCCGGCAGCGCCGGGTTCGCGGCCGTAATCGGGGCTCCCGCGACGCTCGCACAACACAACACCGTGTTAGTAGCAGTCAGCGATAGCAGCACGCCACTGGTGTTAGTCGCAATAGTAGATGTCGTGGCAGTGATCGCCACCCCATCGCCGTCCGGACCCGGCACCATCGCCGTCAGCCGTATATTGAAATCCTGCGGGCCCGCGCTCGCCACCACCGGCGAGTTCGGGTCGGCGTTAATCAGCTTGATCAGATTGGTTTCGATGCTGCTGATACTATCGGTGGCCACCACCGTGTAGTTATAAGTAGCATCGCCGATGGTGATGGTCCCGGTATCGCCCGCCTGTACCGAGCCGCCAACCGTGATGGTCCCCGTAGCGAAACTCGAAGCGTGCACCGCCACCGCCGTCCGCGGCTCCGCGGCCCCCGGCGTTTCATCGGCGAAAATCCCGGGAGCCTGTTCTTCTACCGGAACGCCAATGGCGTTGGTCACCGTCACGCTGCCGTCGGCGTGCGCGATTCGCACCCATGCCGTTACGCTGTTGGCGCCCGTCACCTGGAACGGGAACGCCGCCTCAATCACCGTCGGGCTCACCGCGAACAAGCCTGCGCGGATGCCATCGAAATAAACTTCCACGCCTCCCAGCGAGAACGGCAGCGCGTTCTGCGTGGGGTCCCAACTGGCGTTGACGTCCGACAGGCCGGTGCCGCGAATCAGCACCACCGTGCCCGGCGCGATGATCGCCGCGCTGGCGCCGCCGGCCAGATTCGCTCCGCTGGCGGTGAGAGTCAGCGTAGCGTTGGTCGAGAGCGTAGTGGTCAGCGTAATGTTGTTTCCCGGTAACCCCGGCTGCCGCGCAATCAGGTGGATGGTCGCCAGACCCGCATCTTCAATCGCCAGCACGTTTGGATCTCCATTGCCCGCATTGATCAACTTGGTCAACGCCACCGCCACGGTCTCGAGCGTATCCGCGGTGAGCACCGTGTACTTGTAATCGATGGTGTTGGCGGCCGACGCCGTAGGATTGCCAATGGTAATAGTGGCGTCGTTGCCCGAGGTGATAGTGCCGCCTACCACCACTCCCCCCGCCGCAAATACTTCCTTGCTGGCGGCGTTCACGATGCTGTTGGGAGTCAGCGAAGGCTGCTCCGGCGAAAACACCAGGATGCGGAAATCGGTGGCGTCTGCTACATACAGATTCTGATTCACCGGATCCCAGGCCAGCGACGTCGGCGTAGGAAGAATGTCCGCTGTCGACAGCGTCGTACTGTCGTTGCTGCTGAACACGTCGGAGAATTCGTCGGGCTCGCCCAAAACCACATCGGCCCTCACAGCGTTCTGCTGAGGGATGGTGTTGTACACCAGCACCCGGTCGTTGCCGCCGTCGGCGACGAACAAACGCGTGCCATCCGACAGCGCAAAGCGCGGGAAACTCAACGTGGCAGCGCAGGTCCCCGGGTAAGTAGCCGCTCCCGTGCTATCGGTTCCGTTCGACGTGCACAGATGCGCAGTGTCGTTGGGAATCGTTTGCGTCATGTCCACCTGCCCGATCTCAAAGTTCGCCGGAACCTGGTTAGTGGTGGGGATCGCGTTCCAGATCAGTACCCGGTTGTATCCCAGGTCGGTGACGAAAAGATGCGTGCCGTCGCTGGTCACCGACGTCGGGCTCAGCATGATGCTGGCCGACGCCGTCAGCGTCAAGTTCACCTGATTGATGGGCGGCGAGGTCGTGAAATTGGGCTGCCCCAGCACCACATCGGCAGGCTGATTATTCGTCGTGGGAATCGTATTCCAGATCAGGATGCGGTTGTTCTGCGTGTCCGCCACGAACAGCTTTGTGCCCTGAATCCACACGCCCTGCGGACCGCGCATCGCGCTCGCCGTCACCGCCACTAAGGCCACTGTCGTGGAGCCGGTCTGCCCCAAAACGATATCGGCCGGCTGCCCGTTGACGGTCGGAATCGATTTCCACAGGAGCACCCGGTTATTGGCCGTATCGGCCACCGCCAGAATGTGGCCATCCGACGCCACTGCCGTCGGCAGATGCATACTCGACGCCGTAACCGGTACCGTGGGCGTAGTCGTCGTGGTGTTGAAGTCGGGCTGTCCCACTACCACCGTGGCCGTGCCACCGCATACCGGGCAGCGGCCGCTCTGCGGTGGAATCTCCGCCGTCGCCGCCGGGATCATCTGGTTGATGTTCGGATAGATCAGGACCCGGTTGTTATCCGGCGTAAATCCCAAATGGTTATCGTCGACCACGAACAGCGTGTTGTTTATGTACGCCACTCCGCTGGCCGCTCCCAATAAAGTGATGGGAGTCCCTTGCAGACTCGTCGGCCTGGTCGGTCTACGCGGTCCCCCGGCCGGTGCCGGAGTCGTGCTGGCCGCGCCCGCGTTCTGCGCGTCGAAAAAAGGCTGGCCGATAACCGCGCGCGCCGCTTGGCCGGTCACAAAGCTTCCACCCAAACAGGGTCCGGACAGGACTGCGGCGGCAGTCACTGCAAATAAGTAGGATTTCCACATGCGAGATTGAATAGTTTAAGACAACCAACGAGGCCGAAGTTCTGAGTATAACGCCGAAGCTCTGAATATAACAATGTAACGACGCGCCCCGGCCTCAGCCGGTTGCCGCCTTATCAGTACGCCCAAAAAGGTCCGGTGCCGGCAGATGTCGTGCTTTGCCCCTCGATCCCGATAAACACCGTGCGCCCGTAGAAGAACGGCAGCCCCCACGAAAAAGCCCCCGGATTCGGTCCGCCGATATTGCTCAACGCCGGATTGCCGGAATCGATCAGCGTCAGCGCGTTCGACACCGTCAACGACACGTTCTGCGAAACAATCGTCGAAGTGCTGCTGGGATTCGGACCGCTGGTGATGGCCGTCAAACTCACCGGAGAAGTCGGGCAATAATACCCCGCCGCGTCCCCGTTCGGTGCGCAATTCGGCAGATTGGCAGTGGTCGAATCCAGGAAATAGTACGCCCCCAGACCGCTTTCGATGAAGCTATTGGTATATGCCACGCCGCCAAAAGTCGTCGTGAAAGTTCCCTTGGATGTGGCCGCTTGTGCCAGCGCGCTGCCCAGCGCGTTGTCGGTCTGCGTGCCGATGCCGAACGTGAGCGTGCCCCCCACCTGTACCGCCCCGCTAGCGCCTATCGATGGCAGCGTAATCGACAGCCCGTTGTTGTCTTGTGGGAACATCCACACCGGATTCTGCAGCTGCGCCGTCAGCGCCACCGTGGTCGGAGTGCATCCCGCCGCCGGACACGTGAAGTACACGTTCGGAGGCGATGACGACGCGCAAGCCGCGCCGCAATCCTGCCGGAACAGCCCCACGCCCAAAATCCCGTTCGCGCCCAGGCTCGATAATGTATTCGCCGCCACCCCGCCCGCGCTGCACGCCGTCGGCGGACCGCTGAAATTCGACGGCCCAATGATTTGGATGGGAATGTTAGAAGCCACTTCGTCCTGCAAATGCACGTCCACCAGCGCCATCGGCCCCCATTGGAAGCTGGTATCCGCATATTGAATGCAGTTGCCGAGCCCGTTGCTCTTGGCGTCGGTGACGTACGGCAAACTCAGGCCCATAGCCGATGACAGAATACGCAGCCCGGAGCTTCCGGTATCCACCAGAACGTGGTCGATGGTCTGGCAAGTAGCCGTCCCCGGGTTGCAGATGCTCACGCTGACATACAGACTGTTGTCGAAGCCCACCGTCTGGCCGTTCAGACTCGGCCCTAAATCCACCACCAGCGGCAGCGTATTATTCACCGTCACCGGCGTCGTAGCCACCGCCGCGCTGCCTCCGCACCCCGCCAACGCCACTACGAAAGCGGCCACCGCGGCCGCGATTCCGGCGCGCCTCATTGCACCATCTCCGCTGTCACGCCGCTAGGCAGCAGCGAGTTCACGTACGCGCGCCCGGAAAAAGCCCGCATGTGACCCGTGCTTTCGACAATCAGGTCCGCGTTATGCACCACCCCCGCCTTCCGCCGCCCCGGCTGCGCCCGTACCGTCGTCTGAAATTCCGCGCTGTACGTTCCCAGCAATTGCGTCAAATCCGGAATGGCCGGACCGGTCCAGGAAACTCCAAACACTTTGCCCGCGGGCGTTACGTATTCCTTGATCACTGTGCCGTCGTTGCTGCTGATCAGATGGATGTTGTACGTGCGCATCTGCGTAATCGCGCGCTTGGCCTGAAATTTGATCTGGTCGGTGGCGACCGTATCCACCGAACCGCCCAGCGCCGCCCATCCAGGCAGCGCGGCGGCAGTGAGTGCGGAGATAAGAATCAATGCTTTATTCATGGGATATAAGTACCTCGCCGGCATAACCGAACGGGGTCGAATTTTTGAGTATAACAGTGTCTACGACGCGGCTCAGTCAACCGAGGTTGCACAAACAGGTTGCAGCCCCTTCGCTTATGCGATTACTGCTTCTCGTCGAAGGTGATGCCGGATTCTGCGCCAAACTTGCGGTAGTTGCGAAACTCGATGCGATTGCGCACGCAGCGCGTTGACCCCTGCTCGCAGCTCAATACCTCCGAAGTGATCGGCAGCAGAAACGGCTGCGGCGTGGAGAGCCGCACGAAGTCGTAATCCACAGCCACCTCCACCTTCACCAGCGGAAACAACAGCGGCATGTTGCGCGTTTCTTTTTCCAGACGCAGCACCCGCGAAGTCTCTTTATCGATCCAAATGGTTCCGCGCATCGCCGGATAATACAACTGCCCGCCATCGCTGATGCGCCATCCCGAACGCTCGCGCGTGATTTCGAATTTGAAGGTGGTGGCGCTGCGCCCGTTGATGGTGTCCTGCCCGGTCTTGCGGAAAGTGGTGGCCGAGTCCGGATCGAAAACTTCGTCCAGCATCGAAGCAAACTCGCCCGTCGACCAGTTCCCGCCTACGTCTTCCATCGACTTCGCCGATTTGCTCCCGACCTTGATGTTGCTATAGTTCTCGTGGCCGTTTTCATAGGCCAGATCGGCAGTGATGGTATCGTGCGCCTGCCATCCCGCTTTCGGCCGGTCACTGTCATAGCGCGTCGTCAACTGCCGGCAGAAAAAGTTAGGCAGCGATCCCGCATATTCCGCCGCCGCCGCCCTGGCCTTGACGACTATCGGATCTTCCTCGACCGGAATGTACGCCTGAATGGGCGCGGCAGCCGGCTCGGCCGCGCGCGCCGTTGAAACCGCCGCCGGGCCCTGCGCAGAAACCGGCGCAGAAACCGGCTCCGGCTCCGTGTTGCTAGCCGATACCCGCGGCGCCGGCTTCCCCCGCTTCACTTGCGGACGCCCCGGATCATCCGCGTCCGGAGGAGGATCATTAGGCCGAATCAAAGTAGTCGGCAGCGCTTCCGGCTCAGGCTCAACCGGCGCAGGAGCCGGCGCCGCACTCGCGGAGGCCTTCGGCTCGGGCGCCGCATCGTCCTTGCTCCGCCGCAAAGTAGGCCGGTCGTCATCGTCGTCCCCGTGCTTGGCGGCCGCCGGCTTCGCACTGGCGCTCCCCAGGTTCGGTAGATCCCAAGTGCGTGACGCCAGGTCCCGATCATGCGCCGTCCCCGGCATGTTGAACGTGATGCCGGTAGCCGTGAAAAACCCCATGTCATCGGCCGTCGAATCGACCGAAATGTGATCCGCAATCGCGAAGCTCGACAGCTCCACCGGCTTCGCGTCGCGCGTGACCGTCATCTTATCGCCGGCCTTATAAGTAATGATGCGGTGATCGTCGCCCTCGATCACGAACTGGTTCCCCGCCACCGCTCGCAGCATTCCAGTAGTGGTCGTGACCACCGGTGCATCGGCCTTCTTGCCTTTGGAAGGCGCAGAGTCCGTGTTCTTCCCGCGCCGCCCGCCTCCGCCCCCGCCGATCGGCCCCCCGCCCCCGCCGCCACCAGGGAAAGGTCCCCCGGACCCGGGAAACTGAATCTGCGCGGAAAGACTAGCGGCCAGCGCACCGACGAGAACCAGCCGGACGGAAAACATGCCCTTTTTGACGCGGCTCATCGCTTTTAGTGTACAGCCGCCACAGCCGTCGCGTAACATAGAGAATTCATGGCTCAGAAAGTGGCTCAGAAGAAGCGGGGAATCAGCTACAAAGACGCCGGCGTCAGCATCGACGAAGCCGACCGCGCCGTCGACTCCATCCGCAACCTGGCGCGCAAAACCTTTACCAGCGGAGTCCTCACCGACATCGGCAGCTTCGGCGGCGGCTTTCTATTGAAAGGTTACCGCGAGCCCGTGCTAGTCTCTTCCGCCGACGGCGTCGGGACTAAACTGAAGCTGGCATTCTTAACCGGACGCCACTCCACCATCGGCGAAGACCTGGTCAACCACTGCGTGAACGACATCGCCGTGCAAGGCGCAACGCCGCTCTTCTTCATGGATTATTTCGCCGTAGGAAAACTAGAATCGCGCGTAGCCGCCGAAGTAATCTCCGGCATAGCCCGCGGCTGCAAAACCAACGGCTGCGCCCTGATCGGCGGCGAGACCGCAGAGATGCCCGGCTTCTACGCCCCCGGTGAATACGATCTAGCCGGCTTCATCGTAGGAGCCGTAGAACGCAAGCGCCTTCTGACCGGGGCGAAAATCCGTCCCGGCGACGTTCTGATCGGCCTGCCCTCCACCGGCCTCCACACCAACGGCTACTCGCTAGCCCGCAAATTGCTATTCGACGTAGCCGGCCACGGCCCCTCCACGCGCCTGAACGATATCGAGAGCACCATCGCCGACGAATTACTGAAGTTACACCGCAGCTACCTGAAGCCGTTACGCGCCCTAGACGACGCCGCCATTCTCAAGGGAGCCGCCCACATCACCGGCGGCGGCATCACCGACAACACCCCGCGCATTCTCCCGAAAGGCCTTGGAGTCCGCATCGACCTAGGCACCTGGCCCGTCCTCCCCATCTTCGAGCTGCTAAGAAAAATCGGCCGCATCCCCGAACAAGACTGGCGCCGGACGTTCAACCTGGGCATCGGCATGATCTTCGTAGTCTCCCCGCGCAAACTAGCCGAGGCAGGGAAGCTCCTCGACAAGATGAAAGAAGAGTGGTTCCCCATAGGCGCCGTAATCCCCGCACGCGCCGAGCGGGTTATCTACGAGTGAAGCGCCTAGGCATCCTACTCTCCGGCCGCGGCTCCAACTTCGTAGCCATCGCCGGCGCCCACCTCGACGCCAAAATCGCCATAGTAATTTCCAACCGTCCCGAAGCCCCCGGCATCGCCATCGCAAGCGACCGCGGCTTGAACGCCTTAGTGCTCCCCTCACGCGGAGTCGACCGCGAAACCTACGACGCCCAACTAGCCACCGCCCTAGACCAAGCCAACGTGGACCTGATCTGCCTGGCCGGCTTCATGCGCCTGCTAAGCCCCGCGTTCATTAGCCGCTACCCCCAGCGCATCCTAAATATCCACCCATCGCTCCTACCAGCATTCCCCGGCCTACACGCCCACCGCGACGCCCTGGCCCACGGAGCAAAAATCTCCGGCTGCACCGTCCACTTCGTCGACGAAGGCCTAGACTCCGGCCCCATCATCCAACAAGCCGCCGTCCCCGTACTCGACAACGACACCGAAGCCTCCCTATCCGCCCGCATCCTGAAAGAAGAACACCGCATCTACAGCCAAGCCATCGCCCTAGTGCTGTCAGGAAAATATCGCATCGAAGGCCGGAGGGTCGTAGCGATATAATTCAGCCAGTGCGTAAAACTTTTCTTTTGGCGATCGTGTTAACAGCGAGTGCCGAGGCGCAGACATTACAAGCCGATTCCAACGTTGCTTGTGTGGAGCGCTTTCAAATCCCAGCCTACCCAGCGTTGGCCAATGCGGCACGCATACGGGGGACAATTACGGCGACGGTTCGCTTGTCTTCGTAGGGCGTTTCGGCCGCGACCGCCTCACATGGCCAGCCCATGCTGTCCTCGGCCGTCGAACGAGCCATCGGTGAGAGCAAATTCCGAACCGATTGCAACGGGAAGACCGTTACCCTAATTTTTGAGTTCGAACTGGGTGCGGATGGCTCGGATGAGAAACACTTTTTTGAACCGCCTAACAAGTTCCTGATTCTGTCTAAACCAATTCGGATCGAAACGACTCCGTAGCAGCAAATCGGCCGCTGAAGCCGTTAATTTCGGACCCAGGTATTCTATGGACATGGAGCTAATCTTCGAAGTTCGTAACGCTGAAGAAGGCGGCTATTCCGCGCGCGCTCTGGGACACTCCATCTTCACCGAAGCAGACACCTGGGAAGAATTCCGCTCCAACGTGCTGGAGGCCACGTCGCTTCACTTTGACGAAGAATCGGTGCGCCCCCGGTTGGTGCAGTTACATTATGTAAAGGACGAACTCACACCGGTCGAAGCCGCATGAAGTTACCGTGCGGTTTCAGGCGAACGTCTTTGCACGAGCACTCGAACGACTAGGTTATATCGTAATCCGCCAAAAAGGCAGCCCACGTCAGAATGCGCCAATCAGGACCTCCGGTGCACAGCATCATGATACCTATGCACAACCCTTTGAAGACCGGCACGCTTCATGGCATCCGCTGAAATGCTCTGAATTCATTTCTTCCGTTCCCAAAAGATCGAGCAGTTCTCCATATCCACCCGCTGTCGGTAAAGATTTACCAGCCCATAGTCTTTAATATCGTCCTCATCGCAGCTATACGCCGTCGCGAAAATTCCCGATTGCACCTCGCGCTTCACGTCAGCCTCGGTAAGAATATGCAGCAGCGCGTTCTCTTGCGGCCCCAGGTCGACCTTATGCGAATTGCTCAACTCCATCCCCGGCGGCGGCACGCGACGCGTCAAAAAATAAATCGGCTCATCGGCAAACAACAAGGCATCGCGCGGCGTGACTTCATCGATCTTCTTCGCCACCCGCTCATAGCTGTCCCAGTGGTCCGCCACCTGGTCCCGATCGTAAAGCGCTTTCCCTAATCCCAACAGCATCACTACGCCCACCGCCGCCACCGCCCACAACGGTTTGTCCGCTTCCAAAACTCGCGAAGCAATCGCGTACAACCCCACCGCAGCCAGGATCGCGAGGAAGGGAACCGCCAGCACAAAATATCGCGGGAACGTCGGATGCGCCCGCCCCACCTCCGCCGACAGCGCCACCGCCAGCCACGCACACAAATAAAATTCCGCCTTCAGCGCCGCCGGCCACTGGCTCCGCCGCGCGATGTACACCAGCCCCGCGACAGCCAGCAAACCCAGCATCAGAGCCTGCCCCGAGTCGATCCACGCCGTCAAAACTTCTAAGTCATGACGCGTAGTGTCAGGCCAATACAGTTTGCGAAAGGTCGTGTGATATTCGACCAGATTGAACCATGTCTGCCGCGGTCCCTTCGACGCCAACCACATCACCGGAGTAAACGGTACCACCGCTCCAATCGCAAACGCGCCGAGTTTCCCCCACCGCCCGCCCGCGCGATTGTAGTACAGCATCCACAAAATCAACACCGGCGCCCCCGCAGCCGACAACAACGTCGAAGCCGCCGCTGTCCCCGCTAATAATCCCACCGCCGCCGTCCCCAGCAATCCCTCGCGATCCACCTCGCGAACCGCCATCCGATACGCCGCCACCAACATGAATAAACTGATTCCGTAAGCCTGCAGCGGCCCGAAGATGAACACCATCGCGTTCAACCCCGTCAACAGCAATGCGCTCAACGCCGCCGCCCCGCGCCAGCTCGCCACCGGAAAACGCAGAAGCACGAACCGCGCCGTTAGCCCCGCCGCGCCAATCGTAAATAACGCCGCGAAAGCATGCGGCACCCGCCAGTAGAAGCCCAGCAGCCGCATCCACCCCGCATTCCAGTAAGCGTTTAGCGGAGTCTGCGGAAAACAAAAATCAATGTAAGGAATTTTGCCGCCGGCCATCAATTGCGACGCCAGCAGATGATAGCTTTCATCCCATGTGAAAGCCCACGTAATGGAGTACGCGAAGAATAGAGCCGCGTACAGCCCCGCAATCAGCCAGCCGATTCGAATCTGCCGGCTCACACGCTCCGGCCCGCTTATACCAGCACCGTAAAGACGTTCTCGGATTCTTTACGCTCCACCGGACGATACAAAGTGTCGCGCTCCAGCGGCTCGCGCCCCGCTTCACGAATCAGTCGCAACAATTCGCCGCGCCGCAAGCTCCCGCTAGTGGCCCCGCCCGCGTCGCGATAAATTTTTTCCTCGACCACGGTGCCATCCAAATCGTCCGCGCCAAAGCGCAGCGCAATCTGCGCGATCTGCGGAGTCATCATCACCCAATAAGCCTTGATGTGCGCGATGTTATCCAGCATCAGCCGCGACACCGCGATCTCCCGCAGATCGTTAAACCCGGTAGTCGTGCTGATGTGCGCCATATCCGTGTTCGCCGGATGAAACGCCAGCGGAATAAAAGTCTGGAATCCCTCGGTCTCGTCTTGCAGCCCGCGCAGCCTCAGCAAATGATCCAGCCGGTCCTCTTCGGTCTCGATATGCCCGTAGAGCATGGTGCAGTTCGAATGCAGCCCCATCTTATGAGCGATCCGCGCCACACTGATCCACTCATCGCCCGACAACTTGTGATCGCAAATCACCCGCCGCACCCGCTCCGCGAAAATTTCCGCGCCGCCCCCCGGCATCGAATCCAGCCCGGCTTCTTTCAACCGCTCCAGCACCTCGCGATGACTGATCTTCGACCGTTGCGCGAAATACCCGATCTCCACCATCGTGAACGCCTTCAAATGCACTTCCGGATAGCGCTGCTTCAACCCCCGCAGCATCTCGCAATACCAATCGAGCGATAACTCCGGATGCAACCCGCCCACAATATGAAACTCGGTGACGCCCTCAGCGTGCCCGCGCCCCGCCCGCTCCCAAATTTCCTCCAGCGAAAAAGCGTAAGCCGTAGGGTCTTTCGCCTTCTTGCCGAACGCGCACAACTTGCAGCTAGCCACGCATACATCGGTCGGATTAATATGGCGGTTGACGTTGAAATAGGTCTTGTTCCCGTGCAGCCGCTCGCGCACCCGGTTCGCCATCCACGCCACGCCCAGCAAATCAGGAGTGCGATACAGTGTCAGCCCGTCGTCAGCCGTCAGCCGCTCACGAGCCTCCACTTTTTCACGAATCGGCAGCAGCCGCGAATCTTCAAATACAGGTGTCATTATTGCTTCCAAAAGATGTCACTGGCCCAGAATACAAAGAATATCACGCTAACATAGCCGTTCATCGTAAAGAACGCCGCATCCACGCGGGAGAGATCGTTGGGCCAAACCAAGTGATGCTCCCACAGCAACAAGCAAGCCACCGCCGCGATCCCGGCCCATGCCAGTCCCCCCAACGCGAATGCTTCGACTAACATCACCAGGCAAGTGAGCATCCCCACATGCAGCAGCCGCGAAATCCACAACGCCCCCGGAATACCGAACCGCCGCGGAATGCTGAACAATCCGGCCTCGGTATCGAACTCAAAATCCTGACACGAGTAAATGATATCGAACCCCGCCGTCCACAGCGTCACCGCCGCCGTCAGCCACAAAATCCGCGGGTCGAGCGACCCCCGCATCGCAATCCACGCTCCCGCCGGCGCAATCCCCAGCGAGAACCCCAACACCGCGTGCGACAACGAAGTGAACCGTTTGGTGTAGGAATAAAACATCAGCACCGCCAGCGCCACCGGAGCCAGTGCAAAGCACAGTGGATTCAACTCCCGCGCTGCAAACAAAAACACGATGCTCCAGAACGCAATGAATCCCCAAGCAAACCCGCGCGACAAAATCCCCGCCGGCAGATGCCGCATCTTGGTCCGCGGATTCCGCCGGTCAATCTCCGCATCCAGCACCCGGTTGAAAGCCATCGCCACCGACCGCGCCGAGACCATGCAGACCACGATCCACAAGAGCTTGAACCACAGCCCTTGTCTGATAAATCCGGAGTCCCGCCAAGCCAGCAGCGCCCCCGTGAGGGCAAACGGCAGAGCGAACACCGAGTGCTCAAACTTGATCATCTCGAGCGTAAGCCGGACGCGCTTAATAAAGGAGGAGGCCAAACTACTATTCTAAGGGAATGCGGTTTTCCCTCGCACTGTTGCCCATTTTGCTGCTAGCCGCCTGCAGCTCCCCGAACGTGACCGATGAACTCGGACTCACGCAGGTAACCTTCCCCAACGGCACCCTGATCAACGCCGAAACCATGCGCAGCGACATCGAACTCTTAAAAGGTTTGATGTACCGCGAGTCTCTCCCGCCCAACCGCGGCATGCTCTTCATCCACCCCGAAGAAAATATCTTCCACTACTGGATGTACCAGACCAAAATCCCCCTCGACATCATCTGGATGAATCACGACCACCAAATCGTAGAAATGTCGCTCGACACCCCGCCCTGTACCGCGAAGAGCCCCGGCGATTGCACCAACTACGGCGGCAACTTCAAATCCAAATATGTGCTCGAAGTAAACGCCGGCGTAGCCAGGAAGAATAGTCTAAAGACCGGCGATACCCTGAACTTTTAGCTATTTTGCAGCCGCCACCCGCCGCCCGCGCGCCAGCAAGTACAGATCGATCGCCTGATCGAGCGTCGGCATCGCATCAATCCCCAGCGTCTCCATCTTCACGTTCGACAACGCCGAAAACTTTGGCCGCCGCGCCGCCGTGCGGAACTCGCGCTCATTCGTAGGCTTCAGCGGAGGTTTCACCCCAGCCGCCGCGAAAATCTTCACCGCCCAATCGAACCACGAAATCGCCGCGCCGCCACCAATGTGGAACAGTCCTTGAGCGCCGCGCTCCACCAAATCCGCCGTCCGCGAAGCCAGCGCCGGAGCAAACGTAGGCGACGCGACGTGATCCTCCACCACCTTGATCGGCTGCCCGCCCGCCGCCAGCCGCAGCATCAACTCCACGAAATTCCCGCGCGCCGTGTCGAGCCCCCCAGGACCATACACTCCCGACGTCCGAATGATCAGCGCCTGATCCAGATAAGCCCGCGCGTAATATTCGCCCGCGAGTTTCGAAACCGCATAAGCGCCCAGCGGCCGCGGCGTGTCCTGCTCCGTGTAGGCGCGCCCCGCCATGCCGTCGAAAACGTAATCGGTCGAGAAATGCACCAGCCGCGCATCCGCCTGCCGGCACGCCACAGCCAGATTGCGCACCGCCAGGCCATTCACTGAGAAAGCCGCCTGCGGCTCTTTCTCCGCTACGTCCACTTGATTGTAAGCAGCCGAGTTCAACACGATAGCCGGATCGCACTTCGCCAGGCACGCTTCCACTTGCGCCGCGTTGGTGATGTCGACGTCGGCTCGCTCGAAGCCGGTGACTTGATATCCGCGCCTGGAAAATTCCGCTTTTAATTCGACGCCGAGCTGTCCACCGCTCCCAAAAATCGCCACACGATCGGTTTGCACCTTCTCATTATCACCGAGCGCGCGGCGCCGGAGCGACTTCGATCGCAGTGACTTCCGACACCCGAACCGCGGCGATATAGCCCTCACCCTCCGGGTCGCAACGCAAAATCTCGCCCAGAATCAGCGTGCGATTATCCGCGATCTCAACCTCCGCGCCCACCGGCGCCGGCAGTGACATCGCCAGGCGCACGCCGCTGCCCGACATGTCCAGCACCACGCCGAAGATCGGCTTCCCCGCATCCGGCACGCCCAACAGGCTGCCCACTTTCACGATCACATTCTTGCTGATTTTCAGACGCGACTCTCTACGGTGTTCCACAAAAGATCTATCGGGTGAAAACCGAAAAAGCAATAGCGCCCAGCTTTAAAAAAACTTAAGTAACCACTTGACAATTATCTGACCTCGTGATAAATACTCAAGTGGAAACTTAACCATGGAACCCGCCGCCCACAGCACCTTCGTCATCGAGCGCACCTATCCCGCTCCGCCCGAACGCGTTTACTTCGCCTTCGCCGACCCCGCCCAAAAACGCCGCTGGTTTGCCGAAGGCGACCACCACGACCTCGAACACTACACACTCGACTTCCGCGCCGGCGGTCGCGAGCAGGCCCGCTTTCGTTTCACAGACGGCCCCGTGAAGGGACTCACCTGCACCAACAACACCCATTATCTGGACCTGGCCCCCAACCGCCGCATCGTCTTCGCCTCCACCATGACCCTCCGCGAGAAATGCATCTCCGCCTCGCTAGGCACCGTCGAACTCCTGCCCGCCGCCACGGGAACCCACCTCCTCTTCACCCATCAAGGAGCGTTCTTCGAAGGCGCCGACGGCCCCCAAATGCGCCAAGCCGGCTGGCACAAGCTGCTCGAAAAATTGACCGCCGAGTTCGCCCGCTAATCCGCGAATGCGCCGCAAGAAGCCAAACATCGACCGCGTCTTTCACGCCCTGGGCGACCCCACCCGCCGCGCCATCCTCGAGAAACTCAGCGCTGGACCCCTCACCGTCTCGCGCCTCGCCGAGCCCCTCGCCATCACCCTCGCCGCCGTCGTCCAGCACCTGCAAATCCTCGAAGCCAGCGGCCTGGTCGCAACCGAAAAAGTCGGACGCACCCGCACCTGCCGCGTCGAACCCACCGGCCTCTCCGCCGCCGAACAATGGATCGCCGACCGCCGCTCGCTGTGGGAAAATCGTTTCGATCGCCTAGGTGATCTGCTGAACGACGATGGCCGCCAACAAAACCCAAGTCAATGACCTAAGCGTCGCCGCGTTCATCAGCCAGCTCCCCGACTCACAGCGCGCCGACGCCCAAGAGCTAGTCAGAGCTGCTCCAAAGCGCCACCGGCGAGAAGCCGAAAATGTGGGGCCCGGCGATCGTCGGCTTCGGCGCCTATCACTATAAATATGAGAGCGGTCGCGAAGGCGACATGCCCCTCCTCGCTTTTTCCCCTCGCAAAGCCGCCACAGTTCTCTACAACCTCACCGGTTTCCCTGGCGCGGACGCCCTGCTCGCCAAACTCGGCAAACACACCACCGGCAAAGCCTGCCTCAACATCAGGAAGCTGACCGATGTGGATCAAACCGTCTTGAAGGATTTATCCACCAAGGCCGCAGCCGCCATGCGCGCGCGTCACCCGGACTAATTCGCCTCGCTGTGTGATAGCTTGCTAGAAGAATGGCCGTGCAGTGTTGGCTCCGCGCGTCTCTGCTGACGGCGTCGCTCGCAAGCGCGCAAACGCCGGCCGCGCCGGAGCCGCCAAAATTCGCTCACGTCTCAGGCGTCGTACTCGACGAGCGCGACGGCCGCCTCCTGCGCCGCGCCCGGGTCTGCCTGAATCGCGGCGCCGATAGCGGATCGGACTCCACCACCGTCCACTGCGATGAGACCGACGCCCAAGGCCGCTTCAATATCGCCAACCTCCCTCCTGCCAGATACTCGTATAACATCGAACGCGAAGGATACTTTCAAGACGAGCCCACCGCCGATGGTCTGCAGCCGCTGACGGCGCTGAGTGCCGGCGACGATTTAACCGGCTTGAAGTTGCGCATGCGGCGCATGGGATCCATCACCGGACGAGTGGTGTTTGCCGACGGAGAACCCTTCCCCGGCGCGCAACTCTCTCCGAATGGCCCCGGCAATAGTGTGAAGACCGGCGACAACGGCGAGTATCGGTTCGATAACTTGCGCCCCGGAGATTATCGGATTCGAGTCGATCCCCCGAATCTCACAAATTGCGATAACCTTACGCGCCGCAAGCCTCGCCTGTACGCCGACCGTGCCGCCGGCCAGGAGAAGCCTCCCATCCACGTAGATTCAGGACAGGAAGCCAGCGCCCCTGAAATCGTGATGGCGGAAGTGATGCCGCACCGCGTTACCGGCCGCATCGTCGTGGACCGTTATCCGCTCCCCGGTTTCTGGGGCGTTTCTACCCCCAACTCCAGAGTGCAAGCCAGCACCTCGGATGGTTCATTTGCCATCTGCGGCTTGGTTCCAGGCGAGTACACCCTACGTGCGCAATGCCCGAACGAACAACCGCACGGTTGCGGGTGAGTTGAAAATTCGCATCGAAGACGAGGATCTAAAGGATCTCGAAATTGTGCCCGAAGAGTCAGCCTCCATCCGTGCGCGAATCGAAGTGGAAGACAATGTCCCGCTGGATCTAACCCAAGCCAATGTCTATGGTTCCCCGGGTCCCTTTCCCCAGGGTTCTGTTCCGCAACCGCGCCGCCAGCCTGACGGCACTTTCATGATCGACGAAGTTTACACGGGTGAATATCGGTTCTACGTGACGCCGCTCCCGCCCGGCAGCTACCTCAAATCCGCCCGTATCAATGGACAGGATGTTCTCGACACCCCGCTCCTGGTGCACGGCGGCGAGACCCTCGACGGCTTGGTCTTCACCGTCAGCTTGAAAGCAGCCAGACTGGCCGGCGTCGTTCAAGACGAAACCGGCCGGCCTGTTCCGAATGCCCAAGTCTATCATGTTGCCCGATCCCAAACACCTTGACGTCGATATCCACAGATGCTTTCAGCAGTCCGATCAGAACGGCGGATTCGCCTGCGATAGCCTGGCGCCCGGAAAATACCGCATCGCCGCCTGGCGAACCTTTCCGGATGTGCCTGACATTTGGGATGAAGTCGTCGCGAAAGGCACGCCGCTCGAGCTACCGGAAAGCGGCCGCGCTTCGCTCGTTCTCACAGTCCCCGCCCAATAGCTACTTGCCCGCTTCCGTATCGTGCACGAACTGAACCACGTCGCCTCTGAATTGCCGCAGCACGCTCTCATTCAAATACACCATGTGCCCCGACTCGTAATATTTGTAGCTGATGTTCTTTTGCAAACTCTGCGGAATCGGCAAATGGTGCATCTCAAAGATCCCCTCGAAATACGGCGTCGCCAGATCGAAATATCCCCCCGCCAGCATCACGCGCATCTGTGGGTTCGATTTCATAGTGAACGCCAGATCGGGCATGACATTGGTCGCGCTCCCGAATCCCTGGTTTTCGGCCGGGCCGCCCGGAGCCTTATGGTGAAAATCCCACGAGCCTCCGATCTCCCCGTAGACGTTTGGCTTATAAGTTTCCTCTTTGCCGAACTTCAGTTCCGTGCGCAAGTAATCGTTGATCGCCGTCGCGTAAGCACCCGAGACCGCACTCGCCTGCGGATCGTATTCCGCTTCTTCCGATAGCCGGTTTAGATCCGGCCCCCGGTAGCGTGTATCGATCCGCCCCGTCGTAATGCCCTCCGCATCCTGCAACTCTTTTGAGAATTCGCCGCCCGCCACCCGCAAATTCGCCTTCAGAATATACTCCACCGGCAGCCCTGTGTACTTGTGCAGTTTCTCCGCAATCGACCGTTGCTGATTCTCCGCCAGCAGCGATCCCGCCAGCAGTGCGCTCGAGTACTCGCCCAGCGCAAACGTCTCCACCTCCCGCAAAAACGGTTGCAGAGCGGCCGGCTGTACCGGCAGTTTGTGATAATAAAAAGCCGTAGCCGCATAGGTAGGCAGCGCCAGAGCATAAGGCTGATCCGTACCCGGGTTCCAGCGCGGCCCGTCCACCGAATTGTCGAAGTTGAGAATCGCCGACAACAGCACGATACCGTTCAGATCCACGTTCTTCAACAGTGCGCTCAGCACCGCCGAGCGCGGAGTCCCATACGATTCGCCAAATAAATATTTAGGAGAATTCCAGCGGTCATACTTCGTCAGGAAGCGCCGCACGAAGCGTTCAAAAGCGTGCGCATCCTGATCCACCCCCCAAAAGGCCTTCTCTTTGTCCTTGCCTTGGATGCGGCTGAACCCCGCCCCCGGCATGTCGATAAACACCATATCGGTGACATCCAGAAGGCTGTACGGGTTGTCCACAATCGCGTACGGCGCGCCGCTTTTGTGCTCGGTATCCGGCACCACCACGCGCCGCGGACCGAACGATCCCATATGCAGCCACATGGTCGCCGACCCCGGACCTCCGTTGTAGAAAAACATCATCGGCCGCGTCCCGGCGGCAGCCCCTTTGCGGAAGTACGCCGTATAAAACATGCGTGCTCGCGCCGGCGCATCTTCCGGCTTGGCCGGATCCGTCGGATTCACCACCGCGTCCGGCAGCAACTGCCCGTCGCTCGCAATCAAGGCATCGTAAGCGTCGGTCCCGCCGACTGTGATCGTTCCCGCCACCGCCCGGTACTCGATTTGCTGTCCGCCAATGGTGACCGTATTCTCGGTCATCGAATCCGGAGGCGCTTGCACACGCCGCGGCGCCGCCTCCGGCGATTTAACTTCGATCACCGCCTGCGCGCCCGTCTGCTGGGCGCGCCCCGCGATCACAGTCACTCCGAGAATCAGAACTCTAGCGATTTTCGTGCCCATTTACGACGAAGTATAGCAGCGTCGCTGACGGCCTGAGTGTGGTTTAATTGGGGAAAATATCCCGCGCTTTTGAAGGAGCCCACATGCCCACCATCACCACCAAAGACGGCGTCGAGATTTTCTACAAAGACTGGGGTTCCGGCCAACCAATCGTCTTCAGCCACGGCTGGCCGCTCTCCGCCGACGATTGGGACAACCAGATGCTGTTCTTCCTCAAGCAAGGCTATCGCGTCATCGCTCACGACCGCCGCGGCCACGGCCGCTCCACGCAAACGGCCGACGGCCACGATATGGACCATTACGCCGCCGACCTCGCCGCTCTCACCGCGCATCTCGATCTGAAAAACGCCATCCACGTCGGCCACTCCACCGGCGGCGGCGAAGTGGTGCACTATCTGGGACAGCATGGCGAAAGCCGCGTGTCCAAGGCAGCCATCATCAGCGCCGTGCCGCCGCTTATGCTAAAGACCGCGTCGAATCCCCTCGGCCTTCCCAAGTCGGTCTTCGATGACCTGCAGGCGCAGCTCGCCGCCAACCGTTCGCAATTTTATCGCGACCTTCCCTCCGGGCCTTTTTATGGCTTCAACCGCCCCGGCGTCAAATCCTTAGAAGCCACTATTCAGAATTGGTGGCGTCAAGGCATGATGGGAGGCGCCAAGGCCCACTACGACGGCATCGTGGCATTTTCGCAAACCGATTTCACCGAAGACCTAAAGAAGATAACCATCCCGGTGCTGGTGATGCACAGCGAAGACGACCAGATCGTCCCCTACGTCGCCGCCGGCCCGCTCTCCGCAAAGCTGCTGAAGAACGGAACCATGAAAACCTACAAGGACTTCCCGCACGGCATGCCCACCACGCAAGCGGATACGATTAACGCCGACCTGTTAGCGTTCCTAAAGAGCTAAGGAAGGATAGACAAACAGCCATCTAATTCCTGGGCGGAATCGTGAAGATGAACTCGGAGCCTTCCCCGCGCTTCGACTTCACCCAGATGCGCCCCCCCAGGCGTTCGATCACCTTGCGGCAAAGCGCCAACCCGATGCCGCTGCCCGGATACTTGCCTCCATTCAGCCGCGTAAACATCGTAAAGACGTTCTCCGCGAACTGCGGGTCGATGCCGATCCCGTTGTCCCGTACCGAAAACATCCATTCCTCACTACTGTTCTTGCTAGCGGAGACATGCACCTCCGGCGGCTTCTCACTGCGGTATTTGATCGCGTTTCCCACCAGATTCTGGAAAATCTGCACCACCATCGCATCCTCCGCCCACACCGTTGGCAGAGAATCACGGGTGACCACAGCCCCGCTGTTCGCGATGCTCTCCTGCAGATTGAGCAAGGCTTTGTTCAGAGCTTCATTCGTGTCGACGGCGGTATGGTGATCTTCCCCACGTTCGCTGGCCTGCCAGTACTCACGCATGCCTCTCAGCAGATCTTCCATCCGCTGGGCGCCTTCTACCGCGTAATCGATATACTGATCCGCCTTTGCGCCCAGGCTGCCCTTGTACTCCTTGGAAAGCAGCTGCGTAAAACTGGTGACGGTCCGCAGCGGCTCCTGCAGATCGTGGGAGGCCGCGTAGGCGAAGTGCTTGAGGTCCTCGGTTGTCCGCTTCAGGTTTTCCGCAGTTTCTCTCTCCTGGTGGATGTCCGTCTGCGCAGCGATCCACAAGGAACTTTGCCCGCCCTCGCCGCGCAGGAAGTGAGCCCGGCTGAGGTGCCAATGGTACACTCCGTCCGCCCGCTGCAAGCGATGCACGATCTCGAAAGATTCCCCCGTCTCGACAGAATGTTTCCACAGCCGCAAACTCTCGGCCGCGTCATCGGGATGAATAAATCGCGTCCAACCCCAATCCCGGATATTGCTGAAGGAAGCTCCCGTGAAATCGAGCCATCGCTGATTCACGTAATCCACGGCGCCATTGGCAGCGGCGGTAAATATCTTCTGCGGCATGGCTTCCGCCATAAAGCGGAAGCGCTCCCCGGCGCGCCGGACTTCCTCTTCCGCGTGCTGCCGCTCCGTAATGTCCACAAAGCAGTTGATCGCTCCCGTGACCACGCCGTATTCATTCTTCAACGCCCGAATATTGACAATTACCGTGACCCACGAGCCATCCGGCCGCTCGATCCGAGCTTCCATGTCGCGCGCTTCCGGGATTTCGCCGCTCAGCACCTGGGCCATGGGACACTGCTCGTGAGGCATGAAAGTGCCGTCGGGGCGGTACATTTTGTACGAGCCGCAAAAGCGCTCGTCGGTGTCCCCTGGCTTGGGTTCCCGGCCCCACAATTCCGCAGCCCGTCGATTGAAGTCCAGGATGACGCGTGAAACATCGCAGGAATAGACCGCGACCGGGCCCAGGTCGAAGAGGATGCGATAGCGCTCTTCACTGATACGCCGCAATTCCTCGGCTTGCTTGCGCTCGCTGATGTCGCGGGCAATTTTCGACGCGCCAATGATCACACCCGCGCTGTCTTTGATCGGAGAAATCGTGAGGGACACGGGAATACGCTGCCCGTTCTTTCGTAGACGCTCGGTTTCGTAGTGCTCGATGCGCTGTCCGGCTTTGATGCGCTCCAGAATTCGGGTTTCCTCGTCACGCAGTTCGCCTGGAATCAAACGCAAAACGGGCTGGCCGATCATTTCTTCCGCCGTATAACCGAACATCCGTTGCGCGCCCGCATTCCAGCTGGTGATGATGCCTTCCAGTGTTTTGCTCAGAATGGCGTCATCGGAAGAGGTTACGATCGCCGCCAAATACGCTTGTGCTTGCTCCGCGAGCTCATCGCTGGTGAGGCCCTCGATCGCTCCCGGGCTGTTCGGTGTGGTCTTCATTCAAAGGGCCCGTTCCGCCGCCAGACACAAGCTTGCGCGCCTGTCCGAATGGATCGACGCTCCCAGGATACTGCAAACGGAAACTGAGGGTCAGAGGGGCGCGACGGCGCCGGACAGCCCGCTCTGTATTTCCATGCACCCCAACCGGAGCGCGATTGAGCCAGACGCTTGCGCCCCCTGGCCTTCACTCCATCCGCGAGCCGCCGCAGCCCCTCGCGCCCGCGCTTCCTGCTCCTCCATGCGCCGCACCACATCCCGCACGACTTCGCTGGCGCTGTTGTAACGCCCGCTCTTCAACTTCTTGCGCACATAACTCGCAAGATGATCCGTCATCGAAATGTTCATCTGGTCCATGTTCCAGCGCTGCTGCGTGAAACGATAACAACCATTCATCGTAGAGGCGAGTCTGCGAGTGCCATTGCTCGTCCACAGGGACATAGCGCCTGATAATGCCCTTGCCCTCCATTTCGAAACTGACTATGATGGCGGCCATGTATCTGAAAATAGGGGTACTCCGGGGCACGGTTTTCATCAGCGCTAGTCTGTTGGCCACCTCGATTACGGCATTCGGTGAACACAGAATGATCAGCATCGGCGATCGCCGCTTGTCTATCGATTGCGACGGTGAGGCGGCCTCGGCGACTGTGGTGCTGATTGCGGGCGGTGGGAGTACGGCCAAGGTGTGGGCAAAGGTCCAGCCAGCGGTAGCGAAGTTTGCACGGGTGTGCAGTTATGATTTCGCTGGTTTTGGCGAGAGCGACAAGGCGGCCTCCAAAATGCAATCGGCTGATGAAGTCGTCGACGATCTGCACGGGTTACTCAAAGCGTCGGACGAGAAGAGGCCTTTCATTCTGGTTGGGCATTCGGTCGCGGGAATCTACGCCCGTAGTTTCGTCACGAGATTTCCGCGAGAGGTGGCGGGGTTGGTATTCGTCGATTCGGCGCATGAGGAGCAGGCACTGCGCTTCCATGATCTCGATCCAAACTGGCAAGCCCTGGACGAAGAGGCCGCGCATTGGGGTTTGTTCGTGAAACCCGGCGAGCGCCTGGAATGGCGAACGGAGCTGCCATTGATCGTGATCGCTCACGGAAGGCCGATTCAGGGACCGAAAAAAGTGACTGAAGAGGTGGCCCTCGCCCGGGAGCGTATCTGGAGAGAGCTTCAAGAGGACCTTGCGAAGCGCTCAACGCATGGAGAGTTTCGGGTCGCCGAACAGAGCTCACACGATATCCATCTGCAGCAACCTGAGCTCGTTATTCAGGCGATCCGCGACGTGTTGCAAAAATAACCGGTAATGAGGCAGCCGCGACCGGTATCGCCCTAACGGAAGTTAAACGCCGCCCAAACAATCACAGCCACCGTAGTAGGCAGCGTGATCTCCAGCCAGTTCCTTCGCAGAAACCGCAGCACCGGCGCGACCTTGCTCTCCGCTTCAGTCTCCGCCTCCGCGTCAGGTTTAGGCGTCAGCGAATTCGCCAGCCGGCTCCGCAAACTCGACGGCAGCCCGTTCAGCGCCTTCACAATTTCCTCGCGCCCGCGCCGGTCCGCAATCAGAATGGTCGCCGAATTAAAGCTGTTGGTCGATTCCTCCAGCTCCTTGCGCAGCCGGTCCGGAATCTCGCTCACCGAACGATACACTTGCGTCGGCCCGCTTTTCGCGATGAAGATGGTGGACGTTTTAACAGTTACCCGGTGCATTCGCCCCTCCACTCAATTCTCAACCGTCGCAGCCTTGGGAGCGCCGCGCTCCACCGTGCCCACTCGCTTCGGAGTCGCCGCCGCCTCGGTCACCGCGTGGCTCATGGTCACTTCAATGAAGCCCAGCGCGGCCTTCGAGAGAGCTTTGTCCTTCCTATAGATTAAACCAATCTGCCGCACCATTGGCTCCGGCCCCAGCGAGCGCGCCGCCAGCCGACCCGCCGCCACTTCTTCATGCGTATGCGATCCCGCCACGAACGCCACACCCAGCTCCGCCATCGCGAAACGCTTCAGCATTTCCGTCGAATCCAGCTCCATCGATATGCTCACCTGATCTTCCACCGGCTCCAGCCAAGCATTCAATCGGTTGCGCGTTTGCCCCGCTTTAGGCAACAGCATTTGCAGGCCGATCAGATCCTGCGGAAGAATGTGGTCCTTATGCGCCAGATGATGTCCCGGCGGAAACAGCGCCTTGATTTCGTCGGAGTGAATCTTCGCCACCTGCAGACGCTTCTCCGTCACCGGCAGTTGCGTGATGCCGAAGTCGGCCTGGTTATCCACCACCGCCTCCACCACCCGCGTTCCGTAAGCGCGATCCACCAGAATCTGCACGTTCGGAAAACGCTTTTTGTATTCCGAAAACACCCGCGGCAGAACGTAGATGCAGGTAGCTTCGTTCGCCGCAATCACCAGTTCCCCGCGCGGCACCCGCTCCAGTTCATTAATCGAATCCTGCGCCCGCCGCCGCAGGTCCAGAATCTGCTCCGCGTATTGCGCAAAAATTTCGCCCGCCGGAGTCAGTGCGATCTTAGTCCCCAGCCGCGCGAACAGCGGAGCGTTCATTTCTTGCTCCAGTTGCCGCACCTGCGCGCTCACCGCCGGCTGCGTGCGGTAGCAGGATTGCGCCGCCTTTGAGAAACTCTTCAGGCGGACAATTTCGAGAAAAGTATGGAGCTGATCGAGGTCCATCTGTTTTGATACTTAAGTGCCTTTGCAGTCCGCTACTCCAGTATCTCACTGGGACACTCACGCTGCTAGGATTAAGCGATGGTACCACGAGCGCCGCGCTTTTCTACATTCGCCGCAGCCTTGCTGGTTGGCTTTTTCGCATCCCGCAGCGCAGCCCAGTCCCCAGCTGACCGCGTCCTCCTGGTAGTAAATGATAATTCTTCATTGTCGCGCTCGATTGCCGATTATTACGCCCGCCGCCGCAACATTCCCGCCCGGAATATCTGCCACCTGACGACTCTTACCAGCGAAGACATTTCGCGCAGCGAATTCGACCGCCAGATCGCCCGCCCTCTCGCCGACTTTCTCCGCAAATCTGGACTGGAAGAAACCATCTACTACATCGTCACCACCGCCGGCGTGCCGCTCAGAATCCCCGGCACTCCTGAACTCACCGGCAACGCCGCATCGGTCGACAGCGAACTCACGCTGCTCTATTCCGATCTCCACTCCGCGAAACCGCACGCCATCGACGGCGTGATCCCCAACCCGTTTTTCGGCCGCCGCGATCAACCTTTCTCTCATCCGGAATTTCCCATTTATTTGGTCACCCGCCTGGCCGCCTACGATTTCGACGGAGTCAAAGGCATCATCGACCGCGCTCTCGCCGCCACCAACCGCGGCAAATTTGTTCTGGACCTCAGCGATCCCGACAACCGCGAAGGCAATAACTGGCTGCGCGACGCGGCCACTCAACTTCCCAAAGACCGCGTCGTGCTCGAAGACACCGCCCAGCCCATCTGGGATCAGACCGACGTCATCGGCTACGCCAGTTGGGGTTCGAACGACGCCAATCACCACCGCCGCTTCCCCGGATTCCATTGGCTCCCCGGCGGCATCGTCACCGAGTATGTATCGACGGACGGCCGCACCTTCGCCAAGCCACCTGATAAATGGATGCCGGGCCGCGCCTGGAACGACCCCTCCACCTGGTTCGGTGGCGCACCGCAATCGTTGCTGGCCGATTATTTCCTCGAAGGTGCCACCGGCGGCTCCGGCCACGTCTACGAACCGTACTTGGTCATGACCCCGCGCCCCGACCTGCTATTCGCCGCCTACTACAGCGGCCGCAATCTAGCGGAAAGTTTTTATCTGTCGATCCGCTCGCTAAGCTGGCAGAACATCGTGGTCGGCGATCCGCTGTGCTCTCTAGGAGCTCCCCCACACTAGATCGTCGGCGTCTTCCACCAGGACCACGTCATACTTTTCCAGCATCGGCAGCATGACATTCTCCAGTTCGCCCTTCCACAGCTCCCCTTCATAAAACTTCGCTTTCATCGGCTCGCGTGAAGCCAGATCCGGAAAGCCACGCATGAAAAGAAGGTGTCCGGATCTTCCACGGAAAGAAACGGACCCAATATCTTCATCCCGATTTCGACATGCGCCGGAATCGACTTCGTGCGGAACATCTCCAGGAACTCAGCGCGTAGCCCCGGCTTGGTTTTATAAGTTCGCATTTCGATGATCATTCGCCGCCTCCGTTCGCGACTTGACGTGCGCGTCCTGCCGCCGGTCCCATCTCCAAATGCTACTTCACCGCGACCCAGCACTTCGTGTGGCACAAACAATTACGATAGACTGGCACTCGATGCGTTCCGCCTGCGCGCTCACGCTTCTCTTGGCCTCGACGGCTTTCGGCCAAATGAATTCCGGAGAACTATCGGGAAGCGTGCAGGATCGCTCCGGCGGCGTACTCCCCGGCGCCACCATCGTCGCTGAGCATCTGACAACCGGACAAAAGTTCTCCGCGATCGCCAATGGTGCCGGCGAATACCTGCTGCCGCAATTGCCCGTCGGCGTGTATTCCTTGACCGCCAGCGCCGCCGACTTCAAGCAGTCTTCGCTGCCGCGCCTCGAAATCCACGCCAGTGACCGCCTGCGCCGCGACTTCACTTTAGAAGTAGGCAATCGCTCCGACATCGTGACGGTGCTGGCCGACTCCTCCGGTGTGCAGCTTTCTTCCGCCGAAATCCGTGACGTCATCGGCCGCCAGCAGGTGCAGGACTTGCCCGTGAAAGGCCGCCAGTTTCTAGATCTCGCCATGCTAAGCCCCGGCGTGGTTCAACCTCCAGGGGGCACGCGCGGCGACGCCATGCAGCAAGCCGGAACCTTGGTGAATGTCCTCGGCCAGCGCAGCGGCCACAACCTTTACTTAATGGACGGCGTCGCCATCACCGACGAGCATTTCAACAACATGGTGATCGCCCCTTCGATCGACGCCATCGAAGAATTCAATATCGAGAAGACTTCTTACGCGCCCGAATTCGGCGGCAAGTCCGGAGCCGTCATCAACGTCGTCAGCAAATCCGGATCGAACAATCTCCACGGCAGCCTATTCGAATTCGTCCGCAACGATATTTTCGACGCCAAGAATTTCTTCGACGCCGCCGCCGCTCCCATCCCGCCCTTCCGCCAAAACCAATTCGGCGGCAGCGTCGGCGGACCCATTCGAAAGAATCAGACTTTTTTCTTTCTGAGCTACGAAGCCCAGCGCATCCGCAAGTCTCTCACCCAAACGTTCTCCGTCCCCACCGCCGCCATGCGCGCCGGCAACTTCTCCGGCTTGCCCACAATTTTCGATCCCACCAG
The DNA here is from genome assembly GCA_963710155.1 of Bryobacterales bacterium. Taxonomy (GTDB): domain Bacteria; phylum Acidobacteriota; class Terriglobia; order Bryobacterales; family Bryobacteraceae; genus Palsa-187. The sequence continues at coordinate 172,633 of CAVPZQ010000037.1, read as the reverse complement.
CAACCGCCAGCCGTTCCTGAATAATCAAATCCCCAGCGGAAAATTAGATCCCGTAGCCGTCGCGCTACTGGCGCAAGTCCCCCTGCCCAACCTGCCCGGCATCGCACAAAATTTACTTGCGACCGGCGACCAGCGCATCAACGGCAACCAATACAGCGCCCGCCTGGACCACCAATTCTCTCCGCAAGACACCACCTTCCTGCGCGCCTCGCTCTTCGACGCACGTGAAGCCGATCCCTTCGGCTCCAGCGTCCTACAAGAAAGTCTGCTCCCCGGTTTCGGCCGCAACCTCAGCACCCACGCCATCAATGGAGCCGCCAGTTGGACCCACGCCTTCAGCGCCAACGTCCTCAATGAATCGCGCTTCGGATTCCTCACCGTCGACGGCGGCCAGACCAGCCCCAACGCCGGCAACGCTTTCGCCGCCCGCACCGGGCTCCAGGGCGTCACCACGAATCCGCTCGACCTGGGCTATCCGCAAGTTTCCTTCGGCGGCCAATTCACAACCATGGGTGACCCCTCGCTCTTCACCTTCCGCGACAACCGCGACCTCGAATTCTACGACAACGTGATCTGGCACCGCGGCACCCACACCATTAAATTCGGCGTCTACTTGATGCACTACGATCTCAACACCGCCAATCCCAACGCAGCCCGCGGAATTTTTTCCTTCACGCCGCGCTGGACGTCGTCCGCCCCCGGCCTCACCAACGGCAACGCCTTCGCCGATTTCTTGTTGGGCGATCCCACCACAGCGCAAGCCGGCCTGGGCCGCGCCGCGCTCGACGCGAACACCAACTGGGGCCATCTCTACATCCAAGACAACTGGCAAATTGCCCCACATTTAAAAATCGACTTCGGCATCCGCTACGAACACAACCAGAACTTGACCGACGCCAACAATCAAATTGCCGCCATCGACACTTCCGTCCCCGGAGGCCGCTTCGTTCTAGCCAGTGCGACGTCCGCAAACCTCGCGCTCCTGCCGCATCCCCTATGTAACTGCCGCCGCCATCGGCTGGAACAACAGTTTGCTAGCCACCAAGCCTCTGCGCTTAGCGCCGCGCGCCGGCCTGGCCTGGAGCCCCGGAAACTCCAAAACAGTTGTCCGCGCCGGCTTCGGCATCTACCCCAACCAGGCCGCCTATAGTATTGTTACGAACCTCGCGCAGAACCTGCCGTTCTTCGTGACCAAAACCGTCAACTCACTAGTGACGCTCTCTCCCACCTTCACCACCGAGAACGCCCTCAACACCAGCGCACTCGGCACCGTAGGCGGCAACAACCTCGACCACAATTTCAAAATCGAATACAACGAAGTCTGGAATTTCAACGTCGAGCGCGAACTCACGTCGAGCACCGTGCTCTCGGCAGCCTACATCGGCTCCCGCACCGTCCACGCCGACAGCGGGACTGTTTTAAACGTTCCGGTCCCCGGACCTGGCGCTATCGCCGCCCGCCGCCCCATTCCGCAGTTGAGCCAGATCAGCGACATTCGCTGGAACGGCTGGGCCACCTATCACGCGCTCACCCTGGCCGCCAAACGCCGCTTCGCCGGAGGCCTGCTGTTCGACGCCAACTGGACTTGGTCGCATTCGATCGACGACGCCTCCGACCCCGGCGCCACTTTGAACGAAACAAATATTCCGCAAAATGTATACGACCTGGCGAACGAAAAAGCCAGCTCCAGTTTCGATCACCGCCAGCGGGCCGTCGTGAGCTTCATCTATCAACTCCCCTTCGCCCGAAAACCGACTGGTCTGACCCACACCCTGCTAGGCGACTGGCAAACCGGAGGCAACTTCACCGCCCAATCCGGTGCGCCCTTCACCGTGAACACCTCGAGCGATCAGGCCAACATCGGCGCCGGACCCGCGCAGCGCCCCAACAGCTCAGGCAATCCCAACAACGGCCCCCAGAACCCGCAAGAGTGGTTCGATACCGCAGTCTTCACGCTCCCCGCGCTCTATACTTTCGGCACCGCCCCCCGCAACGCCGTGATCGGACCCGGCCTCCTCGAGTTCGACCTCTCGCTCCAAAAAGACATCCGCCTCACCGAAGCCACCAAGCTCCAGTTCCGCGCCGAAGCCTATAACCTTTTCAATCACCCGAATTTCAATATCCCCAACCGGACTGCCTTCACCGCAAACTTCGGCAGCATCTCCAGCGCGCAAGACTCCCGCCAACTTCAGTTCGCACTCAAGCTCTTGTTCTAGCCCCGACTGGCCTTCTAAGTGCTCGACTATGAGGACCCATGAGTGAATTGGATTCCACCGATCACGGCCTTTACCCGCACCGGCACGGCTTCGCTGCCTGGTTCGGCACCCTCTGGTGCCGCCTGTTTCACCGTCGCGTGATGCTGCCGATTCACGGTTATTATCAATGCCGTAGATGCTTCCGCCGGATCCCCATCTCGTTCGAAGTCGGCGACGGCAGCGACCGCCGCTAGCGCTTCTCCCCCACGCGCCATAATAAGGTTTGCGTCCGTTCCAGCCCCTATTCAAAAATTCCCACCTGGCAACGATTGCCGGTAATTTCTGGCCGCGCCCCCAAACCGAACAGCGCTGGCCCGTGACCGACACCCTCTACGAGCCCGAGCCCGGTGTGCAGATTTTGATCCGTTCGCAGACCCCGGAGCGCCCTCATGCCGAACTAATTCTCGTCCATGGGTCTAGAAGGATCGAGCGAATCCGGCTACGCCCGCAGCATGGCCGCCGCGGCACTGGCCGCCGGCTTCGCCACCCATCGGTACAACATGCGCGGCTGCGGCGGGTCCCCGTGGCACCGCAACGCCAACTATCATTCGGGACAAACCGGCGACCTGCTCCACCTGGCCCGCGAACGCCAACGCGCCAGCGGACTCCCGATCTTCGCCGTCGGCTACTCGCTAGGCGGCAACATCGTTTTAAAACTGGCCGGCGAGCTAGGCGAGCAGGGCAGGGAACTTTTCGCCGGAGTCTGCGCCGTCAGCGCCCCCATAGACCTGGCCGCGTCCGTCGCGGCGACGGGAAAACCCCGAAACATTCTCTACCGCCGCCGTTTCGTCAACAAATTGAAGGAACGAGTCCGCCTGCGCAACCCCATGGCCCCCGACCTGTTCCCCCTAGGCCCGCTTTCGCAGGTGCGAACCATCTACGATTTCGACGATCTCTACACCGCCAAAATCTTCGGCTTCGGCACCGCCGACAACTACTACCGCACCCAATCCTCCAACCAGTTTTTAGAACACATCCGCATCCCCACTCTTTTAGTGCAAGCCAAAGACGACCCCATGGTCCCCTTTGCCATGTACTCCCACCCCGCCCTCACGAAAAATCCGCATCTGCACTTAGTAGCAGTAGCCCACGGCGGCCACCTCGGCTTCCTAGACCGCCGCCCCCCACGCCTGTGGCTCGACACTCTCATCACAGACTGGCTACTGGACACCCGGAACAAACCCGCCTCAGCGAACGTATCCTAAGCACATGGGTGTGTCGCTCTTCGAAGCCGTCCGTCTAGCCTTCGAATCCCTACGCGCCAGCAAACTCCGCAGCGCCCTAACCCTGCTAGGCGTGATGCTCTCGACAGCCACTCTCATCGCCGTCATGGCCATCATCCACGGCATGGACGTCTACGTCGCCAGCAGCGCCTCCACCATGGGCACCGACGGTTTCCGCGTCCTCCGCGCAGCCTTCGGCGGCTACCAGGACGCCAAAAAATTCTTCGAAGCCCAGCAAAAAAATCCCCAGCTCACGCAAGAAGAATATGAGTTCGTCCAAACCCGCGTGAACCTGGTGGGCGAAGCCGGCATTTCCGGCACGCGCCTGGGCACCGTCACTTATGTTTCCGACGCCGTGCCCGGAGTCGCCATCCAAGGAGTGACCCCCAACGCCGCCGTGATGAGCAACACGCAAATCGACCTCGGCCGCTTCTTCACCGACATCGACCAGCAGCGCCACCTGGCCGTGGTCTTCATCGGCTCCGACCTCAAAGACCGCTTCTTCCCCAACGTCGACCCCGTCGGCAAAACCATCGCCATCGAAGGACTCCCCTTCGAAGTGATCGGCACCGCGCAGCCCAAAGGCAGCCTGTTCGGCCAGTCGCAGGACAACTACGTGTCGATTCCCGTCAGCACCTATTTCAAAATCTACGGCGACCGCTCCGGCATCGGCTACAACTTTCAGGCACGCAACCGCGATACGCTGCAGCAAACCGTCGACGAGGTGCGCACCTTGATCCGCACCTACCGCCACCTGGCGCCGCAGCAGGACGACAACTTCTCCGTCATCTCCTCCGATTCACTGGTGGGCCTATGGGATTCGCTCACCGGATCCATCGCCGCCATGGCCGTCGCCGTGGTTAGCGTGTTCATGGTTGTCGGCGGAGTGGTGATCATGAACATCATGCTGGCCGTAGTCTCCGAGCGCACCCGCGAAATCGGCGTACGCAAAAGCGTAGGCGCGCGCCACCGCGATATCCTCACGCAGTTCCTGTGCGAGTCGTCGATGCTGTCGGGAGTCGGCGGCGTCCTCGGCGTCTTACTAGCGTGGACCGCCGCCGTTCTAGTGCGCACGCTCACCCCGGTGCCCATGGAAGTGCCGGCGTATTCCGTGCTGCTCGGCGTCAGCCTCTCCACCGTCGTCGGACTCTTCTTCGGCATCTACCCAGCCCGCAAAGCCGCGCGCCTGGACCCCATCGTCGCCATGCGGATGGAGAGTTAACCATGAAACTGCTCTTCTCCGTAATCGTCCTGGCCCTCGACACCCTGCGCGCGAACAAAGTGCGCTCGTTCCTCACGCTGCTCGGTGTGATCATCGGCACCGGAGCCATCATCGGTGTCGGCTCGATCCTCGCCGGCCTCGACAATTCCGTCGCCGGCCTGATCCGAAACCTGGGCACCAATTCCATCCTGGTTTTCAAATTCCGCCTGGGCCCCACGTTCGGCGGACGCACTCCCGAAGAACTGCTGCGCAAGCCGCTCACTTATGAAGACGCGGTCGCCATCGCCGAACGCTGCCCCTCCGTCGAACACGTGAGCCCGTACCTGCTGCAGATCAATCTTCGCGGAGTCAATCTCGACCACGCGCGCTATCAGAGCAACGACGCCTATCAAATCCAGCTCGGCGGGACCGACGAATACTACACGACCAGCGGCCAAGGCGACATCAAGACCGGGCGCTTTTTCAGCGACGCCGAAAATCAACACCGCATCGCGGTAGCGGTGATCGGCGAAGACGTCTATGGCTCGCTCTTCGGAACCCAAATCGCCGAAGGGAAAAAGATTCAAGTGGATGGCCGCGAAGTGGAGGTAGTGGGAGTCCTCAAGCGCCCGCCACCTCGCTCCCTGGCCAGACCGACAACCGCATTCTGCTGCCCTACTTCACCATGCGCAAGATGTTCCCGCAGACCAAGCGAGAATCTGTTTTTCGTGCAGCCGCGCGAAGGCCGCATGGCCGCCGCCATCGACGAACTGACAGCAGTACTGCGCCAGCGCCGCCACGTGGCGTTTTCAGCGCCTGATAATTTCGCGATCTCCACCGCTGAGCAGATGATCGATCAGTTTCGCCAGCTCACCTTCGTAACCGGACTGGTGATGGTGGTCCTCAGTTCGATGGGTCTGTTAGTCGGCGGCATCGGCGTGATGAACATCATGCTGGTGTCAGTGACCGAGCGCACCCGCGAGATCGGAGTCCGCAAAGCCATCGGCGCCCGCCGCCGCGACATCGTGCGCCAGTTCTTAACCGAAGCGGTCGTCCTCACCAGCGTAGGCGGCCTGTTAGGCATGACGCTAGGCTGGATCGTCTCGATCGCCAGCCGCTTCGCATTCCCCAATCTGCCGACGCTGGTTCCGCTATGGGCCGTGCTGCTGGGCATTGGAGTCTCCGTCGGCATCGGCCTGTTTTTCGGCATCTGGCCCGCCAGCAAAGCCGCCCGTCTCGACCCGGTCGACGCCCTGCGCTACGAGTGAACCGACGTCAGCAGCGTATGCACGAAGTGCAGCTTCGCCACCGCGTCCCGCGACAGCACGAACGGATAGAAGTCCGGCAGCCCCATGCTGCGCGACAGTTCATTCAACACCACCGTCACCCGTCCCCAAGCGTTCAATAGCTCGAGAAATTCTATCGCATCGGGCGCCTCTGGTTGCGCCAGCGAATCTGCCATGAACCGTTCAAACGGCAGCTCCACTGCATCTATCGACAAACGAAAACTCGACGCCGTTTCCAGCGTGTCTATTAAGTGCAAATAGTGCGCCCACGTCTCCGCCCAATCCTCCCACGGATGAACGCTCGCGTAAGCGCTGACGAAATGCTCCTGCCAATTCGCCGGCGGACCTTGCTGATAGTGTCTTTGCAAAGCCTGCGCATAATCGCAACCCTCGTTGCCGAACAGTGCGCGAAATGGGTCGAGCCAAGTCGAGCCGGCAATCAAGCGGTCCCAATAATAGTGGCCGGTCTCGTGCCGCAAATGCCCTAGTAACGTCCGGTACGGCTCGTGCATTTGCACTCGCACGCGTTCCCGGATCGAGTCCTCTACCTCTTCGATATTCAAGCGTAATGATGCCGTTGGCATGCCCCGTCATCACTCCGCGCAACAGATCGAACGCGAGACCGTGCTCCGGGTCTTCACTCACGCGCGAAGCGACAGGCAGCCCGAACGCCAGCAGCGACGATACCAGCCTCCGCTTGGCCATTTCGATGCGCCGCCAACACTCGGCATTCTCGGGAAAGGATAAATCAGGAAGGGTGCGATTCAAGCGGCAGGAAATGCACAGACGCTCTTCATCGTCGATCAGCCAATTGCACGCCGCCGCTGTTTCGAGATTCTGGCAGCGTCGATACGTCTTTCGCCCGACGCCCGCCCCTCGCGGCAGCAGCCACGAATCTGGCGCCGGTCCCGGCGTGAGCCGAAACAACCGCCCCAGTTTCGGTTCGTACCCCAAGGCCGCGCCGCAACCCAGGCACACGGAGTTCGGAAAAAACACTGGCCGCCCGCACTTGCAGCGGTAAGCGCGCCGAGCCCCGACGATTGCCACAGCCTAAGCAGCCAACGAAAAGTCATCGCCGTCGTTAATGTCGCGACGATCGCGCGCCTCTTGGCACTTCATGCAGGTGCGCGCCCACGGAATCGCCTGCAGCCTCCGCGGCGAAATGGACTCCTCGCAATCTTCGCAGACGCCATACTCACCCTTGCTGAAGCGAGCCAGCGCCTCGCGCACATCGCTCAGAGTCCGCGCATTGATGTTCATGCTGTGGACCAATACATCGCGATCCGTCACCATACGAATAGTATCCAGCATATCGGCCGAATTTTCGATGGCCAGACCAGACCGGTCCTGAAAACCGGCAGTCAATTCCGCGAGCTTATGTTCCAGGGCCGCTCGGTGGTTGCGAATTTCTGTGGGAGCATTCATGACGCTGACTTAAGCAAGCGAATGACCAAAACTCATGGCTGCGAAAGTTGAACAAAATCCGAAGAATTCGGAGCGTCCGCCCGACCGGCCGTGCAGGTCACTGCAGAAACTGCTGAAAAAGTGTGCGCGCGGGTGTAGCCTACGTATGATGAGGTTTGCCGCAACGGCACTCGCACTTCTTCTGGCCGCCGCAGCCTGCGCCGCCGCCGCCGCTGAAGACGATCCCTTCGCGTCCACCGCCCGCGCGCGCGTTTTGATATTCGTCCGCACCGATTGCCCCATCACCAATCGTTATGCTCCCGAGCTGCAGCGCCTCTCGCGGGAATTCAGCAGTCGCGGCGCGCAGTTCTGGCTGGTCTATCCTGACCCTGCGGCGACAGCGCAGTCCATTGATCGACACTTGGCCGAATACAATTTTCCGGGAACCGTTTTACGTGACCCGCGTCATTCTCTCGTGAAGCTGGCGCACGCCACTACCGCACCCGAAGCCGCGGTCTTCGACTCGGCGGGCAAGCTGCTCTATCACGGACGCATCGATGACCGCTGGGTAAACCCCGGCACCGCGCGCCCCGCCGCGCGCACGCACGATCTCGAAGACGCCATTGCCGCCGTGCTCGCCGGACATCGCCCTGCGCAAGCCGCCACAGCGGCCGTGGGATGCTCGCTCGCGGATATCGAATGAAGCGGTGGGTTCTAGCGCTCGCGTTGTCGCTGCCGTCCTACGCGGCGACTTTCGCCCATGACATCGCGCCGATCATTTATCAGAACTGCGCTCCCTGCCACCGCCCCGGCGAAGCCGGACCCTTCTCGCTGCTCACATATAAGGATGTAAAAAGCCACGCACGTCAGATCGCCGATGTGACCCGCCGCCGCTACATGCCGCCGTGGTCTCCGCAAGTCGGCTTCGGAAAATTCGCTGACGAGCGTCGGCTCACCGCCGCGCAAATTCAACTCATCGCCGCGTGGGCCGGCGCCGGCGCGCCCGAAGGCGATCCGTCCCAAGCGCCCGCGCCGCCCGCTTTCCAGGAAGGCTGGCAGCTCGGCACTCCGGATCTGATCCTCGAAGCGCAGGCCGCGTACACGTTGCCGGCGTCCGGCCCCGATGTCTATTGGAATTTCATCATCCCCGCCGCGGTGACGACCACGCGCTACGTGCGCGCCATCGAAATCCGTCCGGGTGACAAGCGCCTGGTGCACCACGCGAACCTGTACGTCGATCGGGCCCGCTCCACGCGCCGCCAGGAAATTGCCGAAGGCCAAGGCTTCCCCGGCATGGACGTCGCCATCGACCGCGCCATCGGCGAACCCGACGACGGACATTTTCTCTTCTGGAAACCGGGAGGCACTCCTTATGAAGAGCCCGACGGTTTCTCCATGCGCCTCGATCCGGGCAGCGATCTGGTTTTGAACGCGCACCTGCAGCCCACCGGCAAGCCCGAAAAAGTTCGCCCGTCGATCGGTCTTTACTTTACCGATCAGCCGCCGGACAAGTTCCCGATGCTGATCCAGCTCGAACACGACGGCGCCATCAACATCCCCCCTGGCGCCCCGGATTTCCTGGTCTCGGACGATTTTCGTCTGCCGATGGACGTCGATGTTCTGGCCGTCTACCCGCACGCGCATTATCTGGGACACGTGCTCGAAGGCTACGCCACGCTGCCCAGCGGCGAGCGCAAATGGCTGATCCGCATTCCTAACTGGGACCCCAATTGGCAAGGGGCGTATCACTATGACAAGCCGGTGTTCCTGCCGAAGGGCAGCGTGGTTTCGATGCGCTATCACTACGACAACTCATCGCTGAATCCGCGCAATCCGCACCAACCGCCGCGCCGCGTGCTCTCGGGAAATCAGGCCACTGACGAGATGGGGCACCTGTGGCTCGAAGTCCTGCCGCGCAACGCGCCCGGTGAAAAGGGTGACCGCCGTATGGAGCTTCAAGAAGCCGTGATGCGCCATCGCCTGCAAAAATATCCTGACGATTTCACCGCGCATTTCCAACTGGGCGCGCTGCGCCAGGCCCGGCTCGATCCCGTCGAAGGGTTGGCCATGTTGCGCGCCGCCGTGCGCCTTCAGCCGGATCACGCCGAAGCCCGGAATCTATTGGGTTCTGCTCTGGTCGCGATGGGGCGCAATACCGAAGCCCTGGAGCAATTTCGAGCCGCCATCCAAGCGCGTCCGGATTATGGCAACGCCCGTTACAACCTGGCGCGTGCGCTCGCCCGAGCGGGCAAGTCGGAGGAAGCCGTCGAGGACTTTGAAATCGTCGAGAAACAATTCCCCAGTGACGCCAGCGTGCGCCACGAACTCGCCGATCTCTACTTGCGGCAGAATAATTTCGCCGCAGCCGTCGAGCAATTCGATCAAGCGCTGGCCATCGATCCCGCTGACGCCGCTGCCCGCAAGAGCCGGGAAGCGGCGCTTAGCCAAATGCCCACAAAAGCGAAAACCGAGCAAGCCGGCGAGATCCGCTGGGTGGAACCGCACAAGCCGCTGCCTGCCTTTACTCTCCAAGCGCTCGACGGAAAAACCTGGAAGCTGGCGGACCTTAACGGCAAGGTGGTCGTGATCGACCTGTGGGCCACTTGGTGCGTCCCCTGCCGCGCCGAGCTTCCCCAATTTCAAAAGCTCTACGAACAGTGGAAGGACCGTCCCAACGTCGCTGTCATCAGCTTCAACGTCGACGACGACCCGGCAGTGATCGCCCCCTACGTCGCCGAGAACCATTACACTTTCCCGGTGCTGCGCGCGAATGCGCTGGTGGATGAATATCTCTCCGTCGCCTTCATCCCGCAAACCTGGTTTCTCGATGCTCAGGGAAAACTGCGTTGGATCCACGAGGGCTATGACAGCGATGCCGCGTGGCTCCGCACCATGACCGCCAAACTCGCGGATGTTTTAGAGGGGCGCTAGCGCTTCAGGTCTTCCGGGATGGTCCCGTGGTTCAGAAAATCATTGAGGCGCAAAGTCGCTTCCATCATGGCCTGGCGCGCGAGGGTGAGTTCGCGTGAGGCGTTGTGCAGCCGCTGGCTTCCATCGGGGTGCGGCACCTTGCTGGGAATGTCGCGCATCAAAGCATGGAACGCTGCATTCGCGGCATCGGCGCGCTCCGTCGCCGCCGCCACTTCCCGGGTTAATGTAGCGGCCAACGAAGGTTGCGGCGCCCGCGCGTCGGCACACTCGAGGCAGGCGGGCGTGCCGCCATCGTACAACTCAGTTTCCTTGCGGCAGTATGCGCACAACCCCATGAAGACACCGTAACCTGCGATGCTTTACGCTGTCAACGCTAGCGTTTCAAGTGTGCCGGGACGGTTCCGTGAACCAGGAAGTCGTTGAGGCGCGAATCCGCGTCCGTCATTTCGCGGCGAGCCGCCGAGAGCAAGCGGCACACGTTGAGCACACGCTGGGTTCCATCCGGATGCGGCAAGTTGCTGGGAACGTCTTTCATGACTTCCCGGAAGGCAGCATTCGCCGCGTTGGCCCGCTCCTCTGCCGCCGCGACATCCTGCTGTAAAGCAGCGTAAATCGCGTGGTGCGAAAGGGGTGGCAGGGGTTTCGCGGCGTGTAGCTCGGAGCACGCCCCACAGACCGGCGTGCCGCCGTCATACGACTCAGTTACAGCCTGGCAATAAACGCACAGCGACATCTTATTTCCCCGTTTCCGCCCGGGTAACTTTCGGCCCAGCGGAATGCATCCTTTATAGCAGGTGGCAACTATGTTTAAAAATCTATTTCTCCTAATCGCGGTGATGACCTGCGTTTCCTCACTGGCATGGGCCGCGGACATCGACGGCAAATGGACCGCGGACGTTCCCGGAAGAGGCGGTACCACGCAAACCCAGACGCTTACACTCAAAGCCTCGGGCAGCACTTTGATGGGTTCGCTCGAAGGCGGGCGCGGCGGTGCGGTGGATATTTCGAACGGCACCATCGACGGAAATAACGTGTCCTTCCAGGTGGTTCGCGAATTCAACGGCAACCAATTCACCCAGCAATACAAGGGTACACTTTCGAGCTCCGGCGAGCTCACGCTGACGGTCTCGGGTGGCGGCGGGCGCGGCGGCCGCGGCGGCGGTGGCGGAGGCGGCAAGCGCGGCGGCCGGGAAGTGGTTTTTAAGAGAGCCGGATAGCGGCCAAACTGTTGTGCGCTTAGCGCACGCGTATGCTGTTTAGCCCTCCCATCCGGCCTTCGGGCGAGATACAATAGGTGCCGGTGGACCGTATGCCAAGGAGGCACGAACGGATGAGGATTGCGAGCATTTCTATTGCGGGTTGTTTTCTGGGAGTGGCAGCGTTGGCCGCTTCGAACAATGTGACATTCAATAAGGACGTCTTGCCGGTCCTGCAAAAGAACTGCCAGGAATGCCATCGCCCCGGTGAAGTGGCTCCGATGTCGCTGCTGACTTACTCGGACGCGCGTCCCTGGGCCAAGGCGCTCAAGGCGGCCGTCGTCAGCGCAGAAAATGCCGCCATGGTTTGCCGATCCCAAGTATGGGCACTTCGCCAATGACCGCCGCTTGAGTCCCGAAGAGATCGAAGTCATTTCCGCGTGGGCCGACAACGGCTCCCCCGAAGGCGACGCCAAGGACAAGCCCGCGCCGCTGACTTTCGCGCAGGGCTGGAAGATCAAGCCCGACATGGTGATCGAAATGCCGGAAGCGTATCCAGTTCCCGCCAAAGGCACCATCAATTATCAGTACATCCGCGTGAAGGGCAACATCACGCAGGACCTATGGGTAGAAGCCGCGGAAATGCGCCCGAGCAATCCTAAAGTTCTGCATCATGGAAAAGTTTGGGTAGTGCCGCCCGGTTCGAAGTGGATGGCTGAAGCGATCCCCGGCAAGCCTTATGAAGGCAAAGAAACCGGCCGCAACGATGCCATGGACGGCAACGACATTCTGGGCAAGTTCAACCCCGGCCTGGGCGCGCAGAGCTTCGATATCGACGGCTCGGCGAAGATGATCCCGAAAGGCTCGGACTTCATATTCGAGCTACACTATACGACGTCCGGCGTGGCTACTTCGGACACTTCGAAGGTCGGGATTGTTTTTGCGAAGAGCAAACCGTCGACGCGCTACTATCTGTCGCCGGGCACTCCGGCGGCGTTGAACATGGTGATTCCCGCGGGCGATCCGAACGCCGAGATCGTGGCGGAGAGCATCGTGGGCGTGGATAACGCGAAGCTCACCTACATCCAGCCGCACATGCACCTGCGCGCCAAGGATTACGAGCTGCGCCTGATCTATCCCACCGGCGAAAAGGAAACAGTGTTCAGAGGCAAGTGGGATTTCGACTGGCAGTTGGGCTACGACCTGAAGGACCCCATCGTGGTTCCCAAAGGCACGCGCATTTTGACAATCGTGCACTACGACAACTCACCCAACAACAAGTGGAACCCGGACGCCACCAAGACGGTTTACTGGGGCCCGCAGAATTGGGATGAGATGCAGTCGAGCTTCCTGGGCTTCCTGATTCCGTCGAACACGGACATCAGCAAGATGTTGAAGGCTTCTGGACCGAGCACGCTGCCGCGCTCAAAGGACGGCTCCGCCGGACCCACGCTGAGCATGGTGGAACTGCCGAAATAGTTTTCTCCTAGCTGACGAAAGAGGGGTGGCTTCGGCCGCCCCTTTTTTATTTGCCGGCGAGCAGAGCGGACCGCGCGCTTTTGAGGGCATTGCGCAGGTCCTGGCGCGCGTCGTGCCAGTAGCGCGAGAAGACCAGGCTGCGTTTGTTGTCGACGTAGCGGGCGAGTGCGGCGGAGACGGCGAAGCCGGCGAGCAACGTGCCAATGAGTTTGGGGTCGGTGACAAGGCGTTCGAGCGCAGCTAGCGGCGCGGACCACTGAGCGGTGACGCCGTCGTAGAGCAGAGTACCGGCGTTTTTCAGGACCGTCCAGGGATTGCGGCGCGAGCCGGCGTCGGTGGGGACGGACGCGGCCAGGATTACCGCGAGGCACGAAAGCACGTAGACGTAATAGGCGATACGTCCGATGGCGACGGTGCCGTCGGCTTGATTCAAGTCAGATCCGCATTTGGCGAAGGCCGCGTCGACAGCGGCTTTCGCTGCGGCGGCGCGGACGGTTACGGCGGCGTCTTGCTCGGGATCGTTCGTGGGCGTGAAAACGATTTCCGCGCCGGGGGCGAGCGTTCCTGGCGAGTAACCGTCGGTGCCGTGGGCGATGCGTTCGAGTACGCTCAGGTGGATCGAGGGCGGCAGCGCGGCCTCTTGCTGTTGGCATACGCGCTGCATGTTGCGCGGCTGCCAGCGGTAGAAGACTCCCAGGCCGGCGCGCGAATCGTACATTTTGTCGTCGACGTTGCCGTGCTCCCAATAGGTTTTGCGGTCATCGGCGAGAATGCGCAACTCATGCTCTTTGGCTTTTTGCATGATCCAGTCGAGCGTGACTAGCGACATGCCTTGCTTGGGGTAGCCCCCGCCGACGTTCGAATGGACGCCGGCGAACCAGACTTGCTCGATATTCGGTTTCGCTTCCCACAACACCGGCTGGAAGGCGGCGCGGGCTTCGTCGATGCTGAGGGCTTGCGCAGCCCAGTCGACTTGGTCGCTCAGTTTACGATCGGGAAATTTGAAGCGGTGGAAGACGGCGTTGATGATATCGCTCGTATGAAAGGGGCCGCCGACGGCGTCGACGGTGTCCCAGACGCCGATGAAGTGGATGCGAATGTCACAGGGGAGACTGTGGGTTTGCTTGAAGTTCTGCATCGCATCGAGGTCGCGTTGGTGCGAGTGGAGCAGTTGTCCCAGCCAGGTTCGATACGACCGGCGGTAGGTACTGTAGGCTTTGCCGACGGCTTTTCGCAGCGCATCGGTGGTGGGTAGCTTGTCGCGATCGAGGATGCCGCATTTGGCGATGAGACCGGCGACTGTGCGTACGGTGAAGGCGCCACGGCTGAAGCCGAACAGAAAAATGCGGTCGCCGGGATCGTAGACGCGCACCAGATCCATATAGAGATTGCGGACGTTCTTGGCTAAGCCAAAGCCGAAGGCGCCGCCTAGGAGTTTCAAGGGCAGGAAAGTTTCCGTGCCGACGCCGTCGTCGTAGAAGGCCACTTGCGGGTCAAGGGCGGGGTTGGTGCGGTGGCCGTTGAGATCGATCGCCTCGAACATTTTGAAGACGTTGGTGCCGCGTCCTTTGATGGCGGTGTTGCCGGTTCCGTCCGAGCAGATGATGATGTTCTTTGCCATACGCGGCCAAGCTATCACAAGCCGAGGCACGTGCTGAGGGACGCGATACGGAGGGCGTTGAAAAGACGACGCTAAAAGATGTGTGGCCGCACTACACTGGTTCTTGTGCGCGTTTTGATCTCGGCGGGTGAGGCTTCGGGGGACCTTTACGCTTCGCGGGTGGTGGAGGCGCTGAAGGCGCGGCATCCGGGGGCCGAATTTTTTGGATGCGCGGGGCCGCGGATGCAGGCTGCGGGGGTCGAGGCGGTGGTCGATCAGCGGTCTCTGGCGGTGGTGGGGATCGTCGAAGTGCTGGGGCACATTCCGCGGATTTACGGGGAGTTTCGCAAGCTGGTAAGGGCGGCGAAAACGCGGCGGCCGGATCTGGCGATCTTGACCGATTCGCCGGATTTTCATCTGCGGCTGGCCAAAAAGCTGCACGCGCTGGGAGTGCCGGTGGTTTATCTGATTGCTCCGCAGGCTTGGGCCTGGAGGCGGGGTAGAGTCAAAAGCATGCGGCGGACGCTCCAACGGCTGCTGTGTATTTTTCCTTTTGAAGAGGCGTTTTTTCAGAAGTATGGGGTTGCCGCGAAGTTCATCGGGCATCCGCTGGCGCGGATCGTCAGGCCGTCGCTGACGCGGGCGGAATTCGGGCTGGCGCCGGACGAGCGACTGGTGGTTTTGCTCCCGGGGAGCCGTCACGGGGAGGTGGCGCGACATATGCCTTACCTGCTGGATGCGGTGGAACGGCTGCGATCCGTCCCTCATTTGCGATTTATTTTGGCTTTGCCGGCGGGTTTTGGGGCTGAATCGACAACTTTTTGGGAACCCCTTCGGGCGGCATCCATCCAAGTCAAGGAGGGGTCCACGTGGGATTGCCTGGCGCACGCGGAGGTGGCGTTGGCGGCGAGCGGTACCGTTACCATCGAAGCAGCCTTGTTGGGCGCACCCATGGTGACCTTTTACCGCGTAAACGCGTTAAGTTGGATACTAGGGCGCTGGATGGTGAACGCCCCGTTTCTGTCGATGGTTAATTTGGTAGCCGAGCGGCAGGTGGCGCCGGAGTTGATCCAGGGCGATTTGACCGGCGAACGGATCGCGGCCGAGGCGCTGCGGTTGTTGGGTGACGAGGGCGCTAGGCGTAAGATGAAAGCTGATCTCGAAGAAGTCAGGCAACGGCTTTCGAGCGAGCGGGATCCGATGGACGTGGCGGCGGACTGCATAGAACGGGTTTTAGTGGAAAATGGTATCAAGCAATGAAGTCAGCTAGGGTTTTCGCATTTGTGCTGGTTGCGTTGACGGGGTTCGCGCAGGAGCGGGGGCAGCAGCAGGCGCGTGCGCGCATCGATGTGCAGACGGTCGGGCTCGACGCGCAGATCGACCCCAATGCGGGGACGCTGAGCGCGACTGCGAAAGTCACCTTCATTCCGCTGGACAATACTTCTAGCGTTACCTTCGAGCTGAATAATGCGCTGAATCTGACGCGCGTAACGGACGTGGAAGGTCGGCAGATTACGGCATCGCGTTTCGGCGAGGACATGAGCGTGCGGTTGAGCATGCCGCAGGTGCTGCCGAAGGGGCAGCCGGCCACGTTGGTGTTCGTTTACGGCGGGAAGTTGACGGGGCAGGAAGACTCGCCGGTATTCGGGATCAAGTTTGCGGCGATTACTCCGGATGTCGACGTACCTTATGTATCCGGCGCGCTGGTTCCCGGTGAACGATTACACGGCGGATCGCTTTTCTTCGGATTTCAAAGTCACGGTGCCGGACGGGTATCACGTGGTGGCGAGCGGGAACGGCGTGGTGGATCCGAATGCTCCGGCGGGGATGCGCACCGAGCGGTTTCAGTTTACGCAGGCGTCTTTCCCCGGCAGTATCGCTGTCGTGCGCGGGGAGCCGAAGACGGTTTCCGCAGACGGCGTGACTACGCAGCTTTACGTGCGCCAGGGCGCGGCGGTCGCGCAGGCTTACGGCGAGGAAATCGCCAAGTGCATGGTGTTTTTCACCGATCTGTTCGGGCTGCCGTTCAAGAAGAACCTGGTGGTGGTGGAGACGGAGGCTGGTACTCCGAATGGCTATGCTGGGCCGGGGATTATTTTTCTGGCGCCGAAGGGCATGACGCAGCCGGTGAATATGCGGTTAGTCGCGAACGAAGTAGCGCGGCAGTGGTGGGGGACGCTGGTTTCGCCGGTGACTCGCAACCATATGTGGATCGAGAACGGGCTGGCGCGGTATTCGGAGATCCTCTATCTGGAACACGTCAACGGCGCGAGTGCACTCGACCAGGAGGTTCACGATACTTACGTCGAGGCGTTGACCGTCGATCAGCCGCCGTTGATTCAATCGGCGCGCCTCGAAGATTACTCGCCGGAATTCTGGGCGGCTACGGCCAGCAAGGGCGCGGCGGTTTTGAACATGCTGCGTTTTATTGAAGGCGACGACAATTTCAATAAGACCTTGAAGGCGCTCCCGGAACGCTATGCGTGGAAGAGCGTCAGCACCGATCAGTTCCGCAAACTGGCGGAAGAGTTCGCGGGGCAGAGTCTGCAAGGGTTTTTCGTGCAGTGGATTGAATCGAGCGGGGCTCCGGAGTTCAAGATGGAGTACACGGTTTTCCGCACGCAGAAGGGTTTTCGCGTGATGGGCAAGATCGCGCAGGATCTGGATACGTTCAGGATGCCGGTAAAGCTGCACGTCGAGACGGAAGGCAACCCGGAGGAGAAAACCATTGAGGTTGTCGGGACATCTTCGGAGTTTGCGATGGAGACGTTCGGGAAGCCGAAAGTCGTTTCACTCGATCCCAAGGAACAAGTTCTGCGCTTTGACGATGCGATGCGAGTGGCGGTGGCGATCCGGCGCGGCGAGCAGTTTGCGGAAGTGAGCGAGTTTCAAGAAGCGCTGAAGGAATATCAGAAAGCGATCGACGTGCGGCGGAATAGTTCGCTGGCGCATTATCGGGTGGCGGAATTGTTTTTCCTGCAGAACAATTATCAGTCGGCCGCGAACGGGTTCCGCGAGGTGCTGAATGGGGACCTCGATCCTAAGTGGACTGAGGTGTGGGCGCACATCAACCTGGGGAAGATTTTCGATATCACCGATCAGCGGGATCGCGCGGTGAACGAATACCGGCAGGCGCTGCGCACCAAGGACAACACTCAAGGGGCGCTTGAAGAGGCTGGGAAGTATATCAACGCTAAGTATCAGCGTCCGCCTTCTACGAACTAAGAAATCATTGGCTCACAGATGGACACGGAAGGACACGGATGTCAAAGATCTGTTGGGGCCCCACAAATCGTCAATAACCCTTGAGACTCTTTTGGAGCCCGCACGGCCCAGTAGGCCGTACGCGAGAGGGATGGCGTTTGAGGTGCGCCATTTCTCCCCATTGATCTAGCGCTGGCGGCGTTGCTCGAGTATTTCTACCGCCCCCGCGGCCGGGGTGCCCAATGGGTGGGCCCGACACTGCACTCAAACTACTACACGTTTTTGTGGATGGGGCAGCGGCGAAACGCTAAATTCATGCGAAGGCGCTACTTGGGGGCTGCGGGTTTTGCGAACTTGCCGGCGTCGATTGGGACATTCGGTTTCAGTTCCGACAATTCCGTGGTGGAGCGGCCGTCTAGCCAGGTGGTGGTCCATTTGAAGGGGAACTTTGTGCCGGCTACGTCGCGGTAATCGGAGTAGTCGGTTTGCGTGGGGTTCAGGCCCACGGGCGAATCGGTGTAGCGCACGGAGCGGGCGAGCAGACCGGTTTCTTTGTCGAAATATAACTTCAGGCGGGAGCGGCCGGGGCTGGTGCCTTGGACTACCAGGACATCGCGGTCGTCTATCGTCGAGGGGAAGCCTACGCGCCAGGTCATGAACATTTTTTTGATGTTCGCGGGGAAGGTCAGTTCGGCGTCGACTTTTAGGGCGTCCAGGTCGGAGCCGCTCAAGGGAAGCAGGGTTACGGGCACTTCGGTGGAGGGGGCGGCGGCCCAGGCTCCGCGGCCGTCGTAGACTGTGGTGCTGTCGCCCACCTTGCGATGGATGATTGTCGTGCGCTGGTTGGGGGACTTCGCGTAGATTTCTACGGGGCTCTTGTCTTGCTCGGCGTAACCTTGGAAGCTGCCTTTGGCGGTGAAGCTGGTTAGGGCGCCGCCTAAGGCTTTCAAATATTTGTCGAAGATTTGATCGGCGGGCGAGGCTTTGGGGTCGGTCTCGAAGACGTCGTCGGCATCGATCGAAATGGGGGGACCGTAGAGATCGGTCAGGCTGGGCGTGGTGCGGGGACGTTCGTCGCCGCGGTGGCAAGAGTAACACGTTAGGGCGCGGCGTCCGCCGAAGTTCGCCTTATTCATCGACTGCATCATCAGGACCATGCGGCGCGCCATTTGTTTGTGGGCGTTATCATCCGCATATTTGGCCCAGTTGCCGCCGGCTTCCTGGACGTGGCAGTAGGTGCAGTTGACGCCTAGCGAGGCGGAGAAGAAACCCATCGTTTCCATGAACTCGCTGACGGGGATGCCTTTGAGAACCTGGATGTTTTTGAACACCTCTTCGGACAACTGCGGGGTTTGGGCGGTGGCTACCGCGCACAGAGCGGTCGCGAGGAAGGCGGTCAGGGTGGTTCTCATGAGAGGTTTCCGGAATGAAGTTTATCATAGGAGACTGAGGGCTCCCTGAAGTTGTGATACATTACACTTTGCGATCGTTTGCAAGAGGAGGCATCCATGTTTAGTTCCTTGATTCCGCGGAGGATTTTATTGGGGGCGGCGATGGTTTCGGCGTTCGCCTGGGTGGGATCGGTGAAGGCGGGCGATCTGAATCCGGCGGCGATCAGCATCAAATTGCCGAAGGACATTCCGTGGGTGGAGAACGAGAAGGCGGGGTCGGCGAACGCGGTGCTGGTGGGCGATCCGGCGAAACCTGGCTTTTACGCGGTGATGACGAAGTGGCATGGGGGGCACATGAGCCGTCCGCACTTCCATCCTAACGACCGGTATATTACTGTTCTGTCGGGGACTTGGTGGGTGGGGACGGGGACTAAATATGACCCGGCCAGCACGAAGGCGATTCCGGCGGGGAGTTTTGTTACGCACGTCGGAAAGCAGATTCACTATGACGGGTCGAAAGAGGGCGATACGGTGTTGTTGATTATGGGCGAGGGACCGGCTACTTCGACTCCGGCTGAAGTAAAGTAGGCGAAAATACTTAGGGGTTTGGGCTAAAGTCTGCTATCCTGCGGAGACGATCTTCGCTTATGCTGTATTGCCGTTTGCTCATCGCTTTCATCCTTTCCTTCTCGGTATTGTTTGGCGGATGCAGTTCGCCGCGGCCGGTGGCTGCGGAGAGTGCTGCTCCTAAGGACAACAACTACAAAAGTAACGTTCCGCATTCGCGCGAGGCTAACGATGCGGCGCGGTTTTTGGCGGGGCTGCCGGGGACGGAGGGGAGTCCTTATGCGGCGCTGGAAGCGACGGACGCTTGGAAGGAACATCAGCGGCTGCTGGATGCTACCTGGAAAGAAGCTGAAGCCGAGCAGTTTCCGGGGTTGCGCAAGTTTCAAAGCGACGAACTGAGCGATCCCACGCTGGCGGGGCGTACGGTTTTCTATCCGTTTAGCGGGCCGGACGCTCTCACGGTCGCAACGTATTTTCCGCACAATCCGGTCTACGTGATGGTGGCGCTGGAGCCGGCGGGGACGCTACCGACGCCGGGGCAGATCGCCAAGAAGAAAGAGTTGCCCGCATATCTTGCTGCTATTCGCGACACTATGGCGTCGGAGCTGGGGCGCAGCTTTTTTATTACGCGGCAGATGGATCATCAGTTCCGCGGGCAGGTTACGGACGGACTGCTGGCTCCGATTCTGCAACTGCTGGTGCGGACAGGGCACACGGTACTGGGGTTCCGCTATGTGCGGCTGGATGACGCGGGCGAGGTGATCGATCGGGCTGTCGATTATAGAGCGTCGACGCGTTATGGGAACAAGGGAGTCGAGATCGAGTTCCAGACGGATGCGGATTCGTCGCTGCATCGCATGTTGTATTTCTCGGTCAACATTTCGAATGACCGGATGAAAGAGGACACGCCGTTCCAGAAATATTTGGCGCAGTTGACGGGCGTCGTTTCGATGCTGAAGGCTACCTCTTACATGCCGCATCATCCTGGGTTCTCGATGATCAGCGACGCGCTGCTCACGGATAGCTACGCGATTCTGCAGGACGATTCGGGGCTGCCATACAAGAAGTTCACGCCGGAGCAGTGGAAGGTGCAGCTTTACGGAGATTACAACAAGCCGTACGGCAGCTTTAGCTGGCTGGAGCAGCCGGATTTGCGGGAAGCTTATAAGAGTGGCGGTCCGAAGCCGCTGCCGATGCATGTGGGGTACGGCTACCGGCGGATCACTTCTAATTTACTGCTGGCTACGCGGCTGAAGTAAGCATCATCTTCATGGCGCGAGATGTCGCTGAGCTACCGAGACACGCACGATATTGACATAGAGCAACTCGCGGCCCTCTTTGCTAGCGTTGGTTGGCAGGCTCGGGCGGCCGATCGTGCTCGACTGCGACAACAAGTGGTCGGGGCAATGTTCGTCGTATCCGCCTGGGACGGTGACAAACTTGCCGGGTTCGCGCGAGCAATATCGGATGGAGCGACCAATGCTTACATCAGCACGGTTGCCGTACTGCCGACGCATCAACGGCAAGGAATCGGCCGCGAGCTTATCCATCGCCTGATTAGTGGGCGTAAGGGACTTCTCTTTGTACTGCACGCTGACGCCGCGGTGACGGAGTTTTATTTGAAGTGTGGCTTTGAGCGCGCAGAAAATATGCTGCGAATCCCGCGGGCGTATTGAAAACTGAAGTAAGTAAGCGCTACTTCTGGCTCGCGGTTAGCGCCTGATCCAGATCCCAAATAATATCGTCGAGATCTTCTAGGCCGATCGACAGGCGGACCATGTCGGCGTTCTACGCCAGCGGCTTTTTGTTCGGCGGCGCTTAATTGTTGGTGCGTGGTGGAGGCGGGGTGGATCACCAGGCTTCGCGAATCGCCTACGTTGGCCAGATGCGAGAGGAGCTTGAGCGTTGTCGACCAATTTGCGGCCGGCGTCGTAGCCGCCTTTGACTCCGAAGCAGAACACGGCGCCGGCGCCTTTCGGTAAGTACTTTTTCGCGAGGTCGTGATATTGGCTGTCTGGGAGGCCGGGGTATTTCACCCATTCGACGCTTTTGTGGCCGGTCAGATGTTTCGCTACGGCCATGGTGTTGGATAAGTGGCGGTCCATGCGCATGCCTAGGGTTTCCATGCCTTGGATAAATAGGAACGAATTGAAGGGGCTTAGGCAGGAGCCGATGTCGCGCAGGCCTTCTACGCGGGCGCGGATGATGAACGCGATGGGCCAAATACTTCGCTGAAATTCATGCCGTGATAGGCGCGGGAGGGTTGGTTAATCTGCGGGAAGGCTTGCCCTTTTTCCAATCGAACTTGCCGCCGTCGACGATCATGCCGCCGATGGATGTGCCGTGGCCGCCAATGAATTTGGTGAGCGAATGGACTACGATGTCCGCGCCGTGATCGATGGGGCGGCACACGTAGGGCGTGGCGAAAGTGTTGTCGACCACGAGCGGGATGTTGTGTTCGTGGGCGATTTTCGCGATGGCTTCGATGTCGAGCACGTCGCCGCGGGGGTTGGAAATCGTCTCGCCGTAGAGGCAGCTTGGTTTTAGGGGTGATGGCTTTGCGGAAATTTTCGGGATCGTCGGGATCGACGAATTTAACGTTGTAGCCGATCTTGCGGAAGCTGACGTCGAATTGCGTGTAGGTGCCGCCGTAGAGGGTGCTGGCGGCCACCATTTCATCGCCGGATTCCATGCAGGCTACTGATGGTGATGAATTGCGCGGATTGGCCGCAGGACATGGCTAGCGCCGGCGACCCCATTTTCCAGCGACGCTACGCGCTGCTCGAGAACATCTGTTGTCGGGTTCATGATGCGCGTGTAGATGTTGCCGAATTCCTGGAGCGCGAAGAGTTTGGTGGCTTGCTCGGAATCTTTGAAGACGAAGGACGTGGTTTGGTAGATGGGGACGGCGCAGGCTCGGTGGTGGGGTCGGGCTGATAGCCGTGGTGGAGGGCGCGGGTGTTAAATCCGAAGTTACGATCTGGGGTGTCGGGCATAGCGACTATTTTATATGCCCGACAACCTTTTTATACGCGAGACAACGTAGAAAGGCGGGGGCTAGCGGAGTTCGGCCATCATGCCGTCGAGGCTGGCGTTGACGTGGAGGTCAGCGAAGTGGAAGTCATTGCGCAACATTTTTTCGATGTCGGCGCGGGAATTTTTGGCTACTAGCATTTCATGAACTTTGTTGCGGAGGGTGATGGTGGAATCGCGGAATTTGGTTAGCTCGGCTTTGTTGGTGACGACGCCGTGGCCGGGGACTACGGTGTCGAAATTCAGCGCGAGGGCGCGGTTGACGGTGGCGGTCCACTCTTTGGCGCTGCCGCCGCCGGAGTAATCGATCAACTGCGGGGTGGCGTCGCCGAAGGTGAACATGTCGCCCATGGCGATGGCGCGGTCATCGGGAAAGTAGGCCACGATGTCGCCGCCGGTGTGGGATTTGCCGAAGTAGAAGAGCTCGACGTTTTTGCCGCCGAGGTAGATGTGCATGTGGTCGCGGAAAGCTACATTGGTCAGGCCGGGCTGCTTGAGATCGACCATGTAGCGGCGGGCTTGTTCGGAGCTCACGAGCTGGGCTCCGGCCATCTGCATGGCGACGTTGCCGCCGGAGTGATCGAAGTGATGGTGGGTATTGACTACGTACTTGACGGGCTGGTTGGTAACCTTCTTCAACTCGGCCATGATGTTGTCGTGATCGGCGGGGAATTTGTCGTCGACCATGACCACGCCTTCATTGGTGATGAGGACGGTGGTGTTGCCGGGGACGAAGTCGTTGTGGATCACGTAGAGGTCGTCGGCCAACTTTTGGGTGGTCAATTTAGATGCCGGGGGGCCGCCTTGTTGGGTGTAGGCCACCACACCGCCTAGCAGCAGGGCTGCGATGATCAGGCGAAGAATGGAACTTTTGCGCATGTGCGCAAGTTTAGCAAAAACAGAGGGAGTGTGGGCGCTTCTAGGCGGCTTTTTTAGGCGGTAACTTGGTTTCAGGCTTCGGCTTTAGCGCCCACCGTCGGCGCATCTGCTCGGCGGCGGCTCGTCTTAATTTCTCCCGTTCCGCGCGCTGAAAGGCGGCAAAGGTTTGTGGGGGCATTAGAATCTGCTCTTGGGCGCCGGAGAGATCAGGCCGGCGACTATGGTGCGCAGTTGCGAGGGGATGAAGGGCTTGGCTAGAAAATGCCAACCTTCATTGAGCACTAGCATTCCCCCGGTGAAACCGGACATTAGCAATACCTTAATTTGAGGGCGCTCAGCCGTGATCTGAGTGGCGACCTCTATGCCGGTCATTCCCGCCATCGAGAAGTCCGATAAAAGAAGATGGATCTCATCCTTGAATTCGTGCGCCCGCTGAACGGCCTCCAGGCCATTGTTGGCAACAATAATTTTAAATTCAGGGTTTAAAAACCCAGAAATGAATCTCAGGACTGCCGGATCATCGTCAACAACAAGGATGGTCCGTCCGGTGTTCTCGAGCCCGGGTGCTTGCTGCATTGGACCGCCTCTCCGTCCTCGGCAGGAGAGTAGCGGGCCAATCCGTTTAAATAGACCGCGCTCGGTGGAGAGAACTAATCCGATTATTACACATCGCCGAGAGTGCCATTCGGCAGGGCGCTGTAATAAACGCGAAATTCGGCGATTTATTACCTTTATTGCATTTCGGCAATTACGCCGTCTAGGCCACGGGCGAGTTGCAGGGGTCCCCAGTGGAAATCAGTTTGCAGCATTTTGCTGATTTCGTCTTTGCTCTTTTTCTGGACGTCCATTTCGTGGACGCGATTGCGGACGTCTACGGTGGTCTGGCGGAACTTCACCATTGCGGCTTTGTTGGTTATGTCGCCGTGGCCGGGGACTACGGTGTCGAAGTTGAGTGCCAGGGCGGAGTCTAATGTTTTGGTCCACTCTTTGCCGCTGCCGCCCCCGGCATAATCGATCAACTCGGGAACGTTGTCGCCGTAGGTAAACATGTCGCCGGTGGCGAGCACGCGCTGGGCGGGGAACCAGACCACGCTATCGCCATTGGTGTGGGCGCGGCCGTAGTGGAAAAGTTCGACGTTCTTGCCGCCGAGGTAAATGTGGGTGTGGTCCTGGAAGGCCAGCGTGGGGAGGCCGGGCATTTTGCCGTCCACCATGTTTTCGCGGGCCGCCTCGGAGGAAATAATCTGCGCACCGCTGGCTAGCATCTTGGCGTTGCCGCCGGTGTGGTCGCCGTGATGGTGGGTGTTGATGATGTAACGGACGGGTTTGTCGGTGAAGGTTTTGATTTGCGCCATGATGGCGTCATGGTCGGGGTCGAATTTATCGTCGACCACCACCAGGCCTTCATCGGTTACCAGCACGGTGACGTTGCCGGCCAGGCTGCCGACATTTTCAATTTCGTAGAGGTCGCTCGCGATCTTGTTGGTCTTCAGCGTCGAGGGCGGGCGCTGCTGTTGGGTGTAGGCCACCCACACGCCGCCGAGCAGCAACGCTGCTGCCAGCAAACGGAAGAACGAACTTTTACGCATGTGGGTGAGTTTAGCAAAAAACCGGGGAGGGTTCGACCGGGAGGTCCGCTCCACTTATTGCTTCACCAGGACCACGGGGGCGCTCTGTACGCCGCCTACTTGATCGAAGAAGTCGCGGACTTTGGCGAAGTCGGAGACGGGGGCTACGGTTTCGCGGATCTCGAGCGTTTGTTCCATGACGATTTCGCCGTCGCGCACGGCCCAGGTGGCTTCGATGCTGCCGTAGGGGCTCTCGACTTTCGTCGGGGAAGGGAGCTCGTCTAGCTTAAAGCCGGGGGGCAACTTTACTTTGATGGAATCGTGGCGCAGGTCGGCTTCAAGTTTGACGGGCGAGGAGCGCTGGCGGGAGCTGAAGTAATAATCGCCGCCGCTGGAGAGTTCACCGGGGCGGACGACTAACAAGCGGCCTTGCATCATTTGTCCAAAGCGATCGGCGGCGAGATCCAGATTCACGGCGAGGCGATTATCTTCAGGGGCGCCTTCGGTGGTGATGCTGTTCAGAGTGACGCCGCCCAGGCGCCTTGTGAAGCCGCGCTCGAAGCGTTTCTTCAGATCGTCGTTGCCGCGAAGTTTTACTACGGCGCGCAGGGGGATGCCGGATTGTCCGAAATACTGGCGCTGGAGGCGGGCGGTGATGCGGCCGTTGGCGTCCATTACGGCTTCGGCGGTGGACTCGGTGCGATTGTCGGTGGCGGGCAGGAGCGGCATCTTGAGAAGCGCGCCGTTGGGGCCGGCGATGACCAGCGCATAGCTGCCTTGCTCGTCGGTGGGCAGGCCGCCAACGGGGGTGACGGGATCGGTGGGATCGAAGATCAAGAGGCGCCCCAGTGGGGAATCGGGAATCACGGTGGGCAGTTTTAGGGCGTCGGAGACCTTTACGGCGATGATGGCGTGATTGAACTGGAAGGGCGAGGCCCACTCGGGACGCACGTAGGTGCGGTCGTCGGCACTGATGGTGGTCAGGTAGGCGTCGATGCCTACGGCTTTGAGCAGGGCGCGCATCAAGGTGGCCTTGTCTTTGCAGTCTCCGTAATTGCGAGCCAGGGATTCGCCGGCGGAGCGTGGAGTGTAGCCGCCGCCGCGCGTAATGTTGAGGCTGACCTCGACGTAGTTGGTCTGTTGGGCGAAGGCGGCGATGGCGCGGATTTTGTCCAACTCGCTGGGGGCGTTGGCGGTCAACTGCAGAGCCTTCGCGCGGACGGCGTCGGTGACGGCGGCGGGCGGGTCTACGAGAGGCGAGAGCCAGGTGGAGACGGCGGTCCAGTCTTTGAGACCTTGCAGGCCTCCGGGGTTGCCGGTGGGCGGGAAGTAGCTGACGACCAAACGCGGCGCTAGCGCGCTGAGTGAGGGGCTGTAGTCTTCGTGTTCGATCCAGGGAAGGTTACGCAGCTCCCAGGTATAGCTGGTGCCGGAAACTTGCGGGTCGAGTTTGTCGTGATTGAAAACGGTGCCGCGGGCTTCCCAACCGGCGGGCATATTGAGGATGAAGCGGGACAGCAGGACGGGATCCTGGTGCTGAAAGTTGAAGCCGTCCTGGGTGAAGATGGTTTTCTCTTCCTCGGTGACTTCCCAGGCGAAGACGGAGCCGGGCACGGCGGAACCGCACTCGAGCACCTTGGCGCGGGCTTCGTCGTAGACGTAGTCGTGCGAGAGGGCGACGTCGGCGATGCGATTTTTGTTGTAGGCGATGGCCTTGCCGGCGGGAGGAAGCAGCCAGCCCTGGAAATTCTGGATGCGCCCGGTCTTGGTGTTGTAGGTACGGTAGGCTTCGATGGATTCGCCGCCGGGCTGAAGGACCTTGATGGCGCCGCGTTCACGCATGACACGGCGGCCGTCGGGGTCGACGGTCACCATTTCTTCTTTCAACAAGATTACCGAGGTGACTTTGGCGGCGTAGCTGGGCACGGACTGCGCGGCGGCGTCGTGCACCCAGGCGGGCGCGTCTTCGGCGGCGCGGAGCGAGGCTGCCACTGCTAGAAACAGCAGAACGCGGCGCATCAGTTCGATTCCTTGAGCGCTATCGAATGCTGGTCTCGTAGTTGGATTTGATCGAAGGCATTTTTTATTTGCGGATAGATCTTGGGCTCATAATACAGCGCTCCTTCGCGTCCGAAGACCAATTCGCGCTTGGAGATTAATTCGTTGTTCTTGGTGATGCTAAGAGCGCCGTCATAGTATCCGGGCTTCCCCAACTCCATGCGGCCGGGGCTATCCGAGTTATCCAGGGTCCAGTGGACCGGCAACTTGAAAACGATCTGATCGGACTCTTTCCAAGCATACGGAAACTCGACGGCGGCATGGCGCTCCGACGATGAAAACGGCGAAGCGACGGCGCGATGAAACGGAAACGTCTGGAACAGCAGGCGCTTGCCGGTGACTTGGGCGTAGCGCGGGGCTTCCAGGTGATAAGTGGCGTGCAAGGGATGGGTGGGGTCGTCGGTGAACTCGATCTTGATGGCGGTCACTTCGGAGTCGGGGAACATGCGGGTGACGCGGTCATGCAGCCACTCTTCGCGCTGGGCCGGCGATTTGTCCTTGATCTGGTAGCGATAGTCTTCGCCGCGATGTCCCGAGTAGGATTCTTCGACGTCGCCGGCGAGAGTTCCGTCGGTTGAAAGCGAGAGCATGGCGCTGCGGGTTTCGGCCGAGGCCTCGGGGGGCGCGGCGGGCGTTTCTATAAAGGTGGAGTTTTTGGGATCGGTGATCAACGCGTACATGCCTTCTTCGCGCCAGGAAATCATCCCGGGAGGCAGCAGTTTGGTGCTGACGTCGAAGATCTTCCAGCCTTCGCCTTGTTTCACGGCCATGTCTACGTTGCCTATGAAATATTCGTCCAGGGTGACCTTGGGATGGAAGATGATTTCGTTGCGGTTCGCCACCAAGGCGGGGCGCGTCTCGATGCCAACTTGCTGGGCCATGGCGGCGAACACCACGTTCATCTCGTTAGCAGTGCCGAGTCCGCTCTTGAAAATCTCCGCGGCATTGCGGATGCGGTCTTTGGGTAAACTCTTGATATATTTTTCCCGTTCGGCTTCGGTGACGCCGGTATCGAACAGGCCGTGTACACGGGAGCGCACCGCGCCGATCAGGGCGGCGATCTTTTCATCGTCGTTCTTAGCGTTGGCGGTGGCTTCGGCGGCGGCGGATTTAATATCGGCATTGGATTTGAGCGCGTCCTTGAGTTCCTGATAGCCGTGTTTGCCGATTTCGCTCCAATATTTATCGGGATTACTGCGGTCACCCTGCTGGTAATGCAACAACGCCCAGGCTTCGAGATTGGGCTGGCTGGGGGAAAAAGGCTCCTCGCGCAAGGCCGGGACATTTTCGACGGTAGTCGAAGTGTAACCGTCATTTTCAATTTTGAAAGTGGAGGGCTTGCAGTTAAAAGGCGACATGAACATCTGGTAACTGCCGGCGATTTCGCGGGGCAACGGCTTGAAGAAATAGGTGACGCGCTCGACCGGAAAGTCCTGCTGGAATTGCAGGCGCACGTAGTAAATGGCATGATCGTCGACCGATTCCCGCCAGCGATATTCCACAATCGCGCCCGGTTCGACGCCGGGCATGGCGAAGGAAACGGCTTTGCGGGTGAGGCGGCCGGCGCGCACCAAGTCGCGCTTAAAGACGGCTTTTTTGTCGAGTTCGACGATGGTTCCGTCGCTCTTTATGGTGCGGCCGGCGACGTCCAGGATGTTGCGTTTGTCGCCATAGGTCAAGTCGATGGTGGCGGCTTTTTCCTTGCCTTTTTCGTCGAAGATCTTGAGGCGCACGTAGTGGTAGAACACGCGCTGAAAGTCGGTGTTGGAGAGCAGTTCGTCGACCACATGGACGCGCCACTGGAGGACTTCGGCGCCGGCGTCCTTTTCGACGAGCGGGGCTTTTAGTTGGCGGTCAGCGTCGGTGACGGGCAGCCAGTTTTGAAATTCCGGGGGCGCTATGGTGCGCTGCTGGGCGCGGGCGGAAGTGCCTGAAAATATGGCGGCAATCGTGAAAATAGCGAGTCCAAATACGCGGGGTGCGCGGAACATTGCATGAGTATAACCCCGAAATCGAAAGCATTCAAGAAACAAAACGTACTGAAAATGTAGGGGGGGGAGTACTTAAGTGGTGGGGAAGGCGTGATAGAATTGCACTCCATGTGGATTCGCTACGGCGTATTTATAGCGGCTATCATGCTATCCGGCTGTTCGTTTTCGGCTGATTACGGCGACGCCAAGAGTGCCACAGAAGTGTTTCACCGCATGATGGATCAGGGAGAGTATGCCGCCATCTACGACGCTGCGGCCAGAGGTTTTCAGGCCAGCACTACGCGGGAGAACCTGGTTGGGTTTTGTAAGCGAGTCAATCGGAAGATGGGGAAATGCGGAGAGGCGCCGGTTACATTCGGAGGATACCAAGCGACGACATCCGGCACTTTTGTGACGGTGACATCCTCGCGTACGTGCTCCAATGGTATGCTCAGCGAAGAATTCGTTTGGTTGATGGTGGGAGGCAGGGCTGCGCTCTTAAGGTACAACGCCAACAACCCTCTGTTACTGACCGATTAGTTCTTTTTCCTGGCGGTGGCTGCGGCGATTACGGATTCGCGGTCGCCGCGGGTCCAGGCGTCCTGGATTTGCTGCTCGGTTAGGCCGGCTAGGCGGCCGGTCAGGATGAACGCGGGGAGGGCGTGCTCCAACGTTTTCCAGCGCGACATTTCGGCCAGGGCGGGGAGGGCGCGCTGGCGGAGTTGGCCTAGCATCTGGGCGTCGCGGGTGTCGGTGAGAATTTCCAGGGCCGTTAGGGCGCGCGCGCGATCGGACCAGGAAAGCGAGTTGAGCATTTCGATGAACCAGGTGGGCTCGAGTTTGATGCCGGAGTCTTCGTGCAGGCGGGCGTAGACGGCGAGGGCGACCAGGGCGCGGGCGGCGTTGCTGCGGACACCGGGGTCGGCGTCGCGGAGGGCGAACTGGAGATCGGCGGCGACTAGATCCTTCTTGGGGGCATAGCCGATGAGGCCGGCGGCAATGGCGCGCTGTTCATCGTCGGAAGAATTGCGCAGGACGTCGCGCAACTGGGGCAGGTTTTTCGCGGCGACATCGGGAAACTGCAGCTGAATTTCGCGCGCCAGTGGATCGGCCATGAGCGAGTGGCCGTGGGTGAGGTCTTCGGCGGTGGAGCCGCGGCGGACAGCCTCTTCAAAGGCGTCGAAGAAGCGGCGGTAGAGGGCGATGATTTCAGGCGACAGCATGACTTCGCCATCGGGCGGCTCGCGCAGGTCAAAGTGGGCGGCGCCGCGCTCTTCGATGCCTATATAGAGCACCATGCGGTTGCCGTCGCAGCAGACGGCTTCGAGATGCGATTCGACCACGCCGGGCAGGCCGTCGAGCTGTTCTTCGATGTTGGCTTTGGAGCGCGGGAAGGGGTCGCCTTCGTGGAAGCCGAGGGATTTGCGGACGCGGTCCTGGGTGAGTTTGTTGAGGCCGTAAAAATCGATGACGCCGACGGTGGGGGGCGTCTGCGCGGCGGCCAGGCCGGCTAGTAAAGCGATGGTAAAAAACAGCCGCATTGAATTGTAGACGTGCGGCGCGGCGGTTGCGCTACGCCTGTTTTTCAGCCAGGGGCCCGATGAAAGGCAGCACCCAGCGTTCGCGGTTATAGGCTTTATACATCAGCATCAACCAAAGGATGAAGAATCCCAGCAAGGCAGCGAGGTGCAGGACGATGCTCAACATGGCGCCCAGGAAGGGGATCGGCAAGAGCGCGATGGAGATGATGGAGAGCACGATATAGATGGCGATCCAGGCGATGTTCAGGAAAATCGACTGGAAGGCGTGGAAACGGATCAGGCGGTTTTGGTTATAGGGGGCCAGGACCAGGAACAGGATTCCGGTGAGGAGTCCCAGGACGTAGCACAGGGCGCAGGCCAGATTTTCGTCCAGGCCCGCGGCTTGGGCGGTGGGGACTGAACCGGCGGCGGCTGGAAAGGGGGACGCGGCTGGGGGCGGAGGAGGCGGTGGGGCTTGGGCCCCGGGGCCGGGGGCAACGCCGGCGGCTGCTGCCGGCGCGCCACACTTCGCGCAGAATCTTCCTTGTACATCGGCACCGCAGTTTGCACAGAATGCCATGGGATCTCCTCCGCTCTCAAATGTACTCGAAAAGCGGGCGGGGGTGCAATGGAGTCTAACTACCCTGGGTGGAGGCGTTTGCCATGACCGAGCCGACCTGCGAGAAGATGGTGCTGATGCTGGACGCGACGCCCGGCATGACAGCACCGGCGGCGACGGCAACGAAACCTGCCATCAAGGCGTACTCGATCAGGTCCTGCCCACGGGTATCGCGATAGGCCTTCAATTTCAGAATTAATTTATTCATTTTGGTCTCCTTATTCATTTCGCTATTTATTTCGCTGCGGGCACTCAACGTATTCGCTTCGATTTTTATGATAGGGCCAACTGCGATATTTCGTTCCCACCTTTTCGCAAAATGTATCCCTTGCGGGATGCGGTCTAAAGGCTTGGCAGTATGGTTTCTAAGAGGTTTGCAGTAAGTTGCGGCCGGAAAGACCTCAGGCCCAAGGGACGATTCCGTACTACTTGCATTAGGGTTGGTCGCGAAAGGTTAGCTGATGATGCCTTTGCGGACGGCGTAGAGGATTAGATCGGGGACGCTGTGCAGGTTTAGTTTTTGCAGGATGTGGGTGCGGTGGGTTTCTACTGTGTACAGGCTCAAGTTCAAGAGGGCGGCGACTTCTTTATTGCTGCGGCCTTCGGCTACCAACTGGAGGACTTCGCGCTCCCTGGCGGTCAGCAGCTCGTAGGTATCGTCGGCGCCGAATTTGGCCAGGCGGTGGATGTAATCTTCTTTGAGCAAGGCGCGTACGCCGGGACTGAAGAAGGACTTGCCCTCGATGATGGCCTGGATGGCGGAGACCAGGTCGGCTTCGGCGGAGTCTTTGAGCAAGTAAGCGCGGGCGCCGGCTTTGAGCGAGCGCAGCACGTAGCTTTCGTCGCTATGCATGCTGAGCATGACGATGGCGGTATCGGGATCGCGGTTGAGGATCTGGCGGGCGGCTTCGACGCCGTTGAGCTGGGGCATGGCGATGTCCATGACCACTACGGCGGGCTTGAGTTCAGTGGCGATCTCGACGGCTTGGCGGCCATCGGCGGCTTCGCCCACCACTTCGAAGTCTTCGTGACGCTCCAGCAGCAGACGCAACCCGGCGCGCATTACGGTGTGATCGTCGGCGAGTAGAATGCGAACCATAGTCTTAACTGGGGTTTTAACTGGCAAGCGGCAGCTCCACGGCTACGGTGGTTCCTTTACCGGGGCGGGAGCGCACGCTGAGCGCGCCGCCCAGGTGATGCACGCGTTCCTCCATGCCCACTAAGCCCAGGCCGCGGATGCGCCGCACGTCGAAGCCGTGGCCGTCATCTTCGACCGAAAGCAGAATCTTGGAGGTTTCCTGACGGACTTCGACCATCACGCTGCGCGCTTGCGCGTGGCGGGCGCAGTTGTGGAGCGCTTCCTGAACTACCCGATAAATGCAGGTCTTATGGGCATCGGGCAGCTCGCCGGCGTTTTCATCGGCGGTCACTTCGACGCGCAGGCCGGTGCGTTTGGAGACTTCGCGGGCTTGCCATTCGAGCGCAGGGACCAGTCCCAGGTCGTCGAGCATCGACGGGCGCAGCAGCAGGCTCATATTCCGGATCACGTTGACGCTGGCTTCGGCCAGGCGCTTGATGGATTCGACGTGGCGGCGGACTTCGGTGGACTCCAGGGGGACGCGCGCGGCGGCGTTGCCGGCTTCGACTAAAAGGGCGGAGAGGGACTGACCCACCTCATCATGCAATTCACGGGAGATGCTGCGGCGTTCTTCTTCCTGGGCGGCGACCAGGCGGGCGGAGAGTTCCTGCAATTCCTGATGCGCGCGCGCGCCTTCGATGTAGCGCTGCTGGAGTTCATTTTCCATGAGCAGGGTGCGGCGCACGGTGAAGGCCGCGAGGGTAAAGCCGACGCATAAGGTGAAACAGGTCTTGAGGAAGGTGCGGAAGCGCAGGCTTTCGAAGGAGGCGCTCAATTTGGTATCGGCGGTATCCATCACCACTTGATTGATTTGATCGATGCGGTCGATCAGGGCGAGCAGCGCGGTGCGCCGTTGGACTAAGTCACCGGAAGAATAAGGATTGGTTCCAGGACGCGCGGGGAGGACCAGGGTTTCGCGGAGCTTCCAGTAGTCGGCAATCTCGTTACGAAGCTTCTGGTACAAGGAGGCTTCGCCGGGTTCCATGGAAGCCGCGCTTTGCTCCAGGGCGCGATCGGTTTTGCTGCGAATGTCGCTCCATTTCTGGGCCTCTTCGCGGGCGGACTGGGGGTCGGCTGCGAGCAGATAATCGCGCAGGATGATGGAGGACTGATAGACGCCGGAGCGGACTTGTTCGAGCAACTGGATGCGGCGCAGGTAGGCGTCGCGCATTTCGCCGGCGTGGACGTTGACGTTGTGAATTCTAAAGATAGAGTCGGCGCCACCGGCCAGCATCAGCAGCAACAATCCGCCAAAACCGGCGAGCAGCAAGCGGCGGCCGTGCGCGAGTGACGTGCTGTGCATCTCCATTTCAGTCTACCTGACAGACAGATCGGCGGAATACTGTCCCGACAGGATTGTGAGCTTTGGCGCGGATGGGGCTTACTGGAAGAGACCGCCTGAAGCTCTCCCCGACGAGGGTTTAAAAATGCAGAAACAGTGGTTTTTGTTGTTGGTTTTTACAAGTTTTGTTTGGACGGCGGCATGCCACAAGGCAGTCCCCGTCGCGGCCCGGCCACCGCAGCCTGTTCCGGTGGCAGCCGCCCCGCAAACGCCTGCCGCACCACCGTCCTCAGGTGCGGTAGCGTCCCAGGGCCGGCCGGCCGTTCAGAGTTCGCGTCCCACCGGGCTCACCCCGGAGGACAGGACTGAGCTGAACGGCCGGCTGGCTCATCTGGAAGACGCGCTGTTCGATTACGATAAGAGCACTCTTCGCGCCGATGCCGCGAGCGCGCTCAAAGAAGATGTAAGCGTGATCCGCGCGATTCTGGCGAAGGATCCCAACGAGAAGCTACGCATCGAAGGGCATTGCGACGAGCGCGGGTCTGACGAATATAATCTGGCGCTGGGCGACAAGCGGGCTGACGCGGTGCGGGAGTTCTTCGAGACCATGGGAGTTCCCGAGGCGCAGTTGACGGTGATCAGCTACGGCAAGGAAAAGCCGATGTGCAGCGAACAATCGGAAGACTGCTGGCAGAAGAACCGCCGCGCGCATATTATCGCTCAAAATTAGACGGCTCAAAACCAGACCGCTCAAAACTAAATATTTCTCCCAACTCGGCACTGCAGATCGCGGCCTCTCCCCCATGGGAGAGGCTTTTTTTTGCAGTCTATTTTTGGGCAACCCGGCATTGCTACACTGAGCGGAACGGAGGTACACGCGCATGAAGTGGTACTACGCCTCGGCCGGGACGCAAGTGGGCCCGATCGACGAGACGGAGTTGAACCGCCTGGTGACGATGGGCACGGTGCGCTCGGATACGCTGGTGTGGCACGACGGTCTGGCGTCGTGGCAGCCGCTGGGTGTGGTGCGGGGGATGGCTCCGGCGGCCGCGGTGGTGGCGGGGCGGCATTATGCCGGGTTCTGGATTCGCTTTGTGGCGAAGGTGATCGACGGGATCATTTTAGGAGTGGCGGGTTTGATTTTATTCATTCCTGTGTTGCTGATGTTCGGGGGCGCGGCGAGTCTGGGCCGGCGTGATTTCGGCGATGGCGCGATGTTTGGACCGGCGATGGTGGGGGCGTTCGGAATCTCCCGATTGATCTGGCTGGCGTTGAGCACCTTTTACGAGGTCTACTTTCTGTCGGCGCACGGGGCGACTCCGGGGAAGATGGCGCTGGGACTGAAGGTGATTCGGGCGGATGGCGGCCCGATCTCGCCGATGCTGGCGCTGGCGCGGCACTTTGCGGAGTGGGTGAGCGCGATTATTTTTATGATCGGCTATATTATGGCGGGTTTCGATCCGGAGAAGCGGGCGCTGCACGACCGGATTTGCGAAACGCGGGTGATCCACGCACGCTAGGTTCTAGCTTCCGGTCTAAAAGTACCGTACTAGGTAGTCCCTTAGGACCATTGCGCCCCCGCGCCGAATATGGTGAAGTGAAGGGGTGATGAACTCCCGTAAACTCTTGTTATTGCTGCCAGTTGTGTTTTTTGTGGCGTCCTGCAGCCGGGATCCCAAGGTGCAAGCGCAACGCTACGTCGAGAACGGCAACAAGTTCTTTGAAAAGGGCAAGTACAAAGAAGCGTCGATCATGTACCGGCGCGCTTTGCAAAAAGATTTGCGCTTCGGGGAAGCGTACTACCGGCTGGCGCTCACGGAAATCAATCTGGCGGATTACGGAGACGCGGTGCGGGCCTTGCGCCGCGCGGTGGAATTGCAGCCGGACAATGCCGATGCCGCGGTGAAGCTCGCCGACATTTACATGGTGGCGTCCACGCAGGACAAGGGGAACAGCCCGGAGTACCTCAAAGAAGCCAAAGAACTGGCCGACAAGCTGCTTCAAAAAAATGCCAAGTCCTACGATGGGCACCGCATTGAGGGGCAGATCGCGCTGTTCGAGAACGATGCGGCGGGAGCGGTGGCACAACTGAAGGCGGCGGCGCAGATCAAGCCCGATGAAACCGATCTGGCGCTGGCCTATTTCCAGGCACTGGTTGCCAACAAGCAAACCGACGATGCGGAGAAGCTAGCCCTGGCGGTCATCGACAAACACAGGAACTTCGCGCCCATGTACGACGTGCTGTACTTCCACGACATGACGGACAAGAAGGTCGCCGAGGCGGAAAACATCATGAAGCGGAAGGTGGAAAACAATCCGCAGCAGGCCAATTTCCGGGCGCAGCTGGCGTCGCATTATATGTCCACGCAGCAGAAACCCGAATTCGATAAAACCGTGCACGGCGCTGAATGACGAAAAGCAGTATCCGGACGGGCATCTGGTGGCGGGCGATTTCTATTTCTACCGCACGCGCGACTTCGACGCCGCCCGCGCGCAGTATGAGGCGGGCGAGAAGGCGTTTCCCAAGGATCAGGCGATTTACCAGAAGCGGCTGGTGGAACTGCTGGCCACTAGCGGCAAGAATGCCGAGGCGAATCAACTGCTGGCTGCGATCCTCAAGCAAAACCCCAAGGACACCGACGCCATTGCCATGCGCGCGGCGCTGATGTTGACCACGGGGGACGCGGCGCAGATCAATCAAGCGGTCAACGATCTGCAGTCACTGGTGGCGAAGACGCCGGATAATCATTTACTGCGCTTTAATCTGGCACGCGCGTATCTGGCGAAGAACGACGTCGAGCAGGCTCGCCTGCAACTGGAAGCGGCGGTGAAGCTGCGTCCCGATTTTCTAGTGGCGCGCGATATGCTGGGGCGGGTTTACCTGGCGAAAAAAGATTATGCCAAGGCTTTGAAGGAAGCCGAGGAAACCATTGCGCTGAACAAGAACGATGTGCCGGCGCGGCTGACGCGGTCGACCGCGCTGATGGCGATCGGCGACGGGCAGAAGGCGCGCGAGGAGATCGATACGATTCTGCAGGTGTCTCCGAATAATCCGGATGCGCGCTACCAGTCGGGTTTTCTAGCGTGGCAGCAAAAAGATTATAAGCACGCCGAAGAAGCCTTCTCGGCGTTGGACAAAACCAATCCGAAGGACTCGCGCGGGCTGCTGGGGGTGGTGGAGACCATGGCCAGCGAGAATCATCTTCCGCAAGGCATCAAGCTGGTGGAGGACGCGCTGGCGAAGGATCCGGGGCGGCGCGATCTGGAACTGGCGCTGGCGAATCTATACGTCCGCGATATGCGCTACGATGCGGCGATCGCCCGCTATCAGGACCTGTTGAAGACGGACCCGAAGTCGGGCGATTTGTTGCTGCGGCTGGCGGAAGTGCAGCGGCGCAAGGGCGATATTAATGCGGCGATCGATACTTTCCGGCGCGCCAGCCTGGCGACGCCGACGGATGCGCGGCCGCTGCTGCAACTGGGCCTGCTGCTCGACGGCACGGGACGCCGCGACCAGGCCAAGCCGATCTATGAACAGATTCTGAAAATTCAGCCGGACCATCCTATCGCGCTGAACAATCTGGCGTTCATCAAGGCCGAGGACGGGCAGGATCTGGACGAAGCTTTGACCATGGCGCAGCGGGCGCGGCAGGGCCTGCCCAACTCGCCCGACATCATGGACACGCTGGGCTGGATTTACCTTAAGAAGAACTTGAGCGACGATGCCATCCGCACCTTCAAGGAACTGGTGACGGCAGATCCCAACCGGGCCGCGTATCACTATCATTACGGCATGGCGCTCCTGCAAAAGGGCGACAAGCTCTCGGCGAAACGGGAGCTGGAGACGGCCATCAAGTTCAATCCCTCGAAAGACGACATCGGAAAAATCCAGAAGTTATTGGCCAGCATGTAGGCGGACGACTCATTGGTGAGCCGGTCTCGGGCTGTCCCTTACGTTGCTCCTTTTGTCATCTTCCTGGCGCTGATCGGGCTGGGTCACTTGTGGCCCATGGCGGCGCTGGCCGACGAAATTCTGCGCCTGGCGGTGATGCTGGCCGTGTTGTTTCTGGTGGCGCGTCCGCTGCTGCATTTTAAGATCGAGCTTTTTCGGGTGCAGAACTGGGGCGCGAGTGTATTGGTAGGGGTAGCGATCTTCGTCCTGTGGATCGCGCCCGATCTATTATTTCCTCAGTACCGGTCTTTCTTCCTATTCGACAACTCCCTGGTGGGGACGGCGCGGAGTTCGCTTACAGAAGCGGCGCGGCATGACGGCCCGGTGCTGTTTCTGCGGACGCTGCGGGCGGTGGCGATTGTGCCCATCGTCGAAGAGTTATTCTGGCGTGGCTGGCTGCTGCGCTGGGTGATCAATAACGATTTCGAGAGGGTGCCGCTGGGTGCTTATTCGGCGTTGTCATTCTGGGCGGTGGCGCTGCTGTTTGCGAGCGAACATGGTCCATACTGGGACGTGGGCTTGATGGCGGGAATCATTTTCAACTGGTGGATGATTCGCACCAAGAGCCTGGGCGATTTGATTTTGGCGCATGCGGTGGCGAACGCTTGTCTGAGCGGGTACGTGATCGCGGCCGGGAAATGGGAATATTGGCTTTGACGAAGACTGCACAAGCAATGGAACAGGGTATCGAACAAGTACGGCCGGGGGCTTCGGCGGCGGCGGCGAAAGTTGCGCTGTTCGACTTCGACGGGACGATCTCGGTGATTCGATCTGGCTGGGTGGATGTTATGGCTCCCATGATGGTGGAGATTCTGCTGGATCTGAAAACCGGGGAATCGGAAGCGGAGCTGCGCACGCTGATTCAGGAAATGATCTGGCGGACTACGGGTAAAGAGACCATCTACCAGATGATGGATTTCGCGGATCACGTGACCAAGCGCGGGGGGCAGGCGCTGGATCCGAAAGTGTACAAGAAAATGTATCTGGACCGGTTGTGGACGGTGATCAGCGGGCGCATTGAGGATTTGAAGCTGGGGCGAGTGGCTCCGGAACAATACATGGTGCCGGGGGCGCGGGCGCTGCTCGAGAGTTTGCGGGAGCGCGGGCTCAAGATGTACCTGGCTAGCGGGACTGACGAAGTGTTTATGAAAGAAGAAGCGCGGCTGCTGGGCGTGGTGCCGTTCTTCGAGGGCGGGGTTTTCGGGGCGCAGGACGATTTGAAAAGCTTCTCGAAGAAAATTTTGATTCAGCGGATTGTTTCGAGTACGGATGTGCGCGGCGAGGAGATAGTGGGCTTCGGCGACGGCTATGTCGAGATCGAGGAAGTGAAGCTGGTGGGGGGCGTCACTGTGGGCGTGGCCACGAAGGAGCCGGCTTGCGCTGAGGTCGATGAGTGGAAACGGCAGCGGCTGATCGGGGTGGGCGCGGATTTTATCGTGCCTAACTTTTTGGCTCGCGAGAAATTGCTCAGCTCATTGTTTGCGTGAACACTCTAGCCATCGACATTGGCGGCACTAAGTTTGCGCTGGCGCTGTTCGAGGGCGGGCGGATGACGCGGCGGGAATCGCACGCTACCGATCGTGAGCAGGGGCGCGAGTGGATGCTGCGGCGGCTCGACGCCATCCTACGCGATTGGAAAGATGTTGACCGTTGCGGCATTGGCTTCGGCGGGCCGGTGGATTTTCAACGGCAACGCGTGGCGCTTTCGACGCACGTGGGCGGGTGGCAGGACTTTGCGCTCTCTGAGTACGTACAAGAACTGCTGGGCGTACCTACCGTCATGGATAACGACGCGAACGTGGGCGCGTTGGGTGAAGCGCGCTACGGAGCGGGCGGCGTATTACCGTTGTTTTACGTGACGCTCTCTACTGGGGTCGGGGGCGGGCTGGTCCTGGGCGATGGCAGTGTGTATCGCGGCGCGGATTCCTGGGCGGGGGAGATTGGGCATCTGACGGTACGGCCGGACGGGCCGGAGTGTTTGTGTGGGGCTCGCGGGTGTCTGGAACGAATGTGCAGCGGGTTGTGGCTGGAGCGGGACTACGGACGCTCGGCGCGGGAGCTGATGCAGGACGCGGCGTTTGTGGAACGTTACGTGGTGAATCTGGCGCTGGGGCTGAAGGCGGCGATTATGTTGCTCAATCCGGCGCGCATGGTGTTGGGGGGCGGGATCGCTAAGGCGGGGGACGCGTTGCTAGTACCTTTGCGGGCGGAGTTGGGGCGTCAGATCACGAGCTGGTCGGGGGCGCGAGTGGACGTGGTGGCGGCGCGGTTGGGCGATGACAGCGTGCTGTGGGGCGGGCTGGCGCTGGCGGAGACTATTTCTTGAACAAGCTGGCTATTTCTTAAACAAGCTGTCGAAAGCAGCGCGGGCGTCGTCGGCGTTGCGCCGGGGCCGACGTATTCGCCATGGGACTGGCGGATGCGGGCGGCGGCGCTGCCGAATCGCGCGCTACGGTGACACGCGGTTTGAACAGCGTGCAATCGTTGGCCTGATCCTTCACTACGATGCGCACAGGGACGGGCTTGACGCACTGGAAGCGCGTCGAAGGCTCAAAGTACGCGCACTGTTTGCAGCAGTGCAGCGCGCTATGGCACTTGGGGCATTCGGCCGGAAAATCCGAGCCCGCCGGAAGCATGGTGGAACAATTATAGCAGCGCGCGGCGGCTACCGCCTGTACCAGTCGAGGCAAGCGGGGTCCGGTGACATCGATAGGAGGACGCGGGCCGGCTGGGCGAGGACGTTCGTCACGGCGGTAGTCGTTATTCCCGGAGAAATCGCGGTTCGATTCCTGATAACCGCGTTGATTGTACTTTCGATCAGCTTCCATATGTTGCGAATTGGCGCTCCTTGAAATGTGAATGTAGAACTCACGCTGCTGCGGATGGAGACCGGAAAATTTTCGATTGCGAGAGACGGCAGAGCAACCAGACTTGGGGGCACTTAAGAGGACTGGATGCTCACGAACTGCCTAAACCACTATGTACCACGGAACGGCCGCGGAATCCAGTTAAATCTTTCTGCGCTGGTTGGTTATCGGCTGGTACAGCTCCAAACATTAGATGCGGGAGGGCGGTGAAGCGTTCCTGATTTGATGGGCCATGGTACTGGTAGGCCCAGGTGAACGTCGGCCGCGGGCCGGAGGCCCGCCTCACTTTCCCGGGCTAGGCCATCCATTTTATGGGGGCGTTGCAGGGGCGGTTTAGGGGGTCTGCGTAGTGGTTGGGGGTGATGCGGACGGAAAATCCCAGGCGGCCGGTGGTGAGGGGGAGAATGGGCGCCCAAACATAAATGCCGTTCCTTGTTGTTCCTGGGGATCGAGCGTGACCACTTGGGCTTCTTCCAATTCGCCCTGCGGGCCGATCTTTCCTATCAAAGCTTCTACACGGACGTCGGAGGCGGAGAGGCCGGCCAGGTCAATGCGGGCTTTTAAGGGCAAGGACGCGCCGGCTAGCACTGCGCCGCCGGGGCCGGCGCTGGCATCGAGGAAACGGACTTGCGGCCACAACTGTTTCACCTGCTGGCCCCACACGGCGTGCTGGCGGGCGGAGGCGAATTTGTCGCGCGCCATGGCTTCCCAGGCGTGGTCGGCCGGCTGATAGAGTTGCCAGTGGTAATCGTCGATCATGCGCTGGCAATTGTAGTTGGCGCTGACGTAGCGGACGCATTGCTTGACGCGCCCATCCACTTGGTGGGGACGTCTTCGTCGCGGGCCTCGTAATACATGGGCACGATTTCGTTTTCGAGCAGGGAGTAGATGGCCGCAGCGTGAGCTTCGTCGCGATCGGGCGAGTAGGGCTCGCGATTACCGATGGCCCAACCGCCGGAGTCCTCTGCAGCTTCGTCGAACCAGCCGTCGAGAATGCTCAGGCTGAGGACGCCGTTGATGCTGGCTTTCATGCCGCTGGTGCCACAGGCTTCTTCGCCGCGGCGCGGGGTGTTGAGCCACAGATCCACGCCTTGCACCATTTCACTGGCGACTTCGATGCCGTAGTCTTCGACGAACACCACGCGCCCGGAAAGTTCCGGATCACGAGAAAACTGGACAATTTCGCGAATTAATGTTTTACCCGGAATGTCTTTGGGGTGGGCTTTGCCGGCGATTACAATCTGCACGGGCATGGCCGGGTTGGTGAGAATTTTTTTCAGGCGCGGGAGATCGCGAAAGACCAGGGTTGCTCTTTTATACGTAGCGAAGCGGCGTGCGAAGCCGATGGTGAGGACGGCGGGGTCCAGCAGGTCGCTGGCGCGCGCGACTACCGGGGCCGGGGCGTTGCGGGCCAGGGCGCTGGCGACGGCGCGCTCCCGAACGAAGGCCACCATGCGGCGCTTACGGCGGCGATGGGCTTCCCACAATTCGCTGGCGGGGATATCGGCGGTCTGGCGCCCAGATTTCGGGATCGTTGTGGCCTACGCGCCAGTCGGGCTGGAGGTGCTGATCATAAATGGTGGCGAAGTCGCCGTTGATCCAGGAGGTGAGGTGCACTCCGTTGGTGATGGCGGCGATGGGGACTTCCCACACAGGCAGGCTGGGCCACAGATATTCCCACATTTCCTGCGACACCTGGCGGTGCAGGCGGCTGACGGCGTTGCGGAAGGACGACGTCTTGCATGGCGAGGACGGCCATCGAGAAAGGTTCGTTGGAATCGCCGCGCATGCGCGCGGCCAAGAGCCAGGAAATGCGTCCAAGATGATTCCGGCCTTCTGGCAGTAGCGGTTCGAAATGTTCGCGCACCAGGCCCGCGTCGAACGGTCGATGCCGGCGGGCACGGATGTGTGGGTGGTGAAAATGTTGTTCGCGCGGGCGGCATCGAGGGCTTCTTCGAAAGCTTAAACCGTGCTCCGCCATTAATACGCGAATCCGTTCGATGGCCAGAAATGCCGAATGACCTTCGTTCATGTGATAGACGGTCGGCTGGAGCCCCAGTGCTTTGAGCGCGCGCAGGCCGCCGATGCCCAGGACGATTTCCTGGCGGATGCGTTTGTGATCGTCGCCGCCGTAGAGCTGGTTGGTGATTTCGCGATGCTCTGCCTCGGTGTTTTGGGGATGTTGCTATCGAGCAGATAGAGTTTCACGCGGCCGACTCGATCGACCACACTTTGAGGAAGACTCGGTGCCGGCTAGGTCCATGCTGACCAGGAGTTCGCCTGCGCCGTCGGGCGGCTCACCGGCGTGATGGGGAGCGAATAGAAATCGTTGAC
The DNA here is from genome assembly GCA_963710155.1 of Bryobacterales bacterium. Classification (GTDB taxonomy): domain Bacteria; phylum Acidobacteriota; class Terriglobia; order Bryobacterales; family Bryobacteraceae; genus Palsa-187. The sequence goes on along the minus strand of CAVPZQ010000037.1, from coordinate 129,676 downwards.
CGGGGTCCGTTCCTGCTGCCAGCCGTCGGGATCGAGTTGTTGCTGCAGGAAGCCGTTCTGATACAGCAGGCCCACGCCGACCAGCGGCAGAAGCGCGTCGCTGGAGGCTTTGAGGTGATCGCCGGAGAGCACGCCGAGGCCGCCGGAATAGATGGGCAGGCAATCCAGCAGGCCGTACTCCATCGAAAAATAGGCCACCAGCATGGGAGTCGGGAGGGGTGGCCTCGAGATAGCTCGAGAATTTCGCAGGCGCGGCTATAGAGGGCCAGGTACCGGGGATCGGCGGCCGCGCGTTCGAGGGCTACTTGTCGACGCGGCCCAGCATCACGACCGGGTTATGGTTCGAGGCTTTCCAAGCGGCGGGTCCAGGCGGCGGAATACCGCGCGCATGGAGTGGTTCCAGGACCACAGTATGTTCAGGCCCAGTTCGGGCAAACGCCGAGCGGCCGGGGGAAGAGCCGGGACCACCAGGATCTCGCGCATGGGACGAATTTGAAACGACATGAACTCCTAAGCTTCGGACAATTTTTAAGGATATCAAAGCGGCGTGCCGATCATTGTTAGAGTTATGCTGAATACTATTCGCATGAATCCATACGGGGCGTTCACGTGCGCCGCAGCGGCCTTGACGATGTTGCTGGGGCTGGGGGCGGCGGGCTGTGGGAAGTCACAGAAGACGATTGTGGTGGGGTCGATGAGCTCCACCGAACAAGTGGTGCTGGGAGAAATTGTGGCGCAGCATCTGGAGCACCGGCTGGGGCGCAAGGTGGAAAGGCGGCTGGATCTGGGCGGGACTACGCTGGCATATCAGGCGTTCCAAAGCGGCGAGATTAGCTTGTACGCAGAGGACGCGGGTACGATTGTGACGGAGATTCTGAAAGAGCAGCCGGGGGCGGATGCGTCGTTGATTTTCGCGCGGGCACAGGGCGAGATGAAGCGCACGGCGCAGGCGGAGCTGCTGGATCCGCTGGGGCTGGACAATTCGTTTGTGGTGGTGATTCGGGCGGACGATCCGCGGGCGGCGAAAGTGTCGACATTGAGCGACGCGGCGGCGGTTAAAGATGGATGGATTCTGGGAACCACGGCGGAATTTCAGCAACTGGCCGACGGCATGCCGATGCTGCGGCAGTATAGGCTGCCGATGACGGCGTCCCCGCGCAGCATGGATAGCGGACAGTTGTTCAGGGCGCTCGAAGGCGGGATGGTGACGATGATCGTGGCGCATGCGACGGACGGAGCGCTGACGCAAAAAACCTGGAAAGTGCTGAGCGACGACCAGCATGTATTCGTGCCCAAGCAAACATCGCTGCTGGTACAGGGGAGCGTGCTGGCGGCGCAGCCGGACGTGCGGCCGGTGCTCGACCAACTTTCGGGGAAAATCACTACCGCAAAGATGCGGGAGTTGGATGCGCAGGTAGACGTGGGCGGGCAACAACCGAAGGACGTGGCGGCTGCGTTCCTGACGCAGGGCGGCCTCTAAACAGAAGGGGCCCACTTCACAGGCTCGGGATCGCGTTTCCCGGCGGAAACCGGGCATTTCGATGGATTTCGGGATGTTTCCCGGGACGGGCATGAGATAATAAAGATCATCGCCCGCGGTTTCCGCGCTATCCGATAAAACCCTAATGCTTACTGACCACGATCGTCTCCAGCCTGCGTTCGGATTCACCTTTGAAGACCTGTACAACCGCGAAGGATTAGTGCGGCTGGACGCGACGTTTCGTCACCAGCTACAGGGGACGGACCAGGCGTTATTTGAGAGGCTGACGGAGGCGCGTCAAGACCCTTCGGCGCTGGCACGCAAAGCGCAATCGGAGTTGATCATTGCGATTGCTCCGCATGTGGAGGATTTCATCGGCGAGCTGTTCGGTATTGCGGCGGAAGTGCGGGCGCTGCAGGCGAAGCACGATGCGCTGGGTCCGCTGTATGCGTTGAAGCGGAAGTTCGTGCAGAAGAAAGCTATCAGCGGGATGACGGCGGAGAAGGCGGCGGCGATTCCGGGCGCGAAATTGGCGGCGGAATTGGAGGCGCTGTTTGGTGAGCCGCTGACGGAGCAGAGTTACGTCGAGCATGTGTCGCGGTGGCTGGATGCGGAGGCGGAGCACGGCGCGCAGTTGGGAATCGCACAGCAATATGCGGCGTGGGCGGCGCTCGCGCCGGCGGGACGTCACAAACATCTGCACGGAGTTTTGTTTCGGGTGCCGCATAAGCTCGATATGGAGCATCTGGTGCCGGTGGAGACAGTCCACGTCAACGGCATGGCGGAACTGGCGCTTCCCGAAGAGCATTGGCGGCATCGCGAGGGATTCAAGCTGACGGATGCGGGGATGAACCTGACGGCGGCGCTGGACCAGGCGCACTACTGCATCAAGTGCCACAACCAGGGGAAAGACAGTTGCTCGACGGGGCTTAAGGAAAAAGACGGGCGCGTTTAAGTCGACGGTGTTCGGGATTACGCTCGCCGGGTGTCCGCTCGACGAGAAGATTTCCGAGATGAACCTGGTAAAGCAGGACGGCAATTCGATTGGGGCGCTGGCGATTGCGATCATCGATAACCCGATGGTGGCGGGGACCGGGCACCGCATCTGCAACGACTGCATGAAGGCCTGCGTGTTTCAGAAGCAGGAGCCGGTGGATATTCCGCAGGTGGAAACGCGCACACTGAAAGATGTTTTGGAGCTGCCGTGGGGGTTTGAGATCTATAGCCTGCTGACGCGCTGGAATCCGCTGAACTTCGCGCGTCCGGTGCCGCGAGGCCGCGACCGGATACAAGGTTTTGGTGGTGGGGCTGGGGCCGGCGGGGTTCACGCTGTCGCATCATCTGATGAACGATGGGCACGTGGTGGCGGCTGTGGACGGGTTGAAGATCGAGCCGCTGCCGGAAAACATTTCGGGCGTTACACCGCTGGGCGAGCGGGTGGCGTTTCGTGCGATTCGCGACGTGAATGATTTGTATGAGTCGCTCGACGACCGCGTGATGGCGGGGTTTGGGGGCGTGGCTGAGTACGGGATTACGGTTCGCTGGAACAAGAATTTTTTGAAGATTATTCGGCTGCTGCTGGAGCGGCGGGAAGAGTTCCGCATGTTTGGCGGGGTTCGGTTTGGTGGGACGCTGACGGTGGACGACGCTTTCGAACTCGGGTTCGATCATGTGGCGTTGTGCGCGGGGGCGGGGCGGCCTACTGTGATCCCGATGAAGAACGGGCTGGCGCGCGGGGTGCGGCAGGCTTCTGATTTTTTGATGGCTCTGCAACTTACTGGCGCGGCGAAATCGAATTCGCTGGCGAATCTGCAATTGCGGATGCCGATTGTGGTGATTGGCGGCGGGCTTACGGCGGTGGATACGGCGACGGAGTCGATGGCGTATTACGTCGTGCAGGTGGACAAGTTTTTGGAGCGCTACGAGACGCTGGCCGCGGATAAGAGCGAAGGCGAAGTGCGCGCTAGTTGGACTCCGGAAGAGACGGCGACGGCGGATGAGTTTTTGGCGCACGGGCGGGCGATTCGTGCCGAACGCGAAGTGGCGGCGCGAGAGGGACGCGAACCCGGTCTGATCGCATTGATTAATTCGTGGGGCGGGGTGACGCTGGCTTACCGGCGGCGGATGATCGATGCGCCGAGTTACACGCTGAATCATGAGGAAGTGGCCAAGGCGCTCGAAGAGGGTGTGCGGTTTGCGGAGAGTGTGACGCCGGATGAGGTGGAAGTGGACCAGTACGGCCACGCCGCGGCGTTGTGGGTGTGGGTGAAGACGTCCTCTGGAGAGCGCGTGCGCATGCCGGCGCGGTCGATTCTAGTTGCCGCGGGGACGCAGCCGAATACGGTGCTGGCGCGCGAGGATGCCGCGAACGTGTTCCTAGATGGCAAGTGGTTTCAGGCTGTCGATGAAGACGGACAGCCGGTGAAGCCGCAGCGGTTGGCGAAACCGGCGAAGGTTTCGGTGTTGATGTCGATTCGTCCGGATGGGCGCGGGATTAGTTTCTTTGGGGATCTGCATCCTTCGTTTGCGGGTAATGTGGTGAAGGCGATGGCGAGCGCGAAGCAGGGCATCCGGTAGTGTCGCGGCTGTTAGCGCGGCGGGCGCCGGCGGGTCCGCTGCCGTCGGATCTGTTGCGCAAATTGAATGGCGAGCTGCGCGCTAAAGTGCGTGAGGTGGTGCGGCTGACGCATAACATCGTCGAGGTGATTGTCGAGGCTCCCATGGCGGCGCGGGCGTTTTTGCCGGGGCAGTTTTACCGGCTGCAGAATTTTGAGTCGCTGGCGCCACGGGTGGAGGGAACCGTTTTGGGCATGGAAGGGATTGCGCTGACGGGGGCGTCGGTCGATCGCGAGAAGGGGTTGTTGTCGACGATTGTGCTGGAGATGGGCGGGTCTTCGGATTTGTGCGCGCTGTTGAAGCCGGGCGAGCCGGTGATCCTGATGGGTCCCACGGGTACGCCGACGGAGACGCCGGCGGAGGAAACGGCCTTGTTGGTAGGTGGTGGGCTAGGCAACGCGGTGTTGTTCTCGATCGGGCAGCAACTGCGCACGAATGGGTCGCGCACGATTTACTTTGCGGGTTATAAGAAGATCGCCGATCGCTACAAGATTGAGGAGATAGAGCGGGCGGCGGACGTGGTGGTATGGTGCTGCGATGAGGCTCCGGGGTTCACGCCGGGACGGGCGCAGGACAAGGCGTTTGTCGGGAACATCGTCGAGGCAATTGTGGCTTACGGGCGCGGGGATCTGGGCGAGGCGGAGATTCCGCTGCATTCCGTCGATCGCGTGATGGCGATTGGATCGGACGGCATGATGGCGGCGGTGGCGCGGGCACGGCATACGGTGCTGGCGAAATATCTGAAGCCGGATCATGTGGGGATTGGAAGTATTAACTCTCCGATGCAGTGCATGATGAAAGAGATTTGCGCGCAGTGTTTGCAGATCCACAGGGACCCTACTACGGGCGATGAGACTGTAGTGTTCAGTTGCTTTAACCAAGACCAGCCGCTCGATCAGGTGGACTGGGCGAACTTGCGCACGCGGCTTTCGCAGAACGGCGTGCAGGAGAAGCTGACGAAGCAGTGGATCGATCGCTGTTTGCGGGAGATGGGCGCGCGGGAAGCGGTCGCGGTGGGCTGAGCAGGAGTTCCATTACGAGCGCAGATTCGGTGGGTCCGGAATAGTATCGCGGGATGGTGCGGACCGTTTTGAAATGGAATTTGCGGTTGAGGGCGATCATGGGGGCGTTGCTTTTGCGGGTGGTGATGACGATGCGGGTGAAGCCGTGGCGGCGGGCGTAGGCGATCTGCCATTGCTTCATGAGCTGGCCTAGGCCTCTTCCTTGGAAGGGTGGGAGGATGCCGGTGGTGGTGATGTAGAGAGTACCTTTCGCGTGGAGAGTGTGTTTATCGAAGGCGCAGCAGCCGGCTTTTACGCCGTCGATCAGGAGCCAGTAGGGCTCGCATTGTTTCCAATACTCGGCGGGGAAGATATCGGACTTGCGGAAAACCTTCTTGTCGAAGGATTGCAGGGCGCGGAGATCCGCGGGGAGTTGGGCCCGTCTGAACTCCGCGTTCACTGAGGGGCGGGCGTGATGTTGATCAGCTTGTCGTTGCGGCCGGGGCGGCTGTCGCGATCCAGAAAATAGTTGACCCAGGAGCTAGTGCCTTTGAGAGCGAGATTGCGCGGGGGCACGTAGGTTTTGAGTTCGTCGAGGCGGTTGCCGTCGCGGGCTCGCTCATAGGCTGTCACCCACACGCACTCCTTGTCTTCCACTTCGCAGTGTCCGTTGAGAGTGCCGCCGCAGGGGCCGTTGCGCAGGTTCTTGGGACAGGTCTGCGGGCACACGTATTCGGTGTATTCGATAACGCAGTTGCCGCAGGCTTGGCAGCCGAACATGGGCCGCTTCATGGCGAATTCGGCGCGTTCGAGGGCGGAAGAGAGCGACGGGTGGTGATCGACGAAGTTCATGGCTTCGGTGACCAGGGTGCGCAGCGGGCCGGGTTTCTTGACGTTGAATATTTCGCCCATGGTGTCGAGGACTTTGGGCATCAGGGCTGGGGGCTTGTGGTGAGTCTTGGGGGCGTCGAAGAAATAGAAGCCGTCTTTGGGGGCGTAGGTGATTTCTTCGGCTAGTTCTTCCCAGCGCGGGGCGAGTTCTTCGGAGCGCTCGATGATCCAGTGGATGCGCTTGGCCATGTGCTCGCCGCCGAGGTAGGCTCCGGCGTAGCCTAGGCCGCGGACGATCGCGACCATTTGCGCGGCGCGTTCGAGGCGGGCGGCTACGCCTTTGTCTTCGGCTTTAGCTTCTTCGCGGACGCGTTCGAGGAGTTCAGGAGAGACCCAGCAGCCGGGAGGCTCGCCCTTCGACATTTTTTCGGCGGCGCGCTGGTTGAGGACATAGACGTTGCCGAGGATGGGGGTGCGCAGGCCGCGCTCGTCCATGTAGCGTTTCAGCTCACGGAATTTTTTGGCGTCGAAACCGAGTTGGGTGATGGCGTAGTCGGCTCCGGCGGCGATTTTCTTTTCGAGCTTCAGATATTGATAGGCGCAGTCGGCTTCGGTGTATTTGAAGGGCGAGACGGCTACCGAGGTATAGAACGGCATGCCGTTTTGGCGGAGTTCGCTGATCATTTCGACTAGCTGGACGGAGTCGAGATGGAAGTACGGGGTGGAGGTGGCGGCGGTGGCTTTGGGATAATCGCCGGTGATTGCGAAGACGTTCTCGATGCCGAGGGCGTTCATGTCTTCGAGAGTGGTGCGCAGGTCCAGGCGATCGCGGCTGACGCACGTGAGATGAATGTTAGGCGATAGGCCGCGGGCGCGGGCGGCGGCGCCGATGCGCACGGGGTTCTGGCCGAGGGCTCCGCCGGCGAAACTGGTGATGCCTCCGGCGACTACGGCGGGGACACGCGCCAGGTGCGAGGCGATTTCGAGCAGGCGGGCTTCGCGCATGGTGGCGCTGGCTACCAGTTCGACGAAGTAGCAGAACTGGCCGCTGGTGAGGGCTTCGCGCACAGGGTTGGTCTGAGCCAACGTGGCGACGGCCGAGTGTGAGGGCGCGAGACTAGTTTCTTCTACTGGCATACATTATGGACGTGTGCGAGGCTTTGCGGTAATGGAACGGGGCGAAGTAAACGTCGTAGCCGCTCTGTTCGCCGATGCCTTTTAGGAGCGCTCCGTTGACCCAGTTGACGATGGAGCCGTCCATCTTGCCGGGACCGCGGAAGGCCTTTTGATATTCCTGAAAATCGCGAACGAAAATATCCTGCACTTGGAGGTAACCCCGGGGATGCAGGAGCGGGAGGGTCTGCAGGAAACTCTGCAGGGCTCCGGAACTGAGATGAAAACGGAAATCGCGCGGCGCGGAGGCCAGAACGCTTTCGACCATGGGGAGGTCGACGCCGGCGGGGAAGGGCGAGTCCTGCATGGTTTCGACGCTTACCAGGCGGTCTTCGAGGCGCACGGACTGCCAGACTTCTTGCCAGAAGGTCATGCCGAGGGCGTGGTCTCCGAAATAATCGGGTCCGCTGCCGAGGAGGCGTTCGACGCTGGAGCGGAATTTCTCGACGGGGATCTGGCAGCGTTCGCCGATGCGCTGCATATCGGCGAGAGGAAGATAGGCGCGGGACTCGACTAAATAAAGTTTGCCGTTGGCGCGGAAGTATTCTTCGTCGGGGAGGTTGTCGTAGACGTTGGTGGTGTGAACGTGCAGAATTTTGTCGCGCAGGAAGCCGAGGGTTTTGAGGGGCTGCAGGGCGTCAAGGACGAGGAAGCTGCACAGGTCGACGTGTTTCTGGACGGCGGGGCGGGACTGATCGAGCGTGATGAGCGCGTAGTCTCCGAGCAGAACGCGCAGGCGCGGATAGTAATTGGTGCCGCGCTGTTTATCGAGGGCTTGAAACGCGTCGAGCCAGAGGCCGCAGCGGGTGCCGGTTCCTACGCCGATTTCGAGGTAGTAGATTTCCGCGGGGAGCTCGCCGGTTTTGTCGAGTTCGCGGAGGAGGGTCCAAAAATCGGCGACGCCGTCGGCGATGGAGGTGGCGTGATGCGCATCGGAGGTGCCGCCGGGGAGGGCGCGTTCGTAACCGCGGCCGGTCCACTGCTCCCATTCCTGGAAATGGTTCCAATAGAGTTGGTTGAAATCCCAGGCGATGCTGCGGCGGAAGGATTTGAAGTCTTCGAGAGGCAGGCGGTCCGTGTCCTGCGAGTTGGAGCGCGAGAAGGCGCGCAGAATTTGGCGGTAGAGAGCGCCGGGTTCGACTTGACGGGTGTCGATGCGGAGTTCAGAGACCGGTGCGCCGCCGGCGTGGCCGTTGTGAGTTTCGGCTAGCAGGACGGGCTCGCGGAAATTATTTTTGTATTGAATCCAGTCGAGCTCGATTTGGAAGCTGACCAGTTGGTCTTGGGGGATGCAGCCTTCCTGCACCAGGAAATGCAGGGTATCAGTTACGTTCTGAACGTTGACGCCGGCTTTTTCTTGAAGGTGATTTAACCGCAGGGGCATAGGGTTCCAGTGAGCTCGATCCGGACTTAGAATAGCGCGTTTCTCGCGCGGCGGGGGGAGGGTCGGGGAGGGGCATTTCGGATGGCGCAAAGTGTGGCGCGGGCCGAATTCCGGCGCATGCCGATTCGGTGTACGGTGTACACCTTCGCGCGCGGGGTGCGAAATCGATACATTAAAGAGGATGAAAATTGTGGCGCTGGTTTTGTCGATAGCGGGGCTGGTCCCGGCGCAGTGGATTAATTACCCCACACCGGGAGTGCCGAAGAATGCGGATGGGTCGCCGAATTTGAACGCGCCTACGCCGCGGGGGGCGGATGGCAAGCCGGATTTTTCAGGCGTGTGGCTGCTGGAGAAGAATCAGCCGTGTCCCAAGGGGGGATGTGTGGACATGGAGATCACTAAAGAGTTCATGAACATTGGCTGGAGTCTGCCGGGCGGACTGCCGTATCAGCCGTGGGCGCTGGAGCTGCGCAAGGCGCGGATGGCGGAGAACTCGAAGGGCGATCCGGGGGCCAATTGCCGGCCGACGGGGCTTTTTAAGTTGACGATCAATCCGTTCTATCGAAAGTTTTTGATGTTGCCGGGGTTGGTGGTGATTTTGAATGAGCGCGATTCGGCTTACCGGCAGATCTTCACGGACGGGCGAGCGCTGCCGGTGGATCCGACTCCTACGCCGAATGGTTATTCGGTTGGGAAATGGGATGGGGACACGCTGGTGGTGGATACGATCGGGATTTCGGACGGGGAGTGGCTGGATCGGAATGGCGATCCGTTGACGGACCAGGCGAAACTTACGGAGCGGTTCCGGCGATCGAACTACGGCACGATGGAGATCGAGTTTACGGTGGACGATGCCAAGGCTTATACGAAGCCCTGGACTGTGAAGATTAAACAGTTCATCGCGCTCAACACCGAGCTGATCGACTTCTTCTGTATGGAAAACGAGAAGGACGGCCCGCACGAAGTCGGCAAGTAGTTACCAAATTTTGCACTGCTGGGCGCGGACCATGGGTTGTCCGGCGCGGCAGGCGAAGGCTTTGCCGAACTCGGGCATGTTGGAGACGACGCCGTTGATGCGGTACTCCTCGGGCGAATGCGGATTGGTGATGGCGTTGGCGCGCTTGCTCTCGGCGCGTTCGTCGCCACAGGCCCATTGCGCCATACCGATAAAGAAGCGCTGATCGGGGGTGAGGCCGTCGACGGGTTGGAGCGTTTGATTTTTTGTCGCTTCTTTCCAGGCTATGTAGGCGAGGAGAGTGCCCCCGAGGTCGGCGGCGTCCTCGCCCAGCGTAAGTTTGCCGTTGATCTTGATGTCGTCGATGACTTTAAACGTGGAGTATTCATCGGACACGCAGGCGGCGCGCTTGGAGAATTCCTGGGCGTCTTGCATGGTCCACCAATCTTTCAAATTTCCTTTGGCGTCGAACTGGCGGCCTTCGTCATCGAAGCCGTGGGTGAGCTCGTGGCCGATGGTCGAGCCGGTGTTGCCGTAGTTTGGTGCGTCGTCGAGCTTGGGGTCATATAAAGGTGGCTGCAGGACGCCGGCGGGGAAATTGATGTCGTTCATCTGCGGGTCGTAGTAGGCGTTGACGGTGGGTGGAGTCATCTGCCACTCGGTGCGGTCTATGGGCTTGCCGATTTTCGCTAGTTCGCGGCGGTTTTCAAACATGGTGGCACGTTCGACGTTGCCGAAGTAATCGTCGCGCAGGATTTTGATAGAGCTGTAATCGCGCCAGTGGTCGGGGTAGCCGATTTTATTGGCGACGGTGTGTAGTTTTTCGAGCGCGCGTTTTTTGGTGGCGGGGCTCATCCAGGGCAACTGCTCGATTTCGGATTGCATGGCGGACTCGATTTCCTTGGTCATCTTTACGGCGCGGTTTTTGGTGTCGGGGCCGAAGGTTTTGGCGACGAATACTTGGCCGAGGGCTTCGCCCAGGTCGTCATCGACACGCTGCACGCAGCGTTTCCAAAGGGGCTGCATGGTTTGGACTCCGCGCAGGTAGTGACTATAGAAATCGAAATTCGTAGTGACGAAGGCGGAGGACAGCAAGGGGGCTTTGGCGTGCGTGAGGTGCCAGCGCAGGTAGGTTTTCCAGTCATCGAGGCTGCGGGTTTTGAGTTGCGATTGGACTTCCGTGAAAAACGCGGGCTCGGTTACGTTGAGCGGCGGAACGCGGGCAAGATCGATGGTCGCGAAGTAATTTTTCCAGGGGAAGGCGGGGGTGAGCTGCTGCAATTTCGCTAGCGTGTAGGGATGGAAGAGTTTGTGAGGATCGCGCTGCTCCACGCGGGTTAAAGACGCTTTGGCCAATGCGGTTTCGATGCTCATGACCGTTTTTGCGTCGATCTGGGCTTGTGCGGACGATTCGCCTGCGAGTGCAAGCATCTTCTGGATGTGGTCGACGTAGCGTTGCGCGGATTTCTATCGGACTTGGGATCGGTCTTGGTGTAATAATCGCGGTCGGGGAGGCCCAAGCCGCCGGCGCCTAGGAAGGCGATCACGCGGCTGGAGTCCGCGAAGTCCTGTCCCGAGGAAAGCTGAATAGGAATGTTCCGGAGCTCGTGAGTTGGGTGTGCGCCAGGAATGCGGCCAGGTCGTCTAGCGATTTTAGGGCGGCTATCTTAGCTAGCTCCGCCTGGAGAGGGGCGGCGCCGGATTTTTCGCGCGAGGCTTCGTCCATGCAGGCGTTGAAGTAGTCGCCGATTTCGGCTTCTACGGGGTGCGCTTGGGTGAAGGCTTGGCGGCTTGTTCGAGGATGCCCCATAGGAAGCGCTGGTTCTCCGTCGCGAGTTTCGAATACACGTTCCAGCGGGCTTGGTCGGGGGGGATGGGATTGTTTTTGATCCACGATCCGCAGGCGTACTGATAGAAGTCAGTGCAGGGGTCGACGGCGCGGTTCATCGACGACAGATCCAGGCTGGGGCTGTAGGGGAGCGCTGTGAGCGGCGTGTCTTGAGCGAAGGCCAGGGGGGCTAAAGAGATCAGCAGTGCAACGAAAATTAATTTCATGGGCGAAACTCCACGCGTGCGCACTAAGCGCACGGCTTTGTTTTCGAGTAGCTGAGTGATGACGGGGTCGGGCACCGGCTGATCGGTTTCGATCGAGTGTTATGGCGGTGAGCGGGGCGCCGGGGCGGTCGGGTTTTTCTTGACGGCCTAACGAGAGTGCGGCGATGTTGACTTGGCCTTTGCCGGTTACTGTGCCGATGTAGCCCAGCACTCCGGGGACGTCTTCATTGGTTAAGATAGAGCAGGTGGCCGGCTAGGGTGGCTTCGCAGCGGATGCCGTCGACGGCTAACAGGCGCGGCTTGTCCATTACGATGGCGCCTTCTACTGTGGTCATGCCTTTGTCGGTTTCGAGTTCGATGCGGAGCGAATCCATGTGGCCGGTGGGGCGCTCGAAACGTTCGGCGTAGCTGAGGCCGCGGTCGGCGGCTAGTTTGAGGGCGTTCACCACGTTGGCTTTGCGGCTAGGGAGCGGCTGAGGACTCCGGCGAGTCCGGCGTTGCGGATCAGGCGGGTGTTTTGCGGGGGGAAATTGCCGTGGTAGACCAGGCGCACGAGTTTGGGATTCGCGGTGGCTACGTGCGCGGCGAAGGTTCCTAGGCGCTCGGCTAGCGCCGCGTAGGGGGCGACGGCGCGGTAGGCTTCCTCAGACATCGCGGGGACGTTGACGGCGTTGACGGCTACGCCTTCGTTGAAGTATTCGATCAGGTGTTCGGCCAGGCGGACGGCGATTAGTTCAGTGGCTTCCTCGGTGGAACCGCCGATATGCGGCGTGGCTAGGACTTGGTCCATCGCGAGGAGAGGCTCGCCGGCTTCGGGGGGTTCGGTTTGCAGGACATCGAGCGCGGCTCCGGCGACCTTGCCGGATTCGATGGCGCGGCGGAGGGCTGCTACGTCGACCAGTTCGCCGCGGGCGCAGTTGACGATTCTTACGCCGTGCTTCATTTTCGCGAAGGCTTCGTCGTTCAGCATGCCCATGGTTTCGGTGGTGAGGGCGACGTGCAAGGTGATGTAGTCGGCCTGCGCGAAGAGGTCTTCGCGGCTCACTAGAGTTACGCCGAGGTCGGCGGCGGCTTCGGAATTTACGTAGGGATCGTTGGCGACGATTTTCATTTCGAAGCCGCGGGCACGGCGGACTACTTCGCGTCCGATGCTGCCGAGTCCCATAACGCCTAGCGTTTTGCGGCGGAGTTCGGTGCCGAGAAATTTTTTGCTTTCCCAGCGGCCGTGGCGGGTGGCGTCGATGGCTTGCGGGATTTGGCGGGCCATGGCTAGCATCAGTCCTAGCGTGTGTTCGGCGACGGCTACGGCGCTTTCGCCGGGCATGTTCATGACTAGGATGCCGGCGGAGGTGGCGGCGTCGAGGTCAACGAAATCGGTACCGACGCCGGGGAAGGCGATGACGCGGAGTTTTTTCGCGGTCTCGATTTGCGCGGCGGTGACTTTGGCGGTGCGCGAGGCTAGCAGGACTTCGGCGTCGGCCAAGTGCTGGGGGTATTCGGTGGGGCTGGAGGTGATGATTTCCCAGCCGGGCTGTGCTTTCAAGATATCGATGCCCGCTGCACGCAACGGTTCCGCGATTACGATTTTCATGGCTCCCTAAACCGTCACTGGCTGTTTTTTGGCGGCGTAATGTTGTTGGACTGCGGCGACGCCCGAGCCCAGTTTCACGGGAACACCGTGGGCGTCGAGTATCAACTCTAGTTCGGCTATCAGGGCGAATAGATCGGCTACGTCGAAGTAGCCCAGGTGGGCTATGCGGAAAAGGCGGCCCTGCATTTCGCTTTGGCCGTCGGCGATGATAGAGCCGAATTTCTGGCGGAATTCTTTTACGATAACGCTGGAGCTTAAACCCGGAGGGGCTTTGATGGCGGTGACGGCGCCGCTGGGGGATGCGGGCGCGAAGAGTTCCAGGCCCAGGGCTCCGCAGGCCGCGCGTGTGGCGGCGGCTAGCTGCTGGGCGTTGTTTATGAGTTCATTCATGCCGAGAGTCTGAATATATTTGAGGACTTCGGCGAGTCCTAAGATTAGGGACGTCGCGGGGGTCCAGGAGGATTCTCCCTTGGCAGCATTTTTCTTTTCGCGGCGGAGGTCGAAGTAGTAACGCGGCAGCTTGGCGGATTCCATTTGTGCCCAGGCCTTGGGGCTTACGGAGATAAACGCCAAGCCAGGCGGGAGCATAAAGGCTTTTTGCGAGCCGCCGATTACGAAATCTAAACCCCAGCTATCTATGTCGAGCGGCATGGTGCCGATGCCGGTGATGGCGTCGACGATGAAGAGGGCTGAGGTGGACTTGACGATTTCGCCCATGGCGTGGACGTCGTGGGCGGCTCCGGTGGAGCTTTCGGAGGCTTGCACGAAGACAGCTTTCGCGTCGGGATTTGCGGCTAGGGCTTTCTGGAGTGTGGCGGGCTCGACTACCGATCCGTAGGGGGCGGTTAGGACTAACGCATCGAGACCGTAGGCTTGGGTGAGTTCCACCCAGCGTTCGCCGAATTTTCCGGCGCTGCAGACGATGACGCGGTCGCCGGGGGAGAAGCAGTTGGTGATGGAAGCTTCCATGGCGCCGGTGCCGGAGGAGGCCAGGATCAGGACGTCGTTGGCGGTTCCTAGAACTGTTTTCAGGCCGGCTAGAACGGAGAGGTAGAGGTCGCGGAAATCCTGGGTGCGGTGGTGGATTTCGGCGCCCATCATGGCTTGCAACGCTTTGGGATAGAGCGGGGTGGGCCCGGGCGTCAGGAGGCGTTGCTTCTGGATGGGCATGGGCTGAAATTCCAGAATAGCAAAGGGCGTTGGGGGCGTATAATCTCGTCATGCGAATTTTGTTGGTTTTATTGGGTGCAATTGCGGCGCTGGGGCAGGGGATTCCGGGCGTAGTGGCGGCGGACGCCAAGGTGGAGTTGGTGCAGGAAGGATTCGTATTTACGGAGGGGGCGTTGGGGGCGGCTGATGGCGGGCTGTTTTTCTCGGATCTGCAGACTGGGGACAAGACTTATCACATGGACCCTAGCGGGAAGATTTCGGTTTATCGGGAGCATAGTCGCGGGACCAACGGGCTGGCGTTTAATCGCGCGGGAGAGTTGCTGGGGGCGGAGGGCGACGGGAAACGCATCAGCAAGATCGGCGCGGGCGGGATAGTGACCACGCTGACCGAGGGAATCGCGGGCATGCCGCTGATGGCTCCTAACGATTTGATTGTCGATGCGAAGGGCGGCATTTATTTCACGGACCCGGGGCCGCGGCCGGTGGTGGCAGGTCGTAAGGCCTACGTTTATTATTTGCCGGCGGGGGCGAAGGAGCCGGGTGTTATCGATGACGGGATCACGCGGCCTAACGGGCTCACGCTGACGGCGAATGGCAAGACGCTGATTGTCGATGACACGGTCGGAGAGACGGTCTTTGCTTTCGATGTGCAAGCGGATGGGTCAGTCAAGAACAAGCGGGCGTTTGCGCATATGCATGATGTCGAGGCGGGGAAGGAAAGCGGGGCGGATGGGATGGCGATCGATCGTCAGGATCGTATCTACGTGACTTCGTCGACGGGGCTGCAGGTTTTCGATCGCAAGGGGCAGTATTTGGGCACCATTAAAATTCCGCGGCAGCCGGCGAATTTGGCGTTTGGGGGTCCGGGGAAGAAAACGTTGTTCATCACTGCGCGGGAGGGGCTGTATCGTTTGAACATGTTGTCGGAAGGGCCGCGGCGGTTGGGAAAATAACGCGTGGGTGTTCGTGAGATCGTTGGGGCGTTCGTGGGGGCGCTGGGATGTTACGGATGCTGGCGGGGGCTCGCCTATTTGGTTGCGGGGCGGCGCCGCGGACTGCGGTACTGGTGGCCTACGGCGATGCTCGCGTGGAGCTGGTTCATGCTGTGGGCGGCGGCTTTCCCGGGTTCGAGCAACTGGCTGGGGTATGGGCGCGATCCTTTATTCATTGCGTTCTTCGGAGTGAATCTGCCGCAGGCGGTGGTCGGCAATGGGTTGCTAGGGGTGCTGGTTGACGCTCCGGGCGTGGTGAAGGGAAGCGTCGCTAGTGTTGCGGTGTGGGCGCTGTGGTATGGGGTCATTCGGGTTTGGGAATCGCGCGTTGCGAAGAAGGCCGTGGTGGGGTTGGGGATCGGCACGCTAGAGTAGAGTCATGAGATTTACCTTGCTGCTGGCGGCTCTGGCGCTGCCCTTGTTTGCGCAATCGCCGGGTATTCCCGGAGTGGTCGCGGCGGGCGTCGAGCCGGAGCTGGTTAAAGACGGGTTCATGTTCACAGAGGGTCCCGTGGGCACGCCGGACGGGGGGCTGTTCTTCACGGATATTCGCGCTAATAAAATTTACAAGATCGATCCGGAGGGGAAGATCACCACGGTTCGCATGAACACCGGCGGCGCTAACGGACTGGCGCTGAATCAGGGCGAACTGTATGCGGCGGAGGGCACGGCGAAGCTGATCAGCCGCGGCAACCAGAATGGGCGCAACACGACGGTGATCGACATTACCAATGCGCCGCTGCTGGGCGCTCCGAACGATCTCATCTTCGATGTCAGGGGCGGGTTCTATTTCACCGATCCCGGGGCCACGCCGATGTTTCCCAAGGTTCCGGGGAAGTTCGGGGCGGTGTATTACGTGGCGTCTTCGATAGGGATTCCACCGTATCCGATCGACGTTACGATCGCGCGGCCCAACGGGCTGACGCTCACGCTGGAGGGCAGGTTTTTGCTGGTGGACGATACGCTGGGCGACACGATTTGGTCGTTCGACGTGCAGCCGAAGGTGAAGGGCAAGGGCATTAAAAAGACGGAGTTCGCAAAGATTACTTTGTTGACGGATGGCGAGAGTCTGGCGGACGGCATGGCGATCGATCGCGAGGGGCGCATTTATGTGACCACCGGCGCGGGGATTCAGGTATTCGATAAGAAGGGCAAGTTTTTGGGGAACATCAAAGTGCCGAAGCAGCCGTCGAATGTGGCGTTTTCGGGGCCGGATAAGAAGACGCTTTATATAACGGCAAGAGAGGCTGTTTACAAGTTGAAGATGCTATCGCAGGGGCCGGAACGGCAGGGGAAGTAGGAGTACGATCATGCGAAGCGTTCAAGTTTCTAAAGCTAACGGTCCTTTTGAGATTGTGGAACGGGCGATTCCGGAGCCGGGAGCTGGGTCAGTGCGGATTAAGGTGCAGGCTTGCGGGATTTGTCATAGCGATGTGGCCGCGGTCAGTGGGCTGATGGGCGTGCAATATCCGCGGGTGCCGGGGCATGAGGTGGTGGGCGTCGTCGATGCGCTGGGGGCGGGTGTTAAGGGATGGAGCGTGGGGCAGCGGGTCGGTGTGGGCTGGCACGGGGGGAACTGCGGGTATTGCGATGCTTGCCGGCGGGGGAAGAGTTTTGGTTGCCTGACGGAGACTCTTATCACCGGCCTTACTTATGACGGCGGGTATGCGGACTTTATGATTGCTCGCGCGGAGGCGCTGGCGTTGGTGCCGGAGGGGTTGTCGGCGGCGGAGGCGGCTCCGCTGATGTGCGCGGGGGTCACCACATTTAATTGTTTGCGGAATAGCGAGGCTTCTGCGGGAGACCTGGTTGCCGTTCTCGGATTAGGTGGGCTGGGACACTTGGGCGTGCAGTTTGCGGCGAAGATGGGATTTAAAACTGTGGCGATCGCGCGCGGGAAAGACAAGGAAGTGCTGGCGAAGAAGTTGGGGGCGGTCGCGTATATCGATAGCCAGACGTCGGACCCCTCGGCGGAGCTGATGAAATTGGGTGGGGCTAAAGTGATTCTGGCTACGGTCACGGATGCGGATGCTATGAAGGCGGTGCTGGGCGGGATGGGGCTGGATGGCACCTTTATGATCATCGGCGCGGTGCCCTCGCTGGAGGTGCCTCCGTTGCAACTGTTGACGAAACGGCAGGCGGTGAAGGGGTGGTACTCGGGCACGTCGATCGATTCGCAGGACACGCTGGAGTTCTGCGCGCTGACGGGCGTGCGGTCTATGAACGAAGTATTTCCGTTGGAGCAGGTCAGCGAGGCTTATGCGCGGATGCTGAGCGGCAAGGCACGCTTCCGGGTGGTGCTGACTACCGGGCAGTAGAAGCTTTGCGGGCTTCGGCGGCGTCGTAGCTTTCGCCGTAGATCGAGGGTACCTTCGCACCCATGGGGCGCAGGTACATCGACAACTGTCCGCGGTGGTGGATGGAGTGTTGCTGCACGAAGCCCAGGTACATTACGGCCGGCAACTGGAACATGCCGCGGAAGTCCACTACCTTGACTAGCTGCTCGGGGGAGAGTTTCGTTAACTTTTCGAAACGCGCTGCGAAGTTTTCGGCGTACCAATGGGCGAGAGTGGTGGAGTCTTTGATCGATTCGGGGCGGGGGCGCGGGGTGAAGTCGAAGGCGCCGGCGGCTACGGCTTCGGTGAAGAGCATTTCGGTGTTTACGATGTGCCAGGCTAGATCCAGCGCGCTTTTGGAAACGCTGTCGGGGCGGTAGTCGCTTTTTTCGGGCGGGATGGCTGCGATGACGGCCTTGGTGATGGCGTGCTCGTTCTTGAGTCCGGGGAGATAGACGGTTTCGAGCAGGAAATTTGCTTGATCGGGTTGAATAGGTGTCATGTACTAAGCTTATATTCGATGGCTCTCATTGAACAAATCCAGAAAGACATGACGGCGGCGATGAAGGGGCGTGAGGAAGCGCGGCTGGATGCTATCCGCATGATTAAGGCTTCTCTACAGCGTTACACCATCGACACCGGGAAGCCGCTCGATGAGGCGGCGGAACTGCAGATTCTGAACACGCTGGTGAAGCAACGGCGGGAGTCGGCGGATATGTTTCGCAAGGGCAACCGGCCGGAATTGGCGGATAAGGAAGAGGCGGAACTGAAGCTGATTGAGTCTTATATGCCGTCGGCGCCTAGCGAGGCTGAGATCGACGCGGCCCTGGATTCGGCGATGGCCGAAACCGGGGTCACGTCGCTCAAGCAGATGGGTGTGGTGATGAAAGCCGCGCAGGCGAAGCTGGCCGGCAAGCGCGTCGACGGCAAAGCGCTGAGTGAGCGCGTGCGTGCGAAGCTCAGCTAAGCCTGGTCTCTTATCTTTCGCCGAAGTGATAACCCACCGCGACGGTGGCTTCGGGCACTATGTTGCTGCCGAACTGGTCCGTGAAATTCGGCACATAGTGCAGATCGAATTGCGGGCGGACGAAGATGTGGTTGGTGAGTGCGATCTGGACGCCGGCTCCGAAGTGGAGCTGAAAATGAGTGGAGCTGCCGACGGCCGAGGTGGATGTGCTGCACACCGCGGTGCCAGCGCAGCCGCTCTGCGAGATGATGAAGCCGGTGCTGGCGCTGCCGAGTCCGCCCTGCAATTGCACGATGGCGTGCTTGGTGATGAGGGGCTCATAGATGCCATTCACATCGACGAAGGTCTGGCGGTATTGAAACGGGCCGTAGTCCTGATGAGTGGGCTGGAAGTTGACCTCCGCGCCGACGCCGAAATGCTGGCGGAACATGATGTCGCCGCCGAATCCCAGGAAGAAGCCGTTCAGCTTGGGTGTGGCCTGACAGGTAGACGCGGAACCCGGCGCGCACGAGAGGAAGCTGGTGTTGTCAATGCCTTGGCCGGTAGCGGAATCCCAGGCACTGCCGAAATTCACGTTCACGTCCAGGGCGCTTTGCGCATGCGCAAAGGCGGGAAGAAGCAAGAGGGGAAGCAAACCCAGTATTTTGTTATTAACCATAATCCTACGACGCCGCTCCAGGTCTAGTCGTTTCGCCGGTATTCTGCTACCGCCGGCATTTTATTGAACAAAACGGCCGACCCAATCTTTTTATGACGCGTCGCGGGCCGCGCGGTGTACTTATCCTTTAAATTTGTCGCGGCACTGGGTGGAGCAGAAGTAATACGTCTGTCCGCCGACGGATTTCTGGAAGGCGGTGGCGGTGGAGATGAAGGTGCCGCAGACGGGGTCTTTTTTGAGCTCGCCGCCGGAGGGGGGAGAAGAAGGGCGGGAACCGGGGGCTCCCGCCTGCGGAGAGGAACTGCTGGACAATCCACTAACAGCCTTGGAGATAATTCCGAGTACGGATCGCAGCACGCTCAATGCGAGCACGAAAACGATCAGATACAGGAAGGCTCGGAACATCTCCCGTACTTACTGCTTTTTCTTCTGCTGCGCCGGAGCGGCCTTGAAATTGGTCTGCACGGTGGCTCCCATGCTGGCCATCATGTCCTTGGCGACTTGGGCGTTGGGACCGTTGGGGGCCAGATCCAGATATTTCTGGAAGGCTTCGGCGGTGCCCGGAGGCGCCACGGTTTTGCCGTCGGCAATAGTGGCTTTGCCCATGAGCGAGAGGCCGTACTGGAACCAGGCTTCGGCGTAATTGGGATCCAGATCGGTGGCCTTTTTGAAGGCGGCGGCGGCGGGCTCGAGGTTGCCGGTGTTGACGTAAACGGCTCCCAGGTTGAAGTAGAACTTGCCGGCGCCGGTGGGATCGATCTGCGCGGCCTTGGTCAGCTCGGCTTGGGCTTCGTCGAACTTTTTCTGTTGCCCGAGCACCAGGGCGTAGTTGTTGTGATAGGCGGAATCATCGGGTTTGATGGCGATGGCCTTCTGATAGGCGTCGGCGGCTTTGGCGAGGTCGGCGTCCTTGGTGGCGGGAGTGGCTTTAGCGCGGCTCACGTAGGAATCGGCCAGATTGCCCCAGACGACGTGCTGGTTGGCATCCACTTCGCTGGCCTTGGTGAAGCCGTCAATGGCGGCGTCCCATTGATTGGCTGCGGCGGCTGTTTTACCGGCGTTAAATGCCGTGTTCAAAGCCTGGTTTTTGGCCATGGCGGCGGCCTGTTCCTTATTCTGTTTCTCGATTTCAGCCTTCTGTGCGGCAGAGAGTGCGCGTCCGCTCTCATCGACGGTGGCCGGGCCGGCGGCTTCGGCTAGATCGAAGCTGACGTCAGAGGTTTCGCCGACCTTGGTGCGCACGCCGTTCTTGGCGTCTTTTTCCTGGCCGTCGACCAGCACCGAGATCTTGTAATTTCCGAGCGGCAAGCCGCCATAGAAGTAGTGGCCTTTTTTATCGGTTTTGACGGTGTAGTTGCCTTTTACGTCCTGGCGTTCCAGTTTGACCTGTGCGCCCGGTAACGGCTTGCCGTCGGCGCCCTTGACGATGCCTTCAAACGCAGCGGTCTGCCCCCAGCCGGTGACGGCAAAGATAAGGCCAAGCGGCAGAATCAATAGGGACTTTCGAAGTAGTGACATGACCAAAATACCTCCCGAGCTTCTAGTGGATGGTTTCCATCGTCCAGGATACTACAGCGTCTTCAAGTTCGCCTACTGTTGGCGCCATTCTAACCATTAAAATAGACGCATCCGATAAGCCAAATGGCACATCTAACCACATGAACTCAGGTTCCTATAAACTGGATCAAAAGGCTGATTGCGGAACGCGTATGCAGGGAAATGTTTTAATCCTCACGGGGTTGCTATTCACCGGGGGCTGGGCGGCCCGGGCGGAGTCGCTGGCCTGGACGCGGGCGCATGAGCTCTACGAGCGTACCGACTACACTGGGTCGCTGGAAGTTTTGGGGGGCAGCAAGGAGCAGGATGCTGCCGTTTTTCTGCTGATGGGGCAGGATTATTTTATGTTGGCCCAATACAAGAAGGCCAGTGACAATCTCGAGAGGGCGGCGGCGCTGGCTCCGCAAAACGCCGCGTGCTTCTTGTGGCTGGGACGCGCTTACGGACGGCGGGCGGAGATTGCGAATCCATTTACGGCGCCGGGGTACGCAGCGAAGGCGCGGCAGATGTTTGAGCGGTCGGTTGCGCTGGATCCGAGTAGCCGGGAAGCGGTGGGGGATTTGTTCGATTACTATCTGGACGCGCCGGGGTTCCTGGGCGGCGGGACCAATAAAGCTGCGGGGCTGGCGGCGCAGGTTGCTGTTAGGGATCCGGCGGAGGGACAGTATTATCAGGCGCGGCTGGATGAGCACCGCAAGGAGTACGATTCGGCGGAACAGCATCTGCGCAGTGCGCTGGAACTGGCTCCGCGGCAAGTGGGGCGAGTGATTGCGCTGGCGAAATATCTTTCGGTGCGCGGGCGCAATAAAGAGAGTGACGCGCTGTTCGATCAGGCGGAGCGGATTGCTCCGGAAGATCCTCGCGTGATTTACGAGCGCGCCTCGGCGTATGTGCATAGCGGGCGCAATCTGGACGAGGCGCGGCGGCTGCTGCACCGGTACTTGCAGGCTCCGATTACGCCTAGCGATCCACCGAAATCTGACGCGGAGTCTATGCTGCGGAAGATCGGGGCTTGATGTTCACTGCCGAAGTGCTGCGCTTTAGTTTTCAGGCGCTGCGAGCGAACAAGGTGCGGACGTTTCTGACCGCGCTGGGGCTGGTGATCGGCAATGCTTCGGTGATTCTGGTGGTGACCATTTCGCTCACTAGCCGGGATTACATTCTGGATCAGATTCAACGCATCGGATCGAACCTCATTTACGCGCAGTACGAGAACGGCAACAACCTGGCGGGGTCGGCGTCGGCGGCGGATTACGTCAAGATCGCCGATGTGGAGGCGGTGCGCGAGCAGCTGGGGTCGCGGATTGTGGCGGCAACGGGCGTGATGAACAGCTTCGACCGGATTCGCATTCAGACGGGCGAAGAAGATGTGGCGATTATCGGGTCAGACCAATACTATCCCGAGGTGCGCAATCTGGATTTGTTGGCTGGACGATTTCTGGACGAAGCGGACGTCAATCAGCGGCACCGCGTGGCGTTGCTGATGGAGCGGCTGGCGCGGCGGCTGTTTGGGAGCCAGAGTGCGGCGGTGGGGCAGACGGTGAAGCTGCACGGGCTGCAGTTCACGGTGATCGGGACGTTCAAGGAGAAGACGGAGAGCTTTGGGTTGTCGGAGCTTTCGGGCGAGAACGTGCTGATTCCGATTACGGTGCTGCGGTATTTTGCGCCGATTGAGCGGATCGATCCTTTATATGTGCAGGCGCGCAGTGCGGGCGATGTACTGCCTTTGACGGATGCGGTGAAGTCGGTCCTGGAGTCGCGGCATCGCGCTGGAGCAAAGTACCGGGTCGACAATTTAGCCGCGATTCTGGATGCGGCGGGGCGGATCGCTAATGTGCTGACGGTGGTGTTGATTTTAGTGTCGGCGCTGGCGCTAGTGATTTCTGGAATCGGCATCATGAACATCATGCTGGTGACGGTTACGGAGCGGACGCGAGAGATCGGGCTGCGCATGGCGGTGGGGGCCGCGCGGCGGGATGTGCTGGAGCAGTTTTTAGCAGAGGCCGTGATCATCAGCATGACGGGCGGAGTGGCGGGGATTTTGATTGGCGTGGCGATTCCGTTGAGTGTGCGGTTCTTCGCGGACGATTTCGCGGTGCCGATTTCGCCATTGTCGATTGCGGTGGCGTTCACGGTGTCGCTGATTGTGGGGCTGGCGTTTGGGCTGCTGCCGGCGAATCGGGCGTCGCGCTTGAATCCTACGGAAGCATTGCGCTACGAATAGCAGCTCGCGGCTTGCACTGCGCCTGCGGCTTTACACTGAGGAGGTATGAAACTCTCCTCATTCGCACTCATATTGGGCCTGTTCGCTTCGGCCTTATCCTTATTCGGAGAAGTTCGGGTTTTAACTTTGCGGCAGGCGCTAGACCTGGCGCTGGCGCAGAATCCGGACCTGCTTTTGGCGCGGCTGGATCAGCAGAAAGCGCGCTATCAAGTGCTGGTCATGCACGATCCCTTCTCTCCCAAAGTTTTTGCGGGCAGCGGCGCGGCTTGGAGCACGGGGTTCCCTAATAGCATCGACGGGAGCGCGCCGTCCATCGTGACGGTGAAGACGCAGATGGCCATTTTCAATCGCCCGCAAAGTTATCTAGTGGCGCAAGCGAACGAAGAGGCGCGGGGAGCGGGCGTGGACGTGGCGAGCCGCCAGCAAGAAGTGATCTACCGTGTGGCGTCTCTCTATCTGGATGCGGAACAGGCGGCGCGGAGTCTGGAAGCGGAGCGGCGGCAGTCCGACAACCTAGCTCGCGTGCGCGAGCTGATGCAACAGCGCGTAGCCGAGGGGCGCGAACTGGCGATTGAATCGAAGAAGGCCAACCTGGCAGTGCTGCGGGCCGGGCAGCGCGTCGATAATTTGGCGATGGACTTGACCACGGCCGAAAGTTCACTGGCGCAGGTATTGGGATTCGGGCCGGATGACCGGGTGAGGGTAGCCGCGGAAGAACGCGCACCGCTGGTGGTGCCGGTGTCGGAGGAGGCATCGATCGAGAAGGCGCTGGAGGGCAGCAATGAGCTGAAGCGCCTGCAATCGAACATGCAGGCGAAGATGCTGGAGGTCAAAAGTTATCACGCGCAGCGCCTGCCCAGGGTGAATTTAGTGGCGCAATACTCGTTGTTCGCGAAGTACACTTACCAGGATTATTTCGCTAAGTTTCAATACAACAATGCGCAGTTGGGGGCATCCTTCGAGATTCCGCTGCTGGTGGGGCGGGCTTCCGGAGCTGAATCTTTGCGTTCCGAAGAGGACATCGCTAAGCTGCGGATTGAAGTGGGGCGGACGCGGGCGCGGATTGCTTCGGATTTACGGATTGCGTATCAGAATTTGCGGAGGTCGGAGTCGGCTCGGGATGTGGCGCGGGCTGATCTGGATGTGACGCGGGAGGAGTTGGGGATCGATCTGGCGCAGATGGATGAGGGTCGGCTGCCGCTGGCGGTGGTGGAGGCGTTAAGAGCTACAGAGAATGAGAAGTGGGTGGCTTATTATGAGGCGCAGCATGCGGCGGAGGTGGCTCGGTTCAATGTGTTGAGGCAGACGGGGGGGTTGGAGGCGGCGTTGCGGTAGGTGCGGACGGGGACGTCCGCCCCACTTTGGTCTAACAACAGGAGGTTGGTGGTGGGTGGTTTAGAGGCGCACTAGCTGGGCGATGGTTTCCAGGTGATAGGTTTGGGGGAACAAATCGATTAGGGTCAGGTGGTCGATGCGATAGCTGGTTAGAGACGCCAGGTCGCGGGCTAGGGTGGCGGGGTCACAGGACACTATCGTGATGCGGGGGGGAGCGAGGCGCTCTAGTTCCGCTACTACTGGTTTGCCTAGGCCGGCGCGTGGGGGGTCGGCTAGGACGAAGTCGGGGGTTTCGGCGAAGGTTCTTAGGAAATCTTCTACTCTGGCGCGTTCGGTTTGCAAGTGTACGCCGGCGCTTGTTGCGTTTACTTCTAAGTCGCGGGCGGCGCTCACGGCGGATTCTACGGCGATGACGTGCTCGAAGCGGCTGGCTAGCGGGAGGGCGAAGAGGCCTACGCCGGCGTAGAGATCTAGTGCCGTTTTCCCTGCGGCGTTTTGGAGGGCGGCGTCTACCAGCGGCTCAATTAGAAAGCGGTTTATCTGGAAAAAAGACCGGGGGCTGACGCGGAAGGTGCCGAAGGAAGTCGCGTAGTCGACGGCTACTGTGGATCCGCACCAATCGTAGAAGGAGCGGGCTACGGGGCGATCGGTTTCGAGGGCGTTGATCTGGATTTCGGTTTCGTTGGTGAAAATTTCGAGCGATTGGACGAAGCGGGGGAAGCGCGGGTCGCTGAGACGGTCGCGCATTTCGGCCAGGGCTTGGTTGAGGCGCGGCGAGGAGATGGGGCATTCTCCGGCGACGGGGACGAGGGTGTGGGAACGCGCGGCGAGATAGCCGATGACTCCATTGGCGATGTGGAATTGAGCGCGGTTGCGGTAGTTGAGCGGCGGGCCGCTGATGGTATCGATGTCGGCGGTGTACTCGATCTTGCCTACGCGGCGGAGTTGTTCGCGGAGGATTTCGACTTTGCGGGCGAGTTGATACTCGTAGGGCGCGTGCTGGTAGTGGCAGCCTCCGCAGCGTGTGAACAGAGGGCATGGGGGGGCGACGCGGTCGGGCGAGGGGGTTAGTACTTCCTCTAGACTGGCGTGGATACCATCGTCTACATTGAGGCGCACGGTTTCGCCAGGGAGCACGAAGGGTGCTAGCACTACGCGGCCATCGAGACGAGCCAGGGCTTCGCCGCCGTAGACCCACTTTTCTACTGTCACTGAAGTCGACATTGGTGCGGACACATCGTTTACGATAAAAGTTCTCCCATCCAACATGAAAGCAAGAGTCCTCTCCGGCATACAGCCCACCGGCAGCCCCCACATTGGAAATTATCTTGGCGCGCTGACGAACTGGGCCAAGATTCAATATGACTACGACAGTATCTACTGTATCGTGGATCTGCACGCGATTACCATTTACCAGAACCCGGAGGAGCTGCGCGCGAAGATCGAAGAACTGGCGGGGATGCTGCTGGCGATCGGGATCGATCCTGCGCACTCGTCGCTGATCGTGCAATCGGCGGTGCCGCAGCATGCGGAGCTGGCGTGGATGCTGACCTGCGTTACGCCTGTCGGTTGGCTGGAGCGGATGACGCAGTTCAAGTCGAAATCGCAGGCGCAAGAAACGATTGGCGACGGGCTATTGCAGTATCCGGTGCTGATGGCGGCGGACATCCTTTTGTATCAGGCGGCGATTGTGCCGGTGGGGGATGATCAGTCGCAGCATCTGGAGTTGGCGCGTGACATTGCACAGCGGTTTAATTCGCTTTATGGCGAGACGTTCACGATGCCGGCTACGCATTTGCCGACGGTGGGGGCGCGGATCATGGGACTGGACGATCCGGAAAAGAAGATGAGCAAATCGGAAACGGGCGGGGGGCATGCGGTGAGTCTGCTCGATCCGCCGGCTACGATCCGCAAGAAGATTTTGCGGGCGACTACGGATTCGAATCCGGGGGTGGATTACGAGGCGATGGGTGCTGGGGTCCGTAATCTGCTCAGTATTTTTCAGGCGTTCAGCGGTTGGAGCGATGAAAATACGCGGGCGCATTTTACGGGGATGCGGTATGGGGATTTGAAAAAGCAAGTAGCGGAGGCGGTGGTTAGTGCGCTGGAGCCGGTGCAGAAGCGCTATCGGGAGATCATGGCGGAACGTGGATACGTGGCGAAGGTGCTGGCTGACGGAGCGGCGCGGGTCACGCCGATTGCGCAGGATACAGTGAAGAAGGTGAAACGGGCCATGGGGCTGTATACGGCGTAAGTCGAGTGCACTACTATTAGGACGGAAATATAGCGAATGCCCCTGGTATTCGAATGGGATGCCAAGAAGGCCAACAGCAATTTGCGAAAACATGGGGTCAGCTTCGATGAGGCTTGCACTGTGTTCGATGATCCGCTCGCGGCTATCTTTGTCGATGATCAATCGCTGGATGAAACGAGAGAAATCATAATCGGCCTTTCGAAGATTGATACTGCTTTGCTTCACGATGCGTTCAAACGATCGTATTCGAATCATTTAGTGCGCGGGAAGCGACTCGGCGGGAACGGAGCGACTATGAAAACCATCTCCAAAAATGAAACCGTTACGCGAAAGGCGCCCGAGGCGCTGAGGCCGGAGTACCGCTTCGATTACAGCAAAGCTCGGGCTAATCGTTTTGCGAGCCGCGATGCTGCCAAAGCAGTGGTGGTTCTACTTGATCCGGATGTGGCCAAGGTTTTTAAGAACGCCGAATCCGTAAATTCTGTTTTGCGTGCAATCCTGGCTGCTGTGCCTCGGAAGCGTACTTGACTCGCTGCGGCGCGCGCGGTACAAACTATTACATCCCCCGGAGGACATGATGAGTTCCGCAACCGGAGTGCAGACGGTGGCGGCGGTTCCTGAGACGCAATCTTTGCCGGCAGCGGTGGTTCTTGAGACCATCGCTCACGAGTTGCGCCAGCCGCTGAGCGCCATTGAATCGATCGCGTACTACCTGAGTCTTGTGCTGCCGCGGGATGGCGGCCCGGCGCGGGAGCAGGCTGCGCGGTTGCAGCAACTGGTGGAGCAATCCAATTGGATTCTGACTTCGGCGCTGCAGCTTGCGGATCGGGCGCCGTTGGCTCCGCTACTGGTGAATCTGGAAACGCTGGTTACGCAGGTAGTGGCTGGGGATTCCGCTATCCGGCTGGAGTTGGCCGGTGGGCTGCCGCTGGTGCGGTTGGATCCGGGGCGCGGGCGGGCGTTGCTGGAGAATCTGCTACTGCTTTTCCGGCAGGTGGCTCGCGATTTACACCCGGTTCGCATGCGGACAGCGAGGAGTGACGGCGGAGTTTTGTTGGCGATTGCGACTGCCGTGCCGGGGTATCGCTCGGAGGTTGGGCTGGGTCCGGGGTGCGGGTTGAGTATTGAGAGCGCACGGCGGGTGGTCGCTCTGCACGGCGGGACTTTCCACATTCATGTGGACGCGGTGAGTGGGGTCGGCGTCGAGGTGGTGCTACCATGAAAATTCCCTTTCATGGCAGTGGCAGTCCCAGATATTCTCGCTAGAATTGTTGACCATAAGCGCTCCACGCTCGCGCGCTCTCGAAGCGCTCGCGCGGAACTAGAGCGGCTGGCGGGGGAGCGGTCTCCTGCGCGGGATTTCCGAGGTGCGCTTACGGCGGCGCCTCCGGCGATCATCTCTGAGATTAAAAAGGCGTCTCCTAGTAAGGGTGTCTTCACGGACGATTTTCAGCCGGCTGCAATTGCGGGGCTGTATGCTGCGGGTGGGGCGGCGGCTTTGAGCGTGCTGACAGACGAGGAATTCTTCAAGGGGAAGCTTGGGGATCTGGAGGCGGCTCGGGCGGCGGTTACGATTCCGGTCTTGCGGAAGGACTTCACTATCGATGAAGTTCATGTGATTGAGGCGGCGGCGCATTCGGCGGACGCTATTCTGCTGATCGCGGCGATTCTGGATGTGGCGCAGATGCGGGGATTTCGGGAACTGGCGGCGCGGTATGGGATGGCGGCGCTGGTGGAGGTTCATGACGATCAGGAGCTGGACTCCGCACTAGAGTCGGGGGCGGAGATCGTTGGGGTGAACAATCGCAATCTGCATACGTTTCAGGTTTCGCTCGATACTTCGCTGCGGTTGGTTGAGAGGATGCCAAGCGCGGTGATCAAGGTGGCCGAGAGCGGGATTCATTCGCGGGCGGACGTGGAGCGGCTCATAGGCGCGGGGTTTCATGCGTTTCTGGTGGGCGAGCATTTGATGAAGTCGGCTGACCCGGCGGGGGCGCTGCGGGAATTGCGGTCATGATGGTTAAGGTTTGCGGGATTACGCGGCGGGAAGATGCGCTGGTGGCGGCGGAGGCGGGGGCGTCGGCTATTGGTTTTATTTTTTATCCGAAGAGTCCGCGCTTTATCACGCCGGAACTGGCGGCTCGCTTGGGCGCGGGATTAGATGTATGGAAGGTCGGGGTTTTTGTGGATGAATCGCCGGTGACTGTCGAGGCGGTCATGCGGGCGGCGGGGCTCGATGTCGCGCAGATTTATGGCGGGAGCGTGGCGGCGGGGACGCGGGTTTGGCGGGCGTTCCGGGTGGCGGAGGCGTTGTCGTGGGAGGGCGAGGCGGAGGCGATCTTGCTCGACGGAGTGAAGAACGGGGTGTCGTTTGACTGGTCACTGGCGCGGGGGGCGGCGGAGAAGGTGATTGTCGCGGGCGGGCTGGACGCATCGAATGTTGCCGAAGCCATTCGCATCGCTGAGCCTTGGGGAGTGGATGCCAGCTCGAAGCTTGAGACGGCGCCGGGAATAAAGGATCACGATAAAGTGCGCGCCTTCGTCAAGGCTGCGCTGGAGGCAACATGGTAACGTCGCAACCGGACGCGACCGGGCACTTTGGGCCTTACGGGGGGCGGTTCGTCCCTGAAGTCTTGATGTCGCCGCTGGAGGAATTGGAGCGGGCTTATTGCGAGGCGTCGGGGGATCCGGCGTTTCAGGCGGAGCTGGCGGATCTGCTGCATAATTATGCGGGACGTCCGACGCCGCTGTACTATGCCAAGCGGTTGAGCGAGACGCTGGGGGGCGCGAAGATTTATCTCAAGCGGGAAGATTTGCTGCATACTGGCGCGCACAAGATTAACAACTGTATCGGGCAGGCTTTGCTCGCGCGGCGCATGGGGAAGAAGCGCATCATTGCAGAGACTGGCGCGGGGCAGCACGGGGTGGCTACTGCCGCGGTGTGCGCGTTGTTTGGGCTCGAGTGCATTGTCTACATGGGCGTCGAGGACATGCGGCGGCAGCGCCCGAATGTGTTTCGCATGCGGTTGATGGGGGCGAAGGTGGTGGGGGTCGCTAACGGCAGCCAGACGTTGAAAGATGCGATCAGCGAGGCGATGCGGGATTGGGTTACTAACGTTCACGACACTTATTATTTGTTGGGGTCGGCGTTGGGGGCGCATCCTTATCCGGTGATGGTGCGGGATTTTCACCGGGTTATTGGGGTGGAGGCGCGCGCGCAGATTCTGGAGCGTGAGGGGCGGTTGCCGGATGCGGCGTTTGCTTGCGTGGGCGGGGGGAGTAATGCGATCGGGTTGTTTCATGCATTCATTGGCGATGAGGGTGTGAAGTTGATTGGCGTCGAGGCGGGGGGGCGGAGTGCGGTGCTCGGTCAGCATGCGGCGCGGTTCTCGGGCGGGTCTCCGGGTGTTCTGCACGGGACGCTTAGTTATCTTTTGCAGGACGCGGATGGGCAGGTGGCGTTGACGCATTCGGTTTCGGCGGGGTTGGATTATCCGACGGTGGGTCCGGAACACGCTTGGCTGCATGACCGGGAGCGGGCGGAATACACTTCCGCTAGCGATGCGGAGGCGCTGGCGGCGGCTCTGCAACTGTCGCGCACGGAGGGGATTATTCCGGCGCTTGAATCGGCGCATGCTGTGGCGGAGGTGCTCAAGCGGGCGCCTGCGGCGAAAGGGCAGATTTATCATCGTCAATCTTTCGGGGCGCGGCGATAAAGACACTGATATCTACCGAGAAAATCTTCCTGAGCTTGATGCCGACACGAATTGAGCCTCTTTTTGCCGCGCTGAAGGCGCAGCGGCGCGCGGCGTTGATTGCTTACGTTACTGCTGGGGATCCTGCGCCGGAGCGTACACCGCA
This sequence comes from Bryobacterales bacterium, assembly GCA_963710155.1. Lineage (GTDB taxonomy): Bacteria > Acidobacteriota > Terriglobia > Bryobacterales > Bryobacteraceae > Palsa-187. Next base: position 99,236 of record CAVPZQ010000037.1, on the reverse strand, counting down.
GATTGTTGCGGCGCTGGAGCGCGGCGGGGTCGATTTGATCGAGCTGGGTGTTCCGTTTTCCGATCCTATCGCGGACGGGCCGGTGATTCAGGCGGGGGCGGAGCGGGCGCTCAAGGCGGGGACCACGCTGCATAAGGTTCTGGAGATTGCGCGGACGATTCGCGAGACATCGCAGATACCGCTGCTGCTGTTTACGTATTTGAATCCGGCTATGCGGTATGGGTTTGAAAAGTTGGGGGCGGACGCGAAGGCTGCGGGGATTGATGGGTGTCTGCTTACCGATTTGAGCGTTGAGGAAGCTGCGCCTTATGTGAAATCGATGCGGGTGGCGGGGCTGGATACGGTGTTTCTGGCGGCTCCGACGAGCACTGCGGAGCGGTTGAAGCTGGTGGCTGAATACTCGACGGGCTTTGTGTATTTGGTTTCGCGGACGGGTGTGACGGGGGAGCGGGCAGCGTTGTCGGAGGCGCTGGGGCCGCTGGTCGCGTCGATGCGCGGGGCTACGAAATCTGCCGCTGGCGGCGGGGTTCGGCATTTCTACTCCGGAGCAGGCGGGAGTGGTGGCAAAGATCGCGGACGGCGTGGTGGTGGGGAGCGCGTTTGTGCGGTTCATCGAAAAGCAGGCTAGCGACGCTGCAGATCGAGGCTTTCGCGCGGTCGCTGCGACAGGGCATGGACAAATGACACAGGCGGAAGCACAGGCGCTGCTCGCCGAATGCCGGCGTAAAATCGATGCGATGGACCTGGAATTGCGCGAATTGCTGAACCGGCGCGCGGGGATTGTCGATGACGTGGTGCGCGCCAAAGAAGCGCTGGCGATGCCGGTTTATGAGGCTTCACGCGAAGAAGACGTGGTGCGCAAAGTGACTAACGGCAATCCGGGGCCGCTGAGTGACGAGGCATTTCGCCACATATTCGAAACCATTATGCGGGAAATGCGGATGATTCAGCAGGTGTATCTGGATCAGCGGCGGGGAAAACCGCGAGTGAGCGGGGAGTGGCGGGTCGTCACCGTCGCGGGGGTGGGATTGATCGGCGGGTCCTTCGCGCTGGCGCTGCGGCAAGCGGGATTTAAGGGGAAGATCATTGGCGTCAGTTCGCCGGCTACCGATTCAAGCGGCGCTGAAGCGCGGGGCGATCGATCAAGCACTGCCGCTGGCGGAGGCGGCGGGGCAATCGGACGTTGTCTATCTGGCGCAACCCATCGCTCGGATTCTGGAAACGCTGAATGTGATCGATGGGGCGGTGCGGCCGGGGACGCTGATCACGGATGCCGGGCAGCACTAAACGGGCGATTGTCGAGCGGGCGCGGGTAACGATCCGGCGGGGACGTTTTGTGGGCGGGCATCCGATGGCGGGGAAAGAGGCGCGCGGGGTGGAGGCCGCCGACGCAAATCTGTTTCACATCGCGGCCATATGTGCTCACGGATTCCGATGCGGAGCTGGAACAGTGGATCGAAAAAATTGGGGCGCGGCTGGTGAAGCTCGACGCGGCCGAGCATGATCGCCGGGTGGCTCTGGTCTCGCATTTGCCGCAATTGCTGTCGACGGCGCTGGCTTCGCTGATTGCGGATTCAGCCGGAGGCGGCGCGCGTGGCGGGGCCCGCGGCGGCGGATCTGACGCGGCTGGCGCTCAGTCCGTATGATATTTGGCGCGATATTTTCGCGACGAACGCGGAGGAGATCGACCGGGTGACTGGCGACGCCATCGCGCGGCTGCAGACTTTGCGCGAAAATCTGCTTTGTGAATCCGACATGCAGGCTATGTTTGCGCGCGCTGCGCAGGCGGCGTCGCAATTGAGACAGTCCTGATATGCTGGGAGTGCAAAGGAGTGACAAACATGGACGACGATAGCAAGATGTCTTTTTTCTTTCTGGGATTGGGGATCGGGGCGGCCATGGGTGTTCTGTTCGCTCCGAAATCTGGGACCGAGACTCGCGACTTTCTGATGTCGAAGGCGAATGAGGGCGCGGATCTGGCGAAGCGGCGGGCTCAGGAATTGAAGGACCAGGCTGCGGACGACGATCGAGCGTGGGAAAACGACAGTGCAGCGCCACAAAGAAAGCCTCTCCGCGGCTGTGGATGCCGGACGCCAGGCTTATCGCGACACGGTGAACCAACCGCTTCCGGAATAGTTTGGCCAGGCCGCCGGGGGCCTGCAGGATCACCCGGGCCAAGGAGACGCAAAAGCCTGCATTAGGGCGCGCTTGAACCACTATGGACGAACAAACTCTGCTCACGGTGATGACGGCGTTTGTGATCATCGCGGCAGTGGCTCTGCATTATCCAGGCGGCCATGCTGGCCGGCATTTTTAAAACTTCGCGCGGGCTGCAAGAGAACGTGCAGCGGTTGACGCCTAAGATTGAAGGCGTGCTGGAGACTTCGCGCCAGACGATCGAGGACAGCCGTAAGCAAATCGCTGACATCACTTCGAAGACCAGCGAAATTCTGGAGACTACGCGGCAGCAAGTGCATCGCATCGACGAGTTTCTGAATGACGCGGCCGCGCGGGCGCGGGTTCAGATGGACCGCGCCGAGATGGTGCTCGACGACGCCATGGTCCGCACTCAGCGCACGGTGGCGGTAGTGGAAGGCGGCATCTTAAACCCATCATGCAGATTCAAGGCGTGGCGGCGGGGATTAAGACGGCCTTTTACGTTTCTGCTGCGCGGCCGGCCTAATCCGGAAGACGCGCATTCGGACGAAGAGATGTTCATCTAGATCTGCTGCAGTTGCCCCCCCACTCGTACGATCGATTACGATAGCTGAGGGGGAATTGAGTGTTCCAATCAGTGGACTGGCCGCAAATCTGGGTCGTGCTCGAGCGGCTGGCGATCACTTACGCGCTTACGGTTCTGATCGGGTGGGATCGCGAAAAAGAAACCCACAGCGCGGGCGTGCGCACCTTTCCTATCGTGGGCATGGCGAGTTGCGGGTATCTTCTGATTCTCGGCGCCCATCCGGATTCGGGGGATCAATCGCGGTTGCTGCAGGGCCTGATCACCGGCATCGGATTCGTGGGCGGCGGGGCGATTTTGAAAGAAGGCGCCACGGTGAAGGGCACGGCAACCGCTGCCAGTATCTGGAACGCGGGCGTGATCGGAGCTTCGGTGGCCGTGGGGCGCTACGAAGTCGCGATCATTCTGGCGCTGCTGAATTTGTTTACGCTGCGCGCGCTTTTGCCTTTAAAACTGGCTCGACAACAAGAACAAGCTGGAATAGTCTTAGAGCGGCGCTTTGCTCAGGTCCTCGGCAACTTCTTCAGCTAAACCGGTAAATCCGGCCTGAATCTCGCGCGCACGTTCGAGGGCAGCTTGGGCATGGGGCAGGATATTGTGCTCGCCGATGTGTTCCATGAAATCGGCGCGCTGCAGCATTTTGGCAGGCTGGTGGCGGGCGCCGCAGAGGAGCAGCGTCCGGCCCGATTTCTTCAGGCGCGCCGATAGGACTTCGAGCGCATGCAGGCCGGTGGCGTCTATCGCGGTCATGTGGCGCAGGCGCAGGATCACGATGGGCGCGTAGCGGTTCAGGTCCGCGGTTTCTTCGAGTAACTTTTCGGTGGCGCCGAAGAGGAAGGGTCCGTGGATGCGCAGGATGGTGACGTAGGGCGGCACTTGTTGTCCTTGCAACTGATGCGGCTTGAGGTCTTCCACGTCTTCCGGGGTGAGGACACCTACGGTGGTGGTCTGCGCTACGCGGTAGATATAGAGCAGCGCCGCTAGCGCCATGCCGACTTCGACGGCTACGGTCAAATCGGCCATTACAGTTAGGGCGAAGGTGATGAACCACACGGAGCGGTCGGCTGCGCCCAGGCGCACGATGGAGCCGATCTCGCGCCACTCGCCCATGTTGTAGGCCACTACGAACAGCACGGCGGCTAGCGTCGCCATGGTACGAAGCGGGCTAGCGGGGCTAGCACCAGCACGACTCCTAAGCAGCATCAGCGCGTGAATCATTCCGGCTACGGGAGTCTTCGCGCCGGAGCGAATGTTGGTGGCGGTGCGGGCGATGGCGCCGGTCACGGGGATGCCGCCGAACAAGGGGCTGGCGATATTGGCGACGCCTTGGGCTACTAACTCGGCGTTGGAATTGTGACGGTCGCCACTCATGCGAATCCGCAACGACCGCGGAGAGCAGGCTTTCCAGCGCGGCCAGGATGGCTACAGTCAGCGCGGAGGGGAGCAGCGGAAGGATGAGGTCGGCGCGGAACTGCGGGATATGGATGGGCGGGAGGGCGCGGCTGATGCCTCCGAATTTGCTGCCTATGGTTTCGACGGGCAAGTGGAAGAACGCGGCTACAAGCGTTGCGGCTAGCAGCGCGACGATCGAGCCGGGAACGCGCGGGAATAGTTTGGGTATGAAGATTATGAGCGCCAGCGAACCTAGTCCTACTGCTAACGCGGTGAGATTCGTCGTGTCCCAGGTGCTGCCGCGAGCGCTCGCATGCGCGCGAAAAACTCGCTGGGATTTTCCCTCATGGTGAGGCCGAAAAAATCTTTGATCTGCGTGGAGGCGATCAGCAGGGCGATGCCGTTGGTGAAGCCGATCACGATGGGGCGCGGGATGAAGCGCACGGCGGAGCCCAGGCCGGTGAAACCTAGAAAGAGCAAAATCACGCCGGCCATCATGGTGACCATGAAGAGTCCGGAGAGGCCGTGCTTGGCTAGAATCCCGGCGACGATGACTACGAAGGCGCCGGTGGGGCCGCCGATCTGGACTTTCGATCCTCCCAGGAATGAGATCAAAAATCCGCCTATGATGGCGGTGTAAATGCCGGCTTGAGGAGTGACACCGGAGGCGATGCCGAAAGCCATGGCCATGGGCAAGGCAACTAATCCAACGGTAATTCCGGCAATTAAATCGGAGAAAAAATCGCGTCGGCAGTATCCGGGGAGCGTGGTCCACAGTTTCGGCTTCCAGGGGGCATAGGAAGCGAGTAAGTGGGAGAGGAGGGACAACTGGAACTATTATATCGGCGATCGGCGGCAGAGCTGCGATATCAGTTATGGGGCGCGTTACTGCCAAAGGGGGCCTTGACAACATAGCCTGTTTGGCATATATTGCCTCCCAGACTTCGCAATGCGAAGGTTTTCAGTCGGCTGGGTTCCACGAAGAAAAGAAGACTGAGGGGCAAAGGAGAAACGAGAGGGGCCATGAGAACTAGAAATCTAGTGCTGCTAATTGTCGCTTTGCTGGTGGTATGCATGCCGGCATTGCTGGCACAAACCGCTTCCACGGGTGGGGTTTCCGGAACAGTAACCGATCCTTCCGGCGCCTCGATCCCGAATGTGATGGTAACTTTGACCAGCACGGACACCGGGGCGGTGCGCAACAGCGTCACCGGCGCGGACGGCAACTACAAGTTCGGCTTGATCAATCCCGGAAACTACAAAATCAAGTTCAGCGCAGCGGGGTTCAAGCCAGTCGAGCTTCCGGGCATCGTGGTTCAAGTCACGGAATCCGCCGTCGTGAACCGGGCACTCGAAGTCGGCGCGCAGACCGAGCAGGTCACGGTTGAGGCGAACGTGGAGGCCATTCAGACCAGCAGCTCGTCGCTGGGAACGGTGGTGGGCAACAAGACGGCGACGGACTTGCCCTTGACCACCCGCAACTACACCAACCTGATCGGTCTTTCCGCGGGCGCGAACGCCAGCGTCAACAACGCCAGCGGTTTCGGCAAAGGCGGCGTGGACACGGCGGTCAATGGCATGATGACGCAGGACAACAACTACATGATGGACGGCGTCGCGATGACCAGCCAAGAGGGCGGGAGCGTGGTGCAGGGATTCTATAGCGGCCTGGCAATTCCCAATCCGGACACGCTGCAGGAATTCAAGATTCAGACTTCGCTCTACGACGCCGGTTACGGGCGCAATCCGGGAGCCAACGTGAACGTGGTGACCAAGTCCGGAACCAATTCGTTTCACGGCTCGGCTTATGAGTTCTTCCGCAATACCGATCTCAATGCCACCGACTTTTTCCGGAATCGTACTTGTGGCTTGACGCCCAGCATCTGTGCGGGCCAAGCCGTCAAACAAACGCTGAACCAGAACCAGTTCGGCGGCGTGATCGGCGGTCCTATCAAGAAAGACAAGTTTTTTGTTTTCGGCGCCTACCAGCAGACGTGGCAGAAAAATGGAGCGGCGTCGCAGGGTTTCAGCAGCGGCGTTACGCTGGCTCCGATCCCGATGATCAGCCGCGGGACCACTTCCGTCTCGGGTGTAAACAATGGCCAGGCCAATACCTTCCAACAGGCCCTGGGAGCGGCCTTCTGTCCCGGGAATCACCCGACTAACCCTACACCGTTTTACACGAATCCGGGAGGAGCGGGCGCGAACCAGGGCACGCAGGTGGCGTGCGACGGGTCCAACATCAACCCCTATGCGATGCGATATTTGCAAGGCACGACGTTGGCCGGTACTTACGCCATACCCGGTTCCGGATCCGCGAATTTTCTGCCGGGCGTTGCCTATACCAATCCTGCTTATGACAAAGAGTACCAAGGCATGCTCAATTTCGACTACGTCGTGAACTCGAAGAACACCATCTCGAGCAAGTATTTCCGTTCGTACGAACCGCAGACCATTAATTTTATCGGCACCGCTGGCCCGGTGCTGCCAGGCGAACCGAGCGTCACCGACTATGGGTATCAGAACGGAATCCTGAAGTTGACCACGATTGCCACGAGCAACATTGTCAATGAGCTGCGCGGCAGCATCTTGCGCAGCACCAACACGCAGACGCAGAACCCAGGACCAGGCATGAACGCGAGCAATATCTATCCCTCTTGCAGCAGCGTGGCGGGGCAGAATATCGCTTGCAGTTCGGGAGCGGGCGGACTTTTGGGAGGAATCAGCGCGCAGCCGCCGCAGATCGTAATCAATGGACAGTTCCTGGCCTATGGTGGAACCAACGATGTTATTCACAACCAGACAACGGTCGGGTTTGGCGACCAGGTTTCCTGGACCAAGGGAAAGCACACGATGCGTTTCGGCGGCGAATGGGAAGACACGCGCTGGACGTGGGTGGGCAGTTGGTTGTCGCACGGGATCATGGATTTCCAGACCTTCAGTGACTTTCTGATCGGCCTACCGGGAGGCTGCGGTGCGGCCGCTCAGCCCAACGCGGCCAATCCGCTGGGTTGCAACGGTTCGGCGAACAGCAACGTTTTGAACACTTCCAACTTCGACGTGCAAAGCTCTCCGTCCGGGATCGTCCACGGTTATCGGATGAAAAACGGTGACGTGTTCTTCCAGGACGATTACAAGGTCAGTCAACGCCTGACGATCAATTTGGGATTGCGCTGGGAATACGACGGGAATTTGTCGGACAAATACGGAAACTCCGTTAATCTGTGGCCCTCGGCGATTCTGGCCGTGCCGAACCCGTCGACGACACAACTGCCAACCCCCGGCGTTCCGCTGTTTCCGGTGGGCGGCAGCTATGCAGGATGGGTGACCACTTCCAATTACAACGGGCCGATGTTCCCGGGCATCACCAGCACCGGACAAACGATCGCCACGCAGAATGGAATTCCGAAGGACGATTTCGCTCCCCGCGTGGGCTTTGCGTTCCAGCCCACTAGCAGCAACAAGCTGGTATTGCGCGGCGGCTTCGGCTACTTCTACGATCGTATCGATGGCAACCTGCTGGTACATTCGATTGAGCAGAGCCCGCCCTACGCGCCTACACTCGATCAGGGTGCGAGCACCAACCAGTTTTCCTCGCTGGCGGCTCCATTTGAACAGTACACGCTGGGAGAATTTCCTGAGCGCTGGGTGAACTTCACGCCGGGACTGAAGCCCTTCTATCAGTCCTCCAACATTACTGAGGCGGCCGAGGCGCAGATCATCAAAACGCCTTTGGTTTACTCATACAACATGAACCTGCAGTATGAATTCGCCCCGCGGTGGGTGCTCGAACTGGGCTATGTCGGTTCGCATGGAATCCATCAGGCGCAGAACCTGCACTTGATCAATGAGGCGGGGTTGGCTTCGGCGACGGCTCCGATCAACGGGATCACTACCAACACCACCTCGAACGCTTCATTGCGCGTCCCCTACTTGGGTTTTGGGCCGACGGGCTTGCAATACTTCGAAACCAACGGGGACATCAAGTACAACAGTCTCCAGGTTACTGTGCGCAAGCAGCTTTCCTACGGTCTGACATTCCAGGCGGCTTACACCTGGAGCAAAGCTTACGCCGACTTCCTTGGACCAGGGGGGTCCAACAGCGGAGACCCCAACAACTTCGCGCAACAATATGGTCTGAACACGCAGTACCGGCCGCAGCGGCTGGTGCTCAACTATAACTACACGATCCCCACGGGCAGCATGAAGGGCGTGGCCAAGACCGCGCTCGGCGGATGGAGCTTGTCGGGCGTCACGACGATTCAGGACGGCTTCCCGCTGATTATCGCGGACAGCCGCGGCGGGAGTGTTTACGGCCTGGCGAATTCGCCGCCCGTCGAACTTTCACGCGCGCAAATCGCTGCGGGCATGACCTACGCCAATCTGGTCACGCCTGGTTCGACGGAGCTGCGGCTGGGCGGCGCCAGTGGCGGTCCGGGTTACATTAACGCGGCTGCGCTGACGGTCATTCCGGTCATCGGGGCCACGCCCGGAGTTGCGGGCACGGGCGGCACCGGTTGGGGGAACACCGGCATCGGTCCGATGCTGGGACCTGGGCAGTTCAACTTCGACGTCACGTTGGCGAAGAGCACCCGGGTGGGCGGCATTCACGAGAACGGCGTGTTGCAGTTCCGCGCGGAGTTCTTCAACCTGTTCAACCATCCGCAGTTTGGGAGCGCCGGCACCCAGGGTGTGGGTTTTGCTCCCGTCAACAATAACGTGGCAACGTCCACTTTCGGCTCAATCACCGCTTTATCGGTGAATCCACGCTTGATGCAGTTGGCTCTGAAGTATGTGTTTTAGGGGGAACGAGGGACAATACACCTAATCTCACGGAGTTAAAAAATAGGGACGGAACCTCTTTTTGGGGGCGGTTTCAATTCGGTATTGGGACTGCGGGCAAAAAGAGGCTCCGTCCCTATTTTTAGAGGACGTCGGCGAAGCCGCGTTTTAGGTGGCGGAAGAAGAGGCCGCCTAATATGAAAACGGTACAGGAATAGGCGGCTAGGACGGCTAGTTCCTGCCAGGGGGGCCATTGGGCGGTTAGGAGGCGGTAGCGGTAGGCTCGCACCACCGAGGTCATGGGATTGAGGCGGATCAGGCTTTTGAAGGGTTCGGGGATGCGGTCTTCGCTGATCATGATGGGGGTGAACCAGAACCAAAGGGTCATCACTACGGCCAGGATCTGCACAGTGTCGCGCAGGTAGACTTGGAGGCTCGACACGAACCAGCCGACTCCTACGGCGAAGAGGCCGATGAACACCATATATATAGGAAGCAGCAGGACCATCGGGCTGATGGATTTCAGGACTATGGCTGAGGCTGCCATTACCAGCAGTAGGGCGATCAGGTGGTGGATTAGAGATGACAGGAAGATTGACACGGGGACCACTTCGGCGGGGAAGAGGGTTTTGGTGATCAAGTTGGCGTGTTCGACCATGCTGGAGGCGGAGCGGAGGACGGTCTCCTGGAAGAGCAGCCAAGGGAGCATTCCGCAGAAGAGAAACATGGTGTAGTTTTGCGTTACGGAGCCGGGGGGGAGCGTTGTTTTCAGGCAGATCTGAAAGATGAAGGTCCAGCTGAGAAGCAGCACTAGAGGGTGGACGACGCCCCAGATCCAGCCGGCGGCGGAGCCTACATAGCGCTGCTGGAAGTCACGGCGGACGAGTTGGACTACCAGCGAGCGCTGCGTCACTAAGTTGTGCAGGAAGTGGCGGCCGGGAATATGCTTCACGATAAGAGTGTAAACTGATCGTGTGCGCTTTGTCCTTCGCGCGGTCCCCGTTTTTACCGCGGCCCTGTGGATTTTGCCGGCGATGGCTGCCGGTCCGGCCCCCCCAGATCTCGGCAAAATAAACTATTCGGTAGAGTGGCGTTTGATTCATGCGGGGGATGTGGCGCTCGACGCGCACGACTCCGAGGCACACCTCAAGCTGTTTTCGGCGGGGCTGGTGTCGGCACTGTTTAAGGTTGACGACACTTATTCGGTGCGCTACGAGCAAGGGTTTTGCGCTACCGGGAGTGTGCTCGATTCGATGGAAGGCAAGCGGCACCGGCAGACTACTGTCACGTATGACCGGAACCAGAACCGGGCATCGTGGGTGGAACGGGACGTGCTTAAGAACAATGAGGTGATGCGGACGGCTCAGGTGGACACTCCTCACTGCGTGCACGATGTGCTGGGGGGGATTCTGGCGCTACGGGCGTTGTCGTTCGAGCCGGGGCAATCGGCACAGGTTCCGATGAGCGACGGGCGGCGGGCGGCGCAGGTGAAGGTGGACGCGCAGGAGCGGGAGGAAGTGACGACTCCGGCCGGGACCTTCAAGACGATCCGCTATGAAGCGAATCTGATGAACGGAGTGGTTTATCCGCGCAAGGGGCGGGTGTTCGTTTGGGTGTCCGACGACGCGCGGCGGATACCGGTGCAGATCCGGATGCGGCTGGCGTTTCCGATCGGGACGGTGACGCTGCAGCTGGACAAGGACGCGGGGAAATGACGCGCAGCTCGGTGGCTTCGATGGCGTTGCTGCTGCTGGGGGCGGGAATTGGCCAGACGCAGGGGCCGGGAGTGCCATCGTCCGACGCGCTGATGGCTCCGGCGGCGGTGAATCAGTTGTGCGGGCGGATGGGCGAGTTGATGGAGGCGGGCGGTGTGGCGGTGCCGGATCTGCTGCGGGCGGCGGCTCCGGTGATCGAGAACACGCGGCAGGATTGCATTCAATTGCGGCTGCTGCCGGGGCGGGGACGGACCACTTATTCGCTGTTGATGAATTTGCGGTCGTATCTGGCGCTGGCGGATTCGGTTCCTAAGCCGTTTCCGTTTCCGGAGGCGGCGCAGAAGCAGTTGACGGAGTTGCGGGACGATACGACGCGGCTGGACGCGCATTTCCGGGCGCTGGTGGAGAACCGGGACCGGCTGCTGGCGAGTCCTGATCCGGCGAATTTGTCGCGGTATGCGGATGCGAATCGTAAGCTGGGTCCGGCGGCGGCGGGGAAGGCTCGGGTGGTGTTCTTTGGGGATTCGATTACGGATTTCTGGCACTTGAATGAGTATTTTCCGGACAGCGGGTATGTCAATCGGGGGATCGCGGGGCAGCTCAGCAGCCACTTGTTGCAGCGCATGAAGGACGATGTGATTGACTTGCATCCGCAGGCGGTGGTGATTTTGGTGGGGACTAACGATTTGGCGCGTGCGGTTCCGCTGCACGATATCGAGAGCAATTATCAGATGCTGGCGGATTTGGCGGCGGCTTATAAGATCAAGGTGATTTTCGGGGGGCTGACGCCGGTGAGCGATTATCACAAGGATCAGGAGCCGAGCTATGAACGGACGCTACAGCGGCCTCCGGCGCAGATTAAGGCTTTGAACGAGTGGCTGCAGGGATTCTGCACGCAGCGCGGGTATGCTTACGTGGATTATTTCACGGCTACTGTCGACCCGATGGGGCAGTTTCAGGCGGAATTGTCGGATGACGGGCTGCATCCGAACGCCAAGGGGTACCGGGTGATGGCTCCGCTGGCAGCGGCGGCGATCGATAAACTTTTTGCACCTGTCGAGACTTCGCAGAAACCTAAGAAGCGTGGAATCGCGTCTATTGTTAAGTAGATGAGACGCTGTATACAATTCGTGTGCCTGTTTGCGGCACTGGCGGGCGCGGCTTCGGCGCAGATGAAGATGTCCGTCGAGCAACTGGTGACTTTCGTCAAATCTTCGGTGCAGTTAAAAGAGGACGACCGCAAGGTGGCGGAGATTGTGAAGAAGATCCAACTGTCGAATCAGTTGGATGCGAAGACCATTGAATCGCTGCAGGAGTTGGGGGCGGGGCGTTTGACCGTCGCGGCCTTGAAGACGCTGCGGACGGATTCGGCCAGTCTGCCCGCTGCACCTGCGCCGGTGGTGGCACCTAAGTTGACTGCGGCGCCGATTCCGGGGCCCGATTCGGAGACTCAGGAAAAGGTGCTGGCGGCGATTACTCAGGACGCTGTCAGTTACTCGGAGGGGTTGCCTAACTTCATTTGCATGCAGGTTACGCGGCGGTATGTCGCGCAGAACGGGAACGACAATTTCCGGCTGACGGATACCATCGCGGAAAAGCTGAGTTACTTCGAGCACAAGGAAGACTACAAAGTTATTTCTGTGAACGGGACTCCGGTATCGAATCGCAAGCATGAGCAATTGGGCGGAGCTACTTCGAGCGGCGAGTTCGGCAGTATGTTGTACGAAATTTTTAGTCCGGAGAGTCACACCGAGTTTCAGTGGGAGCGGTGGGGGAAGCTGCGGGATCACGTGATGCACGTGTTTAGTTTTCGCGTGCGGCTGGAGAATTCGAAGTACAGTATCACGGCGGAAGAAGTGAAGCGGACGGTTACGGTGGGGTATCACGGGCTGATCTATGCGGATCGGGACACTGACAACGTGATGCGGATCACGATGGAGGCGGACGATATCCCGGAGGACTTTCCAATTCGGAGCGCTTCGGAAACGTTGGACTACGATTCGATTTCGCTTTCGGGGGTGAAATTTATTTTGCCGCTGAAGGTGGATATGCGGATGAAGGATGGGCGGAACACGATGAAGAATCAGGCGGAGTTCCGATTGTATAACAAGTTTGGTGCGGATACCAGTATCATTTTCGGCGATGCGCCGGAGGCTTTGCCGGAGGAGAAGGGGCCGGAGCCGGGGAAGTAAGATGTTCGACCTGGAGGTCGAACGCGGACCGGAGGTCCGCCCCACTTTCTGACTGAGGGAGAGAGACATAGTTGGAAAAACGGGCGTATTATGGAGTTGAAAATGATGCGCTGGATGGCACGGCTGGGGTTGGTGGTGGTTCTCTCTGGCGCAGTGTGGGCGCAGAGTAAGTTAAGCGTCGAGCAACTCGTCAGCTTCGTCAAATCTTCTGTTCAGCTGCGGCATGACGACCGCGCTATCGCTAATTTCATTAAGAAAAACGTAAAGCTTTTGAACCGGCTGGATGCGCGTCAGGTGGAAGAGCTGCAGGGGATGGGTGCGGGTCCGCAGACTGTGGCGGCTCTGAAGAGTTTGATTACGGAGTCGGCTAGTTTGGAGGCGCCGCCTCCGCCGGCTCCGAAACTGGTGGTGGTGGGGCCGCCGCCGCCGGATTCGATCGAGCAAAAACAAATTTTGGCGGACATCACGGAGGGGGCGCGGAACTACATCAAGGGGCTGCCGAACTTCATTTGTCTGCAGGTGACGCGGCGGTATGGGGACGCTAGCGGGCTCGAGAACTTCCGGCTGATCGACACGATTGCGGAGCGGCTTAGTTATTTCGAGCAGAAGGAAGATTATAAAGTTGTTTCGATCAACGGCGTGCCGGTGACGGGCAACGTCAAGCATGAGCAGAAGAACGGGGCGAGTTCTTCGGGCGAGTTTGGGACGATGCTGAAGGAGATTTTCGATCCGCAGACGGCGACTGAATTCAATTGGGAGCGGTGGGCTACGCTGCGCGGGAAGCGGATGTACGTGTTCAGTTTTCACGTGCAGCAGCTGCATTCGCAATACACCATTTATTCGGAGGCGGTGCAGCGGACAGTGATCGCGGGGTATCACGGGCTGGTTTACGCGGATCGCGATGCCAAAATGGTGATGCGTATCAAACTGGAAGTGGAAAATCTGCCGGTGGATTTTCCGGTGCAGAGCGTGGACTTGGATATGAATTACGACTTCATGAAGATTTCGGGGCAGCCTTATTTGCTGCCATTGAAGTCGGAGATTCGGTCGCGCGAGGGGAAGTTTTTGGTGAAGAACGAGGTGGAGTTCAGGTTGTACAACCGGTTTGGCGCGGATACCAGCATTCAGTTTGGGGATGTGCCGGATGCGCTGCCTGAGGATACTACTAAAGAGCAGCCGGCTGCGCCCGCCGAGAAGTAGCTTTCGGTTTCAAAACGGGAAATTCCATTTTGGGGCAATAATCAGGCTCCGTCCCTATTTAAAAACCAGGCGTTTAGGACTACGTTGCGGACGAACCAGTTGGTGGTTAGGAGTAGGCGGGCGGCTGGGGTGATTAGCGCCGACGGGATGTGTCGCCAGGGTTGCGGTTTGTGGGTGCGGTAGTCGCTGAGGCGATTGGCTAGGATGTCTTTGGCGGCGGAGAGGCCGGATTCTACTGCGGGGCGGATGCCTTCGCCGCTTTGCGGGTAGGCTAGGCCGGCGGCGTCGCCGATTAGCAGGACTCCGTCGCCTACGATTTTGCGGGTGGAGGTTCCTTCCAGAAGATAGGCGTGGCCGTGTAGGGGCGGGACTTCGAACGCGATTCGGCCGGTGGATTTTAGGAATTCTAGGAAGTCGGCTACGTGGGCGGTCAGGGTATGGGGATCGGCTCGGCCTAGGCCTATGTTCATGATGTTTCCTTTGCGGAAGCACCAGCCGTAACCTTTCATGTCTGCACAGAAGTAAAGTTCCGGCGTCTCGCTTTTTACTCGGCAGGCGGTAGGGTCCATTTCGAATTCGACTTCTTGGGCTACTACGGCGGGTTCACCGGGTTTCTTTCCTCCTACCAAGCGGGCTACGGGGCAGAAGTGGCCTCCGGCTCCGATCACTACGCTTGCGCTTATGTGATCGTTGGCGAGCCAGTGGTTGGCGGTGCGCTTCAGGGTCGTTAATGTCGTGCCTAGTATTAGGCGGGCGTTGGAGCGTTTCAATAAGTAGTGGTCGAATTCACGGCGGCGGATGCCGTAGCTTACGGGTTTGCCATAGGCGGTTTCTAGGGCTGGGCCACCGATGCGGCCTACTCGGAAGCTGGTGATGGGCTGGAGCAGATGGTTGGCCGCGTATTCGGACGGATCGATTTCTAGCTGCTCTAAAACTGCGGGAGTGATCCAGCCGCCGCAGATTTTATCGCGGGGGAAGATCTGTTTGTCGAGGATGACGACGTCCAGGCCGGAATTTCTGAGGGCCCAGGCGCAGGACGAGCCGGCGGGGCCGCCGCCTACTATCAGGACGTCGCATGAATCCATTTGGAATCCTGTGCTGCGGCGTAGAGCGCGGCGCGGGTCTCGGGAATCGGCTGCCTGGTGGGGCCCGCGAAGGAGATCTGGAAGAGCTGCAGGGTGCCGGCGCGGAAGGCGGCGATCGATCCGGCTAGATAGAGGCGCCAGGCTCGTTCGAACCAAGGGTCGTAGAGCGCGGCTACCTGCTGAGACGACTTGTCGAAGCGTTCTAGCCAATGCTCCAGAGTGCGGGCGTAGTGGGGGCGAAGGTTTTCTATGTCCAGGACTGCGTAATCGTGCGGCTGGAGGATGGCCATCGCTTCACTGACGGTGGGAGCGTAGGCGCCGGGGAAGATGCGCTTGCGGATCCAGCGGCTGAATACCCCTTTGCGGCTTTTGCCGATGAAGTGGAGAAGGCCGCGGCCGGAATCGCCGATCGAACGGTGGATCACATCTCCGAAGTGAGCAAAGTTGGTGACGCCTACGTGTTCCAACATTCCTACTGACGCGAAGGCATCGAAAGTGCCGGAGATATTGCGCCAGTCGTCTTCTATAAATTCGACTTTGTCGCTCAGTCCGGATTCGGCGGCGCGGCGGCGGGCGTAGGAAATTTGTTCATGCGAGATATTGAAGGCTTTTACGGAGACTCCGTAGTGGCGGGCCATGTGGAGCGCTAGTGCGCCCCAGCCGCAGCCCGCCTCTACAACGCGCTCGCCGGGGCGGAGCTGAAGTTTGCGGCAGACGTAGTCGAGCTTGGCTTCTTGCGCGGCTTCGAGCGTGACAGAGGGTGTGGGGAAGTAGGCGCAGGTGTAGACGAGTTGTTCATCCAGCCAGAGGCGGTAGAAATCATTTCCAAGATCGTAATGGCGGTAGATGTTGCTGCGGGAGCCGTCCAGGCTATTGGGCTGGAGGCGGTCTATCCAATTCGAGGTCAGGCGCTGGTACCAACCGCTGTCGGCGCCGCCGGGCCAGGATTTGTAGACGACTTCGAGGGCTTCGGCCAAGTCGCCTTCGACTTCGATGCGGCCGTCGGAGTAGGCTTCGCCGAAGGCCATTTCGGGGTCGAGCATCATGCCGATTAGGGTTGGGCGGTCGTGGATGAGGATGGTGGCGCGGGGGGAAACGCCGGGAGGGGACAGCTCTTCGCCGTCTTTGAAGGCCAGGCGGATGGGGGCGGGGCCGATGGCTTTGAAAACTTGGCTCAGGAGCCATCTTTCAAGCTTCGGAAATCCGCGGATCGTGTTTCGTACGGCTAGGTTAGGTTGGCTCATTTTGTCCCCGGTTTAGCTGTAAAGGCCGGAGGATGAGCCACGTGCAGTGGGCGGCGGCGGAGGCACGAACTGACATCGACTCTCTCCCCGGACGCCATGGTTTTATCACATTTGTGTGACGACGGCAATCGGGGGGTGTGCGTTCACAGAGTCGTCACAAAATGCAAATCGTTTGCCGGCACTGGGTTAGTGATTGGGTGGCAAGCGGGAGTTTGGGAAACGGGTGATAGGCTGCTGTCGCGAAGGGAATTAGCTTGCATGGCTGAAGAGCAGACGAACGGGGGGCGGGCGCAGGTTATTAAGGGCGTGTTGGAAAAGATGGAAAAACAAATGGGCGGGGACGGAATGAAGGCCACTATGGGGGATTACATACGGCTGGTGCAGCTTCACAAGGAACTGGATGAGGAGTCGCCAAAGGAGATCAAGGTGACATGGGTGGAACCGAAATCCGGGAGCGGGGAATAGAGTATCATCCGCTGCCATCGCAGCGGAGGTTCCATGATTCGACGGCGCGGTTCAAGGGGTTTTCGGGGCCGATTGGGTCGGGGAAGAGTCAGGCGCTGTGTCAGGAGGCGCTGAAGTTGGCGTATCTGAATCCGGGGCGGACGGGGCTGTTGGGGGCTCCGACGTTTCCGATGTTGCGGGACGCTACGCAGGCGGCGTTGCTGGAGATTTTGGAACGGAACCGGATTCCGCATGAGTGGAATCGCGCGGAGAATTTTTTGGTGCTGCGCGAGACGGGTTCGCGGATTTTGTTTCGGGCGGTGGAGGAGTTTGAGAGGCTGCGTGGGTCGAACCTGGCGTGGTTCGGGTTGGATGAACTGACGTATGCGCCGCAGCAGGCTTGGCTGCGGTTGGAGGGGCGGCTACGGGATCCGCGGGCTTCGCGATTGTGCGGGTTCGCGGTGTGGACTCCTAAGGGGTACGACTGGGTTTACGAGAGATTTGTTGAGCGGCACGTTGAAGGGTACGAAACGGTGCAGGCCCGGCCGTTTGAGAACCGGTTTCTGCTGGGCAAGATTCCGGATTATTACGAGCGGCTGAAGCATAGCTATGACGGGCGGTTTTACGAGCAGGAGGTTCTGGGGCAATACCTGGAGCTATCGGCGGGGCGGGTTTACTTTGCGTTCAGCCGGGAGGGGAACGTGGCTGATGTGGAGATTGCGGTGAAGCAACCGTTGTTGTGGGCGCTGGATTTTAACGTCGATCCGATGTCTTCGGTGGTAGCGCAGGTGGAAGGCGAAGAAGTGAGAGTGCTGGACGAGATCGTGCTGAACCGGGCTAGCACTTATCAGGCTTGCGAGGAGTTTGGGAATCGCTTCGCGGAGCATGCGGCCGGGTTGGTGATTTACGCGGACGCTAGTGGGGCGCGGCGGCAGACTTCGGGGACTACGGACGTGGAAATTTTGAAGAGTTTTTTGAAGGACCGGCAGTATGGTGATGTTCGGTTTAAGATTCCGAAGGCGAATCCGGCGGTGCGGGACCGGGTGACGTTGATGAATTCCAAGTTGGAGTCTGCTGGTGGGGAGCGGCGGCTGGCGATCCATCCGCGGTGTAAGGAACTGATCAAGGATTTCGAGCAGGTCACTTACAAGGAAAACAGTCTGGTGATCGATAAGGATCGCGATCCGAAGAGGACGCATTTGTCGGATGCGCTGGGGTATTTGGCTTGGCAGGAGTGCCGGGGCGGGATGAAGGTGGGCGAGCAGGGGCGGCCGTTGGTTTAGGAAAGAGGAGCAACGTGTTGGATATCGATCGAGAGCATCCGCAGTACAGAGCGCGCAAGGAAGTCTGGCGATGTTATCGCGACCTCTATGTGGGGGGCGAGCAGTTCAAGTTGAATGCGCAGCGGCATTTGATTCCTCGGCAGAAGGAGCCGGGGGATGTTTACCGGGAGCGGTTGACGCGGGTGTTTTACGAGAACTATGTTGGGTCGATTGTGGACTGGTATGCGGCTACCTTGTTTCGCCGGGAACCGGTGTTGACGTTTGAGGGGACTAACGAGCGCGGGCAGGCGTTTTTCGGGGAGTTCGTGGAGGATGTGGATCGCAAGGGGACGGCGCTCGCGGACTTTTTGCGGAAGCAACTTGTGGAGGCCATGGTGGCCGGCGCTAGTTACGTGTTGGTGGATTTTCCGCGGATGGGTGAGGCGCCGGGGAATCTTGCTCAGGAGGATGCGTCGGGGGCTTCGCGGGCTTATCTGGTGGATTACAGGGCTGAGGACCTTATTAACTGGAGTCTGGACGATTGCGGGAACTATGAGTGGGTGGTGCTGCGGACTGAGGTGACTCGGCAGGATCGGGTGGAGGATGCTGAGTGGCTCACGGAGAAGCGGTGGGCTTACTACGACAAGCAGAACTTCCGGTTGTACAGGCAGGTGACTGGTGGCGGAGGGGCGGGCGGCGTTGAGCTGATCGATGAAGGGGCGCATGGGCTGGCGAAGCTTGGGCGAGTGCCGTTGTTTGGGCTGCGAATTCCGGAGGGGTTGTGGATGGTGAATCGGGCGGGGTCATTGCAGCTCGAGCACTTCAATAAGTCGAATGCGTTGTCGTGGGCGCTGACTATGGGGTTGTTTGCTATGCCGGTGGTTTACTCCGAGCGGGAGTGGAGCCAGATGGTGGGGGAGAGTTACTACATCCAATTGGGGCCGGAGGATCGGTTTGGGTGGACGGAGCCGGAGGGCAAGGTTTATCAGATTGCTGCGGACAATCTGACTAGCTTGCAGGAGGAGATTTATCGGGTCTGCTATATGCCACAGGCTGGGGGGCCGTTGGGGCAGGGGGGGCGGCAGTCGGGGGTTAGTAAACAACTGGACTCTTCGATTACGCAGGAGGTTTTGCGGGCTTATGGGGACGCGGTTAAGGATCAGGTGCGAAGGGTGCTGAAGGCGATTGATGCGGCTCGCGAGGATGGGTTGGCGATCGGGGTGGGCGGGTTGGACGAGTTCGATATTACGGACTTTGCTGTGGAGGTGGATGATGCGCAGAAGCTGTTGGCGCTGGGGTCTGGGTCGGCCACGTTGAAAAAAGAGGTGCAGAAGAAATTGGCGCTGAAGTATTTGGCGGATGCCCGGCAGGATGTGAAAGACAAGATCGTCGCGGAGATTGAAGCCAATGGATGACATTCGGGAAATTGTGGCGGCGGTGGTGGCGGAGTTAATGCCGCAGAAGGATGAGCTGGAGCAGGAGAGGAAGAAGCGGGAGGGGCTGGAGGCGCGGGTTGGGGAGTTGGTGGCGCGGGCGGAAGAGGCGGAGCGGAGCGCGGCAGTGCGGGCGGAGTTGCAGCGGCAAGGGGTCGCGAAATTGGATTTGGCTTACAAGGCGATTCGGGATGAGATTCATCGCGGCGAGGATGGGAAGCTGGTCGCTCAGGGTGGCGGAGGGATGCGGGAGTATGTGGAACAGTTCGTGAAGGAGAATCCGGAGCTGCTGCCGGCCCGGCTTGCGGGTGGGTCGGGCGCGGGCGGGGGGCAGAGGAATTCGCCGGGAGAGATGCCGGTGGAGTTGGAGAAGATTCGTCCGGGGATGAGTCCGGAGGAGTTGAGCAGGGTACGGCAAGAGATCGCGCGTGTGGCGTCGTTGACGCTGCGCGGGTGGTAGAGGAGAGAGAAACAGATGGCAACAATTACTTCAGCAAATGTAGCGAGCGCGATTGTGAAGCTGGTGGCGGCGGATGCGCTGCCGGCGTTGATGGGGAACCTGGTAATGGGGAACCTGGTCAATCGCGATTACGAGCCGGCGCTGGCGCAGGCGGGGGACACGATTAACGTCCCGATTCCGCCGGTGCTGGTGGCCAATAATATCGCCGAGGGCGGCACGGTGCAGACGCAGAATCCGAATCTGGGCAATGCGCAGATTGTGTTGAACACTCACGCGGAAGCTACGTTTCAGGTGCCGGACGTGACTAAGATCCTGGCGGTGCCGGATCTGTTGAAGCTGTACATGCAGCCGGCGGTGGTGGCGTTGGCGGAGCGGATTGAGTCCGATCTGCTGGCGCTGTATCCGCTCTTCACAAGTAACACCGCGGTGGGAACGGGTGGGACTCCGCTGACGGAAGCGGTGGTGGACTCGGCGGAGACGGCGCTGTTCAGCACCAAGGTTCCGGCTAGCGCGGCGAAGTTTTTGGTGGTGAGCGCGAGTGCGTATTCGGGGCTGCGGCAGATTCCGCGATTCAGCGAGTACAACTCGGTGGGTGAGGCGGGGCTGCGGGTGATCGTGGATGGCGCAGTGGGCAAGATGAAGGACTTTTACATCTTCCGGTCGCAGTTCGTGGGTACGACGGGGAGCAGTCCGGTGACTACGCATAACCTGGCGTTTTCGAAGAACGCGATTGGGTTGGTGGTGCGAAGGTTGCCGCAGCCGCTGCCGGGGACGGGGGCGATTGCGGAGTACGCGGAGCTGGGGAACTTCGGGATGCGCGTCACTATGAGCTATCAGCCGAATACGCTGGCGCAGCAATTCACGGTGGACGTGCTGTACGGAGTGGGAGTGCTGCGGAATAATTTCGCGGTGCAGGTGAATAGTTAGCGCGGGGTTGATGTTCGACGACTGGGGCGGGCCTTTTGGGCTCGCCCTTTTTATTTTGAGGGGGAACGATGGCACTGCTGACGGATGGGAATCCTAACGATACGGAAGGGCTGCGGGTGGTTGAGTCGGCCATCTTGGAGGTGGCGCGGGTGGAGGGGATCGATCTGAACGCTAAGTTGTGTCTGGCGACGGAGGAGATTTCCGAGGACGTGCTGGATATGTTGCTGGGGCATACGCCGGTGCAGTTTCCGATTGGCGGAGAGCAGCGGCGAAGGCTGGGGGTTTCGGACGTGGTGGTGAGTCCGCAGATGAAGCGATGGCAGGCGCTGCATACGTTGGCGGTGGTGTATCGGGATGCTTACAACAATCAATTGAACGATCGGTATTTGAATAAGTGGGACGAGTATCGGGAACTGGCTCGGGGGGCTCGGGAGCGCACTTACGGGTTTGGGATTGGGCTGGTGGCGGCGCCGATTCCGCGCGCAGGTTTGGCGGTGATGGGGGCGGGCACGGGGACGGCGGCGGGGGCGCTTTACTACGCGCAGGTGAGTTGGGTTTCGGCTTCGGGTCAGGAGGGAAGTGTTAGTTGCCTTACGAACTTTCAGACTTCCGACAACAGCGCACTGACGGTGGCGGCGGGGAATGCGCCGGCGGCGGCGGTGGGATGGAACGTGTATGTGGGGCTGACGTTGTCGACGGCGACGCTGCAGAATAGTGCGCCGCTGGGGATCGGGGCGACTTTTACTTTGCCGGGGTTGGGGCTGATGAGTGGGCGTTGTCCTGGGGATGGGCAGGCGGCGGAGATGTTCGTTACGGGCGGCCGGATTTTGAGGCGGGGGTGAGTCATGGCACAGGCGGCTAGTATTACTGCGGGGAAAGTGGTGGCCTTGCTCACGGACTCTGTCGCGGGGTTGGGGCCGGTGCTGGCGGAGATCGCTGCGAACGCGGGCGTGGAGATTGCGGGGATCGCGGCGGAGAGTGTGATTGCGCAGAACGCTCCGGTGGCGCTGATGGAGAAGAGTTCGGCGGTGAAGTATCCGGTAGTGCTGGTGTACTCGGATCGGGTGCAGAACTTGCTGACGGAAAAGTTCCGCAATTTTTCGGGGAAAGTGCGGACGGTGGCGGAAATTCGGGCGTCGCAGGATCGCATCGAGGGGCTCGAGGAGAGAGTGCGGCTTTACGTGGACGCGGTGACGCAGGTGCTGGATGCGAATCGTGGGGATTGGGGACAGGGGATGTTTTTTACGGGCGGTTACGAGGTGAAGTACGATCCGGTGCAGCACGGCGGGAGGAATGTTTTGCAAGTGGCCAAGGTGATTTTCGAAGTGGATTTGTCGAGTTGAGAGGGGCGGGGTTCCATGTCGTGTTACGTATCGTCGAACAATAATCGCTTTTTTGTGGCGCTGGAGACTGTCTATGGGACAGTGCCGGCAGTCACTGGGCAGAATCGGATTCCGGGGGTGAAGTTGGCGGCGAAGCAGGTGTTGGAGCAGAATTCGCGCCGCGACAAGTCGGGGAGCCGGACGTTTGTGGGGCTGCCGAATCAGATTCGCAAGCGGACTGCATTCCAGCTCAACACTTTTATGACGGACTGGGTGAGCGGGCAGGCGGCGCCTAGTCATGGGCCGTTGTTTCAGGCGGCAATGGGTGGGACTCCGCTGGCGTTCGCCGGGGGGACGGCGGCGACTACCAGCGCCACTACGCAGATTGCTTTTTCGGCGGCGCATGGATTGAGTGTGGGGCAGGCGGTGGCGAATGCGGGCGAGATTCGATTCGTGGCGGGGATTCAGGATTCGCTGACGGTGTTTTTGGTCGCGCCGTTTACTGGAGGCGTGGCGGCGGGGACGGTTTTGGGGGCGACGCTGACTTATCCGCTGGGGAGCGATCTGGGGAGCGTTTCTATTTTTGATTATTGGGATCCTAGCGATGCTGTCCAGAGGGTTTTGAATGGGGCGGCGGTGGATTCGTTGAAGGTCAAGGTGAATGGTGACTATCAGGAGTTTGTGTTTGCGGGGCCGTCACAGGATTTGTTGGATAGCGCTAGTTTCACTAGTGGGCAGGGTGGGTTGACGCAGTTTCCGGTGGAGCCGTCGAGTGTGGGGTTCGATTACACGATTGTGCCGGGGCATTTGGGGCAGGTGTGGATGGGAGCGACGCCGGCGCAGTTCTTCACTCTGACTGGCGCGGAGTTGGGGTTGAGCAACAACGTTCAGTTGCGGGTTAAGGAGTTCGGCTCGGATCTCGCGCGCTGCATTGCGGCTGGGGAGCGGCAGGTGAATCTTAACTTCAGTGTTTTTGAGATGGTGGACGCGCAGACGTTGGGGTTGTACCAGGCGGCTCGGCAACGGTCGCCGATTTCGGTGATGCTGCAGTTGGGTCAGCAGAGCGGGCAGTTGTTTGGGGCGTACATGCCGGCGATGGTGCCGGAGGTTCCGCAGTTTGATGATTCGGAGACGCGGCTGCAGTGGAAATTTCAAAACAGCCGGGCGCAGGGGGCGGTAAATGATGAGCTCTACATCGCATTCGCTTAGGGTGGAGGCGGAACATTCGTTCGATAGCGCGCTTTGGTTCGATGCGGAATCGGCTGCGGGAGTGAGATTCGCGATTGCGCGGTTGACGTTTGGGCGGCGGTTGGATTTGGCACGGCGGATACGGGAGATCGGACGCAAGGCGGAGTTTTTGGCGGCGGGGGCGGAGGTGCGCGATAAGTTGGAGGCTGCGGTGGTGGGGGCGGAGGTGGATCGGGCGTATCTGGAGTGGGGACTGCTGGCTGTCGAGGGGTTGACGATTGACGGGGAGGCGGCGACTGCGCTGGCGGTGGTGGATAAAGGTCCGCTGGAATTGGCGATGGAAATTTTGGGGCGCGTGAAGGCGGAGTGCGGGTTGAGTGAGATCGAAAGAAAAAACTGATCGTCGCATTCCATTTTCTGAGTGGGAATCAGGCCGGGTGGAAATGCGAGCCATGCAGACGGCAGGGGTTGGAGGGGACGCGGCGGTGCGGGTTCATTCCCGAGGAGCAGCGCGGGGCGCGGAGAGTGGTGTGGGCGCGGGGGCGGGCTTCAACGGATGAGTGTCCGCGGTCATGGGTGACGCCGGAGAGTGTGGGATGGGTGGAGTGGTTTTTCGCGTGGAAAAGTTTTGGCGGGGGCGGGCTGGCGGCGCTGGGGGCGAAGGAGGCGGACGTGATGTTGACGCTGGAGAAAGAGTGGCGGGAGGCGAGGAATGGCAACCAACAGGACTTCTGACGGGCTGGCTAGTTTGCTGAACGCTAGCGGATTGAGTAGCGGGGATTCGGCGGGTTTGCAGATGACTAGCATTGCGGATCAACTGCAACAGCAACAATCGATCAATGACGCGCTGATGCAGCAGACGATCGCGGCGATGACGCAGCCGGCTAGCAGCGGGAGTGGTGGTGGATCGACGGGGGGCTCGATTCTCAGCACGATCGGGGGAGTGTTGGGCGGCGGCCTAGGGCTGGCACCGTTGGTTTCGGGGCTCGCGGGGTTGTTTGGCGGTGGGGGCGATTCGAGTGCGCCGGCGGCGCTGCCGACTTACATGGCTCCGCTGCCTATCAATATTGATGCGGGGTTCAGCGAAGGCGGGGGCGGGGCTTACGGTGTGGATTCGGCGCAGGGCGGGGCGCCGCGGGCGATGACGAGTTCGCCATCGTCGCAGGTTACGGTGCAGGTGCAGGCTATGGATAGCTCGTCGTTTCTCGATCACAGCCAGGATATTGCGCTGGCGGTCCGGCAGGCGATGCTGCAATCGACCGTGTTGAACGATGTGATTCGGGACGTGTAGCGTGCCGACCTTTCCAGCATTGAAAACGGGGGCGGTGGCGCAGTATGGGTCGAGCCGGACGCGCGGGTTCTCAACGCAGGTGTTCCGGTTTTTGGATGGGACCGAGCAGCGGTTTCAGGAGTACGGGGGACCGTTACGGACTTGGACGATCCGGTTGAGTTTGCTAGATGAGGCGGAGCTGACGGCGTTGGAATTGTTTTTTGCATCTCAAGGGGGGCGGGTGGGGACGTTTGCGTTTGCCGATCCGTGGGATGGAACGGTGTATGCGAATTGCAGTTTTGGCGACGATCAACTGGCGACGCAGTATGGCGGGTCGGCGGCGCGGGGCGGCGAGCGTGACGGTGAAGGAGAACCGGAGTTAATGCTAGTTTTCCCACAATTGACTACGGGAGCGGCGGCGCTGTATCCGGTGATCAAGCAGGGGTTGCAGCGGAGTGTCGTGAATACACTGGCTGGCGGGAACACTGTTGTGTATTCAGATCCTAACGGAGCGATGACGGGGTGGCAGTTACGGGCTACAGGTCTGACGTTGGCGGAGTGGAATGCGATCGAGAGCTTGTTTCAGCAGACATCGGGCATGGCGGGGACGTTTACGTTTCTCGATCCGGTGGGGAATCTTTTGCTCGAGAGCGAAAACTTTGGCGCCGGGGCTTGGACAAAGGGCGCGCTGGTGGCACTGACGGCGGGGATCGGCGATCCGTTAGGGACTACGCGCGCTACGGGGCTGGTGAATGCGGGGGGATCTGCGGCGGGGTTAGCGCAGGTGCTCGACGTTCCGGGAAATTTTCAATATTGCTTGAGCGTTTGGGCGCGGAGCACTGCGGGTTCGGCGGTGACGCTGGTGGTGGCGAACGTGACCAAGAGCTTTGCTGTCGGAACGCAATGGAGCCGGGTTCTTTTAGCGGCGAATCCTGGGCAGGCGGGGGCGACTACGGTTTCGTTCGGGGTGAAGGTTGCGGCAGGCGGGTCAGTCCAATTGTTCGGGATGCAGGCGGAGGCGCAGATGGGGCCTTCGGATTACAAGATCACGGGCGCGGTGGGCGGGGTGTATTCGAAAGCGCGGTTCGGCTCGGACCAAATCACGGTGACGGCGCAGGGCACTGACGTGTACGACGCGGTGATTCAAATTGTGAGCGCGGGGAGTTAAGGGATGCCGACCATCGATCAATATAAAGAGCAAACGACGCCGCCGACTCCGCTGTTCATTTTTGATTGCTTGCTGGCGTCCGGGGAATACGGAGCGGTGGAGCACGCATGCGGTGACAGTGGGCGGCAACGTGTATGGGGCGCGGCTGCTGAAACACAACCTTTCGGCGCTGGTGGCGTCGTCGAACGAGGGGCTGGACGGGGCGCAGAAAATTACCGTCACGCTGGCGAATGCGGATTCGTACTTTTCGCAGATTGAGCGGGAGACGGGATTTCGCGGCGGGCAGGTTACGATCCAGTTTCTGTTTTACGATTTGACGGCGAACGCGGCGGTGTCCGAGGCGCGCGTCATCTTCCGAGGAATCGGCAGTATGGCGGACGAGATTACGGAATCGACATTTCGCGTCGGCTTCACGAACCGGCTGAACTTGCAAAGGATCGTGTTGCCGGAGGTGCGGATCGAACGGCAGTGTCCGTGGTCGTTTCCTTCGACGGCGGCGCAGCGGGTAGAGGCGTTGAATGGGGGCGCGAAGGGCAAATATTCGGCGCTCAATCGCTGCGGATATTCGGCGGATCAGACGGGGGGCGTGGGGAATCTGGATGGATCGGCGGTGTTCACGAGCTGCGACTACACGCGGACGTCGTGCGTGGCGCGGGGGATGTTCGATACGGATTCGGCGAGTCACGTCACGCGGAATTTTGGTGGGATTGAGTTTGTGCCGGCGCAGATTCAGGTGCGGAGTTTTGGAGAGAGCGGGACGCAACTTTCGTCGCTGATCGATAACCAGGCTCGTTATAACGATTTCGTTCCGCTGGTGTATGGGACGGCGTGGTATCAGCCTCCGATTACGTTCGCGCGCAATGACGGCAATCTGACGCACATGGAAGTGCTACTGGGGATGGGGGAGATTGCGGACGTCGTCAAGGTAGTGGTGAACGGCGTCGAGATTCCGCAGGGGCAAAGCGGGAAGAACATGACGGCCACCGGGTGGTTCAATCTGGTGACGCCGGGCACGCGAAATGGGGCGTTTAATCTCGACTTTGTGGATGCGTCGGGGCAGCCGTTGGGCGATCCCTACGGGAGTATGGCGCTGCTGAGCGTGGTGGTCCCGAACCAGGTGAGTAGCGCGCAGACGCTGCCGACTATTGATGTTCTGCTGATGGGGTTATTGCTGGAGACAGTTTGACGGGAGCGGTGCGTCACTGGGAGAGGCGTTCACGAACAGTCCGCCGTGGGTGCTGCTGGATGTGTTGCGGCGGAGTGGGTGGCTGACTTCGGAAGTGGATCTGGCGAGTTTCGCGGCGGCGGGGGCGTATTGCGATGCGCAGATTGCGACTACCGACCTCTACGGCAATGCGATTTCGATTCCGCGGTTCCAGTGCAATCTGGTGATTGCGACGCGGCGGAGTGCGGCGGAGGTGGCGAAAGGGATTCGCACAGGGTCGTCGCTGATGCTGGGGTATGGGCAGAGCGGGCTGCTCGAACTGCGGGTGGAGAACACACTGGCGCTGCAGCAACCGGCGTTGCCTAGTGGGAGCAACAGTACAGCTACGCTCGACGGCGGCTGGCCGGCTTATGAGTTCAGCGATGGGTCGGCTTCGTATTCGGGGATTTTGCGGAATGCCAACGGCGATCCGGCGATTCGGTTGTGGGCTCCGGATGGTGCGGCGGTTGCGAATCGGCTGACGGTGGAGTTTCAGAACGAGTTCAATGAATACCAGCAGGACAGTCTGGGGTTGGTGGATGTCGACGATGCGCTGTTGACGCAGCGGGAAGTGAGCGCAAGTTTCGGGGCGCTGGGTTTGCCGAACTTCGATCAAGCGACGCGCATGATGCAGTTGCAACTGGACAAGGCGCTGAGCGGGTCGACGTTTGTGGAATTCTCGACGACGGTGAAGGGAGTTGGGCTGACGCCGGGGGATTTAATCAGTCTCACTTATCTGAAGGAAGGGCTGGAGCGGCAGCCATTGCGCGTCGTGCAGTTGGCTCCGGGGCGCAACTTCGAGAGCGTGCAGGTTACGGCGCAGTGGCACGACGATGAGTGGTACACGACGGGCGATGCAGGCACGCTGGGTGGCCGGCGGCCGGGCGAGGCGGGCGTAGGATTGCCGAGGCCGCTGGTGGGGAGCGTGGTCGACAGCAATGGGATTGAGCAGTTTGGGGTTTCGGAGACGGTGATTGAAGGGGCGGCGGGGAGCGCGGTGATGTTGAGCGTGGCGTTTGTGGCTCCGGCGCTGCCTGCGGCGACTAGTGCGGCGATTCCGCTGGTGAGTCTTTCGCCGACGGTGGCGGCGGCGGGGGGGACGCTCGGCGGCAATCAGAATTTGTACTATGCGCTGACGGCGCTCGATTCTGGCGGTGCGGAGAGCGGACTGTCGTTTACGGTGCGGGCGGCGATTCCGGCGGGGACGAACACTAATGAAGTGTCGCTGACGGGGTTAAGCTTTTCGCCGGGGACGGCGGGGTTTCATGTTTACCGGGGGGTGAATCCGTCACAACTGTTACGGATCGCGGCGAACGTTGCCGTGGCTGTGAGCTACACCGACGCGGGGGCGGCGTCGCAGCTGGTGGGTCCGCCGGATGCGAATTACGATCATGCGAATTTTTATTGGCGGAGGGAGTTGCAGCCGGAGGCGGGCGCTACTTTGTTCACGGCGACTACCGTCGGGAACGGCACGCTGGGGATGGCGGTGAATGAATTCGCGGGCAAGTCGGTGCGGATCACTCGCGGGACGGGGGCGGCGCAGGAGCGGGCGGTGACTGCCAACGACGCGAGTTCGGTGACTGTGGCGACGGCGTGGACGGTGATTCCGGATAGCACTAGTTTTTTTGTGATCGCGGACTCGGCTTGGAATTTCGGGGCGGTGGGGGCGAGCAGTCCGGTGCAGGTGCAGGTGCCGAATTGGGGCGGGCAGACGGTGGAGGTATCGGGGCGGTCGGCGAATGTGCTGGATCAGGAGAGCCAATACGAACTGAATCCGCTGACGCGGTGGCAGATCGGGAGCGGCGGGGGGGTGGGAGACACGGGCTTTCCGCCGCTGCCGACGTTTGCGCTGAATCCGGTGGGGCAGGGGACGATTGATCTTTCGGGGATCACGTTTCCGAGCTTAGTGAATACGCTGACGATTGCGGCGGGGTCGCTCACGCTGTTTTATTTCGACGAACTGAACGGGCCGCCGGCGGTTAGCTTGGCGGCGGGGATTTCGGCGACTGACTTGACGGTCACACTGAATGTCGCGAGCATCGCGGTGTTGGATGATTTCATCCAGATCGATGCTGAAATCTTCCAAGTGGATAGCGTGGCCAGCGGCGGGCTGGGACTGACGATCACACGGGGGGCGCATCAGAGTGTGGTGGCTGTTCATGCGGCGGGCGCCGTCGTTTATGTGCTGGAGCGGAAGACGGTGATCGTGGCGTTCTTGAGTGCGTTCTTTGCGAGTCCGGCTAGCGCGGACTATACCTACTCGATTTTTCTTCCCGATGTGCGGGTCGTGGCGGCGGAGTTTTACGTCACGAATATGTTTGGCACGAGTCCGGTGCTGCATCTGCCGTATTCGGCAACTACAGATGGCGGGCTACGGACGCTTTCGGGAGGACAGATTGCGCTGCAGGTGGACGGGTATCTGGCGGTGCAGACGGATGCGACGCCTCCGTTTGTCATGGACGAGGCGCATGTTCCGCACGATATGTTCGCAACGTTGCGGGAAGCGCCGGTGGGCGGGGCGGTCACGGTGGTGGTGCGACAAAACAGCTCGACTTACTGCACGCTGACGATTGCGGATGGGGCTACGGTATCGAATACGGTGAACGGGCTGGGGATGGCGGCGCTGGCGGCGAGCGCGCAGATTCATTTGGACGTAACGAACGTTCCGGGCGCAGCGAATACGCTGCCGGGGCGGGATTTGACGGTTACGATTCGGCTTTAAGATGGCAGAACAAATTCAGAAGTTGAGTCCGCATCGGGACCTGCAGTGTTTCTTTTTTCAACCTTCGGCGGTGGCGGCGTTGAGCGGCGCGTCGGCGGCTGGATTCACGGTGTCGGGGTCGTGGCGGCAGCAATTCGATTGGGCGGTGATCGAATGGAATCGCGACAACGTTTACGAGCATCCGCTGTTTCGAAATCTGCCGGATGGGGATTTGAGCGGGCTGACGCTGGTGTACGACGAGACGCGCACGAACTGCATTGCGCTGGATTCGGCGTTGTATGCGACTGTCGACTGGCCTAGTCTGCGGGTGTGGGCGACGCCGGCGGGTGGGAGCGAGACGGTCTATTACGTGCCGCTCACAGCGCATGCGGCGGCGATTGCGGGGAGTTATCAGTGCGCTTATGCGGACTTTACTCTATTGGGTACGGTGGTGGCGGGCGATTATGTGGGGCTGGCGTTCTTGACGGAGGCTTACACGTATCAGATGTTGGGCGGGGATACGTTGGCTTCAGCGGCGGGGGCGATTACGAATAGTGTGAACGCGTTTTCGGCGCTGTTGAAGGCGACGGTGAGTGGATCGACGATCCGGGTTTATTACACGGGCGGGGCCTCGATTGCGGGGAGTACGGCGGGGGCGAACGGGAATCGGTTCGCGATGTACTCGTATGCAACGGGCGCGGCTACTTGGGATTCAGGCGCGCAGGACTTCGATTATGGAACTTCGCCGACCACTTGGAGGGTGACGCTGGATTTCAGCGCATTGCAGGGGACGATTACTCCGGATCTGTCGGGAACGCTGTACACGATTCCTACAAATCTTATTCGCAAGATGCGCTGGACTTACGCGGCGGATCTGCAGACTGTCAGCTTCGCTCGCAGCGAATTCAGCGTGGTGGTGGCGAACTGGACGGTTACGGGGACGAACCGAACATATGCTGTGGCGGGGCCGGGGAGCCGGCGGGTGGAGGACCACGATGCGTCGATGGTGTTTAGCGGGACCTGGAGCGAGGTTCGGGGGAACTATTCGGGTGGCACGATTCACACGACGACGACCCCTGGCGATTCGCTGAGTTGTAATTATCAGGCGACGCAGAGCCACACGCTTTACGCGGGCTTGCGCTATACGGGGACGGGCGGTGTGGTTTCGATCAGCGTGGATGGGGCCGCGGCGGTATCCGTGAACACCGGGATTCCGGGTGAAGACGCGTTGTTCCGGTATTCGTTGGGGAGTTTCGCTACCGGGTCGCATACTGTGGTGCTGACACATGCCGGGGCGACTGGGACGGCTGTCTATTTCGATTTTTTCGAGCTGGCGTCGGCGGCGAGCGATCTTCCGGTGGTGGCGAGCCAGGCGGGTGTTACGCTCGCGACGGATTGGGATACGCTGCACTGCATTTCTTTGCCGCCGGAGCGAACGGCTTGGATGCTCAAGTCGCTGGGTTTCATCGGACGGGCGAATCATTATGTGGGGGCGTTGTGGTTTTACGAATTGACGCGGGTGGGGCACGTGTATGCGTCGGCGACGGTGACGTTTAGCGGAACTCCGGCGGCGAGCACTTATGTGACGTTAACGTTGGGGGTGACCGGGCAGCCGTCGTCGTCGGATACGGTGTTGCAGAAACTGATTCACGTGGGCGACACCGCGGCGACGATTGCACTGGTGTTCGCGCAGGAATTGAATCGTGGATACACGGGGGTGTGGGCTAGCGTTTCTGGCAGCGTGCTTACGATTACGGCGCGGACGATGGGACTGGCGGGTGACGCGAACACGGTGGCCGCGTCGACCACTAGCGGCGGATTTACGGCGACGGTGTCGGGGTTAAATTTCACCGCGGGCGCGGATGGAGATTGGCGGACGGATCTGACGGCGGTCCCGGCGCTGAATCGTGCGGTGCGGGATTGGAGCGCGGCTTATTATACGGCGCTGGTGGGTTATGGGATCGACGCGGCGGCTTCGTTCAGTATGGAGTTGGGGAACGGGGATCCGTCGGTGAGTGCGGGGATCGCGCAACGGGGGCCAGCGGGCGATCCGATTCTTCTACCCACGCCTTCGCTGCAGACCAATTTTTCTCCGACTAGTCTGGCGTACTGGCAGGTGGTGTATGAGGAGATGGCGGCGATTCAGGCGGCGGCGGGGCTGACTCCGTACTTGCAGTTTGGAGAAGTGCAGTGGTGGTATTTTCCGAACGATGGATTGGGTACCGACTATTCCGGAATGCCGTTCTACGATGTTTGGAATCTCGCGACTTTCGCGGCGGCTTATGGTCATGCGATGGCGACTATCGCGGTGAATACGGTGGATCCGGCGTCTTACCCGGATGAGGTCGCATATCTGGCCGCGACGATTGGGAATTTCACTTCGGCGATTATGAGCTTCGTGCGCGGTACGCAGGCGGGGTGCCGGTTTGAGGTGCTGTACCCTACCGATGTAAATCAGACTGCTTTCAATCGCGCGATTAATTATCCGGCGGCGGCGTGGACGGCGGCTGCGCTCACGTGTTTAAAGACTGAGGCGTTCGGGTTCACGTTCGGGCGGAATCTGGACATGAGCTGGGCTACGCTCGATTTCGGCGATGCGCTAGGTTTCGCGGCGGCGCAGCGGAGTCATTTGCTGGGCGTGGGGGATTCGACTACGGCTTGGCTCAAAGAGGCTCGCGCGGCGGAGGGCAAGCGCTTCGAAAGTGTGGTGCTGTTTGCGATCGATCAGTTCTCTCTGATCGGTTACGAGGTGCCTTTGCCGGACGGGTTGCGGAGGAGTTTTCGCATCGGGGGATGATAGTCTCGTAGGAATGAGACTCGAACAGATTCAGGCGGCGTTGCGGGACGAGGGGCTCGATGGGTGGTTGTTTTTCGATCACCATCGTAGGGATCCGCTGGCTTACCGGGTGCTGCAGTT
Organism: Bryobacterales bacterium; assembly: GCA_963710155.1. Taxonomy (GTDB): domain Bacteria; phylum Acidobacteriota; class Terriglobia; order Bryobacterales; family Bryobacteraceae; genus Palsa-187. The sequence goes on along the minus strand of CAVPZQ010000037.1, from coordinate 66,590 downwards.
CACGCCGGGGTCGATGGTGACGCGGCGCTGGTTTTACTACATTCCTGCCACTGGCGAGCCGCGCGGGTTGGTGCACAAGATTGAGGCGCAGACTCTGGCGCCACTGCCAGGGCAACATATTCTTTACGCGGGGTGGAGCACTTTAGTTGATGGGTTGAAGACGCTCATTGGCGGAGGGCGTCGCGTGGCCATGCAGTATTCGCCGAATTGCGCGGTGCCGTATGTCGCGATGGTGGATGCGGGGACGGTGGAACTGGTGCGGGGGCTGGGGGTGGATGTGGTCACTTCGGCGAACCTCATTCAATTTTTCGAATCGCGGTGGAGCGAGGAGCAGTTGGTGATGCACCTCGAGGCGGCGCGAAAAGTGGACGCGGTCAGGCGGCAGGCGTTTGAGCGGGTGGGGGCCAAGTTGCGGGTGGGCGAGCGCGTCACTGAATGGGAGATGCAGCAGTTTATCCTGGCGCGATTTAAGGACGAGGGGCTGACTACCGATCACGGGCCGGATGTGGCGGTGAATGCGAACGCTTCGAATCCGCACTATGAGCCTAAGCAGGACGCCTGCTCGGAAATCAAGCGCGGCGATTTGGTGCTGATGGATATGTGGGCGAAGCTGGATCGTCCGGACGCGGTTTACTACGACATCACTTGGGTGGGATTTTGCGGCGCTGAGCCGCCGGCGCAGGTGGAACGGGTGTTTACGGTGGTACGGGACGCTCGCGATCTGGCGATTGCGCGGGTCAAGGATGCGGTCAGCAAGAAAAAAGAATTGCAGGGCTTTGAGGTGGACGATGCGGCGCGGGAGCACGTTCGCGCGCAGGGGCTCGAGGAGTTCTTTTTTCATCGGACGGGGCATTCGATCGGGACCGAAGTGCATGGGTCGGGCGCGAACATGGACAACCTGGAGACACACGATGAACGCAGGGTGATTCCGTGGACTTGTTTTTCGGTGGAACCTGGGATCTATCTGGCGGAGTTTGGCGTTCGCCTGGAAGTGGACGTGTTTGTGGGGGATCGCGAGGCGCGGGTGACGGGTGAGGTCCAAGACAAATTGGTTCTGATATGATGTGGAAGAAAATCATATGAAAACCTTCCTGATCTCCTGGCTGGCTTGCGGAATCGCGCTGGCGCAGACGCCGGCCGCCCCCAAGAAAGCCACCCCGGTTGCTAAGAAAGCTGCTCCAGTTGCGGCGCCGGATTTATTGAAGCCGAATACGCTGAAGGCGCGGGCTCCTGAAGTTTACAAGGTAAAATTCGTTACCACCAAGGGCGACGTGATCATTCAAGTGACGCGGGCTTGGGCGCCGCAGGGAGCAGATCGCTTCTACAATCTGGTAAGAGGCGGCTTCTTTAAAGACGCTGCGTTTTTTCGCACCATCCCGAATTTTATGACGCAGTTCGGTATCCCGGCGCGACCCGACGTGGCGGCGGCTTGGGATCACGCCTACCTGATCGATGATCGCGTTACGCAATCGAACAAGCGCGGCATGGTCACGTTCGCGACTGCGGGTCCCAACACGCGCACTACGCAGATCTTCATTAATTACGGTGACAACGTGAGGCTGGACTCGGACGGGTTCGCGCCGTTTGGACAAGTGATCGAGGGCATGGACGTGGTGGACAAGTTCTTCGGCGGCTACGGCGAGACGCCGGATCAGGGGCGCATCACAGCGTTTGGCAAAGCGTATTTGGATAAGAGCTTTCCCAACTTGGACCACATTGTAAGCGCTACGGTGATGCCGGCGGATGCTCCGGCGGCTGCTGCCGACACGAAAAAATAGGCGCTGTGGAAAAGTTCTGCAAATCTTGAACTTGCAGTTTCGCCCTCGCGCCTGCGTAAGCTAATTGGTCACGGAGCTTGCCATGGCCACTGTCGATCGTACTTTTGAGAGAGGCTTACCCGCCAACGAAGACGCCGAGCGTTTTGTTCTTGGCTCGGTACTGCTAAATCAGGACACTTATTTTCAGGTCGCGGGCGCCGTCGAGCCCGAAGACTTCAGCCTCGAAAGCCATCGCCGGATTTTCGCGCGCATGAAAGATCTGTACGACCGCGGCGAAAAGATCGATCGAGTCACGCTTGCTAACGAGCTGATGAAGCAAGGGCAGATCGAATCGGTAGGCGGGTTCACGTACCTGGTGTCGCTCGATGAAGGGCTGCCGGAGCTTAGCAATCTGGACAGCTATATTCGCATCGTCAAGGACAAGGCGACGCTGCGCAAGCTGATTTTCAGCGCTCAGAAGTTAATCGACCGCTGCTTTATCGGGGAAGAGGAACCGGATGAGATACTGGCGAGCGCTGAAGAATCACTATTAAAGCTGGGAGAAGCCAGGGCAGGCGAGCGGCTGGAATCTCCGGCCACGGTCATCAGCAAATTTCCGGGCGGGGTGAATGCGTTTTTGGATCCCAGCCAGCGGGTGAGCGGGCTGAGCACCGGGTTCGCCAAGTTTGACGAGATGACGGGCGGCCTGCACGGCGGCGAACTGCTGATACTGGCGGCTCGTCCGTCGATGGGCAAGACGGCGCTCGCGCTGAACGTGGCGCAGCATGTGGCGACGCATCCGCAGATGCGTAAGCCGGTGGCGGTATTCTCGCTCGAAATGTCGTCGGCCAGTTTGCTGACGCGCTTGTTATGCTCGGCGGCGCGCGTCGATCAGCACAAGTTTCGCGCGGGGTATTTGAACGCTGACGAGCGGCGCAAGCTGCAAGTGGCGCTGGCGGATTTGACGGAGTCGCCGCTGTTTCTGGACGACACGGCGGGCGTGAATCTAATGGACATCCATTCGAAGCTGCGGCGGATGCAGGCGGAACACGGATTGAGCCTAGTGGTGATCGACTACCTGCAGTTAATGAGCAGCCGCGGGCGCAGTGAGAATCGCAATCAGGAAGTGAGCGCGATCTCGCGCGGGCTGAAGTTGATGGCCAAGGATCTGGATGTTCCGTTCCTGGTGCTGTCCCAGTTGAGCCGCGCGGCGGAGACTCGCATCGGCGATCACAAGCCGCAGTTGAGCGACTTGCGCGATTCCGGGTCGATCGAGCAGGACGCGGATCTGGTGATGTTTATCTTTCGCGAGGAAGTGTACAAGCGCGATCGCGAGGATCTGCGCGGGCTGGCCGATTTGATCATCGCGAAGCAGCGCAACGGTCCCATCGGCAATGTGCCGTTGCGTTTCCTGGGACAGTTCACGCGGTTTGAGAATCGGGCGGAAGATCTTCCTGAAGAGCCTTAATTAAAGTGTTTACACAAAGGGGTTTAAGAACATAACTTCATGAACTTGTTGTGATGCGGGAGCATCCAAAGTAGTGAGGGCGGAAAGCCCCAAGGAGAATTAAAGTTATGAAAACCCTGATGACCACGTTGTTACTGGCGGGCGGCGCGCTGATGGCGCAGACAGGCACTACACCCGCTCCGGCTTCGTCCACCACCGCTCCGGCGAAGGTGAAGAAGCATCACCATAAAGCGAAGACGGTTGCGCCGGCGAGCGCGGCGACCAACGCTGCTCCGGCTGCTTCGTCTACAACGGCTGCCCCCGCGAAGAAGTAAGTTTCAGTAACGGGGACGGATTCGCGGCGGCTGGACATGGGTCCGGCCGCTGCCAGGTTGTTACCTCCCGGGCAAATGCACCAGATCCCGGTTGTTCTCGTTGCACACGAGTTCTAATAAATCGGTATCGACCATAAGCGATAACGGTTGGGTGAAACTCCAGGGCTTGGTGTAGGCAATGGGGTCCGTGATGGTGGCTTGGACGTCCATGTGCCCGAGGTCGCGACGGTGGAAGCGTTCTGTGACGCGTAGAGACTCTGACGACGGATGGCCGACTTGATCGAGCCAGGCTTTTCCGTTGAAACCGGTGGATTCGACCACTAGTGTGTCGCCGTCCCACTTCGCTATCGAGTAACCGAACCACTGCGGATTGGGATCTTTCGGTAGCTCGCGGCCGTCCATGAAGAACTGGCGGAACTGATCGAAGGCTTCGTAGAGCACCACGATGACGTTGGGCTCCTGGAAAACCTTGAAGGGCAGCGGCGTGGCGTCAATTTTCGGCACGCCTTGGGGCAGGCAGTTGGCATCGGGGTCCTGCGCGGAGAGAGCGCCATCCTTGCGCTGGTTGTAGATCGCTTCGGCCCATGGGGTCATGCTGACTTCACCCGGTTTTAGACCGGCAGTGGCGTCTCTGAGCTTGGGAGGCTCGGCGATCCAGATTCCGGTGAGGTCCGGTTTGCCGTCGGCTCGGCGGGGCGCAGGCGCTGACAGATTCGGCTGACCGTCCTTGCCGCGCGGAATGCTTTTATCGTTGAGCTTCCATTGCGCCGACAACGGCAACAGGGGCGCCACCAGCAACATCGCGATCAATCGTGATTTTGTCATCATGGACCTTCTTTCTGGTGGATTATACATCGCGCGCTTGGTTGCGAGGGGGCGCGCCAAATGGGAGACTGATCCCATGAAGACCCATCGTAGCGTCCCAGTGGTATTGGCTTTCGGCGCGATTGCAGGGTTGCTGCCTGCGACTGCGTCCGCGCACTTTAAGTTTCTGGAACCGCCGTCAACCTGGGTAACGGAGAACGGAGGGAAGGGCGTTCCTCCTTGCGGTGAAGGGATTCCATCCGGTGTGGTGACGAAGGCGCAGGGTGGGCATCCATTTACGATTCGGGTGCTGGAGTTCATTCCGCATCCGGGGCACTATCGCATTTCGCTGGCGGTGAATTCGCGCAACGAGTTGCCTAAAGATCCGGAATCCGAGGTGGACGGCCGGGGATGGTCTGTCAGCGCGAAAATCGATCCTAGTCCCAGGCCTCCGGTTTTGGTGGATGGCGCGTTCGCTCACACCACTACGGCGCGGAATACGGAGTGGAAGATGGACGTAATGCTGCCGAATTTGAACTGCGACAAGTGCACGCTGCAGGTGATCCAGTTCATGGGCAACCATGCGTTGAACCCGGGCGGCGGCTTCAACTATCACCACTGCGCGGAGCTGCAGCTCACGATGGACCCGGCGCTGCCGCCGGCCGACAAGAGTTGGATGAGCTTGCCGCAGAACGAATTTCCCAAGGCGGCGGCTCCAGGACCGCCTCCGGCGCCGGGTGGCCGCGGCAATTGAGTACTCCAGCGCAAAACACGTACGACGAGCTTCGTTACAACAACTTCCCCATTCCGCAGACTCATCCTGGCCGGCTGTGGGTGCTGGCGAAATTGGCCGGGCTAGCGCCAGCGCCGGTCGAGACCTGCAGGGTACTGGAACTGGGTACCAGCGAAGCGGCCAACATCATCGGCATGGCGGTGACGCTGCCGGGCGCACAATTCACGGGAGTAGATCTGGCGCGGGAGCCGTTGGCGCGGGGGCAACGCGTCATCGACGATCTGGGGCTGGACAATGTCAAGCTGTTGCGCATGAACTTGCTGGAGATGGATGAGTCGCTCGGCGAGTTCGACTATATTCTGACGCATGGCATTTATGGATGGACGCCACCCGAGGTGGGTGCAAAGGTTCTGGAGATCGCGCAGCGGTGTTTGACGCCTGACGGGATTGCGTTCGTTAGCTATAACACCTACCCGTCGGGGCATATCCGAAAACTTGTGCGTGACATGATGCTGTATCACGTGGGGCGTTTCGAGAATCCCGTGGAGAGGCTGCGGCAGGCGCGGGCGTTCTTGAAGGTTTTGGCGCTGGGGCGTCCGGCGCCCGATCCTTTCGACGCTGCGGCTGCCGACTACGCGAGAGTTTTGCTGGAACATACAGACAGCGCGTTGTTCCATGACGATTTGGCGCCGGTATATGACCCCGTGTACTTTCATGAATTCGTGGCTCACGCGAAGGCTTACGGTTTGCAGTATGCGGGTGAGGCTAGCGGTTACGATACGCCGCGCAACATCCGTCCCGAGGCGCTCGAGGCGGTGCGGGGGATGGCGGCGGGCGATTCGATCGCGGAGCAGCAGTATCTTGATTTTCTGCGGATGCGCGGGTTTCGGAAGTCGCTGTTATGCTGCCAGGAAAGAAAGTTGGAGGCGGATTGGGACGCTTCGCGCATCGTCGGTTGTTTTGCGACCACGGCTGCGAATGAAGATCCCGATGGGGCGTTTAGCAGTGCGGATCACATACGGCTGACGACCACGCATCCGGTACCGATTGAGTACATGCGGCGATTGATTGAATTGCGGCCCGTGGCTTTAGAGGTGGGGCCAGAGCAGGCGCATGTGGCACTTGAACTGTTCAAGGTCGGCATCATTGAGTTGCAGGCGACTCCGGGAATCGCGGTGGTGGCTGGGGACAAGCCTTGTGCTAGTCCGCTGGTGCGGTATCAGGCGGCGAACGGGCTATCGCCGGTGACTACGTTGTCGCATCGAGCGATTGAAATCGAAGGCGAGGAGGCACGGCGGATGCTTACGCTTCTGGATGGGAGCAGAGACCGCGAGGCGCTGTGCTCGGCGATGGATTGTACTAGAGAAAAGTTAGATACAGAACTCCGAATGCTGGGCCGCTTGGGGATGTTGATCGCGTAGTCCGAAGCTAGCGGTTTATGTAATCCCACTCTGCTGCGCCTCTTTGAGCTAGTGCCGGGACGTCACCGGGTAGCAGGTAGCGCTGGTTGGCGAGCGATTTGGCGGCGGCTTCGAACTTGCCGAGATAGTCTTCTTTGCTCGCATAGCGTTCTTCGATCGAGAGACGCGGGTCGCCGGATTTCATGCGTTCGGCTTTCGTGCGGGCGAAGGGGATGAACGAGCCGATTTGCGTCGAGAGCATTGCGGGCGCGCCGACTTCAGGGGCGCGCAGGTTCCAGCCGGTGTAGGTGGCTAGAGGAACCGCCAGTTCGGGCATGCGGATTCCAGCGATATCAAGGCCGTCTTGATCTACTTGAGGAACCATTAGAGGATAGGGCTGGCCGAGTTCCGGCGGCTCCTGCGTGGCGATTCCCTTGGTGCGGAAATCGGGGCCGTAGTTGGATGGATAGGCCAGGTGCATAGTTTTCGGAAACGCGACGCCGGGGATTTTCGGGAACTGCACGCTGGCGAGCGGCACCAGTTCGTGCGCGGCTACATGAGGGTATTTTGAAGGCGGCGGTTCGACACCGTCTTTCACCCAGGCGTCCATGGCGGCTAGCAAGGCGCGGAAAGTCCAGGTATAGGGGTTGGGGTTCGGCAGGTTCTGCGTTGCGCGACGCGCGGGGGGGAACTGTGCGGGGCCGTGCTGGCCGCCGCTGAACATATAGATGCGCGTCGAGGGCGCTAGCTTTGCGTCGCCGGTTCCGTCCAGCGTGATGTGGACCAGGGATGCGGCGCGGCCGTAGTATTCGTACTCGGAATTCATGTAGAAGATCTTGGGCCAGAATTCTGGCGGGAGAGAATGCGTGAGCAGGCCGTCCTTGGCGCCGGTCTGTGGGTCAGTTTGTTCGAGATCGGTGAAGGGGAAGATGTCGACGGGCGTCAGGGTGTTTTGGAACGGATTGCTGTCGCGCGAGGGCTGGGCGAAGCGCATGTTGAAGCCGCCGCGGCCGCCGCCGGCTACGTCCGCGAGCAGGCCGTCGAAGACTTTGCGGCCACGGTCGTCGCGATTGAATCCGAAATACAACATAGTGCGGAGGAAGCGGCCGCTCTGCGAGACGCCGAATCCGTAGGCGCGTTTCATGGTGGCGTTGGGCGCGGGCGCACCGGCTACGAAGCCACCGTAGCGCAGCCAGGAAATCATGTCGCGCACGGCGGCGAAGCCGGTCCCGGCTACGGGCGGGTTCTCAGATGTGTAGACCAGTTCGTAAATGCGTCCGGGCTCAACACCGTTTTTGGGGACTATGGTGGTGCCGTTTTCAACGTGCCAGTCGGTGCGCGGGATGGTGGTGCGCGGACCCTCGACCTGGTCACGGACTGTGAGGCGAAGATTCGGATCGTCGGGATTCAGGACGGTGTAGGGTTTGTGATTACGGTCGGCCACGCTGTAGCGGGCTTCCTTGCGATCGGGGGTGAATTCGGCGCGCACGATGCCTTGGACTCCCTGCACGATGGGTGGATAGAGATACACCAGATTGGGCGCATCCGGCATGTCGAACTGCCAGCCGACCCACAGCAGCGTGTAGCCCTGGTTCATCAGTAAGCCGTCGCCGAACTCATCTGCGTTGCGCGGGTCTAGCGAACCGGCGGCGCGGTTGAAGTAGGTCAGCATGCTTTTCGATCCGCGATTGGAGACCTCGTAGAGTACCGTGCCGTTGCCCTTCTTGGGATCTTTGGGGCGCAGGAGAAAGACGTCGGAAGAAAACTCCACCAGGCCGTCCTGGTTGCGTGGAGCTTTGTCGATGTCGGCGATGGCTTGATTCGCGGGGAGCTTGGGATTAATGGCGAAGTAGGCTTTGCCAACGATGCGTTCATAGGCGCCGACCGCGCCGAAGGCTTTGCCGTCGAGGACGTCGGAACGTTCCTTGATCTCCAGGCGGACGACAGAGGCTTGGGCTAGGGCGGCAAATAGCGTGGCTAGAAGCGCTCTTTTGAACATGGCTACCTCCTACTCGAATTTCTTTCCGCCAATGTAGACGGCGCTGACGGTGCGCGTGTTCAGGATGTCATCCAGAGGGTTCTTGTCCAGGACCACCAGGTCGGCCATCTTGCCTTTGGCGAGGGTGCCGTAATCTTTGTCGATTCCCAGGATCTCGGAATTGGTTTTCGAAAACGCCTGGATCACTTGCATGGGCGTCATGCCGTACTTCACCATGAGTTCCATTTCCAGGTGTTCGAAGAATCCTTCAAAGCGCGTTGGGGCGGGACCGCTGTCGGTGCCGAGTCCGATGCGAACGCCGCCGGCGTTGACCATTTTGGTGAAATTCTTAGAGGCGATTTCGAGGTCACGGCGGTTGAGCGCTAGATCTTTGAGCTTCGATTGCTGATCTTTGAGTTGCGTCTTGGCGAGTTCGATGCGGGCTGGGTCGGAGAAGCGGATCAGGAAGGGATCGTTCAGCCACGCGGGGGAATCGGCGTAGACGAAGGAGGATAGTTCGCGCACCAGCGTCGAGGTAATCGCTACCTTTTTGGCTTTCATTTCGTTGATGAAGGCGTCGTCCACTTCGCGATCGCGCACTTGATGGGCCAGCATGTCGATGCCTTGATCCATCAGAAGCTTGGCGTCATCGTAGTCGTGGATGTGGGCGAAGGCCTTCATGTGGCGCTTGTGGGCTTCGTTGATCACGGCGGCGGTGATTTCGGGGCGCAGCTTCATTTGCGTGTTGCGGCGGTTGTCGACCACCACTTTGACGGCGTCGACGCCTTGCTTGTAGAGCTCTTCCACTTTCAGGCGGGCGATGTCGGGGGTGGGGGCGTCCTTTTCGAATTCAAAACGGTGGCCGACGGTGTAGGCGCGGGCGCCCTTGATGTCGCCGTGGCGCTGGTCGTCGCGAATTTTGAAGACGTCGTCGCCGTCGCCGCCCATGCCGATGGTGGAGGTGATGCCGTACTGGGCGAAGTGGCGCAGCTTTAGGGCAGGGTCGTCGCTAATGTGCGAATGGGCGTTGATGATGCCGGGGATGATAGTTTTTCCGGTGAGATCGATCACCTGGGCACCGGCGGGAGTTTTGATTTTCGCGGCGGGACCCATGGCGGTGATGCGGCCGTCGGAGATCACGATGGCGGCGTCGGGCAGGGGAGCGTTGCCGGTGCCGTCGATTACCGTCGCGTGCAGGAGCACGGTTTGGGCGGGGGCGCTCAAGGCCGCCGCTAACGCTAGGAAAACTGCATATCGCATACGCTTGACCATGATACATTGAACCCATGAAACGTAGAACCTTCATGGGAACTGTCGCGGTTGCGGGGATTGCGCCGCAGGTGAAGGCTGAGGAGACCAAGGCGTCGTCGAAAGATGTGACGCGGAAGTTGGCGCGCTACGTGGTCGAGGCGAAGTATGAGGACTTGCCGGCTCCGGTTCGCAAGGAGGCGCAGCGCACGCTCTTGAATTGGGCGGGGTGCGCGATTGGCGGGTCGCGGCACGAGACACTGGACATCGCGATTTCGGCGCTAGCTCCGTTCGCGGGGCCGGGGCAGGCTACGGTGTTGGGGCGCAAAGAAAGGCTGGACGTGCTGCATGCGTCCTTGATGAACGGGATTAGCTCGCACATTTTCGATTACGACGATACACATTTGCGGACTATTATTCATCCGGCGGGTCCGGTGGCTTCGGCGATTCTGGCGCTGGCGGAATATCAGCCGGTTTCCGGACGCGACTTTCTGAATGCGCTGGTATTGGGCGTGGAAACCGAGTGCCGGATCGGCAACGCGGTGTGGCCGAATCACTATGACATTGGCTGGCATATCACGGGGACTGCGGGTGTGTTCGGGTCGGCGGCGGCGGTGGGGAAGCTTCTCAAGCTGAATGAGCAACAGATGGTGTGGGCGTTGGGGCTGGCGGCTAGTCAGCCGGTGGGTCTGCGCGAGATGTTCGGGACCATGACAAAAAGCTTTTCTCCGGGGAGGGCGGCGCAGAATGGATTTACGGCTGCGCTGCTGGCGTCGAAGAATTACACCTGTTCCAACCAAGGGATCGAGGCGCCGCGCGGCTGGGCCAACGTATTAAGTACGGCGCACAACTACTCCGAGATCACGGAAAAATTGGGACAGACCTATGAGATTTCGATTAACACTTATAAGCCGTTCGCTTGTGGAGTGGTGATTCATCCAACGCTCGATGCTTGTATTCAGCTTCGCAATCAATACAAGTTGACAGCCGATCAGATCGATCGCGTGGAGTTGAAGGTGCATCCGCTGGTGCTGGAGTTGACCGGCAAGAAAACGCCACAAACGGGTCTGGAAGGAAAATTCAGCGTGTATTATGCGGCGGCGGTGGCGCTGATGCAGGGGGCTGCGGGCGAGAGGCAGTTCAGCGACAAGCTAGCGGAAGACCCGGCGGTGGCGGCGCTGCGCGACCGGGTGGTGACGACGATTGATCCTGCGATGGGGCCGGAGCAAGTTCGAGTCATCGTCACGTTAAAAGACGGGCGCAAGCTGGAGAAATATATCGACAACGTGATTGGGAGCGTGAAGAATCCGATGTCGGATACGGCGCTCGAAGCGAAGTTTGCGGATTTGGCGCAGGGCGTGATTCCAGCAGCGCAGGCGCGGAAGGTTATGGACCTGTGTTGGGGCGTCGAGAAGCTTGCCAGTGCGGCGGATGTGGCCAAAGCAGCGGCCGCGTGACGCCCGCGGTTATTTGTGATAGGTTGCTGTCCAAGGAGGCGGCAATGTGGAAATGGCTGGCTCACTATTGGCGCTTATTGACTGACTGGAAGCACCGGGGACGCCCCGCTCCGCAGCCCTATTACCGTTCGAATTTGCACGGACGGCATCGCTGACCGGAGCTACTTCTTAACGTAACGTTTGAGATCGTTCGGAACCACTTCGGCTCCGTAAATCACGCCCTTGGAATCGACGGCGACACCTTCGGCGGCGCTGGTGGTTTTCGCCGTTTCCACCGGGTCGGGAATGAACGCGGTGACTTTGCCGTCGCGCAGGCTGCCGACGCGGATGCCGCGCTTCCATCCCCAGTGGTTGCGCGAGACGGCTTCGGACTCGGAATCCGCGACGTAGATGACATCGTTCCGATCGACGGCGATGCCGCTGGGGCGGCTGAACTGTGTGAACTGCTCGATGAAGTTGCCTTCCTGATCGAAGACTTGGATGCGATTGTTATTGCGGTCGCCTACCAGCAGGCGGCCTTTGGAATCGAATGCGAGGCAATGCGGCAGGTCGAATTCTCCGGGAGCGATGCCTTTCTTGCCCCAAGTCTTGATGTACTTTCCGTCTTTGGAGAATTTTGCGATCTGGTTACCGCCTTCTCCACCATGGCCCTGCGCGATGAACATGTCGCCGTTGGGCGCGAATGCGATGGCGGTGGGCTGGTTGAGATGGTTTGGTCCCGATCCGGCGACACCGGCGGTGCCGAGCGTCATTAGAATTTTGCCCTCGGGGGAGAATTTGAAGACCTGCTGGCCCTTGCCTTCTTTACCTTGGATGTCGGTGACCCACACGTTTCCATCCGCATCGATGGAGATGCCGTGGGGCATTACCATCAAGCCGCCGCCGAAGTTGTGCAGCAGTTTACCGGACGGGTCGAATTCGAAGATGGGGTCGAGTTTCGAATCGCCACAGGCGCCGGCGATGAAACCTTTGGTGCCGCAGCGTTCGGCCACCCAGATATGGCCGCGTTTGTCGATGGCAACTCCACCGCTGGAACCGAAGGTTCTTCCTTCCGGGACTTTGAACCAGCCGCTGATGGTGCGATACGGATTCGGCGCGGAATTGGTTGGCGGGCCGGTGGGGACGGGCGGGTCGAGGCGGACCTGATCCGCCGCGCTTTGCGCATACACGACTAGAACAAACACCGCTAACAAAGTTCCGGCGAGCGCTGGTTTCATGGCGCCTCCTGGGTAGATATTACTATGGCAAGATGTACAATGAGGATCGGGTAACTAAATGTCCTATTTAAGCGGTCGCCAATTTGTTCAACTTCCTGGTCCCACCAATGTGCCGGAGCGGGTCCTGCGTGCTATTTCACGGCCTACCATCGATCATCGAGGGCCGGAGTTTGGGCGCCTTGGGCTCGAGGTCTTGGAGGGCTTGAAAGAGATCTTCCAAACTTCGGGAAAAGTTGTCATTTATCCGTCTTCCGGATCGGGGGCGTGGGAGGGCGCGTTGACGAACACGCTCTCGCCGGGCGACAAGATACTGATGTTCGAGGTCGGCCAGTTCGCGGCGCTGTGGATTCAAGTGGCGCAGAAACTCGGTCTGGATGTCGACGTGGTGCAAACCGACTGGCGGCACGGCGCGGATCCCAAAGTGGTCGAAGCGAAGCTGACCGACGATCGCAATCACCGGATCAAGGCTGTGTGCGTGGTGCAGAACGAAACTTCTTCGGGCGTCACTAGCTCGATTGCCGGTGTGCGCGCCGCGATCGACCGCGCGAAGCATCCGGCGCTGCTGCTGGTGGACGCTATTTCTTCGCTCGCGTCCATCGACATGCGGCACGACGAATGGGGCGTGGACGTTACGGTGGGCGGGTCACAGAAAGGCTTGATGCTGCCGCCGGGGTTGGGATTCAACGCGATTAGCGAGAAGGCATTGGTGGCGTCAAAGTCGGCTAAACTTCCGCGGTCGTACTGGGAATGGGAGCCGATGCTCTCGCAGAATGTCAACGGTTTCTTCCCTTACACGCCGGCGACCAATCTGCTTTACGGTTTGAAGGAATCTTTGCTGATGCTGCGCGAAGAAGGATTGCAGAATGTCTTTGCACGGCACATACGTCTGGGAGAAGCGACGCGGCGTGCGGTGAGTGCATGGGGCCTGGAAAATGTGGCGCTCGATCCTAAGGAATTCAGCAACTCGGTGACGGCGGTTTATACGCCGGCGGGACATTCGGCGGACGAGCTGCGCAAAGTTTGTCTCGAGCGCTTCAATATGCCGCTGGGCACGGGCTTGGGCAAGTTGAACAACAAAGCATTCCGCATTGGACACCTGGGTGACTTCAACGACCTGATGCTGGCGGGAGCGCTGAGCGGCGTGGAGATGGGTTTGGAAATCGCGGGAGTTCCTCATCGTAAGGGCGGCGTGGCGGTAGCGCTTGAGTTCTTGACTGAGTCGCATCGGGAAGCGGCTGCTCCGGCGCGCATTTGATGGATGTCGATTCGTTAAAACGCGCGGCGGGGGAAGCCGCGGCAACCTTAGTTGAAGATGGCATGGTGGTGGGGTTGGGAACGGGCTCCACTGCGAAGTTCGCGGTCGAAGCGATTGGGACGCGCGTGCGAGCCGGTCTGAAAATTCTCGGCATTCCGACTTCGGAACAAACTTCGACGCAGGCGCGTTCTCTCGGCATACCGTTGGGGGAGTTAACTGCGGAAAGACGAGTGGACCTGACGATCGACGGCGCGGACGAAGTCGATGTTCACAATCTGGACTTGATCAAGGGCCGGGGCGGGGCGTTGCTTCGCGAGAAGATCGTGGCGAGCGTGAGCGACCGTTTCGTGATTGTAGTGGACGAATCGAAACTGGTAGAACGGTTGGGCCGAAGCGTGCTGCCGGTCGAGGTGGTTCCTTTCGGCTGGGAATCGACGGCGCACAAACTGCGGGAGCTGGGCGCGGTCCCGACGCTCAGGAAAAGCGTCGGCGGTGAAGCGTTTGTCAGCGAGGGCGGCCACTATATTCTCGATTGCACGCTGAGCGGTGAACTGTCCGCGGCGGCGCTGGGAAGAGCGCTCGACGCAGTGGTGGGCGTGGTAGAGCACGGCTTGTTCCTGGGGATGACTTCACGCGTGTTTGCGGCTAGTGCGGATGGCGTGCGAGAGCTCGCTCGCTAGCGTCCGCGGTAAAATTTGGTTGAGGCTGTTCTATGTCCATAAGACCCGTCCACAGGCTAGTAAAATCCAAACCGACACTCGAAGGCGCGGGGGTGCATCTCCGGCGTGCCTTCGGTTTCGGCAACACTTCTGACTTCGACCCGTTCCTACTGCTTGACGATTTCCGCAACGATGTTCCGGCGGATTATCTCGCAGGATTCCCGTGGCATCCGCATCGCGGGATCGAGACGATCACTTATGTGCTCGCGGGGAATGTGGAGCACGGCGACAGCATTGGAAACCGCGGTGTCATTGGCGCCGGAGACGTGCAGTGGATGACGGCGGGGCGGGGAATTATTCATCAGGAAATGCCCAAGGGCGATCAACAGGGCCGGATGCATGGATTCCAGTTATGGGGAAATCTTCCGGCGTCGCTCAAGATGACCGAACCGCGTTATCAGGAAGTCAAGGGGCCGGACGTGCCTGCGCTCACCGACGACGACGGGACACACGTTCGTGTGGTGTGCGGAAGTTTTTGGGGAATGAAGGGACCGGTGGAGGGAGTCGCGGCCGATCCGGTTTATCTGGACGTGACGGTGCCGCCCGGAAAGCGAAAAACCTTGCCGGTGGAGACGACGCGTCACGCGTTTGCTTATGTTTTCGAGGGGAGCGGGAAGTTCACGAACGCGTCCGGGCCGCTGGCGGTTCCGACGGAACGGGCGGGCGCGCTGGAGGTAAAAGCGCCGACACTTGCTGATAACCGTTCGCTGATTCTGTTCGACCGCGGCGATGAAGTGGAGGTGGAGGCTGGCGAGGACGGTATGCGCTTTCTGCTAGTCTCCGGCAAGCCTTTGCAGGAACCGGTGGCATGGCAAGGCCCGATCGTGATGAACACCCAGGAGCAACTCCGGCAGGCGTTCCGCGAACTTCAAGAGGGCACGTTTCTGAAGGACGACGGCCGTTTATAGGTGGAGCAGCCGCATCGCATTGCCCTTCAGTATGCGATCACGATCGGCGGCTGCGAAGTTGAACTGATCGAGGACTGCCGAGGGATATTCGACGTCCTTCGCCGCGAAGTTATCGGTGCCGACGACGATGCGGTCGAAACCGACCAGGCCGATTAGGAAGCGGAGCGCTTCCGGATAATAAATCAAATAGTCGTAATGGAAGCGCCGCAGGTAGTCACGAAAAGGGCGTTGGATCGAGGTTCCGTGGTCAGTCATGTGGAACAGAAAATGCTCGACGCGCCCGGCCAGGTAGGGGAAGGCGCCGCCGGCATGCGGCAGGACCATTTGCAGGTTGGGATATTTATCGAGCGTGCCGGTGTAAATAAATTTGCTCGCGAGAAATGTGTGTTCGATGGGAGCGTCGATCCCGGCTGCCAGCGGCGGCGGGCCGACGGTTCTGCTGCCCCCGAAGGTGTTGACCACTCCGTCCATCTGATGAAAGATGATGGGATAGCTGAGTTCCTGAATGCGCGCGAGCACCGGCGCAAAGCCCGGCTCGAATATGTAGTCTTGCTTTTCGATGGAATCCGGAAGGTGGACGGCGCGCACACCGGGCTGTCCGGCTACGCGATTTAGCTCCTTCAAGGCAAGCTCCGAATCGCGGATCGGCAACTCTGCGGCGATGACAAAACGGTCCGGATATTTTTGATGGACTTGGATGCCGGTGTCGTTGATGACCTGCGCGAGATGCGCGCCTTCTTGCGCGGAAACGCGTTGCCAGGGCATGGCGCCGGAGAGCGTCAGGCAATGCATCAGGTCGCCGTGGTCATCCATCCACTGACGGCGTTTGTCGAGATCGTAATCGAGTGGATAGGGATTGGCGAGGGGTTGCCCTAGATCGGCCAGGACCTTGTTATAAGGCTCCGGGGACCAGTGGGCGTGCATGTCAATCGCCGAGGGCTTCCCCACGCCGCCTTTTCCAGGACGCGCTGCCCACCAGGGAATTTTCTGC
This sequence comes from Bryobacterales bacterium, assembly GCA_963710155.1. Classification (GTDB taxonomy): domain Bacteria; phylum Acidobacteriota; class Terriglobia; order Bryobacterales; family Bryobacteraceae; genus Palsa-187. Next base: position 50,341 of record CAVPZQ010000037.1, on the reverse strand, counting down.
GATGAAGGAGCTTGCGCCGCATTGAGCGCGGCGATGGTGGCGGCCGCGCCGGCGCCGGCTCTGATGAAATCACGACGTCTGATCATGGGTTCTCCTCCCTACTTGACTCGGCCCTGAAACCCTTGCGCGAGCATTTGGATCCGATAAATAGTCTTGGCATTGTTGCGGACGCCCTCGGGCGTGCGGAATTCTTTTCCATCCGGGCCCAATGCTCCGGCACCCACCACGTAAAGCGTCTTCTTGTCCTTGCCGGAAAAGGCTGCGCTGATCACACTGCGTGGCGTCGGGATGATGCCCAGATATTTTCCGGCAGGGCTAAATACTTGCACACCCGGGCCGGAGGTCACGTACAGTCGTCCTGCGGTGTCGATGGCCATCCCGTCTCCGTTGCCGCCCGCTTCTAACTTGGCGAAGTCGCGCTGGTTTTTCACCGAGCCATCCGGATCAACATCGAACGCCACCAAAGTGCCACCGTTGGTTACGTAGAGCGTCTTTTCATCCCGGCTCAGTGTGATTCCGTTGGTACGTATGTTCTCCCCGATACTGCTTACTTTGCCGTCGCGGTTCACATAATATGTGCCTGTGCCGTTGAAGTACACACCGCCTTTTTTGTCCGCGATCAGGTCGTTCAGACGCCCCAGACTTTTGCCGTCAAGATTGTCTGCCAGCAGTTTGCGCGTGGGAGCTAATACCGCTACTGCGGTAGCTTCCGTGCAAGGAGGTCCTCGCCGGCCGGGGTCGGTACACGTTCGCTCTACTGCCAACATTTGGCCCTTCGCGTCAATGGACAGGGCTCCGGAGCCGTGCGTGTCGTCCAGAAAAACTGAGACCTTGTCGTTCCGGTCGAGCTTGCTGATGCGGTTCGGCTGCTCCTGCGCGAACAGCAAACCAGCATCGCTGGAGGCGATGATGCCGTCGGCGTTGTCGGTTCCCTGCCAGGCCAGCGTCCATTGGGCGCCTTGCGCTACCACGCCCGGGATGGCGGAAACGGTAACGTCGCGCAGTCCCTCGGGCTGAGCGAAGCCGCGTCCACCACCGCGGTTTTCCTGTGCAACGATAGCAACGTCCAGCGCTAGCAGACAACCGAGGACCATGAGGAAAGGTTTCATCTCCGCCAGTATATATCTCAAATCGTTCGAGCCCCAAAGATTCCATAAAACACTTTATGCTAAAAATGTTGTGATGCTTTTGAGCACTTCCCGAAGGATGCGCGGCGGCATCGCCGATCGCGCGGCGCTGCCGAAGGGGAGCAACGGACGTACGCTGTGCCGCTGGTGCAGTCTCGAAGTCCCTGCGCGGCGCTTTACGTTTTGTTCGGATTGGTGCGTACATGAGTGGCGTCTTCGTTGCGATCCTGGATATCTTCGCGAAAAGGTTCTGCTGCGGGACCGAGGGGTTTGCGCGATCTGCCATATCGATACCCGCGCGGCTTATGGCGAACTGCGGCGCTCGCGCGGTACTCACCGGCTACGGCTCCTCGCGAAATGGGGGCTCAAGCGGCTCACCCGCAAGAGTCTGTGGGATGCCGATCATATCCTCGCTGTCGCGGAAGGCGGTGGGGAGTGCGACCTGGAGAACTTACGCACCCTGTGTCTTCTCTGTCATCGGCGGCAAACTGTGGAGTTGCGGCGCAGGCTGGCGTTGGCGGCTATTTCGTCAACGTAACTCGGAGCCTTTCCTGGCGGACGCCAGTAGCCGCAACCATTCGGTCATGCCCACGCCGTTTTTCGAAGATACTTCGAGCACCGGCATGCCGGGCCGCACTCGTTGCATGTTCGAGCGCGCCGTCGCCAGATCGAATTCGACGGCATCGGCCAAGTCCATCTTTGTGAGAATTGCTAAGTCGGCGGTGTTGAAAATAGTGGGATATTTAACGGGTTTGTCTTCACCTTCGGTGACGGAAAGCAAGACCACTCGCAGATCTTCGCCAACGTCGTAGGACGAAGGGCACACCAGATTCCCCACGTTTTCGATAAAAAGGAAATCCAGCTCATTTAGCTCCCAACCTTCAAGGGCGGTGCGCACCATAGCAGCTTCGAGGTGGCAGAGTGTGCCGGTAGTGATCTGTTTCACCGGCACCTGCGAACGCGCCAAGCGAACCGCGTCGTTTTCGGTGGCGAGGTCTCCGACCAACGCGGCGACGCGGAAGTCCGGGCGCAGCAGAGTCAGCGTCTTTTCGAGCAGCGCCGTCTTTCCGGAGCCGGGACTCGACACCAGGCTCACGACATAGACTCCGGCGTCGTGAAAGCGCCGGCGAAGTTCGCGCGCCACGATGTCGTTCTGCTTGAGAACGTGCTGCCTTACTTCGACCAGCCGGGTTTGTGTGGTGGGTGCGGAACTCATTGGTCAATCTCCAGTGCGAACACTTCCAGTTCCCGCCCCTGCAAGACTTCGGAGACGGGGTGGTTGCATTGCGGGCAAACGAACCACTGCGCCGAATCCAAGGTGCGCGGCGCGAGACACGTCGCGCAATAGACGATGATCGGGAGCTCTTCGATGATTAAGCGGGAACCTTCGAGCTCGGTACCTTCGCAAGCCAACTCGAAGGACGATAGTAGAGCGGCTTTCACGACTCCCGCCAGCTTGCCGAGTTTCAGATGCACGGCGTTCACGCGGGCGTTGCGCTGGGCTGACTCTTCTTCAGCCATTTCGACGATGCTCATTGCGATGGAAAGCTCGTGCATAGGATCACCGGGGTTCCGCGAAGGCGGCTAAGGCCGCCTGCCCCAAACTGATGCCTCCATCGTTCGGCGGGACGGAAGCGTTGGTCCAAATAGCGATATGTTCGGCGGAGGTGAAAGACTTCAGGTCGGCGAGCAGCATTTCATTTTGAAAGACGCCGCCCGAAAGCACGACAATATCCATGTCATGCATTCGGCGCAAGACAGCGAGCGCATCAGCCAGCCCTTGGGCGATTCCTGACTGAAAGGCGCGGGCACAATAAGCAGGATCTTTACCGCGAAAGCGGTCTTGTGCCAGTGCTGCGAGAAGCGGCCGGAAATCCAATTCGCCGTCTTTCCAGGGAAATGGATAGGGGGCGGCGGTGGGGACGGATCGCGCCAGGTGCTCCACCCACATGGCGGCTTGGCCTTCGAAGGTTACCTCCCGGACGAAGCCGAGCAGCGCGGCGGCGGCGTCGAACAGCCGACCTACTGAAGTGGTGGTGAAGGTTCGGACACCGCTGCGAATCAACTCTAATGACTGCTGGTAGCGTTCGGGAAATCGAAAGGGTTGTTCCATGACGCCGGGCAACGGGTCCAACTGAGCGAGGAATCCGGCGGCGGCTTGCACGGGGTGGTGTGCGGCGCCATCGCCTCCGGCTAGGGCGGCCGGGCGCAGGTGGGCCACACGATTGAAGCCCTCGGCGATGCTTCCGGCAAAGAATTCGCCGCCCCAAATCGTGCCATCGTCGCCGAAGCCGGTGCCGTCGAAACTTACGCCTAATACGCGCTTGTCCCACGCGCCGCGCTCGGCGAGGACCGAGGCTATATGAGCGCGATGATGTTGAATCGGGTGGAATGCGGCGGCGGGAAAAGCAGCCGCGTGCAGTGTCGAAGATATTGCGGGTGAGCATCGTGAGCCAACAATCAGCTCTTCGCGCGGGATTTCGTACATTGCAAGAAAATCGTCAATGGTCTCGCGAAAAGCCTGGAAGGACTCGTACTGATCGAGGTCGCCGATGTGCTGGCTCATCAGCGCCTGACCGTTGACCACGAGCGTGACGGTATTTTTGAGATCGGCGCCGGTAGCGAGGATCGGCATGATAGTCGGGATGGCCGTGACGGCGGCGGGCGCGTAGCCACGGGCGCGGCGTAGAATCACGGGACCGAGCGATCCGGCGCGGGCGATCGAATCATCCACGCGATGCGCAATGGGGCGTTCACCGATCAGGAACGCGTCGGCGATTCCCGCGAGGCGCTCCGCGGCTTCTTCATCACGGTAAGCAATCGGCTCACTGGAGCGGTTCGCGCTAGTCATTACCAAAACGCTGGGAGCGCCCGCGGCGAATAACAGATGGTGGAGCGGCGTGTAGGGCAGCATTACCCCCAGGTCGTCGTTTTCGGGAGCTACGTGGGGCAAATTCATTTTGGCGGCGCTAGAACGATGGGCCGCGCCACCGACGTCAGCAGAGATTCAGCTTCGGGTGACAGATCTATCAACTGGCGGGCGACCTCGATGCTGCGAGCCATCAACGCGAAGGGTTTTTCCTTGCGGAATTTTCGATCGCGTAGTGCACTGACGGCGGAGGCGTTTTGAGCATCACAAGCCAGATGATAACCGCCAAGGCCTTTCACGGCGATGATAGCGCCTGCATTTAGCAGCTCGACGGCGCGACTGATGCCGGCATCGTCGCCGATGACGATCTGGTTGGCCGCTCGCAGTGAGTAGTGCGGTCCGCAGTTCGGACAGGCGACGGGCTGCGCGTGAAAGCGACGGTCCGCCGGGTCGCTGTACTGACCGCTGCAGTAATCATCCAGAGGCCATTCGCGCATGGTGGTGTTGGCGCGATCATAGGGCAGGCTCACGGCTACCGAATAGCGCGGGCCACAGTTGGTGCAGTTGATATACGGATAGCGATGGCGCGGATTCGCAGGATCGAATAATTCTTCCAGGCAGGCATCGCATACGGACAGGTCGGGCGAAATCCGCACGCTGGGACGGCCTTGATTACGACTGGGGCGGATGGTGAAGTCTTTGAACCCTGCGGGGTGGGCAGTTTGAACGTCGATGGCCTGAATGATCGCGGCAGGCGGGCTGCCGACGTTGAGAAAATGCACGAATGCATCGAGCGCGCGTTCTGCGCCCTCCAAATGTATTTCTACGCCTTCTTCATCGTTCAGCACCCAGCCGGCGAGCGTGTTCGCTTGTGCCAGGCGGTAGACGAAGGGGCGAAAGCCGACTCCCTGCACGACGCCGCGGACTCGTATGTCGCAAGCAGCTGTCATGGTTTACCCGCCGACCACGCAGCCGCGTCCCTGCCAGCCGATCTGCACTAGGTCGCCATCTTCCGCCAGGATCGGTACCGTCCGCTGACCGCCGGAAATTGCGATCATGCGGGCGCGAGCTTCGTTATCGGCTTCGACGTCGTATTCGACGTATTCGTAGCCTTTCCATTCCAACCACTCACGCATTTCCTCGGTATAGGGACAGCTCTTGGTTCCGAACAGTTCAAAATCAGGCACGGTATAAAGCCTCCAATGTTTCGCGAATTACGTGATAGGTGGACGCTTGCACTTCTTGAATACGGGGGATGTAATCGGAGCGGACAATCAGCGGGAAGTCAGCCAGGCCGCGGCGTAGAATCTCGCCACCGTCGTAACCTAGCAGTGCCACGGTGAGCAGTCCGCGCTTGCGCGCTTCTTCGAGCGCCAGGATGATGTTGCGCGATCCTCCGCTAGTAGAGATGCCGATCGCGACATCTTCCGGGCGGGCGTGCGCGATGATCTGACGGAGAAACACGGTTTCGATACCGACGTCGTTTGCGATCGCGGTGAGAATTGCAGGTTCCATGGACAGGGAGATGGCGGGCACCGGTTTGTATCCCGCTGGGGGAAGGACGCAATCGATGGCCCAGTCGTTGGCGTCGGTGGCCGAACCTCCATTGCCGAAAATAATTAGTTTGCCGCCTTGTCGTAAGCGCTGGTGGATGGCGCGCGCGGCGTTGACGATCTGTTCGGATTCGTCGCGCGCGACGCGGGTGCGCAGATTCGCGTCTTCCTGAGCCTTGGCTCGAATCGAGGCGGCGACTTGTTCCACGATATCCGCGGTGGGCTGTTTGGCTTCGCCGAGAAAAGGATAGAGGAATGCGGAGTCGCCTACGTCATGGCCTAATTCGCGGTGCTCAAAGAAGACGTGGACGGTTTCCCACAGTGTGTGATAGAGAATCTCGATCAGCTCCTGATGGATGAACGGATGCTGGGCCGGTGGTTGGAGCGAGTAGGAACCGTGGCGGCCGGGCAACTCGAAGGTCATCGCGTCCTGGTGGTGCGCGGTGGCGAGCGCGGCCGTGACTTCCGCGTCGCCCGCAGGAGGGCCGAATCCCATAACGATGTCTTCCGGGCGGAGGAGGGCGTCGAGCCAGGGGCGAAACAGAAGTGACAGATCAAGTGCAGGCAGGGCACGCTTGCCGACGATGATGGGGTGGACGAATTCTACCGAGACGTGCTGGGCGTCGGTTGCGTAGGGACCCTGTCCGAAGGCCAGCAAGCGGCCGCCTTGCAGAAAGCGGTCCGACATTTCTTGGCAGGCAAGCGCGAGAGGGCGCGCTTGTTCAGCGAAGAACTTCTCGAAGATCCGATTGCGTTCAAGCAACCGTTCTTCGACGTCACTAACGAGATCGCAGGCCTTCAGCATATTCTCGGCAGAGGATCGCCTACCAGCATGTCCACGATGCGGCTGCCTCCATAGAGCGTGGTTACCAGGACCGAGCCTGCGGGCTGTTCACTCACCTCGCCAATCAACGCGGCTTCGCGGCCGCCGGGAGTCGCATGGAGCGCTGCGAGCGCGGCTTCGGCTTGTTCGGCGGCGACAACCGCCAGAAACTGACCTTCGTTGGCTATGTGCAGCGGGTCGAGACCCAGTAGTTCGCAAGCGCCGCGTACTTCGTCACGGATGGGAACGCGCTCTTCCGATAACAGAATTCCCAGGCCGCAATCGTGCGCGAGTTCGTTGAGCGATGTGGCGACGCCGCCGCGGGTGGGGTCGCGCATCCAATGGACTCCGGCGCCGACAGCGTCGGCTAACGCTTCGACCATTGGTAGGACGGAACGGGTATCGGAGCGCAGATCTGCCTCTAGATCCAATTCTCCGCGCGCCAGTAAAATCGTGATGCCGTGATCGCCGATAGGGCCAGAAAGGAGGATCTTGTCACCGCATCGCACGGCAGCCGGCGAGATGCTCAGTCCTGGAATCAGGTGGCCGATTCCGGACGTGGTGATGTACATCTGATCGGCTTTGCCATGTTCGACCACTTTGGTGTCGCCACCTGCGATGACCACGCCGGCAGCTTTCGCGGCAGCAGCCATCGCGCGCACTTCGGCTTCGAGGATTTCCGTCGGCAGGCCGGCTTCGAGGACATAACTGACGACGAGAGCCTGCGCGCGGGCTCCGGAAACTGCCAGATCATTCACGGTTCCGTTTACTGCTAGTTCGCCGATGGAGCCTCCCGGGAAGCGCAGCGGGCGGACGACGAAACTGTCGGTGGTCAAGGCCACGCAGGTTCCGTTGATGTTGACGTGGGCGGCGTCTCCCAGAGGCGCCCGTGCGGATCCGAATAAAATGGGGGCGAACAATCCGTCGATAAGGCGGCGGCTGGCCTTCCCGCCGGCTCCGTGGGCCATTTCGACCTGCGGATCGCGGAAGCGAATTTTGGGCGCGGCAGTGGTCAGCATGTTGCTCCCGTCAATTGGGTTAGCTGTGCGGCCTTACGATGTTCGTAGCTGTAGTAGGCAGCGCAGGAGCCTTCAGACGATACCATCAGTGCGCCAATGGGATGCTCCGGGGTGCACTCCTTGCCGAACAACTTGCACTGAGCCGGTTTCAACACGCCCTTCAAGACTTCGCCGCACTGCGCGGCTTTGGGATCGGTGACACGAATGCCCGGGACGGAGAATCGGCATTCGGCGTCCCATTCCGAATAGGCGTTTTTGATGCGTAGAGCAGATTGCGAGATGAAGCCCAATCCTCGCCATTCGAAATACGGGCGCAACTCGAATACCTCGCCCATGGCCTTGAGCGCGGCGTGATTTCCTTCCCAGGGAACTACGCGCTTGTACTGGTTCTCAACTTTCTTTTCGTCGTCATTCATCTGGCGCAGCAGCATGACGATGGATTGCAAAATATCCAGCGGTTCGAATCCGGCGACTACGATGGGCTTGCCTTCGTCGGTTGCGATCCATCCATAGGGACGGCAGCCGATTACGGTGGACACATGGCCGGGACCGATGAAGGCGTCGATGCGCATGCCGGGGGAATCAAGGATCGCGCGGATGGCGGGGATGATCGTCACGTGGTTGCAGAATACTGAGAAGTTGCGGATGCCTTCTTTCTTAGCGCGCATGAGCGTGAGCGCGGTGGAGGGTGCCGTAGTCTCAAAGCCGATGGCGAAGAACATCACGTGCTTGCCGGGGTTATTGCGGGCGAGTTTCAGGGCATCCGACGGCGAGTAGACGATGCGCACATCCATACCGCGGGCTTTGTGTTCGAGCGGGCTCCCTTGCGTCCCTGGGACGCGCATCATGTCGCCGAAAGCGGCGAAGATTACATCTGAATGTTCTGCGATGGACAGTCCATCATCGATCCTTCCCATGGGGAGCACGCACACAGGGCAGCCCGGTCCATGAACCAGTTCGATGTTGGGCGGCAACAAATCCTTCAGGCCAAAGCGATAGATGGAGTGAGTGTGTCCGCCGCAGACTTCCATGAAGCGGTAGTGCCGCTGGGAATCAGCCAGCCGGCGGATTTCATCGGCCGTTCTGGTAATTAACTCTGGTTCGCGAAATTCGTCCACAAATCGCATGATTCGTCTCCTGGCATGTCAACTCGATCCGTAGCCCTGCACTTCCTCCAGCGCGGCTTCGGTCTCGCCGATTTCTGTGAGCATACGCAATTGATCCAGCGCGTCCACTTCGCTGATCTTGCTCATCGCAAAACCAACGTGGATCAGCACCCAATCGCCGGCGCGTGGGCGATCATCCTGCAATAGCCCGAGATCCACTCTCCGGCGCACGCCGAGAATGTCGACCACTGCTAGATCGCGATCCTCGGCCAGCAGTTCGATGATTTTTCCGGGTATGGCGAGGCACATGTTCTTATTCCTGTTTTCGCGCGACGATGTCGAAGGTGAATTTGAGTTCGTCTTTGAGTTTCAGCGCTCCGCCGGCCACGCTCACCAGCGGGATGCCGTAGTCGGTCTGGAGAAGAGAGAATTCGCCGGACGCACGCAGCATGTCGCCGAGCAGAGTCACCTGGGCCGTCACCGGCGCGCGGCCCGTGGCGCCGCGTAGAGAAAGAGTTCCGTTCAAAGACACTTGAAAGCGTCCTTCGCTTAACTGACTGGCAGAAGCCACGGCAGCGTCGAATGTGATGTTGGGATATTGGGCGCTTTGGAGCACTTGCTGCTTCATGGCGCTCTCCATTTCCTTGCGATCGGCGCTCTTGATGTCATCCGTCACTTCCAGGGAATCAGCACGGATCTGCAGGCGCAGCGTTCCTTTTCCGGGCTCGGCGGGGTCAAAGTTTACTTCGCCTGAGAAGTCCCGAATCGCGATGGTGGGATTGTGTCCCATCGCCGAAAGCATGCCGCCGGCAAACGCACGAAGTGTAAAGCGGCTCGTTCCTTTGTCCAGAACGTAATGTCCCACTGCCGTGCTACTCAACGGTACAGTCACATGGACCTTAACTTCATGTAGCGCTGAAAATCCGGAATAGCCGCTTGCAACAGACTTCCGGCGTTGAGACCGCCGAGGAGCCGGCGCACCATGGGCGTCGACAGAATCAGTCCGGCGCCAAAGACCACCATCGCTGCGCCTCCCATTAACAACAGAGTGTCGCGGGCCTCTTGCGAATCCTGACCATTGGCGTGTTCGGTAAGTTCCATTGGCATGATGCCTCCTTTGTGTTATTGCGCCTGTAGCACTGCTTCTTTCGAGATCAGCGTTTCAATCATGGCGATTGCCTCATCGACCGCAGCGTGGACCGGATCGCTTAAGCCCAGCCGTCCTTCTTCGCCGCCAAGATCGGCGGGCTCGCAGCCGACGATGAGAATCCGGCCCTGTGCCCCGCCCATCGATTTAACCGTACGCAGGACGTTCAGTGGGTTCATGCCGTGCATATCCAGGCTGGCTGGAACGGTACCCGGGACAACGGAGTCAACCGGGTCAGGCTCGATCAGGTACACGCTGCCTGGTTCCCCGCCGCGCGCGCAGGCGTCGACCAAAATGATGAGCTCATAAGGATCGAGCAGGGCGTAGTTAAGATCCACCCCGCGAATTCCGAAATCCTTGAGGGCCACTCCCGGCGGCAGGCTGCGGCCGGCGAGTCGGTGGGCCACTTCCGTCCCGAAGCCGTCATCGCCCAGGAAGATATTCCCGATGCAAGCGATCAGAATCTGCGGCTGCGTCATACCGCTGTGATCTCCTCGCCCTTGAAGAAAAAACGGTGACCGGGCTGGCGCAGGAAACCAAGGTCTTTACCGGGATCATCATCCAGAACGATGGCAATTTGTACTTCACCTTCGTAATCCTGCTCGATACTTTCGATGATTCCGACTTTTCCGGCCAAGGCGACGTCCATGATGTCGCCGCCGTTGCGCGGCTGCAAGCGGACATGATCGCCGACCTTGAATTCGACGCCTTCGACTGTCACTTTCTCGAGTGGCGGCATATCTTCGAGCAACTGCCATTCCCACTCGTTCATTGCGCCTCCGGGTTCGCGCGGAGGCCGCGCAGGGCGCCGTGGAGTTTTTGAAAATGCTCCGGCGGCAGCAGTTCGGTTCGCTCCAGAATCTGGCGGGCGCGTTCGTCGCCGTTTCTTACTTCTTGCTTCTCGGCGTCGGTCAAGGTCAGAATACGCAGCGCGAGAATCTCGTCGATTTCAGTGCCATCGAAAAGGTCGCCCGCGCTTTCCGGCGCAATCTGCGGATAGTCGTAGAGGATAATCGGCGCCGACAAGATCGTGTCGCGCTGACCTTCTTCTCCAGCGAGCACCGGCCACGCACCCTGGTTATGGCATTCCGCTACTGCCGTGCGGAACTGCTCGGGCGGATCGATGGAGGAGACAAACTTTCCCTTCGCAATATGGAGGATGCTATGGACAGAAACTAGCGAGCGCAGCAGAACTGCATCACGGTTCGCGGCTGCGTCCAACGGACCGGCCAAGTTCCGGATGAACAGAGTAATCTTGAAATACCCCTTGCCGATTTGGCGTGACTCCAGCTCTGCCTCGCCTTCGACGCCTGCGAAGCGAAATTGCTGCCGCTGCGGTTGGGCTTCGAGCGAGGAAAGACTCGCCGCCGGGAGACAAACCGCACGCTCGACACCCTCCTGGAAATCACCCTGTTCGATCATTTGCAGGAAACGAACTTTCACTTCGAGGAATGCTCTCTCGTTTCCCAACGCTATGCATTCGGTTTGCATCTGCCAGTTATCCGAGCCGGCTTGCGCCTCACAATACTCGCGCGGATAAAGGACGCCGAAATTGAAGCGTTGATGATTCTTCACCGCGGAAGGACGGTAAGGATATAGCATGTATCCTTCATAGAGCACGGCATTCGCAATCTTTTCGACGGCATCGCTAATCATGAAACGATGGTCTCCTCGGATTGCGCGAGAATTCGCTCGATGGCTTGTTCCCAGGTAGGAATCCCTTGCTGCGTTTTATAGGCCTGCAAGTGCTCAAAAACGTCCTTGCGCAAACACAGCCACACGCTGTTGGGATAGTAGCGTTCCATCATGTCCTTCCAAATTGCCAGGGCATGCGAAATTTGGCTTCTTTGTCCCAGGAGATGGGCGCCACTTTTAAGCCACCCTCCGGATCGGCGTAGAAAACCGTCCCGCTGAACATGAGGAAGATGGGGATTTCGCCGTCTGTCAAGCCGTCAAAATATTTAGTGGTCGCGACGCTGAAATCGAAGGTGCAAGGCACTTGCAGGTTAGCAAGAGTCGAGCCAGTGAAGGGCGGAATCACGGTACTGGTGTTGGTCCAAAGTAAATTACGCAGGGTCTTGCCCCAACGTTCCGGTTCGCCGAACAGGTCACGCAGGTGTTCCTGCTCCTGCGGCGTATAGCGGCGGCGCGTCACCTCTATTTGGATCTGGCAGCGGAGCACCACGGTGTGAATGGTCTCTGTGGGGTCAGCGTTCGCCACCCGCAGCTTAAATGCGAGCGTGGGCGCTGCGGCGAATGGAACGACTTCCGCTTTCTCGACGGTGATAGCGAGATCAGGCATGAGATGTCTCCGCCACCTGCGTATTGGGCGATCGGGCTTTCAAGCTGTTGAAGAACTCGGCAATCTCTCGCCACACTTCGGTTCCGCCCGACAGGCCCTGCCAACGGCTGCGGATCAGACCAACTAGTTTGAAACATTCATCGATCGGAACGATGTAGTATTCGGGCTGTGAGAAACCGCGCGAGTGGCCGATTCGATTGACCAACAAGGCCTCCACGTCGGCTTCCATTTCGAGCAGCGCCGTATTGTCGCGCTCGATCTCATCCCAGGTGTCGAAGGAGAGCAGCGACTCGGTCGCACCGGCGGGGCTGGGATAGAGGGCAATCACGCGGTCTTGTGGGGTGCTCTTGAAGAAGAAAGCCATGTTGATGGGCATCATCAGTCCATCCCACTGGCCGTCCGTCATTTGGAAATCGGACAGGAAGCGAATCCGCCGGGGAACACGCTTATACTTGGTTTGCCCCACACTGTTAAAGAGAATCGCGCACGCATCGCACGCGCACACCAACTTGCGACTCAGTGGCTCCAGCAGGTGTTGGTGGTTTTCAGCCAGCTCCCGGCTGCACATTTCGCAAGTCTCAACGGCCGAAGCACGGCGCACGAACTGGCGGAGAACTCCGAACGATTTCCCGGATTGATCGGCTTCGCTCACAGCCCTCCTTTCAGACCATTGGCGAGCGATGGGGCGGACTGCAACATCTCCAGCGGGACAAACCCTGATTTCTCTTCCGCGCCTTCGACGATGAGCGAAGTCAGATCGGGAGCGGCTTGATAGAGCGCGTCTGCCACCTGTTCTTTCAGAGACTGCGCGTTGGAACCGCAGCCATGGCCGTTCACCCGGAGCCGCACGCGAACTACTCCGTCTTCCATGCCGACCAACTCCACCTCCGCATCATGAGAGCGCAAGCGCGGGGTCAATTTATCGATTGCGTTAACGACGCGCTCTTCGAGATTGAGCGGGTGCAGTCCGTATAAGATCAGGAGACTGGCAACCAAATCGTCGCGGCCGAGTTTTTCAATCAGGACCGTCCCGCCGTCTCCAGGCGCACGAATCAGCTCGAGCATGCGCTCAAAGCCGGCGCCGTGCAGGTCCATTACCAGCTGCACCAACTCTTGCACGCTGGTACGCATGTGGGGGTCGGCGCCGGCTTCGATCTTGCCTAATAGGGTTTCGATCGACTTCAGCCGCTGCTGGAAATCCGCTTGTGGAGGCATGGACCCTCAGTCGTTGTTTCCGAACATCGGTGAGTGGCGCGTCTCGAGGATTTTGCCGCCGCCGTCGTACATGTGCACGCCGCAAGGGAGGCAGGGATCGAAGCTGCGCACTGCGCGCATAATGTCGATGCCCTTAAATTTGTCGCGGCCGTTCTCTTCGAAGATGGGCGTGTTCTGGACGGCATCTTCATAAGGCCCCGGTGTTCCATAAGAATCGCGCGGATTGGCGTTCCAAGGAGTTGGCGGATAGGGGTGATAGTTCGCGATCTTGCCGTTCTTGATGACCACGTGATGCGAAAGCACACCGCGAACCGCTTCGTGGAAGCCGCAGCCAATGGCTTCTTCGGGAACGGTGAAGTCCGACCAGGTGCGTGTCCGGCCGGCGTGTAACTCGGCGAGCGCTTTTTCGGCGAAATGCAATGCGGCCGCCGCGGCGTAGGCCTGGAAATAAGTGCGGGCGCGATCGCGCTCAATAGCATTGCTCCACTTTGGGATCTTCCACTCGAATTCGACTTCGGGCTTTGACGCGGTCTTCGGCAGATAAATCTTCACACTGTGGCCGGTAGACTTGACGTAGCCGAAATCGACCAGTCCGGCGAGCGCGGTCGCCCAGAAGCGGGCGATGGGTCCGCCGCCAGTGTCGAGCGCCAGGTAGTCGCCGGTGCGTTTGTCGAACCAGCGGGGAGACATCACCCATGTGTATTTATCCTTGAAGTCGCGCTTCTGTGGGCGCGGGGTGGTGGTCTGATTCCAGGGGTGCCGCTGATCGACAGGATTGCCCAAGGGGTCCTGCTTGACAAAGGTTTGGCCGCCTTGCCAGTCGTCGTAATAAGAGCTGCCGAGCAGGATGCGGATGTTCAGGTTGATGTCGACCAAGTCGGTAGTGACAAGCTCGCCATCGACAACCACGCCGGGGGTCACGAACATTTTGCGGCCCCATTCGGTCATGTTTTTGTAGGTGTAATCGCAATGGTCGGGATCGTTGAAGGAGCCCCAGCATGCGAGTAGAATGCGACGGCGTCCGACTTCTTCATAACCCGGTAGCGCCTCGTAGAAGAAATCGAAAAGATCATCGTGAAACGGCACCACTTTCTTCATGAACTCGACATACTTCATCAGGCGCACGATGTAGTCGGTGAAGAGCTGAACGGTGGGAACGGTGCCCACACCGCCGGGATAGAGGGTCGACGGATGGACGTGGCGGCCTTCCATCAGGCAGAACATTTCCCGAGTCATGCGGCTCATCTGCAGGGCTTCCAGATAGAACTCGCCAGTGAACGGATTCAGGGCCGTCATGATGTCGGCGATGGTCTTGTAACCATGCAAGTTCGCGTGCGGACGACGCGGTAGTTTGCGCTTTCGCCCACACGCTGGGATTGGTTTCCTTGACCATTTGCTCGCAGAAATCCACTCCTACCAAGTTGTCCTGGAAAATATTGTGGTCGAACATGTACTCGGCGGCTTCGCCCAGGTTGACGATCCACTCGCCCAGAGCAGGCGGGCGAACGCCGAAGGCCATGTTCTGCGCATAGGTAGCACAAGTGGCGTGATTATCGCCGCAGATACCGCAAATACGGCTGGTAATGAAGTGGGCGTCGCGCGGGTCTTTGCCTTTCATGAATATGCTGTAGCCGCGGAAGATCGACGAAGTGCTGTGGCATTCCGCGACGCGACGGTTTTCGAAATCGATCTTAGTGAAAATGCCCAGGCTGCCGACGATTCGGGTAATCGGATCCCAGTTCATCTCCACCAGGTTTCCCGACTTGCTGGGCGTCTTTACATTGGGTGCTGTAATTGTACTCATGTGATCAAATCTCCTTGTCAGTACGCCTTCGGGCTATAACCGGTGGTGAGCTCCGCGCGCGGATGACGCCACTTGGGCTCTTTGTTGACAGTGTCGTTGGTGAACGAGCGGAGGGCCCGGACAGCGCGTCCGTAGACGCCAATGGTTCCGGCGGACACTCTCGCACCCGGGGGTTCGTCCATGAACGGCATGAATTTGTCGGGGAACCCGGGCATGGTGCAGCCGATGCAGATGCCGCCCACGTTGGGACAGCCGCCCATCCCGTTCATCCATCCGCGTTTGGGTACGTTGCAGTTCACAACAGGACCCCAGCAGCCCAGCTTCACAATACATTTCGAGGAATTGTAGTCTTCCGCGAAGTCCCCCTGCTCGTAGTAGCCGGCGCGGTCACAGCCCTCGTGCACGGTTTTGCCGAAGAGCCAGGTTGGCCGCAGTTGGTCGTCGAGAGGTATCATCGGGGCCAAACCGGCTACTTGATATAGCAGGTAGAGCAAGGTTTCCATGAAATTATCTGGCTGCACCGGGCAGCCCGGAACGTTGACGATGGGAAGTCCGGCTTTCGAGCGCCAATCCCAGCCCAGATAATCGGCGAGTCCCATGCAGCCGGTCGGATTTCCTTCCATGGCATGAATGCCGCCGTACGCCGAGCACGTGCCGGCGGTGACGATCGCGAGTGCTTTGGGCGCTAAGCGGTCGATCCATTCGTTGGTTGTGATCGGCTGCCCGGTGTGCGGGTCCGTGCCCAGCCCCGCCCAGTAGCCTTCTTTCTTGATCTTCTCGTTGGGGATGGATCCTTCCACCACCAGAACGAAAGGCTCCAGCTTGCCTTGCTCGGCGAGATACCAGTATTTAAGAAAGTCGTCGCCGTTTTCATAAGCCAGCACCGGATTGTGCAAATGCACTTTGGGGAGACCCGGGATGGCGCCCAGAATTACATCTTCGATGCTGGGTTGGGTGGCAGCTGTCACCGAGACGGAGTCTCCGTCACACCCCAAGCCGGCAGTGATCCAAAGGATATGGACTTCGGCAACGGGAGAGGGCTTTTGGGTTTTACGACCGTAGGGAACGGTTTCGGTGGGCATACCTGGCTCCTTTGAACTTCATGGTCTGAACGCCGCGAACTCCAGGGTTCCGTGCTGGGTGGCTGATCGCACACTCAGTACCGCTTCATTAAAACCCGAATGCTCTCTTCTCTCAAGCGGAATGATCCTAATTTAAAGACCGGGGATTCCCCGATGGCCGGATTGGAGAGATTCGACTATGACGATTAGGCGGGCTTGTCGGCGACCGTCCATTGAACCGCGCGCTGTACCAACTCGCGAGCGTTTTTCAGCGACAGTTTGTCTTTGATGTGGGCTTGATAAGACTCGACAGTCTTCACGCTGATGTGCAATTCTTGCGCAATCTGCCGCGTTCCGTGGCCTTCGCCGATAAGACGAAAAACTTCGAGTTCGCGATCCGTCAAATCTGCGACGGGAGAGCGCTTCTCGACCGGTGCACCGCTTGCGAAGCGGTGGAGCATCCGGTTGGCCATGCGGTCGCTGACATAAATCTCACCGCCCAGGATGCGGCGGATAGCCACCAGCACGCGGTCCGTCGCCTCCTGCTTCATGATGTAACCGTTGGCGCCGGCACGCAGGGCGCGCTCGGCATAGAGCGACTCGTCGAGCATGGACAGAATCAGCACCGGCAGATTCGCATCGCGTGCGCGAATATCTTTGAGGAGATCCAAACCGTCAGGGCCGTTGAGAGAAATGTCCACGACGATCAGATTGGGCTTCAATTCCTCAATGCTGCGCAAGGCGGAGCTGGCTTCTTCGGCATCGCCGCACACGGCCAAGTCCGGCTCGCGATTGATGAGTAGCGCCAACCCCTGGCGGACGATAGGATGGTCGTCCACGATAAAGACCGTGTTGCGAGTGACTGCGGTCGCGGCTTTAGGCAGCATCAGGCGCATCCAGTGAGCGATCGATGAGAGGAAACGAACACCTGACCATGGTGCCGTCGTGGGAGGAGGAATGCAGGCTCAGCGAGCCGCTGATCATCTTGGCGCGATAACTCATGATGCGGAGCCCTAAGCCGGTCTGGCTTTTCGAAGCCGCGTCGAAGCCGCAGCCATCGTCGCGAACAGTCAGCACTCCGCCTCCCTTTACCACGGCAAGACCGATGACGATGTGTCTGGCGTGTCCGTGTTTAATCGCGTTGGTGACGGCTTCCTGTGCCAGCCGATACAGATGCTCGGCCAGGACTTCTTCGTGGACAAACACCGGATCGCCGCACTCGAAGCGGCAGCTTAGGTGGAACAACTCGCTCACTTCGGCGGCCCAATGTTCCAACGCGGACATGAGACCGTGGGCTTCAGAAACCACCGGCAGCAGCCCCCGTGCCAGATCGCGTGTCATTTTAATGGATTCGTTCACCAGCTTCACGATCTTCGCGGCTTCGGCCGCTTCGGGCGCCGACGATTCCGCCAGACGTTCTTCCAAAGCCTTGCCCATAAACGCGACTCCGGTCAGATGCTGGCCCAAGCCATCGTGCAAATCCTGCCCGATGCGGCGGCGCTCGATTTCGCTGATGTCCAGGATAGTCTTCTCCAGGCGCTTGCGCTCGCTGATATCG
This sequence comes from Bryobacterales bacterium, assembly GCA_963710155.1. GTDB lineage: Bacteria > Acidobacteriota > Terriglobia > Bryobacterales > Bryobacteraceae > Palsa-187. The sequence goes on along the minus strand of CAVPZQ010000037.1, from coordinate 32,757 downwards.
CGGATTGCACTCGAAATCAGCATGCCCTCTTCGGTTTCAAGCGGACTGAGACTGATCTCCACCGGGAACTCGTGCCCGTCTTTGTGTAAGCCGTACAATTCGACGCCCGCGCCCATCGGGCGGACACGCGGCTCGGAAATAAAGCTGCGGCGGTGGCCGGGATGCTTGCCGCGCAAACGGTCCGGCACTAGTTTTTCAATCTCTTCTCCCAGCAATTCCCGCCGGCCATAGCCAAATAGCTTCTCCACCTGGGCGTTCACTAGAACAATTTTTCCGTTCTGATTCACGACCACCACGGCGTCCGGTGCGGTTTCGAGCAGTCCGCGAAACTTTGCTTGCGCGCGCCGCTGCTCAGTGACGTCGATCCCCGAAACAATAATGTAAGGGGGAGTTTGTTTCGCGCCGGCGAGGACCGCCGCCGACCACGCAATATTTCTGTGATTGCCGTCGCGCGCGATCCAACAGCTTTCGTATTCGGCTCGCGGAGTGTCTTCTCGAATTTGCCGGAAGAGGTTGCTGAATTCTCCAGCTTCATCGGAGGTCAGAAACAAATCCCACATACACTTGCCGCGCGCTTCCGCGGAGCTATAGCCGGTCATCTGCTCGCAGGCGCGGTTAAAACGCACGATCCGTCCTTCGCGGTCGAGCACCACCACCAAGGCGCCCACGGTATCGAAGATAGCCGAAACCAGATTGCGCTCTTCCTGTAGCGCCTCCTGCATCTGTTTGAGCTCGGTGATGTCGAAGCCGACTCCGTGAATAAACCACGGCTCGCCATCCTCGCTGCGGACCAAGCGGGCCTCGCAATGAAACCAAACCACGCGTCCATCCCGCGCCATAACGCGATACGAGGAGCGTAGCGGCTTGCCGGAAAGAAACATTTCGGCTGCCTCATTGCTCCAGCGGACCTTATCGTCGGGATGAATCTGGTGATACCAGCGGACCGGATCTTCCAGCCATTCCTTTTGCGAAAAACCCAGCGTCGCTTCGATTTGCGGGCTCACGTAGGCTTCGCCGATGCCTTGATCCAGGTACGCCATGAACACTACCGCGGGGATCTGATCGAGCAGCACGCGGTAGCGATCTTCAAGGGTCGGTGCATGGCCTTCGGGTATCGAAGATCGAAGGGTTTCCGGCGCCTCAAAGAACACCCGCGCTAGATTCTCCAGAACGGCTTCTGCGTCTACCAGATCCGCTGGATCGAAGGCCAAGCCGCCATGTCCGCTGCTGACGTGGGTGGGGGCGCTCATCGATTGCGCCGCCCCCGCCAACTTGGCTCCTGATTCAAGGATGCTTGCGTAAATCGCCGCAGCGCATGGATCGCGCGGCCGTAGGTCATCACTGCCTTGGAAGAAAGCAGCGAGCCTGGCGGCTGGTTCATGAAGGGCATGAATTTATCGGGAAATCCGGGCATGGTGCAGCCGATGCAAATTCCTCCCACGTTGGGGCAACCTCCAATCCCTGCCATCCACCCACGTTTGCCGACATTGCACTGGACAACCGGGCCCCAGCATCCGAGTTTTACTATGCACGTGCGTGACCCATATTCCTCGGCAAATTCGGCCTGCTCATAATATCCGCCGCGGTCGCAGCCTTCGTGCACCGTTTGTCCGAATAGCCAAGTGGGACGGAGGGCGTCGTCCAGCGGGATCATGGGCGCGCGTCCGGCCGCCATATGCAGCAGGTACAGCAAAGTTTCCATGAAGTTATCGGGCTGCACCGGGCAGCCTGGAACGCACACGATGGGAATGCCGGCGTGAGATGTCCATTTCCATCCCAGGTAGTCGGCGAGCCCCATGCAGCCGGTGGGATTGCCTTCAATGGCATGAATCCCGCCATACGTCGCGCAGGTTCCGGCCGCGATGACGGCCCAGGCCTGAGGGGCCAGGCGGTCGATCCATTCACAGGTGGTGATGGGTTGGCCGGTGGCGTGATCGGTTCCGAAAGACGCCCAATAACCCTCGGCCTTGTTGGTTTCATCAGGGATCGATCCCTCCACCACCAGAATGAACGGCGTCAGTTTACCCTGGGCGGCTTTGTGAAAATGGTCCAGAAATTCGTCGCCATTTTCGTACGCCAGGAATAAATTATGAAAGTTGACCTTCGGAATCCACGGCAAACCGCCGTTCACCAGGTCTTCGAGGCTTGGCTGTGTCGCCGCCGTCATCGCTATGGTATCGCCGTCGCAGCTCAAGCCGGCGTTGATCCAGAGGACATCAATCTCCTGGAGCGCAGTGGATAATGCACCTCTGGATGCGTAATTGACGAACTCGTCGGCCATCCGCGTTCCTTTTCGTGCTTAATCAAAAGGCGCCAGCCTTCTGACAGGATTCTACACCACGTGTCCTGCGGTGCGCACTGCACTGAACTGGTTTGAAACAATAGATCGCGGCGTGAGTCTAATTCATCGACGGAGGTCAGGCCTGTGAGAGCTTCAAAATTGTTGCGAGCGGCTGCCATATGTTTGTCTGTGGCTGCATTCGTATCACTGTTGCCCGATATCAAACGCTACATCCGCATCAGGACTATGTAAGTGGGCGCATTGGCGTGGGCGGCCCCGCTGAAAAGTTGGCCGGATGTTTATACGCAACTCATGTGGCTGGTCGGGCCGCTGGGATTTGAATCCGGGAATACGGTGCATGCCCATACTTCGAACTACAGCCTCAACTGCTCCCGATAATGGCGAATGACAGATTGATAGTGGCGAGGCTCCGCGTTCAGCTAGACAAAGCTAACGTTTTCCCCGATCGTTTTCAATCGGCAACTTTATCTTCAACTCCGTCGTGGGAATAGTGATGCGATATTTCGCTACCCCTGCGGGGTCAAGCAGGTCGAACCTACCTCCTATGCTGGGCGGGCCGTCCTGACCGCCGAGAAACATTACCGAGCGCTCCGTGACCGATCCGCCCGTTAGACCACCGTCGTGTATCCGCTGCCAACGCCCTGACTTCAGCTTGGTGGGAGCTCCGATAGTGAAACTCATCTTTACCGTAAGCATCGAGGATCCATCCGTAAATTCAGCCTCCGCATCCAGGCGGTCGCCATCGCGGGTCCCGCGCACTTGTCCGAGAGTGAAGGCGGACAAATTCTCGCGCCCGCTCGGATCCTCGACTGGCGGCTTCGGCGGTTTAGCACACGCGCTAACAAGAACGACAATGCAACAAAACAACGGCGTTCCTAATGGTCGCGGGGTCATTATTCTATGTTCGCGCGGATCTCTCAACCTGATTGCATCGTTCGGCGTGTGCACTAGATTCTGCTTGTTGCCAAGATATCATTCAGCCGTCTGGGCCGACGCGTTACCCAGGAGCAACTGGATCTACTCAATCACCTCCGCGCTCTCTGACTCTTGTCAGATAAGCCTCGGTAGGTGAGCCAATCAATCGCTTGATGCCTCCTTAACCGCTCCGGCATACCATCCACGTCGCAGCGGCTGCGGTTGCTCCTCTCCGCTGCATGACGTCACTGATAATGCTGTAGCAGTTCAGTGAAATCGCTGCCGGAGAATATCCCTAAGCCAGATCTGGCCTCAGCTACTTCTCCTGTAAGCTCCGCACTTGTTCTTCCAGAAGCGCCGTCGCTGCCCCGGGATCTGTTTCAGGCTTTAGGGTGATCATTCTCCCAACGTGCGTGGCGATCTTACCTGAACGAAACCATTTCGCATGCGCGGCTTTCGATACCCACAGACCGTCCAAATACACCGGGAGCGCTTCGCATTGCAGTTCCTTCCATAGCAGTCCGGAGCCGCGTTGGAACTTGTGCATCTGCCCATCGGGTGTGCGCTTTCCTTCCGGGAACACCAGCACGTGAAAACCACGGTCCATGGCTCTAGCCGCGTGCTCGAAGCTCGCGCGAAAATCTCCCGACTGCGGCAAAGGGAAAACATTGAACAACGCCGTGACCAGATAATAAGCGGCCGGCGCAAGCAGATTCAGAAACCAGTTTGCTTGGCCGCGCGCCCGGCGCCAGTCGAGCAACATTTCGCCCGCCATCGCTACCGCTACGTGTCGTCGCGTTCGCCTCCCCAGTCCGTATAGGAGAATCGGCACGTCGTAGAGTGTGACGTGGTTTGAAACAATCAACACTGGCACATCCGGCTCGCGCGTCCCATCCCGCTTTGACTTTGGCGCCGCCAGCAACGCGACCAGCGGCATCGCGATCCCTTCCAGAAACACGGTGCGCACCACCACCGCCAATCGCGTCCAGGGCCATTGCGGGTAAATGTGTTGATCCTGAACCAGGGCGAGCGTTGTTGCCGGCTGCACTGCCTGAGGAGAACCTCTCAGCAGCGTTCTGAGCTCGCCGAGTGTCTGAATTTCCCGGAAGCCCGCGTCATCGATAGGAACCCCGAAGCGCGTCTCCAAGGCCGACTGCAGCTCTACCCGTCCCAGGCTGTCCAAATGCACGTCTTCGGAAAGCCGCGCGCTATCCGGGAGCATGGAGGGATCCTCTCCCGTGATCCGCTGGATTATGCTTCCCAGGCCGCCGCTCGCTGGCATTCCGGTTCGCTTCCCCCCTGTTGTCATTGCAACGGCCGCCGCGATTTCGCGCCGCAGGACCTTGCCCGTCGAGGTACGCGGCAAGTCGGGCTCAGGCCAGATGGTCCAATGCCGGATTTGTTGGAACTCGGCAAGCTCCCGGTTCGCGGCCCGCACCGTTTCTGCCGCATCATCCCCAGTCCCGCGCATCACCAGTACCGCCAGCGGATGCGGACCGCGTGGTCCGAGCCCTTCGATGATTGCCGCCGCCCGTACCTGTGGCTGCCGCAGCAGAGCAGCCTCCAAGTCTTCCGGATAGATATTCAGTCCAGAAGCGGTTACAATCACATCCTTCTTACGGCCGCGAAAACTCAGCGCTCCCGCCGCGTCCAGCTCTCCGAGGTCTCCCGTCGCCAGCCACTCCGATTCCCGCGGCAGCATTGCGCCTCCGGCCCACGTGGCACTCGAGACGGTTTCGCCTTTCACGAGGATTTCGCCCTCCGCGCTTAGCCGCACCTCTCGCCCGGGCAGCACCTGCCCGAGGGTTCCACGAGCCGGATGGAACGGATGGTTAAGGCTGACCAAGGCGGCGGTTTCGGTCATCCCGTAGCCTTGCACCACTGCGAAACCCAAAGTGGTCCAGAAATGTTCCACCTCGGCCGCGAGTGTCGCGCCGCCTAAAACTAGCGCCCAGAACTTCCAACCCAAAGCCCGGTGTACGTCCCGGAAGATCCACCATCGCCGCCAGGCCGAGTGGCCCTCGGCTTCCTTCAACCGCACTGGAAGGTCAGGGAAACTCTCCATGAGGTGAGATCCGATCATTTCCACAACGCGGGGTACCGCGGCCAGAACCGATATCCGCTCGCCGTGTATCACGCTGGCTAGATCTCGACCGATCAGACGCGAGTCAAAGTGGACCACCGCGCCCAGTAGTGGCGGAATCCAGATCCCCATGAACTGGCCGAATACATGACTGAGTGGCAGCGTGTTCAGGATCCGGAGCGGATGAACGACGCGCTCAAACTTGAGATACTTCTGCATCTCGCGTTCTATAGGGCGCAGGCTCGCCAACACGTTGTGATGCGTGTGGACCACGCCTTTGGGTTGACCGGTGGTGCCTGAAGTAAAGATGATCTGCACCGTGTCATTTTCGTGGAGACTCGCGACCGGCTCAAGCAACGGCTCTCGTGGGAGCGCCGTTCCGAAATCTTCGAAGGCGATCTGCGGCACACGGCTGTCCAGAGCCCGCAGCTGCTCTTGACTGCCGGTCACAAGCTCGGGGCTCACCTCTACAATGACTCTTCTAATAAAATCCGGCGAGCCGGCGATGTCCAGCGGCACCGGCACCACACCGCGCAAGATACATCCGAAAAATGATCCGATCCACTCACTTCCGCTTGCGCCCCAAATCACCGCGCGTTGGCCCTTTGTGATGCCGCGTGATTCGAGTTCACGAGCGTACCGTCCGGCCAGACGCGCAAGCTCTCCGTAGGAAGTCCGCTCAATGCGAAGGCCGCGCCTTCCAACAATCGCTGGTTCTTTCCCAAGCCGCTGGAAATCTTTGAGCAAAGAAGCCAGATGCGGCCGGTTAGGTGGCAGGGGCATAGGGAGGAGGGCACGAACCCGATCTCGACCTCATTTAACCAGACCGTTGCTGATATATGCGAATCAGCTAAGTCTACTCGATCAGAAGCTGGCAGGGAACAAGACAGAGGATCGTCCCGGAATGGGTCACAAGGTCTCCCAGTCGTCTTTGGGGACTGGAGGAGCGGCTCTTGGGGGACAGCCGCCGTTCGACGACCCAGAATTCGCTTAACGTAATGCTACCGTAGCTCTCGCCACTCTGTCTCGTGTGCATTTTACAGACCGCATTTGGTCAATCTGACTTATTGATTGTCAAATAAGGCCACCCCGCAGCGGAGGAGACGTTCTCCGAAGTGCTGGAAAACACAACCCCGCTCAAAGGGATGTAGAGAGCGTCTGGAATTTGGTCGATTTCGTGCTTTAGATTCCGCAGGTGGCAGCATGACAGCCTTAACAGAGCGGACCGTCCGCGAGGAATCAATAGTAGTCTGTGCGGCCTGCGCCGCAGGTTATCACGAGGACATCCTCTTCGCTGACGCGAACTGCGATTGCCCGTGCCACGGCTCTCATGCGCGATGCGCCAATGGCAAGGTGGCGGCATGACGCATGTGGCCATATAACCCTAAACGGTCGCTGCGCCTGCCACCCTTCACTCATCGTTCCCTTGAGGCTCACATGAAACCTTTATCTGGTGTCATCGTCGTGTACATGCTCATCGCGGTCTCTGTTGCGTTCGCCGAGGTGCAAACTAAGACGGCGCGGATTGGCACGACTACCGTGCATTACAAGGTCGTGCTGCCGAAAGAATACGACCCCGCAAAAGCGTATCCGGCCGTACTGGCTTTTGGCGGCGGAGCCCAGACCATGGATACGGTCGACCTTACGCTCCAGCGCAACTGGCAGAAGGAGGCTGAGTCGCGCGGCTACATCGTCATCCTTCCGGCCGCGCCCGACAACGTCTTGTTTTTTCAGGGCGGCGAGAAAATCTTTCCCGAATTCATCGTCATGATCCTGTCCAACTATAAAATTCTGGGCAATAAGTTTCATGCTGCGGGCTATTCCAACGGCGGCACCAGCGCATTCCTAATTGCCGCGTTGTACCCGCAGTACTTCCTCTCGATCACGGCGTTCCCCGGATATCTTCTACGGGATAGCTCGACGAATCTCAAGAACATTTCCAAATTGTGCATAAACATGTATGTGGGCGAGCTTGATTCCGGCTTCCTGGACCTCATGCGGAAGCAGTTCGATCAGTTCCGCGAGTCGGGCCTGACTGTTAAATTTTTGATCGAAAAGGGTCAAGGCCACATACTCGGTACTTTGGGGGGTGGGGGTTCCGTGCGGCTATTCAATAACTTCGACGAGGCCCGCCAGGGTTGTGAGGGAAGCCACGCCGAACATGAGAAGCGTGCCTACGACTAACACCAGCTGCGGCTCCGAAACTCGACGTCCGAAATTTCGCTACCAGGCGGGAGTTCTGGATAAGGGGGAGCCGGGTTCGGTCTCGACGCGAGGCGCACGTCCGTGGCCGAAATTGACGCGATAATGGTGAAGCGGGCCCAAAGTAAGATCGGTTTGACCGTTTACAACCCAATAAGCCTGGGATTATTGGAATTCGGAGCTCAGGATCTCGTTTCGATGAGTGGCAAACCACGCAACAAGATCGACTTCAACACCGTACGGGAAATCGCACGCGAGCTACCCGACGTGGAGGAGGGCACGATGCACGGATCGCCGTCGCTCAAAGCTCGCGGTAAGCTGCTGACGTGTATTCCCGTTAACAAGCAAGCCGAGCCGGATTCCCTTGCGGTTCGGATCGATTTCGATCAGCGCACAGCGCTACTGGCAGAAGCTCCGGAGGTCTATTACATCACGGATCATTACATCCCCTATCCGATGGTTCTGGTCCGAATGTCCCGCATCAAACGCGACGCTCTAAGAGATCTTCTTCGGGCAGGCTGGCGCTTCGTCACCGCCCGAAAAGGCAACGCGTCCAAGCTCTGATGCGATGCTTCAGTTTCAAAATTGGCATTCCTTGCTGGGGCAAGTTCCGGTCCGCACTCTCGAAGCTTCCTGACAGCGGATTCCTCGCGAAACAGGGAGCGGCCGCGCATCGCCAGACACTGGTGGATCAGATCTTAGTGAAGGCGCTCTCCAAGGATATTCGTTTCGCGTGGCCCCTTCTTAGGCATGATCTAAAAAGGCGATCGTGTGCGATGCAACTAGGCCGAATTCCTGAAGAGCAACTCCCCGCGGAGTATTGGCCAGACTCATGTGCGAAATCTTCTAAAGAAGATTCGTAAGTCTTCAACAAAGAGTTGGGGTTGTTCAAAACACGCGAAGTGACCGCCACGCGGCATTTTTGTGTAATGAACTAGGTTAAATTCGCGTTCCAACATGCTACGTGTAGGTGCGAGCGGCGGCATCTCTTTGGGAAACGCGGCGAAACCGGTGGGGACGGAAATCTTGCCGCGGGGGGCCGCCGGCTCATCGGCATTTCCGCGATAAAACCAAACCGAGGACCCTTCGGTGCGAGTCACTAGATACCACATGATGTCTGCGAGAACCTGATCTTTGGTCAGCACGCTGTCGAGGTTGTCACCGGAGTCACTCCAACTCTTCAACTTCTCCACGATCCAGGCCGCTGTCCCCAAGGGATTGTCAGCGAGCGCAAAAGCCACGGTTTGTGGTTTATGCTGTTGTTCGTTGAAGTAATCCAATTCAGTTTGACGATAAACCGCAGAATCGCGTAGCCAGGCGCGCTCCTCTTCGGTGCGTTCTGTTTCCGGAGCAGGCCTGGCTCCGGCGGCGTTGAGGTGAATTCCAAATAACTCGTCGGGAAATTGGGCAGCGAGTTGAACCGTGACCGCATTGCCCCAATCGCCGCCCTGCGCGCCGTAGCGCGTATAGCCATTCACCTGAGTCATTAATTTGTGCCACAATCGCGCTGTCGTGACAGGGCCCACGGGGTTGCCTTTTGGCTTCGAAGAGAAGCCGAATCCCGGCAGCGAAGGAATTACGACGTCGAAGGCATCTGCAGCCGAACCGCCGTATTTAGCAGGGTCTGTCAGGGGGCCAATCGCATCTAGAAATTCAACAACCGAGCCTGGCCAGCCATGGGTTAGAACGATGGGCAATGGCTTAGGTCCGCGCCCGCGGACATGAAAGAAGTGAATGTCGAAATCATCCACACGTGCCAGAAACTGCGGATAGCGGTTTAGGCTCTGTTCCACCTTGCGCCAGTCGAAATGGGTGGTCCAGTACGCCGTGAGTTCCCTCAAGTAATCGTAGCTAACACCGTACCGCCAGCCCGTTCCGCCGATCGGATCGGGCCAGTGTGTTTGCCGAACACGGTCGATAATGCGGTCGATTGTCGCTTTTGCTACCGCAATTCGAAAAGGACGTACCCTGGAATCCTGCGCAAGTGCCATCGGCGCGGTCGCACCCGCGATGGACAGGAATCGAGCAAAAGCTCGTCTTGATAAGTTCGACCTGCGATGCAGAACCATAATAAGGAACGTGCTGATTGAATATAACTCCGCGAGGCATCTTTATGCACAACCAATCTAGAATGCTGCGGCGCCGGCCTCTGCAACGGCGTGGTCCTGATCCCCGGATCCGCCACTCACGCCGACCGCTCCGACCACTTTCCCGCTCTTCTTCAGCGGCACGCCCCCAGCGAAAATCATAATCTTGCCGTTGTTCGAAGCGTGAATGCCGAAGAACTGGCCGCCCGACTGGGAGTGTGCGGCCAAGTCTTTCGTCGCAATATCAAAAGCCTTTGAGGTATAGGCTTTCTTTTGGGATATATCGATGCTGCCGATCCAAGCTCCGTCCATCCGAACGTGGGCGACGATGTTGCCTCCTTCGTCGGCTACCGCGATGTTCATCGGTTGTCCAATTTCACTCGCCTTCTTCTCCGCGCCCGCAATTACACGCCGTGCGTCTGCTAAACTCACCATTCCGTCGATTCTCCTTTTACGAATAGGTTCAAAATCTAACTCGCTTAGGCAGCGGCTCTGCGGGCCGTGCCGTGCGGATCAATTACAAATTTCTTGGCGGCGCCATGGTCAAAATCCTTGTAGCCGGAGGGCGCATCGTCAAGGGAAATCAGGGTCGCATTAACAGCCTTGGCGATCTGAATTTTATCGTGAAGAATCGCCTGCATCAACTGGCGGTTATAGCGCAGAACCGGGCACTGGCCGGTGTGGAATGAATGGGACTTCGCCCAACCCAGTCCGATCCGGATGCTGAGGGCGCCGATCTTGGCCGCAGCGTCCACGCCGCCCGGATCGCCAGTTACATAGAGCCCGGGGATGCCAAGGGAACCTCCCGCGCGTGTGATCTCCATGATCGAATTAAGTACCGTCGCCGGCTGTTCAACGCTGGCCGCGCTACCGTGTCCCCGCGCCTCGAATCCCACGCAGTCGATGGCGGAATCTACAAGAGGTTCGCCGGCAATCTGAGCGATGTGGTCCGCTAGAGAACCTTCCTTGCGCAGATCGATAGTTTCGCAACCGAAGGTGCGGGCTTGCGCGAGGCGTTCAGGAATCATGTCCCCAACGATAACCACGGCCGCCCCTAGCAAGTGACACGATGCCGCGCACGCCAGGCCCACCGGACCGGCGCCCGCTACATAGACGATAGATCCAGTGCTGACGCCGGCTTGAATCGCGCCATGGTAGCCAGTAGGAAAGATGTCGGACAAGAGCGTCAAGTCCTTAATCTTCGCCATGGCCTTCTCTTTGTTGGGAAACTTGATCAGGTTGAAGTCGGCGTAGGGAACCAGCACATACTCCGCCTGACCTCCCACCCATCCACCCATGTCGACATAGCCGTACGCCGCGCCGGGACGGGCCGGATTAACGGTTAGACAAATCCCAGTCTTCCCTTCGCGACAATTGCGGCAGCGCCCGCAGGCGATGTTAAAAGGCACCGTAACTAGGTCGCCGACGTTTAGCATTTCGACGTCGCCGCCTTTCTCGATCACCTCGCCAGTAATTTCGTGCCCCAAAATCAGCCCCGTCGGGGCCGTAGTGCGGCCGCGGACCATGTGTTGATCTGATCCGCAGATATTAGTGGTGACAATTTTCAAAATGACACCATGCGGGGCTTCTTTGCCACCGAATGGATCAGTCTCGCTTTTGGGCATCCGCAACTTCGGGTATTCGATAGACTTCACCTCGACTTGCCCCGGCCCTACGTACGCGACTCCTCGATTGCTTGCCATGACGGATTACCTCTTTCCAGGACCCCTCAGCTGCGGCTTGCAACCGGAGGCCGCGAAAACCGAATATCCGAAAAACGCTCTATTCGCAAGGATTCAACGCTTACTTGCTTCGCCGATTTTCATTCAGAACTAACCATCAGAAATTCAATTTCACTCCAAATTGGATTTGGCGTGAAGTTGTGGCAGTACTTGTGAAAGCCCCGCTGGTAGGATTCGGGGCGCCCGTGCCGGTGAAGGCAGCAGTGTTCCCAAGGGCCGTGAAATTCGTATGGTTAAAGATGTTGAAGAACTCCGCCCGGAACTGAATGCCGAATTGCTCTGATATCTTTGGGATTTTGGTCTCTTTCATGAGCGCAAAGTCTGTATCGAACAGTCCGGGATTTCTTAGCACATCTCTGCCGAGGTTACCGAAGGTGCCCACGGGCTGCAGCAAAAAGGCTGCCGGATTGAACCATTGAGTCGGAAGTCCCTCGATGATGTTGCCAGTGAAAGCTGAATTAAAATTGGGCCTCGGGCTTCCCGCCACGGTACCCACCCGGTCAAACCCGTCAATGACGTTAAACGGAGTGCCTGTGGTTGCGCTCAACACCCCGCTCAACTGCCAACCTTTCACGAAACCATTTCCGTGGAAAGGTAGCACGTATATACCGTTGAGGCGGAAGGTATGACGTATATCGAATGCGCTGTTCCCGCGATCCTGGCAGAAACAATACGGGTTCGATTGGGTACCACCTCCGGTTTCTAAACCGCTTGTTGCAGAAGCCGTATCGATACTGTGCGACCAGGTGTAGGCAGCCTGAAGCTGGAAGTTGCGGCTGAATCGGTGGACCGCGTTTACTTGCAAAGAGTCGTACCACGAGTCGGCCGCCGAAGTACCCTGGACAAGTTGGGCGAAATTTGGATTCACCCTTGCATTACCGGTTGCCGTGAGAGCTCCGGGAGTTGCGACACCGAGTAAGGGAGAGGTATTAGTACCGAGATTGATGGGAGGGTTCTGATCGATATAAGCGATCAAATGGACGCCGCGAGAACCCACATACCCGGTAGTGAGAATGACCCCGCCTGGCAATTCCCGTTGCACGTTCAAGTTCCACTCCATCAAGTACGGGGCGCCCTGCATGTTGTAGTTGTAAGACTGGTTGTCGTTTGGCTTCGGCAAATTCACTCCGGTCAAATTCGGCACGGGGAATGCGGGATTCAGTTGCGTTACGCTGTCGAAAGGATTATGGGTAGCCGGTCCAGATGTGTACACGCGCGGTTGAATCACGTCACGAAAAATCCCGAATCCTCCGCGGAGTGAGGTCTTGTGATCCTTGAATGGATCATAAGCGAAGCCGAATCGCGGGTCCCAATTATTCGAATTGGGGCTGGTTTTGAATACATTCGGAACTTGCGTGTAGCCCGTACTGGTGTAAACGTTGGTAACCACAAAGAGATTATGCGTGGCATCCACTGGGTTGCTCTCGAAATCATATCGTAGCCCAAGATTTAGCGTTAATTTAGACGTCACCTTCCAGTCGTCATTGATGTACGGCATGATTTGATTTTCGCGGTACCAGTGATAGGAATCGCTGGCGTTCGGTAAAGCGCCCGCCCAGCTGAAAGCCTTGTCTTGCAGGAAAGCGGTCAGACTGGTAAATGTGTACTGGCCACCTCCATGGTAGGGCGCAAACTCAAGTGTCTGCATTCGCATGAAGGTCACCCCAAACTTCACGCTGTGCCCTCCCTTGTTCCAGTAGACGTCGTCGTATGCGGTTATCTTGTTCTGTAAGATTCGGAACGGGTCCAGGGCCTGTGCTCCTAACGTGCTCAAGCCGGTGACGGTCAACTGACCATCTTCATGACCCGAACTCGGGAAAGGATTCAACAGCGGCGTGGTATTCGGAGTGACAGCGTTACTGTCGGTGCGGACGTAGCTGGCTCGCACAACATTTATCAATGTCGGTGAAAAAATATGCCTCTCTTCAGCTACCGTGTAGAAATTAGGGGTTTTCTCAATATCGGGCCAATTCGGAACCGGGCCATTTGGGAAGGGGTTGGCTAAACCTGCCCGGTCTGAGGTGACCCTCGCAAAGACCGAGTCTTTCTCCGAGAAACTGTAATCAAACCGGCCTAACATATAATTCTCGTTCCCCACTTGGCTTCCGACTTCGGAGAGTTTTATAACACCGGTGGGGGAGGTGAGTGAAGTGGCGGGATAGAGAGCCAGTGCCGCTACCACATTCGGATTGACTCCAATATTCACGCCGTTGACAATCCCGTTACGGGCGTTGGCGTCCGGAACGAATGCCGGCTCAGTCAACCCCAAGGATTGTCGCAGACCCTCATAGTTGAAAAAGAAAAACGCTTTATCTTTCTTGACCGGTCCGCCAATCGCGCCACCGAACTGATTTCGACGAAATGCCGGAATAATAGTTCCATCGAAAAAGTTTCTGGCGTCCAGGTCGCTGTTCCGCAGGAATTCAAACGCCGTGCCGTGAAAGCTGTTGGTTCCAGAACGGCTAACGGCGTTTATAACGGCTCCGTCTCCGCCGAACTGGGCGCTGTACGTATTGGTGAGCGTCTGGAATTCGCCAATAGCGTCAATGCCGAGTGAAGTGCCGAGGACGCCCGCGCCTGTGCCGTGGTCAAAAAAGTTGGTCTGATCCGTACCGTCCAGCAGAAACGCCTGGCCTTCCGGACGGCTACCTGCGATCGAGTAGGTGTCGCCTTTCCCATAGAACTGAGTGGTGCTGGTCTGCGCCACCTGGACTCCCGGCGCCAGAGTGATCAACTGCTGGAAATTGCGTCCATTCAAGGGCAGCTCGCGCATTTGCGTCTGCTCAACCAGATTTGACACGGCGGCGGAGGTCGTATCCACCTGCGCAGCCTCCGCTTGGACGGTCACGGTTTGTTGCGATTGGCCCACGGGAAGTGAAAAATCGACTACGGCCTGGCCACCAACTGTCAGAACCACACCCGCTCGGACGACCGTTTGGAAGCCCATCTTAGAAGCTTGCACTTGATAATTACCGATCAATAGGCTGGGGACATTGAAGCGTCCCTGCGCGTCGCTGACGGTGGATTGAACGGCGCCCGTGGCGACGTTTTTCACCTCCACCGCCGCTTCAGGAATCGCCGCCCCGCTGGCGTCAGTCACAGTGCCAAGGACTGTTGCAGTGTTCACTTGGGCCAGCAATCGTGACGTGACCATCCCTCCTAAGATCAGCAGTCCCAAACATAGTCCTAACGGAACTCTTTGACGAATATTCAAACCCATATTGCCCCCTTTTTTGGGTACTTCAGACACGCCAGTCTTCGACTGTAGAAAAATAGTACTAGGCCAAGCTTGTTCCCACGCTCATGAGAGTTTACGCCAGCGCGACTCTAAACGAGCGGCGAAACAGCGGCGAAATTTCGTACGGCTAAAGCCCGGGAGGCGAGACTGGGGGGATTAAGGAGTTTGAGCGGTGAAAGAGGATATCCCGCAAACCTGGGAAACGAGGGTCCATACGCAGGGATTCCATCTTGGGGTCCACGTCCATCATGTAGATCGTGGGCGAATTTTCGTCGATGATGCGTTCCAATTCGCCGATGGCATTGTCCCGGTCGCCCACTGCCTCAAATAACAGCGCCATGTAGTAGGCATCGACGTACTCGCTCAGGCGAAGCTCGGATAGATCAGCGAGCATCTGCAGCGCCTCGGAACGCCGTCCCAGATTCGCCAGGCATCTTGCCTCAAGTGCCCTCAGCCAGAGCATGTCGGGCGCAACGACACTCGCGAGGCGGTATTGGATCAAGGCTTCCTCGGCGCGTCCGGAAAACTCGAGTGCTTGAGCATAGTAGGCCCGGCCAAGGTGCAGATATGGATGGAGATCCAAGCCCTTTTTGCCGCACTCCACGGCGATGTCAAATTCACCTCGACAAAACCGAACAAAAATCTCGGTGGCGGGCAAAGTCGGATGAAGCGGATTCAGCCCATATGCTAGGGCCAGCGTTTCCGTGGCTTCATCAAAGCGTTTCTGCGATGCCTGCAGCATCGCTAGGTTTAGATAAACGCCGATGGGCGTTGGGTGTTCCTCTTGGGCGAGGCGAAACTCGACTTCTGCTTCCTTGAATTTACGCTCCAGAGTATGCAGGAGCCGCCCACGTTCGTACCGCAACTTCGCGGTCCAACCTCGTATGGCGACCGCGCGTGCTTGGGCCTCCCGAAAGAGTTCGTATACTTCCTCGGGAGGATGGATGCCGAAGGTTGCCAAGTTTAAGTAGCAACTCGTAATTCCATCTAGAGCGTCAGGATCCGCAGGGTTCTTCCGGGCCGCTTCTTCAAAGCAATAAAGGGCTCGTTCGAGACCTTCCCGCGTGCGCCGCTGTAAGAAATGCCACCCCTTTTGCACCAGGTCGTCCGCCTCAGGCACCTGCAGACGATAGCCCAGTTTCGGCCGATAACCAATCCAGGAACCGTATTCATTTAGGACTTTTCTTACGGCTCCGATGGTGCTGGCTACGGTATGCCGGGAAACGACGTTCCCGCCCCACGCTTCCCGAATCAGTTCCTCGTAGCTTACGAATAGTCCAGCCTTCTGCAAGAGGACTCTCAGGGCATCGAAGGCCTGAGGTCTCAACCGGAGATCCACTCCGTCTCTGGATAGACTACCTGTGGCCGCGTCCAGTGAGAACGGGCCGAAAGAACTTTTGGGTGCCGGGACTTCTCGAACTTTCATGGAATACCGAAACCCCATTCCGCGTTGGCAAGTATATCATGAAGGGAATAAAGAATCGGTACGCTCAGTGGCTAACTCCTTGAATCCTTTGATACTCCTTCGCTACGTTAGATTCGCCGCCTTTTCGCCGCTCTTAAAACAGTAATCTTTCATACAATAGGTTCGGCGCTAGGTGCGTGATTCAAAATTCCATAACTTCGACCTAGCTGGGGATTGTTAAGTGCTCAAATTAGGCATTCGCAAGCATTCTTTTTTGGTATTAGCGGGCATCGTCCCAGTCTCCGCTTTGGGGTTATGGGTTTTCACCGCCTCAGCGCAGCAGCCAAAGGAAATCCCCGCTGCGGGAGAGCGAGTCGACTATAACTGGCAAGTTCGTCCTATTCTTTCCGACAATTGTTATCGCTGCCACGGCCCCGACGCCAAGAGCCGGCAAGCGGGTCTCCGGCTCGATCAGCAAGAGAGCGCTTATGAACAAGCGCTGGTTCCCGGGAAACCTGAAGAGAGTGAAATGATCCGGCGGATCACCTCGAAAGACGCATCTTACCGAATGCCTCCGCCGGCGGCCAGCGCTAAACCGCTAACCGATGGCGAAGTCGCCACGCTCACCGAATGGATCAAGCAAGGTGC
This sequence comes from Bryobacterales bacterium, assembly GCA_963710155.1. Taxonomy (GTDB): domain Bacteria; phylum Acidobacteriota; class Terriglobia; order Bryobacterales; family Bryobacteraceae; genus Palsa-187. The sequence goes on along the minus strand of CAVPZQ010000037.1, from coordinate 16,135 downwards.
CGAGTATAAACCGCACTGGGCGTTCATCGCACCCGCAAAAACCGCACCGCCGCAGTTAAACTTCGGCAACCGGTCCGTCAACGCAATCGACCGGTTCATCTTTGCCAGGTTGGCCAAGGAAGGATTGAAGCCCTCGCCGGAAGCTGATCGCGAGACCTTAATCAATCGGGTTACTTTGCAGTTAACGGGTCTCCCTCCCACTCTTCCGGAAGTCGATGCATTTCTAGCGGACAGAAGTCCCAACGCTTATGAGAAGGTGGTCGACCGGCTGCTTGCTTCTCCGGCTTACGGAGAGCATATGGCAGGTTATTGGATGAATATTGCCCGCTACTCGGAAAGTGACGGCTTTCTCGACGATCATCATGACCGCCTCTTCTGGCCCTATCGCGATTGGGTCATTTCCGCGTTCAACAAGAACATGCCATTCGATCAGTTTTCCACCTGGCAAATTGCTGGAGATCTTCTGCCGAATGCGAGCAAAGAACAGAAACTTGCGACAGCCTTCTTGCGGGTCGGCAAGCGCACGTCTGAGAACGGCGCAATCGACGAAGAATATCGTGTCGAATATGCACTTGACCGTGCCAATACGATTGGGCAAGGTTTCCTGGCTATGACGACCGGGTGCGCCCGCTGCCACGATCATAAATACGATCCGATCTCACAGAAGGACTACTATTCGCTTTCCGGATATTTCAACAGTGCGGACGAACCCGGTTTCTTCGCCCCAGGATTTAGCACGATCCAAGGCGGTCCCACTTTACCCTGGACCGACAAATCCATGGACCAAAAGATTGCGACCGCGGAGCGCCGGCTGAAAGTTGCGGAGGATGCTGACGCCTTCGCTCGAAAGGCCGCCTACGCCACTGCCATTTTACGGGTGGGGGTAATCCTTAGGCAACCCGCGGGCGAAATCGCCACATCGGTCGAGAAATCCGTCGAAGCCGCCACCGTCGCCTATTATCCGTTTGAAACCACAACGCCGATTCCGGACGACCAACTCCCGAAAACGCGGGCGCGCGGTAAGGTAGCCCCGGCCGATCTTGTCTCTCCGTTTCGAAAGCGTGGGATTGGGGTGGCACCTCCCCAGGTCGGAGACAAACAAGCCGCTGAACAGGCGAAAGCCTTCGCGAGGCGCCTTCCGAACAGCATGATCCGGGAGAACCTGCTATTTTCGCCGAGCGGCCTTCCCGGCGGAGAGCCGGCGGTTCTCGAAGAGGCCAACATACGGCCCGGAGGCGCGAAGGGGAACGCGTTCTACTTTACCGATACGAACCGCGGCTTTTTGGGAACGAGCGTGGGCTTCTACGACCGGACGCAACCCTTCAGCTTCGACCTGTGGGTCTACGCCGCAGCTGAGTATGAGAACTCGCCAGTAGTTACCCACCGCGACGACGACAACTCAGGCGGGGCAGGTTATAAGCTGAGCCTGGAAAAAAATCATCTCTCGTTCTACATGATGCATTCCCGGCCGTACAACATGCTGCACGTGGTCTCGAAGCAGCAGATTCCGGTCAAGCAGTGGACCCACCTTACGATGACCTACGACGGTTCTAGCCGGGCGTCGGGTATTTCGTTATACATCAACGGGCAGCTCGCGGACGTGGATGTCGAGCACGACCATTTAACCGAAAGCAGCCTGCCGCGAAGCTTTGCCCCGGCCTTTAACGAATTTGTGGGAGTCGAGTTTGGGCGCCGCTTCCGTGAAGTCACGCCCAAGGACGGAGCCATTGATGAGATTCGTTTCTTCAATCGTTCCCTGACTCCCATCGAAGTTGGCTTCCTGCATACCGGTGCCGCGGCGCTGGACGTGAGTCCGACCCGGTTGCGGCGCGAGCTCGCCGAACTCGAAACAGCCAATGACCCTAGGGTTATCGAATCCGGGAAGGCGCTGTATCAGGCAAGGGAAGCCGAAAATCGAATCGTGTCCTGGCTGCCCGAAGTCATGGTAATGGCGGATGCGCCCAAGCCCCGTCAGACTTACGTGCTAAGCCGGGGCTTGTACAATGTACGCCTCGCTCCAGTGGCGCCCGCACCCTTGACACAGATCTTCCCGGTCGACCCCAGCCTTCCGGAGAATCGTATCGGCCTCGCGAGATGGCTGTTCGATCCCAAGAACCCGCTGGTCGCAAGAGTCTTTGTGAACCGCGAGTGGCAACAGATGTTCGGCAAAGGAATCGTCGAAACCTCCGAAGACTTCGGAATGCAGGGTTCGCGCCCTACCCATCCGGAACTTCTCGACTGGCTCGCGGTGGATTTCGTGGAATCGGGTTGGGATGTTAAACGGCTCATGAAGGTGATCGCTATGTCCGCGACCTTCCGCCAATCCTCCAACGCGTCCGACGAACTGCTGACCAAGGATCCCGATAACCGGTGGTATGCCCGCGGACCGCGCATGCGCATGACAGCGGAGCAGATTCGTGACAACGCTTTGGCCGTCAGCGGATTGCTGCTGAACACGATCGGCGGCCCCAGCGTGTATCCCTATCAACCGGAGGGCGTTTGGGTCCCGGGAGTCACGCAATACACCTATCCCAAACCGGATGAAATTCCCGCTGACGAGCAGCACCGGCGAAGTCTGTATACTTTCGTGAAGCGCAATACGCCACCACCTTCGATGACCGTGTTCGATTTCTCCGAGCGCCATCAGACCATCGCCAGACGATTGACTTCCAACACGCCGCTGCAGGCACTGGTCTTGCTCGACGATCCTCAGTATCTCGAAGCGTACCGAGTACTGGCAACCAGAGTTTTGAAAGATCACGCCGATAAAGACGAACAAATCCGCTTAGTGTTCCGGTTAGCAACACGGCGTCTGCCGGCCAAAAGTGAAATGGACGAACTGCGCAAGTATTACGATGAGCAACTCGCCCTTTTTGATAAGGACCACAAGAAAGCCGCGGACTTGGTTACCGTCGGCGTCGCTCCCGTGGACTCCACGGTTGATGTGGTGCATATGGCGGCGCTCAGCAATGTAGTCGCCGCGGTAATGAATACCCCCGACGCCTATTCGATCCATTAGAAGGGTGATTGCCATGCAACGGAACGATTTTGAATTATTGAAACTAACCCAAGCGCGCCGCACCTTCTTGAAAGGCGCCGGGAGCTTAGGTGCAGTAGCCCTCGCCGAACTCTTGAGCGGCTCGCGCTTGGCCGCGCAGGCACCTGCCGAAGCTCATGCCGAAAGCTACGGAATCTTGAAGAAACTGCATTTTGCCCCCAGCGCGAAGCGCGTCATCCGCATTCATATGGTCGGCGCCGTCTCGCAAGTAGATACATTCGACTACAAGCCGATGCTCGAAAAGATGCACGGGCAAGAACTGCCGCCTTCGATTCGGGAGAAGGGGCGCCTTTCCACCATGAGTGCGGCCCAAGCATCGTTTCCCATCGTAAAATCCATTCGGCCGTTTCACCAATATGGCCAGAGCGGCGCCTGGGTCAGCGACTTATTCCCCTACACTGCCAAGCTCGTCGATGACCTTTGTTTTGTGAAGACGATTCGCACGGACCACGTCAACCACGATCCCGCGGCGAAGTTCTTGCATACGGGTTTTCAGTTGGCTGGGCGTCCACCAGCGGGAGCCTGGGTCAATTATGCCATCGGTTCGGAAAATCAGAACTTGCCGGCGTTCGTCGCCTTCACCTCCGGAACCTTTGCTGGAGTTAGCCACGATGCGTCGAACTGGGGCTCGGGATTCCTGCCTTCGCAGTATCAGGGAGTGCCGTTCCGTGCCGGCAAAGATCCGGTACTCTACGTCAGCAACCCTTCTGGCGTCGACATGCGAGACCGGCGGTCCATGCTCAACGTAGTGGGTAAGCTCTCGCAGGCGCAACATGACATTTCGGATGACCCTGAGATTTCGGCGAAGATCAGTCAATACGAAATGGCGTACCGGATGATGACCTCCGTTCCGGAAGTGGCGGATATCAGCAAGGAACCCGACAGCGTTCTCGACATGTATGGACCGGATGTTCGCACTCCCGGCACGTTCGCGAGGAACTGTCTGCTCGCCCGCCGTCTAGCCGAGCGCGATGTACGTTTCATCTCGGTCATGCACGTGGGCTGGGATCATCATACGAACATTATTCAGCAGCACCCGCCGGACTGTCTGAAGGTAGACCAGCCCTCGGCGGCGCTCGTGATGGACCTCAAACAACGTGGGCTGCTGAAGGACACGCTGGTGATGTGGGGAAGCGAATTCGGCCGTACGTCATTCGCCCAGGGAAAGATAGATGTTAATGTCGGCCGCGATCACCACGGCAACAATTTCGTATGGTGGCTAGCAGGCGGCGGTGTCAAACCGGGTTTCTCGTACGGCGAAACCGACGACTTCAGCTACAACTCGGTAACACCCCCGGTGGAGATCCACGACATGCACGCCACTATGTTGCGTGCACTTGGTATCGACCATGAGCGACTGACATACCGCTCTCAGGGCCGCGATTTTCGACTCACGGACGTCGCTGGGCGTATTGTGAAGGACATCCTTTCGTAGCGATTGATTTGAACACCTCGGCCAGTTCGCAGCACCTGCCGCACAGGCCCATTGGATATCGCCATTAGTCGGCCGATCGCAAATTTTCGCTTACACTTACCTCTTCCTATTCCGGGTCAGATAGGCCACTATGTCTTCCAATTCCGCGTCGCTGACTTCTGTCTTGCGTGTAATAGGCACACCGTACAAGCCGTGCCGCACCACGTTTTTAATCAAGTCGGGCGCAAGATCCGTGCGTTGTTCGAGCACAGCTGGAAGTTTGCCTTTGTATTTTACCGCTAATGCTGAGGTGCCAGCCAAAGCGCCACTGCTAAACATGACCTTCTTGGGCGCCACGGCTCCGTGGCAAGGTTCACACCACTTGTCGAAGACGGCTTTCCCGTTTACCTCTGAAGCCGTTTGCGCCAACAAAGAGTTGCTAAATCCGACTACCAAGAGTAGAAAGAGCGCCTGTCTCATGCGCCGTCGGCCCGAGGAACATTCTGATACTCTTGTCGGTTAATGGGCCGGAACGGTTCGAACGATGCGCCCTGGTGAGTCGCCAATAGGCAACGATTGGGAGAATTGAGTGACGAAGTTTAGGCCGCTCTCCGGGCGGGGAGGTCGCCGCGGCGCACCGTAGTGCTCTGATCAAAATGGACGCTTCACAATGAGGAGATATTCTAATGACGAAACCGTTGACGATAATATTTGCGCTTACTGGAATAGTATCTTCCGCCTCCGCGCAGACACCCGCGCCCACAGCCAGGACAAGCCAATATAGTGGCGCCATCATTAGAAAGCCGAAACCGGCATTCCCCGGTCAAACCGATGCCCCTCCACCTGCAAGACCATCACCGCAATTCACACTGGAGACAGTGACTGGACGCCTAAACGGGGCTTGGTCCCTGGCGTTTTTGCCAGACGGCAATTTTTTGGTCACCGAAAGCATCGGGATTATGCGGATCGTCAGACCGGACGGCGTGGTTTCGGCCCCCATCACCGGCCTACCGCCTATCAAGGTTGTGGCCGCGCAAGGCTTGCATGACGTAGTACTCGATCCAGGCTTCGCCCAAAATCGTCTGCTTTACTTTACTTACTTCGCGCCGCCGAAGGGCGAAGATCCGGCCATGTGGCCAACTGAATACTTCTATCAGCGGGTCTGGACCAAATCCCTAGCTGAACGGCGGACCATAGCGATTGGAGAGGAAAGGGTGGGCCGCGCCCGTCTGAGCAAGGACAACAAAAGTTTGGAGGATTTTGACGTCCTGGCGGTAGGTGCGGAGCGGCGAATCGTATTCGCTCCCGATGGCACAATCTATATCACGGGCGCCGACCGGTTCCGATTTTACGACTCAAAATACGATGGAGTAGAGCATGATTTTACGGACAATCCCGACATTGGCCGTAACTTTCAGGCCGTGTGCTCAGAATCAATCGGGACGGCTCGATTCCCAAAGACAACCCATGGCTAAGCCGGGCTACCGTGCTGGCGGACACCTTTGCTCACGGGCTTCGCGACCCCGAAGGAGCAGCGATCAATCCCGCTACAGGAGAACTTTGGGTTACCGACCACGGGCCACAGGGTGGCGACGAGATCAACATCATACGAGCTGGACGAAATTACGGCTGGCCTGACGTCTCTTACGGTGTGCAGTATGATTTTCAGCGAACCGATGGACGTAAGAACGTCCCGGTGGGGAACGGAGCCACGTCGATGCCCGGCGTCGAGGAGCCAGTTTATTTCTGGGTACCGGACATCGCGCCATCCGGCATGCTCTTTTATACCGGAGACAAGTTTCCGGAATGGAAGGAAAGTCTCTTCATTGGGGCTTTGGAAGGTCAGGCATTAGTGCGTCTTGTGTTGAACGGTGACCGCGTCGTCGCCGAGGAAAGATTGCTTACCGATCGTAAATTGCGTGTCCGCGATGTCCGTCAAGGTCCCGATGGCTTGATCTACATCCTCTCAAGCGCCGGCCTTTCCCGTCTCATTCCGGGGGCTCCAGGGAAGCAAATATCGAGCGCAGGTGGAAGGTTAGTTCTCGATAAGAATTGCACGACATGTCACGACTTGGATAGGGTACTGAGCCTGAACCTGAGCAAAACCGGTTGGCAGGGTGTCGTCGATCGTATGAAAACCAAGGGATTGGAAATTTCCGCTGATGATACGGCGGCACTCCTCGATTATTTAGTTCAGACTTGGGGGCCCAAATGAACTCATACTTCGTGCTCGTGACAGACAGCTTGTCTGCGAATTAACGCATCTTATCAGCACTATGAGCCCTCTAGTTCGGCGAAGTCCTGTTTTAGGAGCAGTGAGAACAATCCGAAAGACCCTTTATCTAGAGTCTTAGCTTGAGGGCCCCTTGTCTGCCCAATGAGAGAAGCACTTCTCTCGGGGCCATAGCCAGGCTGACGTGACCCCCTTAAACCGTCCGAAATGGAATACGATTTTGGACGAACGAAAGGGGAAAGCGGATGAGCAAGAGCAAGCACAGCGAGGCCCAGATTATTGGGGTGCTGAAGCAGGTGGAAGCCGGTCGATCAGTGGAGGATGTGGCTCGGGACCAGGGCGTTTCCAAGCACACCATCTACGCCTGGAAGTCGAAGTACGGCGGCATGGAAGTGAGCGAGGCGCAGGAGGTGAAGCAACTGCGCGAGGAGAACTCACGGCTGAAGAAGCTGGTGGCCGACCTCAGCCTCGACAAAGACATGCTGCAATCGGTGATTCGAAAAAACTCACTGGGCTCGTAGAACGGAGAGCGGAAGTGCGGCGGCTGCAGGAAGAGTTTCATGCCAGCGAGCGCCGCGTCTGCGGGCTGATGGAGATTCCGCGAATGAGTTGCCGGTATCGAAGCCGGCGCGAGGACAGCGTACTGCGCGAACGGTTGCTGATACTGGCGCGCGAGAAGCCGCGGTTCGGCTATCGCCGGTTGCACGTGCTGCTGCGCCGCGACGAACCGGAGGCGCACATCAATCACAAGAGAGTGTGGCGCGTGTATCGCGACCTAGGGTTGAGCGTTCGCCGGACGCGCCGCAAGCGGTTGGCGCGCGTGCTGCGGCCGAGGCCGATGCTCACCGCGGCCAATCAGGAGTGGGCCATCGACTTCGCCAGCGACGTGGCCGCGAGCGGACGCCGCCTGCGGATCTTCAGCGTCGTGGATTGTTATACGCGCGAGTGTTTGACGTTGGAAGTGGATACGTCCATGCCCAGTCGCCGCGTGACCAGGGCGCTGGCCGGGATCATTGAGACGCGCGGGGCGCCGGTGGCGATTCGGAGCGACAACGGACCGGAGATGACTTCGCGTCATTACTTGGCATGGTGCATCGAAAAACGAATCGACGCCGTCCACATCCAGCCAGGCAGGCCCACGCAGAACGCGCACGTGGAAAGTTTTCACGGCAGGCTGCGCGACGAGTGTCTGAACGTCAGCTGGTTCTGGAACCTGTTCGACGCGCGGCGGAAGATTGCGGCTTGGCGCATCGAATACAACTGCCAGCGTCCCCATTCGGCACTTGGATACTTAACACCAACGGAGTTTGCGAGCCGGGCCGCTTCGCCTTCTGGCGCATCGAATATCACACGTCCGGCTCTGCCTCAAGGCTTCCCTTACGGCTCCGCAGTCGCCGTCGCGCCGGCTCCGGCCTTGATCCAGATCCGGCCCCGTGAAGAGGGGCTCATATGAAGGCAAAGCGGCAGAATCGAGCCAGGTCAGTTTCGGCTACGATGTTGGACGGAACCGGGGGGCACGTCAAGGCAGCTCCAAATTGGATCCAAAACCGTTTCGTTTTGCCGTTTCGCAGGCCGCCCGATTGTGTCGCGCAACGGGCCGACGTGATGTTTGCGTGTGGCGACCGAAATACTCTAAATTTTCAGGTTTCCTGACGTGGGGTCCCCTTACTGTACTGGGCCAACTTGCGAGGATTAACCTGAAACCGGGTGCCCCAATCTCCTAGTGGGAAGGGCTGTTCTCGGCGGTGATTAGGGAACGCTATCGCGATGGAGCAATCAGCGTTCGAGGCTCTTTGCGAATTGTGGCCGCAGACGAAGCGCCGGGCCTCCCTCCGGATTGTCGTAATGGTCGCCATTATCGCGCTGCGGTGCGTGTCAACAAGAATGAGACACACGGCGTAAAAGTTTAAGGAGTATTTTCCTCCGAAGGTGGGCGGTTGATCCAGACCTGGGAGGGCAGCTCGGACGGTCGGGGCGGTTTCCGAACGAAGCGCTCGGGATGCGCGCGGAAAGCGGCATCGAGGACGACCTGACGATGCGCCAAGATGTGCGCGGCGCGGCCGTGATGGACCATGGTCGGCGTCATCAGGCCAAGACCGGAGTGGTGGTGCTGGTGGTTGTACCACTGGAAGAAGGACTGGCAGAAGCCGCGAGCGTCTTCGATGGAGCCGAAGCGGTCCGGGAAACCAGGGCGGTATTTCAAAGTGCGGAACTGGCTTTCCGAATACGGATTGTCATCGGAGACATGCGGACGGCTGTGAGTCTTGACGACGCCCAGGTCGGCCAGCAACAGGGCCACGGGTTTGGATTTCATGGAAGAGCCGCGATCGGCATGAACGGTGAGTTGGCCGGGCGCGATGTTCTGCGAGCGGCAACTATGTTGAATGAGCCGCTTGGCCAGCTCGGAGCTTTCGTGGTGGGCGATCATCCAACCGACGACGTAGCGACTAAAAACATCCAGGATGACGTAGAGGTGATAGGTGGTCCACTTTACCGGGCCTCGCAGCTTGGTGATGTCCCAACTCCACAACTGGTTGGCTTGGGTGGCCAGTAGTTCCGGCTTCTGATACGGCGGATGGGTGAGTTGATCACGGCGCTCGCGGCTTTCGCCATGCGTTTCCAGCAAGCGGTACATGGTGCGAATCGAGCAATGAAACTGGCCTTCATCGAGCAGGGCCGCGTAGACCTGCGCGGGGGAGCAATCCTGAAAACGCTCCTCATGAAGACACGCCAGCACGGCGGACTGTTCGTTTTCTGAAAGCGCCCGGGGTGAATGACGCCGTGCGGCCACAGGCCCAGGAGAGAGACGGCGTCTCCGACGCCGGTACCAGGTGGCGCGCGGAACCGACAGTGCTTGAGAGGCTTGCTTCACGCCCACCAAAGGACGGAGTTGGTCCAGAGCGGTCATGATCACTTCTCCGTGCTGGGGATCTCTGGAAGCGGACGACCCAACAGCTTGGCCACTTTTTTTTGAACGTCGATGACGATGTGGGCTTTCTCCAGCTCTTCCTGTAAACACTGATTCTGGCGCCGCAGCTTTTCGTTCTCGCCGGCCAGCGGATTCCGCCGAGTCTGCGGACCCCGTTTCTGAGAAAAAGCCTTGTGCACAGCGGCATCGCGCTCCTTCCGCCAAGCGTGCAACGTCGAGGAATAGATCCCTTCCCGCCGCAGCACGGCGCCGATGCCGCCGTGCCCCGTCGCCCGATCCACGTCTTCCAGAATCCGCTTCTTATCTTCCGCGCTGAACTTGCGCCGCTGTGCCTGCTCCGGCACTTCCGGATCAGGCGAACTGGCTGCAAAAGGAACTGCCATTCTGGCTTCGCTCACGATGATTCTCCTGGCCACCCCGCTCTGTAATTATGGCCGCGAATTCTGTCTCATCGATGTTGGCACGGAGGGATCCGACCGTTGCTCTGAAGCTTGCTCTTAGCGGGTTTGGCGTCGCTGTCTTAACGCCCGTTCTGCCCCTCTGGAGCCCTGAACCGATTACCGTGAGGACGCCGGGTCGATGGTAAATCGCGGCGAGTGACTTTTGCCGCGTGGATAATTTCCATCGGCGCGTCTCTGGCGACTCTAGGGTTGTCGTAGTGCGTGTGGACGCGAGGCATATCTGGAGAATTTTCTCTGCTATCGCGGGAAGTTTGGGTCGGTCAAAACGAAGTCTCGGCGGCGGACTGTACCCTTAAGTACCATGGCTGTAAATGCGCTGGTGAGCATGAGGGGACGATCAAAGTTCAACAGTCCCGACGATTTAATCTTCGCTTCAACGAAGGGTACGCCGTTGAACGAGAATAACCTGTTGCGGTGGGTGATTAAGCCGACTCCAATAAAGCTCGGCATGCCGTGGTTGAGTTGGCACGTATTCCGCCATACTCATGCCGCGCTAGGCGAGCAGATCGGGATGGCGCTTTCAGACCGACAGGCGCAGATGGGACATGGGGATGTTCGGATGACGATGCACTCCTCGCATTCGGACCTGGAGCGAAGGAGGGCGGAGATGAAGCAATGAGCGAACGGCTCACGACTGGCACCGTTAATTGCTGGTTTTGACACTAAATGACACTAACACTGGCTGAGCATCGTTGTAAGTCATTGAAGAATGGTGGGCGCGCAGGGACTCGAACCCCGGACCTCCTGCGTGTGAAGGAGCGACACCTCTTCCAAAAGATACATCATTTCTATCCCTCCATTCCTGTTTTCATTCACTTGGGGAATCTGCTTCGCTCGCAGACGTATATCGTTGACCCATGGACAGGAGGGTTTTGGCACAGTTCTGACACAGTCCGGTGGGCTGACTTTTCTCCGTGGCAACGAGTCTGTTCCAGCTAAGTTCAACCTGCCGTTTTCCACACACGGGTGCATGTCAAGCGTCTCGATCAATTTGCAGGCATAGTCAGCGTATGTGACCTCCGGCGGTCAGCTAACCACATAGTGTCAAAGTCGAGGCGCATTTCAGCCCCCGAAATCGGTACTTTTAAAACGAATCACTGCGCCAATCGGCGTAATTGGGACTTGGCATGACTCGTGCTCTAATGACCAATCACCCAAAGCCCACCAGGTTTGGAGACCCGACGGAGACTAGTACATGTCTACGCAACAGCTCGATCCCACGCACGCGGAGACACTTTCTGCAGCGGCGGCGGCCATTGATGTCCGGCACGAAGCCGCCCTGCTCAAGAGCTGGTGCGTTGCAGGACGCAATCCTCAATAGCGCCAATTTCTCCAGCATCGCCACGGACGAGAAAGGAGTCATTCAGCTATTCAATGTCGGAGCGAAGCGCATGCTGGGCTACACAGCGCTGAAGTCATAGACAAAATCACCCCCGCCGCCATTTCCGATCCCCAGGAACTAGTCGCGCGCGCCGAGGCACTAAGCATCGAACTGGCTACTCCAATTGAGCCGGGTTTCGAGGCACTCGTCTTCAAAGCCTCGCGCGGCATCGAAGACATCTACGAACTCACCTACATCCGCAAGGATGGGAGCCGCTTTCCTGCCGTCGTATCGGTTACCGCCCTGCGCGATGCACAAGGCGGAATCATCGGCTATCTTTTGATCGGGACCGACAATACAGCGCGCAAGCAGGCGGAAATTGAGCAGCATCTGCTCAATCAGCGCCTGCACGACCAACAGTTCCGTACCCGCTTTCTTACGGAATTCAGCATCGACGCTCTGATGACCATGGACCCGTGGGGCGTCATTACCGATGTCAACCAGCAAATGGAGACCCTCATCGGCTATTCGCCGCGACGAATTGATCGGTGCGCGTTTCAGTATTTACTTCACGGATGCGAACCGGGCCCAGGCCGGCACGGAGCGGGTGTTGAGCGGAAGTAGTGGCACCAGCTATGAACTGATCGCTCGGTCACGAGATGGTAAGGAAACAGCGGTCTCATGCACCGCGATTAGCTTTCATGACCCTGACAGCATGCTTCAAGGCATATTCCTCACTGCGCGCGACGTCACCGAATTAAAACGCCTTGAGCGCGCGTTGCAGGATAACAACGTCGAGTTGGAGCGCGCCAGAGTTGCTGCGGGAAAGGCCAGCCTTGCGAAATCCGATTTCCTGACCGGCATGAGCCATGATCTCCGCGCGCCGCTCAACACCATCCTTGGTTTCGCCCAGCTCATTGACTCCGATACTCCGCCGCCAACGCTCGCCCAGACCGCCAGCGTTGAGCAGATTCTCCGCTCGGGCTGGTACCTGCTGGAACTGATCAGCGAGATCGTCGATCTCTCCCAGATCGAGTCCGGCAAGCTGGAGCTGTCAATGGAACCGACCTCCCTGACCGAGGTCCTGCGCGAATGCCAGGCCATTATCGTGCCACAGGGACGAAAACGCGGTATCAAAATGACCTTCCCCCCGTCCGGCATCCCATATTTTGTTAACGCCGACCGGACTCGGTTAAAGCAGGTTCTCATTAGTCTGCTTTCCAACGCGATCAAATACAATCGGCTGAATGGAACGGTTGTCGTGGATTGCGCGATGTCTACCAGCGTGAGTACGCCGAAACGCATTCGCGTGAGCATTAGCGACACCGGCGTTGGCTTGTCTCCGGACTTGCTTCCGCAGTTGTTTCAGCCGTTCAACCGTCTCGGACGGGAACGGAGCGCGGAAGAGGGCACTGGCATCGGCCTAGCGATGAGCAAGCGGTTGGTGGAACTGATGGGAGGTGTGATCGGCGGGGAGAGCACTGTCGGTTCGGGAAGTGTATTCTGGTTCGAACTCAATTCAGCCCCGGAACCACGACTCGAATTAGACGGGGACTCGGCGGTTGTGGCGGTGCCTGTTCGGCACGGCGCGCCCGTGCGCAGCACCGTGCTCTATGTTGAAGACAACCCAGCGAATCTGGAGCTGATCAGACAGATCATCGGGCGTAGTCCCAATATCAGCCTGCTGACTGCCGAAGACGGATCTGAGGGCATTCAACTCGCACGCGCCAAACGGCCGGATGTGATCCTCATGGACATCAATCTTCCCGGTATCAGCGGCACGGAGGCCCTCAAAATCATTCGCGCAAAGAACTACCGGCAATCGCGCACATCCCCGTAGTCGCCCTCAGTGCAAACGCCATGATTGGCGACATCGAGAAAGGTCTAAAGGTCGGGTTCTTCCGCTATCTCAGCAAGCCAATCAAAGTGAATGAGTTCATGGAGACTCTGGAAGTAGCACTTGAATTCGCGGCGCTGGGACGCCAGCCATTAGGATAATGATTTTGCCACCAGGAGCTCGCCGACTAGCGACAGTACCGGAGCGTTTATTTTAAATTCCACAGGGCTGTTGAAATAGTGTGGAAATCTAAATGACCACTCCTCGGCTAGAATCTGAAGCTTGGTTGCGGTTGCGTTCCCGCTTCCATTTCCTTTATCACTATTTCGTTGTTGGGCCAGAGGTAACATCGCGAGAACAGGAATCTCTTCATGCGGCACCATGGGATTAGCGCGGCAAGCGCAGCATTCGAGGGCAGCAAAGTGTAGGAGGAAGAGGCTCACCACCCTCTTGGTTCGCTCTTATAGACTTCCATAGCGCCGTGGACAATCGCCTTTTAGGTCAGTTTAAATTGCGGTTCTGGACTTCAGCTAGGGCCGCCTCTGGCGAAACGAAAGAAAAAACTATTTTCGGCGCCAGGCTGCGGAGTGCCATCTTGTAATCTGATCACATACTTCTCTTGCCCAGCATAAACAATCCATAACTTTGAAGGTGTTTTCAGGCCCTCCACCGTAGCCATGGCCAAATCTCCCGCAGCGAATTTGGCTATCGTATGCAAAGTTAGCTTCATGGCAGTGGTGAATCAATCTGAAGGCATCGAGGCGAAGTCAGAAATGGAATCCATCCAGCGGATCGTCTCTTCGTCGATCTCATCCGGAGTCATATCAATCCCTGGGCGCAGCCCGTTTACGCCGTGGGAGTGAATGTAGGCAGAGCGGACGTCAGCTTCCGCCACCTTTACTGGCCTCTCCCAAACTAAGCCACATGCAATCCCATCTCGCGAAATTGTAAGTTTCACGGCCCCAAGCATAGCACTAACTTTCCTGGATCGCCCGCTTCGTTCGTGCTATCCCACAAACGGAAAGTGCGGAGCCCCAATCCGAACGCCGCCTAGGGAGATACATAGGATCCGTTAATCCTAGACTAGTAACAAGGTGAACTTCGGCGACATTCGTGACCAAGGGCAAGCGCAGCGGTTAATCGACTTCCTATTGACCGATCTCGATCTGGGCTACACGTACGTCAAAATGGCTCAGACACGTCAGGAGGGAGGCGACCGTGAACGTTTACTCCAGAATGCTCGAAAGGTATTGGAATCCACGAGGCGTTTTGAAGGAAGGATCGCTGATGCGAAAGCCTTGACCGCGATTCACGAACGAGCGGATGAACTAGAGAGGCTTATCTTTACCGAGTTGGCTCAAAGCGCTGGTACAGGGTAGTGAATGCCGAGCCACTTCTCTACGTGGTCTCGCTCTATCACCGGTATCACTCGCTGCCATTTGGCAATACCTGTCATTATGCAGTACTCTGCCATTAAGTAGTGATTGCTGTTGAATACCCTGACTGGACCATGAACTCGTGGGTGCTCGGAGTAAAAGGACTTGTCGATCGCGTGGTGGTTCATCTCGTGGTACGCGTGCTGCATTCAACTCTCCATGAGTAGCGGACTTGATTCAAGCATAGCAGGGTCAATTGAAGCTTCTCGCGCACCATCCTCACTTTCCGATCAGCACCGCGCAAATCGCCGCAGCTTTGGCCAATAGGGATTTAGAACTCTGGTTCCGAGTGATCCCGCCGTTTAACTTTCCAGCACCCATGATGGCATGCCTTACGCGTCCAAATTTCGGCAGCGCCAAGCGGAGACGCTAGGATAGTAAAAGATGCACTACTTCATCCGCACAATGGAAAGCATAGGACACCGAAGTGATTGTTAGTTTCTTTCATGCTGCTTGCATATTGCTGATAACTAAAATGTTACAAGTCAATAAATGTAGAAGTGTGTAAGTAACTGTGTAACTTTGGGCTTTTTGAAATCTCCCACTCTGGGGCCTTAACCAGCCTCGCACTCTGGGCGTCAAATGGACCGAGTGAACTATCAGTGCGTTTCCCCGCTATGTAGTCCTCTTCTCCGAATTCCGTCTAGCGCTTACATATGCCCCCAACCTCAGAGCCGCTTCTATACGGACCCGATGATCTCTTTGAAGATTTCACCGAGCCTTAGGAAGTCTTCGAGCCGCGAGGGCTTCCGGATGTACCGACTTGCGCCCAGGCGTGCGGCGTCGGCCTTATCCTCCTGCGCGTCGGAAGAACTGAGAATCACCACGGGAACGTGGCGGCATCTCTCACTTCGACGCATTGTCTCCAGGACTTCGCGGCCTGATTTCCGGGGCAGGTTAAGGTCGATAATAACGAGGTCCGGACAATCGATAAAAGGCTCCCCATCCAGAGACCGGATGTAATCGACGGCTTTCTCGCCGTCGTCGGCCACGCAGAGTTCACCTGTGACACCGTGCTCTTCGAGGGCCTTGCGGACGAGGCCGGAATCAAGAGGGTTGTCTTCCCCAGGAGAACAGGCTGGGCCCGCCGCAGCTCCGCTACTCACTTGTTGCGGGGAGCGTAAAGATAAACGTTGAACCCTTTCCCGGCTCGGATTCGACCCAGATGTTTCCTCCTGCGCGCTCCACGATCCGTTTACATATACTGAGGCCCATACCGGTGCCGGGATAGGCGGCAACACTATGAAGGCGTTTGAATAACTCAAAGATTTGCTCCTTGTATTGGGAGTCGATACCGATGCCGTTATCCTGAACTGAAAAAATCCATTCCCTGCTTGTCGCTTCGCGGCGACATGGATCTCGGGGGGCACCTTGCCGCGGTAGCGGATGGCGTTGCCGATAAGGTTTTGAAAAATCTGCTCCATCTGAAATTCATGGAGCGTAACG
>CAVPZQ010000036.1:0-18320 GCA_963710155.1 Bryobacterales bacterium | reverse complement strand
ACGTTGAGCTGTTCGCGGAAGGGGGCGAGCAGCTTCAAGATAGGCCGGGAGATCGGCGGGCAGGGGGCCCGGCGTCTTGGGGAACCACTGCTCCTGAATGATGCCGTTGGGGACGTAAACGAATCCCAGGCGCGGCGTCGACTTGGGCGCGGCGAAGAGCGCCGGAACCATGGAATCGAGCAGCGGGAGGGCCAGGGTGACTCCCATGCCGCGCAGGAAAGTGCGACGGGCCAGGCTTTTTTCGTTATAAACATAACCTACCTTATGATACCAATCTGAGTTTTCGGGGATGCCGCCGTCTGCACCGACGGTTTCGGTTCGCCCTGTGCGGGCGGCGATTTGCGCATCTGGAATTGCGGGGTTTTCACCACGCCCAGCACTAGCGATTCGAACGTGTAATTGTTTTTGGCCGCATCGCGGACGATGGCACGCACCGCGGGCGCGTCGTAATACTGGACGTTACGGCTGATG
Source organism: Bryobacterales bacterium (assembly GCA_963710155.1). Taxonomy (GTDB): domain Bacteria; phylum Acidobacteriota; class Terriglobia; order Bryobacterales; family Bryobacteraceae; genus Palsa-187. The sequence goes on along the minus strand of CAVPZQ010000036.1, from coordinate 17,849 downwards.
GCGTACATCAGCAGCTTTTCGGTTGCAGTGTTGACGAACTGCTCGGGATGCGCCAGCAGCGCTTTTTTCAAGCCGGCCATGCCGTTGAGTTTCGTGCCGTCGGGGAACACGCCGGAGGTGTTGATCGGCGCGCCGTTATCCAGATCGCGCCAGCGGCCGACCGCGTCGAAGTTTTCCATGGAGAAACCGATGGGGTCCATGCGCGCGTGGCAACTGGCGCACACCGGACTCGCGCGGTGAGGTTTATGGCGTCGCGCATAGTCAGCGGCTTGTTGTCCTTGTTCTCGGTCTTGAGCGGCGGAATGTTGGGCGGCGGCGGCGGCGGCGCCGCGGCCAGCAAGTTTTCGAGCACCCATTTGCCGCGCAGCACCGGCGACGTGCGGTTGGCGTAGGCCGTCAGCGTCAGGATGCTGCCCTGCCCTAGCAATCCGCGCGTGCTGCGGCGGGAAACGTGACCTCGCGGAAGCAGCTGCCTTTCACGTTGGGAATGCCGTAATGCCGCGCCAGGCGCTCATTCAGAAACGTGTAATTGGCCGTCAGCAGCTCCAGCAAGCTCTTGTTTTCGCGCAGAACGCTATCGAGAAACAGACCGGTTTCGCGGCGGAAGGCCGTGCGCAGGTTCTCGTCGAAATCGGGAACAGCAATTCGTCGGGCTTCTTCGAATCGACATCGCGCAGGTACAACCATTGCTCGGCGAAATTCGTGACCATGGTTTCCGAGCGCGGGTCAGCCAGCATGCGGCGGACCTGCTGCTCCAGCGCAGCCGGATCTTTCAGCTTGCCTTTCGCCGCGACGTCGAGCAATTCGTCGTCGGGAATGCTGGACCACAGGAAGAACGAAAGCCGCGATGCCAGTTCGATGTCGCTCACGCGATACGCGGTGTTGGGCGGCTCATTGGCGGGCGTGCGCTCGATGCGGAACAGAAATTGCGGGCTCACTAGCAGGCGTTCGAGCGCCCGCTGGATGCCCAGGTCGAAATCGCGCTCGGCGCGGCCGGCGGTGTAGAACGGGAGCAAGTCCTGCAAGTCCGCGGCGGTTACCGGGCGGCGATAGGCGCGCCGTTCGAGGGCCGTCAGCACGCGCTTGGCGCAGGGCAGTTCGTCCGCCGCATTCACTGGGCGGCACGCGAAAATATCGTGGCGCGAAGGCGTGTCGCCGGCGCCAGTGGCATCATAAGGACCACCAATCGTCACCTGCGCGAGCGCCGGCAGCGGGCCGCGTCCACGGCCGCGCGGGCGAACCGTTTCCTCATCGCGCGCTTCGTCATGGGCCACGAAGGTCACGCCGATGTCATGCGGGCCGGCCTTCAGCGGCAAGCGCACTTCCAGATTTTCTTGACGCCGGAACCCAGGGCGTCGGCCCGCGACGGCTTCGGGCGATTCATTGCCGATGGTGGTGATCCAGGCGCGTTCGCCATCGACCAGAATCTCGATCTGATGCGGCTCGCGCGCGGCGCCGGCGAATTCCATTTTAAAGTTGTACTGGCCGTCGAGCGGCACGTCCATCTTCACCAGCAAACCGCCGCGCGTGCCGTACGGCAAGCCGTCGACGCGAACGTCCTGCGGACGGTCATAAGGCAGCGGAAAAATATTCACCGTCTCCGGAATCTTGGGATCGCCCGCGGCCAGGCGGCTGATCTTGCGCGCGGCGCCGAGGTAGCGTTCCATGCTGGTGGGCGAAACGAACAGCAAATCGGCCAGGCTGTCGAAGCCGCTCGATGCGTTGTCGGGCGGCAGCAGCATGGCGTAATCCATTTCTTTGGGCAACTCGTCGACGCCCAGCAGGTCGCGAACCGCGTTCTGATATTCGGTGCGGCTCAGGCGATGCAGCAGCGGCAACTTGCCGGGCTCGGGATTCGCGGCGGCGGCGTGGTCGAGTTCGCTCTCGAGCCAGGTCGCAACCGAATCGTCAGGCGGCTTGCGGAGGGCGCGGCACGCCGGTCGGGGGCATGGTTCCGGCGCGCAGTTTGCGCACCACTTTCTCCCAGATTTCAGCGGTGGCGGGGACGCGGCTGAGGTCGGCGGGATCGAGCGTCAGGCCTGCGGTCTTGAGCTTGGCGTTATGGGAGCCAATGCAATATTGCGTGACGAATGCTTGGGGCGTCGGTGTTTGGGCGAAGGCGCACGAGGCCAGTAGGAGGACAATTGAGAGGTGTAACATACAACGGGTGCGGCTGACGCCCCTACCTAATTGTAAGATGTAGATGTATGAGGCGCGTAATCCTATTGGCAGTCCTTTCGGCTAGCGCAATTTTCGCGACTGGCGGGGACCTTCGGTTAATCCAGGCGGCAAAGAAGTCCGACGTAAAGGCCGTGCGCTCGCTGGTGCAGCGGAAGGCTGGCATTTTCGCGGTGGAAGCGGATGGCTCGACCGCGCTCCATTGGGCGACGCAGCAGGATAACGTCGAAATCGTCGACTTGCTGTTGCAAGCCGGGGCGGACGTGAAGGCCGCGACGCGCTATGGATTGACGCCCCTGTATTTCGCCTGCAACAACGGGAATGCGGCTATTATCGACCGTTTAATCAAGGCCGGCGCGGACCCCAACGGAGCCACTCCAGAAGGCCAGACGATGTTGATGACGGCGGCTCGCAACGGCAAGCCGGAAGCGATCAAACTGCTGCTGGCGCGGGGCGCGAAGGTGAACGCCGCGGAATCCTGGAAGGGGCAGACGGCGCTGATGTGGGCGGCTTCCGAAGGCAACGCGGACGCCGAGGCGATGCTGATTGAGTTCGGCGCCGACGTGAAGGCGAAATCGAAAAAACAATTCACGCCGCTATCTTGTTTGCGGTGCGCAACGGGCATATCGAGACCACGGAGTTTTGCTGGATCACGGCGCGAATCCCAACGACGTCGCACCGGATGGGAGCCAGCGCGCTGGCCATGGCGGCGGTAATCAACGCTTACTACGAGCTTGCCGAAGTGCTGGCGGATCGCGGGGGCGAACCCAATTTGCCGGACCCGCGCGTTCGGTGCTGCATATTCTGGCGTGGATGCGCCGCCCGGGTTCGGACCCGGCGGCTGGCGCCGGCGGAGCGCCCAAGGGTCCACCGATTCCTGAGGGAAAACTCGACAGCTTGGATAGCGAAGAACCTGCTGGCGCATGGCGCGAATCCTAACGCGCGGATCGCGTGGAAGGAAATCAAATACAACCGCGCTTTGGGCGGTGAAATTGCCGCTGGATATTCCCATCGGCCGCAAATACATCAGCTACGTGGGCGCGACTCCGTTCTACTTGGCGGCGCAGAACGGCGATGCGGCCTACATGCGCGTGCTGGCGGCGGGCGGCGCGGACACCAAGCTGAACCGTGCAAAACATTTCGCCGCTGATGGCGGCGGCGGGCATCGGCTATTGGGATGGCGAGAGTCCGGCACCGTACGCGGAGCTGCCCGGAGCGGAGCGCCTGGAAGCCGTCAAGACCGCGATTGAGTCGGCAACGACGTCAACTATCACGCGGATTTCGGCGATATCCGATGGACGGCGATGCGAGATTTCATCGGCTGTATTATCAAAGAATATTTCGAACATGCCGGAGAACGCGCTGGGCGATGTGCGCTGGACGGGCAGCACGGCGCTGCACGGCGCGGTGGTTTCCGGGCAACTTTCGATCGTGCAATATCTGGTGGAGCACGGCGCGCAGATCGACGCCAAGAACAAAGTGGGCTGGACGCCGCTCACGCTGGCGCGCGGGGTTTTCGTGTCCAACACCTTGAAGGTGTTTCCGGACATTGCGGCTTACCTCGAGAAAACTCTGATCGCGCGCGGCATGCCGGTCGAAGCGCCTCGTCCCGAGCCCTCGGCTCCGACGGCTGGTCAGTAGATGGCGATCAGTCCTTTGGCCGGGCAACCGGCAACCGCTGCTCCTCTGATCGACGTCGCGCGGTTGATCGACGCGTATTATTCGATCCATCCCAACTCCAGCGATCCCGGCCAGCGCGTGTCCTTTGGAACCTCGGGACATCGCGGGACCGCGTTAAACGGGTCGTTCAACGAGCGCCACATTCTGGCAATCACGCAGGCCATTTGCGCTTATCGCGCGCAGGCGTCGATCAGCGGACCGCTGTTTATCGGCATCGACACGCACGTGTTATCCGAGCCCGCATTCATGAGCGCGCTTGAAGTGCTGGCGGCCAACGGCGTCGAACTGCGTATCGCGATGGCGCGCGCAACCACGGGATTGACGGAAAGTGGAATATACGCCGACGCCGGCGGTTTCGCATGCGATCATCGCCTACAATCGCAGCCAGCCCAAGGCGCTGGCGGATGGGATCGTGATCACGCCTTCGCATAATCCTCCCGAGGATGGCGGGTTCAAATACAATCCTCCGCACGGCGGGCCGGCCGATAGCGACATCACTACATTCGTTCAGAATTTGGCGAATTCGTTGCTCGAAGCGAAGCTCGCAGGCGTAAAGCGTATGCCATTCGCCGACGCGTTGAAGGCTTCAACGACGCAGCGCCACGATTTCATTGGCGAATACGTGGCCGGGCTCGGCAGCGTTATCGATATGGATGTGATCCGGGCATCCGGCATCAAGATGGGCGTCGATCCGCTGGGTGGCGCCGGCGTGCATTATTGGGCGCCGATTGCGGAGCGCTATAAATTGAATCTGGAAGTGGTCAACAAAACGGTCGATCCCACGTTCCGCTTCATGACGCTCGATTGGGACGGCAAGATTCGCATGGACTCCGTCGTCGCCTTACGCGATGCGGGGGCTGATCGGGCTGAAAGACCGCTTCGATATTGCCTTTGCGTGCGATACCGATCATGACCGTCACGGGATCGTCACCAAGAGTTGCGGCTCTGATGCCGCCCAATGAATATTTAGCCGTGTGTATTTCCTACTTGTATCCGGGAGCGAAATGCATGGCGGGCGGGCGCAGCGGTTGGGAAGACCGTCGTCAGCAGCAGCATGATCGATCGCGTGACGGCTGGGATTGGCCGGAAAGTTTACGAAGTCCCAGTGGGATTTAAGTGGTTTGTCGACGGGCTTGTGAATGGCTCCCTGGGCTTCGCGGGGGAGGAGAGCGCGGGCGCGTCATTCCTGGCGCAGGATGGTTCGGCTTGGGCGACGGATAAAGACGGCATCATCGCAGCGCTACTTTCGGCGGAAATCACGGCGCGTAGCGGGAAAGATCCGGGCGAAATTTATGCAGGCTTGTGTGAGAAATACGGGCGGCCGGTTTATGAGCGTATCGACGCTCCGGCCAATGCGGAGCAGCGCGCGCGACTGGTAAAGTTATGGCCGAGGATATTCCAGTTTCGGAACTGGCCGGCGATAAGATCGACAGCGTTCTAACCAAGGCGCCGGGCGATGGGAGTGCCATTGGCGGGATCAAGGTGATCACAAAGACGGCTGGTTCGCGGCGCGGCCGTCGGGGACCGAAGACGTTTACAAAATCTACGCCGAAAGTTTTCAAGACCGCGATCATCTCCGGCGCATCCAGAAGGAAGCGCAGGCGATGATCGCGCAGGTCTTAGATAAGCAGCCCGCCACCAGTTAGAAAATATACTTCAGTGCGAACTGCATGATGCGCGGATCGCCGAACACTTGTACCTGCCCGAAGTTTGTGGTCGCATTCGCCGCAGTCTGTAAGGTAGTGGTGCTGACGCCGGCAGGCGCGAAACCCGGCCGCCAGTGGTTGGGTATATTGAAAACTTCGTAGCGGATTTCCAGGCTCTGACGCTCTCTGATTCTGAATTGTCGGGATAAACTGGCGTCCAGCGTGAAGCTGCCGGGCCCGTGAACCGATCCCACGCCCACGTTGCCGAGGGTGCCGCTGGCGGGGATCTTGAACGCGGCTGGGTTGAGCCAGCAAGAAGGCGTCTGCACGGCACAATAGGGATCGGCGAGAACTTGATTGGCGCGTTCGAGGGAGCTGGTAAGGCCCGTGACCGCGTTGTCGACGCCGCTCGATACGGTGTAAGCGCTGCCTGACGAAATTCTCATGATCGGCGAGATCTCCATCCGGAGACGAGTGCCTGCATCACGCGACCGCCATATTTGGGCGTTTCCGCGACGGCGGAGACGTTGATGATGTGGCGATGATCGATGCCGACGCAGTTGCCCCGATCGAAGCGGCGGCTAGCCGGATTGGTCCACTGCGTACCATCGAGCTCGGAAGTGAACGGATCGGTGATGCAATGCGACCAGGTGTAATTTCCCAGCACCGTGAAGTTGTTCGTGAGACGGTGCTGCGCCGAAAGCAGCATGGCGTTGTAGCTGCCAGTGCCGCCCGTATCAAGCTGGTGAATCACGCCGTAATACGCTCCTGCTGCGGCATTCTGCAAGGTGAGCGGGCGGCGGCTCTGCACGGCGCTGGTGGCTCCGGTCACCAGCGGAGCATTGATCGGATCGTCGCTCCATAGATGCATGGTGTTGTTGCCGAGATAGCTGGCCGAGAACAGCCAACTGCTGCCGATCTGGCGCTGCAAGGAGACGTTCCATTGTTCGAGGATCATGATCTGGAGATTGAGCGGGTAACTGGCATACGTTACGGCATTGGCCGGACAGGGCCTTCGCGCCCGTCGAACAACGGGAACGGGTTGCCGCCCGTAACTCCAGCCCAGGGATTTGAGAACGAAATCGGCGCGGCCGCTGTACCGCTGCGCGTGATCGAAGTTCCCCACGGCGGTTCCTGCGAAAATCCGTAAGCAAACAGAGTTTGCGGCAAGTCGTAGAAGATGCCCAGGAGGCGCGGATGCTGGTCTTGCCGCTGCCGGTCGGATCCCAAGCGATTCCGATACGCGGCGCGAAATCGTTCAGCTTGGCGTGCGCCGGACGGTTGCTGGTGTCAAATTGCGGGTCGCCGGCGAACAGATATCCGGGAGGTCCATTCGGGTACACGGTAGAACGCGTGCCGGCGGTGAACAGGTCGGGATAAAAGTGTCCCACGTGGCCGTTGGACATGGTGTTGCCGAAGTAGGGCTCCCAACGGAGTCCTAGATTCACAGTCAGGCGCGGAGTCAACTTCCAAGTGTCTTGGGCGTAGGCGCCGATGTAGGTATAGCGTTCGTTTGCGAACTGAATACCGCCCTGCGTGAACGCGGATGCGTCACCGAGCGGCTCCGACGCCGCCGGACCAAGCTTCGATCTGGGCGAGTTCTGGAAGCTGCGCGGCGAGCACGTCATTTTCACTGACGTCGGCGGCCGCGTCGCCGATCTCTCCGCGCCAGATTTCGCCGGTTTCACCGTCGATGGTGATCGTGTCGCCGGCGTTCAGAACCAGGCCGGCGATGCGGACGCCGTTCTCCTCGATCTCGACCTCGCTCGCGCCGACGACCGCCGGCGTTCCCCACTCGCGCGCGACGACGGCGGCGTGGCTGACAAGACCGCCCGTCGAGGTAAGAATGCCCGCCGACGCCGACATGCCCGCCACGTCCTCGGGGCTGGTATGCTGGCGCACGAGGATGACCGGACCTTCCGCCTCCAGCGCCGCATCGCTGTCGAGCACGATGCGTCCTGTCGCGCGGCCGGGCAAGGCGCCGAGGCCCTTGGCGCCTCGCCCGGCCGCGCGACAGGACGCATCGTGCTCGACAGCGATGCGGCGCTGGAGGCGGAAGGTCCGTCATGCTCGTGCGCCAGCATACCAGCCCCGAGGACGTGGCGGGCATGTCGGCGTCGGCGGGCATTCTTACCTCGACGGGCGGTCTTGTCAGCCACGCCGCCGTCGTCGCGCGCGAGTGGGATCGCCGGCGGTCGTCGGCGCCGCGAGGTCGAGATCGAGGAGAACGGCGTCCGCATCGCCGGCCTGGTTCTGAACGCCGGCGACACGATCACATCGACGGTGAAACCGGCGAACCCGGCGCGGAGAGATCGGCGACGCGGCCGCCGACGTCAGTGAAAATGACGTGCTCGCCGCGCAGCTTCCAGAACTGGCCCAGATCGAAGCTTGGTCCGGCGGCGTCGGAGCCGCTCGGTGACGCATCCGCGTTCACGCAAGGCGGTATTCAGTTCGCAAACGAACGCTATACCTACATCGGCGCCTACGCCCAAGACACTTGGAAGTTGACTCCGCGCCTGACTGTGAATCTAGGACTCCGTTGGGAGCCCTACTTCGGCAACACCATGTCCAACGGCCACGTGGGACACTTTTATCCCGACCTGTTCACCGCCGGCACGCGTTCTACCGTGTACCCGAATGGACCTCCCGGATATCTGTTCGCCGGCGACCCGCAATTTGACACCAGCAACCGTCCGGCGCACGCCAAGCTGAACGATTTCGCGCCGCGTATCGGAATCGCTTGGGATCCGACCGGCAGCGGCAAGACCAGCATCCGCGCCTCCTGGGGCATCTTCTATGACTTGCCGCAGACGCTGTTTGCTTACGGATTTTCGCAGGAACCGCCGTGGGGAACTTCGATCACGCGCAGCGGTACAGCGGCCGCGCCGATTTCGTTCTCAAATCCCTGGGCTGGAGTTACGGGCGGCAACCCGTTCCCGTTGTCGACCGGCGCGAATGCCCTGTTCCCGGCCAATGCCGCAACCTATGCGAGTTACCCGCTCAATCTCCAGATCACGTACCTCGAACAATGGAACGTCTCCTTGCAGCGCCAGATCGGCAGCAGTTGGCTGTTCTCGGCCAGCTATCTCGGCAACAACACCATGCATCTATGGAGCGACGATCCGATCAATGCTCCGCTGGTGACCGGAGCCACCAGCGCCGTGCAGAGCCGCCGCCCGCTCACCTTGCAGAATGCCGCAGCAGGAGCGTATTACGGCGTGATTCACCAGCTTGATACGGGCGGCACTGGCAGCTACAACGCCATGCTGCTTTCGGCGCAGCACCGTCTCACGAACAACTTCACGGTGCTGGGAAATTACACCTGGTCGCATTGCATCACCGATCCGTTCACTTCCGAGCTCGATGGTACGCAGTGGACCAATCCGGCTAGCCGCCGCTTCGATCGGGGCAACTGCGTCGGCATCGATCATCGCCACATCATCAACGTCTCCGCCGTCGCGGAAACGCCCAAATATGGCGGTCGCGTGATGCAGGCACTCGTCTCCGGATGGAAGATCTCGCCGATCATGAGAATTTCGTCAGGCAGCGCTTACACCGTATCGAGCGGCGTCGACAACGCGGTCACGGGCCTTACCAGCTCCCTCGAACGCGCCAATCAAGTTCTCGCCGATCCCTATTGTGCCGTGCAGACGCCTTCTTGCTGGCTCAACCCAGCCGCGTTCAAGATCCCCGCCAGCGGCACCCTCGGCAACGTGGGCGTGGGATCGGTTCACGGGCCCGGCAGCTTCACGCTGGACGCCAGTTTATCCCGACAATTCAGAATCAGAGAGCGTCAGAGCCTGGAAATCCGCTACGAAGTTTTCAATATACCCAACCACTGGCGGCCGGGTTTCGCGCCTGCCGGCGTCAGCACCACTACCTTACAGACTGCGGCGAATGCGACCACAAACTTCGGGCAGGTACAAGTGTTCGGCGATCCGCGCATCATGCAGTTCGCACTGAAGTATATTTTCTAACTGGTGGCGGGCTGCTTATCTAAGACCTGCGCGATCATCGCCTGCGCTTCCTTCTGGATGCGCCGGAGATGATCGCGGTCTTGAAAACTTTCGGCGTAGATTTTGTACACGTCTTCGGTCCCCGAAGGCCGCGCCGCGAACCAGCCGTCTTTCGTGATCACCTTGATCCCGCCAATGGCGCTGCCGTCGCCGGGCGCGTTGGTTAAAACGCTGTCGATCTTATCGCCGGCGAGTTCCGTGACCGGAATATCCTTTGCCGATAGCTTTAGCAGCGCGGCGCGTTGCTCGGCATTGGCCGGAGCGTCGATGCGCTCGTAAACGGGCCGCCCGTATTTGTCACACAAGCCTGCGTAAACTTCGCCGGGATCTTTGCCGCCACGCGCCGTGATCTCCGCCGAAAGTAGCGCCGCGATGATGCCGTCTTTATCGGTCGCCCACACCGAGCCATCCCGCGCCAGGAACGACGAGCCCGCGCTTTCCTCGCCCGCGAAGCCCAGCGAGGCGTTCACCAGGCCTTCCACAAACCACTTGAAGCCCACTGGGACTTCGTAAACTTTGCGCCCAATCCCAGCGGTCACGCGGTCGATCATGCTGCTGCTGACCACGGTTTTCCCCACCGCCGCGCCCGCCGGCCATGCATTGCGCTGCGGATACAAATACGAAATGCACACGGCTAAATATTCATTGGGCGGCATCAGACCGCTGCTCTTGGTGACGATCCCGTGGCGGTCATGATCGGTGTCGCAGGCGAAGGCGATGTCGAAGCGGTCCTTCAACGCGATCAGCCCCCGCATGGCGTAAGGCGACGACGGATCCATGCGAATCTTGCCGTCCCAATCGAGCGTCATGAAGCGGAACGTGGGATCGACCGTTTTGTTGACCACTTCCAGATTCAATTTGTAGCGCTCCGCAATCGGCGCCCAATAATGCACGCCGGCGCCACCCAGCGGATCGACGCCCATCTTGATGCCGGATGCCCGGATCACATCCATATCGATGACGCTGCCGAGCCCGGCCACGTATTCGCCAATGAAATCGTGGCGCTGCGTCGTTGAAGCCTTCAACGCGTCGGCGAATGGCATGCGCTTTACGCCTGCGAGCTTCGCTTCGAGCAACGAATTCGCCAAATTCTGAACGAATGTAGTGATGTCGCTATCGGCCGGCCCGCCGTGCGGAGGATTGTATTTGAACCCGCCATCCTCGGGAGGATTATGCGAAGGCGTGATCACGATCCCATCCGCCAGCGCCTTGGGCTGGCTGCGATTGTAGGCGATGATCGCATGCGAAACCGCCGGCGTCGGCGTATATTCGACGTCCGTCAATCCCGTGGTTGCGCGCGCCATCGCGATACGCAGTTCGACGCCGTTGGCCGCCAGCACTTCGAGCGCGCTCATGAATGCGGGCTCGGATAACGCGTGCGTGTCGATGCCGATAAACAGCGGTCCGCTGATCGACGCCTGCGCGCGATAAGCGCAAATGGCCTGCGCGATTGCCAGAATGTGGCGCTCGTTGAACGACCCGTTTAACGCAGTCCCGCGATGTCCCGAGGTTCCAAAGGACACGCGCTGGCCGGGATCGCTGGAGTTGGGATGGATCGAATAATACGCGTCGATCAACCGCGCGACGTCGATCAGAGGAGCAGCGGTTGCCGGTTGCCCGGCCAAAGGACTGATCGCCATCTACTGACCAGCCGTCGGAGCCGAGGGCTCGGGACGAGGCGCTTCGACCGGCATGCCGCGCGCGATCAGAGTTTTCTCGAGGTAAGCCGCAATGTCCGGAAACACCTTCAAGGTGTTGGACACGAAAACCCCGCGCGCCAGCGTGAGCGGCGTCCAGCCCACTTTGTTCTTGGCGTCGATCTGCGCGCCGTGCTCCACCAGATATTGCACGATCGAAAGTTGCCCGGAAACCACCGCGCCGTGCAGCGCCGTGCTGCCCGTCCAGCGCACATCGCCCAGCGCGTTCTCCGGCATGTTCGAAATATTCTTTGGATAATACAGCCGAATGAAATCCGCATCGCCGTCCATCGGATACTCGCCGAAATCCGCGTGATAGTTGACGTCGTTGCCGAGCTCAATCGCGGTCTTGACGGCTTCCAGGCGCTCCGGCTCCGGGCAGCCCGCGTACGGTCCCGGACTCTCGCCATCCCAATAGCCGATGCCCGCCGCCGCCATCAGCGGCGAAATGTTTTGCACGGTTCCCAGCTTGGTGTCCGCGCCGCCCGCCGCCAGCACGCGCATGTAGGCCGCATCGCCGTTCTGCGCCGCCAAGTAGAACGGAGTCGCGCCCACGTAGCTGATGTATTTGCGGCCGATGGGAATATCCAGCGGCAATTTCACCTGCCCAAAGTCGCGGTTGTATTTGATTTCCTTCCACGCGATCCGCGCGTTAGGATTCGCGCCGTGCGCCAGCAGGTTCTTCGCTAACTCCAAGCTGTCGAGTTTTCCCTCAGGAATCGGTGGACCCTTGGGCGCTCCGCCGGCGCCAGCCGCCGGGTCCGAACCCGGGCGGCGCATCCACGCCAGAATATGCAGCACCGAACCGCGCGGGTCCGGCAAATTCGGATTCGCCCCGCATCCGCCAGCACTCCGGCAAGCTCGTAGTAAGCGTTGATCGCCGCCATGGCCAGCGCGCTGGTCCCATCCGGTGCGACGTCGTTGGGATTCGCGCCGTGATCCAGCAAAACCTTGGTGGCGTCGATATGCCCGTTGCGCACCGCAAACAATAGCGGCGTGAATTGTTTTTTCGATTTTGCCTTGACGTCAGCGCCGAACTCAATCAGCATCGCCTCGGCGTCCGCGTTGCCTTCGGAAGCCGCCACATCAGCGCGGTCTGCCCCTTCCAGGATTCCGCGGCGTTCACCTTCGCGCCCCGCGCCAGCAGCAGTTTGATCGCTTCCGGCTTGCCGTTGCGAGCCGCCGTCATCAACATCGTCTGGCCTTCTGGAGTGGCTCCGTTGGGGTCCGCGCCGGCCTTGATTAAACGGTCGATAATAGTCGCATTCCCGTTGTTGCAGGCGAAATACAAGGGCGTCAATCCATAGCGCGTCGCGGCCTTCACGTCCGCCCCGGCTTGCAACAGCAAGTCGACGATTTCGACGTTATCCTGCTGCGCCGCCCAATGGAGCGCGGTCGAGCCATCCGCTTCCACCGCGAAAATGCCCGCCTTCTGCTGCACCAGCGAGCGCACGGCCTTTACGTCGGACTTCTTTGCCGCCTGGATTAACCGCAGGTCCCCGCCAGCCGCGAAAATTGCGCTAGCCGAAAGGACTGCCAATAGGATTACGCGCCTCATACATCTACATCTTACAATTAGGTAGGGGCGTCAGCCGCACCCATTTATATGTTACGCCTCTTAATTGTCCTCCTACTGGCCTCGTGCGCCTTCGCCCAAACACCGACGCCCCAAGCATTCGTCACGCAATATTGCATTGGCTGCCATAACGCCAAGCTCAAGACCGCAGGCCTGACGCTCGATCCCGCCGACCTCAGCCGCGTCCCCGCCACCGCTGAAATCTGGAGAAAGTGGTGCGCAAACTGCGCGCCGGAACCATGCCCCCGACCGGCGTGCCGCGCCCTCCGCAAGCCGCCTACGATTCGGTTGCGACCTGGCTCGAGAGCGAACTCGACCACGCCGCCGCCGCGAATCCCGAGCCCGGCAAGTTGCCGCTGCTGCATCGCCTGAGCCGCACCGAATATCAGAACGCGGTTCGCGACCTGCTGGGCGTCGACGAGTTGCCCAAAGAAATGGATTACGCCATGCTGCTGCCGCCCGACAACGCATCGAGCGGCTTCGACAGCCTGGCCGATTTGCTGTTCGTTTCGCCCACCAGCATGGAGCGCTACCTGGGCGCCGCGCGCAAGATCAGCCGCCTGGCCGTGGGCAATACCCAGATTCCGGAGATGGTGAATATTTTTCCGCTGCCTTATGACCGCCCGCAGGATTGGCTGCGCGTCGACGGCCTGCCCGTACGGCACGCGCGGCGGCTTGCTGGTGAAGATGGACGTGCCGCTCGACGGCCAGTACAACTTTAAAATGGAATTCGCCGGCGCCGCGCGCGAGCCGCATCAGATCGAGATTCTGGTCGATGGCGAACGCGCCTGGATCACCACCATCGGCAATGAATCGCCCGAGCCGTCGCGGGCCGACGCCCTGGGTTCCGGCGTCAAGAAAATCCTGGAAGTGCGCTTGCCGCTGAAGGCCGGCCCGCATGACATCGGCGTGACCTTCGTGGCCCATGACGAAGCGCGCGATGAGGAAACGGTTCGCCCGCGCGGCCGTGGACGCGGCCCGCTGCCGGCGCTCGCGCAGGTGACGATTGGTGGTCCTTATGATGCCACTGGCGCCGGCGACACGCCTTCGCGCCACGATATTTTCGCGTGCCGCCCAGTGAATGCGGCGGACGAACTGCCCTGCGCCAAGCGTGTGCTGACGGCCCTCGAACGGCGCGCTTATCGCCGCCCGGTAACCGCCGCGGACTTGCAGGACTTGCTCCCGTTCTACACCGCCGGCCGCGCCGAGCGCGATTTCGACCTGGGCATCCAGCGGGCGCTCGAACGCCTGCTAGTGAGCCCGCAATTTCTGTTCCGCATCGAGCGCACGCCCGCCAATGAGCCGCCCAACACCGCGTATCGCGTGAGCGACATCGAACTGGCATCGCGGCTTTCGTTCTTCCTGTGGTCCAGCATTCCCGACGACGAATTGCTCGACGTCGCGGCGAAAGGCAAGCTGAAAGATCCGGCTGCGCTGGAGCAGCAAGTCCGCCGCATGCTGGCTGACCCGCGCTCGGAAACCATGGTCACGAATTTCGCCGAGCAATGGTTGTACCTGCGCGATGTCGATTCGAAGAAGCCCGACGAATTGCTGTTCCCCGATTTCGACGAGAACCTGCGCACGGCCTTCCGCCGCGAAACCGGTCTGTTTCTCGATAGCGTTCTGCGCGAAAACAAGAGCTTGCTGGAGCTGCTGACGGCCAATTACACGTTTCTGAATGAGCGCCTGGCGCGGCATTACGGCATTCCCAACGTGAAAGGCAGCTACTTCCGCGAGGTCACGTTTCCCGCCGGCAGCCCACGCGGCGGATTGCTAGGGCAGGGCAGCATCCTGACGCTGACGGCCTACGCCAACCGCACGTCGCCGGTGCTGCGCGGCAAATGGGTGCTCGAAAACTTGCTGGCCGCGGCGCCGCCGCCGCCGCCGCCCAACATTCCGCCGCTCAAGACCGAGAACAAGGACAACAAGCCGCTGACTATGCGCGACGCCATGATCCTGCACCGCGCGAGTCCGGTGTGCGCCAGTTGCCACGCGCGCATGGACCCCATCGGTTTCTCCATGGAAAACTTCGACGCGGTCGGCCGCTGGCGCGATCTGGATAACGGCGCGCCGATCGACACCTCCGGCGTGTTCCCCGACGGCACGAAATTCAACGGCATGGCCGGCTTGAAAAAAGCGCTGCTGGCGCATCCCGAGCAGTTCGTCAACACTGCAACCGAAAAGCTGCTGATGTACGCCATCAGCCGTAACGTCCAGTATTACGACGCGCCCGCGGTGCGTGCCATCGTCCGCGATGCGGCCAAAAACAATTACACGTTCGAATCGCTAGTGCTGGGCGTGGTGAAAACCCCGCAATTCCAGATGCGCAAATCGCCGCCCGCACAGGGCGAACCGAAACCGTCGGTGCAGACGGCGGCATCCCCGAAAACTCAGATTGGTATCATAAGGTAGGTTATGTTTATAACGAAAAAAGCCTTGGCCCGTCGCACTTTCCTGCGCGGCATGGGAGTCACCCTGGCCCTCCCGCTGCTCGATTCCATGGTTCCGGCGCTCTCCGCCGCGCCCAAGTCGACGCCGCGCCTGGGATTCGTTTACGTCCCCAACGGCATCATTCAGGAGCAGTGGTTCCCCAAGACGCCGGGCCCCCTGCCCGCCGATCTCCCGGCCATCTTGAAGCCGCTCGCCCCCTTCCGCGAACAGCTCAACGTGATGGGTAACTTGGCCCATCTGCAAGCCAATACTTTTGGCGATGGCGTCGGCGACCACCCGCGCGCCTCGGCCGTGTGGCTCTCCGGAGTCCACGCCTGGGACCGCACCCGTCCCGGCATGGAAGTGCGCTTGGGCGTTACCGCCGATCAGATTGCCGCGCGCGAAATCGGTAAGGACACCGCCCTGCCTTCGCTCGAACTGGTGCTTGAAAACCCCACGCAGATCGCCTGCGATACCAGCGATTGTTTCTTCGTCAACACGATTTCGTGGCGCAACGAAACCACTCCGAACCCGACGGAAGCCCATCCGCGCATCGTGTTTGAGCGCCTGTTCGGGGACGGCGGCAGCAGCGCGCAGCGTCTGGCGCAGAACAAAACTTCGGGCAGCATTCTCGATTCCGTGATGCAGGAAACCGCGCGCCTGGATAAATCTTTGGGCGCCGGCGATCACGAGGAGCTGAACGAATACCTGGATTCCGTCCGCGAAATCGAAAAGCGCATTCAGCACACGGAAGCGCAGGGCATACGGCGATGGAATTGCCGACGCGCCCGACTGACGTGCCGCCGACTTTCGACGAGCATTGCAAGTTGATGTTCGACCTGGTGACGCTGGCTTATCGCGCCGACATCACGCGCGTTTTCAGCGTGATCTTCGCGCGCGAGCTGAGCGGACGCACTTACGCCAACATCGGCGTGCCCGAACAACACCACGCGGTTTCGCATCACCGCAACGATCCCGATTTGATCGCGAAAAAAGCCAAGATCGACGTTTATCACGCGAGCCTGCTGGGTTATTTTTTAGAGAAGCTGCATTCGACCAAAGACGGCGACGGCACGCTGCTCGATCAAAGCATGATCATGTACGGCGGCGGCCTGGGCAACGGCAATCTGCACGAGCACACCAAACTGCCGGTGCTAATGGCCGGCAAACTCGGCGGAAAGCTGAAGACCGGGCAATACCTGAATTACCCCGAGAACACGCCCATGGCGAACCTGCTGCTGACGGTGCTCGACAAGGTCGGTGCGCCGGTCCAGAAACTCGGCGATAGCACGGGATTGATTCAGCCGGATTATCTCTCGCTCTGATTCGCCGGCGTCACCGGCCATCCGGGAGCATCCGTATTTTCCGGCGACAAATAATGCATGGCGGCGTAGATGCCGCGGATGCGTCCGTTCTCGACTACAAATACTTCCGTCAGCAAATTGCGCGGGAAGGGCGTGCCATCGCCGCGCTTCGCTCCCGGCGGACGGTTGAACACCACCATGCCGAGCACGACGCCGGCCTCTTCATCGATCACCGGGTAACGCCGGTGATCCACAGCCGCAATGGTCGCCTTGAAATTTTCCATACGCGATCCGCAATCGCCTTTCACCGGGAAAGCGGCGGATTCTGAAATGGGCCCGCCCGTCATCACGCCATTTTCAATGCGCACGCAGCCTTTTTGCCCAGCACCAGGGAACTGTCATGATGCTCGATCCCGTCGAAGTAGCTCTGCGCCGCGGCCACCATGGCTGCGCGCGAGGAACGCGCCGCCTTCGCCACCGGCGCATCAGGGGGAGCGTTGGTCACCAGCGCTTCGGCGTTGAACATTCCATCCACCTTCTGCCCGATCACCAGTTCGCCTTCGGTGATCTTTTTGTTCACCACTCGAATACGCAGCGTAGCGATGCCGGCTGCGTCGCCTTGTTCGATGTGGCCGAAGTAAACCGCTTGGCCGTTTACCGCGTCGACGTAACGCCGCTGCACTTTGCCGAGCGCCGTTGCCGTCTTCCACAGGCCTTCGCCCGTCGCGACTACGCTCGAGTTCTCGGTGTAGCGAAACGCGGCGTCGAGCGGCGCTTTGGAAGGATCGTGTTTCAGCACCGCGTCCAAGTACGTATCGAGCGTCTTCTTAAGGCATGCGCGATCGCAATTGGAGGCGGCCGAGGCGTGCGAGGCCAGCGCAGCGAACATCGAAATCCAGAGTAGGAGTTTTTTCATTTTGAGTTTCCCGGTAGCAATAGTTTATACCTGTAATGGTGTGCTCCCAACTCTTATTGAACGCGTACGTCCAGCGCGCGCGCCTGGTCGAACTTCCGGCCGCAGCTCGTCCCGCGACGCCGCCAGAAGCCTATCGATGCCAGGCGCAGTTCGTAGAAAAGCTCGGCCGCACCATCGGCTACAAAATCGCCTGCACCGATGCTATCGCGCAACGCTTCCTCAGCATGCCGGAGCCATTCTACGGCCGTCTGCTCGCGGCGTCGACGTTCGATAGCCCGGCTCACTCGCTGCCGGCGGCTTCTTCATGCGCGTCATCGAATCTGAATTCGCGTTTCAATTTGCACGCGACCTGCCGCCCTCCGCGCGGCCTCTCGCTCGCGAGCAGATTGCGGATGCGCTCGCGGGC
>CAVPZQ010000035.1:0-49547 GCA_963710155.1 Bryobacterales bacterium | reverse complement strand
CCTGGTTGCGCTTGCCGCATCTACGCCCAGGCGGCGGCTGACGGCCTTTCTGGCGGGATCATGGTGCATGGTGTCGTGCGCGAAGCCGCATTCGCGCCCGGAGTGATCGGCCGGTGCCGGGACGATTTGGGGCATGCTCGCAGAACTGCCCGATCAATTCGCTGCGGAGCGGCGGATGGTCATTCCTGAACGCCTGCAATGACCGGTACGGGAACCAGTGGACCGGGTTGCACGCGGTGATGGTACGGTTGTTCATGCTCGGGATGTCGGCCGGGCTCGTTACCGAGGTGTTTGATCGCGGCATGTGGCCTGCGCTGCCGGGCGGCATGACCGGATGGCCTTCACGGAGCCATTGCAATGCCAGGCCATAGCCCAGCAGTGGCTTGGAGAGGGAAAGCCCCAGATATTTGGGCGTCCGTCCTTCCCTTGCTGCAAGGATGCGACCAATCATCCAGTGACAATGTCCGTCTTGACACTCAGGGAGAACGAGTCGCTGCCACAAGCATTCTTGCCCGATAGCACTGAGCAAGCCAACCGCCCTGGCTTCCTCTCGCCGTTGTGGATCGGAGAGCAACGTCTGCATCGCTGATCCATCGGCAAGACCCAACCCACAGAGACGAATGCCCTCCTGGGCGATCCCGCGCTGGCGATGAAGATAGTCACACCAGGAGGGATGCGCCAGTAACGTGTGATGATAGTACTGCTGAAAGCTGGTCAGGATCGCTCTGTACTCCTCTTCCAGTGGCGGCATCGGCACGGTGAGCGCCGGACGCATGGGACGAGGACGCGTTCAGAGGGACGGTTGGGGAGAGCCAGGATTCGCGGGCGAGAGGCGTAGCATCGCCTCATGTCTGGTACAGCCATACTTGTATCCTCGTCCGGCGCATCGCCCAGATGATGCCCGCCGAACCCTACCGCCGAAATCTTAACTTCGTGGCGGCCAAACTGCCGCAGAGGAATCGCATCACTGGTATCCGGCATCGTGTGGCCTCTTCACCGATGCGCAGTATAGCAATTAAGCCGCCAAATTCCGGGCCGAAGTTAAAGTGATTTGCTTCGCATTTGTGCTTCCGAGTCGAAACATGCTCATCAGGTGGCGCCCAGGCGACACAGATGCCAGCAAGGTAGCGCGGGAAGAGTCTCGAACCTCGGCGTGGCGAATAGGGGAAAAGCCCGCAGCCGGGATTGAACCAGCGACATCCAGTTTACAAAACTGGCGCTCTACCAACTGAGCTATGCGGGCACACCAAGCACTGGAAACAAGACTTGCTTCTTCAGGGTAGCGAACTCATCTGGTTCTCAGCAACCCGGTTTTAAGCATCGGCTCGCGCGCGGGTCTGGCTTATTTTCCGTCCACCGAGAATGCCAGAAACACATTCCCCGCCATCACCGGAAACCGTGAGTACCCGGCATTCGCGTACAGCATCCCGCCCACAATCGTCGGACCAGTGCCGTTAATCGCCCCGCCCCGCGCCTTGATCCCGTTCACCGTCATGAAGTCCTGCAGAGTGTCGAAATCCCAGACGATCTTGCCGCTGGCCGTATCGTAGCCGCGCAAGTGTCCGTCGAGTGAGCCCGCAAACACCACTCCCGGAATCAAACTGGTAGCCCCCGGCTGAGCCGCGCTGCACCCCTTGCTGCCCAAGCAAGCCGGCGCCGGTGCCGGAGTGGTCCATAAAATCTTCCCGCTCGCGATCTCCACCGCCACCACGCCGCCACCTGCTTCCGGCTTCCCCGGATTCCAATCCGAAATCGAATAGTACGCCACTTTATCGTCGCTCGACCCGCCCCAAATCACGCCGCCCTGCCCCCCGCCATTGCCGATCCGCGTTTGCCAGACAATCTTCCCCTGCTGGTCCGGATCGAGCCCGTACGCCATCCCCGACTTCGCCGCCACCACCAACAGCCGCTTCCCGCCGCCCAACGACTTCAACATCGGAGACGCGCCGATGTCCAGGTCCTTGCCCGGATCTTGTGGACAATTCACCTTCTGTTCAGTGTTGCATCCGAAATTAAAAACATCCCCCGGCAGCAGCTGTTGCGCCCACAGTTTCGCGCCGGTGTTCAAATCCAAAGCCATCACGGCGTCGCTGGTATTCGTGCTGGGCTGCGTAAAGTTGACACCTGTCCCGAAATACACCGCATGTTTCGCCGCATCCACAGTCGGCGGAGACCATACCGATACCCCTGCCGGCCCCCATACCTCGGTGCCGTTAGCGTTTTTGCCCGTCAGCTTGGCCTCTTCCGAAATCGTGTAACTCTTCCAGATCTGCTTGCCCGTCTTGGCGTCGAGTGCCACCAAGCTCCCGCGGAACTTGCAGCATACGAACGCCGGATTGCCCGCCGCCACTTCCTCATCCCCGCCCGACACCGGCACATACAGACGCCCCGATTCGAGGCGCGGTGTTCCCGTGATCGCTGCCTCAGGGTGCTCCTCGACATGAACCTTCCACAACGGCACGCCCGTGTTCGCATTCACCGCGTGCGCATAAGCATGCAGATCCCCGAAGTACGCCGTCTGCCCATCGCCAGAAATCGTGATCGCCGTGCGCACTCCGTCATTGGCTTTGTATGTCCAGTAAATGCAGCCCGTCTGCGCGTTCAGAGAATACACCGTGCCGTCCGCGCTGCCAACGAAGAGCCGCCCGCCATACACCGTCGGAGTTCCAAACGCCGTAGCCACCCCCGGAAATCCAAACGCCCATTTCAGCTTTAACTTAGGCACATCCGAACTGCTTAGCCCCGCCCCTTTCGCGGATTGAAACCGGCTGTTTGAAGCATCGACGCCCCATGACGTCCAGCCAGCCGCACCCTTCATCGCCGGAGCCGCGCCACTACAATGCGCCGATTGCGGAATCGCCTCCGCGCCCGCTATTCCCAGGTATTTTGCAACCGCATCCCGTTGTTCGCCGCTCAGCGTGCCGCCGATCGCCGTCATCTTGCCCGATTCGAGCGCCGTGAGAATTGTCTGCCACGGCAAGCTGCGCAGCGTCGACGGAGCCGGCGCATCCGGAGCCCCATCGCGGTGGCACTTCGAGCAGACTGTTTGAAATACCTTCTCCCCGTCCTGCGCCTGCAATGCCGCCCCCGAAAGCACCACAAGCAAACCAACACAGATCGATCGAATCATGAGTATCCCCCTAGGCCCGACGAGCGTTCCCGACAGCGATGTTCGCAACCATAACGGACTAGTATACTCCCGCACCTCCATATATCATGAGTGGAATGCACCTCGTCCTTCGTTCCGCAGATATCGCTTTCGCAGCGAACCCCGTTTATGAAAATCACAGCGAAAGCTACCAGCTCGCGTCGCTAGTCGATCACACTTCCGGCTCGGTGCACACTGGCCTGAGCCTGAATCATCTCGCCGCCAATGGCACTGTATCTGCGCATTTACATTCCTATGAAGAAGGCTTCTACATCCTGGAAGGCCAAGCGGTGTTCGCCGTCGACGAGCACGCCTACCGCCTCGGACCCGGCGATTTCGGGGCCATCAAAGTAGGCACCGTCCACGCCTGGCGCAACGCCGGCGAAGCCCCCCTCCGCTGGCTAGGCATGGCCGCCCCCCAACCCAAGCCACAAGGAAAAGAGCGCGACACCTTCTTTCCCAAAAATGCCCCGATCTTTCCCAAAAATGCCCCGATCTTTCCCAAAAATGCCCCAATACCCACCGATGTCGAACCCATCGCCGGAATGCTGGGACACTTCGACCCCTTGCAAATCCCCTCCACCCCCGAAGCCCGCGCCGCCCTCCCCGGAGCCAACAACGTTTTCCTCCAATGGCTGATCGACGAAAAGTTCGGAGCCCGTCACCACCGTATGCTATTCCTCGAATACCTGCCCGGCGCCAGCATCGCCCTTCACGACCACACCTTCGAAGAGGCGTATTTCATCCTCAGCGGCGAAGTCGAAGCCGTCCTCGACGGCCAGCGCTACTTAGCTGGCCCCGGCGACGTTCTCTGGACCGGCCCTTCTCCAACCTAGGCCGCCAGCCGGTGCGCTGGCTCGAAACCTTCTCGCCCCAGCCACCCGCCGAAAACGTCTTCCGCTTCGCCGCCGAATGGGAGCAGCGCGGCCGCGAGTTAGAAGCCTAATCCGCCTATAAATCCTCAGCCCAAGGCCGATACGCTCTTTGCGTATCTATGCTCAGCCTCGCCCTTTTCACACCCGACCCCGACACGGCTTACGTCGTCGATCAACTGGTCGCCGAATCCAGCCAGTTCAACCTGGTCATCACCGAAACCCCCATCCCCCCCGCCGGCGACCTGATCCCGTCTCTCAAACGCTTCGACCCGGAAGTAATCCTGCTCGACCTCAGCAATTGGAACGCCCGCGATCGCACCGCTGGCATTAAGAATGATGTGGTCGCTCTCGCACAGCACATTCAAGCCTCCGACCTCCGCGGCGTCGTAATCGGCTTTCGCAAGCCCTGGAACCCCATGGAGCAGGCGGAATTCGCAGCCGCCGGCATCGTCGATCTGCTGTCCCAGCCGTTCACCTCACTGGATCTAGAAAAAACCGCCTACGAGGCGCTCCATCGCGACCAGCCCGTGACCAATCCCAACATACTCGCGTTCCTCCCCGCCAAAGCCGGCGGAGGATGCTCCGTAGTCACCCTCAACACCGCCGCCGCCGTGGCCAACCAGCTTCATCAAAAGATTCTTTTGCTCGAAGCCGACCGCCGCTCCGGCGCCCTCGCCGTCATGCTCAACCTCGAGCCCCATCGCGGCCTGCCGCAAGCGCTCAAAGGCGCCGCCGCCATGACCTCCGTCGAGTGGCAGGAGCAGTACATCGACGCCTTCGCCATGCACATCCTGTTGGCCGAGCCCAACCACCGCGGCCCCAACCCCGTGTGGGCCGACTACTACCAGCTCCTGCGCTTCGTCCAGAATCAGTACGACTTCGTCTTCGTCGATCTCCCCGAGCTAGTCAACGAAGCCTCCGCCGAAGTAGTCCGCTGCGCCCGCGGCGTCTTCGTAGTCGCCACCCCCGAGCTCCCCTCGCTCCACATGGCCCGCCAACGCTGCGCCGAGCTCGAAGTCTACGACGTCCCCCGCGACCGCGTTCACATCCTGCTCAACCGACGCGAACGCGGCAGCCTCCCGCTAGCCGATATCGAAGAAGCTCTAGGCCGCCCCGTCTTCGCCACTCTTCCCAATGATTACAAACACGTCCGCGACGCCATCGTAGAATCCCGCCTGGTCGACCCCGCCAGCCCCTTCGGCGAAAGCTGCCTAGCCCTAGCCAGAAAAATAAGCGGCCTCCCCCAATCCTCGCGCCTAGATCTTACCTTCGGCATCATGGATAAACTCCGCAAAATCGCCAGCTAGCCCCACCCACATTTCCCTCCAAAGTGGGGCGGACCTCCGGTCCGCGTTCGACCTCCAGGTCGAACCCTCCCCCAAGCGGTAGAATCTTCTCATATGATCCGCTCCCTTCTAGCCCTCCTCGTACTTCCCGCATTCCTACCAGCCGCCCCCTGCGGCACTGCCCATCCCGACTCCCACGACGCCCTAGCCCTCTCCCCCGCAACCCACAAGCTCCTCCTAGAAAACGACCGCGTCCGCGTCATCGACGTCACCCTTCCCGCCGGCGCCAACGAATCCCAATACTCCCACCCCTGGCCCGCGCTCATCATCGAAGACACCGCCCGCCCTAACGCCATCCCCGAAGTGCGGAACTTCAAAACCACCTGGCAACCCGCACACTCTCAAACGATCATCACCCCGCCAGCCCACTATCTGAGCATCGAAGACAAGCAAGCCGATTGCCTGCCCTCCAAGGACTTGCAGCTTCCCCCCACCGACGGCGTAGTCATCCACGACCCCAGCATCAGAGTCCCCTTCGAAAACGCCCACGTGCGAGTGCTCGAAATCGAAGTGAAACCCGGCGAATCCGAACCCCCGCACACCCACACGTGGCCTTCGGTCGTCTACTACTACCGCCTGCCGCCCTCGACGCGCGGCACCGCCGATGGAGCCCCGCCCTCCATCCGCCCCGAGCTAAAACAAATCCAAGTGACCTTCGACAAATCACCGCAACCCATCCACACCCTGCTCAATCGCGGGACATATTTATACCAAGCCCACCGCATAGAAATGAAGCCAGTCACTCAATGAAACCCGCCCTAAACTCCCTAGGCATAATACTGGTGATCTTCGGCTGCATCTGGATTCTGCAAGGCTTCCGCATCCTCCCCGGCAGCTTTATGTACGGACAAATCCGCTGGTCGATTTACGGCGCCATTACCGCCATCATCGGAGTGGCCCTCTTGATCGCCGCCAAGCGCAGCCCCCGCGCCTGAGGCGTAAAATGAAGTTGCCATGCGCTACCTGGTCCGCGCCCGCATCAAACCCGGCAGCGAGCACAGCCTCCTCGAAGCCATCGAGAACCAGACCCTAGGCCGCGGCTCCGTCGCCGAAGGCGAGTACCTGCGCAACATGCGCGAAGCCCGCCTCTGCCCCGACCAAACCGCCCGCTGGGTAGAAGTCTGCTACTGCCCCACGCCGCTCCAGGAAGAGCGCCCCTATTGGGAACGCTACTTCGACCTCACCCGCGTGCAAGACGCCCACGACCGCCGCGAATGCCGCGACCACAACGGCACCGAACCCTGGGCCTGCGAAAACTGCGATTGCACCGAGCGCCTGGAACAAAAGCTAGTGACTCTAGGCGAACCGTTCTTAGAAAAGCTTCGCCGCGACGTAAAGTCCTAAGCCTTGGGGCGGGGAAACTCCTCAACGTGAGCTTCGCTTTGCGTCCGAAGTAAATCACCTTCTTGCCAGTCAGAAACACCCAGTACCCAATCACCCCGGCCGCCGTCGCCAGCGTCACAAACTCAGGATACCGGACAGTATCCGTCTGCGCGCCGCGAATCGCCGCCACGATCCCCGACAAAGAAACCTCCCCCGCGACCGCTGTCAAAAGGCCGATCATCTCCTCAACGTGCGTAGTCCCGTCGAGCGCGTAAAACGTCATCTCCCCCTTCGCAAAGTCGACGAAATAGGATTCGACCCCGCTTGCCGCGAGTCGCCGCACGACCTCAGGAAAGATCAGTCTCCCTGCCTGCGACTTCGCCATAGCTTCGTGTATAACGTCAGTGTCCATTACGGCTGCCCCGGCGCCCCCGGCGGACGAATCTGATTGAGCAACTCCTGAAACTCCGGATTATGAATACTGCGCGACGACGCGCTCAGCCCTGTCAACACCCGGCGCGCAATCCGCCGGTCCGTAGAATCCTCAGCGCTCTTCGATTGCGCTAACAGTTGCGTCACCCGCTCCTTTAACTTCGGAAACCCCGCAGCGTTATTCATCCGATCGCGAAGCTGATACACTTCCGCCGTAGTCCGCAACTCGCGCTCTTCCTCCGCGCGCTCCGCCTTCATCGCCTCTTTCACGTCCGCCTGCCGCTCCAGCGCCGCCACCCGCTCCGTGAATTTGCTGACGTCCTTGATTCCAGAGAAATCCACAGCAATCGACCGCAGCTCCCGCATCTTATCGACGTTCTTCGCTTGCCCCTCCGCCCGCGCCACCCGCTTCGCAAAGATCTCATCGATCTCCTTCGCATCGCGATCGCGCAGCCCGGCCTTCATCGCCTGGATCTCCATCCACTCGACGCCGTCCATCGCCAGTTCCACCGGCAGCCAAGCGTGCCCTCCATCGAACACCTCAATCCGGTGCGGACTCTTCAGGTCACGATCCAGCTCATGCATTTCCTGATGATTAAAATCGTCCGTACCCGCGCTGCCAAAGATCGGAAAGCGCACCTCTTCGCGAGGATCATCCGGAAACCCGGCGCTCGAGGCAAACACCCCCGCAATGCTCTCCGAATCCATAGCCAGCTTCATCGCCACGCGCGCCCCACCCGACATCCCCGCCGTATAAATGCGCTTGGGGTCCACCGGAAACCGCTGTTCGACATCCGCCGTCATCGCCTTCGCCGCATTCAAGCTCACTTCCCACGGCCCGTTGCGCGAATTGTTCGACCCCGCAATGATGTACCCGTATTTTTCCGCCGCCGACTGGTATCGCTCCACCGCCCGCCGCCCGCGTCCACCCGCGTCGTACGCTAGGATCACACTCCACTTGCGCACCGGCGTAAAATGCGACGGAAGATACAGCGAATAGTGTTGCGACGCGTCCGCCTTGCATGGCACATCGTCGATAATCTGCCCCAACGGTAAACTCTGCGCCGATGCAGCGCGCCCCAGTATCGCAATCACAACCAACCAGCGCACGGGATTACTCATGCTGATTATTACAACACGCCTTTGTTAGAATAGGCGCACTCACATCCTATGGCGATCAAAACCGAATTCGTAAACCTATCCGTCAGCGACGGCACCACCATGCGCGCCTACGTAGCGCATCCCGAAGGCGCCCCGCGCGCCGGCATCATGGTCTTTCAGGAAATCTTCGGCGTCAACGCCCACATCCGCGACGTCACCGAGCGTTTCGCGCGCGAAGGCTATTTGGCCGTCGCCCCAGAGCTGTTTCACCGCACCGGCCCCGGCTTCGAAAGCGGCTACACCGATATGAACCCCGGCCGCACCCACGCCCAAGCCACCACCGACGATGGCTTCACCGCCGACATAAAAGCCACTTTCGATTGGATCAAAAAGTCGGGTGGCGCGCAGCTCCCTGTAGCATCCATCGGCTATTGCATGGGCGGCCGCGTTGCCTGCCTCTCCTCCATGGTCGCGCCGCTAGCCTGCGCCATCTCCAATTACGGCGGCGGCATCGCCCCACATCCCTTCTACAAAGTGAATCTGGTCGGCCGCTTCTCCGAAATCAAAGCCCCCATCCTCTACTGCTGGGGCGGACTCGACGGTTTTATCAAGCCCGAAAACGTCCATCAAGTCACCGAAGCCATGCGCGCCGCGAACAAAACTTTCGCCAGCGTAGAATTCTCCGACGCCGACCACGGTTTCTTCTGCAATGAGCGCGGCAGCTACAACGCCAAAGCCGCCAGCGAAGCCTGGGTCCTGACACTCGCCTATCTGGCGAATCACGCAAAGCTATAATAATCGAGCACCTATGTCTATCACTTCAGAAATTGTAAATCTCAAAGTCGACGACGGCACCGCCATGCGTGCTCATGTGGCTCGCCCGGCGGGAGCCCCGCGCGCCGGCTTAATCGTGTTCCAGGAAATCTTCGGTATCAACCCCCATATCCGCGACATCGCCGACCGCTTCGCCGCCGAAGGCTACCTGTCGATCGCGCCCGAATTGTTCCACCGCTCCGGCCCCGGTTTCGAAAGCGGCTACACCGACATGGCGCAAGGCATCGGGCACATGCAACAGCTCACCGATGTGGGCCTCGCCGCCGATATTCGAGCCGCCTTCGATTGGCTTCAGGCCGCGAGCCCCGCGAAGAAAATCCCCACCGCAGCCACCGGCTACTGCATGGGAGGACGCGCCTCGACCCTCGCCGCCATGACCGTTCCGCTAGCCTGCGGCATCTCGTATTACGGCGGCGGCATTGCCCCCAGCCCATTCAACCCCGGATTGATCGGCCGCTTGAACGAGATCCAAGCCCCCATGCTGTTTTTCTGGGGCGGACTCGACGGCTTCATCAAACCCGAGCATGTGAAGATGGTCACCGACGGCATGCGCGCCGCCAACAAACCCTTCACAAGCCTCGAATTCTCCGACGCCGATCACGGCTTCTTCTGCGACGCCCGCGCCAGCTACAACGCCAACGCCGCCAGCGAAGCCTGGGCGCTCACGCTTGCGTATCTGAAGAACTACGCCGGCTAAGAAGCGCTGGCGCCGCGTGCCCGCATTGATGTCGAAGTCGATGTCTCGGACTGCACCCACTTGCGCACGTGCTCCGTCCGCCGCCGTGCCTTTAGTTCCCTGCGTCCATCGAGACCAACCTTCGCCAAGCACGCGACACAGGCGCCCGCCGCCGCAAAAAGTCCAAGCCATAAGATCAACTGCATAGCGCTCCAGTCAAAATATCACAGAGAGCTGGGGTTTACCGGGATGGCAGGCTTCTTCGCCAGTTCCTTCACCAAGCCGAAAATCTTGATCTGATGCCGCTCCTCCGCCGTCACCACGCTGCGCACCGAGTGCCAAGGGATCATAATTTCAAGCCCCGCATCGCCCGGCGGCGAAATCCAAATGCCCGCGCCGTGATTGACGTCCACGAGTTCCCCCGCCAGCGCAAACCCGCCCGAGTTCTCGCACGCCTCGACGATCTTCTCCCAGTCCTTTTCCTGCCCCGGCACCGCGCCCGATTCCTGCAGGATATGCAGCATCCCCTCTGATTCCAAAAACTCAGCAGCGACCCATACCAAAACATGGCGGCGTGTTTCTGTTGTAGACATATAAATTCGACCCTGTACAGTATCTCATGACGAAAACCGCCTCCCGCCATCTCGCAGTGACCCTCGGCATCGCAGCCGTGTGCCTACTCCGGCCCCGCGGATTGGTGCTATTGGGCAGTGTACGCTCTTATAGCCGTGCCGTCGCTCAGCGTCTACGCGCTCAAGGTAACGCGCAAGTGAAGTTCGCCGCGTCGTCCGTGCTGCCGCTGCCCATGTACTTGGCTTCCTGCGGATAACCGCACAGCGGACGCGTCCGGTCCACTTTTCCGTTCGTCACATGCGCCGCCGGAATCTGCTCCGGAGCCTTCTTTTGCTCCGCCCACTGCTCCAGCGCCGTCAACGCGTCAAAGCGCGAAGTCCCCGGCCCGCCCGTGCAATGCTGCATCCCAGGCACCATGAACAGCCGATAGAACTCCCGCGTGTCGCGCAGCCCGCCACTGCGAGTTCCGCTCGACAAAGCTCCGCCCGCGCTGCCCGCGTCCGTGATCGCATCGCCATTGAGAGCCGCCACCACGCTCTCGTAATAATTAATGCTGTTGGTAGGTGGAATGTCCGGATCGGACCATCCGTGATACTGAATCAGCTTGCCACCATTGGCACGGAAAGGCCGCAGGTCAGGATCGGTAGCGTTGAACATCGCCCCGACTTTTTCCTCGGTGACTTCCATATCATTATCGAAACCCCGCATGGTGGTGTAGCGAAAATTGTGATAATCCCAGTCGGGATTCTCGAAAACCATATAGCGGAAGAACGCGTTCGTCAACGCCGCATGCCGCCCCTTGCCCGGCCCAGTCCCGCTCAAGTAACGCACCCATCCACCTGGATCAGCCTCGCCCCCCGGCATCAGTCCAGGGTAGATCTGCTGT
The DNA here is from genome assembly GCA_963710155.1 of Bryobacterales bacterium. Lineage (GTDB taxonomy): Bacteria > Acidobacteriota > Terriglobia > Bryobacterales > Bryobacteraceae > Palsa-187. The sequence goes on along the minus strand of CAVPZQ010000035.1, from coordinate 38,353 downwards.
CCGTCAGCGTCCTTGAGTCCCGTCCAGATCTTGCGGATCGCAGCCACTTGCCCGCCAGTCAAGCAGTCCGCAGCGTCGCCATTCTTGCATTGGAGCACCGCAGGATCGAAGTGGCAGCGCCGCGGATCGCTGAGCACCCCATCCTTGACGCCATCGAGCGCATCGCAAGCCGCGTTCACCGCATTCCCGATCAGCGGAACCTTCGTCGCCGGAATATAGCCAGCGCCATCCATCGCCAGCGCATCAAACAAATGCCCGCCAATGTAATGCCGCGTGAAGTTGTTAGCCGGATCGCCCGCAATAATGCCGTCAAAATCCTTAGGATAACGCTGCGCTTCTGTCAGCGCCTGCTTACCTCCGAATGAACACCCGTTGAAATAGGAGTGCGTCGGCGCCGCCCCATAGAAAGCCTGCACGATCGCCTTATCCGCCTGCGCCATAAGGTGAATGCCGCGATAAGCGTAATTGATCAAGCGGTCGAGATGCCCCAGCGCCCAGGTTCCATCGTCGTTAGAACTAGTGTGACCCGTATCCGTGCTGCCAGTAGCGTAACCCCGATTGAGCGGATCGACCATAGCAGCGAAAACAATCGAGCCCGCCATCCCGCCGTTGCCCACCGCAATATACTTGCGATTCCATTGCGCCGGCAGCCACAGCTCGAACTTCAACTCGGGTTTCACCAGTCCCACCACGCGGCAGAAAGCCGGAACCTTGACCGTAGGCCCGGACGGCAACTGAAAATCCCCAGCCCCAACCGGCGTAGCCGATTCAATCACCACATCCGGCAGCGCGAGCTTCACAAGGTTCTCACAAGGCTGCTGCGCAGCCAGCGGAAGCGCGATCAGAAACAGAAATTTGTTCATGGAATTGCGCACACGAAATTCGCCGCATCGTCGGTGCTGCCGCTGCCCTTGTATTTGGCTTCCTGCGGATAAGCGCACAACGGACGCGTGCGATCAATCAACCCGTTGGTAGCGTGACCAGCGAGAATCAGCTCCGGAGCCTTGTTCTGCTCCACCCATTGTTCCAGCGCACCCAACGCATCGAAGCGCGGCGTGCCCGGCCCGCCCGCGCAATGCTGCATACCCGGCACCATAAACAGGCGGTAAAACTCCTTGGTATCGCGCAGCCCATAAGTATTGTTACGCCCCGCGCGCCGCACCACACTCTCGTAATAGTTGATGCTGTTCCCCGGAGGAATGTCCGGATCCGACCACCCGTGATACTGAATCAACTTCCCGCCATTCGCCCGGAATGCCCGCAGGTCCGGATCGACAGCGTTGAAGATGCGGCCTACCTTATCGTCTACATATTCAACGTCGCTCTCAAAACCCGGCGCCGGCGGATCGTAGCGAAAGCTCCGAAAATCCCATTGCGGATTTTCGTAAACCACATTCTTCATGAACGGCAGCCCCAGCCCGCTGTGTGCCCCGCGCCCCGGAGCCGTCCCCGTGATCCATTGCAGCCACCCGCCAGGCCCAGCTTCGCCCCCGGGTTCCAGCCCCGGATATAACTGCTGACCCTCAGCATCGCGCGGCCCCGTCCAGATCTTGCGCACCGCCGCCACTTGCGCGCCCGTCAAACAATTCGGCTGATCGCCGCTCTTGCATTGCAAAAGACCCGGATCGAAGTGGCACCGCCGCGGATCGTTCAACACCCCATCCTTCACGCCATCGAGTACGTCGCAAGCCGCGTTGACCACATCGCCCAGCAATTGAACCTTGTGCGGAGGCAGCCAGCCATCGCCGTCCACCGCCTGCGCGATCCAGATGTGTCCGCCCGAATAATGCCGCGTCCACCAATTCGCCGGATCGCCCGCCACCACGCCGTCGAAATCGGTAGGATAGCGCTGCACCTCTGTGAGCGCCTGCTTGCCGCCGTAAGAGCATCCTTGAAAATAGGAGTGCGCCGGCGGAGCGCTGTAATAGGCTTTGATGATGGCCTTGCTCGCGATCGCCATCTCGTGCACCCCGCGCTGCCCGAAATTGATCACGCGATCCATGTGCCCCAGCGCCCACAAGCCATCGTTAGTGTTGGAGGTCACATGTCCGGTATCGGTGCTGCTGACCGCATACCCGCGCTCGACGGGATTAAACATAGCGCTATAAACAATGTTACCCGCCAGCCCGCCGTTTCCGACGCCGATGTATTTGCGATTCCACTTCTCGGGCAGCCACACCTCGAACCCCAGTTCCGGCAAGACCGTCGCCACCACCCGGCACAGCCCCGGTACCGTGCGCGGCGCCACTCCCGGAGGCCCAAACATCCCGGCCGGCACCGGCGTAGCCGAGCGAATCGCAATCCCAGGCAGCGAAAGGTGGTTCAACTCCTCGCAGCGCTGTGACTGCGCAAGGGCAGGGAAGGCGCCCAGGGTCAAGACAACGCAGACAAGGCGGCACAACATGCGGTTGGATTTTCGCATGGCGGCGACGGCTCTGTCAACGTTGGGCCCACAACCAAGCGAACCCAGGTTGCCGACCAGTCCACGCTGACGTAAACTACCGATGATATGAACAACAAACTTCCATTGGCGATTTTGCTGTGCGTCACGCCAGCGTTTGCGCATCACTCCTTCGCGGCCTTCGACATGACCAAAGAGATCACGGTCAGCGGCGTCGTCAAGGAGTTTCAATGGCTGAACCCGCACTCTTGGATTCAGATGAATGTAAAGGATGCGTCCGGAAATTCGGTCGAATGGAGCATCGAGACCGGCTCGCCATCGAGCTTAGCCCGCCAGGGTTGGAAACCCAGGATCCTGAAACCCGGCGATCAGATCACCGTCATCACGCATCCGCTGCGCGACGGCAGAAACGGCGGCTCCCTGGTTTCTGTCAAGCTTGCGGATGGCACGCGCATCGGTGGCTCTCCCACCAACGATCCTCCGCCCCAGAACTAGGCCAAAACCATGAACAGAATTTCCACCGTCCTTCTCGGAATCGCGCCCTTCCTATTGCTAGGAACCGCCGCCGCGCAGACTACCGTGAACTCCCCCGCGCGCCTGGAACAGTTCTCCAAACTGCCTGACTGGAGCGGGGTCTGGCGCTTGAAAGGCTCGCCCGCCTTGCTGGATGTTGAAAACGCCCCCTCCTTCGTTCCCGGCACCCGCGACCATCCGCCCTATAACGCCGAATGGGAAGCCAAGTACAAAGAAAACCTGATCCGCGCCGAACACCAGGGCGATGCCGATTATCCCAACCCGTTGGTCGATACGCACACCCTCTATTGCGCGGCCGGAATGCCGCACCTCACCGTAACGCCTTTCGACTACGAGTTCATCATCACGCCCGCCAAAACCTGGATGATCATCGACAAGGAAACCCGCCACATCTACACCGACGGCCGCAAATTTCCTCCCGAAGACGAAATGTGGCCCACCCTCAGAGGCACATCCATCGGCCACTGGGAGGGCCAGACCCTGGTGATCGAAACCATCTTCGTCAAGTCCGGAATTTGGGGCGACTTCACACCCGTCACCTTCAGTGAGAAGGCGCGCTTCGACGAGCGTTACCGCCAGATCGACGCCAATACCATCGAAAATCAAGTGATCATCACCGATCCCGTCGCACTCACTAAGCCCTGGACCTACACCAAGCACTACAGCAAAATGAAACCCGGATCGTGGGTGGCCGACCCCGAGACCTGCGGAGGCCCAGATGACCGCAACCCGATCGTGAACGGCCGTGTTACCGTGGTTTTGCCGGCCGCTAAATGAAGACGCTCACAGCTCTGTCCCTATTCACCGTGATGGGTCACGCGCAGAAGCCTCCCGACCACCCATCGATCACGTTCGAAGGTCAAACATATACGCCGCGCTCCATCGTCGAACGCAACATGCGCTCGGAGGCGGATCAGACCGGCCAGTTCCCCCCGCACAAAATCATCGGCAACATTTATTACGTAGGAACGAAAACACTGAGCTCGTTCCTCGTCGTGACGCCGCAAGGGAACATTCTACTCGACAGCACTTATGAGCGAAACGTGCGCACCATCGAGAAATCCGTCACGCAACTGGGCTTCAAGTTTTCCGACGTAAAGATCTTGCTAGGCAACCACGCCCACGGCGATCATCAGGAAGGCGACGCGCTCGTGAAAGAACTAACCGGCGCACAAGTAATGGCGATGGCCGAAGACGTGCCCGCTCTAGAAGCGATCCAGCCCGGCGGCAAGAAACATCCCATCGACAAAGTGCTACACGATGGCGAATCAGTAACGTTAGGCGGCACCACGCTGGTAGCGCATCTCACCGCCGGCCACACCCGCGGCTGCACCACCTGGACCACCACCGCGCAAGAGGCAGGGAAGACCTACAACGTAGTTTTCGGATGCAGCCTCCGCGCCCCCACGCCCATCACCCCGCCGATCGCCGCCGAGTTCGAGCGCTCCTTCAAAGTAGTGCGCGCGCTACCCTGCGACATCCAGCTAGGCGACCACCCCTCGGAGTACGGCCTGGAAGAGAAGTACGCGAAGCTAAAGCCCGGCGCCCCCAACCCCTTCATCGACGCCGCCACTTGCCGCCAGGAAGTGAACCTCGAAGAAGCCATGTTCCGCGCGATCCTTAAAGAACAGCAGAACGCGTCCCACCCCTAGGACAGCGCCCGTTTCCAGCTTGCTATACTCGCAATGCGTTGCATGCGAATCGAGGAAACCAATGCGCAGACCGCCCCCCGCGTGGGCGCCGCGCTCAACCGCCCGGGCCAGGTATTGTTTGCCAGCCTGATCGGCACCACCATCGAGTTCTTCGACTTCTACATTTACGCCACCGCCGCCGTCCTGGTGTTCCCTAAGCTATTCTTCCCCGCGTCCGACCCCGCGTCCGCCCGCCTCGCCTCCCTAGCGACATTTGCCATCGCGTTCCTGGCGCGCCCCTTCGGCTCCGCGCTCTTCGGCCACTTCGGCGATCGCGTAGGCCGCAAGACCACGCTAGTCGCCGCGCTCCTCACCATGGGCCTCTCGACGGTAGCGATTGGCGTGCTCCCCACCTACGCGACCATCGGCGTAGCCGCGCCTCTGCTTCTGGCACTCTGCCGCTTCGGCCAAGGCCTTGGCCTAGGCGGCGAGTGGGGCGGAGCCGTCCTGCTCGCGATCGAAAACGCGCCGCCCGGCAAACGAGCCTGGTACGGAATGTTTCCACAACTCGGCGCGCCCGTTGGATTCCTCTTCTCCGGCGGCATCTTCCTGCTGCTCTCGCGATGGCTCACCGACCAACAGTTCTTCGATTTCGGGTGGCGCATCCCCTTTCTAGCCAGCGCCGCGCTGGTGCTGGTAGGCCTCTACGTGCGCCTGACCATCACCGAGACTCCTGTCTTCCGCAACGCCCTCACCCGCCGCGAGCGCGTAAAAATCCCGCTATTCACGATCTTCCGCGATTACCCCGGTCCCCTGTTGCCGGCACCCTGCTATCGCTAGCGACTTTCGTCCTCTTTTATCTGATGACCGTTTTCGCCCTGTCCTGGGGCACAACCGCGCTAGGCTATAGCCGTGAAAAATTCTTAGTGATGCAGTTGATCGGCATCCTGTTCTTCGCCGTCGCCATTCCCATCGGCGGCATTCTAGCCGAACGCGGCCGCCGCCGCACACTTCTGTGGGTGACCTGCGCAATAGGCGCGTTCGGATTAGTGATGGCCCCCATGTTCCTAGCCGGTACCGCAGGAGCGATGGCGATGATGGCCCTGGGCCTGTCCTTAATGGGTTTAACCTACGGTCCATTAGGAACCGTATTGTCCGAACTCTTCCCGACGCAAGTGCGCTACACCGGCAGCTCGCTCACCTTCAACCTGGCAGGCATCTTCGGCGCGAGCTTCGCTCCTTACATCGCAACCGGACTGGCCAAGAACTACGGTCTGCAATATGTCGGTTACTATCTATTTGCAGCAGCCGTCTTGACGATCATCGGCCTTCTAGCAACCCGCGAAACCAGGGACGACGAACTCTAACGGGCTATTTGAGGTTACCCTCGTAGCAATGATCCCGCAGAAGGTAAACGCCAAGCCGCCAACGTCCTGGTTGACGGATATCAGGGAAACGGCGTTCCTTGCCTGTGTAGCAAGCGTAATCGGCCTGGTGATACCGATGTGGAATATGAGCCAGCAACTGAGCTCTCTTGAATCTAGAAATCCCGGGTCCAGGTGGTGGATGATTCCGGTTTCTCTCCTGACGTTTCTTTTCACCGCAACCTTACCCGCGTTTTACTTCGCTCTATTTCGCAACGAGGGAACCTTACGCTTTCCGAAGCGCCTTCGGTTGCTAGCGCTGGCGGGCGCAGTAACGTCTGGCGTAATCGTGGTGGCAGGGTTTCCTGATTGGATCAGATCTTTAAGCGGCTATCTGGCTGCGCCAAAGTTCGACTGGAGCGTCGGAGCGAGCAACATTTTGACTTTTGCGCGAGATCCCCGAACCATCGCCCAACTCTCCACTCTGCTGGGCAAGCTGTCGAATATCGCGTACATCCTAATGCTGATCGCGATCTTTTGCCGGCAGAGCGATCGTTCAGAAACCGACGCTCCCATCTCAAGCCTTCTGCGTCGTGTCACGAAGGTCACGGTCATTGCTTGGGGACTCGTAGTGTCAGCCGTTCTGCTCGGACTGCTCCTCACGCCGTACACTTTTTACACGCTACGCAATTATGCCGCTCAGGTTGGCCGAACGCCCCCCGCATTCGGGGACTTGTTCGTGAGACAGCTCCGAACCCTGTTGCAACAATCTTGCTTGTTTGTCGCGCCGTATATTGTCTACAGAAGTCAGAGGGGAAGGATAGAGAGTCCAGTGGACGCGCAATCCGGACCCGAACCGCTGGAAAGCGGTGCTTAGACCTTAGCTTCGACGTCCACGCCCATACTGCGCGCCGTCCCCTTCACCGAGTTCATCGCCGCCTCCACAGTGAAGCAGTTAAGATCCGGCATCTTGATCTTCGCGATCTCTTCCACCTGTTTCAGCGTGATCTTGCCCACTCGGTTCTTGTTAGGCTCAGCCGAACCCTTCGCAATGCCCACAGCGCGCTTGATCAGCACCGGCACCGGCGGAGTCTTCGTGATAAACGTGAACGAACGGTCAGAGAAAATAGTGATCACCACCGGAATGATCAAGCCTTCCTGATCCTTCGCCGACGTCTTCGCGTTGAACGCCTTGCAGAACTCCATGATGTTCACGCCCTGCGGCCCAAGCGCCGTTCCCACCGGAGGCGCCGGCGTGGCCTTCCCAGCCGGGATCTGCAATTTCACGTTGGCGGTTATTTTCTTTGCCATTTTCTTAAACTCCTAATGACCACGTCCTTAAGGCCGCGGCGCTCTAAGCTTTTTCTACCTGCAAGAAATCCAATTCGACCGGCGTCGACCGCCCGAAGATGGTCACCATCACGCGCAGCGTGTTGCGCTCCGGATTGACCTCGTCCACTTTGCCCGAGAAGTTGGCGAACGGCCCTTCGATGATGCGCACGTTCTCGTTCTTCTCGAAACTGAGCTTGGGCCGCGGACGCTCCGCCGAAGTCGCCTGGCGGTACAGCACCGAATTCACTTCGTCTGCCGTCAGCGGCACCGGCTTTTCGCCGCCGCCCACAAAACCGGTCACGCGCGGCGTGGCCTTAACGGCGTGCCACAGCTCGTCGTTCATTTCCATTTCCACCAGCACATAGCCCGGATAAAGCATCCGCTTGCTGGTGACTTTTTTCCCGTTGCGCAGTTCCACCACTTCTTCAGTAGGGATCAGCAACTGCCCGATCTGATGATCGAACCCGAACGCTTCCGCGCGGCTGCGCAACGAGTCAGCCACCTTCTGCTCAAATCCCGAGTAGGTATGGATGATGTACCAGTGCTTAGGAGGCCCTTCGTCGACGGCAACAGCGGCCTGTCCGGATTCCTCGGCAGCAGCCGCTTCGGTCTGGTTTTCTTCAGGAAGGTTATCTTCGGGCATGTCAGCGGACATAAATCGGCCATGGTCCTTTACTTGGTAAACGTATCGAATAACTTCTGGATAAAGCGCGCCGACCAGCGTGTCCACCACCGCGAAATAGGCCGCAAACGCGAACACCGCAAAGATCACCACTCCGGTAGTGGCCCGCACCTGCTTCCAACTCGGCCAGGTGACGCGCTTCATCTCGAGCTGCAGTTCCTCGACATAATCCTTGGTGCGCGCGGGCCAGCCGGCGGCCTTGGTTGCGATGCTTTGTGAGTCAGCCATTTTTACTCGTCCTATGAACAACAATTCCCGTCTGGAAAGCCTGGCAGGGGCAGAGGGACTTGAACCCCCAAAGGCGGTTTTGGAGACCGCTGGTTTACCATTAGCCTATGCCCCTGCAATAGTGGCCACGGGCCAGCAAAACCAGTGTAACACTTGTCGTTACACATGCTGCTCCGGCTACTTAATCTCTTTGTGCGGATGGTGCTTACGGCAGAAGGGGCAGAATTTCTTCATCTCCAGCCGTTCCGTGGACGTCTTTTTGTTCTTCATCCCGGTGTAGTTTTTACGCTTACACTCAGTGCATTGAAATGTGATATTTTCGCGCGCCATTTTACTAACCTCTTATTCGAAAATCTCGCTGACCGTGCCCGCGCCCACCGTGCGTCCGCCCTCGCGAATCGCGAAGCGCAGACCTTTGTCCATGGCGATAGGCGTGATCAGCTCAATCTCCAGCTGAACGTTATCACCAGGCATCACCATCTCCATCCCAGCAGGCAGTTGCGCCACGCCCGTCACGTCCGTGGTGCGGAAGTAAAACTGCGGACGATAGCCCTTGAAGAACGGCGTGTGACGACCGCCCTCGTCCTTGCTCAGAACGTAAACTTCGCCCTTAAACTTCTTGTGCGGCTTGATCGACCCCGGCTTCGAGATCACCTGCCCGCGCTCGACATCGTCTTTTTCAATCCCGCGCAGCAACAGTCCGACGTTGTCCCCAGCGCGCCCTTCGTCCAGCAGCTTCTTGAACATCTCGACGCCGGTGACAACCGTCTTGCGAGTATCGCGGAATCCCACGATCTCCATTTCCTCGCCGACCTTGCAAATCCCCTGCTCGATACGGCCCGTGACCACAGTACCGCGGCCCTGAATCGAGAAAATGTCTTCAATCGGCATCAGGAACGGACGGTCGATCACGCGCTCCGGCATCGGAACGTACTTGTCGACCGCTTCCATCAGCTCGTCAACCGTCTTTTCCCACTGATCCTCGCCGTTGAGAGCGCCCAACGCGCTAACTTTCACGACCGGCAGATCGTTCCCCGGGAATCCATAGCTAGTCAACAGCTCACGAACTTCGAGCTCGACCAGTTCGAGCAGCTCCGGATCATCCACCATGTCCACTTTGTTCAGCGCAACCACGATGTAAGGCACGCCCACCTGACGAGCCAGCAGAATATGCTCGCGCGTCTGCGGCATAGGACCGTCCGTCGCCGCCACAACCAGAATCGCGCCGTCCATCTGCGCCGCGCCCGTGATCATGTTCTTGATGTAATCCGCGTGACCCGGGCAATCGACGTGCGCGTAATGCCGCTTGGCCGTTTCGTATTCGACGTGCGCCGCCGCAATTGTGATTCCGCGAGCCTTCTCTTCAGGCGCATTGTCGATCGAATCGAAGCTCCGGAACTGCACCTTCGGATTATGCTTCGCCAAGGTCTTCGTGATGGCCGCCGTCAAAGTGGTCTTGCCGTGATCGATGTGCCCGATCGTCCCCACGTTCACATGCGGCTTGCTGCGATCAAATTTTTCCTTCGCCATGTTTTCTTTTCCTTAACTAAAGCGCGGACCGCCCGGCAGGTACCATCCCCGCCGGGCGTCTTTCTCCGCCAAAACTGGAGCCGTTGACCAGGATTGAACTGGTGACCTCGTCCTTACCAAGGACGCGCTCTACCAACTGAGCTACAACGGCCAAACTAAATCAATGTACGACAAAACTAATGGTGGACAGGGGAGGATTCGAACCTCCGTAGCTCGCAAGGAGCGGCAGATTTACAGTCTGCTGCCATTAACCACTCGGCCACCTGTCCGTCTCGCCACGCGCTCCCGCCAGACAACCAACGGAATTGCGGGGAAAGGTCCACGCCGATACAACACACGCGGACTCATAGGCGTAAGGTTCAGTATAGCAAAAGTGGGCGGATGCGCCATTGGTAAGTGTTTTCAGGGCGCTTGCCAGCCAACTGTGTTTCAAAGCAGGTACAATCCCGAGTGGGACCAGAGACCACACTGGGGAGGCCATTATGACAACTGATGAAAAGCGTCGTGCGTATGAGGCGCTGCCCAGCGCCAAAAAGAAGGAACTGGCAGAGATGAAAGCCTTCATGGGATTTGCGGACGCAGCAAAACTGAAGGTTGATCCCGGGTCCCCGGTAAATGAAGTGCCGCCACTACCAGACATAAGCTGCAAGATCGCTGGCGCAGCCTGCTACTTCGAGTTGGGTGAGATTACGGATGAGAAGGTAGCGAAGGAGGTCAATACTTCAATGCGGACCGGAGAAGACGGTGACGGCACCGACTTTTCTGAACACGACCCACTTATCAGGATCATCCGCAAGAAGGCTGTCAGTACGTACGGGACGGACGGAGCTCCGCTCGATCTAGTGCTGCACTATGAAAAGCAATATCCCTTCGCTCCCGCTGAATACTTGGAGCGATACGAAGCCGACATCGTCGCCGCAATGATTCCCAATGGACCTTTTTCACGGATCTGGATGTACGACAGTTGGACGAAATCAATTCTCTGGAGCAGAGGCTGAGTTCAGCAGCCTTCCTTCCCCCCACCCTCAGGCCGCTGTAGAATATGAAAAATGTATAGACTCCTTGCACTCTCGATGCTACTGTCTATCTCGATTGACGCCAAGGACAGACCGACGTATCCGGAACACGGAAAGGTAGTGGCCGTTCATATTGGAAACGATTCAAGAACGCTGCCTGTTTACACCGACCCATATGGCAAGACACACGGTGGGAACTCAATCAATAGGAAGACGCACACCTATCGGATTGAAACGGATACCCGCGTTTACGAGCTGACAGAGAGTGGTGGGGGCACCGCCAATTCTGTCGGGGACGAAATCGACTTCAGAGTGGAAAAAGAGAGGGCGTTCATTCGAAACGGAGACAAGGAGCGGAAGTGCGAGGTTTCTGGTATTGAGCAAAAAGCCAAAACACCATAATCCGGCGACCTTCAGAGCAGCTACCCTACTTAAAATGCTGGCTCGTCCTCCTGCCAGATCGTTCCCATGAGCATCTCAATGAGCTGCCCGAATGGTCGATTGACCATTGACATAAGGGCAGGAAAGCTCTGCTCGAGAATTGCTCGACCAACAGGTTCGCCCCGGAACCGCGAGAAGTAAAGCCTGTCGCTACTGGTGGACGCTACGAGGAACGTGCTTCCAATATTTGGGTGGACCAGATCACAAAAGAGATTGTATACGATGAGAACTTCCGGCATCTCACGCCCCCATTTCTCCACGCACAATCCGATTCTTACCTGCTGAGGGCCAGTTTCTCGGTCTGGCGGGCTTGCTGGTTTCTGCCCTTTGCGATCGAGCTTTTCGACGGTGGCCTTTTTCAGTTTCGAATACCGTTGCAATAGAAACGACTCCCAATCAAACTTCCCGCCGCGCAAATGGTGGTCGTCGATATCGATGAGTTGCTGCATTTCGCTCTTACCGAACTGGCCCTTATCGAATAGTGGTTTGTACTGCTCAATCATGTAGTACCTGAGGATCGCAGTAGTCTCAATAAGCGCGCGACCACAGAGCGCGTATGTTAAGAAGTTCTCTTGTTCAATCGCAAGAATGACTCCCGCAGATAGATCTGCGAACTTACTTACATAGGAAGTGATCAGATTTCGCGCGTACATGTTGTGTAACGCTCTGGAGTTTTTGAGATTCGGATTCCAAGGGATCGCCAGTTCCTTCGCCATTTTGACTAGGTGCTGGGAACCCTTACGCAATAGCTCCATCAACTCTGCGATGGACTGGTTTTCGTCAGGCATTAAGACCTAGCCTAACTCAAGGCGAATAGATTGGAATTACAGAGGCCCCAGCCCTCCAAAACATGGTTGTAAAATAAAGAAGGCCATGTTCGCCCAGCACCAGAACTTAAGCGATCACATCAACGGCAACATCATCCGCAGCGAAATCGAGGGTGGTGTCGACTTGCGGCAGCTCCCGCCCAAGAGCATGCTGCGCGTCGAAACGCGGAACCGCGAGTACACCATTGTCATGCAGCGCGATTGCAACGCGCTCATCTCCGGTCACCCACAGTTTTGCCCGGAGCCCGTGCTCGTCCGCATCCACGGCTCGAATTGGGGCGGCTCCATGATCAAGACCGCGTACCTCGGCCGCGGCATGCACCTCGAATTCCGCCACCCCATGTTCGAAGGCCTGATCGTCACCTCGCCCATCTGCGACATCCAATTGCTCCCGCAAGCGGCTTAATGCCCTACGATTCCCACGAATCCTACATGCAGCGCGCCTTTCGCTTGGCCGAGAAAGGTTACGCCGAAGGCGGCTGCCCCATCGGAGCCGTGCTAGTCGACAACGCTCCCGGTCGCGTACTAGGCGAAGGCCACAATGCCCTGGTGCAAGAAGGCAATCCCATAATCCACGGAGAAATGGCCGCCCTACGCAACGCCGGCCGCATGCCGAATCGCCACAACACGACGATGTACACCACGCTTCAGCCCTGCTTCATGTGCACCGGCGCGATAGTCCAATTCGGCATCCCGCGCGTAGTGATCGGCGACGTAACCAACGCCGCGAGCGACGAAACCATTCGCTTCCTCCGCACCCGCGGCATCGAAGTCATCGTCCTAGACCCTGCCACCAGCAGCGCCGCGCGCCAATGCGTAGAACTAGCAACCCGCTTCCGCACAGAAAATCCCGAGCAATGGTTGGAAGATTGGGGCGGCGGCCCCAACCCTAATTTAATCTAGGAATCACCGCGTTCAACAACCGAATCAGCGTATCCCGCACCCGTGCCCCCACATCCAGCACTTCCTGATGCACCAACTTCTGCGTCGAAATCCCCGCCGCCATATTGGTCACACAAGAAATCGCCAGCACCTTCATCCCCATGTGATTCGCGACAATCGCCTCGGGCACCGTCGACATCCCCACCAATCCCGCGCCAATCGTACGCAAAAACCGAATCTCCGCCGGAGTCTCATAGCTAGGCCCCAGCAGCCCCGCGTAAACCGCTTCCTTCAACTCGATCCCCAACTCCGCCCCCGTCCGCCGCGCAATCTCGCGATAGTTCTGCGAGTACGCCTCCGTCATATCCGGAAACCGCGGCCCCAGCGCGTCATCATTGTGCCCGATCAGCGGATTCGTCCCCATCAGATTGATGTGGTCCGAGATCAACACCAAATCCCCAGCATGCAACGAAGGATCGATACCGCCCGCGGCGTTCGTCAGGATAACCCGGTCGACTCCGCGCTTGGCCAACTCGCGAATCCCCAGCGCGACCTGTTCTCCGCTGTAGCCCTCGTAATAATGCGCGCGTCCCGAGAGCACCACCACTTCAACGTCGCCCAACAGCCCCGTGACCAGCTTCCCGGCGTGCCCAACCGCAGTCGACGGCGGCCACCCCGCGATATCCGCGTACGGCGTTTCGAAACGATTCTGCAAGGTGTCGGCAAACGCGCCCAGCCCGCTGCCCAGCACCACTCCGATTGGGTTCATAGCAACATCCCCGCAATGCACGCCGACATGAAATTGGCCATCGTTCCCGCGGCCACCGCTTTCATGCCCAGCCTCGCGACGTCCGACTTCCGCGAGGGCGCCAGCGCGCCAATTCCTCCAACTTGAATCGCCACCGAACTCAAATTAGCGAAGCCGCACAGCGCATAGGTGGCGATCACAAACGACTTCGGATCGAGCGTAGCGCCGATCTTGCCCAAGTCCACAAACGCCACAAACTCGTTGAGTATAAGCCGCGTCCCCAGCAGTTGCCCGACAGCAGCGCAGTCATTCCAGCGCACCCCCAGCAGCCACGCAATGGGAGCAAAAATAATAGCCAGAATCCCTTGCATCGAGTCCGGCAGCCAGCCAAAATAGCGCGTCCCATGGATCGCATGCAGCCCGCCATTCACCAGCGCGATCAGCCCGATGAAGGCGATCAGCATCGCTCCGATGTTAAGCGCCAGTTGCAGTCCGTCGCCCGCCCCCCGCGCCGCAGCGTCGATGATGTTGACCCCCGGTCGCTCGACTTCAACTTTGATTCCGCCCATCGTAGCCGGCTCTTCCGTTTCCGGCATCAGCATCTTAGCCAACATCAGCGTAGCCGGCGAAGTCATGATCACCGCCGTCAACAGATGACGAATCTCAACATGCGCGATCAGAACATACGCCGCCATCACAGCCCCCGACACATGCGCCATCCCGCTGGTCATGATGGTGAACAATTCACTCTGCGTCAGCCCCGCCAGAAATGGCCGAATCGTCAGCGGAGCCTCCGTCTGCCCCATGAAAATGCTAGCCGCCACGCTAGTCGATTCCGCGCCGCTAGTGCGCATTACTTTCTGCATCCCCAGCGCCATGGCGCGCACGAAGATTTGCATCACGCCGATATAGTACAGAATCGAGAACAGTGATGCGATGAAAATAACAATCGGCAGCACTTGAAACGCGAACACTACGCCGAACTGATCGTTAGGTGCCCCCAGCTTATCGCCGAAGACAAACCTGCTGCCTTCAATCGAATACCCCAGCACTTTATTGATGACGTTGCTGAGCGTCTTGAACCACTCCGCTATGGGAGTCTTCAGCACCAGCACCGCGAAGCCGATCTGCAGCCCCAGTCCCCAGAAAATCACGCGCGGCTGGATAGCGCGGCGATTGTTTGAGAACAGGTACGCCACCGCCATCACTACGAGAATCCCCAGTATTCCCGTGAAACGCTGCATTGAATCGGATGTCCGATCTAGCCGACGACTTCGAGGATCAGCTCACGACTTTCAGGTGCGTTAGAGGAAATGCGGAAAGCGTCTTCGACCAGCTGCGCGGCTTCGTCGACGTTGTCCTCCCGCGTGTAGTACAAGCGGCACAGCACGCCGCCCGCGTCCACTTTTTGCCCGACCTTCACTTCGAGAATCACCCCGACAGCCGGATCGATAGAATCTTCTTTGGTATCGCGCCCCGCGCCGATCATCGCCGAAGCCTGCCCGATATATTCGGCGTCAATGGCACTAATATACCCGGCTCGCGGCGAGCTAATCTCGCGCGCCCCGGTGGCATTCGGCAGCAGCTCGAAACGGTCGAGCACCTGCGCGTTGCCACCCTGCGCCGCAATCACTTCCTTCAGCTTGCGATAGCCCGACCCATCCAGCAATTTCTTCTGCGCCAGTTCGCGCGCCTCATCGAGCGTAGTAGTCAGCTTGCCCAGGAAAATCATCCGCGCCGCAAGCTCCAGCGATAGCCGCGTCAGATCCGATGGCCCCGCGTTCTGCAGCGTCTGCGAAACTTCCATCACCTCGAGCGCATTGCCGATCGCATACCCCAGCGGCTGATTCATGTCCGTAATCAGCGCCTGCACATGCTTGTCCGCGCGTCGCCCGATGCCCACCATCATCTGCGCCAGCCGCCGCGCATCCACCTGCCGCTTCATGAACCCGCCCGCGCCGACTTTGACGTCCAGCACCAGCGCGTCCAGCCCAATCGCCAGCTTCTTCGACATGATCGACGAAGCAATCAGCGGAATCGATTCGACAGTCGCCGTAGCATCGCGCAGCGCGTAAAACCGGTTGTCCGCAGGCGCCACCTCAGGAGTCTGCCCGATGAACGCCAGCCCATGCTGCACCAATTGCGCGCGAAATTCGTCCAGCGAAAGGTTAGTCCGGAAACCCGGAATGGATTCGAGCTTATCCAGCGTCCCGCCCGTATGCCCCAGCGCGCGCCCCGAAATCATAGGCACAATCACGCCCGCCGCCGCAGCCAGCGGAGCCGCAATCAGACTGGTTTTATCGCCCACGCCCCCCGTAGAATGCTTGTCAACCTTCACACCCGGAATCGAAGAAAGATCGACTTTCTCCCCGGACTGCGTCATCCGCTCCGTAAGCGCGCTGACTTCACGATCGGTCATGCCGGAGAAAAACACCGCCATTAAGAACGCGGAGGCTTGATAGTCGGGAATGGTACCGTTGGTATAACCGTCTACGACGTAGGCGATCTCTTCCGTGGACAGTTCTTCGCCGTCCCGCTTGCGGTGAATCAAGTCGACTGTACGCATGAATCCTTTGAGCGTAACACCTTATTTGATTGGAAGTAAAGGACCTGCGCCTATTTCGCGCGCTTGCGAACGCGCTTGGCGTGGTCCCGCAGGAACAGGGCAAAGCCGGTTTCGTCGATGCTGCCCGCCGCCAATTCAAGTACTGCCTGCGCCGCCTCGGCTTCAGAAGCGGTAAACTCGAATCCGTTACGCTCGAGGAACACGTAGCCCGTCATGAAGCCGGTGCGCTTATTCCCGTCGACGAACGGATGGTTTCGCACGATCCCCGCCACATAGGCAGCGGCCAGTTGCGGAATGTCGCACTCTGAGTAAGCGAAAATCTGAAGCGGACGCGCCAAGGCCGATTCGAGTAAACCTTCGTCCCGCAGGCCCGGCGCACCGCCGTGTTCCGCGAGGAGTATTGGGTGCATAGCGTCAACCGTCTTGCGCGCCACCCAAATTGGTTGTTTCACTTGGCCAAAGCACGCAACGTATTGCGATAGCGCGCCATACCCTCACGCGCGATTTTCATCTGCTCCTCCAACTCCGCGTCGGTAGGCGCGAATTGAAAGACGCCATTTGGTGCTTCAAGCAGCAGAATACGTTGCCCCTCGGCAGCGCCCAGCCGCTGGAGCACTTCCTTGGGCAGAATCACCCCCAACGAATTCCCGAATTTGCGGACTTTGAGTTCGACCATAGTTATTACCATTGTAATAACATCAGCCGAAAAAGTCTACTGCGCCACCGCAACTCGCCGCGCATAGTCGCCCAAACTGACAACCACCAGACCAACCGTAATCCACTTGAGCGCCGTGACCGCCGGCGCCACAGCAATCCCCGAAAGATAGCCGATCTGGAAACACAAGAACACAATCTGCACAAACGTGCTGAGCTTCCCCCAAGGCGACGGTGGAAAGTTGCGTCGTCCGGTGCTCAGGTAAAGCACTCCCGCAGCGGCCAGAATCACCACGTCGCGTCCGAGTACCACCACCGCCAGCCAAGTCTCCATCGCTCCCGTCAACGCCAGCACCAGAAACGTCCCGCTCAGCAGAACCTTATCCGCGATCGGATCCAGATAAGCCCCCAGCCTTGACGACGCGTGGAACCGCCGCGCCAGAAACCCATCCACCACATCGGTAACGCCGATCACAATAAACCACGGAATGATAGTCCGGTACTCATGCCGCACCATCAGCCAAAACAAATACGGGGTCAGCGCCAGACGCGCCGCGGTGAGCAGGTTAGGGAGATGCTTCACTTACACTAGGAAACCATGGCCACGCTAGGAGCCACTTGATCGTAGGTAATGATCTCGTAAATGGTGGGGTCCGACATGATCTTGTTGACCAGCGCAAAATGCATCGCGTGCCCGGCCTTTTCCGCAATCACATGCCCCAGCAGAGGCTTGCCGATCAGCGCCAGGTCGCCGATCAGATCCAGTGCCTTGTGCCGGCAGCATTCGTCCGGAAAGCGCAGCCCGCCGGGATTCAGGATCGAGTTGTGATCGAAGCACACCGCATTGTCGAGCGATGCCCCGCGGATCAAACCCATATTGCGCATCTGATGCAGTTCGTATTCGAAACCGAAAGTCCGCGCCGGCGCCAGTTGCTCCGCGTAATCTTCTGGAGTTACTTCCATTTCCAAAGTCTGCCGCCCCACCAAGGGGTGCTGGAAAAACACTTCGCACGTAAGCAGGAAACGGTCCGACGGAAGAATTGTAATCCGCTTGCCCCCGCCTTCCACCGACACCGGCTTGCGAATCCGCAGATAGCGCTTGCGCCGCCGCGACTCGCGAATCCCCGCCGCGCGGATCAGATCGACAAACGGCTGCCCGCTGCCGTCGAGGATAGGCACTTCCAGGTTATCGATCTCGACAAAAGCATTGTCGATGCCCATGCTATAGAACGTACTCAACAGATGCTCAGTCGTCGAAATGAGAACGCCTTGCCGCATCAGGCTGGTCGCGTAGCTCACCTTCTGCACGTAACGCCAGCTAGCAGGAATGGTGAAGCCTTCCAGATCCGTGCGCACGAAAACAATGCCCGTCGAGGGCGGCGCCGGCAGGATCCGAATACGCACGGGAACGCCCGAATGCAGTCCCACGCCGGAGGCCGCGACGGGCCGGTTTACGGTTTTCTCAAACTGCAAATAGTGCCTCCACTGGGAGCCGCTTTTAACTCATAGTAACAAACGAGCGAAGGTACCGCCAAGGTTACATGCTAGAAAAATAAAGACTTGGAGGCGCGCAACCGTGTCTAAAATGAGACACTATTCCTCTTCGCCTGTGTCCATTTGGCACGAAGCCCGGAAAAGAGGGACGGAGCCTGATTTTTCAAACGCCCCGCCTTTGCCCTAGCGCGCGGCGGCCTGGAAATCAGGCTCCGTCCCTCTTTTCCTACGCCTACCGCGTTCGCGCTAAACTAAACCCGGGCTCAGCATGAGAAACCTTGGGTTGCACCTCTACGCTTGGCTGGTGGCTGCCGGATTCGTCTACCTCGAAGTGACCGGTGCCATCACCGCCGGCCAAGAAGGGACTCCCGTAGGCCTTCACCGCATAGTCGCCAGCGCCATCGCCGTCCTCGTCCTCGGCTTGGCAATCTGGCTTACAGCGGCCGAGAAGCGCGCCTGGCTGCGCCGCCTGGGTTGGATCATTGTCGCCGGCGTAATAGCGGACGCCGGCCTGGGTGAAATGGCCGGAACCGCCTCGCCGCTCATCAGCATGCTGCACGCTTTTATGGCGCCGCTCCTGCTCGCCTCGGTGGTGGCGATTGCCGTCGGAACATCCAAAAGTTGGCAGCATCCGCCCGTTTGTTTGCCCGACAAAGGTTGGCCCCCGCTGCGTGGAGTCGCCAGATATACCCTGATTCTGGTCGTGATTCAAGTCGCTCTAGGTGCGCTGTTCCGTTACGACTTCATCGGCGTGATGACCCACATCATCGGCGCGTTGATCGCGGCGGTCTTCATCCTCGTCCTGGTCGTGTGCGTGACCATGATGCAGGAGCATCCCACCCTCCGCCCCGCGGCCATCACTTTGGGCGTAGTGATCTTCGTGCAGATTTTCCTGGGGCTCACCGTGATCTCGATGGGATCCGCCAAAACCAACAAGACCGCAGCGTTAGTATTCGCCGTAACCCACGTGGCACTCGGAGCGATTACCCTGGCCACTACCGTAGTCGTGGCTTTAGAAACCTGGCGCTGCGTGACCTCAGGGCTTGATCTCGTAGTAGCCGATCAAGCGTCCGAAGGAAACAATCCCCAGCCATAACGCCAGCGACAGGCACGCCGCCACCTTCGCGTTCGTCGGAATCACCGGAGCCCGATCGATCGCCGCCGTGTTGCGGTACACACTGTTGCGGAACGCCAGCGCGTGAATGATCACCAACATGAAGAAAGCCATCTTGGCCCAGAAAAACGGATTGTGATAATAATATTCGGCCTTTGATAACGCCAGGAAAATGCCGCAGGTCGCGGTCAGCACCAGCCCCAGGTGCTTCCACGGTCGCAACCCGCCCACCACGTCCGAAACGCTAGAGCCGCGCATCACCAGCCCCAACAGCCGCATGTCGCTGATCAAAATCATGCCGCCGAACAGCGCCATCCCGGTGAGGTGCGTAGCCATCACGATCGGATAAACCCACGATGACTCGCGCAGCGCCGTCGCCACCTGCGTGCTCTGCAGCCACTGAAAAATCGCAAGAAGAGTCATAGCCGGCCCTTTAAACGAACGCGATAAACAATCCTGCGAAAACCACCGACACCCACAAGAGCAGCGAAACACCGCCTACCACCACGCCCAGCGCTCCCGTAGGATTCGACTTCGCTACCTTGCGATGAATGGTGTAGTTGTACAAAATCGCAATCAACAGCGCGCCCATCTTGAATCGAAAAGACGAGTTGTTGAGGTACATGTTCGGGTCCGACGAAAAAATCAGTGGTCCCGTCATCAGCATCACCGCCAGCCCCACCAGCGTCCACGGCATGGTGTCTTTTAGAAGTTGCGAGGACGACTGATGGCGCAAGCCGATCCCCAGCAACCGCAAATCCACAATGGCAATGGTGCCGATCGAAAAAGCAAACCCGGCAATGTGAATGATTTCGAGCAGCGGAAATGCCCAGTCGTTATTGTTCAGCGGATTTGTGGATGGATCGTAAGCCAGCATGCCTTGCCTCCTAACGAAGGTACAACAATCCAGCGTGAATCTTGTCAAGCGGCGGCTCGATGTAACCAATCCCGCGTCCCGCGCAAGCAATCCCGATCCACAGCACCAGTGAAATGACGGCGGCCAGTTTCGCTCCTGCCGGCAAAGGCGACATATGATCCAGTTCGGCCGCCCGGCTATACACGCGTCTGCGGAAAATCAGCGCATGTAGCGCCACCACTACCAGCAGCGCCATCTTCAGACGAAACCAGTCGTTGTAGTAATATTCCTCGGCCTTGCAGCACGCCATCAGAATGCCCAGCGTAATCATCACCACGAATCCCACCCGCTTGGGCGTGCGGAATTGATCGATCACGTCCGACACTGGATAGCTGCGCATCGCTAAGCCCAGCAACCGCATGTCGGTCATCAAAATCATCCCGCCGAACAACGCGATAGTGACCATATGCAGCGACAGAATCACCGGATAAACATAACCCGACCCGCGCAGCGCCGTAAAGAACGCCGTACTTTGAATGAACTGAGCGAACGAGAGCAGCATGCGTCAAACTTTCTTGAGATCCAGAGTCGGATTCAAAAACCCGATAAAGATACCGCCGAACACGACCCCTACCCACAAGAGGATCGATATCCAGGCCACGAGTTTGGTCTTCCCCGGCGACGCTCCCGACGCAACCACCTTGCGATGAATCGTGTAGTTAAAAATGATGGCCAGGATCAAGAACAACATCTTCCCCAGAAACGCGTAGTTCAAGTAATACATGTCCGGGTCTGAAGAATACAGCGCCATCCCGGAAAGAAGCATGATACCCAGCCCCACCAGCGTCCACACCGCCGTGTCTTTACCTAACTGCGCCGGAGTTTGCCGCCGCATGCCGATATCGAGAAGACGAAAATCAACGATCGCGATGGTTCCAATCGACAGCGCGAACCCGACAATATGAATGCATTCGAGAATAGGAAACGCCAACGGCGACGAGTTCAGCGGGTTGACGAATTGAATCAACATGAAATTTGAGCCTGCTTACTTAGATTTCTTCCGGTCCAGCGTACCATGCTCAGGCTTTCAGATACTTGCGCAGCGGCTCCCAGTAGCGCAGCGGCCAGCCGTCGTTAAGGTGTTTCCAGTCGTCTGCGGCGATCCCGGTTTGATCGAAAACCAGATGCGTTCCAGCGCCGGCCGCCTTCAGCTCGAACTTCACCAGCGAATAATAGCCCGGCGCCCAGGATGCCTCGCGCCATGCCTGCACGATCCTTTGCTGCGGAATCAGTTCGATGTTGCGGCCTTCGATCAGCCCGCCGAACATCTTCACTCCCCCGCCCGCCTCAGCGTGGATCTCGGCCGCTGGCCCCGTGAACGCGCTGAATTGTTTGGAGTCGAGTAAAGCCGCGTAGATGCGCTCCGGCGCCGCACGAAAATCCACTTCCTGATGAATGCTGGTGCCCGGCTTGCCTGTCTGCGCGGCTGCGAGCGCGCCACTCGCCGCCAGCAATATCGCCCGCCGCCGCGTGGTGGATGCCTGCATTCATTTAACATAGCAACAGGCGTCCCCAAAAAATGAGCTACCTGGATAATCTCGAAAACAATCTGAAGGCGCTGGAGAAGCAGGACGAGCGCGACCCCGAAAAGGTCAAGCGCGAACAAGAGCGCCGTGAAGCGGAGCGCACCGCCGCCCTGCAGCGCGCTCCCCACGCTGAGGCCCTGAAAAATTCGCCCTTCACCTCGGAGCTGCTAACCCAGTGCCGCGCCATCGGCCATGGCCAGCGCGTCCTGGTCCAGTTCACCTGGCTCGGCGAAACGCTGCGCCTGGACGCCAAAGAAAAGCGCCTGCAACTCGCTCCCACCGCCGAAGGAATCAGCGCCGTGTTCTCCATCAACGGCGAAGTGACGTCCCGCGAAACCGTCAATCCGCAAGCCGACGACCCCGCCGCGCTGGCCAAGCGCTGGTTGTCATAGATATCGCTCCTCCAGCACCGCCACGTGGTGCGCCACGTGCCCCGCGATGATGTAAGCCAGCGCGCGCACCGTCACCGGATTCCCGCTAGCCACACCGCTGCGGCCCCACGCCTCCTCGGGCAAATTGCGAAAGAACGTTAACGTAGCCGCGCGCACCGCGCGAAAATCCTCCACATGACTAGCCCAGGAAAACTCGTCCGCCGCAGCCGTCGGGACCGCGACATTCTGATCGAAACCCGGCAACGCCGTGTCGAATCCGCGCGCGAACCACAGTGCGCGATAAACGAACACCCGCTCCGTGTCGCTCACGTGATTCAGCACCTGACGAATCGACCATTTATCCGCCGCATAACGATGCAGCGATTTTTCCTCAGAGATGCCGGTGAGGGCACTCAGAGTCATATCGAGCTGCGATTGCAAGGTGCCAAGAATGTCGTCGCTGGTGATGAGGTCGACGTAGGTCGAATAATACGCTGCAAATTCGTTAGCTTCAGGACGCCCGCTCATGCGGCTACTCTAACGCTGGATCGGGGGCGAGAGCAACCCTTACTATGGTTGAAGTGCCGCGCCTCTTTTTGATCGATTCGTTCGGCTTCATCTTCCGCGCCTACCACGCCCGTGCGCGCTCCGGCGTCCCCCCCATGCGCACTTCGTCGGGGATTCAAACCGAGGCCGTCTACATCTTCCACAACATGGTCAAGCGCCTGCAATCGGTACACAAACCCGATTACCTGGTGGCGATTTTTGAAAGCCTCGGCCCCACCTTCCGCGACGCCGCCTTCGCCGCGTACAAAGCCAACCGCACCGAAACGCCGCCGGATTTACTCGATCAGGTTCCCTGGATCCGCAAGACCCTCGAAGCCATGCGCATCCCCGTCCTCGAATACGACGGCTTCGAAGCCGACGATGTCATCGGCACGCTCTCCTGCCGCGCCGCGGAGCAGGAAATTGACGTGGCCATTGTCTCCAGCGACAAAGACATGCTGCAACTCGTCAACCCGCGCGTGCGCATGATGAACCCCATGAAAGACGACCTCTGGTATGACGCCGAAGAAACCCAAAAATACATGGGCGTTCTGCCGGGACAGGTGGCCGACCTGCTGGCCCTCAAAGGCGACAGCGTCGATAACATCCCCGGCGCTCCCGGCATCGGCGACAAAGGCGCGAAAGATTTAATCACCCGCTTCGGCTCCGTAGAAGGCGCGCTGGAGCACGCCGCGGAAGTCGAAAAGCGCACCTATCGCGAGAGCCTGCAAAACCATCGCGACCAGATTTTACTCAGCAAGCAATTAGCCACCATCCACACCAACGTTCCCATCCCGTTCGAGCTCGAATCGTGGAAAGCGCAGACGCCTGACAACGTCCAATTGCGCGAGCTCTACCGAACGCTGGAATTCAACCGCCTATTGCGCGAGATGGCCGACTCCGAGCCCGCCGCCGCACCCGCGCGCGAATACCGCCAGTTGCAATCGCACGCTGAACTGGACACCTGGCTCTCCGCCATCCCCGCGTCCGCCCCCGTAGCCGTAACCGTAGGCGAGATGATGTCCGAAACAGTAGTAGGCTTAGCCGCGCGCGACGAAGCCTGCTCCATCGCGGTCGGCGACGGGCTCCCCGAGCGCGCAACAGTCGCTCACGACATCAAAACCTTCGTCCGCCGCTTCGGCGAGTGCCCCAACCTCACACACGACGTCATGCTCTATGGCTTTCTGCTGTCAGCCGATCCCTCCTCGTGCAGCCTCCCGGCTTTAGCGGACCGCCACCTGGGCCACTCGCTCGACGCCGGCCCCGCCGCCGAAGCCAGCGCCGTCCTGGCGCTGTTCAACAAACTCCGCCCCGCCGTCGAAACAGCAGGCCTGGCCGACGTGTATTCGAAAATCGACCTGCCCCTAATTCGTGTGTTAGCCGACCTCGAATCCACCGGCATCACCGTCGACCCCGCCCAGCTCAAAGTCCTCAGCGTTCGCATGGAAGAAGAAATAACCCGCCTCAGCGCCGAAATTTACGAGCTGGCCGGGAAATCCTTCAACATCAGCTCCCCGCAGCAATTGGGCAAAGTTTTGTTCGAAGACATGAACCTGCCCGCGCCCGTGCGTTACGGCAAAGGCAAAGCGATCTCCACTGCCGCGGATGTCCTAGAAGATCTCGCCGCCGAGCATCCCGTCGCCGGAAAAGTTTTGGAGTACCGCCAACTTTCCAAACTAAAAGGCACCTACGTGGACGCCCTCCCAGCCCTGATCGATCCCTTCTCCGGCCGCCTGCACACCACCTTCAACCAAACCGGCGCCGCCACCGGCCGCCTGTCATCGTCCAACCCCAACCTGCAAAACATCCCCATCCGCACCGAGCTAGGCCGCGAGATCCGCGCCGCCTTCGTGCCCCGCGCCGGTTGGAAATTAATCGTCGCCGACTATTCGCAAATCGAGTTGCGCCTGCTAGCCCACATGTCGCGCGACCCCGTGCTGGTCGAAGCCTTCCGCAATGGCGAAGACATCCACACCCGCACCGCTGCTGAAGTCTTCGGAGTCCCTCCGTTAATGATCACCTCCGAGCAGCGCCGCAACGCCAAGGCCGTGAACTTCGGAATCGTCTACGGCCAGACCGCGTTCGGTCTCGCGTCATCTCTAGGCATCGACCGCAAAGAAGCCGACCTCTACATCCGCGCCTATTTCGAACGCTACGCCGGAGTGCGCCGCTTCATCGACGCAACCATCGCCGAAGTCCGCCGCACCGGCGTGGCGTTGAGCATGTTCGGACGCAAGCGCCCCATTCCGGACATGCAAAGCAAGAATCCCAACGCGCGCAACTTCGCCGAGCGAACCGCCGTAAACACGCCGCTGCAAGGCACCGCGGCGGATCTCATCAAGCTAGCCATGATCCGCATCCAGCAGCATTTACGCGGCATGCAAACCAAAATGCTCCTGCAAGTCCACGACGAATTAGTCTTCGAAGCCCCCCCCGAAGAAGTGGACGCCGTGCGCACTATGGTGAAATCGGAGATGGAAAGCGTCGAGCGGCTGGATGTGCCGCTAGTAGTCGACGTAGGCGTAGGAGACAACTGGCGCGATGCGAAATAGAATTCTGACGGCCCTACTGGTAACCATGACACTAGCAGCGCAAAAACGCACGGTGACCGATGCCGAGGTAAAGCGCGTCCACGACTCCGCGCTCTTGATCGACACCCACAACGATTTCCCCACCGAGCAAGCCGGCCAGGATCGTCCCTTCACCGGAGCCGTCGTCGACATCGGAGTCCCCTCACCGATGGCTCACACCGATCTAGCGCGCCTCAAAGCCGGCGGCGTCGGCGCCGTGTTCTTCGCCGCCTACGTAGGAGCGAATTTCGGACTCGGCCCCCGCGCCTACGCCCGCGCGCAGCAAATGATCGACGTCATCCGCTACGATATCGTCGATCGCTATCCCAACGATTTCGTGCTAGCCACCACCGCCGCCCAAATCGAGGCTGCGCATAAGTCAGGCAAAATCGCCGCCCTGATCGGTATCGAAGGCGGCCACGCTATTCAAGACAGCCTCGACAAGCTGCGCGAATTTTACGGACGCGGTGTGCGCTACATGACTTTGACGCACACCAACACCAACAACTGGGCCGATTCCTCGGGCGACGTCAACGACGCCTCCGTAACCCATCACAACGGCCTCACCGATTTCGGCAAGGATGTCGTCCGCGAAATGAACCGCCTGGGCATGATGGTAGACATCTCGCACGTAGCCGACAAAACTTTCTACGACGCCCTCGCCGTCAGCTCCGCCCCCTTGATCGCGTCCCACTCGGCCTGCCGTGCGTTAGCAAACGTCCCGCGCAACATGACCGACCAGATGATCATGGAACTCGCAAAAAAAGGCGGAGTAGTGCAAGTGAACTTCTATTGCAATTTCCTGACGAACGACAAGCCGCCGCACGCCACCATCGACGACGTGGTCGACCACATCGATCACATCCGCAAAATCGCCGGCATCGACGCCATCGGCATCGGCAGCGATTTCGACGGCATTGACTGCGCTCCCGTCGGCTTGGAAGATGTCTCCAAGTTCCCCAACTTAACTCGAGCCCTGCTAGAAAGAGGCTATTCCGCCGACGACATTCGCAAAATCTACGGCGGCAATTTTCTGCGTGTGATGAAAGCGGTGGAAAAAGTTGCTGCTGCGAAATAGCCTTTTGCTGGCGGCGCTCTTGCTGGCCGGCTG
Organism: Bryobacterales bacterium; assembly: GCA_963710155.1. GTDB lineage: Bacteria > Acidobacteriota > Terriglobia > Bryobacterales > Bryobacteraceae > Palsa-187. Next base: position 11,869 of record CAVPZQ010000035.1, on the reverse strand, counting down.
TTCACTGAAGCCCCCGGAAACCGGCGTCTTCATCGACCCCCAATTCGGCTCGCTGGTGCCCGCCGACACCACTCTGCTGGTAGGTCTGCGCGTCGAGAACCTGGTAAAAACTCCGCTTTATAAGAAGTATTTGAGCGGCGACAAGCTTTCGATCATCGACCGAATCGCCCGCGGCACCGGCATCAACGCCGAAAAAAGCCTGTGGAACCTGCTGTTCGTCTCCACCGGCAAGCAGAGTTTCGTCTTGGGCCGCGGCAAATTCGCCGACGAATTAATGGCGCCGGATTTTTCGAACAAAGGCGTGCACCGCTTCGGCTACCAAGGCTTCACGCTATTCGGCAACGAGCAGCAGGCCATGCTCATGGTCAACTCCAGCACCATCGCCATCGCCGATACGCCCACCTTGCGCTGGCTCGTCGATCAGCGCAGTTCGCTCACCGGCCTGCCCGCGAGTCTGAGCGCCCTCACCAAACAAATCCCGCGCGAGGCCCAGTTCTGGGGCGCCTATCTAGGCGGACCCGTCGATCTCCCGCTTACCGGAAATCTGCAAAACGTAAACAAGGTCCTCGGCCTGCTTGCGTCCGGCACCTTCTGTTTCGACTTCACCGATGGAATGAAAGGTACGCTAACAGGACTCGCCGCCAACGCACAGGACGCCCAACAGGTTCATGATGGTCTTCTAGGATTCCTCGGACTAGGCCGCATGATGACTCCTAAAACCCAACCCCAGCTAGCCCGCGTGTTCGATGGAATTCAAGTGGTGCAGGAAGGCCAACGCGTGAGCGTGAAAGTCACCGAGCCCGAAGATGTAGCGGGCACGCTGATCGATACCATCCTCAGACAGCAGTGATGTATTAATGCCCCGGAGGCTCAGGAGCATCAGCAGGTTTCGAAGGAGGAGGAATCGCGTCACCCAAATTTAACGAACCCCCGCCCTCACTCACGTAGTTGCGATTCCACGCGGGCATCTTCACCACCACATCGCCCTTGACGATAGCCTGGCACCCCAGTCGCGATTCCAGCGTAAGATCGCCCGCCGTCTCCACACGATCGAGTTCGTCCTCTTCCATCGGTGAAAGATTGACCTCAGCTCCAGTTTTCATGTGGACGTGGCAAGTAGTGCAAGCGCAGCTCCCGCCGCACGCATGCTCCAGCTGAATGCCAAAGTTTAAGGCCACGTCGAGAATCGATTCCGGCTTCCCATGCTCGTGATAAGGAAGTTTTCCGGACTCAAATTCCACCGTGCGGCCGATATCTACGAAGGTAACTTTAGGCACAACTCCATTGTAGCTTGCGGGTACTGGCATACTGGTTCTTTCCATGTTTCATCTTCTAGAAAAACGCATCGCCGACGCCTTCGCCGCGCGCATCGAATCGCTCTACGGCGTAGCCGGCCCCGCGCAAACCGAGCAGCCCAAACAGCCCTCTTTCGGGGAAATAGCCGTCCCCGCCGCCTTTCAGTTGGCCCGCCAGTTGAGGAAACCGCCGAAAGCGATCGCCGCCGAATTATCGGAAGCCGTAGGTTCCATCGAAGGCGTCTCCGCCATCGAGATCGCCGGTAACGGCTATCTGAACCTGCGCCTCGATCGCGGATATTACGCCGCGGGCCTGCTCTCTGGCGATGCCACCGCCGCCGCGCCTACCGATGGCAAGATCATCGTCGAACACACCAACATCAATCCCAACAAAGCCGCCCACATCGGGCACCTGCGCAACGCTATCCTAGGTGACACCTTCGTCCGCATGCTGCGCGCGACGCAACGAAACGTCGAAGTCCAAAACTACATCGACAACACCGGCGTGCAAGTAGCCGACGTAGTCGTAGCCTTCCGCCATCTGGAAAACAAATCGCTAGCCGATGTAAAAAATCTGATCGCGACCACCCGCTTCGATTACCTCTGCTGGGATCTCTACGCGCGCATTTCCACATACTACGCCGATCACGCCGAAGCCCTGCAATGGCGCCGCGACATGCTCCATCAAATCGAGCAAGGCACAAGCGAAGACGCCGAGCTAGGCCACTTGGTAGCCGACGCCATTGTCAAAACACATCTGGCCACCATGTGGCGCCTCAACATCGTTTACGATGTCCTCCCCCGCGAAAGCGAAATCCTGCACCTGCAATTCTGGGCCACCGCCTTTGAACTTCTGAAAGCCCGCAAAGCCATCTACTTCGAAACCGAAGGCAAAAACAACGGCTGCTGGGTGATGCCCGGTTCCGCTTTCCGCGAAGGCTCCGTCGAAGGCGACGACGACAGCAAGGTGATCGTCCGCTCCAACGGCACCGTCACTTACGTAGGCAAAGACATCGCCTACCAACTGTGGAAATTCGGCCTGCTGGGAAAGGACTTCCACTATTTCAAGTGGCACACCTACCCGAACGGCCACGAAGTGTGGTCCTCCACCGTCGACCCGCGGGCAACCAACTCCCCCCACTTCGGCGGAGGCTCGCGCGTCTACAACGTAATCGACTCCCGCCAATCTTATTTACAAGACGTAGTAGTAGCCGGCCTCCGCGCTCTCGACTTCCCGAAGCAAGCCGACAACAGCATCCACTTCTCTTACGAAATGGTAGCCCTCTCCCCCCGAACCTGCATCGAAATGGGAATCGAACTCTCCGACGAAGACAAACGCAAGCCTTACGTAGAAGTCTCCGGCCGCAGAGGCCTGGGCGTAAAAGCCGACGACCTCATCGACAAACTAATCGAGAAAGCCCTCGACGAAGTAACCTCGCGCCAAGCCGACGAATCCGAGGAATCGCGCCGCCGCGCCGCCACCCAAATTGCAGTAGGCGCACTGCGCTATTTCATGCTGAAGTACACCCGCAATTCCGTAATCGCCTTCGATTTCGGCGAAGCCCTCAGCTTCGTAGGCGAGACCGGTCCCTACCTGCAATACGCGACCCTCCGCGCCCGCAGAATTTTACTCAAGCTGGAAGAACGAAATGAAAAGCTCCCGGATTTTCGCAGCGTGCTCTCTCGCGAAGTCATGTCCCGCCAACTGGCCGACGAAGATTGCTGGCAGTTATTGCTCGCCGCGTCCAAGGCCGATTTCGCAGTCGAACGCGCCGTTGCGAGCGGCGAGCCCGCCCACGTAGCCCGCTTCGCCTTCGACCTGGCGCAAGCCTTCAGCAGCTTCTATCAAAAATTCCACGTGCTAGACGAGCCCGACCCGGAAAAGAAAACCTTCCTCCTGTGGATGACCGAATACTTCCGCACCCAGCTAGAACGCACGCTAGCCGTCCTAGGAATTGAAGTGCCCGAGTTTATGTAACGAAGATCTATTTGACCGCGAACGAAGGCGAATAACTTTAATATACTGGGAGCGGATGAAGCACTTGGCTCGTCTGATTCTCGTTTTCGGGATCGCAGTCATCGTCCCTGCGGCCGATGCGGTGGATCTGGATTATAAGAGTGAGAGTCTCATTTACAGCGGGTATGCCTTTCAAAAGGTATTCGACTCCAAGGAGAACGAGTGGACACTGGAAGCACGCAAAGGAACTGAGCTTATCTACACATTTGGAATGGCAACGAAATCCGAGTGGATACGCATGGGACTCGTGCAGTTGGTGCCTTCAGGCACCCAGCAGGTCATGCTAAGCGTGTATTCTGGCGGCGCTCACTGCTGCTCTTCTTATTGGGTGGTATCCGTCGAGCCGAAGTTTCGATTGATCCTGGACACCAGCGAAGAGTTAATGAACGGGTTCGGGGAGCCTGTCGACCTTCGGGGCGACGGAAATCTGGCGTTACCCATAAGAACCACGACCTTCGATTATTTTCGAGGGGCGTTTGCCTGGTCGCCGGGCGCGATTGTGTGGTTCAAGTACGACGCAAAATTAGATCGAGTTTTGCCAGCGAACGATCTTTGTTTCAAAGAGACACAGAAAGATATTGATTCCGATATCGCCAAGTTGCGATCGGATGCATGGAAGCAAGACGTCGAACCCGCTGCCGAGTTTCGCCGGCTAGTCCTTAATGTCGTTATTGCCTATCTGTATGCCGGACGCGATCAAGACGCCTGGGAGTTTTACGATCGCGAATACCAGGAATCCGACCATGACGAAGTCAAGGCCGACGTCATCGAGACAGCCCAACACGATCCGTTTTACCGGGAACTCCTCGATCGATATCAAAACCAAAAGGCCCGCTGAAAACCCGCGCAAAACCGCCATAGGTTGATAAGATAGTAGTACCCCATGACAAGTCTGAACTCCTTTGGCGCCGCGAGCCAGCTTCAAGTCGGCGGCCGCAGCTATGAGATTTTCCGCCTCGCCGCCCTCGAAAAAGCCGGCGTCAATCTCTCCCGCATCCCCTATTCGATCAAGATTCTTCTCGAGAACCTGCTGCGCTTCGAGGACGGCACCACCGTCAAACGCTCTGACATCGAATACGTCGCCAAGTGGGACACCCAAGCCGACGCCCGCGAAATCAACTTCCGCCCCGCGCGCGTCGTCCTGCAGGATTTCACCGGCGTCCCCTGCGTCGTCGACCTCGCCGCCATGCGCGACGCCCTCAAAAAAATGGGCGCCGACCCCAAGAAAGCCAACCCATTAGTCCCGGTAGATCTGGTGATCGATCATTCCGTGCAAGTCGACCACTACGGCACCAACGACGCCTTCCAGTTGAACGCACTGCTAGAATTCCAGCGCAATCAGGAGCGTTACTCGTTCCTCCGCTGGGGCCAATCAGCGTTCCAGAATTTCCGCGCCGTGCCGCCCGACACCGGCATCGTCCACCAGGTCAATCTCGAATATCTGGCGTCGGTAGTCATGACCATGGACGGCACTGCCTATCCCGACACCGTAGTTGGCACCGATTCGCACACGACGATGATCAACGGCCTCGGCGTAGTCGGCTGGGGCGTCGGCGGCATTGAAGCCGAAGCCTGCATGCTCGGTCAGCCCGCCACTATGCTGCTCCCGCAAGTAGTCGGTTTCAAGATGACCGGCAAGCTTCCCGAGGGCGCCACCGCCACTGACCTCGTCCTCACCGTCACCCAGATGCTGCGCAAGAAAGGCGTCGTCGGCAAGTTCGTCGAGTTCTACGGTGACGGCCTGAACGCCCTCAGCCTAGCGGATCGCGCCACCCTCTCCAACATGGCTCCCGAATACGGCGCCACCATCGGCGTCTTCCCCATCGACGAAGCGTCGCTGGAATATCTGCGCCTGACCAACCGCTCCGTCGAGCAAGTCGCTCTCGTCGAAGCCTACGCGAAGGAGCAAGGGCTGTTCCGCATCGCCGGCGCCCCCGACCCCGTTTTCACCGACACGCTTTCCCTCGATCTAGCCGCCGTCGTCCCCTCGCTAGCCGGCCCGAAGCGCCCGCAAGACCGCATCAACCTGCCCGACGTGAAAAAGAATTTCCTAGATGGCCTAGGCGCCGCTCCCAAAACCGCCGACATCGAAATGAACGGCAAAGGCGCAACCATTCAAGACGGCAGCGTAGTCATCGCCGCTATCACCAGTTGCACCAACACGTCGAATCCATCGGTGCTGGTAGCCGCCGGGCTGGTCGCGAAGAAAGCCGTCGAGCGCGGCCTCACCTCTAAGCCCTGGGTGAAGACCAGCCTGGCTCCGGGCTCGAAAGTCGTCATGGATTATCTGAGCGAAGCCGGCCTGCTCCCCGCGCTCGAAGCCCTGAAGTTCAATCTGGTTGGCTACGGCTGCACGACCTGCATCGGCAACAGCGGACCGCTCCCCGAAGAAGTCGCCGCCGGCGTGAACTCAGCAAAGCTCACCGTCGCCGCCGTCCTCTCCGGCAACCGCAACTTCGAAGGCCGCGTGAACCCGCTCGTGAAAGCCAACTACCTCGCATCGCCCCCGTTGGTAGTCGCCTACGCCATCGCCGGCCGCGTCGACATGGATCTCACCCACGAGCCCTTAGGCCAGGACCCCTCCGGCAAAGACGTCTTCCTCCGCGACATCTGGCCGACCAATCAAGAAGTCCAAGCCGCGGTCACGAAAAGCGTCCACCGCGAAATGTTCGCCAAACAATACGCCGAAGTGTTCGAAGGCGACGCCAGTTGGCGCGGCATGAAAGTCCCGCAAGGCGATCTCTACATCTGGGACGACGCCTCCACCTACATCAAACGCGCCCCCTACTTCGACGCCATGGTCGACCCCAAGACCTTCGTCCAAGACCTAAAAGGCCTGCGCGCGCTAGCCATGCTGGGCGATTCCGTCACCACCGATCACATTTCCCCCGCCGGCAACATCGCGAAGGACAGCCCCGCCGCGCAGTACCTCATGTCGCTCGGCGTCAAGCCCGGAGACTTCAACTCCTACGGCGCCCGCCGCGGCAATCACGAAGTGATGGTCCGCGGAACTTTCGCCAACATCCGTCTGCGCAACCAAATGGCCCCGGGCACCGAAGGCGGCTGGACCCGCCACGTTCCCTCCGGCGAACAGATGTCGATCTACGACGCTTCCGTGCGCTACCAGAAAGAAGGCACACCCCTGTTTGTCATCGCCGGCAAAGAGTACGGCACCGGCTCCTCGCGCGATTGGGCCGCCAAAGGCACGCTGCTGCTGGGAGTGAAAGCCGTCATCGCCGAAAGCTTCGAGCGCATCCATCGCTCCAACTTAGTAGGCATGGGCGTCCTCCCTCTGCAATTCGCCGAAGGCGACACCCGCGAATCGCTGGGCCTGACCGGCCAGGAATCCTTCTCCATCGAAGGCATCCCCGCCGCCGTCGACTCCGCCGGTAAATCGCGCGCCAAGATCACAGCGACGCTCAAGGGCTCAAGCAAGACCTTCGTAGCCATCGTCCGCATCGACACCCCGCAGGAAGCCGAATACTACCGGAGCGGTGGAATCCTGCCCTACGTGCTGCGCCAGTTGGCCGGCCGTCCGGCTACTGTTTAAGTACGCAAAGCCGTGCGCGCCTCGACGGCTCCTAACACCCGCTCCAGTTCCGGTTCTTCGAGCGGCCGCACCAGCAAATAGCCGCCGCTCTCCTGCAGGCTCGCCGCCAGATCGGCGTCATACCCTTCGCTCACCAGCACGAACGTCGGGATCAACTCGCGCAGCCGTTCCTCGAAGTCGCTCCATTTCGCGCCGCCCGGCCGCAGCGCCCACACCACGCCATCGAAGCGCAGGCGATGGGCCAAGTCGCCCGCTTCCTCCGGCCGCGCCGGAACCACGCGATGCCCGCGCACCGCAAGCAATCCCAGAAGCTGGCGCTGCGCGCCCAGATCCACATCCACCAGCATCAGCGTCAGAACCCGGCGCACGGCAGCGGGTGTGCTGCGCACGGGCCGCGAATCGACGCCGGGCGCCAGCGGCAGATCCACATCGAAACTCATCCCGCCGCTCTGGCTTCGCGCCCGCAATTCGCCCCCATGATTCTGCACGATCGCCCGGCACACCTCCAGATTCGCCTCCGCTCCGGCAGGGTCAGCGGCATCATCCGGGCAATGAATTTCCACCACCACGCGACCCGCCAGCAGGCTGCTCGAGATCTCCAACGTTTTCGCCGCCGAGCGCGCCGCCGCTTGTTCCGCCGCCACCAGCAGATTCAAAAACACCTCCTCGATCTGCCCTTGCACGCCCAACACAAGCGCCGGTTCTGGCGATAAATGATTTTGCACCCGCAGCCCCAGCGTTTTCCATTCCGGCTCGCGAAACTGCAGCAGCCCGCTGGCGAGCGCGTTCACATCCACCAGCCGCGCTCCCGTCTCAGCGGGACGCGCGAACGACACCAGCCGCGACACAATCTCCGCCGCGCGCCGTGCTTCAGACGTCAGTTGCTTCAACCCGCGCTCGATTTGCGAACTCCCGTCGGCGCCGATCAGTGACGACGCCAGCTCTTGAATCCGCTCCAGCGGCGCACGCAGATCGCTCGCCACGCCCGAAATCAACTGTCCCGTAGCCGCCAGCTTTTCGCTGCGAAACAACTGCTCGCGCACCGCCTGTTGCTCCTCCAGCTTCAAAGAAGCCGCCACTTGATTCGCCAGATGATGCAGCGTCGCCTGCTCCTCCGGCGTGAAGAATCCCAGCCGCCGCGTGCTGCCCACTTCGATGACGCCCAGCACACCTTGCTGCGCCAGCAGCGGAGCAAATATAGCGGACCGCAACATCCCCGATTTCCATCCTGCGTTCACCAGTGGATTACGCCGCACGTCTGGGATGTTGATCAGCGCCCGCGTCTGAAAGCACTTGACCGCTCCCGCAGCCAGCCCTTCGGCCGAGCCCTCCAGCGGAAACGCCACCGGAGCCGGATCGGCCGCCGTGGGAACCGATTCGAGCGATGCCGTGCGCCGGTCCCACAAATACAAACGCACCATCGTCGCCTGCAGAATAGAAGGCAGTGTTTCCGCCAGCCTCTCCGCGATTTCGGCCGGCGAAGGCGCCGCGAAAATTTGTTCGTTCAACGTGTAGAACGCGCTCATGGACCGCCGCTGCGCATCCAACTGCTGCGTGCGCGCCCACCAGATCCCCACGCCCAGCGCGCCCAACACCAGCACGACCAGCCAGAAATACGGCGGTAGCGCCATGCTCTAGACGGCCCTCTGCGCGGAGAGCCAGCCATCTAACTGCGGATCCAGAAAATTCGCAACGGAAAACACAACGCCGTCGAGAGGACTCGAATGCGTCCGCACCCCCACCACCCGCATCCCCGCCGCCACCGCCGCCGCCACGCCCACCGGCGAATCTTCGAACACAATACAATTCCCCGGCGCAATTTTAAGCAGCTCCGCCGCGCGCAAATAGACGTCTGGAGCAGGCTTCGGCCGCGACACTTCTGACCCATCCACAATCACATCAAAATAACGCCGCAGCCCCGCCCCGTCCAGCGTGAAATCGATGTTCGCCCGCTCCGCGTTCGTCGCCAGCGCAATCGGCGCGCCCTCCACATGATCCAGCCACTCCGCGATACCTGCCACTAATTTTTCGCGCAGCTGTTCCCCCAGCATCTCGCGAAATACCCGCTCCTTCGCAGCGCCATGCGCGACCACGGAATTTTGATCGATCGTCTGGCCCAAAAAATCCCGCACGATTTCGTCGTTCCGCCGCCCGTGCATGCGCGCAGGAATATCGCCGCCGTCGAATCCCAACGTTTCCAGGTAGCGCCGCCACGCCAATTCGTGCACCGGCATGGAATCGACAATCACCCCATCCAGATCGAAAATCAACGCGAGCCCCGCCGCCACCCGCAGCCCCGCCTGAGCGGCCGTTTTAGACATTCTCGCCGAATCATAACATGCGGTAGAATCAGCGGGCATGAGGCCGCACACAGCCCGCCGGTTTGTGATCTCGGGCCGCGTGCAAGGCGTCGGCTTCCGCGCCTTCGCACAGCACGCCGCGCGCGCCTTGGGCGTCAGCGGCTGGGCGCAAAATCTCGACAACGGCGACGTCGAAGTGCACGCCAACGGCACTCCGCAGCATCTTGATGACTTCGAAGCGCGCCTCCGCCAGGGCCCCCGCTGGGGCGAAGTGCGTTCGGTAACGGTGCTCGAAGTGGAAGTGTCTGACGCCACGGGCTTCCACATTCGCTAATCTGAAGACTGCATGATCACCACCGTCCAGCAACACATCCAGCAGCAGCAGCAAGCCTTCGGCGGAAAGGGCACGTTTTCCTATCTGCTGTCCGGCATGACGCTGGCCACCAAAATGATTCAGGCGCGCATCCGCCGCGCCGCATTGACGGACGCGCTCGGCTCCGCTGGCGATGTCAATGTGCAAGGCGAAGTGCAGCAAAAGCTGGACGTCTACGCCAACCAGGCCTTGCTTGAATCGCTAGCTGGACGCGACGGCGTGGCCATGCTGGTCTCCGAAGAAAACGAAGAGCCCGTGGTGTTCGACTGCGCTCCCGGAACCGGCCGCTACATCGTCGTGTTCGATCCGCTCGATGGCTCGTCGAACATCGATGTGAACATGAGCGTCGGGACGATCTTCTCCATCCTCCGCCGCCCCGATGGTTTTGAAAACGATCATGCCGGCGCCGCGCTCCAGCCCGGCTACAAACAGGTGGCCGCCGGATACGTAGTCTACGGCTCGTCCACCATCTTCGTCTACACCGCCGGCCGTGGCGTCTTCGGCTTCACGCTCGATCCCGGCATCGGAGCCTACATCCTCTGCAACGACAACATGCAAATGCCCAAGTGCGGCCAATACTATTCGGTCAACGAAGCCAACGCCGACGCCTTCCCTCCGCATTATCAGGATTACCTCGCCCGCATACGCCGCGGCGAGTTGGGCCGCGAATACAGCTCGCGGTATGCCGGATCGTTGGTTGCGGATTTCCACCGCACGCTTCTTAAAGGCGGCGTGTTCCTCTATCCGCCGACAAAAAGCCATCCCACCGGAAAGTTGCGCCTGATGTACGAAGCCAACCCGCTAGCGTTCATCACCGAACAGGCAGGCGGCTTGGCCACCGACGGCGAAAGGCGTATTCTGGAAATCCAGCCCGACTCCATCCACCAACGCACGCCCCTGGTGATCGGCAGCCAGCAGGAAGTGGAAGCCTTCACTTCTGTGGGAAAATTTTCTTGACCTTGTCCGGCAGTTTCATCACGAACGCCGATTCCGGCAGCGGCGGATTTACCTTGATATCCGAGTAATCCACCAACTCGTAGTTCTTCGACGGCTCGCTGAACTTCGCGCGGATCGGATTGCTTTGCCCTTCCGGAATCCACAGCTCGATCTTGGTAATCAGCTTTTGCAGTTCCGCCGACTTCGGCGTCAGTTCCAGCCGCGTAGTAGCGACGCCGCCGATCTTCTGCGCCCCGCCGTCTTTGAAGTCGTAAGACTTCTTCAGTTCCGCCGACGAAGTGCCAAAGCCCAGCAGCAGGATCTGGTCCATGTTGGTTGAATATTTACTGGCGTCGTAAATCTCTACCGTCTTCGCCTTGGGATAGTAAATCTGCACCGTCTTGCCCTTGATGAACACCGTCCGCTGCTCCGGTTGCTGAAACTCAACCACGCCTTCGGTGCCGCTTTTGGTGCGCCGCAAGCGCAGCACGCCATCCATTTCCGATGTCTCACTGAGCACCGCCGTGAATTGCACGCGCTTCATTTGCGCCGAAAGCGAATGGAAGTCCGCCGCCGCCTGATCCATGCGCGCCAGCACGTCGGCCAGCGGTTCCGCCGGCGCGAGCATAGCCGCCAGCATCAGGATGGAGAATGCAGTTTTCACTTATTGTTGCGGAAATGCCAGGTAGCCTTTCAGCTCCTGTTCAGCGTCGTCGCGGCGCTCCAGCCGGCTGAGGAGAGCGAGGTTGCCCTTCCAACGCCGGAGGAGACTACGCAAGTGACCGCTCCAGCAGGATCGGGCAAGCGCCGGCCGGTGGCGCAGTTCCTCGGCCACGGTCGATGCGTTTGGGGATTGGAGACACGCCGAACGGTGGTCCCTGAAGGCGGTCGCCGACTGCCCCATCAGGCTTCGGCCTTGGGCCTATCAGGAGAGGAAGCCCCGCAGCAAGGCCGCCGTAGCATCGAGATGGTCTTCCATGATCTTTCTTGCTTGCCGGGTGTTGTGGGCGAGGAAGCGCCAGGACCAGGGCGGCGTGCTGTTCGTTGGAATGGGTTATCGGGGGGTCGAGCGGTGGGATGGCGTTCAGCAGGTCGTTGAGGACCATGCGTACTTCGGCCACTGCCCCTCGTCACCATCGGAGAACCTGTGAGCTCGGCGATGGTGAGGTGGCGACGGGTGTCGGCCTGGCGATAACTGATCATCGGCGCCGACTCGACTTCGCTCAGTCGTTCCCGCAGCCTTGCTTGGTTGAGCTCGCTCAGCTGGCGTCGGGCGACCGCTTCTGCCCGCGCCCGGCTCGATCACTCGGCGGAAGGTCAAGGCGTCCTCGAGGCTTCCCCGATCCGGCGATACGGCGGGCGCCTCGCGGCCACGTCGTAGGGCCGGTAACGGACGAA
>CAVPZQ010000034.1:0-34579 GCA_963710155.1 Bryobacterales bacterium | reverse complement strand
TTTTCGGCCGAGACATCGACGCGGCCGGTTACGAACTGCGCCAATTGCAGGACCTGTGCCGCAATCAGGTCACCGAACTCCGCAGTTTCGTGCGCAGCATGCGGCCGGTCGAAGAAGGTGTCAGCCTAAGCGCATCCCTCAGCCGCATGCTGGAGCAATTCCAGCGCGATACCGGCATCACGGCAACCTTTGCCAGCGCCGAGACCATCGATCCGCCGCAGACGGAAGGTGTCACTCGAACTATTGCAAATCGTGCGCGAGACACTGAACAATATCCACAAACACTCCGGCGCGTCGCGCGACGCCCTCACTCTAGGCAAGAACGGCCAGAAGCTGGAAGTGCGCGCGGAAGACAACGGCGGCGGCTTTCCCTTCAGCGGCGTATTCTCGCTCGAAGAGTTGGAACTGCTGCGTACCGGACCCGTGAGCATCAAGCGCCGCGTCCGCATGTTGGGCGGCGAATTGGTAGTCGATTCGCGCCCCGGACAAGGCTCAAGCCTCGAAATTCGCGTGCCCCTCTAATTGCGCGCTAAAATTGGTCGAAATGCAATTTCTCGCAGAAAGCCTCGTCGAACTCATCACTCAGACGTCCACTAACCTGCCGCCCGACGTGCGCGCAGCCATGAGCCGGCGCTGGGAAGAGAGACTGCCCAACACGCAGTCCTCGCAGGCGCTGAACATCATCGCCTCGAACATCGACATGGCGGCGGAGGACCAGGGCCCATCTGCCAGGACACCGGCATGCCCACCTTCGTGGTCCACACGCCGGTCGGCGTTAACCAGATCCTGCTCAAGCGCGCGATTCAGGAAGCCGTCGCCGAAGCCACGCGCCGCGGCAAGCTGCGCCCCAATTCCGTCGATTCGCTCACCGGCAAAAACAGCGGCAACAATCTGGGCGTGGAAACGCCCGTCATCCACTTCGAGCAGTGGGAAGAAGATGAGATCGAAGTGAAGCTGATCCTCAAAGGCGGCGGCTGCGAGAACAAGAACATCCAGTATTCGCTGCCCTGCGAACTCGAGCACATGGGCAAAGCCGGACGCAATCTCGAAGGCGTGCGCAAGTGCATTCTGCATGCCGTCTGGCAGGCGCAAGGGCAAGGCTGCGCTCCCGGCGCCCTCGGCGTCTGCATCGGCAGCGATCGCGCGCACGGCTACGCGCTCGCCAAAGAACAGTTGTTCCGCACGCTCGACGACGTCAATCCGCATCCCGACCTGGCGCAGCTCGAAACCGAAATCATGGAGGAAGCCAATCGCATGGGCGTCGGCGCCATGGGCTTCGGCGGCAAGGTGTCGCTGATCGGCTGCAAGATCATCGCCGCCAACCGCCTGCCCGCCAGCTTCTTCGTCTCGGTGGCGTATGATTGCTGGGCCTTCCGGCGCTTGGGTGTGAAGCTTGACGCGGCGAGCGGCGCCATCACCGATGGCTGTATCGCGATCCCTCGCGCGCCCGTCGAACGAATGGCGCAAGGCGAAGGCTTCCCGCTCACCGGACGCGAAATCATTCTGCGCCCGCCGGTCAGCGAAGAGCAAATCCGCGCGCTGAAGGTAGGCGACGTGGTGCTGATCACGCGGCGAGTGCTATACCGGTCGCGACGCCGTGCACGCGCACCTGATGAAGAATCCGCCTGCCCGAAGGTGTCGACTTGCACGGCGCGCTGCTCTATCACTGCGGTCCCGTGATGCTCCAGAGCAGGCGAACAGTGGACCGTGAAAGCCGCCGGCCCCACCACCAGCAGCCGCGAAGAGCCCTATCAAGCCGACATCATCAAGCAACTTCGGCGTGCGCGCTGTGATGGGCAAAGGCGGCATGGGCAAGAAAACTCTGCGGCGCTCAAGGAACACGGCGCCGTTTATCTCAACGGCATCGGCGGCGCGGCCCAGTATTACGCGCGCGCCATCGACAAGGTGCTGGGCGTCAGCCTGCTTGAATTCGGCATTCCCGAGGCCATGTGGAAACTCCACGTGCACGACTTCATGGCCATCGTCACCATGGATGCTCACGGCAACAGCCTGCATGCGGATGTGGAGCGCGAAACCGGCGAGAATCTGGAATCGCTGGAGACTCCGGCCGCTACTTCGACGCGCTAGCGGCTTCGCTCCGCGTCAGATACAGCACGAACGGCGTTACTTCGAACGGCATCTTCTCGCGCGGCGCGAGCAGCGCCAGCGGACGCGTCTTCACCAGATCCAACTGGTTCGACCACGGATTCACTTTCACGCGCGAGCCCAGCGGCAGCGCCGCGATCTGCTCCAGCTTGTCTTCTTCGAGCGGCGGCGCGGAAGCGGCGATTCCAGCCAGGCGCGCCAGTGCCTCCGGATCGGCCACTTGGTCCCCCAGGGTCGCCTGCAATAAGCGCGGCAATGCAGCCTCATAGGAACTCAAAGCCTTCAGAAACAACCCCGCGTTGGACGTGTTGTGATACGGCGATTCGTGCATGATCTCAATGGTCTTCTGCGACGCCGCCAGCATCTCCGCTGCCGGACGCTCAAAGTGAAAGCGCTGCAGCAGATCGAAGTCGCTCAACATAGTCTGGTTGTTGAAGGCGAACTGCGTGGGCGTGCGCTGTCCCAGCGCAATGTGCGCCAGCTCGCTCGCGAGCGCCAGCGCCAAGCTCGATTCGTCTGGCAGCACATCGATCAATCCGCGGCTGATGACGATCGTGCGGCCGATCGCGAAAGTTTCAAAAGGCGTGGTCAGTAGCACCCGGCAGTGCGCTTCGACGTTGAGCTTCGCCGACACGATCAGGTTGCTCACCACGGTATTCAAAACTTCGTCCACCGGACCCGGCGGCGCCAGGAATCCGCCCTTTTCGAGGCGCGCCAGCAGGTTCTCCTCCGCCTGCCGTTCCCAGGACCGTTGGCTTTCAAGCGGCGAAACGTCCTTCGGTGTGTCGCGATCGGTTAACCCGGACTCGCCGTCCACCAGAATGCTGGTCAGCTCGTCGATCTTGCGCGACGGCGCCGCCGCGTAATCCCAAATGCGCGTCTGCGCTTTGAAATGCGGGGTAGCGCGCGCTTTCCCGTACTCCGGCGTGGCTTCCTCTTCGACGTAGATCTGCGCCGGCACCCACAACGCCCCGCTCGCGTTCACGCGCCAACTATCGAAATGAAAGTAGCGTTCGGCGCGAGCGCTCTTGGGCGCCGGCGGCTGCACGTAGGTGCCGTTGAAACGCACAATCGCATCGTCACGATCCTCCACCCACATCCGGCCAATAAATTTCCCTGCCTGCTGGCGATTGACCGGAGCCACGTCGAACACCAGACAGCGGATGTCGCCCAGGAACTCCCGCCTGACATATTCAAAATGGTAAGTCTCGCGATTGAAATCTCGCAGGTCGATCACCGCCATCTGTGCAAATCCGCGCGGCAGAAACGTCAGTGGCCGGTTCTTCGCGGCCCCCGAACGAAAGGGCAGCCAGGAGGCGGATTTTGGCGGGGGGGCGTCGGTTCGCTCCACCAGCGGCTCGTAAGTAATCGTGTTGCCCAGCCGAAAGCGGCCCAGAAAATAATGATCCTTGGTGGGACGCGCAGCGGCGTCGCTGCTTTCAGGTGTTTCCTGAATATAAGTCTCCACCAGCGGCGTGCGCATCTGAATGGTAGCCAGAAATAGGCGCTCCCGTTCCACGATACGGTCAAGCAGTTTCTCAACCAGCAAATCCGCAGGCTCCGCCGCATGGAGCGGCAGCACAGCCAACAAGGCCAACAACAAGCAGCAGATATTCATGAATCCTCAATAAGCCAGTTGAAACACGATGTGCACGACGGCGGTCGAGTCGGCCGCCACTCCCGCGCGCTCCGCCGGCCGGAAATGAATAGCCTCGGCGGCGGCGACGGCGTTCTCGTCCAGCCCGTAGCCCAGCCCGCGAACCGTGGCCAGCACCTGCACGTGGCCCGACGCCGCAAACAGCACCCGCAGCAAGACCTCGCCCTCGATGCGCCGTGCGCGCGCTTCCTCCGTATAAACCGGCTTGGGCTTCGACAAGATTTCCACCGGCCGCGTGACCGGCGAAACACTACCGCTCACCGCGGTGGCCGCCCCCGAAGCAACCGTGGCATCGCCAAATCCGGCGTGCGCCAGCAGCCGCGGCGGCGCGGCCGCGTCAGCCGTCGAGGCATTCTCGAATCCAGCCCGCCGCACCGTTCCCGCCGACCGCTCGGTCCCGGAAACCGCGCCCGAAAATCCCGCCGCTCGGACTACCGCTGAAGCCGCCGCAACCTGCGCCACCACCAACTGCGAATTCAGGTTGTCGGTTCTTAGGGGCGGCGCCGGCAACACAGCGATGGGACGAAGCTCCGGCGAAGCCAGCAGCGGTCGCGGGATGTCGATCACGGGAGCGGACACAACTTCGCGACGCGGCACGGGCGTAGCGGCAACTGTCGGTGCATGAAACTGCCGCAAAACGCTCGGCCGCGGAATCTCGACGGGCGCCGCTAGCGCCACGCGGACCGGCGACGGCACTGGGGCAAGCAGCATAATGGCGCGCGGACGCAGCGCTGGCCCCGGAATTTGCTCGGGAAAGCTCACCGTAAACACCAACACCACCACCGTCGCGTGCACCAATATACTCACCGCCAGCGGCACGCGTTTCCTCGTAATGTCACGCACTCTTTAAACCCATCGGACAGAACCGCGAAGGATTGAGCCGTTCTAGGTGACTTTCACGCCAAACGATCGATCACCCACCACACCACAGCCACTACCACTGCTCCCGATCCGACCACCAGCAATCGCGCCCAAGCCGGTGCCTCCGGATCGCGATTGCCGATAGGAATCGGCGAGCCGCCAAACCAAGCTTTGCGGCAACAGCAATCGTGGCAGCGGCAGATCTCGCCGCCCAGCGCTACCAGCAGCCCTTCGAAAAATCCCTTGCGCCGCGAGTGGTGCACGCGCACGGAGCCGCATTTGGGACAGTGCCGCACACAGTTGTCAGTCGCCGTCATAAAATCTCCAGGCCCACCGAAGTGAGTTCCATCCGCCCTTCTTTATGGACCGTCCCGGGCACGCGGACATACACCAATTGCAGTTGGTAAACGCCTCTTTTCTTCACATCAAAATTCCAATCGGCGTTGTGATCGCCACCCGCCGCGCGCGCCAGTGCCGGACCGCCCGCCTCCTCGATCCCCTCCCGCGACACCACCCAGCGCAGCCCCGTCGGCTCCGCCAGGCCTTCCGTCTGATACTGAAACCTCAGCCGATATTTGCCGGGAGCGAACACTACCCATTGATCGAGCAAAGGGCACGCGTCCGGAGTCGAACTCGCCAGCCGAAAGCGCAGACGAGCCGGTTCCCAGCGAGACGCTCCGCCCGGCGGCGCCGTCACCCGCCAATCAAACCCATGACCGGAGGGTCGCATTCGAAAGTCGCCGTTCGTTAACTGCGACGACGCCTCCACCTGCCCCGCCGCGATCAGGCGATCGCTAAAGCTCGACAGTAGTTCACCGTCCTGTGGATCGCTGCGCGCCTCTAACCTCGCCGCCACTTTTTGCGCTTCCGGCCAGCGGCTTTGATCGACCAGAAAATGCAGATAGCCGCGTTCTAAGCGCGGCGTATCTCCTAACCGTTCGAGCGCCGCTACGGCCCGCGCTTCGCGATGGTCGACTAAATCGATCAGCGGCGCGGGATCGTCATAGGACATCGCCGCCGCCTGCACCGCCGCCCGCCAGAATTCCACATTGTTGGCGTGACGGTAGAAAAAATTCGCAGCGGTCCAGGCCGGCAGATATTGCCGGTCCACTTTCTCGGCCCGCAATAAATATTCGGACGCGCGATGTACGTCGCCAGCTTGCTCCGCCGCGAGTCCTTGCGCGATCCACGCCGAGCTATCGAGCGGATTCATTTCCACAGTGTGCGAGATCGCCAGCCGCAGCGTACCTCCGGCGGCCAAGCCGAAAGCGGCGCAAAGAGCGGCGGCGAGTAAACGTGCACCGAGCATATTCAGCGGCTCACCGGCGCAGCCGTGCCTCCCCCCAGACTTCCCGTAGCCGCGAGTCCGCCCACCACTGCCGCCGCGACTCCCGCAATAATCGCGACCAAAGTCACCGACACCGCAGCGCCGCTAGCCGCCCCACCCGTGGAGCCGCCCGCCGCAGTGCCTCCGCCCCCGCTTCCCGAGTTCCCTCCAGAACCAGCGGGGGCCGCTGGGGGCTGCGAAGCCGGAGTCACTTGCGCCACCTCGATCACCTGTGTCGCGTCGCTCGCCGGAGTCGCCGCGGGATCGTTTAGCCCCGTCACGGCGACGCGCCGCCCTATCGCATTCGCCAAACTCTTCTTTGCCGCGAGCTCCACCGTAACGTTGGTAGTTTCATCCGTCAGCAGATAATGCCCGCCGCGCAGCATCACACGTCCCGCCAGACGCGTGGTGCCGTCAGAGGATTGCGGCTCGAGCATCAGCGCCCTGCCGGAAAGAATTTTGGCCACCACTATGCCCCGCGAATTCAGCACGCGAAACGAGCCGGTCACCGCCGACACTTGTACGCGCGCAGTCCCCGCCAAGAGAATGCGCCCCGTCGAAGCGCCGGTGTCGGGAAGAATGGTCAGCCCACGCGCCTCAACGCGGAATCCCTGAGCTTTCTGAAGCACGCTCTGCCCGCGTTCCAGCACCAGGTGATCGCCGAAGAAGCGCCCCCGCGAGTCAGCGCCCAACTCCATCCGTGTGCCGCTCACCAGATCCATGCGCGACACGACGCTGCCGGTTTCAATCGTGGCGCCTTCAAACAATGTCGCGTTATTGATCAGAGTGGCGTGGTTCAGGCGGAACGCTCCCCGGGTAACGATCGTTCCGATCGCGGGGGATGCCGCGATCGACACTCGCGGGAACAGCCCCAATTGCAGAGTCAGCATCACCGCGAGCAATGTCTTCAAAAATTCTCGTCTCACGATGGTTCTCTCCTACTCTCTTCCTGATAATGAGTGGCTCGCCGGGCTGACTTCTCTCACGCTCAACGCTCCCAGGAGTGCAAAATTCCACGCCGTCAGCCCGAAGCGCGCGAAGGGGTAGTCCACTAGCGCATGGAGGAACACCGCCAGGATTCCGATCCCCCAGATCGAACGCACCGCCGGACCCGAGACTGCTACTGCAAGAACCAGCCATACCAGCGCCAGCGGGATACCGCCTTCGGCCGCCCATTCGAGCCAGTAGTCGTGCGCGTGTTCCACCGTAGCCCCCAAGTCAAAGGTGGCGTAAGCCGGGTAAACAGAAGCGTAGGTCCCGAGCCCGGAACCCTGCCACGGATGGTCCCGGATCATCCTCACGCTCGACGCCGCCATCTCCAGCCGGTAGCGGAACGGATCCTTTTCGGCAAAGCGCCCCAACAACGTGCCCGCTCCCGCGACCATCGCCAGCAGCGCCGCCAGCATCACGAATTTCGCGATCGCGCGCCGCCACGAAGCCATCCCCATAACGAGACCGGCTTCCCCCAATAACAGTACGGCGCCCGCGCGCGATCCCGCAGCGAGCCCCGCCGCCAACATCCACGCCGGCACCCAAATCGGAACACGAACTTCAGCGCGACCCGACGACAGCCACAGCGCCACGGGAAGACTCAGTTCCAGGAAACCCGCAAAATCGTTGCGGCTGAGAAACGGCCCCCAAACGTCCGGATAAGGGCTCGGAAAAAACCACAACACGCGACCCGGCGAAGTGAAATACGCCACCACCGAAACTAGACTCAACGCGAAAGCGAACCAAGCGAAGGCTGTCAGAAAACGCAGCCTTCTGCCGGCGTCGCGCAACTCATTCGCGGCCACCCAAGCCGTCGCGCCTAGCGCCATGGTGCGCAGTGCAGCATCCCAGGTGACCGAACGAAGTACCGTCGCTCCCGTCGCCAACTGCGCGAACCCCCACAGCGAGATCACCGCAACCGCCGCACCCACAACCGAAACCCGCAGCGAGTCGGGAGTACGAATTTGCTGAAACGAACCGTATCCCCCTAATAGGAATATCCCTAGTGCGTAGCCCCACGCGACGCCGGGCTCGCGAATAAAAATTGTGAGGGTCGCCGCCGCGGCCAACACAAAGAGCCCAATGCTGCTAGCACTTGACGCCGTCCGCGCACCCGCATAAGTACTTCCGGCCCACATGGTACTGAAACCAATTCGGTGGAAGGGTTTGCCGGGTAGGATTACTCTCATGACTGTAAGACCGTCCCTACGTGGGATAAAGGAAACGTCTCATGAAAATACTTATCACCGTATTCGCCCTGGCAATATTCCTGGGTGGCCTACCCCCGTCTCTACGAGCGAGTGAGGTCAGCCCCACATCGGCACCTTCGTTCCCGCCGCGGCGGCTGCCATCGTACCCACCGGCCATCTCACCATCGACCAACTCTCCAGCAATGATTTCGTCACTCCCGAACGCGGCGGCGACCGCTCTTCTGCCAGCAATGCCAAATGGCATCGTCAGTGGGCCATCAGCCTGGCGCCGCTCTTCGCGAGTCAAGCCCTCGACTCCGCCAGCTCCTACGGAATGCAAGAGCTCAACCCGCTCCTCGCCAGTCCCGACGGAAGCTTCGGCATGAAGGCGACCACCATCAAATTCGGCGTGGTCGGAGCGCTCGCCGCCACCGAATATTTTGTAGTGAGAAAATTCCCCCGCTCCGCAAAAGTTTTCACCATCGTGAACTGGACCGCCGCTGGAGCCACCAGCGCTCAGCGATCCACAATTATTCCTTGCACTAACCCGCCCGCGCGACGGCGCACGTTAGAACAAAGGTGCTCGGATCATATTCCGGAATCAGTTCCTGCAAAACAAGCACCGCCCCTTCTCGATCGCGCGCCGCCACCGCTTCCCGCAAGTCCTCCAAGCACCGCGACAAAGCTTCGCGCTGCACTCCGCTCCCGCTAAAAACCCGGATCTGCGAGTGCCGCGTGGGCAGCGTGTCTTCCTCATAAGCGCTCAGCTCTTCGCAGAGTTTTTCTCCCGGCCGGATGCCGCTGAACTCGATGCGTATATCCGCGTCCGGCTTAAGCCCGCTCAGCAGGATCATCTTCCGCGCCAGATCCAGAATACGCACCGGCTCGCCCATATCCAGTACAAACACTTCTCCGCCCGTCCCCAGCGCCGCCGCCTGCAGGACCAGTTGAGCCGCCTCCGCGATGGTCATAAAGTAACGGCGCATGTCGGGATGCGTGACCGTCACCGGCCCTCCCGCCGCGATCTGCCGCCGGAAACGCGGAATCACGCTGCCATTCGAGCCCAGCACGTTGCCGAAACGCACCGCCAGAAATCGCGTGCGCTTCTCCTCTTGATTCGCAGCCAGACACACCAGTTCGGCCATGCGTTTTGTAGCGCCCATGATGCTGACCGGCCGCACCGCTTTGTCGGAGCTGACCAGCACCACGATCTTCACGCCGGCAGCGCGAGCGGCCCGCGCGACCTCATGCGTGCCGAAGATGTTATTTTCCACCGCCTCAAACAAATGCGCTTCCATCAACGGCACGTGCTTATAAGCAGCCGCGTGATACACCGCATGCGGCCGGTGCTCGCAAAAAAGTTCCTCGAGACGCCGCCGGTTCTGCACGCTGCCCACTTCCGCGTGAAACACCACTCGCGGAAATTGTTCGCGCATTTCCTGATCGATGTGATACAGCGCCGTCTCGGATTGATCCAGCCCCACAATTGCCGCCGGTTGATAACGCGCAATCTGCCGGCAGAGCTCGCCACCAATCGACCCGCCCGCGCCCGTCACCAGAACCACCTTGCCTGCCAATCCCGCGCGAATGCCGCTCTCGTCTAACTGCACGGCGGGACGTCCCAGCAAATCCTCCACCTGCACTTCGCGGATCTGCCCCACAAGCACACGGTTGTCCATCAATTCGGCGAGCGGAGGAATCCGCCGCGTGCCCACCCCAGCCGAGCGGCACTCTTCGAGAATCGCCGCGATCTCCGACCCCGGCGCTCCCGGCAGCGCGAGCAGAATCTCATTAATGCGCTCACGGCGGACCACCTCGGTAAGCACCGCGCGTCCGCCCCATACGCGCACGCCACGCATCCGCAGATCGCGTTTCAGCGGATTGTCGTCCAAGAATCCCGCCACGTGATAACCAAGTTCAGGATGCTCACGAATCTCAGACAGCAACGTGACACCAGCGCGACCCGCTCCATAAATCAGAATTCGGCGGCTCACCACCCCGCAGCTTGGCTCGAAGTGCAGACGAACCACCAACCGCGCGCCCGTCATGAATGCCAGGCACAGCAGGAAATCCAGCACGTGAATCGACCGCGGAAATCCGGAGCCCAATTGCCAGCGCAGCAGCAGCCCGGCCGCGACACTGGCGGTGGCATTGGCTACGACCATACGAGTGACACCTTCGAGCCCGATAAAGCGCCACGGCAAATCGCGTAGCGCATAGCCGCGGAACACCGCCAGCTTCACCGCGATTGAGACCGGCAGCGCCAAGAGCAGCATCCTGCCGTATCGCGCATCCAGCGTGAATTCAAAGCGCAGCAGAAACGCGCTAGCCAGCGCCGCCGCGACCACCAGGGCATGGAACACCGCCGAAGCCGCACGCCGATGCCGCAACAAAGTCGTCTTCATACTGCACGCGCCCCTGGAGGAGGATACGCCCGCAAGGGCGCGGCTCGGGCAGCGACGCGAAGCAACGGTTGGCCTACCCCCCAAGCTTCCAAAAGTCTTCCAACGCGGCTGAGCGCCCGTGGCCGCGAGAGCACCGCCGCTGCGGTCCACATCAGAATCTGCATATCCACAATCCAGGAACCACGGTCGACATATAGCAACGCCAACCTGCTCTTCCAAGGGCGGATGATCTGCGCATAGAGCAGATCCGGATCCGCACTTCCCGCCAGAATCTCGCCTTCGTCCGAAAACACAATCGACGCCAGATCCGTGATGCCAGGCCGCACGTTGAGCATCCGTGACTCGTCGGGCGTATAAAGCAACACTTCCTCCGGCACCTGCGGCCGCGGCCCGACTAAGCTCATTTCGCCCGTTAGCACGTTCCACAATTGCGGCAGTTCATCAAGCTTCCAGGCGCGCAGAAATTGGCCCACGCGTGTGACACGCGCGTCACCGGACGCGGTCGAGCGAACCCCGGTCTTCGACGCTCCCGTCCGCATGCTGCGAAACTTGCACATGCGAAATTCGCGTCCGCCCCGCCCCACCCGCAGGCCGCGATACCATGGCGAGCCGCGGTCTTCCAGCCACACGGCGGCAGCCAACACTCCCAGCACCGGCAGCAACAGCAACAGTGCCAGCCCCGCAATCGAGATATCGAGAATGCGCTTCACGCCGCCGCCTGCTTCACTTTCCGCTCCAACAAACTCCGTGCAGCCGAAGCGATCTGCTCCGCTCCCGGGTAGTACGTCAATTCTTCCGCGCGCCTCGCCGGCGCGGGAGCGTCCGCCAGCGTAACCCTCGACACCGGAGCGATCAAATGATGGAAGCAACGCTCCGTCACCTCCGCGGCAATGTCAGCGGACGCCCCCGCCGTGCGCCATCCTCCATCCGCCACCACTGCTCGCCCGGTGCGCGATACGCTCGCGGCCACCAATTCCTTATCCCAGGGTTTCAACGTCCGCAGGTCAATGACCTCAGCATCGATCCCTTCACGTTCGAGCAACGCAGCCGCCCGCACGCATTCGGCCGCCATCCAGGACACACCAATCAACGTCACGTCGGACCCGCGCCGCCGCACCGCCGCCTCGCCGATCGCCACCGTGAACGGTTCGACCGGCACCTCGCCCGACTCCCCATACAACCATCTGTCATCTATATAGAGGACCGGCCCCGCGTCCTCCAGCGCCGCCATCAGCAATCCCTTCGCGTCGAAAGGAGTCGCCGGCATCACCACCTTCAACCCCGGCACGTGCATGAACATCGCGTGGAGAGCCTGCGAATGCTGCGCGCCCTGCTCGCCTCCGCGATTGATCACCGCGCGAATCACCAGCGGTACACCGCTCCCGCGCCCGAACAAATACGACCAGTTCGCCGCCTGATTGACGATCGGGTCCATCGCCAGCAGCATGAAATCCATGCGCGGATGAAACACAATCGGCCGCAAGCCCGCGAGCGCCGCGCCGATCGCCATTCCCGTCACCGCATTCTCCGATACCGGAGTGTCCACCACCCGCGCGCAGCCAAACTCAGAGTCGAGTCCTTCCAAACTCGATCCCGCATACCACGGGCTCCACAGCCCTTGGCCCATGACCAACACCGCGGGTCGACCGCCAGCGACTGCGCGTGCGCCTCGCGAATCGCCTGCGCGTAAGTTAGCGCGGCATGCCATCTCCAACGCGCCGCTAATGCGCTCGCCGATCGCCTGCTCACGCTGTTCCAGATCCTCCACTCCGCGCTCCATCAACTGATCCCCCAACCTCTGCAAAGGATCGAGCGGCAGCCACTCCGCCAGTTCCCCGCGCCGTTCCACCCCCACGTCGAGATCGAAGCTGGCGCCCACGTGTCCGCGCCAGCGAAACGTCCGGCACTCGATCAGCGTGGGGCCTTCGCCGCCGCGCGCGCGTTTCACCGCCGACCGCGCCGCCTGAAAAACCGCCTCCACATCGTTCCCGTCCACTCGTTCTCCGGGCACCGAATGAAACTCGCCCGCGCGATAAAGGTTGTCGGCCACCCGCCGCTCGCTCCAATGCAGGTGGCTGGCGTAAAGATTGTTCTCGCAGATCAGCACCAACGGGAGCCGGTACAACGCCGCCAGATTCATCGCTTCATGCACGTGCCCCTCCTCCATAGCGCCATCGCCAAAAAACGCCACCGCCACCGTATCCTCGCCGCGCAGTTTGTAGGCGAAAGCCGCCCCCGCCGCCAGCGACACCGTCCCCGCGACGATCGGCACCGTGCCTAAAATGCCGACCTCGGGCGCCGCCAAGTGCATGGACCCGCCCCTCCCCGCCGCACACCCGCTCGCTTTCAACAGCACCTCGCCGAAGAGCCTGGCGAGCGATCCGCCTTTCGCCAGATAGTGGCCATGCGAACGGTGGCCGCCCCAAACCGTATCGTCAGGACGCAGCGCCGCGCAGACTCCAGCCGCAATCGCCTCCTGCCCGATATATAAATGACACGGGCAGCCCACTTCACCGGACTCCACCATCTCCGCAATGCGCTCCTCGGCCCGCCGGATCAGCGTCATGGTCTCCCAGCGGTTGATCAGCCAGCCCGTACTGTTCTTCATGCCGCCCCCCGTAAAACTCGCGAACCGCCGCAGCCACCGCCTGCACATCGTCATCGGTCAACCATGGATGCATCGGCAGCAGCAGCACCCTCTCGAACAACGCCTCGGTTGCGGGCAACCGTGTCCGAAATCCCAACGCTTCCCATTGATGGACCGCCTTCCCGCCCCATGGCAATAGCGTCCCGATTCCCCGCGCCGCCAGAAATTCGCGCAACCCATCGCGCCTTTCAGCTTCGATTTCATAGTTCTGGTACACGTCGAAATGATTGGTGTCGGAATCCGGCGCAGGCGGCCGCACAACTTCGCCGAAGCCTTCGAGCGCAGCGTGATAGCGCCGAGCCAACTCCCGACGCCGCTCGATCACAGCGTCGTATTTCCTCAGCCGGTAATCCAGAATCGCCGCCTGCAAATTATCCAGGCGCGAGTTGAACCCCCAGCCCGCCACGTTGCCCCGCGCGTCGCGGCCATGATCGTGGAGCGCCGCCGCGCGCTCGCCCACACGCTCCTCGTTCGCGATCACTGCGCCGCCGTCCCCTAGGCAACCCAACACCTTCGCCGGGAAAAAACTGACCGCCGACGCCGCGCCGAAAGTCCCCGCGCATTGCCCGCGAAAGCGCGAACCCAACGCCTGCGCCGCGTCCTCCACCAGCATCAAGGCGTGCCGCGAAGTCACGCCTAGCAGCGCCTCCATATCCGCCGTTCTCCCGTTGAGTTGCGTCGGCAAGATCGCGGATGTTCGCGACGTAATAGCAGCCTCGGCCGCCTTCGCATCCATCAAATGGTCCGCGCCACATTCGACCGGCACCGGAATCGCGCCAGCGAAATGAATCGCCGCCGCCGTCGCCACCATCGTGTGCGAGCTGAAAATCACTTCCGACCCTGCCTCAACCCCCGCCGCGAGCAAAGCAATCAACAATCCGTCGGTCGCGTTCGCGACTCCCATCACCCGCCAAGCTCCCAGGAATTTTTCGAGATTCACTTCGAACCGCCGCAAGTCCTCCTGCATCACGAACGCCCCGCGCCGGCCGACATCACGGAAGATCTCGACCAATTCCTCTTCTTCCGCCAAGAACGACTGCGGATAGGGATAAAACGGAATGGCTCTCGCCAACGCCGGTGTCATGGAGCCGCCTTCCGGGCTTCGAAATAGAGGCTCCGGTAGCGCGTCAGATCATCCGCGCCCTCCGCGGGAATCATTCGCTCCCCCGGCCCCGCCGATTCAACGCACGCCGGAATACGCTCCAGCCGTCCATAGAAGATGCGTTTCAAAACAGCCTTCCCACGCATCGTTCGCGGCATGC
This sequence comes from Bryobacterales bacterium, assembly GCA_963710155.1. Classification (GTDB taxonomy): domain Bacteria; phylum Acidobacteriota; class Terriglobia; order Bryobacterales; family Bryobacteraceae; genus Palsa-187. Next base: position 20,134 of record CAVPZQ010000034.1, on the reverse strand, counting down.
ATCCGCAGTGAGCAGCCATCGTTTTTAATCGATTCCGCAAGCCGCTCGAGTCGGGAAAAGCGGCGGCCACCTGCGTCACGAATCCAGCCTGCGCAAGCGCCTCCATCAGTTCCGCTGTCGTCCAATAGCGGGTGTGAACGGACTCAGATGGAACCCCCTCCATTCGCTGTTCACCGTCGCAATCAGCAGCCTGCCTCCACGCCTAAGCACACGCCCGGCTTCGGTCAGGAACCGCGGCACATCCGGCAAATAATACAGTGCTTCAAACAACAGCGCCACGTCGAAGGAGCCATCCTCAAACGGCAAATCCGACGCGTCCATCCGCTCCACGCGAATCTTCGCCTCTCCGCGATACGTCTCCCGTGCAATGCGGCAATTCTCTTCGTCGATATCGCCGGCCTCTACGCATCGCGCCCGTTTCGCGAGCCACCCCAAGCCAAGCCCGGCCCCGCAAGCCACCTCCAGGACGTCTTTCCCGCCCGCGTATTCCGCCGCCCAGCCATAGCGCGTCCGCAGCATCGACATCTGCATGCGCGTCGCGCCCTGCCAGGGCTGCTCGGTCACGCTCGCAAAGTCCGCAGCCATCACCGCCTTGCTCGCACTCATCGAATCATCCCTCCTAGCCTCACCGCCAACACTCGCAGCACGCCCCACAAACTACCCGCGCCGTAAGGCAGATGCAGACTCGCGAACGCCACCGGCATCTGCAGCAGATACCGCCAGCTCCGCTCCGCCCAGGCCACCTGCGCCGACGCCGCCAGATTCGCAGCGAGGTAAACCGCCGCCGTCCATGGCGTGATCAGGATCGCCACGATCAACGCCAGCGGCGCCAGATGCCGCGCCCGCACCGGCGCCTCCCGGCAATAAGCGAACGGCAACACGGCCCACACTCCATTGCTCCAGTTGTGTTTTGCATAGGGCCACAATTCCGCGCGCGCGTAATATTCCACTACCAACTCGGGCGCCAGCAGAATCTTGCCGCCGGAGCGCCGCAATCGCTGGTTGAACTCCATATCCTGGCCGCGCGCCAGCCGTTCATTGAAGCGCCCGATGCGCTCGAAAACCTCGCGCCGCCAGCATCCACAAAATACAGTGTCCACCGCGCGCGGTTCCTCTCCAGATTCCGCACGGCTGGTACGAAATTGTGATCCACCCACGCCAAACGGATGCGTGAGCGCCGCCACCACCGGCCCCGCCCACGGCCCGTCACGCTGCGCCCGCGTGCGCATCACGCCGCCCACATGATCGGCGCCGCTCGCTTCCAGATACTCCACCGCGCGCGTCAGATAGCCGATTCCCAGCGCCGCATGCGCATCGACGCGAGCGATCACATCCCCGCGCGCCGCCTCAATCCCGCGGTTCAAAGCGGCCGGCGTCGAGCACTCCGGATTGTCCAACTTCCGTATGAACGGATGCGCCGCAGCCCAATCGGCGATCACCTCGCGAGTCCCATCCGTGCTCGCGCCATCCACCACCAGCACCTCCATGCGCTCAGCCGGATAATCGCTAGCAATGATCGAAGCTAAGCACCGCCCCAGCGAACGAACCTCATTGCGGCACGGAATCAACACGGATAGAAACGGCCTCATGACTTCGCAAACTTCGCCCGGCAGGCCAACACCAACACGCCGATAGGAATCAAAAAACTTTCCAGGATGAGCCCCTTGTAGCCTTCCGGACCCGCGCGAATCAGCGGCGGCAACCCCGCCACCAGCACCCACGGCGCGATAATCGCAAACAAGCGGTAGAGCAATCCCGATCGCCGCCGGATTTTCTGATGCGCGTTCAGGCAGCCAGCCCAGATCAACCCCAGTACCACCGCCCCCACGGCCACCCCCGCGTACCCGAAGTTCAAATACCAGCCAGTAGCGTGATGCAGCGAGTAACCCTGATTCTGAATCGTGCCCACGCTCTCGCTGTAGTACAGATAGATGTCGCGAGGCCGCTCGGGCCACAGCACCCGCGGAATCACCGAACAAGCCAAGCTGTACAAGCTGTAGCCAAACTTCGGTTCGATATCCGAAGCCAGCACGCCATACAGCGAAAAATGCGCCGCGAACGCCTCGTTGCTGGTAGCAACAAAGTGGCTGACGTCGCTCGAGTCCTGTCCTCGCGCCAGCACCGCCGCGCCAATCTCCGAAATCGGCGACGCGCGGAAGAAATCCACCGCCGCCAAAAACCATACGCCCGCCGCCAGCGCCAGCCCGATCTTCCACCACCGCGGCCGCGCGAGCGACCCCGCGTAAGTCAGCACTCCTGCCAGCAGCGCCGTTAACACTTCGTTCTTATTTCCCAGCACGAACGTGAACGCGCTCATCCCCGCTGCCAGCAGCAAATACGCAGGCCAGGTATAGCGCCGTTCGACATTCACGAAATACCGCGAACGTTTTCCCGCAGCCAATGTCGCCATGCCAATCGCCGGCGGAATCAACGCCACCCGGTTCAAAACCTGATGCAGCGTAAACCACTGGTCGCCTTGCGAGCGCGTATACCAATAGGCCGAAGTGTTAATGGCCGCCGCCATGCTCAGTTTGTCGCGAATCACCAGGTAGCTCGCGATCCCCGCCGCGAACCCCGCCAGCAGAATCGCGTCATGCCGCAACACCAGCCGCGGAATCGGCCGCAACCGCCGCCGTGAGAGCGCCGCCAGCAGCGTCAGTTCCACCAGAATAATGAATCCCGCATACAGCGCCAGCGTTAACAGATAGCGCCCGTCGAGCGAAATCGGGAACATCTTATATTCCAGATATTGGTAGTGCTGCCCGCTGAATCCACCGGTTTTATCGATGACAATCGACCACGCCCCGTAGAGTGACCAGTAATACAGCGCCGCGATCCCCACCACCACGCCCAAGTCCCCACGCTGCCGGTAGAGCGCCGCGGCCAACGCCGCAATCACGAGCGTCGCGACGCCTAATAAGGTGAAGTATTCCATGCCCCCGCCAGCTCGCAATACATCCGGGACAACTCGCCCGCAATCCTTGGCGCCGAAAACTCCGCCACCTTGCTCCGCCCGTTGCTTCTCGTAGGCACCGTCAAAACTCGCGCCAGTTCGCGAGCGATCGCCGCAGCCTCGCGTGGCACAATCGCCGAGCGGCTCACCCCGCGCAGCCGCTCGACCGTATCGCCGACGTCCACGCTAATCACCGGCAGATTGCAAGCGAGCGCTTCCTGGATCACCGTAGGCGACCCCTCCCGGTCGCTGGTCAGCAGCAAACAATCCGCCGCATTGAGCAGTTCCGGAACCCGCGCCGGAGCCGTCGCGCCATCCAGCACCTCCATCCGCACGCTCTTGAGTAAACCCTGCGTAAGCCGAAGCGCCTCGTTCGCCAAGTCCAGCCGCTTCGTAGCCGGATCATGTCCCGCGTTGAACAACACCACACGTTCGTCGTCGTCCCAGCCCAGCCTCTGCCTCGCCCCGGACCTCGCCTCCGGGCAGAACACCTCCGGATCCACCCCGCTCGGCAAAATAACGACGATGCCGCGCCGCCACCACAGCCGTTCCCGCAATTGACGGCTAACGCAGACGATCCGCCCCGCACGCAGCGCCGCGATTTGCGACAGAACTTGCCCCGCCAGCGAGCGCAGCGAAGGAGCAACATTCAGATCGCTTCCCCGGAACGTGATCACCAGCGGCCTCGACGGCGCGGCCCACGCCGCAAACAGAGCGGTGACCGTTCCAAAGTGCGCGTGAATCACCTGCGGCGCGAAAATCCGCACCGTCCGCCGGTAGCGGACTCCTTCCCGCGCTAACGCCCACGGTGACGTCCGCGAGCGCAGATGAAACACCTCCACCTCGACGCCTTCCCTCGACAAACTCTCCGCCTGCCGCCGCGCGAAGATCATCGAGCTGCCCTGCGCCTCCCCCGGAATCACGAACAGGACCCTCACCGGAAACACCATTCCCGCGCCGCCGGGACCGACGAGTACACCGCCCACCGCAGCAGCTTCCCCCACGCCAGCCTGCTCGCCGGATGCGCCATCAGCGTTTGCGCATACGCTCGACCCGCCGCGCTCAAATCCCCCGCGAGCATGCGATGATCAACCTGCTTTAATGCCGCCCGCAGCGGCTCCCGATCGCCTTGCGCCCCCGCCGCCGCCAGCGCACCAACGACGTCCTCGACTTCGCCCGACCGCCGCGCCTCCGCCAAAAGTCGCGCCGCCCGATGCGCGCACCGCTGCTCAGCGGCACGGTGAGCACTCACAGCCCCCCGGTTATAGCGATAGTGATACAGCGGCTCCGCCAGGTTCGCGCCCCCCGACGCATCGCATAAACGCCAGAAGAAATCGTAGTCCTGCGCGCAAAGAAACTCTTCGCGGTAGCGCGCCCCCGTCGCGCGAAACATGGCCGACCCGTGCACAAAAGGATTCCCCCGCCACAGCGCCTCGCGAATCGCCTCACACTCTTCAGGCAGCCGAGTGGGCCACAGCAGACGCCCGTCATCCCGATGCGTCCAGGCATTCGAGCCGCACAAAGCAATACCCGGATGCTCACGCAGAAACGCAAACTGCCGCTCCAAACGTTGCGGTTCACTCCAGTCATCAGCATCCTGCCGCGCGATCACCTCGGCCGCCGCCAATTCCAGCCCGCGATTGAGAGTCTGCGTGAGCCCCCGCGGCGCGCCGCGCTCGACACGAATCCGCGAATCCGCCCCAGCTTGCCGCTCCAACTCAGCCAGCGTGTCCCCTAGTTGACTCCCGTCATCCAAAATCAGAAATTCGAAGTCCCGCAAAGTCTGCTCGCGGATCGAAACGATCGCCTGCCGCAGCATCCCCGCCGGCGTATCACGTACCGCCATCAGCACCGTCACCATGACGCCCGCCATTCCCGCGCCCACAACGAAAACATGAGCAAGGTCCACACCTGTTGGTCGTTCCAACCATGCTGTTGCGGCAACACCTCCCTAACCAGATCCCGCAGTGGACCCCGCAACCATCGCCCAACCGGTGCCCCGAATCCGCGCTTCGGACGATCGAGCGCCCCCGCCGGCAAATCGTCCGCGTAAGCCGCCCGCAGCAGAACTTTTTTTTCGCGCCCGCGCACCAAATCTCGCGCGTGCAGCGACCCCGCCCACTCCCCCAGACGGTGGTCCAGAAACGGCGCGCGCCCCTCGATACCGAACGCACCGTAAGCAATGTCAGTCTTGTAGTTCAATCCATTGGCCAGTGCCAAGTGACGGTCGATCCACATTCCTCGCGCGAGCGCCCTCCCCGGCGCGGCGAACGTCAGCCCGTCGAGCGAATTCCCCGTGCCGTGCCCATTCAACAGCCGGCCCCGTTCCGCCGCGCGAAACGTGACTTTCGATTGCACATACACTCCCGCCCCACTGGCATGGCCATCGCACCAGCCCACCGCCGCCGCGGCCGCTTTCAATGTCTGCTTGATTTGAATGTGTTCGTAATGCCGGTAGCCGCCGAAAACTTCATCCCCGCCGTCGCCGTTCAGGACCACCTTGTAGTGCCCCGCCAACGCCCGCGCCAACCCGAGCGACGGAATCGCCGAGCTGTCCGCGAACGGCTCATCATAATGCCGCAACATGTGTTCGATTCCCTGCCCCGCATCGCCAGCGTCTAAGACGTGATGCCGCAGCCCGAGATGATGCGCGATCAAGCCAGCCGCGTCCACATCGCTCGATTCGCCTTCGAAGCGGACCGTAAAACTCTCGATCGCCGCACCCTGCCGCACGCACTCCGCCGCGATCACCGAGGAGTCGACACCGCCGCTCAAGCTAAGCGCCACCGGAACATCCGCGCGCAGCCGCTGCCGGACGGCTTCGCCCACTCGTTCGCGCAACGCCGTGCGCCGATCCCCACCTGCTTGGGCGCCGGACGCCGCAACCCACCAGCGCCCACGCCGCGGCTCGCCTTCTCTTCTAAATCGCAATATTTGCCCCGGCTCCACTTTGCAGCAATTGCGAAAAATCGCCAGCGGCGCCGGAACGTAGCCCAGAGCCAGATAAGCATCCACCGCCTCTGGCTCCATCACCCCACCGTGAAACCCGCGCAGCGCTTTCATCTCGCTCGCAAACGCCAAAATCCGCCCATCGTAGAAATACACCAGCGGCTTTTCCCCCAGCCGGTCGCGAGCCAGCGTCAGCTCCTTCTCGCGGTGGTCCCACAGCGCCAGTGCAAACATCCCAGCCGCCCTGCCGAGCGCCGTTTCTAAACCCCAAGCCGCAACCGCTTCGAGCAAAACTTCCGTATCGGTGCCGCTGCAAAATTGGCCGGACAGGTCCGCAAGCAACTCCAGATAATTGAAAATCTCGCCATTAAAAACCAGACTCCACCGTCCGTCGCGCGACGTCATCGGTTGCCGCCCCCCGTCTCCCAGTCCGAGAATCGCCAGCCGCCGGTGCCCAATCACCGTCCCCGAATCGCACAAAATTCCACTCCCATCGGGTCCGCGATGCCGTTGGATCTCGAGCATCTCTTCGACGCGCGCCGTTGCCCGCAAGTCGTCCGCTCCCATCAATCCCGCAATCGCGCACATAAACTCAGAGCGGACTGACGCCCTCGCGCGCCCCCCGCAAGCCGGTCCCTTGTATTGCCGCGCGTCCGCGAATCCACCGCCGCCCCGCTTCGTCGAGCCAATGTGGCACTCGTGCTCCAGTACTTTGCGTAAGCGTCTGCCAAGCGTCGCAGGCAGCGTCTCCCTGTCCGGCCACAACCCGAGCCCGCATCGTCAGCAACAAATGCAAGCGCACGTTGGCTCGCCAAACCGCGCGCCACGCAATCAACTGTGGCCCACCACGCGGCCAGCGCCGGACCAGCGCCCGCTCCACAATCTCGAAAATCTCCGCCTGCATGCGCGCGCTCCCCACACGATTGCTCCAGTTCCCCGGATGACGCCGGTTCAAAACCCCATAGCGCGGCAGCATCACGACTTTGAAGCGCTCCGCCGCCCGCACAAACCAGTCCGTGTCCGCCAGCGCATACGTCGAGTCGAAAGGTCCCGTCCGCTCCCACACCAGACGGCGCATCACCAGCGTTGACGGATGAAAAGGCCAGTCGTAGTACCGCGTCAGATAGCGAAACAGATTTCGCCGGTCAATCAGCAGAGGCTCCGTGCTCCGCAGCAGGCGCGACTGTTCAACCCTTCCCGCTGGAGTCTCCCAAGCATCAACGAAACTCGAATGAACCATGCCAATGTCCGGATGCGCTTTTAGGAATCCGACGGAAGCTTCCAGATGCCCCGGCAGAAACCTATCGTCGTCGGAACACCACGCCATCAAATCGCCACGGCTCGCGTTCATCGCCGCGTTCCAGTTGCCGACGCCGCCCGAGTTAGCCGCCTGGCGGATCACCCGCACCCGCCGTCCGATAGCGGCGAGGCGCCCGAGCACTTGGGGCGTCTCATCCGTCGAAGCATCGTCGGCAACCACGATCTCGTACGGCGCATACGATTGCGCCAGCGCCGCCTCCACCGCCTCGCGCACCATCGCCGCGCGATTATACGTAGCTATCGCCACCGAGATCCTCACAACTGCCCCCACGTCAGCGCGGACGCCAGCGTCACTACGCCCAGCCCCGCCACCCACGCCGCCACCGCGCTTTGAGCCGGAACAAAGCGCAATTTACGCCACAAATAGACCGCACACAGCAATAGATGCGCCACATACATCGCCACAAAAGCCATCGCTGCCCCGGATGCCGCGGTCACCAGCGGGGCCAGCCCAATAGCCACCGCCAGGAACACCCCGTAAGCCACCAGATCCGCAGCCAGGAACATCTTCACGTCCCCAGCCGCCAAAATCGGAATCGACAAAATCCAACTCGTGACTTTCAAATAGTCGCCCAGCAAAGTCCAGCGCAAGTACGCCACCGCCGGACGAAACGCCGCCGAGTAAAACCCCGTCAGCAGCCACGGCTTCAGCAGCGCGATCGCCGCAATTGCCACCGCCGCCGTGAGCGCAGCCACCGTGAGCACGCTCGATATATGAGCATTGCGCTGCGCCAAACTCCGCGACCGCGCCAGCTCCGGCAAGTAATAGGTCTGCAGCGATGCCAGCACCAGCGTCACCTGATTCATGCTGAGCCCCCAAGCCGCGTCAAACTGCCCCGTCACCCTGGGCCCTTGGATCGCCGTGATATGTCCACGCACTCCCAGCAGCGTCCCCGCCGCCGCCAACCCGCTCACCAGCATCGCGCCCGACATCGCGCCGAAGCGGAACGCCGCGCTCGAATCCCACCACCGCCCCGGACCTCGCATCCACCCAGCGACTTGATCGCGAAAGCGAAGCAATTCCCCCAACGCCACCGCACAGCTAACCACACTAGAGAAAATCAAAAGCCCCGCCAGAACATTCCCACCACCCGCGACAAACGCACGCGCCGCCGGCCAAGCCCCCAGCATCATGGCAGCCGGCCCGATCGCGGAAAGTACCGCCAGCCGTCCAATTGCTCCCAGCGCATTCAATAGCGCGCTAGCAAAAACCGAAGCACTGGTCAAAATCACCACTACCGCCAACCACTGAATCATGTGACTCGCGCCCTCGCCGAATCCCGCCAGCGTCGCCAACGCCCGCGGAAACAAAATCATGCCCAACGCAACCGCGCCCGTCCCAGCGCCGAACACACACAGGACGCAACGCAGATACTCGGTCTGTTCAACGCCCGTCAATGCACTCGCCCCCCGCACCAGCGCCGTCTGCCCGTTAGCGGTCGCGCCCACCACCGCCGCCTGCCGAAGCTGCTGCAGAGTGGTCAGCGTCGCCAGCGCCGCGGGACCGCCCACCGCCGCCAGAATCTTGGTCGCCGTGGCGCTCAAGAGTCCGCTAGCCAGCGCCCCCAATCCGCTCTGGCCCATCGCGCGAACTACGGGTCTATAGATCGTCGTGCGAGGCTCAGCAGCAATCACGCCATAGCCCTCAACGGCAAACACGCCGCCAGACAAACCGACCCGACAATTTCCTCCACCTGCTCCCAAGTCAAATGCGGATGCAGCGGCAAGCTCAGTTCCTCCTCCGCCATCTGCTCTGCAATCGGGAAGGACCCGCGACCAAACTCCGCATCGCGATAAGCCCCCGAAAGATGCGGTGGCACCGGATAATGGATCAGCGTCCCGATCTCCTCCCGCGCCAGTTGCCGCGCCAGCCAATCGCGCTGCGGATACCGAATCGCGAAAACATGCCACACCGCTTCGGCGTCATAGGCCACTGACGGCAGTACCAGCCCGGGGATTCCCGACAATTGATCCAGATAGCAGCGCGCAATCTCCCACCGCCGCTGATTCCACTCGTCCAGATATTTCAACTTCACGCGCAGCACCGCCGCCTGCAGCGGATCCAGCCGCGAATTCACCCCGCGCACTTCATTCGAATATTTCTCTCGCGACCCGTAATTGCCCAGCAACCGAATACGCTCCGCCAGCGCCGCGTCATCGGTCACTACGGCCCCTCCATCCCCCAGCGCCCCCAGATTCTTCGTCGGATAAAAACTGAATGCCGAAGAGTAACCGCCCAAATCCACGCCGTGCGCCTGCGCCGCGTCCGCCACCAACGGAACGCCGCGCCGCCGCGATATTTCACCCAGCGCCGACATCGCCGCCGTTTGTCCATAAAGATGCACCGCGACTATCGCGCGCGTACGCGGCCCGATTGCGTCCTCCACCCGTTCCGGATCCAGATTGTAAGTAGATGCATCCGGCTCAACCGGCACTACCCGCGCCCCCGTCGCCGATACCGCCAGCCACGTCGCTATATACGTATTCGACGGCACGATCACCTCATCGCCCGCGCCCACCCCCAGCCCTCGCAGCAGCAGCGTCAGCGCATCCAACCCGTTCGCGACTCCCACACAGTGCCGCGCCCCGCAATACTCGGCGAACTCGTGCTCGAACGCTTCCACCTCCGCGCCCAGAACGTAAACGCCCGACTTCACCACGCGCCCCAGAGCTTGCCCGATCTCCGGACGCAGTTCTTCCGTAGCCAACCGCAAATCAAGGAATGGGATCAATGCTTCCTCCTCGCAAAGCCAAATAATCATCCACGTCGCGGATGTAATCCTCCTCCCGATAAACATCGGAGGCCAGCACCAGCAGCACAGCGTCAGGCGAATACTTGTATTCGGTGGTCCACACCAGTGGAGGCACGTGCAATCCCAAGTCCGGACGATTCAGCAAAATCTCTTCGCTAGCGTCGCCGTCGAACAACCGCACCGAACAGCTCCCATGCACGCAAACCAAAAACTGATCGAGCGTGCGATGCGCATGCTCGCCGCGGATTTCGCGGCTCGGTACGCCGAACACCAGGAAGTAACGCACCACTGAAAACGGCAGCCCCTGGTTGATCTCCGCAAACGAAAGATGCCCCCGCGCATCGGTGACATGCGGCAACTCGTAAAGCCCCGCGCCCGCGATCAGCGGAGTCTCGCCCCGCACCCGCACCGCGACCCGGCTCTGCGACTCATCATTGACGAAGCCGCTAACCGCCGCCGGATTCCCCACCACAATCGCGCGCGGCGGCACGTCGCGCGTGACCACAGCTCCCGCCCCCACCATCGCCCCCGCGCCGATCGTCACGCCCGGCAGCAGAGTGGCATTCGCCCCAATCGACGCCCCCCGCCGGACTAAAGTCCGCGCAATCTCAGCAGGCCGCCGCCGGCTGCGCGGAAACGCGTCGTTGGTGAAGGTCGCATTAGGACCCACAAAAACGTCGTCCTCCAGAGTCACGCCGTTCCACAACTGAACGCCGCATTTGACAGTGACGCGGTCACCCACCACCGCGCCGCCTTCAATAAACGTGTGATCGCAGATATTACAATCGGCCCCAATGCGAGCGCCCTCCAAAATGTGCGCGAAAGCCCACACCCTTGTCCCCGGTCCGATATCGCTCGCTTCGACCTTCCCCTCAGGATGCACGAAGAACCGCGCGGGCGTTGTTGTTGAGGCTGCGCTCATGAGTTTCCTCCCCGAAGTATTCCCGATACCAGCGGACGAACCGTTCGATACCGTCCGCCAGTCGCGTCGCCGGCCGGAACCCCGCCGCGCGCCAAAACTCGTCCACGTCCGCGTGCGTCGCCAACACATCCCCCGGCTGCAGCGGCAGGAAGCGTTTGCGGGCCCGCCGCCCCAGCGCCCCCTCCAACTCGCCAATGAAATCCATCAGCCCCACCAATTGGCTGTTGCCGACGTTGAACAACCGGTACCCGGAGGGCTCGCAGACCGCCATGCGCAGCACCCCCTCGGCAATGTCATCTACATAAGTAAAGTCGCGCCACATGCGCCCGTAGTTGTAAACATCAATCGCCTGGCCGCCCAGAATCGCCGCCGCGAAACGAAACGGAGCCATATCCGGACGCCCCCACGGCCCATACACCGTGAAAAACCGCAACCCCGTCGCCGGCAGATCGTATAGGTGCGCGTAGCAATGAGCCATCAGTTCGTTGGCACGCTTGGTCGCCGCATAAAGAGAAAGCGGCGCATCCACCGGGTCCTTCACCGAAAATGGCAGCTTATTATTTCCGCCATATACGGAACTCGACGACGCATAAATCAAATGCCGCACGCGCGCCCGCCGGCACCCTTCAAGCACGTGCAGAAATCCCGTCAGGTTTGCCTCGGCATAAGCGTGCGGATTGTCGATCGAGTAACGCACTCCCACCTGAGCCGCCAGATGGATCACGTTGCCGAAGGCCTCGCGTGCAAACACCGCTTCCATCGCAGGCCGATCCGTGATATCGATCTCCGCAAATTCAAATTGTGGGTGGCGCGTCAGCCGCGCCAGCCGCGCACGTTTCAAGCCAGGATCGTAATAAGCGTTCAGATTATCGATCCCCACCACCTGCCGCCCCTCGGCCAGCAGCCGTTCCGTGACGTGATAGCCGATGAACCCAGCCGCGCCCGTAACCAGCGTTTTCATGTTTTCTCCACCCACCAATTCCCCAGCGCCATATATTCGAGCCCGCTGCGCAGAAACACATCCACCGCATCGCGCGCCCGGTAGACCATCGGTTCCCCGTGCAGGTTGAACGAAGTGTTCAGCACGATCCCCTCGCCAGTGAGAGCTTCATATTCTTTAAGCAACCGGTAATAATCCGGATTGTGCTCGCGCGTCACCTCCTGCGGACGCGTAGTGAAATCGTAAGGATGCTGCGCTGCCGCAAACGCGCCCCGCTTTTCCGGACGCGACGCGAACGCGAACATCATGTGCGGCGTTTGCACCGGCTTCGGCTTCACGTAATACTCGTCCGCCCGCTCCGCTAGCACCGACGGCGCAAACGGCATCCAGAAATCCCGGTTCTTGACCATCTCGTTAATAACCCGGACTACCGACGGTGAATCCGCCCGCGCCAATATCGACCGATTCCCCAGCGCCCGCGCCCCGAATTCGAGCGCCCCCTTCGCGCGCGCCACGATTTTCCCCTGCGCCAATTTCTCCGCCGAAGTGCGCTCGATGTCGTCAACATAAGTGGCTCGAAACTTCCCCGCAGCCGCATCCAGCGCGAGTTCCGCCTCGACATCCGTAATCGCCTCGCCGTAGTAAATCGGCCCCAGCACTCCCCGAGCCGGCGCCGCCACCTGCAACGCCGCACCGATGCTATTCGATTCATCCCCGCACGACGGAAAAACGTACAGATCTTCCATCTCCGCAATCTCCAGCACCCGCAGATTGGCCTTGACGTTCATGAAGACCCCACCGGCACAAGCGACTTTAAAAATTCCGGTCTCGCGAATGCAGTTCCGCACCCAAGTAGTCAGCCAGTCTTCGATGAACCGCTGCACTCCCGCGGCAATGAAATCGAAGCGTTGCCCCCGGAGCCCGCGCTCCAGGAGCGCACCCGCCGCATACATCGACGGCACCCCGCGCCTCCGCCGCCAAATCAACGGATCGCGCGTAAATTCGAACAGTTGCGCAAACCACTCTGCCGCTCCGGCAGTCTTCGCTTCCGAGCCCACATACGGTGCCAACCCCATCACCTTGTATTCGTGCTCCAGCGGAGCCATCCCCAAATACCGCGTTACCAGCGCGTACAGCCGTCCAATCGAATCGTGCTCCGATACCTGCGCCAGTCGCGTCAACTTCCCCCGCTCGCCGATGCTCACCGTCGCGCATACCCGGTCCCCCGAGCCGTCGCAGGTGACCACCAGAACTTGCTCGTCGGGCCACGGACACGTGTAGTAAGCCGCCGAAGCGTGCGCCAAGTGATGCTCCACCATCTCGATCCGCTCGCTGCCGATCCCGACCTCCCCCAAGCGTTCCTCGCGCAAGGCGGCCTTACGCCGCTGATAAGCACGGTCCACAAACGTGTCTTTAAACGGCTGCTTCATCCGGCTGACCACATCCGACGAGCGCGCATAATCTTCGAGAATGGTCTCGCGCTGCCACTGCCCGTAATTCATGTAGCGCCCATTCAGCGCCACCCGCGCAGCGCTTCCCGCCCCACGCAGAGCCACCGCCAGAGCGTTCTTCGGAACGTCTCCCTGGTTTTTCACGCGCGTGATCCGCTCTTCCTGCAGCGCGAACTCCACGCGTCCCTCGCGCACCACCGCCACCGAAGCGTTGTGCCCGTCATGAACCCCAATCACCGCGCTCATGCCCGTTCCGCCTCCCCGCGAGGCCGATAGTAGGAGCGATAGTAGCCGTAATAGTAGTAGCTGTCGCTCAACTCCTTATGCACTTCGTTGAGCACCAACCCCACCACCTTCGCGCGCAGCCGCGTCAAAGTCGCCAGCACACTAGCGACCGCCTTGCGGCTAGTCCTCCCCGCCCGTGCCACCACCAGGACACCGTCCACCGCCGTCGCCATCTGCAACGGTTCCGCAAATCCCAACAACGGCGGAGCATCCAGGATCACCAAGTCGTATTCAGAAGCCGCCTCCTCGAGCAACTCCGTCAGCCCACGCCCCACCAGATCCGAAGCCCGCCGCGAAGGCGGCCCCGCCGGCAAGATATAAAGGTGCGGCAACGCCGCCGTCTGCACCAACGCCTCGCGCCACGAGATCTCTCCCAGCAGCGCATTCGACAGCCCCACCACGCTCGGCAGATTAAAATTGCGATGCACGCTAGGACGCCGCAGATCGCCATCGATCAACAGCGTTCGCTTCCCCTGTTCGGCATGCGCCGCAGCCAAATTCGCCGCCGTGGTAGTCTTGCCATCCCCCGGAGCCGCGCTCGTCACCAGCAGCGAACGGTAATGCCGATCGAAGTTCCCCAACAGAATGGAATTCCGCAGCGTACGCACCGATTCCCCAAACCCCGACAAATCCTGTTCCTGCCGCCCCCCGCCGCCATCCTTTAAAGCCGCCAGCGACCCAGCCCGCCGGTTTTTCATCAACGGCAGACTGCCGATCACCTCCGTCCGCAAAGTGCGAGCCACCTGTTCCGGATCGCGCACCGTCTTATCCAGCAAATCGCTCAGCACCGCCGCCCCCACCGCCACCAAAGTCGACAGCAGGAAAGCCAGCAGCACATTCAGCAATTGATTCGGAAACACCGGCTTCAACGCCGCCCGCGCCGAGTCTGCAATCCGTATGGACCCGTTTTGAAACCCCGCATTAATTCCCGCCTCGCGAATCTTGCGCACCAGTTGCTCGTACAGATTCTTATCCGCGTCAGCCTCCCGTTTCACCGCCTGGTATTCGAAGGACCGCGCATTCATCCGGTCAAACTCCGCCTTAGCCGCCGTCACTGCGTCCCTCACCATGGCCTCGCGCCGCTGCGCCTCGCGATACCCGATCTCCACGCGATTGCTGATCTGCAAGCGCGTCGCCTCAATCGCCGCGTCCACCTGATTCAACTGCGCCTGCGCCTTGCGATACTCCGGATGATTCGAACCGTAACGAGACCGGATCTCAGCAAAGAGTTCCGCCGCCTCATCACGATGCTCCGCCAGCTTGCGCAGCGCCTCCCCCTGCGGAGCCGCCAACGCCGCATCCAACGATCCACCGCTCACCGATTGATACCCCGCCTCCTGCCGCAGCCGCTCCGTCTGCGCATTCGTATACTCGGTATTCAACTGCAACAGCCGCGCCGAAAGAATATTAGTTTTCTCTTCCGGATTAATCACGTTCAGCTCCCGTTCAAACCCGCTCAGCGCGTGGCTCGACCGCTCCATCTTGGCCTTCAGTTCCTCGATCTGGCGCTCCATGAAACTAGCCACGCCCGCCGAACTCCGCAGCCGGATCTCATAGCTGTGCTCCAGATACGACTGCGTAATCGCATTCGCCGCATCCGCCGCCAGTTGCGGATCCGCCGATCGGTACCCGATCTGCATCAAGTAAGTATTAGGCGGCCGCGTCACCTTCAACTGTTTCAGCGTCACCGGAGCCTCCTCCCCTCGCGCCGACAGCGCCGCCGATTGCCCTTCGAGCTTTCGCAGCTCAAACCGCTGATCCACTGGCCGCAGCACTGAATCCGACTCCACCAGCTTGATCTGCGTCGCCATGAACTGGTCGGAATCGTTGAGCGCGCTGCGCGTCGCGTCCTCCCCCACCACTCCGGAGGGCGACTGCCGATCGATATCCACCGTCGCCGTCGATTCGTAAATCGGCGTCAGCCGCGCCGAGACCACCAGCGTCCCCAGCATGACCGCCGCGACAAATCCCCCGATCCGCCAGCGATGCCGCTTCAGAATCCAAAAATATTGCGAGAGCGGTATCTTCGCTTCTTCGTTCTCCTCCTCCGTAGCCTGGTAAGGAGGCGCCAAATAAAACGGTGTCGCCGTCCTCCCCATCTCCACCACCGCCGGCAGTCTTTCGGATTCGTTGCGATTCATCATTATTAATGCAGTCCTAAAATCAATGCGCCCGATGCCGTCCCTGTAGCAAATCCAATGGCTTTTTCAATCGCATTCATAGTCGTGCGCCGCGAGCGGTTGTCCGGTATATAAAGGATGTCGTTGGCCGCCAGCGCCACATCCGGAGCCTTGCGATCCATAATCTTGCTCAACTCGACCTCGATTTCCGAGTGCCCGCCGTCCCCTTCCGCCCGAAAAATGTAGGCATTTTTGGTCGAAAATGGAGCCAACCCCTCCGCCAGCGCCACCGCCTTCAGCACCGTAGTCTCGCCCCCGCTATCCACCCGAAACGCACCCGGATGCTTCACGTTCCCCGCCACAAATACGTGCCCTGCCGCCGGCACCCGCACTTCTTCCCCGCCCGTGAGCGTCACGTTCCACAATGGGTCCGCCGCATCAATCAGTTTCTTTACGGGAATGCGCTCGACCATTTCCCCCGGACGCGTGAGCAGAATCTCAGGCCCTGCTTCTTCGCTCAAACCCTGGGCCCGCGTCAGCGCCTCCAGCAGCGTGGTCCTGCCCAGCGCTTGAAACGTCAGCGGAGCCTTCACCGCCCCCGCCACGCTAATCGGCCGGCTATGATACTCGGCGATGCTGACAGTAACCGCCGGGTCCACCAGAATCTCTTCCTCGACCAGGGCCGCCGCGATCAACGACTCCACTTGCCCAGGCATCCGCCCGCGCACATCGATCTTCTGCCGCAGCATCGGCAGCCGAATCAGCCCGTCATCGCCCACCCGCACCGTCCGCGTTAATTCCGGCGCCTCGTAAACCGAAATCGCCAGCAAATCGCTAGCCCCAATCGCCTGCGCTGGCAAATTAGCACTCGCCGGATCCCCCTGCCCCGCGAGTCGCACCGCCAGCAACACCCACCACAAATTCCGCATGGATCGACCTTTCTCACACACATCCGTACATCAACTTGTGTCTGGCAGTGTCGATTTGTCTCAGCAGGACTTAAGGAAAATACAGGTTCAATAAAGGGGGGATACCGAAGCGGAACAAAACTGCTTTTATCTAGGAGGATATGTGAGCGAGCAGGGATTCTTTGCCTAGCTCTATAAGCTGAATGGCATGTTCATGGCTAACAGAGGGAAAGCCAGTTAGGAATTGTTCGAGCGTAGCGTTTCCCTCGATGTGGTCGATCAGGGTCTGCACCGGCACACGGGTACCGCGGAAGCAAATAACCCTTCCCATGCGCTCGGGATCGGCCACACAATTCGATCCAACCTCGCCTGTTGCTCCGCGGTCACAATTTCACCTCTATTTTCTTGCTCAATCTGCCTTTGTCCCAGGGTGCACATGCCGGTGTTTAGGCCCTTGCGATTTTCCAAACCGACGCCGCGCCCATCCGAGGACTTGCATCATAATCGGCACTTCTACGATGCAGATTACGAGGAACCACACCATGCCCAAGCGCTCCACGTACCAAAGAAGTACCGAGGAGCCAATCACGTGGACCGAGAATAGGCTTCCTAATGCAATCCAAAATATCCTGTTATGCCAAAACGAGCGGGATCCTTGATGATCCACCAGATGCTGCCGAGCGTAAAAATAATGAAACCGACCCACTTGCCGTACGAGTCGTGAGACACATCGTGAATTACCGACCAATAGGTGCCCCCGGCGATAATCGCTCCGATTAAGAGAACGACTGCTAGGATCACGACATAGCCAACGAGTGAATCGGGAAACGTTTGACTTCCGTTCGCGTTCCTATTATGTCCCTTTGACTTGATAGCCATTGCTAACGAGACTCAGCTCACCGCCAGATCTGATACCACTTCTTCCCCCGGCTCTCCACTTCCATAAACGGCAGATTCACCGCATTCCCACTCAACGTAGCCCGCGGGTTCCCAATGCACAACCCATCCGCAATCGCCTGCCCATAATTCTTCACCAGCCACCCATGCGCCTCGTTCATCGTCGGAGGCCGATGCTTCAAATCATGCCCGTCGCTCGCAATAAAATGCACCAGCCCCCGCTCGAGCAGCCTCCGCGCAAACTCCGCCGCCTTCTTTCCGAAATGCCCCAGCAAACTCTGCCCCGTCACTTGCACGTACGCCCCCGCCTCCACCCACAGCGCGATTTCCTCCACCCGTTGCTGCAACAACTGATTGCGCTCCGGATGCGTGACGATCGGAATCATCCCCGCCTCCTGTAGGCGCCCGAAAATCTCCGCCGTGTTGCCAAAGATCAGCATGTCCGAAAATTCCACCAGCAAATAGCGGTCTTGATTAATCGTGTATTTACGCGGATGCGTAATCGCATCCTGAATATTTTCGTAACTCAGATGGAAATCGCAGCCCGTGTAAAGCTTCACCGCCCCGCCAATGCCGTCTTCCAGTTCCTTCAGCCGGTCGCGAATCACCAGCGGCTCAAATTTGTATTCGCGATTCGCATGCGGAGTGCACACCAGATCGGTCGTGCCCGCCTCCGCCGCTATTTTCAGCATCTCGAGCGACTGCTCCAGCGTCTTCGACCCATCGTCCATGCCGTATAAAACGTGACTGTGAATGTCGACCAAGTACAATCTTAACCAGGATGCTGCTCACTCTACCAGCCGCGCTCGAACGCATCGTGCGCGACCTGCGCGAGTCCGGATTCCACGCCGTAGTCGTCGGCGGCTCCGTGCGCGATGCCCTGCTGGGCCACGAACCCAAGGACATCGACATCGAAGTCTACCGCATCTCCTACGATGAATTAGCGGCATTCCTAGCCGCCCGCGGCCGTGTCGATCTAGTAGGCAAGAGCTTTGGAGTAGTAAAGTTCACCGAGTCCGGGTCTGCCACATGTGACTTCAGCGTCCCCCGCCGCGACAGCAAAACCGGCCCCGGCCACCGCGATTTCAACGCCCACTTCGACGCCTCTATCACCCCCCGCGAAGCCGCCTCCCGCCGCGATTTCACCATCAACGCCATGAGCTTCGACCCCCTCACCGGCGAAATCTGGGACTTCTTCGGCGGCCAAGTCGATCTCAACAACAGCATCCTGAAAGCCACCAGCGATGCCTTTTCCGAAGACCCCCTGCGAGTCCTGCGCGGCATGCAGTTCGCCTGTCGCTTCAATCTGACCGTCGACGCCGGAACCGCAGCCATGTCGCGCTCCATCGCCAGCGAATACTCGACCCTAGCCCGCGAACGCGTAGCCGAAGAGTTCATGAAGTGGGCCGTCAAAAGCCCGTACCCCGGCCGCATCGGCGAATACCTGCAATCCACCGCCTGGATCGTGCACTTCCCCGAAATCCAAAATCTCTTCGGCGTCCCACAAGACCCCGAATGGCACCCCGAAGGCGACGTAGGCATCCACACCATGCACGTACTGAATCAGGCCGCGCGCGTAGCGGAGCGCGATACCCTCCCCGCGGACGACCGCGCCGTCCTTCTGTTCGCCGCCCTGTCCCACGATTTCGCCAAGCCCTCCACCACCGAGCTCCGCGAGCGCGAAGGCCGCGTGCGCTGGACTTCCTGGGGCCACGAACCCGCCGGCGGACCCATGGCCCGGACGTTTCTAGAACGCATCGGCATCAAAGCTTCTATCGTTGATCAAGTAGTGAAGCTAGTAGAAAGCCACCTAGCCCATCACAGCATCGGCCGCGAAGTAACTCCCCGAGCCGTCCGCCGCCTGGCCATGCGTCTGGCCCCCGCGTCCATCGCCCAGTTAGTTCGCGTCATCGAAGCCGACGCCTCCGGTCGCCCCCCGCTCGAACCCGGCATCCCCCCCGCCGCCCAACGCCTCCTAGCCGCCGCCGAATCCGAAGCCGTCGACGCCCGCCCCCAGCCCCCGCTGATCCTAGGCCGTCACGTCCTCCCGTATTTCGACGACCGCCCCGGCATCCACATCGGCGAAGTAACCACCGCCGCCTACGAAGCCCAAGCCGACGGCACCTTTTCAACCGAAGCCGAAGCCCTCCACTGGCTCGACAATTACATGGCGCAGCGGGCGAATCGCTAAACTAGAGGCGATGCGTCAGAGATTTGTTCTAGCCTGCCTAGCGATCGCAGCGATACCCTCACTGTTCGCGCAGAAGCGCCCCTTCGACGTCGAAACCCTGCTTCGCATCCAGCGCATCGAAGAACCCGCCCTCTCCCCCGACGGCAAACAAGTAGCCTTCACCGTAGCCACGCCCGACCTCTCCACCAACTCGGTGCCGAAACAAATCTACCTGGTCTCCGTAACCGGAGGCACCCCGCGCCAACTCACCCGCGAAGGCACCGACAACGAACGCCCCCGCTGGTCCCCCGATTCCCGCCAAATCTACTTCGTCTCCACCCGTGGCGGATCCTCACAAATCTGGGCCATGGACGCCGACGGCGCGCACTCCCGCCCGATCACGCGCCTCGCGACCGAAGCCAGCGGCGTACTAGTCTCGCCCGACGGCAAAAAACTGGTGTTCCAA
>CAVPZQ010000033.1:0-122185 GCA_963710155.1 Bryobacterales bacterium | reverse complement strand
TTTGGAGGAAGTCACGAACGCATTCTTACCCGAGGGTGTTTCGGGCCGCCGTCTGTGGAGGGATTCTCACGCCGGAGTCGATACGCAGGCATTTTACAATCTACGCCCCGCAATCAGCGACCGAGGGTTCGATCCGATGAATCATCATGAGCGAACCTGACCACTCCGGCCTCGCTATTCATCGTCCGGACGCTCGCACGAACAAATTTTGAGGATGATGCGTCACATTTTCGGGCTTATGGATGCCACCGGATGCCACCGGAACTTCTCAAGACGTTGAATGTAGTTCCTCTCGAACTCTTTCAAGGAGGACTCCAAGGCGATTAAGTCCCACTTGATCACAGACGCCCCAGTACGTGTCCCCCCAATCGTTGAACTCGACCAAACGGCGAGTCTCGGTTCGCCGCAAATGTCCAGCTAGAACTGGATCCGAAAACTTCTGCGTCAACAGTTGGTACATCACTTGTTCCTTGTGAACATCCCAACTGGCGACATGGCAGCTTCCCTGCCGAGGCGCTTGGCGTCACTTGGTCTGGCGCAAGCCCTAATCCGTTGCCGATCAGCTTCGTTCAGGCACCTAGCCGCTTGATAGGCATGTTCGACAGAGGGATATGTCTCGCCACACAGGTTCACTCGAGCTGGATAGAAGTTAGAAAGAAATCGCCACGGACCGCTGAATGGACCTATGACCTCATTGGCTGGCGTCAAGGCATCTGTGCCCTGCTCACGACCCGTGGACATAATCGACTCCACCGATTCGGAGTGCGTATCCGTACAGAAGTTCACCTTGCTCATCTGTTCCAGGACCATGTGAATAACTCGGATTGAAGTGTAACGTTTCCGAGGCAATGACCCGAACGCCATCCGGCGGCATTTGGCTGGCAGCAATTGCCATGGCCGTGGTAACTGGTTTCGGTCCGTAGGGAAAAAGCACCAAAGTACGTCCTCCAGACAACGAGTGGAACTTCCTAATCATTTCCAGCTGTCCAGATATATCAATAGAGTTCACATAGATAAAGTTGTCACTGGATATTTCTGGAAGCTTTGAAGCCTTAACTGCGCTCCAGTTCCGCCGAGCGAACTCAGGCCCAGATGGCTGCGGCATGATGATGCGCCAGTCTGCCCCGCGATCTCGCTCACGCGTTCAATCGCAGCGGCCAGTCCAGGGTTATCGAATCCAACGGATATCAAGTTGGTTTGTAGACCCAAGCCATCGCCACCATGGAACATTGCTACGTAGCGAGGTTCCGCCACGTCGAACATCGTGTGTTCGGTATATCCTGAAGCTTGACAATATGTTACGACGATTGACTTTGCCGTGGATGACAGGAGAAACTTAATCGCCCAGAAGATGGCCCGCTCGGGCAAGCCGCTAATATCCAGGCTCACATTCTCTACATCATGGATCCAGTTCTTTACCGCCCTGATCTGATCCTCATCTCTACCGATCAAGCTATAATCGGTTATAGCTAAGCTAGCGCCAAATCGGTTTTGTAGCTCATCTAGATGAGCTCCATTTTTCTCCGTTGCAACCCGCCGCTCCAAATCCCAAGGGCTTCCATCCGGCTCATCAAGTCTCAAGGCTCGAATGTTTGTTATTCGCTCTCCATAGAGACTTGTCGCAGATAGAGTCCGTTCCTGAACACCCAGCACACAGCATGAGGTCCATTCGCCTGGGCCAAGTTTTGGTAGAAGACGCTGCAGACGCGCCCAAGGCAGGTAGCTATCGGTCGAAGATTCCATTTATTCGAACAGGGTGGGGTGATCGGCCGCCTGTCGTCCCCGTTTCAATGGTTGTCCGCTCCTCGCTACCGCTAACATCTCATTAAGTTGTTGTATCTTGAATAACGCGGCTCTTTCGTTTGAGCAATTGGCAACTGAAAGAACGGATCAAGTATTTGTGCAAGGTGCCATTTTATTCGGATACCCCTCCCATTCTTATCGGAATGAGTTCGCTCGCTAAGTAGCCCGTATGCAACGCCGGCTCGGAGTAGATAATGGAGCTCGGATCCCTCCACCAGTATCTCAACGGTGCTAACCGAGAATCCTGTAGCACCTGGGTAGGACATCATTTCGTCCGACCTTAGGCCTCTCCGAAGTTCAAAGCCCATCTCATCGATAAATCGTTGTAGTAGAACTCCAACTCTTGGAATCTCAGCTATCTTTTGATGCCAATCAAGACTTACTTGATGAACACCTACGCTCTGAACGCTCCGTTTTATAAGAGTCGTTTGACGCCTGTCCAGCGCATCGGTAAATTTGTCATCGGATAGAGCTTTTGTCCAAATCTCTCCGCACAACTGCAGAAATATTAGGATGCTTGAACCGGATAGAGACACCAAAGTATCCCAGCCATACCACTCGAAGAATGTTGTTGATGTCTTGCGGCAATTTGAATCAGTGCTTGATCAACTCGCTCCTTATACCAATACTGATTTGCCTTCAGTCGCCAAGGCCTATTCAAGAGCTCACTTGCGATTTCGGCTGTAGTCATACCCTGGAAGGACGCTCTCCGGATGACCTTTTCCGCAGCGACTTGCAGATACCATGCCTCCCCGAGCTTTGCATCCAATGGTTCAAGCTGAGCTAGGGCGTCCGAGATTTCGCTGGGCATACCTGAGGGGGCTTCAATCGACCCTGCTTTGCATATGCCCTTGCGAGGTCGTCCGGAGCCAGCGAATTTCCAAAGGCTTTCTGGCCAGGGTTTCTACCGCCGTGCAGGCCCTCTGATGCAAGTCTCCGCGTGAAGACGTCAGAAGCAAACTTACGAAGAGACCGGGATGGTTCTCCGCAGATGAGAGCAATCGATTTAGATCGATGCGGTCGAAATGTCGTGATTCCTCAAGTACATCGTCCGTGCCTTGGATCTTCGGAAGATCGGGCCATCCATACGGTCGTGTCCCGATCCGATAAAAGACCCGGTTATCCCTCAATGCCAGCAACTTGTGGATGACGCTACGAAATCCCATGTGCTGCTGATTTAGGGCTTCGTTTCGACCTTCTAATCCCAACAAATCGTCATACTGATCGATTCGAACTAGAACGATCACATCACGGTTCAGAATATGGTGATCCTTTAGGAGCTCAACTGCCTTCGCAATAGGCTCTCCAGCGCTGGTCTTCGAAGTTTGAACTCGACTCGGAAGGCTATCAGTATTGTAATTGAGGAATTTCCGGTAGTCCTTGATGCGGTTTTCGATCTGACCTATCAATTCCTCTAAACTCGAACACGGATCCACTCCCCCGAGCCAACAATCGCTGCGAGAATAGCTTGAAGCGAACGCATTAGCCCTGTCGCCCTCAAGGCCCGCTCGTACGCTCTTTGGAATGACTTTCGAGTATTCGGACTTGACGCGGTCGTATGTAGATAGGTTGACTTAAGAAGATCTTCCACTAGCAGGTAATTCAAGAAGTCTGCAAAGTACACGTTGTATTCTTCTACGGAGACTTCAAAGTCGCTATCTAGAATGGGGCGTTGACCGAATTCGACAACCGCTCGCTTTGATATATGTATGCCGCAACCAATAAAAGGCTCGCCCAGCTGATCAGGAAGGAATGTGAATCGAGAATCTCGGGTGTCGCACTCCAACTTATAGTACCTAAATCGAATCTCTGGCTTAAGTAGGTTTAAAAGCATAGTTTTTCCTGATCCTTGGGTGCCGACTAGAACGGTATTACCCCGCTTGAATAAGGCAGAGGTCTCTGGGACCAAAAGCGTCGAGAAGATGTCTGGGTACCGATTTTCGTCAATATCCTCAGTCATGTACGCGCTATCAAATGGATTGCGACGCAAGGCAAATACCTACTTTCGGTCAGCTCTTCTGAATAATGCCTTCCAATCACCCGTTTCATGATGGATTAGGCCAATAGTATTGTTCGGACAATTGGAATAAATTACCAATGAACCCGTGTCCTGGTACCCGAACCGCGCGTTGTAATCTAGCGATTCCTCAAGGTACACATAGGAGTTGTTTACCAAATCGCGGAAAGAAGCGAAATCGGCCGGCTCACCATCTCCGGGCACTTCGGTCAAGAGGGCCCGCTTTGGAACAGCATAGACTGCACTAACGCTGACCTTCTCGTTTGCCGTTTGAAGTTCATTTAACACCTGGAGCCCCTGTGGGCATATCACCATGGGAACAACCAAGACATGATCGATGAAGTCTAACGACGCAGCAAACTCGATTGCGTCCTTGGCTTGATTCCCTGTCCCAATAAAGTCCTCTAGCAAAACCAAACGTTCGAGGCCATTAGATTCCATGTATTCCTCGATTTTTAAAGGATCTCCGAACTTCTGGAGTGTTCGCCAGTCGGGACGGTAGTCTCGCTTGCTTAGCTGATTGATGTGGTGGAATCGCAGATCAGGAGACTGTCAGTCAATCCGCAGAACCAAGTGGATCCGATCTTTTCTTTAAGCGTCATTCGGAGATTTGGGTCTTCTAGTTCTAGACCTAGCGTCTCTAATATCCACCACGGAGTAACGCTCGATACCGTGTATCGAAATGCAGCATCCATCTCATATTGGCTCACATAGTGCATGTCCGCGGTGAGGCGGAATAGAGCCCTTCGGTCATCGTCGCTTTCCATGTTAAGTACCCAGCGGCTCAGACGATGAAGGAAGTCGAGGCCTTCAGGACGGTGGGCTCGTACCCAGGGAAGATGTACGTGCTTGCAACCTGGAGAAAGGAATAATGATCGATGTATTCCCAGCCATCGGAGTCGCCCTGCTCCCATTGGCCGACGAGGTCTAGGAGACTTTCGTTCACCTGAGTATCGATTCTGCAATGGACTTCGCAAGTGGGGGGGAACGGCGTTGCCAATCATCCTGAATGCTGCCTTTTGACTTACGTCAGTGAAGCTGAATTCATCGGGGAATCCCTGGAGGCGCGCTGCTTCTCGATATGAAAAACCCCTTAGCTGAGTTGGATGCAGGAAGTATCTAGGGTCGCCGAAGCGAGTATGAACCGTCGGCGCTGGGTCTGAAGCCCTGAGTCGGATGTATTTTCCATTGAACGTCCTCCTCAGATCGAAGGATCCATCTCTTTCGACCAAATACCCACACTCGACCAGTTTCTCGAGACGCCTTTGAACTCCCGTCCCAAGCCTTCTATTCAACCGCTCTGGCGATACTGGATCTCCATCCCCCGCAATCGCTGGCGATGTCGACGCCTCTCACTGCGAACCGCCTTAAGCAATTCGACGTCATCCGTCGTGACGCTACCAAACACTGCCGGTATCTCCCAGGAAGGTATGTAGGATGGACCGCTCCTCACGTCAGAAAGTCTCTGACCCGCGCAGTCGGCCGGCGACCCCATGCGCCACGGTGCCAGCCTTGAGGGCCGCGCCCCGTCGCGCACGCTGTCGCACGGTCACTTAAGAAGGCGCCAACTCCTTCGCCTGGGCTGACCGGCACCGGGGCGTTTGGCATATGTCCTCTGCTACCGACAACTACAAGACGACGTCGATGTTGTGGAACACCAAAGTCGGATGCCGACAGTTTCCAGCACTGCGTCTCGTAGCCCGCATTGCTCAAATCCTTCAACAGGGAATCCAAGTTTCGCCGCTGATGGCTCGAGGCGGCACCAGGTACTGTTTCGATCACCACGATTGGTCGTTTGAGCGCTTTGGCTACCTGGGCGGCGACTCCGAGGAGCGCATTCCTCTCGTCTAGAGGATCGAAGAGCCCAACGGTAGAGAGTCCTTGGCAGGGTGGGCCACAAACTAGGACGTCAGGTCGACATCGCTCAAGTGCGCCGGACCAATTGGACTTTTGGGCCAAGTCCACTTGGGCTACCGGTGAATCAAGGTTTTTGACATGAATTGAAAGAGCCTCACGGTCATTGTCAATCGCCATGAGGCACCGGTACCTGGCTAACTGGAAGCCGAGATCGATCCCGCCACATCCCGAACAGACTCACGTAGGAAGGCTTGCCGCCTCGCTCAAATCTCGAAATGTTGGCAAGTCCCATGAATTCGCCGCCGACGTTCGGAGTAGGGAGGGTCACTCTAGCTGTGTTCACTCCGCCCAGCCGAAGCGAAAAAGTCCTTGACGAGCCCCGGAGAGTTTCAACGGGAGACAAAATTAAGTCGCTTTCTGGACGCCGTAGGGCACCGCTTTTGGTGTCCGACAAAGGGTCCGAGCCCTAATGTCAGATCGCTAAAACCCTGGGGGCCGATAGGCCCTCCGCCCGCCGAGCCGGCGGTCAAGCCGCGGCCGAAGGGTTGGGCGGCTTGATTGTCATGATGGCGGCTGAGCTGACCGTCAAGGCGCAACCGCCTGACGTGTGCATCGTCGGCCGGAAGGCGTTGGTCAAGTGGCTGTCGGCGCTACCGCCATTTCTGACGTCAGACCGAGTCGAGGAGGTATACGAATACGCCCGTCGCGACACGACATAGCGAATTAAAAAGGGACCGACCGTATCCATATTGGATGGCGCCACATTGGGAGCCCGATGGCTGAGCTGCGCCACGGCTCGGCCCCGGTAGCGGCTTTAGCGTCCCTCCCGAAGCGGCGGCACCGAAGGCATGCGATGGCGAGGGCGCAACTGCTGAGAGTGTCCGTGCATTCAGATTCGATCAAGGAGTTCAGTTCGTTTCGCCTCGAACTGCTCTTCCGTGATTAGGTTTGCGTTTCGGAGCTCGCCAGCCGCCGAATCTTGCTCGACGGGATCAGGATCAGCGCTCGGATGCGCCTCAGGCTCTGCCCGTGGCACCTTCACAGTTCGCTCACTCTCTGCGTTCCCGCTGTCCTCGTCCGGTTCAATTTCCTTGCGCTGGATTCCTTTCGGCAAGGTACCGTGTGATCCCATCATGAAGCCCCTGAAGTAACTCATCCCGATCGATGGAGCAGTTTCCACCCCTTCTCCGACTTTCGTTTCTTCTTTGGGACGCGGGGGCAGCTGCAGGGGCGCTTGCAGTGCGGCACCGACTTCAGCGAGCTGGTGGCGGGCGTGTTTCACCGGCCGAGCATTGGCCTCACCCACGGGCGATAGTGTCTTCTCGCCAGAGCCGTGTGGGCCGCCATGACGAAGTCTCGGTGCTCTCGGTCGACTTGGAGGAGGTCGCGCTCGGCCTCTGCAAGGATCGCAATGTCAAGAGCCTTGTTCAGATTCGCCTTTGCCGATGCGACCCGTTCACTGAAGGCTTGACGATGTTGGTCGGCGTGATTTGATGCTAGGACGATCGCCTAGGCGAGCTGGCGAGCTGCTTGCTGTCGGTCGGGCTTCAGTTTCACTACCTCTGACCATTCGGGCGACTCAACCAAGATGAAGAGCTCTCGGTCATCGTGCTTGGTCTTCTTCGGCATGAAGAGAGTCGCACCACCAAACAACACCGTTCTCGTCGCGGTGTAACGCCGAGTTCGTGAGATGTTCCCAGCCACGTCCACCACGGCATTGATTCCCGGCTGAGTGCATACCGCTTGCGATCGACTAGAAGGTGAGTCTCAAAGACGTTGACCGGGTCGAAGGCGCCTCCGGCCAACCTCTTCGGCTTTTGCGCTGACTTGAGCGTCTTGTCTGCGGTCTTCAGGTTCTTGTCGTAGCTTTCACGAACGGAGAGGAGCACCTTTCGCCTGATCGAGGTCGCCTCTTTCCACTCTTTGTTACGCCGTTCGAGTTCAACGGACTCTCGCTGCACAAGAGCCAGAGCCTCACCGCCAGCCGGCGATTCCGAGGTGGTTGTCCCGTGCGTTGGTGAGGATAAGTCGGAGTGCGGTGCCACACCATAGGAGGGATCGTGTGATCTTAGAACTGGCGAATCATCAACTCCGCCTACCTTCCTTTGGTCAAGTTCTGCTTGTGCGGCGCTGAGACTCGATGCGGCCCCTCCCCGGATTGTTGCACGCTCCTTTTTGTAAAATGCATTCGGAGATTGCAGCTTTTTGCATGTGCGACAGGCCACCTTGTCATGAACTGTGCAACGAATTGAGCCGCCGCCGTTCCGATACCAGACTGGTCGACATCTCGGGTTCGGTCGGCTGAGCGACCGGATTGACTTTCGACTCTTCTGGTGAGGGTGGTAACGGCGATGAGGCTATAGGGGGGCATTGGTAAGGCTGTTCGACTCCTTTGCCAATGCGGGAATCTGAGGCGACACGGACGATACGGGACCACCGTGAAGTGTTGCACGCTCTTTTCGGTAAAACGCATTCGGAGTTTGCAGCTTTTTGCATGAGCGACAGGCCACCTCGTGATGATGTGTGCAACGAATTGAGCCGCCGTCCCGGTACCAGATTGGCCTTATCTCCGGTTCGGTCGGCTGAACGACCGGATTGACCTTCGACGCTTCTGGTGAGGGTGGTGCCGGCGATGAGGTAACAGCGGGAGTGCTGGTAAGGGTTGGGGGGAGGAAGGGAAGGAGGAGGAGGAGAATCTGGCGGATACCACTTTCCGTCGCTGGCCAGCCACCACTCCGCTCCCCGAGACGTGTCGCTCATCGCCGACTCCCTGTATCGGTCCTGATGTCTCAGCAAGTGTTACTCAGATTTGCACACAAGCGACATTCATTTTGATCGCCAGTGCACAAATCTGTCCGGAGTCAGAGCCTTGGGACTAACGGCCTTACCTCACTTGCTCAGCCCGAATCCCTTCAGGATGCTGCGGGTGATGGAGTTCGGTCTTCCGGTAGACCTTGCGGCGGACGACCCGCTTGCCGTAGGAGGCCGGACCCTTCTCGGCCGCCTCGATGTTGCCCAGATCGCGGGCCGCTCGGTAGAACTGGCTGCGCAGGCTCTTGCGTCTGGCCATCTCGGGTCAACTCCTCACATCCAGCGGCTCGGGCGACGGAGCCAACGCTACGCCCGGGCTGTGCCAGCATGTGCGTCGCTTGATGGAGCCTCTCCAATTGGAGCATGGCACGCCGGCACTGCCGCACATCTGGGGGCCAATGGGACAGCTCGACGACAAGGTGGTGCTCCTCAGCGGCGGGGCCTCGGGCATCGGCCGGGCCACCGCCCTCCTCGTGGCCCAAGAGGGAGCGTCCGTGGCCATCGGGGATGTCGCCCTCGAAGAAGCCCAGGCCATCGCCCAGGAGATCACCGACCGCGGCGGCCGGGCCCTGGCCGCCCACTGCGACGTCCGCAGCGAGGAGTCCGTCGCCGCCTTCGTCGAGCTCGCCGCCACGACCTTCGGCGGCATCGACTGCCTCGATCACAACGCGGCCTGGTCCCACCCGCGCCTCGATACCGATGCAGGCGACATCGACCTCGGGATCTGGGCGCGGGTCATGGAAACCAACACCCGGGGCGCCCTGCTCCTGGCCCGTCACGCCATTCCCCACATGATCGAGCGCGGTGGGGGATCCATCGTCAACATCTCGTCGGGGACCAGCACCATCGGCGAATCCACCCGGGTGGCCTACGGCGTCTCCAAGGCGGCCATCAACCAGCTGACCCGCCACCTGGCCACCCGCTACGGGCGCGACGGCATCCGGGCCAACGCCATCGCCCCGGGCTTCATCCTCACCGAGACGGCCGAGACCCAGGTGCCCGAAGACATCAAGACCCGCCTGGCCGCCTCCAACCCGACCCGCCGGCTCGGTCGCCCCGAGGACATCGCCCGGGTGGTCGTCTTCTTGTTCAGCGAGGCCGCCTCCTACGTCAACGGGCAACTCCTCCACGTCGACGGCGGTCACCAGATCGCCGGGATCATGTAGATGGGAGGACGGAGCGAATCATGACTGACGCTTCCAACCGCCGCGTCGCCCTGGTCACCGGGGCCAGCCGCGGCATCGGCAAGTGCGGAGCCCTGGCCCTGGCCCGCCGGGGCTTCGACGTCGTCATCACGGCCCGGACCGTCATGAAGGGGACGGGCGGGCCCAGCCGTCGACTTCGAAGGCCGCCGACACCGAAGTCGTCATTGCCGGCAGCCTCGAGACCACCGCGGCCGAGATCGAAGCCCTGGGTCGCTCCTGCCTGATGATCCAGATGGACCTCATGGAGCGGCAGTCGATCCACCATGTGGCCGACCAGGTGCTCGACCAATGGGGCCGGGTCGATGTCCTCTTCAACAACGCCATCTACCAGGGCCCGGGCACCATGGACCGGTTCCTCGATGTGCCGCTCGAGCTGGCCGAGCGCTGCCTGGTCGGCGACTACCTCCATCCCATGCTGCTCATCCAGCTGCTCCTGCCCCAGATGCTCGAGCGGGGCGAGGGCCGACTGGTCAACATGCTCTCCGAAGCCGCCTTCACCACGCCGCCGGCCCCCGCCGGTTCGGGTGGCTGGGGCGTGGCCTACGCCGCCGCCAAGGCGGCCTTCCACCGGGTCACCGACATGTGCCACGTCGAGTTCTTCGACTCGGGCATCTGGTCCTTCAGCATCGCCCCGGGTCTCACCCTCACCGAGTCGATGCGGGCCTCGGGCATGGACAAGGTGCTGGTTGACGCCGGGCACGCCCCGGCCCCGCCTGAAGTCGCCGGTGAAGTGGCCGGTTGGCTCGGGGCAGAGCCCGAAGCCGAGCGCTTCGCCGGGAAGATGGTCTCGTCACGCCCGCTGTGCAAGGAGCTGGGCCTCGTGCCGGATGGCCACCGCAACGAGGGCCGGCTGGCCAGGCGGCTCCTGACGTCTCTGTCCATGTTTCAAAGAACCAGGTCAGGGGCATAGAAGTCGGAGCGTCGCTGCCGCCGTCGGCGACTCTCTCAGTCCTCTTCCAGAAGCGGGTCCGACCTCAATGAAAGTTGCCATCGCCGGAGCCTCAGGTTTCATCGGCTCGGCCCTGGCGTCATCACTTGTCGATGCCGGTCACACGGTGACCGCGCTCACCCGCCAACCGGATCGGTACAGCGGTGCCGGTACTCCGGTCATGGCGGACATCGATTCGCCACAGAGCCTCAAGTCCGCCTTGGTTGAGCCACGATGCCGCCTACTACCTGGTGCACTCCCTCGCCGGTTCCGATTTCGCCGAGATGGGGTGTAGTGCAGTGCCAGGGGACTGTCTCGCGGAGGCTGGCACCGGATGGTTCTGCCGGAAATTTACAAGGCTGCCGCCACCGCCTGGTTCGCTGAAGGTTTGTGTCCAAGGAACCCCCAACCCAGTTCTCCCTCTATCCGCCTTTCCAATGGGATAGCTAAATAGAAGGCTCCTCGACGCCGACACACCCGCCTCCAAGCGAGGCGACGAATCCGTCGCCGCCTCCATCGACCTCGCCGCCACAACCTTCGGCGGCATGGACTGCCTCGATCAGCATGTGACCTCGCCCCACTCGCGCCTCGATTTTGGCGAGGGCAACCAGCCTCCTCATTCAATGATGCGTTCAAGCGCGTGCACAATCGACTCCAATCCCAAAAGAATCGTTCGGAGCTCACCAACTTCGAGTTGACCACGACCACGGCCTGCACGGTCTCCCTCATGAGCGATCTTGTTGCGATGAGAAGTCACTTCATGAAGGAAGCGAACGGACTCTCCTGATGCAACGTTCCGATCTCCATCTACTCTCTTGACCCAATTCTCAACGCCGATCGCACTAGAGCAATTCTCCGACCTTGTTTGGAGCGGTATTGCGGCATCACGGACATAGGGCTCGACAACCAGTTGCCGAACGCCCCATCCTGTCCTTTCATACCGCTCCTGAATTTCTACGAAATCTTCAAGTGTAAGTGCCACGCGTTTCAGTCTCGCCGTCATCGTCTCCGTTGAATGAACTAGTGCACCAACTGAAGCCATCGCCTTGTCACCCAGATAGGTTTCGAACGCGGCACACGCAGCCACAATGGCTTGACGGAGCAAAGGTCTAGAGTCAACGAAGTCGGACCGACCAAGATGCGATGCTGGCTTGAATACTAAGAACACGTCATTGCTTTCGAGGCAATCGAGGCTCATTTGTTTTGTGTCCGAGATATTCAAAGCGTCGCCGATCTTTTCTCTAAGTTCGGCGCGCATTTCGGCGCTTGCGCTGATTCGTAAAGCCGTCGACCAATTTTAGAAGATGGCGCGCATCTTCCATTGTGAGTTCGAAAGCTTCGATGGGGGTCGGCCTCCGAGTTCCCGCCATTTCGTGAACTCCTCCCGGTCACTCTGATCCCGAACACTGATGTCGATGACATACTGGCAGATTCATTGGTTGCGCCCGAAGAACTGAAGCTTGATCACAAGATTGCGCACGGCGGCCTCTTCGCTGCGCAGCGATATAGGTCCCGCAAGCTCGGCTGTCGCGAACCAAGGCGCCATCGAGTGGTTTTGTGAAATGGCGTAAGTGAACTGCTATGCATTGCATACCCACTATTCTTCAACCATTGGAGCCAGCTCCTCAGGTTCCGCGCTGGATACGAGCACACGGTCCCCTGCGTCACCACCCGGTGTTCCCGATGCGACTACAAGTGCATACGGCATCAGCCAGTCGAAACTGCCGGAGGACCGCAGCGTTGGCAGGTGGGTCGAATTTCGGAGTCCCTTCGATAAACGGCACGGCGGATCAGATCCGGCATGGCAATGACGGAACCGTTGAGATTGTAGACTTTAAGACTGGCGAGACACGTGGCGCGGATGGCGAGTCAAACCCGAACACGCCTTCAGCTACCGGCCTGCGCCACCCCTTTGATCGATCGCCGCCTTTTGGGCAGGCAGTGGGGGCCCGGTGCTCGAGGCCTAACCTGGGCGAGTGGTGGACGACGGTTTCCTCTTTGCGGAGCGATTGTTGGCATCGCCGATGCCACCCGGTACTCGTCCACCTACAAATTGGCGACCCTCCTCGCCCTGGTCGACGTCGTAGCCGAGCACACCAGTCCGACGGGATCGGCTCCAGTTGAAGTTGACGCAAAGATTGTGGCCCGACGAGTCATCGAGCTGTATTGCCCCAATCAGTTCCCTTTGGGGCAGCCGTGGGTGACCAGACCAATTGTATTGGCCCAAGCGCCGCACAACGACATTCCTTCGAAGCCGCAGCGTGGCGCGATTTGCACAGTCTCGATGCCAGAAGCAGCTTTTACGATGCCCGTTTGGCTGACCCGATTGGATGGTCGGAACTTGAATCGGATCTGATTGCCATAGTGATTGGCATGCCACTCGCCAAGCTCCAACGATTTGGCGAGGACGATCGACGATTGAGGATCGATTCATCTACGACTTTTCCTGCGCGATGAAGTGGGGCAATCAGTTGTTCATCGAGGCAATTGTGATGCCAGTCTGAAGCTGCGAGATGGCGTCGGATAATGGTTGGTGCGGCTGGCCCCCCTCGTCCGACCCCTTGTGCAAGCGAAGTGGGCCGAGAGAGTGGCGTCTGCGAATCCAGGATGGTGGACTCGGAAAGACTGAATGAGTTCCTATTCGGGGCGGAGCGTATCAACCTCGACCGAGTCCGCAGACCCTTGGCCGATTCGCAGTGTGGTCTTTGCTTCTACTGCGATTCGAAAATGCTTCGGAACATCGAGGTCGATCATTTTCTGCCGTGGTCGCGAGTTTCCGGACAACACGCTGGATAATCTCGTAGCAGCTCATCAGACCTGCAACAACGCCAGGTCGGCGAGTCTGGCGGCAGTCGATCACCTCGAGCGATGGTTAAGTCGGTTCGACAACGGCACCGAAGCGGATTCGTTGAATGAAGTGGAGTCGTTGACGCAGTGGCCCCGACGCAGGATTGCTGTTTTTGTCGAATCTGGTGCCAGCTACCTTTGGCTTCCGTCTGGAACCAAACTCTGGCAAGCGCATCCAAACTATGTCGATGTGGATGCCGAGGTGATTGAGAAGTGATTTGTCCTATCCGGCTGATTCCGAGAGCCCGACGTCTAACCGCCTAGTCACTAGCTGTGATTCCCACGAAGGTTGTTGACAAAATAGGGGGGCTGCCTGATCGTTTGAGGTTCGACCAAGAACACCAAACGAAGAGGAGGACCCGTGGCTCACGCTAGGGCAAAGCTCACTGTGCTGGGAAGGCAACTGCTGGTCAATCGGGTGGAGATCGACGGTTGGAAGCCGGCCGATGCCGCCAAGGCCATGGGGGTCTCTCGCCAGACCGCCTACAAGTGGCTGCGGCGCTTCCGTGATGAAGGAGGCGCCGGCCTGGTGGACCGCACCTCGGCTCCCCGGCGCTGTCCGCACCGACTCGATGCCGATGCGGTGGCCACCATTGTGGCCACCCGGCTCGAGACCCTCTGGGCCCCACCGGTTGGCCTATGCCCTCGACCGGCCACGATCGACCATCTACGGGGTGCTCCGACGCGAGCAGGTTTCACGCCTTAGTTTCATCGATCGTCCCACCCGTACCGTCGTGCGTTATGAGCGGGAGCGGCCGGGCGAACTCCTCCACGTCGACGTCAAGAAACTGGGCCGAATCCGAGAGGGCGGTGGCTGGAAGATGCACGGGCGTGAGATGGGGATGACTGGTGAGAAGAAACGCAACCCGGTCGGCTACGACTACCTCCATGTGGCGGTCGATGACAACAGCCGGGTCGCCTTTGTCCAGACTCTCAAAGACGAAAAAGCCCCGACTTGTGCCCAGTTCGTGCGCGATGCGGTCGCCTACTTCGCCTCAGAAGGCGTCACCATCGAACGGGTGATGACCGACAATGCGCGGAACTACACCCCGTCGACCATCTTCAAAAAAGCCCTGGTCGACCTCGGATCGGACATCGCCGCACCAGGCTCTATCGGCCCCAGACCAATGGAAACAATCCAACGTCTATCCCGAATGCGGAGCCGACAACGCCTGCAACCAGCGCAACCTCGACGCCGACGCCAAAGCCCCCTCCAAAGCCCGCATCTACACCTCGCTGCTCTACCGCCACTGGACCGAATGGCGCACCCGCCGCCGCCAACACCTGCTGGTATCGAACGTCGACGGCACCGATGTCCGCGACCTCACGCCCGGCCAATACGACGTCCCCCCGTTCTCGCTAGGCGGTCCCGAAGGCTACACCATTTCCCCCGATTCCCTGGAACTGGCGTACGTAATGAACGTCGACCCCATCCCCTCCGCCAGCACCAACTCCGACATCTACACCGTCCCGCTCGACGGCGGCGAATCCCGTAAAATCACCATCGGCCTAGGCGCCGACGACAGCCCCCTCTACTCCCCCGACGGAAAACTTCTGGCGTTCCGTTCACAACCCCGCGCCGGTTATGAAAGCGACCGCTGGCGTCTCATGGTCCTCGACCGCGCCACCGGCCGCGCCACCAATCTAACCGAGTCGCTTGATCGCTGGGTAGAAAGCTTCACCTGGTCCCCAGACTCGACGCGCCTCTTCTTCACCACCGAAGACCGTGGCCGCACCGGACTCCAAATGATCTCCGCCACCGGCGGCGGCATCCGCAGCATCATCAACGGCCAGTCGAGTCTCGACGACGTCCAGTTCACCTCCGACGGCCGCACCATGATCTACACGGAGGAGAGCGGCTCCCGCCCGCTAGAAATTTTCCGAGCCACCTCCGGAGGCGGCGCCGGCGTAGCCCTAACGCACCTGAATGACGCCCTCCTAGCCAGCGCCACCCTAACCCCGCTAGAAGAATTATGGGTCGACGCCGCCGATAAATCCCGCGTCCACTCCTTCATCACCAAGCCGCCGAATTTCACCCCCACCAGAAAATATCCAGTAGTCTTCCTAATCCACGGCGGCCCCCAAGGCGCCTGGGGCGAATCGTGGACCTACCGCTGGAACTCCCAAGTCTTCGCCTCCGCCGGCTTCGTGGTCGTCGAGCCCAACCCCCGCGGCTCCACCGGCTACGGCCAGAAATTCATCGACGAAATCAACGGCGACTGGGGCGGCAAGCCCTACGACGACATCATGACCGTAGTAGACGCCGTCGCCGCCGAACCATATATAGACAACAACCGCATGGCCGCCGCCGGAGCCTCCTATGGCGGCTACATGGTGAACTGGATGAACGGCCATACCACCAGATTCAAAGCCATCGTCTCCCACGGCAGCGTCTTCGACCTCCCCAGTTGGTCGCGCGAAACCGAAGAGCAATGGTTCCCGCTCTGGGAAATGAAAGGCACCGCCGTCGACAACCCCGACCTCTACGAAAAGTTCTCCCCCTCCACCTACGCCCGCGATTTCAAAACCCCGACACTAGTCATCCACGGCGAACAAGACTTCCGCGACGTAACCGGTCAAGGCCTCCAACTATTCACCGTCCTACAACAACAAAAAATTCCTTCAAAACTCCTCCTCTTCCCCGACGAAGGCCACTGGGTCCTGAAGCCGCAAAACAGCCTGCTCTGGTATCACACCGTACTAGATTGGATCGGCGAATGGACCAAGCCCTAGGAGTCAGGGCGTTCTCACATTTTCAACATTACCGGTTGGGTACAATCGGATTTCAGTGAAATTGCTGAAATATATTGCGGTGTCCATACCCACCGGACTGGCTCTGGCTATTTTGTGTTCATTATTTGTCGGTGGCTGGGGAGCTGTGCATGGTTTATGGATAATCCTCTGGCCGGTCGCATCAGTAGCGATCCTCACCGCAAGCATCGTAATCAAGCTCATTAGAGACTCGCACCAATAGATCGAACGCAAACACGGCGCCCATCCGCTAAACTGATCTGAAATGCCCCTATCCGCCGGCGACCGCCTAGGCCCCTACGAAATCCTCACCCCCATCGGTGCCGGCGGCATGGGCGAAGTCTACCGCGCCCACGACTCCCGCCTCAACCGCGACGTAGCCATCAAAGTCTCCGCCGCCCAATTCTCCGAACGCTTCGAGCGCGAAGCCAAAGCCATCGCCGCGCTCAACCATCCCAACATCTGCCAGATCTACGACGTCGGCCCCAACTACCTGGTGATGGAATTGATCGAAGGCGAGTCGCCCAAGGGCCCCATGCCGCTCGACGCCGCCCTACGCATCGCCCACCAGATCGCCGACGCACTCGAAGCCGCCCACGAACGCGGCATCACCCATCGCGACCTCAAACCCGCCAACATCAAGATCAAACCCGACGGCACCGTCAAAGTCCTTGACTTCGGACTTGCCAAAGTCACCACCACCTCCGCCGCCAGCGGCAACACTCCCCAAAATTCGCCGACGCTCACCATCGGCATGACCGAAGCCGGCATGATCCTCGGTACGGCCTCCTACATGGCTCCCGAGCAAGCCCGCGGCAAAGATACCGACAAACGCGCCGACATCTTCGCCTTCGGAGTCGTGCTGCACGAGCTCATCACCGGCAAGCGCCTCTTCGGCGGCGAAGACGTCGGCGAAATTCTAGCCAAAGTAATTCGCGATGAACCCGATTTGAGCGACGTCCCCTCTAGCGTCCACCGCCTGCTAGCGGAGTGTCTCCGCAAAGACCCCCGCAAGCGCCTGCGCGACATCGGCGACGTCTGGCGCCTGCTCGAAGAAGTACCTCCTCCCGGCGCTTCTCCCACCCCGCCGCCCGCCGCAGCCCCGTCGAGAACCAAATGGCTGTGGCCCGCACTAGCAGCACTGCTCCTGCTCAGCACAGGTGGAATCAGCTTCGTCCACTTCCGCGAAACCCCGCCCGCGCAAGTCCCCGTCCGCTTCGAAGTCTTCCCACCTCCCAAGACGACGCTCAATACGTTCACCATCTCCCCCGACGGGCGCAAACTGGTTTTCAACGCCCGCAGTAACGACGGTCGCAGCACCCTCTGGCTCCGCATGATGGATTCATTACAGGTGCGCGAACTACCCGGCACCCAAGGCGCGGCACTCGACGTCGCCTGGTCCCCCGACAGCCAATCCGTCGCCTATCTGGCGGAAGGCACCGTCAAAAGAATCGACATCGCCGGCGGAGCCCCGCAGACGCTAGCCCCCTACGGCCAGCCCGCGAGCGGCATTGCCTGGGGCCCGCAAGATGTAATTCTCTTCAGCGGCGGCGGCATTCTAACCCGCGTCCCCGCCTCCGGAGGCGAAGCCGTTCCCGTCACCGCCATCGATGCGCAGCGCGGAGCCCAGGCCCAGGGCCGTCCCTTCTTCTTGCCCGACGGAAAACATTTTCTGTATTACCAACTCGGCACCAAAGCCGAGGCCAGCGGCATCTACGCCGGCTCCCTTGATGTCAAGCCGGCCGAGCAAAGCGACAAGCGCCTTCTCGATAGTCCCGCCGGCGTCGTCTATATCGATGCCCCCGGCAAAGGCGCCGGCTACCTCATGTTCCTGCGCGGCGCCGCTCTCATGACCCAGCCCTTTGACGCCGGCCGCCTGGAGCTCACCGGCCAGCCCGTTCAAATCGCGGATCAAGTGAGTTCCAACTTATTTAACGGTCTTTTTTCGGCCTCGAACAACGGCGTCCTCGGCTATGCCCTAACCGGAGGCAACAATCGCCAACTCACGTGGTATGACCGCCAGGGAAAAGTGCTGGGTCACGTCGGTGAAGCCACCGCGCGCGACGAAATGTCGCTTTCGCCCGACGGAACGCGTGTAGCCGAAGGCCGCGTCGATGACAGCGGCACCTGGGTAGTGTGGCAGTTGGATATCCTGCGCGGCGTCAGCACCCGCCTCACGTTTGAAGGAGCGGGCGCGGGCAACGGTACCTGGTTCCCCGATGGCACCAAGATCGCCTACGCCCCCGGTGGCGGCCAGGCCGCCGATCTGTATCTCAAACCCGCCAACGGCGCCGGACAAGCCGAACTTTTGGTGCACTCAACCGAAACCAAGACCCCCATGGACTTTTCCCGCGATGGCAAGTTCCTCTTGTTCACACAACGTGGAAAAGATACCCACCTCGGTCTGTGGGTGCTGCCCCTGGAGGGCGATCGCAAACCGGTACCTTATCTGGTCACCCCATTCACCAATGGCCAAGCGCAGTTTTCGCCCGACGGGCATTGGGTGGTTTACACCTCCAACGAAACCGGCACGAAAGAAGTTTACGTGCAGCCGTTCCCCATGTCGTCCGGCGGGAAATGGTCGGTGTCGAACGGCGGAGGCAGCCAGCCGCGTTGGCGCCGCGACGGCAAAGAGCTATTCTATTTCGCACCCGACAGCACTTTAATGGCAGTGGATGTCTCCACCACCGGCGGAAATTTCAAACTTGGCGTGCCCAAAGCGCTCTTCAAAACGTCCATCCTCGGCGGCGCCGGCGGCGGACCCATCTCGTCCT
Source organism: Bryobacterales bacterium (assembly GCA_963710155.1). Classification (GTDB taxonomy): domain Bacteria; phylum Acidobacteriota; class Terriglobia; order Bryobacterales; family Bryobacteraceae; genus Palsa-187. The sequence goes on along the minus strand of CAVPZQ010000033.1, from coordinate 103,192 downwards.
GGCGCTGGGATTCCCCCGACGGCAAGCGTTTTTTGATGAACACTCCACTCGATGAAGCGGCAGCTACGCCAATCACCATCGTGCTCAACTGGCAAACCGTACTTAAGAAATAGCTAGCCGCCAATCGAATACATCGGCCGCGGAGGCGCAACAAACTTCGCCGTGTTGATCTGGTGCCCGATCCACTTGTCTTTGACCGACGCCCGCACCGCGTCCGCAATTGCCGAATCCGGACCGCCATTGCGCAGCAGCACCCGCATGTCCGTCTCATCGATCGCAAACAGACAGTAGCGGAACTTCCCATCCGCCGTCAGCCGTATGCGATTGCAATTCAAACAAAACGGCTTGCTGACAGAAGCGATAAACCCGACCCGTCCCTTGCCATCCGCAAACTCGTACTCCGTGGCCGGAGCCCGTGGATCAGGATCCGAAATCTCCCGCAGCGGCCCGATCCCATGCGTCAGCATCGCAATCATGTCATCGGTGAGCAGAACTTTATCGTGATCCCAAATCCCCTGCGCATCCAGCGGCATGAATTCGATGTAGCGAATCTCAATCCCATTCTCACGCCCGAATCGCGCCAAGGGAACGATATCTTCTTCCACCAAATTCTTCACCGCCACCGCATTGATCTTAATTACGGGATACCCAACCCGCAGCGCCGTCTCGATCCCGTCCATCACCTTCCCGAAATCGTCGCGCCGCGTGATCTGCTTGAAGCGCTCCCGGTCGAGCGTATCCAAATGTATGTTCAACCGCCGCAGCCCAGCGTCGTAAAGTTCCTGCGCCTGACCCGCCAGCAGCACCCCGTTGGTGGTCAGCGCCATGTCCTGAATGCCGTCGATCTTTCCCAGCCGCCCGATCAGTTGCGCGAGCCCCTTGCGCAGCAGCGGCTCCCCGCCCGTGATGCGCAACTTACGCACCCCCAGCGTCACCGCCACCCGCACGAACCGCTCAAGCTCCTCGAAGGTGAGAATCTCCTCGCGCGGCTGAAACTTCACACCTTCTTCCGGCATGCAGTAGAAGCAGCGAATGTTGCAGCGATCCGTAACGCTGATGCGCAGGTTGTCGTGCACCCGGTCGAAAGTATCGATAAGAGGAGTCACGTTCATTTCACCGCCAGCATCCACTCAATCGGCAGCCGCGCCCGCTCCATCACATCGGCGGAGAGTTCCACCCGCGGTTGCAGATTCTCTAAAGCATCCCGCAGCTTCTCCAGCGTGTTCAGACGCATATAAGGACACTCACTACAATTACACTGCTCGTTCGCCACGAAGTAAAACGTCTTCCCCGGAGCCCGTTTCTCGAGCGAGTACCGCACCCCGCTCTCCGTCATCACGATAAACTCCCGCGCCTCGTGCCCCGCGCACCAATCCACAATCGCCGAAGTTGACCCAATGAAGTCCGCCATCGCCAGCACATCCCGCGGACACTCCGGATGCGCCGCCACCAGCGCCTGCGGATGCTCCACGCGAGCCGCCGTAACCCGCCGGGCCGGAAAAGTGGCGTGCACGATGCAAGCCCCCTGCCAGATCTTCATGTTCTCGCGCCCCGTCTGCTGCTTGACATAATTGCCCAGATTCAAATCGGGCAAAAACATCACCGGCCGCTCCGCCGGAATCGAATTAACGATCTTCACCGCGTTGCGCGAAGTACAAAGAATATCGCTCTCGGCCTTCACCTCGACGGAAGTATTAATGTAAGAAACCACCGCGTACTCCGGATTCGCCCGCTTCCAAGCCCGCAGATCCTCGACAGGACAGCTATCCACCAAACTACACCCGGCGTTCTTGTCTGGCACCACCACAATGCGCTCTGGGTTCAAAACCTTGGCCGTCTCCGCCATGAACCAAACCCCGCAAAACGCAATCACTTCGCCCGCAAAATCCCGAGCCTGCCGAGCCAGCTCCAGACTATCCCCGACAGCATCCGCCAGTTCCTGAATCTCCGCGTCCTGGTAATGATGCGCCAGAATGACAGCCTTCCGGCTGCGCTTCAATTCCGCGATTTCTTCAGTGATAGTGGGGCTGACAACCATGGGAAGGTAACTTCACTCTAATTGTAACGCCTCCCGGTTAGCTCGCCGCACCACCAACGCCAACCCCGCCGCCAGCGCCACCGCCAGCGCCAACAGGTACCACCCGTGCTCGCGCAGCCAAGCCCCCGAATTTTCACCCAGCTTAGCCCCTAAATAAGCCAGCGCCCCATACCGCGGCAGCCGAGCCGCAAACAGCACCAGCATGAACCGCTTCCGCGTAACCCCCATCGCCCCCGCGCAGGCCGCGAAAACCTTGAAAGGCAGAATCGGAATCGGCAGAAAAGCCGGAATGAACACCGTGATCATCCCGTAGCGCAAAAACCAAGCCCGAAACCGCAGCCCTCGCCCCGACGACGTATACCGCGTCAAAAACTTCTCGCCCCCCCGCCGCAAGACTTCAAAGAAGAACAAACTCCCCACCAACGACCCCACCACCGCCAGCGCCGCCGTCAACACCGCGTCCTCCGGCCGAGCCGCCGTAATAAACAACAGCAAAAAGTCAGTCCCGCCAGGATTCGGAATCCCCGCCGACTCCACCATCGATAGAATCAGGACCCCCACCGGCCCCAGCTCTTTTAAAAAGTCAAGAAAATGATGCATCCGTTACTCAGCCGCGTCCCCAATCATAGCGAGTAACCGGGCTTCATCGATAACCTCCACCCCCAACTCCCGCGCCTTGTCGAGCTTCGACCCCGCCTCTTCCCCCGCCACCACATAATTCGTCTTCTTGCTCACCGACCCCGCGACCTTGCCCCCCGCCGCCTCAATCCGCTGCTTGGCTTCTGGGCGCGCCAGGTTCGGCAACGTCCCCGTCAACACCAGCGTCTTCCCGGCCAGCGGCCCCCCCTCGCGCTTCTTGACCGCATGCGTGAACGAGAACCCCGCCGCCCGCAGTTTCTCAATCAAAGCATGATTATGCTTCTCTTGAAAGAACTGATGAATGCTGCGCGAGACCTTCGGACCCACTTCCGCAGCCTTCTGCAACTCATCTTCATCGGCCGCCGCAATCTTATCCAGATCCCCAAACTCCTCCGCCAGAAACTGCCCCGTCCTTTCGCCGACAAAAGGAATCCCCAGCCCATTCAGAATCCGCGGCAGCGGAGCCCGTCGCGAACCGTCAATATTCCCCAGCACCTTCTCAGCCGACTTCTTCCCCATGCGCTCCAGCCCCATCAGATCGTCCAGCTTCAGCGCATACAAATCCGCGACGTTCTTCACCAGCCCCTTGTCCACCAACTGATCCACCAGCGCCTCGCCCATCCCGTCAATATTCATCACCCCGCGCCCCGCCCAATGCAGAATGGTTTCCTTCAACTTCGCCGGACAACTAATGTTGATGCACCGGCTAGCCGCCTCGCCCTCCGCCCGCACAATTTCCCCGCCGCAAACCGGACACTTGCTAGGCATGCGAAACGGCCGCCGATGCTCGCCCTCTTTCACCACCCGCACCACATGAGGAATCACATCCCCCGCCCGCTCCACCAGCACCGTATCGCCGATCTGCACCCCCAGCCGCTCCACCTCATCCTCGTTATGCAGCGTGGCTTTAGACACCATCACTCCGCCCACATTCACCGGACGAAAAAACGCCCCCGGCGTCAACGTGCCAGTGCGCCCCACGCTAACCCCAATGTCCTCGACAACCGTCTCCTCCTGCCGCGCCGGAAACTTAAAAGCAATCGCCCACCGTGGAGCCTTGTGCCGCCACCCCAGCCTCTGCTGCTGCGCCACCGCGTCCACTTTAGCCACGACGCCGTCGATCTCATAAGGCAGCCCGTCGCGTTTTTCTTCCCATTCCTTGCAGAACGCCACCAACTCCTCGATGCCCTTGCACCGCCGCCAATTCGGATTCACTTTGAATCCCATCGCCGTCAGTTCTTTCAGCGTTTCATGCTGCGTAGGAGGCGTCGGTACCAAGTAGTAACTGAAGTAATCCAACCTTCGCGAAGCCGTAATCGTAGGATCCAGCACCCGCAACGACCCCGCCGCCGCATTCCGCGGATTGGCAAACACCGGCAGCCCTTGAGCCGCCCTGTCATCATTCAACTTGTCAAACGATTTCCGATTGAAAACCACTTCCCCGCGCACTTCCTCCGCCTTCGCCCGAAACGGAATCGAGCGAATCGTCCGCGCATTCTCCGTAACATCCTCGCCCGTAGCCCCATCCCCCCGCGTAACCGCTTGCGCAAACTTCCCGTCCCGATAGTGCACTGCCAGCGACAGTCCATCCAGCTTCAACTCCGCCACATACTGAAACTCTTCCCCACCCAACAAATCCCGCACTCGCCGGTCGAAATCCCGCAGCTCACTCTCATTCAGCGCATTATCCAAACTCAACATGGGCGACGAATGCGCGACCTTAACGAACCCCTCGCGAGGCTTCCCGCCCACCCGCTGCGTAGGAGAATCATCCGTAACCAATTCCGGATGCGCTTCCTCCAACGCCTGCAGTTCCCGCATCATCTTGTCGTACTCGGCGTCCGTAATTTCCGGCGCGTCGAGTACATGGTAAAGATGCTCATGATGCGCAATCTTCTTGCGCAGCGCCTCGATTTTCTGGGGGATAGAACTCACAGGGAAGTTATACTTGAAAGATAGCCAAATATCAGCAGCCGGTCCTGATCTACAATCCTGTCGCGGGCAAATTCCGGCGGCAGCCCGCGCGCATTCTCCAACGTACCACTGCTGCCCTGAAAAAAGTAGGCATCGTAGCCGAACTGACCCCCACCGCAGCCGCCGGCCATGCCACCGAATTAGCCCGCGAAGCCGTAGCCGCCGGAGCCGACCTCATCTTAGTCCTAGGCGGCGACGGCACCATTAACGAAGTAGCCAACGGCGTGATCCCCTCGCGCGTCCCGCTAGGCATCCTCCCCGGCGGAACCGCCAACGTCCTAGCTAACGAACTGGGCCTGGGCAACGCACTGGAACGCGCCATCGCCCGCCTAAGCCCGTGCGAAGAACGCCGCATCGCCGTAGGCAAACTCTGCACCCCGTTCCGTGACCCGCGCTACTTCCTCTTAATGGCCGGAGCCGGCCTCGACGCCACCATCGTCACCAAAGTAAACCCCGCCCTAAAAGCCCGCGCCGGAAAACTGGCCTATTGGGCCGCTGGCCTGAGCCAATTCTTCAGCACCGTCGGACAATTTCAAGCCAAGATCGACGGCCGCCAGTCTGAACACGGATTCGCGCTAGTGTCCCGCGTCCGCAACTACGGCGGCGACATGGAAATTGCCAGCAACGCATCGCTCCTGAATGACGATTTCGAAGTAGTCCTGTTCGAAGGCTCAAATCCCCTGCGCTACGCCGCCTACATGACCGCCGTAACGCTCCGTCAAGTAAAATCCATGCCCGGCGTGAGCACCGCACGCACACAGCGCATCGAATTCTCCGGCTCCGCCGACTTGCAAATCGACGGCGAGTACGCCGGCCGCCTGCCAGCGTCCCTAGAAATCGCCCCGGACGCGTTAACCCTTCTGATCCCCCCCGCCTATCGCTAACTATGGACAACCTGACCCATTCTCTAGTAGGCCTAATGTTAGCCAGAACCGGCCTGGAGACAACCACTCCCCGCGGCACCGCCATGATGGTCATCGCCGCCAACATGCCCGACGCCGACGCAGTCGTGTGGTTCACCGGCACCATGCGCTACATCGAATATCACCGCACCTACACCCACACGCTCACCTTCCTGCCCCTGGTAGCGCTTTTGCCAATTCTGTTAGTACGCGCCAAATTTTCCTGGCAATCCTACCTGGCGTCGATGATCGGCGTCCTCTCCCACTTGCTGCTCGATTGGACCAACACCTACGGCATTCCGTTGGCCATGCCCTTCTCCAACCACCGCTTCCGCCTCGACATCAACAACATCGTCGATGTGTGGATCCTAGCCATTCTCCTCTTAGCCATCGCGGCAACTGCCCTAACCCGCCTGGTCAGCGCCGAAATCGGCGAGCGCAAGTCCACCGTCCCCCGCCGCACCTGGGCCTGGGTAGCGCTAGCCGGCGTGCTGGCCTTCGAAGGATTCCGCGTAGTCACCCACGCCCGCGCCGTAGAAGTAATGTCCGCCCGCCTCTACCAAGGCGCCCCGCCCAAAAGAGTCACCGCCATCCCCAACAGCTTCAACCCCTTCACCTGGAGAGGCGTCATCGAAGGCGCAAACTTCGCGATCATCGTGCCCGTGAACCTGCGAGCCGAATACGATCCCGCCGCCGGACGCCTCTATCGCGCCCCCGGCGAAATCCCCGGCATGGAAGCCGCCCTGAAAACCCACCCCTTTCAGGTGTTCGCCCGCTGGTCGCAAGTGCCCTTCTGGCGCGTAACTCCCGTGGGTGACGATCTTCGCCTGGAGTTAATCGATCTCCGCTTCGGCACTCCCGACAACCCGGGCTTCGCTGGCGTCTCGGCCTTAGTCGACCGTTCGGGGAACGTCCTGCGCTCCGGCTTCGGAATCTAGCGCCGCGAGCGCGGCCGCATGCCGTCGTCAATCATGGCCGAAGCAGTAGCTTCCGCATCCACCTGCAAATCACCGGAAGCGTAAGCCCGCATTAACCTTTCCATTTTGGCCTGCCGCTCCGGCGAATCCCCCGCCAGCGAGCGCAGCGTGCGCACCAATTCGGCCAGGTGGAAATCTCCCCCGTACCCATCTGCAAACGGTGCCCGCGCAGTGGCCGCCGAGGAGCCAAAAGAAGTGCGATTGGGATTGTTCACGTTCATGGTGTCTCCGTGGGCAAGGCCCGCGTGAATTCATTATCGACCATCACGGTCGGAATGTGAACCTTAGTTTCCATGCAAACGCCTAGGTTCGTACTTACCCATAATACTCCCATGTACTAGGAGCTTTGTACCAAGTCCGGCTGTGCCAAATCCGGATGCTCCATAAAGCTATAGCAGATCATGTGACAGATAATATGATGCGCATCCTCGATCCGCCCCATATGCGGCTCCGGCACGTGGATGTTAAGGTTAGCCAGCGTCCCCAGCCTCCCCCCATCCCGCCCCGTCAACGCCAGCGTCCGGCAACCAATCGAGTTCGCATACTCCATCGCGCGCACCACATTGGGAGAATTCCCGGAGCCGCTGATGGCCATATACAAATCCCCCGGCTCAGCAAAATTCTTCAGCTCCTCAACCAGCGCATCAGCGTAACTAACATCGTTCGAATAGGCGGTCATCGTAGGCAAATTCTGCCCCAGCGCCACAATCCGGAAGCGCGACTTCCCCACACTAGCGCCCTTCACCATATCGCAGACAAAATGCGCCGCCGTAGCCGCGCTCCCGCCATTGCCCGCCACAAACAGCGCCCGTTTCGAATCGCGAGCCTCCTTCATCCACCCAATCGCCTGCGCCACCAGCGCCGTGTCGATGGTCGAAAGCGTCGAAAGCAGCCTCTCGCGATACTCCGTAGGAAAAGTCATCACCAGAAATATTGTATCCCGCCCCTGGGTTTAAACTACCGCTGTGGGCGCAACGAAAGCTATTTTGCGTATAAGCCCTCGCGGCCTTGCTATACCGCCTGAATCAACCCCACGGATTCACGACCTTCACACCACAGTGCTCGAAATCCCCGGTATTCCGCGTAGCGATCGCCGCTCCGTAAGCCCGCGCAATCGCCGCAATTTGCGCGTCCGCCTGAGAGATAGGCCGCCCGCGCCTCCGCCGCGCTCCTACGATCCCAGCGAATTCGCGCGCCGCATTGCTGTCGAAGGGCAGTATTCGTTCCTCAAAATCCTCGCGAAAACTAGCCTCCGCCGCCTGCGCAATCGCCGCCCGCCGCCTCCCGTTCGGAAGCAACTCGATGCCCGCCAGAATCTCCGCCTGAGTAATGCTGGTGAGGTAAAGTTCCGCCTCGGGATGCGAGTTGCACCACTCGACAACGTGCGGCGACGGTGAAGCCTTGATTAATTCTGACCACACGTTGGTGTCCAGAACGATCATTCGTCAAACGTCGGAGGTTTGCGCATCGCCTCGCGCGGAATCTTCGGGAGTTCCACACCCCCCAGCCCCGCAAAGCGCGCATGAATCCGATCCGCCAAGCTTCGTCGACTTCGCGCCGGCCGCGTTAGCGTAGCCCGCAGAATCTCCCGCGCCTCCGCCTCCATGGAGCGCTTATGTTGTGCCGCACGAACGCGCAGCCGCTCCTTGATAGCGTCATCCAATTGGCGAATAAGAATAGTACTCACTTCTAAATGATATCACCGCTAGCAGTGATATCAAATCAGCGCCGCTTCGTCCGAATCTCAATCGGCGTCCCCGTAAAATCAAACCTCTCCCGCAACCGGTTCGCCAAATACCGCTCCGCCGAAAAATGCAGCTTCCCCGCCTTATCCGTAAACGCCACAAACGTCGGAGGCCGCACGTTGGCCTGCGTCATATAGTAAATCTTCATATCGTATTCCCATTCGAGCGACGCCACGAACCGGTTTAATTCACCCGTAGTCACCCGCCGCGAAGCCGCCTCGTAAGCTTTCTTAATCAGCGGAAACAACGCGCGCGTCCCCAACCGCTTCTCCGCCGAAACAAACGCAATCGGAGCATACTCCAGAAATTTCAAATTATCCCGAATCTGCTCGATAAACTTTTTCTTATTCTTATCCTTCGCAGCATCCCACTTATTCACCACTAAGATAATGGCCCGCCCCTCCTCATGCGCGTAACCAGCGATGGTCGCATCCAGCGCCAGCACCCCTTCGCTAGCATCCATGACGAGAAGCGCCACATGCGACATCCGCAAATGCCGCCGCGCCATCACCACACTCAACTTCTCCGCCATCAGCTTGGTCTTGCCCTTGCGCCGAATCCCCGCCGTGTCGACAAACACATACTCCGTGCCGTCGTCCGTTACTTTTTCATCGACAGCATCCCGCGTAGTCCCCGCCACCGGCGAAACAATCGCCCGCTCCGTCCCCGTCAGCGCATTCAGCAAGGTCGACTTCCCCACATTCGGCCGCCCGATGATCGCGATCTTAATCGGCAGCGTCTTCTCATCTTCCGGTTCCGGTTCCGGACCTGCATCCTCCCCCCGCACCTTCTTCCGCGCCTGCGGCTCCGCAACAAACCCCTCGGTCACGTGATCCAGTAAGTCTTCAAACCCCAACCGATGCTCCGCCGAAACCGGAAACAAATGTTTAAAACCTAACGCATGAAATTCGTGCGCCAACCCCTCGCGCTTGGGACTGTCAATCTTATTGACCGCCACCGACACCGGCTTCCCCAGCTTATGCAGCATCCGCGCCAGATCCCGGTCCACGCCCGTAATCTCGCTCCGCCCGTCAATCAGAAAAATGATATGCGCAGCCGTCTCGAACGCCGTCCGCGCCTGCTTCAAAATTTGTGTGGGAATCATTTCATCGTCGTTGAGAACGATGCCGCCGGTATCGATCAAATCGAATTTGCGCCCGCGATAAGTAGCTTCGCCGTAGATGCGGTCCCGCGTGATGCCCGGCTCATCCCCCACAATCGAGCGCCGCTGCCCGATAATCGCGTTAAATAAGGTGGACTTGCCGACGTTCGGCCGCCCCACAATCACCACCGACGGAAGTGTAGACACGTATCTCTATCATCGCTTACGTCACCCGAATATCCAGCAGCACCGCGACATATTGGAAGGATTGCAACAGAAACCCGCAGAACACCAGCCAGATTCCGAACACGCCCAGCCGCCGCTCCGGAAGGTTGTCCGCATAATATTCGATAAAAGGATTGACGCTGATCCCCACCGCCGTGACCACGCCCGTCACCAGCCCCAACCGGATCGCAAACAGCCAAGGATGCTCCACGTGCCGCACCAGCACACTGCAGAACAGCGCCGCCGCCGTGTAGCCAACGGTGCGCGCCACCGTCCCCCACGCCAGCCGCCGCGAGAACCGGAACTGCCGCGACGCCGCGTAATCCAAGGTAGGCCGCATCCCGCGCGAGTAAGCCACCACCTGTCCCGCTGTGATTAAAGCCCCAAATGCAGCCCCGTAAGCGAATCCCAGCGTCCGCGAAAGCCCCACCGCAAACCCCAACCCGCGAATCGCGCTGAACAAAGCTTCCCAAGGCAGCGAGAAATGATCGTTCCGCTTGCCCATCCGGTTCAGCTCAATCGCGACCGTAACCCCGGTAGCCACTCCCGCCGCGATCCCGAAAAACAATCCCAGCCCCAGCCCGTACCCGATGCCGAACACAATCGAGTACGTGACCATCCGCGTGAGCACGCGCAGCGGCCCATGCTGCCCGCCCAGCAAATCGTAAGCCAGATATAGCCCGCCAAATACATCCAGGCAAATGCCAGCGAAACTGATAGCCGCGATGACGTGGTGATTCAGATCAACCGATTATAACGCCCACCGCCGGTATATACTGATCCCAAGAAAACCGTCCGTGGTCAGAATCGCGCTCGCCAACCTCCGCTTCCCTTCCACGCCAGAGGAGCCGGTCGCCTTAGCCACCGCCGCTGTCCAACTAGCCGCGCAAGCCCACGCCACCCGCCAAATCTTCCAAGCCGGACCCCTCACCTTCGGCATCGCCATCTGCCACGAAGGCTGGCGCTATCCCGAAACCGTCCGCTGGTCCGCCCGCCACGGAGCCCACATCGTCTTCCACCCAAATTTTTTGGAAGCCGGCCCCGCCCCCACCTTCCACGAACATGCCATCCCCTGCCGAGCCGCCGAAAACACCATCTACTTCGCCACAGTAAACTACGCCAGCCCCGCCTCCCCCACAACCTCCGCAGTAGCCCGCCCCGACGGATCACTCCTCACCCACCACCCCCACGGCCAAGAAGGCCTGCTGATCGCCGACATCGACCTCACCCAAGCCACCGCCCTCCTAGCAACACGCTACAAACCCACCGCCTAATCCACCCCGCAAAAGCGACGATGGCTGAACTGATCTTCGAGGTCACCCATGAGACCGCAGGCGGCTAGGTCGTAACGATTTTGTATACGATAGTAGTATACTGACGCTGTGGCCGCCGATCCCCTCGAACACTGCATCGGATTCGATTGGGACGAAGAAAATGCCAACAAAAACTGGGACCGCCACCAAGTGACCACCGAAGAAGCCGAAGACGTTTTCTTTAACGATCCACTGGTAGTTCGCAGCGACCTCCGCCATTCCAACCGCGAAAAGCGCTACTACGCCCTCGGCCAGACCCGAGCCACCCGCCGCCTGTTTGTAGCCTTCACCATCCGCCGCAAACTCATCCGCGTGATTTCCGTCAGAGACATGAACCGCAACGAAGCCAGCGCCTATCGACGCTTGGAGTCCGAGACCCCATGACCAAGAAAAAACTCCCCGCATTCAAAACCGAAGCCCAGGAACAAAACTTCTGGGCCACCGCCGATTCCACCGAGTACCTCGATTGGCCCTCCGCCAAGCGCACCAAACTCGTCCGCCTCAAGCCCACCCTCAAGACCATCTCCCTGCGCCTGCCGCTTTCCATGATCGAAGACCTGAAGGTGCTAGCCAACCGCCGCGACGTCCCCTATCAGTCCCTGCTCAAAGTCTTCCTGGCCGAACGCCTCGCCCGCGAGCGCCAGCCCAGACCATGATTCCTAAGCTAAACTCCGACAATGCGAAGATGAAGTCATGGCCGAACTGATCTTCGAGGTCACCCAGGAAACCGACGGCGGCTATTGCGCCGAGTGCCTGACCCTCGACATTTTCACCCAAGGCGACAACTGGGATGAGCTGCGCTCCAACGTCCGCGAAGCCGTTCGTGCCTACTTCTTCGATGGCAACATCCCCGAGCGCGTCCGCCTGCACCTGGGCGATTTGCACTTGGCTGGAATCTGAACCATGACCCGTAAATACTCGCTCGTCATCGAAGGCGACCCCACCGGCTACAGCGCCTACGTGCCGGAACTCCCCACCATCCTCGTAACCGCCCGCTCCCTCGAAGAACGAACCACCCGCGCCACCGAAGCCATCCGCCTTTACCTCGAGAGCGTGCGCAATCCCGAAGCGCTAGACTAGTACCGGATCGTCGCCATGACCCAGGAACGCCTAGCCCGAATCACCATCGACGACGCCCAATGCGGCGGCCGCCCCTGCATTCGCGGCATGAGAATCCGCGTCACCGACATCCTGGAACTCCTAAGCTCCGGCGCCAGCATCGAAGAAATCCTTGAGGACTATCCCGGCCTCGAACGCGAAGACGTCCTCGCATCCGTCGAGTATGCAGCCCGCCAGACTGATCACGCAGTCCTCCGCTCGGCGTGAAATTCCTCATCGACAATCAACTCCCACCCGCACTCGCCCGCTTCATCTCCGCAGAACTCCGCACAGAAGCGCTGCACGTAGTCGACGTCGGTTTGCGAGAGAGTACCGATGCAGAACTCTGGAGCTATGCGTCCACGAATGATTTCGTACTGATTTCCAAAGACGAAGACTTCGTGACTCTGTACTCAAAAACTCCCTCAGCCGGACTGCTCTGGGTGCGACTGGGGAACTGCCGCCGAGCCTTCCTGCTCGAAGTCTTCAAGAGGCAATGGCAGAGAATTTTGGAGCGATTCGAGAACGGCGAGCGGTTCGTCGAACTTCGCTGAGCATCCTAAGGGAGAACGTTTTAATTCAAACCCTAACCCGGGAGTCGTTTCATTTCAACGCGGCCAAGTAAATTAGCTCCTGAACTACCAAGCGGATGTCGGCGGTTAGCGGTGCGATGTCCCCCCGATGTGCGTTATAGCGTCTGCTATGCGCTGATTTGTCGCCGATATCCTTGAGTTTCGGCATTGCCTGTTTACAATTGCGCGTCAAGTTCCATGCCGATTCATTCATGCAAATATCGATGAGGTCCCGCAAGTAGAGGAAGTCTCCGCTCGCGTTCTGGATATGATTAGCGACTCTATGGTGTTCGAATGCCTCTATTATGAGCGTTTCAAGTAGGCGCCGAATCATGACTGCCGACGAATCGTACCAACCGTTCTCGTAACAACCGTTGATTTGGTGCACCACACGTTCAATGTAGCCCCGGGTGCCGCGAACAATTGAGAATGGAAGCACTAATTGTTTTTCAGAACGACGCCCTTCTTCTGGGGGGCCGAGTTGGATGTCAACCTCCGCCTGGATGGCTTTAGCTGCGTTAAAGGCGTTGCGACCTATTCTGGTCATTCACGATCCCGGCCACCGTAAAGATGCTTCGCCATGCTCGCGAAAATTTGATCGACTTGCTCTGACGAAGACTCCGGAGCAATGTGAATTTGAATGTCAATGTGGACGGACGGCACCCCACCACGCGACGATCGACCTGCTGGCGTATCGTCGGCGGGCGATGAGACCGGAACATGTAGCGCCTCCGATGACATACGGAGATCCGTCTGGGCCATGACAGGCGTAAACTCTGCAATCTCGGCCAAACTCTTAAACGTGCTGACCGTCTTCGATATCACCTGGTGCCCACCCGACGAACTGGTACTGAAAACATGCTCTAAGTCCGCTTGACTCCTCTGCCACGCGTCCGGATAAACAGCAAAGAGCTCCGCGTATCCCTCTCGGATCGCATCGCCGAGCACTCTTTTAGAATTGGCGCCACGAAAGCTCGACCATTTCGGCGTAGGAACACCCGTTGCGTCAACGAATCCGACTGATTTCAGGATGCCTAACAAAGAAGCGTCATTGCTGGATCTGAATCCAAGGGACTTCAGCCACTGAACCGTTGCTTTCGATGGGACTCCGACCTCGCGCAGTTTCGCGAAGAGAGTCTTCAGCTTTCCCGGCACAGTAGTATACGCAAATTCGGCCATTTTTAAAATATCTCCTTCACGTGTAGGATCACTTTACCATTTGTTTGCTTACTTCATTAGTCGGCCTTTTATTCAAGGATAATTGAGGCAATTTCTGGAAGAAGCAGTTAAGGAATCACCTCTGCTCTTCTTTTGAATCTCCATTCCCTCCAACTACTTCCTCTCCGCACCATCCTCTTCCGCCGTCCCCCCACCCCTACCCTCTCCCCCAGAGGCCCACAAATCAAAATGTCAGTAATCACACCCGAAAAATCCGCCACCGCCCGCATCAACGGCGCCAAGTCTCACGGCCCCGTAACCTCGGCAGGCCTAACCGTGTCCTCCCGCAACGCCCTCCGCCACGGCCTCTCCGCGGTCCCCACCCCCACCCTCGCGCCCATCTCCCCCGTCCTCCCCACCGAATCCGCCGCCGACTACCAAACCCTCCTAAACTCCTACCTCTCAGAGTTCACCCCGCAAGGCCTCCTGGAAATGGAGTTAGTAGAAACCATGGCCAACGCCCGCTGGCGCCTCCGCCGCGTCTCCACCATCGAAACCACCCTCCTCACCATCGAAATGGACCGCCTAGCCGAATACGTAGACCACCGCTTCAAAGACCTCAATCGCGCCCCCACCCCCGAAGACCGCCTGGCCTGGACCTTCCACCGCGTCGCCGAAAAACCCAGCCTCAACCTCCTCCTCCGCTACGAAGCCACCCTCACCCGCTCCTACGCCCGCGCCCTAAAACAATTGCAACAGCTCCAATCCCTCCGCGATCATGAAGAATTACCAAACGAACCCAAGCCCGCCCCAACTCCTTTAGAACCCGCCTCCTCCGTGACCTCCACCACCTCCTCACAGAGAACCGCGAGCGACAGCGAGTCGGAACCGTCGGCCCCCGCCCCGCAACGTGCGACAATAGAGGTGTCCCCCCTTTTAAATGACCAACACCACCATCCGTAACATCGCAATAGTTGCGCACGTAGACCACGGAAAGACCACCCTGGTCGACGCCATGCTCCGTCAAAGCGGCATTTTTAGAGAAAACGAAGAAGTAGCCGAGCGCGTCATGGATTCGAACGACCTCGAACGCGAGCGCGGCATCACCATCCTCGCCAAAGCCACCGGCGTCTATTATCACGACATCAAAATCAACATCATCGACACCCCCGGCCATAGCGACTTCGGCGGCGAAGTCGAACGCGCGCTCAAGATCGTCGACGGCGTCATGCTGCTCGTCGACGCTAGCGAAGGCCCGCTCCCCCAAACGCGCTACGTGTTGAGCAAGGCGCTAGAAGCCCGCCTTCCCCAAATCGTCGTCATTAATAAAATCGACCGCCCCGACGCCCGCATCCCCGAAGTCCTCGACGAAATCTACGACCTGTTCATCGATCTCGACGCCACTGAGGACCAGCTAAACTTCCCCGTCATCTACACCAATGGCAAGGAAGGCATCGCAAAATACAAATTGGATGACGACAGCACCAACCTCCGCCCCCTCTTCGACACCATCCTTGCGAAAACCCCACCGCCCCCCGGCGATCCCGACGCCATCCTGCAACTCTTAGTAGCAAACCTCGATTACAGCGAATATCTAGGACGCCTTGCCATCGGCCGCGTCTTCAACGGAACGCTGCGCCTCGGTGACGAAGTGTCCATCGCGAAGCTGGACGGCTCCTTCCACAAAACCAAAATCACCAAACTCTACTCTTTCTCGGGACTCAAGCGCGTAGACGAAACCATAGGCCGCACCGGCGACATCCTGGCCATCGCCGGAGTCGAAGGCATCACCATCGGCGAAACCGTAACCAGCGCCGTCGATCCCAAGCCCCTGGCCCACATCCAAATCGACGAACCCACCATTGCGATGACGTTCACCATCAACACGTCGCCGTTCTCCGGCCGCGAAGGCCAATTCGTCACCTCCCGCAACCTGCGCGATCGTTTAGATAAAGAACTCCTCACCAACGTCTCCATCAAAGTAGAAGAAGCCGGCGGACCCGACGCCTTCAAAGTGATGGGTCGTGGCGAACTCCAACTGGCGATCTTAATAGAAATGATGCGCCGCGAAGGCTTCGAGCTAGCTGTAGGCAAACCCGAAATCCTGACCAAAACCATCGACGGCAAACTGAACGAGCCGCAAGAGCTCCTGGTCATCGATTGCCCCGAAAACTTCGTCGGTGTAGTCATCGAAAAATTAGGAACCCGCAAAGGCAAAATGGTGAAGATGGTGAACCACGGCTCCGGCCGCGTGCGCCTCGAATTCAACATCCCGTCGCGCGGATTAATCGGACTCCGCAGCGAAATGTTGACCGACACCAAGGGCACCGCCATCATGAACTCGCTCTTCGATGGCTACATCGAGTGGCAAGGCGACATCCCCACCCGCCCGACAGGTTCCCTCATAGCCGACCGCGGCGGTAAAACCACCGGCTACGCCCTCTTCAACCTGCAAGAACGCGGCGACATGTTCGTCGGCTCCGGCCTAGAAGTATATGAAGGCATGATCGTAGGCGAAAACGCCCGCGACGCCGACCTGGACGTGAACATCGTGAAGGAAAAGAAGCTCACGAACATGCGAGCCTCCAGCGCCGACGAAGCCATCCGCCTGGTTCCGCCCCGCTTACTAAATCTAGAGCAAGCGCTAGAATTCATCCGCGACGACGAATTAGTAGAAGTAACCCCCAAATCCATCCGCTTGCGCAAAAAAATCCTCAAACAGAACCAGCGATAACTATAAGTCTAGTTAAATCATAGACATGCATGGTCCAAGCTTCCCAACGCTTGGACCCGCGTGCGATACTAGCCTTCAGCCGCCATGAGCCAAGTGAGCGAGGCGACAGCCCGCTATCACAAACTAATTGAAAGTGAACCGTACATTGACCTGGCTTGGGCCGAGGCGCTGCAAGCGCGCCTCCGTGCCGAAAAGCTGGTCAGCCGGCCCCTGTCACCGGTGTTGCGTCCACACTTTCTCACCACTCGCGACTATGCCATCTTAGGCAAAGCCGCCGCCACCGTATTTTCCGCCATCGATCGCACTGAGCAGATGATCCTCGCGACGCCGGCCCTGCTCTCGCGCATGCAGTTGCTCCCCGCCGAGCGCATGCTCGCCGCAGTCGAGCCCGGTTACTCCGCGCAAGCACTCTCCGGTTTGCTCGATGCGAATCTCCACAACGGCTCAACTCAATTCGTAGGACACCGCGTTGGCGCCCCTTCGAGCGTAATCTACGGCGACCTGCTCGCCGACATCTATTTCGAAGCCCCGCCCGTCAAGGAATTCCGTAAGAAACACAAGCTCTCGAAACTAGGCGGCACCAAAGCCCTGACCGCAGCGATCCTCAAAGCCTACAAAGAATTCGGCGGTAAGAATAAGAAGCCCTCGATCGTCTTCGTAGAATCGCGCGCCCCGTTCCAACCCGCCGATTCGAGCGAGAACTCCCTGCTAGCCGAGCAACTCCGCCGCGACGGCTTCCAAGCCGAAGTAGCCTCGCCCGAACAGCTCGAATACAAGAACGGCCAGCTCCGCCGCGGCGACATGGTGATCGATATCGTCTATCGCTGCGTGCGCGTGCAAGAATTCTTAGTCCGCTTCGATCTCAACCACCCGCTCGTCCGCGCCTATAAAGATCGCGCCGTGTGTATGGTGAACAGCTTCCGCTCCGAGGTCGCCGCCAAGCGCGGCATGTTCGATCTCCTGACTGACGACACGGTCACCGCCAAGTTCCCCGCCATCGAGCGCAAAGCCATCAAAGAATTCATCCCCTGGACCCGCATGGTCCAAGCCGCCAAGACGACGTACAAGAACCATACCGTCGATCTCCCCGACTTCGTCATGAAGCACCGCAACAAGCTAGTGCTGAAGCCCAACGACGACACCTCAGACCAGAACACCTTCCGCGGCGCCGAGCTAGACGAACTAGGTTGGGAAAAGGCTTTACGTCAAGCCATGCGCAGCCCCTACGTAGTCCAAGAAGTAGCCGACCCCGCCCGCGCCGTCTTCCCCTTGCTCCAATACGGCAGCCTGGTCATGAAAGAGATGCAGGTAGAAGTCCACCCCCACTTCTTCAGCGGCAAGATCCACGGCGCCTCCACCTGGCTGCACGTCGCCGGCTCCTCAGGCTTCTCCACGCTCTCCGGCCTGGCGCCCACTTTCCTGATCGAATCCAAATAACGGGACCCTTCCCTCAAAATACTACGTATAGTATTTTGAAACCGGAGGTTCCGTCTCATGAAATTGCTACCTCTTCTTCCCGTCGCAGCCCTCTGTATCGCGTCTTTGCAGGCTCAGTGGCTGCACTACCCCACGCCCGGAATCCCTCGCACCGCCGACGGCAAACCCAACCTCTCCGCCCCCGCCCCGCGCACGCCCGACGGCAAGCCCGATCTCTCCGGCCTGTGGCGCCAGGATCAAAGCGGCGAAGGCGAGACCGAGAAAGCCATCGAAGCCATCCAGCCCCAGCCCTGGGCCGACACGCTCTCGAAGAAGCGCAAAGAAGATCTGTTCAAAGACGACATGAGCGTCCTCTGCCTCCCCTTCGGCCCCCGCGCCGGCGTTGACGCGCGCAAAGTCGTCCAAACCCCGGCGCTCATCGTTATCCTCGGCGACGACCTCACCTATCGCCAGATCTTTCTCGACGGACGCCCGCTCCCCAGCGACGCGAATCCTAACTGGATGGGCTACTCAGTAGGCCACTGGGACGGCGACACGCTAGTGATTGAAAGCGCGGGATTCAATGACCGCACCTGGCTCGACGACGTCGGCCATCCCCACAGCGAGGCGCTGCACGTCATCGAACGCCTGCGCCGCCGCGACTTCGGACACCTCGAAATGGACAAAATCATCGACGATCCCAAGGCGCTTTCCAAGCCGTTGACGGTGCCCATCAAACTGGAGCTCGCCGCCGACACGGAAATGATCGAATATGTTTGCGCCGAAAACGAGCGCGACCGCCAGCACCTGGTCGGCAAAGTCTCCGACGAGACCAAGAACGCGGTGACAGTAGCCCCCGCTATCCTAGCCCAATACCCCGGCGTGTACGAATTCAAGCCACCCGAGCGCCCCGGCCTTACCATCGTTCTGACGGTTTCTCTCGACGGCGACCGTTTGATGGTCGACATGAACGGCGGCGTCAAGCGCCCGCTTACGCCCCTGTCCGAAACCAAGTTCTTCTTCCTGGAAGCCGGCGGCAGCGTGGAATTCGCCAAGAACGATCAAGGCGCCGTCTCAGAAATGGTGATCGGCGCCGTCGAAGGAACCTTCAAGGTAATCCGGCGATCGAAATAAAACTCCGGCTACTTGCCCACCAAGTGCCGCACGTCGGATTCGTTCTCGTTGCAGATGTATTCGAGAATCTCGCCATGCAACCGCTTGGGATAGGTCGTGAACGACCACGGCTTCGTGTACATGCTGCTGTCGTCGATGGTGCTCACGATCTCCATGTTCTCGGCGTCCAGCCGGCGGATGCGCTCGGTCACCTTCATGTCTTTCGAATGCGGCACGCCCGCGGCGTCGATCCAGGTCTTCTCATTGAAGCCGATGGTCTCGACCACCAGCGTGTCGTCTTCCCAGTGGCCAATCGAATCGCCGTTCCACAACTCTTCGGCGAACTTGGAGTGCCCGCGTCCATCGCTGAAGATCTGGCGGAAGGTCTGCGAGCCGCCTTCGTAAATGATCACGATCAATCCCGGCACCTGCAGGAAACGGAACGGATAGGGCGTGGTGGTCAGGCGTGGCACTCCGGGCGGCAGGCAGCGCGCTTCCGGATCATCTTTACCCAGCGTGGCCAGCCGTTGATCGTAGATCGCCTTGGCTTCGGGGCGGAACGGAATCACTACGCCGGTCGCGTCCAGACGCACGTTCTCGCGTATCGCGTTGGGCTCCCAGGGCCCCGATAGATCCGGCTTCCCGTCCGCCAAGCGCGGCGCCGGGCCAGCCTTCCCCAGAACCGGCTTGCTCTGCGGCAGCGTCTGAATCACCTTCGAATCTTCGAGCCCGAAGGACGCCTGCTTCGGCGGATCGGCCAATGGATTCGGAGGCGCTTGTGCGAGCGCCAAGCCCGCACCGAGAAGAGCCGAGAATACTCCAGCACGACAGGTCATAAGACCTCCTGTTTCTCCGCTTCGATAGTCACCTTCGCTCTTAGATTCGCGACGCCCGGGGTTCCACGTTCATCCGCCACCGTGAAAGCCACCGCGTCATCCAGCCAGTCATGCGCGGTGCCGTCGGGGTCGTGCGCCACCAGCGTCAGGGTGTAGGGTTGCGGGCACAGGTCGCACAAGAATTGGAACACCACCGTAACGGTATCGCCCTCCTTGCGCGGACCGATCATAACGCGTTCAAGTTCCGTGTTGGTCCCGTACACTTCGAAACCGATCTGCGTGCGGATCAGCATGCCGATCACGGGCTCGCTCAGGGCTTCATGAAAGCGCACGGTCGCGCGTACGCTCACGTACTCGCCGCTCTTCCACACGATGGTCGAGTTGCCGTTCGCACCCAAAGTTTCGATCGACAGCACTTCCGCCTTCCCATCACCGCGCCGCGCGGAAGGCGTCAGACGCGGCGAAATAGTCTCGCCCCAGGCGCGCACCTGTTCCGCCACGAAGCGCCGATAGCGCGTCATGGTCTCGCGCGGATCGCCTTTGGCTGCGATCTCGCCCGCCTCCAGCCACCACACTTCGTCGCACAGTGTTTCGAGCAAGCGGTCCTCGTGCGACGCCAGGAGCACCATGGTGCCCGCACGCCGCAGGCGGTCTAGACCGAGCAGCGTGCGCGCCCGCACCAGCGCATCCTGCGTAGCCAGCGCCTGATCGAGCGCCAGCACATCCGACGGCGCCAGATTGAGCGGATCGCCCAGCGAGACTAACCGCCGCTGTTCGCCGGCTTTCACTTCGCCCTGCTCCGGCGGAATCACGCCGCAGGCCAGCTTCAGCAACTCAGCGACGCCCGAGTTCTTGCCCCCGATCAGGCCGATAATGGCGCCCGCGGGAACACTGGCGGTAAGAGCCTTCAAAGGCCCGGCGGTAACGTTACGAAACTCAATCGGCATTTCATCACATAGGATACGTCAAGTGAATTGTGCGAACGAGTTTCGGCGGGCACGGCGTCAGACGCGCCGCCATGGCGCACCTTGACCGACGGAGGTAACCAAGAGAGGTTGAGAGTATACTGCTAAGGCTGTCGGAAAAGACGGATGAGGAGGAACTCAATATGACTCTTTCAAAGAGAGCTTTCGCGGAATTCATCGGAACATTCTGGCTGGTTTTTGGAGGCTGCGGCAGCGCTGTGCTGGCCGCCGCTTTCCCGGCTCTGGGAATCGGCTTCGCTGGTGTCGCACTGGCTTTCGGACTCACCGTGCTCACCATGGCGTTCGCCATCGGCCCTATCTCGGGCTGCCATCTGAATCCCGCGGTTTCCGTGGGCCTTGTCGTGGGCAAACGTTTCCCGGTTTCTGAATTACCGGCTTATGTCGTCGCGCAGTTGTTGGGCGCGGTGGTGGGATCGGGCATTTTGTACGTGATTGCCAGCGGCAAGGAAGGCTTCAGCGTGGCCGGCGGATTCGCCGCGAACGGCTATGGCGCGCACTCGCCGGGCGGATACGCGTTGGGCGCTTGCTTGACGGCTGAGGTGGTGCTGACCTTCATGTTCCTGATGATCATCCTGGGCGCGACTGACCGCCGCGCACCGCAGGGATTCGCGCCCATCGCGATCGGGCTGGGTCTGACGCTGATCCACTTGATCTCGATCCCGGTGACGAACACCTCCGTCAATCCGGCACGCAGCACGGCTCCGGCGCTGTTCGTGGGCGGGTGGGCGCTCCAACAGTTGTGGCTCTTCTGGGTAGCGCCGATCGTTGGCGCGGTTATTGCGGGAGTGGTTTACTCGGTGTTCGCCGAAGCACCCGAAGCAGCGCCGAGACGCAGCGCAGCCACAGCGTAAGATTGGGTGCACAATAGCAGTATGCGAATTCTAACAGTTCTACTATCGGCCTCGTTCTTATGTGCAGCAGCGGACACCGGCCGGCTCAAGACGGAAGTCGACCCGGGACGCGCCGGAGTTTTCATCGACGGGAAGTATGTGGGTCCCGCAGCGAACTTCAAAGTGGCGCGCACGTACGACGTGGCCGCCGGCGAGCACGAAGTCAAGCTGGAGGATCCGCGTTATCAGGAGATCGTCAAGAAGGTAACCATCACCGCGGGCAAGAAAACGGTGTTGAAGGAAACCATGGTGGCGCTGCCTCCGGCCAAGCCGCCGTTCGGCAAACTGCGCGTCGAAAATGCCGATCACTTCGCGGCGGTTTACGTAAACGACCACTTCATGGGTCACGTCGACGAGTTCAGCAACTTCGCGCAGGCGCTGTACCTCAATCCGGGGACTTACGAAGTGAAAGTGGTTCCCACCAACGGCCCCACGGTTACCAAGACCGTGACCCTGGAGGTGGATAAGACCGTTCTCGTGAAGTAGCGCTAGTGGCCGACGAACCACCCAAGCACGCGTCGGCGAAATTCATCGGGCGCCGCCGCATATGCTTGGGTGTGTTCGGCGTTCGGCACTAGCCATAAGACGGATTGAGCGCTGGCGCGGGCCAATACCTGTGAGTGCCAGTAGGGTGTCCGCGAGTCAGCCAAGCCGTGAATCAGCAAGGTCGGCGTCGAGGTGCGGCGCATGCTCTCGATCGGCGACACCTGACGCAAGTCGAGTCCATAGCGATACCTCGCAAACGTCATGGAATTGCCCACTAGAAACCAAGGAACCGGGGATTGCAGCAACGGCGGCAAGTGGAACATTTGATCCACACGCGATTCGGCGATCGCCGGCAGGTCGGCAAACGCGGATTCCGCGACGATCGCATGGAAGTCTCGACCGAGCGCCGCTGCCTGAATCAGGATGGAGCCGCCGAGAGACTCGCCTAGCCCGTAGAGCGCTTGGCAATGGTGTTGCCGCAGCCAGCGCGCCCAGTCGCGGACATCGTATTTCTCCCACAGTCCATAAGTAACCAACTCGCCTCCGCTGGCGCCGTGGCCGCGGCTATCGGGCAGCAGGACTGAATAGCCTTGATCGAGAAACAGGGGTGCGTAGCCGGCGCTCCCCTGCCGCGAATCGCCGATTCCATGAAGCACCATCACGCAGTTTCCGTTGGGAACTGCGGGCCGAACCAACCAGCCTTCGAGTGGGGCTCCGTCGAACGCGCGAATCGACACTGTCCCCCAAGCCGTTCCCGGGGGAGTTGCGCCCGGGGCGCGCCGGACGTGCAGCGTGAACTGGCAAAACACCGCGAGCGCCGCGAGGTAGCAGGCGACAGCCACTACAAGCAATGCGGTGATCGTCGCGAGCCGTGACCTCGAGAACACTCAGCTAGAATACGATGCGCCTCGAAATTACGTTCATTAATATCCTGCGTTAGAATGGAGCACCGGGGCCAAGCCGACGAATCAGTACCACGCCGCCAGTTGCAAGTCATTTGCAATCCCCACTTGAAATCGCTGCACCGTAGAGGCATAATGAATTGTCGATGCAAATGCGTTTCAATAAGACCGCCCCGGACGGGCCGCGCAATCTGACGTCGCTGAAGAAAGGCGAGTCGGGGATTCTCGAGCGCATCGATATGTCGGACATAGACGCGCAGCGCTTGATGGAACTGGGTTTTCTTCCGGGTCACAGCGTCACGCGCGCGCATTCCGCGCCGGGCGGCGACCCGCGGGTGTTTCGCGTGGACGGGTCTGAGGTCGCCTTGCGCCGCGAAACCGCCGTACACTTGATTCTGCGATAGGACACAAATGGACGATTGCCACGGTCCCTCTCTTGCGACCTTGCCGCCGCCGGAAACATCCGGCAAGCAGCACGTCGTCGCTATTGTGGGACCGCCGAACTCGGGCAAGTCGACGCTGTTTAACCGGCTGACGGGATTGCGGCAGAAGGTGGCGAACTTCCCCGGCGTAACGGTGGAGCATCGCATGGGTCGCGCGAAGCTGGGTCACCTGCGCGAAATCTTCGTGGTGGATCTGCCCGGCGTTTATAGCTTGCAGCCGCGCACGGAAGACGAGCGCGTCACGCACGACGTTCTGGCGGGAACCATGAAGGGTCTGCCGAAGCCGGACGCGGTGATGCTGATTCTGGATTCGACGAATCTGAGCCGGCACCTTTCGTTAGCGGCGCCGATTCTGAGTTTGGGATTGCCGACGCTGGTGATCCTCAACATGGCCGATGATCTGCACGGCCGCGGCGGTGAAGTGGATGCGAAGGAACTGGCGAAGCAGCTGAACACTCCAGTGGTGTTGATCAGCGCGTCCAAGGGCACGGGCGTCGAGAAAGTATTTGAGTTCCTGAACGGTGCGCCCAAGCATCTGCCGCCGAAGCCTCCGCTGTTGCAACTGCCGGTACTGCAGGACGTGCCCAAGGTTCGCGACTGGGCGGCCAATATGAGCCGCCGGACGAACTTTCGCGCGCCCGCTCCACCGCTGTGGACGCGGCGCCTGGATGGGATCTTTCTGCATCCGGTGGTGGGTCCGCTGATCTTCTTGCTGGTGGTGATCGGGGTTTTCCAAACCATCTTCGCCGGGGCGCGGCCCATGATGGACGCGGTGGCGGCGGCGATTCAGACTTCGGGCAAGTGGATTGAAGGCGCCATGCCGGATACGCCGCTGCGGTCGCTGATTGTCGATGGCGTTTGGAGCGGTGTGGGGTCCGTCATCGTATTCCTGCCGCAGATCCTGCTGCTGTTCCTGTTCATCGGTGTGCTGGAGGATTCGGGATATCTGGCGCGCGCGGCGCTGATCGCGGACCGCACTATGGCGCGCATCGGTCTGCAAGGCAAGAGTTTCATTCCGCTACTGTCAGCTTACGCCTGCGCGGTGCCGGCGATCATGGCGACGCGCACGATCGAGAACAAGCGGGACCGTATCGCTACGATTCTGATTGCTCCGTTCATGACTTGTTCGGCGCGGCTGCCGGTGTACACGCTGGTGATCGCCGCTTTCATTCCCGAAAAGCCGTTGCTGGGATTGTTCTTCGGCACGCGCGCGGCGGCGCTGCTGGGATTGTACGTGCTGGGTTTTCTGGCGGCGATTATTACGGCTCGCTTGTTGAAGTCGACCGTGTTGAAAAGCACGCGGGCTCCCTTCATTCTGGAAATGCCGCCGTATCGCTGGCCCACTGTGACGTCGCTGGCGCTGCGGCTGATCGATCGCGCACGAGTGTTCCTGCGGCGCGCGGGGACGGTGATTCTGGCGGTCGCGATTGTGCTGTGGGTATTGGCGAATTTGCCGCTGCACGACGGCAAGGCTCCACCGATCGGCGATAGCATTGCGGGGATGATCGGGCACGCGGTGGAACCGGCCATCCGGCCGCTGGGCTTCAACTGGAAGATCGGTATCGGACTGATCACGTCGCTGGCGGCGCGCGAAGTGATCGTGGGGACGCTGGGGACGATTTATGGGATCGAGGGCACGACGCAATCGATGGGATTGCAGGCGGCGCTGCGGCACGATCTGACTCCGGGAGGCGCGGCGGCGTTGCTAGTGTTCTTCGCATTCGCGATGCAGTGCATGTCGACGGTCGCGGTGGTGCGGCGCGAGACTGCGGGGTGGCGCTGGCCCATCATTCAATTCGCTTACATGACGGTGTTCGCTTACGTCTTCGCATTCCTCGCTAACCGCATCGTTTCACTCTGGTTTTGAGCTGAATCGCGGTGGGGCGCTCAGACATCTAAGTCGGTTGGTAATATAAATCGTGCATAACGTCATCATTCTTGGATCGGGCTGCGCTGGAAGCACGGCTGCGATCTACACTGGGCGCGCGGGGCTGAACCCGCTGGTCGTCATTGGGCATGAGCCCGGCGGGCAGCTTTCGCTGACCACTGAAGTGGAAAACTTTCCGGGATTTCCGGACGGCATCAATGGGCCCGACCTAGTGGCCAACATGCAGAAGCAGGCGGAGCGCTTTGGCGCGGTCTACCAGCACGGGAAGGTGCTCGAAGCGGATCTGTCGAAGCGGCCTTTCCGCATTAACATCGACGATGAGTGGCAGGAGACCAGCACGCTGATCATCGCCACTGGCGCTTCGGCGCGCTGGCTGGGCTTGCCGAATGAGCAGAAGCTGATCGGCCGCGGCGTGAGTTCCTGCGCCACTTGCGACGGGGCGTTTTACAAAGGCGGCAGGATCGTGGTGATCGGCGGCGGCGATTCGGCGATGGAAGAGGCCACGTTCCTCACGCGGTTTGGGGACACCATCACGCTGGTGCATCGCAGCGACGCTTTCCGCGCGTCGAAGATCATGCTCGACCGGGCTCGCGCTAACGACAAGATCAAGTTCCTGACCAACACTGTGGTCGAGGACATCTACGATGTGTCGAAGAACCTGGTTACCGGCGTGAAGCTGCACGATCTTAAGAGCGGACGCGTGTGGGATCAGGCGGCGGACGGATACTTTGTGGCGATCGGACATATTCCTAACACCCAACCGTTCGTGGGGCAGATCGATCTGGACCCGGACGGATATATTCTTTCGAAGGGCGGCGCGCGGACGAACATAACCGGCGTGTTCCACGCGGGCGACGTGCAGGATCGCACTTACCGGCAGGCGATTACGGCGTCAGGGGCGGGTTGCATGGCAGCGATTGAGGTGGAGCGGTTCTTAGCGGAAGAGGGGCACTGAGCCTGTGTTAGGTTAACGGTATGAAGCTTCCTGCGCGGCTTGCATCAAACCCCGAAGTTATGATGGGGAAACCTTGCGTCAAAGGAACTCGCATTCCGGTTTATTTGCTTTTGCAGAAGATGGCCGCGGGTGAGGACACAGAACAACTTCTGGCCGCATACCCACAGCTCACCAAAGAGGACCTTTTCGCGTGCCTGGAATATGCGGCGGCTCTGGCCGGTGAAGAGGTCATTCTGGCTGAGGCGTGAGGCTTCTTCTGGACTAGAATTTGTCTTGCAGGCACGCGCTGCGCTTGCGCGAGAGTGATCACGATGCGGTTGCCGTTACGGAAGTGTCCTTGAATGGCGCCAGCGATTCCTTAGTGAGGTCGGCTGCCATTCAGTCCGATCGCGTTCTGGTGACGTTGGATGCCGATTTCGGCAACATCATTCGCTACCCGCCGCAAAGTACGCCGGGCGTCATCTGGCTGCGTCTTCATCCGCCTACTGAATCGAAGATCGAACAAGCTCTTGATCGCTGTCTGGCCAAGCTGGGTGCGGAGGATCTCCGAGGAAAACTAGTTGTGGTGGATGAAGATAAGATTCGCGTGCGCGGATAGTCATGCTTCATTCAGTCGTCCTTGCGTCCACTGATCTTGAACAGTCGAACTCCCGCGCCTAAACCTCCTAGGAGCGGGCCACCTTCTGGTCCGCGACTCCACTCGCCGGTAAGTCTTTTGCCATGTACCACGACGCACCAGCGCATATCTTCGCCATCCTCAACTATGTCGAAGCAGGCGCGATTGCCGAATAGCTTGCCGTTGGCGAGAGAGATTTGGCCAGTGTTGGGGCGGTGCTGAAAATCGCCCGCACTGTTCCGTCTCTCTCGTGAAGCCGAAGCTCGTACTCGTTCATGTTCTCGGGATAGGTCGCAACTGGTAGCTCTGCGGTGGGCTGACTGTTATATATGCCTCTCCAAGTGCCGTCGAACCTAGATGCCGCTTGACATACTGGGGCGTGGATTGCCAAACACAACGCCAGGGAGCATCGGCCGATGTAAAAGTGATTCGTACTCACATCTCAGCTTTACACACCGGCCTGCGAACCCCTACAATCGCTAGGTAGAACCTTCCGTTCGCGCGATCTGCATGAACATTTCCGTAAAAAGTGAATACGCTTTGCTGGCGGTCTTCGACCTCTCGCTGCAGCCGCCGGGGGAGCCGGTGAAGATTGCCGACGTGGCGCGGCGGCAGAAGATTCCGCAGAAGTTTTTGGAGTTGATTCTGGCGAGCCTCAAGCAAGGGGGCTTCGTTGAATCGCGGCGCGGGGCGGAGGGCGGGTACCGGCTGGCCAAGCCTGCTAACGAGATCAATGTCGGTGAAGTCTTGCGGTTTGTCGAAGACGGCAAGCAGACGAGGCGCGACGCTGCAAATCCGTTCCAGCCGATCTGGAAACAGGTGGACGACGCCGTCGCCGCGATCCTCGATCACACCACGTTTGCGGAGCTGGCGCGGAACTGGCAGAAATCGCAGACGCGCTACGTGGCAAACTGGGACATCTGAACATGATTTTTCCTGACAATTCATTTAGCATCGGGCGGACGCCGCTGATCCGCCTCAACCGCGTTACCGACGGCGCGCAGGCTAGCGTCATCGCCAAGATTGAAGGGCGCAATCCGGCGTATTCGGTGAAGTGCCGCATTGGCGCGGCGATGATCTGGGACGCGGAACGGCGTGGGCTGCTGAAGCCGGGGCGGGAGTTGATCGAGCCTACTAGCGGCAACACCGGCATCGCGCTGGCGTTCGTGGGCGCGGCGCGCGGGTATCCGGTTACACTGCTGATGCCGGAGACGATGTCGCTGGAGCGGCGCGCGGTGCTGAAACTGCTCGGGGCGAAGATCATCTTGACTGACGGCGCGCTGGGCATGGGGGCGTCGATCGAACGCGCGGAGCAAATGGTAGCGGCGGAGCCCAATCGCTGGGTGCTGCTGCAGCAGTTTCAGAATCCGGCGAATCCGGACATTCATTTCAAGACCACGGGTCCGGAGATTTGGGACGACACTCACGGACAGGTGGACGCGTTCGTGGCGGGCATCGGCACCGGGGGCACGATCACCGGAGTCTCGCGCTTCATCAAGCTCGAAAAGAAGAAAGCGATTTTGTCGGTGGGAGTGGAGCCGCGGGGCAGCGCGGTGATCAGCCAGACGCTGGCGGGGAAACCGCTGGAACCGGGGCCACACGGGATTCAGGGGATCGGCGCGGGTTTCATTCCGGGCACGCTCGATCTGAAGATGGTGGACCGCGTGGAGCAAGTCACTGACGAGCAAGCCATCGAAATGGCGCGACGCCTAGCGAGAGAAGAAGGAATCTTATGCGGGATCTCTTGCGGCGCGGCGGTGGCGGCGGCGGTGAAGCTGGCGCATGAGCCTGCGATGAAGGGCAAGATGATTGTGGTGATTCTGCCGGATTCGGGCGAACGTTATCTGAGTTCGGCGCTGGTGGACGATCTGGATTGATTTTTTTTGGGAAAGAAAAAGCGGGCGCCTATTGGGTGATAAGGGGTGATGGCGCCCGCTGTCGTAACGGGGATTTAATTACTTATAGAACGTTACCCGTGGCCCTAAGGTTACGGGGCTCGGAAAAAATATTAGCCGGGCGAACACTCAGTGAACACCTGTCCAACTTGCTTTGCCATTCGGCATAAAGCGTACCCTTGAGTTGTTTCAATGAGGCACTTCAATACAACAGATGAGGGCGGCGGCGCTCTTCAAATTTCTGCAGAGGCTCGCGGGTGCGCTCCTCAATGTTGCCGGGGCCGACGCCGGATTTGAGCGCGTCGACGATTTCGCGGCTACCGATCAAGAAGCGACACGCTTCAAAATTGATCTTGCCGGGGTAGAGGCGTTGGAGGGCGTAGGCGACGTCGAGGCCGACGCGCACGGAGTTCAACTGCTCGCGATTCAGGATGACGAAGCGGACACCTTCGATGGTTTTGCCGGCGAAGGGGCCGGAGGATGGTTGGAACTTCGTGGGGTACACGCGGACGCCGGGCAGCACCCAGTTATTGAGGAACTGCGCGAGTTCTGGGCCGTGGATCCAATCGGCTCCGATTTGTTCGAAGGGGGCATCGGTGCCACGGCCTACGGAATAGTTGGGCGAGGCTTCTAGCAGGGCGAGTCCGTCGTAGAGCGCGGCGGCGTTCAGGCTGCGCAGGTTGGGGGACGGATCGATCCAGGGAAGACCGGTAGAATCGAACCAGTCGCTGCGCTGCCAATTTTTCATTTTGATTACATGGAGGTCGGCGGTCCAGTGGCGCTCGGCGTTGGCCATGGTGGCTAGCTCGCCTAGCGTCAGGCCGTGGCGCACGGGCATGGCGAAGCAACCGGTGAAGCTGTGCAGGTTGTCGTCCAGCAGCGGGCCTTCGACGTGGACGCCGGTGACGGGATTGGGGCGGTCTAGCACGTAAAACGGGAGCTTCGACTTGGCGGCGTCTTCGAGCGCGTAGAGCATGGTGCACGAATAAGTGTAGAAGCGCGCGCCGGCGTCTTGGATATCGAAGACCAAGACGTCGACGTCGCGAAGCATGGCGGGCGTGAGACGGTTGCGGCCGTCGTTGTAGAGGCTGCGGATGGGGAGGCCGCTCGTTGGGTCTTTGTCATCGGCGACATCGGGGCGGTCTTCTTTTCCGGTGAGTCCGTGCTCGGGGGAGAAGATTGCGGTGAGTTTGACGCCGGCCGCGCGCATGGCGTCGATGTTGCGCTGGCCGGTGCGGTCGAGGCCGGTGTGATTGGTGATCAGGCCGACGCGCTTGCCGGAGAGCTCGGCGAAGTTGGCGGCTTCTAGGACGTCGAGTCCGGTGAGGACTTCGTGATTGGGCGCGGTCATGCGGCGGACGCCGGCGGCTTCTAGAGTTTCGTAGGCGGGGGCGGGGCCTGGAGCGCCGAGGGCGGCGGCGACTACGGTGGCGATTTTCGAGCGCAGTGGATTTAGATTTTTTCCGCCTTTGGGATGGACCGAATTCGTCATCAGGATGATGTAGGTTTTGGAGGCGGGATCGATCCACAGCGAGGGGCCGGTGAAGCCGGTGTGGCCGTAGGAGCCGAGGGGGAACAATTCGCCGCGGGGGGCGGAATAGCCGGAATCGATGTCCCAGCCGAGGCCGCGTAGGATGGGCTGATCGGGCGGCGAGTTGGGCGAGGTGAACTTTTTCACTGTGAGCGGAGAGAACAGTTGGCCGCCGCCGTCGAGCATCATTTGTGCGTACTTTGCTAGATCGGCGGCTGTCGAGAACACTCCGGCGTGGCCGGCTACGCCTCCCATATAGCGCGCAGTGGGATCGTGCACTACCCCGCGGAAGGGAGCGCCGGTGGCGGGGTCGATTTCTGTTGGGGCGATCCTCGGGGAGGGGGCGGGATGAAAGGCGGTCTCGCGCATTCCGAGAGGCGCGAAGACGGCATCGTGGGCGTACTCGTCGAGCGGCTTGCCGCTTAGGCGGTGGACGATTTCGCCTAGCAGCTCGAAGTTGATATCGCTATAGACGAAGCGGGTGGCGGGGGGCGAGGTGGGCTTTTCGATGAGCGCGCGGCGGATGCCGGTGTCGTAGCCGGTCCAGGGCGGGTCCAGATTCAAATCTGGCGGGAGGCCGGAGAAGTGGGTCAACAGATCCCGCACGGTGATGTCGCTGTGGCCGCCTTGGAAATCGGGCAGGTAGGCGGTGACCGGATCGTTGATGCGTAGCTTGCCTTGCTCGAAGAGCTTCATCAGGGACGGCGTGGTGGCGACTACTTTGGTCAGGGACGCGATGTCGAAGATGGTGTCGGCGGTCATGGGCTCGCGCTGCGGGACCAAGGCGCGGGCGCCGTAGGCTTTGCGGTGGACGATTTTGCCGTCGTGACCGATTATCAACACAGCTCCCGGAATCAGGCCATCGCGCACTGCGGTTTCGACCACCGCATCCAGCGTGGGCGATGCGGAAAAGGTCTCCTGCGCCGGCGCTGCTGGCGTGAACAGCATTGCGATTCCGAGCCAGGCCAACTTCATAGAGCGCGTTTGGATAGTCCTTCGAGGAGCTCTCCGAGTTCGAAATCTTTCGCGGTAATGCCGCCGGCGTCGTGGGTGTTGAGATCGACGATCACCTTGTTATAGACGTTGAACCACTCAGGATGGTGATCCATCTTGTTGATGCCGGGGACGGCGGAATGCATGAACTTCATGGCCTGCTTGAAGTCGGGGAACTGGTACTCGCGATGCAGCTTGCCAGCTTTCACTTTCCAGCCGTCGAGCTTCGGCAGCGCGGACTTGATCTCGGCGGCGGTCATTTTCTTGCGCATTCAGGCTCTCCCGTAGATTGGAATTACTGCCCCGCTGGTGTCGGCGGCGGCTTCTGACGTTAGGAACACCAGGAGCTTCGCGATGGATTGCGGCGTTACCCAACGCGAGAAATCTGCTTTCGGCATGGCGGCTCGATTGGCGGGAGTGTCGATGGTGGATGGCAGGACCACGTTGGCGGTCACGCCGAACTTCTGGCCTTCGGCGGCGACGGTCTTGACCAACGCGACCAATGCGGCTTTCGACACCGCGTAGGCTGCGAAGTTCGGCGAGGGCTCGACAGCCATGCGTGTTCCTATGGCGACGATGCGTCCGCGGCCGGCGGCTTGCATGGGCTTAAGGACGGCGCGGATGCAACAGAAGGCGGCGCGCAGGTTGACGTTCATCATGCTGTCCCAGGCTTGGTCGGTGGTTTCGGCTACGGGCGATCCGCCGGCGAAGGCACCTACCAAATGCACTAAGGCGTCGATGGGGCCGTGTTCGAGGGCTTGTTTCACCATGGAATCGCAGCCGGCCTCCGTGGTGACGTCGGCTGAGACGGTGGTGAAGGGCGCGGATTGTTTCCATTCGCGCGCTACACCGATTACTTTCGCGCCGGACGTTAGGAACTCCTGGGAGACTGCGGTTCCCAAACCGCCATTGGCGCCGGTGATGAGTACGTTCATAGGCTCACTATACATCCAGTCACTACACGTCTAGTCCCACGGCGCGCATTAGCTCAAGGGCGTTGCTGCGCTCGACTACGCCGTCGCGGAGATGGTAGTCGAAATGGATTTCGCCATTTTCGATGTGATCTTCGAAGTGGACGTTGCGGGCGCGTTCGCCTAGGGTCGCTGTGATCTCGGCTAGCGCGAGATCGTGCGTCGTTACAAGACCGATTGCCCCGCGTTCGACTAGGCCTTGAATCACGGCGGCGGCGCCGATGCGGCGGTCGTGCGAGTTAGTGCCGCTTAGGAGTTCGTCTAGTAAGAAGAGTGTGGGCTGGCCGGCGCGCGCTAAGTCCACGATATCGCGCAGGCGGCTGATCTCGGCGTAGAAGCGGGACTTGTTGTCGGCTAGAGAATCGTTGACGCGGATGGATGCGCCGATGCGCAGCAAGGACACTCGCAGGCGCGCGCAGCAAACGGGGGCTCCGGCCCAGGCGAGCGCGGCGTTCAAGCCGACGGCGCGGAGAAGCGTACTTTTGCCGGACATATTGGACCCGCTTACGATCCACAGGTCGCAGGGGCCACCTAGCTTCACGTCGTTGCCTACGGCGTGGTCGCGCGGGATGAGGGGATGGCGGACGTCGGCGCCGTCGAAGAGCGGAGCGGGCTCGGATACTAATTCGGGGAACACGGCGTCGGGGCGCTCGTAGGCGAAGGTCGCTAGCGAGCACAGGGCTTCGAACTCGCCGACGGCCGCTACCCATTCGCCGATGTGCGGGCCGCAGTCCTGACGCCATTTTTCGATGGCCATGGTGAATTGGGGGATCCACACCAGGGGCGCGGCTAGCAGGCGGAAGAACTGGTTGCGGGCTGAGTCTAAGTATTCGACGGAGCGCTCCAGGCGGCGGATTTCGGCGGACGCGGTTAGGCCGTGCAGATCGAGTGCGCGTGTTAGCTGCACGAGGCGTTGCGATTGGAAGGGTTCTTTTTCTAAACGCTCTAGCAAGAGGCGCACTAACTTGAGTTCGCGGGCGGGCGTGGAGACTAACGTCGCGACGTTGCGCACGCTGTCGCGAACTGCTAATCCGAAGATTAGTTCGGCCAAGACCACTGCTAAAAACGGGCGCAGGCTCAGTAGCTGGGCCAGAAAAAGAATGAACGTCGCGACGGCGGCGCAGGCTAGAGCCAGGGCGATCCAGCGGGCTCCGGGGAAGAAGCGGACGGCGGGACGCTCGCCCCAAGTCTTCATGGCTTGATCGTCGATGGCGGTGCGGATGTCTTCGCCCATTAGCGCGATGTCTTCACGGAGGTCGAGGCGTCCGCGGAGCTCTGTTACGGCTGCCTGGCGCGCTTTGACGATTTCGGGCGGCGCGGGGGCGAGGAGCCATTCGGCTAGCATGCGATCGCCGGTGGCGGTGCGTGAGGTGGAGAGCAATTCGAAGGCGGAGCCGGGGCCTAGTAAGTCCAGATCATCGGCGTACAGGTGTTTGGGATCGCGGAACGCTTCGCCTTGGTGGCCTTTGCCTATCCAGCGGTTTTCGATGCGGGCTAGAGCGCGATCGTAGTAGGCAGTGCCGCGAAGGGCGGCGTCGCGCTGTTTATCGGCGCGATCGTGGAGGATCGCTAGAACCACGAAGACGATCAGGGGAGCAGCAGCCACCAGGGCGAGAGCACGCCGGCGCCGATGGCCAGCGCGGCGATGACGACCGCGGCTAGGCCGGTGGCGAGCCGCGCATTGCCGAACTGGCGCGAGCGGCGCTCACTTTTCGTATGCTGGATGCGCCAGCGTTCGGCGCGGCGCGCGATATTCGATCGAGAGGCGTGGGCACTGGGTGTCCCTTCAATTGTATGCTGGTGTTTCCATGCTGCCGCGCTTGCGAATGACTCTCGACTTCATGCCTTCGCCGTTCGAAGACAAACCCGGATTGGTGATTCGCGATCCGTTCCATTTTTCCGACGCTACGCTGATCGTGCCGCCGGCGCTGGTGGAGTGTTTGGAATATTTCGACGGGCAGCACAGCGCGCTGGATTTGCGGGCACATCTGGTGCAGATCACAGGTGACTTGCAGGCGGGGGATCTGGAAAACAACCTTTTGAAAGCGCTCAGCGAGGCGGGTTTTCTGGAGGATGAAAATTTTCAGCGGCGGCGGGAGGACGCGGAACGAGCGTTCGCGGAGGCTCCGCTGCGGAATCCGGCGCACGCGGGCACGGGGTATCCGGGCGAGGCGGGCGAACTGCGGTCGACATTTGCTGACTATTTGAGCGGCGCGAAAACGAACGGGTCTGGGAACGGGCGGGTGCTGGCGATTGCTGCTCCGCACGTGAGTCCCTTTGGCGGAGTGGAGGCTTATCGGGCGGCTTATTCGGCACTCACGCCGGCGGACGCGGATCGTACTTTTGTGATTCTGGGCACATCGCATTATGGACACCCGGACCGGTTGGGCCTTACGCGCAAACCGTTCGTTACGCCTTATGGGGAGGCGGTTACCGATACGAAGCTGGTGGATGAACTGGAGGGAAAGCTCGGGTCGGCGGCGGTGGTGGAAGACTACTGTCACGCGATTGAGCACTCGATCGAGTTTCAGGTGGTATTTTTGCAGCATCTGTTTGGGCCGAACATCCGCATTCTGCCGGTGCTGTGCGGTTCGTATCTGCGAAGCATTTACGAGGGTGGGTTGCCGGAGGACGATGAAGGTGTCCGGCGCATTTTGGGGACGCTGGGCGAGATTGGCGCGCGCGAAGACGGGAAACTGCTGTGGGTGCTGGGCGTCGATATGGCGCACATGGGGCAACGCTACGGGGACCGCATCACGGCGATTGCGGGGCGGAATGAGATGGCCGAGGTGGAGCAGCGCGATCGGGTGCGTATTCAGCACATGGAAACTGGGGACGCCCGTGGCTTCTGGGATCTGGTGCAGCAGAAGCAGGACGATTTGAAATGGTGCGGGTCGGCGCCGATTTACACGTTTCTGAAGGCTGTTCCGCAGGCGCGCGGGGAGTTGCTGGGGTATCAGCAGTGGAACATCGACGAGGCCAGCGTGGTGAGTTTCGCGGGGATGCGATTTCACTCGGCTTGAGGCGCGCATATTACAATCACGGGTGAGTGCGCATCACCATATCCAAAGAGAATTACCTGAAGGCTATCGCGGAGGCGGAGGGCGAGGGTGAAGTTGTCATCGCGGCTACGCTGGCGCGCTGGCTACAGGTGTCGCCGCCGGCGGTCACAATGGCGATCCGGCGGCTGAAGCGCGATGGGCTGATTCGTGTAACTGCGGCCGGGGAAATTACGCTGGCGCGTGAGGGGCGTGAAATCGCGAATCGCGTGATGAACCGGCATCATTTGATCGAGCGCATGCTCACGGAGATTTTCGGCATGGAGTGGTACAAGGTTCACGAGGAAGCGGAGCAGATGGAGCACGCGGTTTCCGCGGATTTCGAAGACAGGCTGCGGGAGAAGTTGGGCGAAGACGAGTCGTGTCCGCACGGGAACCGGGTGGGAATGGATCGTCCGCAAGACCGGCGGGAGCGTGGGTGGAAGCCGCTGGATGAAATATCCGAGCGCGGGTTGGCGCAGGTCACTAGCGTTTTTGAGCGCGACCGAAGGCTGCTGGAATACCTGGACGGGCTGGGGATTCGGCCGGGCGTGAAGCTGAAGATGGTTTCGCGCAATTACGATGAAACATTGACGCTGAAGGTGGGCGGAAAGTCGGTACAACTGGGGCGGCCGGCGGCTACGAAGGTTTGGATTACACAAGCTCCTTGAAGTAGGCGACGGTTTCGCGCAGGCCGTCGGCGAGGGGAACTTTCGGCTCCCATCCCAGGACGCGTTTGGCTTTGGTGATGTCAGGGCGGCGCTTTTTCGGATCGTCTGAGGGCAGGGGCTGGTACACGATAGGGAGGTTCGAACCCATTAGCTCGCGGATGCGTTCGGCGAATTCGAGCAATCGTCAACTCTACCGGGTTTCCCAAGTTGACTGGTAAGCGTTCTTCGGAGGACGCCAGGCGCACGAGGCCGTCCACCATGTCCGACACATAACAGAAGCTGCGTGTTTGGGTGCCGTCGCCGAATATTGTGAGCGGCTGGCCTTGCAGGGCTTGGTCGAGAAACGCGGGCACTACGCGGCCATCCTTCAAGGCCATGCGCGGGCCGTAGGTGTTGAAGATGCGCGCGATGTTGGTGCGCACGCCGTGAGTGCGGTGATAGGCCATGGTCATGGCTTCGGCGTAACGCTTGCTTTCGTCGTAGCAGGAGCGCAGGCCGACGGGATTCACGTTGCCCCAATAGGTTTCGACTTGCGGGTGTTCGAGCGGGTCGCCGTAGCATTCGGAGGTGGAGGTGATGAGAAAACGCGCGTTGTCGCGACGGGCGATTTCGAGCATGTTGCGGGTGGCGGTGGACCCCGATTCCAGAGTCTCGATGGGATGCGCCAGATATTCTTTGGGGCTGGCGAGCGACGCCAGGTGCCAGACGTGATCGAAGCGGCCGTGCACTTCGATGGGTCGCGTTACGTCAAATTCGAGGAACCGAAATTTTGGGTGCTTCTCGAGATGCGCCAGATTGCGGCGCGCGCCGGTGATCAGATTATCCAGGCCGATGACGCTGTGGCCTTCCGCCAGTAAGCGGTCGCATAAATGCGAACCGATGAAACCCGGCGGCCCCCGAAACCAAGTGTTCCATGTTTTAGATCTTAACGTCTGCGGGAATGCGCATGCTACTTTTGAGAAGGTGCCGGGTTTCTCGCCTCTTGAAATTATTGTTTTTCTGGTTCTGCTGACCGCGTCGGTTGGCGGGTTCGCGGTGCGCTTCGGCAGAGTGGTGCGCAAGATCCGCGAGGCCAAGCCGGATGCGGATTTTAAGCTGGGGTCCGTCGGCAAACGCGTGTGGGATTTTGTTTCTGAAGTCCTGCTGCAGAGCAAGGTGATCCGCGAGCGGCCGTTGCCGGGGATCGCGCACGCTTTCGTTTTCTGGGGATTTTGCGCGTTCGCGCTGATCACGCTGAATCATTTCGCCACTGGCGTCGGCCTGGCGTTTCTCGACCGCGACAGTTGGTTCGGCGGATTCTATTTCGACTTCGCGGGGGTGTTCGCCATAGCTGTGGCGGTCTCGATCGCGGGACTCTTCTTTCGGCGGTTTGTCGTGCGCCCGCGCTGGCTGGGCGCAAAGTTTCGAACGAATCCGGCGTGATTGCGCTGCTGATCTTCGTTCTGATGATCACGTATCTGGCGACCTTCTGGTACTGGGGACAGCAAGCCGCTGTGGTGGGCGCATACGCTGGCGCTGCTGGTATTTCTGCCACTGATCCCGCACACCAAGCATCTGCATCTGGTGCTGAGTCCGGTTACGGTATTTCTTTCGCGCGGCGAGTTTCAGCGCACATTCCGCCGCTGGCGGGCGATGAAGATTTCGGGCTCGATACCGGCAAGGATCTGACGCGCATAGTCGCGCTGCAGGCTTATTCTTGCGTCGAATGCGGCCGTTGCACGCGAGCATTGCCCGGCCGCGAATACCGGCAAGGTTCTCGATCCCAAGAAAATCGCGCTGGGCGTGCGGGATTACCTGAATGAGTTCGGCGCGGGCTCCGATGAGCCGCTGCTCGGCAAACATCTTTCGCAGGAGGCGGCGTTTCAGTGCACCACTTGCGGCGCGTGCGAATTTCAGTGCCCGGTGGGCATCGAGCATGTGCCCATCATCATTGGGCTGCGGCGCGGCGCGGTGAATACCGGCAAGTGGGAAGACGAGTACGGCACGAAGCTGTTTCTGGCGCTCGAACGCAACGGCAATGCGCTGGGCTTCAGCGCTACCGAACGCGACAAATTCATTCAGAAGCAGCAATTTCCGATCTTCGATGGCACGCAGGAATACTGCCTGTGGCTGGGGTGCATGGGCGCTTACGATCCGCAGGGGCGCGAGATTATCGCGTCGTTCGCGCGCGTGATGGCGCACCTGGGAACCACTTTCGGCGTGCTCAAAAAAGAAAAATGCACGGGCGATCCGGCGCGGCGGCTGGGCAACGACCTGGTGTTTCAGCAGCTCGCGGAACAGAATCTGGAAACGCTAAAGCAGGCGAAGGTGACCAAGATCGTCTCCATTTGCCCGCACTGCGTGCGCACTATTTCGGTACGGATTGGAGGGAGTTTGGCGTAGCGCCCGCGATCGAGCATCACAGCGAGTTCATGGCGCGGCATCAGGAGCGGCTCCCGCAGTGCCGACACGGACGACAAGATCGTGTATCACGATCCTTGCTATCTGGGGCGCTATCGCGGCGTTTATGATGAACCGCGCGCGGTGCTGGCGCGGTCCGGAGAAGTGATCGATCCGCCGCGCTCCCGCGAGCGCAGCTTCTGTTGCGGCGCCGGCGGCGGACTGGCCTTTCTGGGCGAAGAAAACGGCGAGCGCGTCAGTCACAATCGCGCGCAGGAACTGGTAGCTACGGGCGCGAATATCGTGGGCACGGCCTGCCCGTTCTGCAATACGATGTTTCGCGATGCACTGGCCGCCGGTACCAGCGCCGGAGCGTCGCCGCAAGCTACTCGATATTGCGCAGATCGCGGCGGCTTCCCTGCCGGCTGCACGTATACCTGCCGAATGAAGATATCCTAAAGAGCGATGCGATCCGCTCGTCACATTCGCGCTGTTTGGTTTGCTCGCCCAGAGCCGCCGCCAAACCCGCCGCTAAGCCCGCGCCGAAGCTTACCGCCGAGCAACGCACCGCGCAAGCGATGTTGCGATCGCTCAGCTCTGCGCGATCGCGTGGCGCAACTGGTCATCGGCGCCTGCTATGGAGACGTCTCCTGGCGCGCGGACCAAAGAATACAATAAAGTTCCGGCGTTGGGTAAAGGACCTGCACATCGGCGGGTTCATCATGATCAATCGCGTGCAATACGGCTTGGTCGCAACGCCGAGCCGCACGCCATGGCGCTGTTTTTTAATCAGATGCAGAAGCTGTCGAAGACTCCGCTGCTGATCGGGGCGGATTTCGAGCGCGGGTCATCCATGCGTGTGAGCGACACGGTGCGCTTCCGTTCAACATGGCATTACGCTGCGGCGCGCGACGTGGACGCTTCGCGTGCGGAAGGGCTGGCGACGGCGCGAGAGGCGCGCGCGCTGGGCGTGCAGTGGGTGTTCGCTCCGGATGCGGACGTCAATAATAATCCGCTGAATCCGGTGATCAACATTCGTTCTTACGGCGAAAATCCGGAGGAAGTTGCCGCGCATGTGGCGGCTTATATCGACGGCGCGCATTCCGATCCGAAGAACATCGTGCTGCTTTCCGCGAAACATTTTCCGGGGCACGGCGATACTAACATCGATAGCCATCTGGATCTGGCGCGGCTGGATGCCACGCGGGAGCACATGAACGATGTCGAGTTGAAGCCGTTTGAGGCGGCGATCGAACATGGCGTCGATTCCATCATGACGGCGCACATGACGGTGCCGGCGATCGAACCGAATGAGATTCCGGCTACGGTTTCGCCGCGGGTGCTCACGGGACTGTTGCGCGAGGATCTGGGATTCAAGGGGCTGGTGGTGACGGATGCCATGGATATGGCGGGGCTCACCAAGCAATTCGCGACGGGCGAGGCTTCGGTGCGTGCGATCGAAGCGGGGGCGGATGTGCTGCTGATGCCGGCTGATCCGGGCGCCTCGATTCGCGCGCTGATGGCGGCTGTCGCGCAAGGGCGGATCTCGCGGCAGCGCATCGATCAGAGCGCGCTGCGGGTGCTCGAAGCCAAGGTGCGGGTGGGGTTGCCGAAGAGGAAGATCGTCGATTTGGACGCTATCAGCGACGCGCTGGATCTGGATGAAGAGACCACCCGCGCGCAGGATGTGGCTGACCGGGCGCTGACGCTGGTGAAGAATGACGGGGGCGTGGTGCCGTTGTTCGCTCCTAATCAGGCGTGCCTGGTGGTGTCGGCGGGGGTGCGGCTGTCGACGTTCGGGCAGCGGCTGGCGGAGGAGTTTCGCAAGCGGGCTCCGCAGGCGCGGGTTGCGTTCGTCGACAATTCGCTGCCGCTGGCGGCGCTGGACGCGGTGATCGGCGATGTGTCGGTGTGTTCAGCGCTGGTGTTCGCTACCTTCACTACGAATCCGATGCTGGGCGGCGATTTGCCGGCTTATCTGGAGAAGTTTCGCAGGGATCGACGCCGGTGGCGCTGGTCTCGTTTGGCAACCCTTATTTGCTTTCCGGATTTCCTAAAGTGAACGGCTATCTGGCGGCGTTCAGCACGGCTACGCCTTCCGAGATCTCTGTCGTGAAGGCGCTCATGGGCGAGATTCCATTACCGGGCACCTGCCGGTTACCATCCCGACTTCGCGCAGTACGGCGACGGCATCCAGCTTCCTGCTAAAACTCAATCCGCTCCGTCAACGAATTGAGTTCGCTGTCCAGCGCGGACTTTTCTTGCGAAATCGCTCTGCGTATCGCGCAGGGCCGCTAGCTTGGTCTCGGCCGCGGCCAACTGGCGCGCATATGTTGCACCTGATCCTGCTGTCCGCTTACGCGATTCAGGCTCTCGATGTTGCTGCGGAGGCGAGTCTGATCCTGGGTGAGGCTGGTGATTCGGCTTCGGCCTGCCGCATGCCGCCTCGTTGGCGGCTATTTCGGCCTTCTTCTGTGCGATCTGGTCGAGTTGCGACGGGCCGTTTTCGTTTAGGGTTTTGTTCTGAACGTAGACCGCCAGCACGTCCGGCGTCAGACTGGCGACCGATAGGATTCATCGTACACGTGTTCTTCGCGGACCGGGAAAGTCTTCGGTCCCGGACGCAGCCAGTTTCACTTCGAAACGATAGGCGGCGGGCGTGGTTTCGCTGGGCTTGCGTTCCATCAGCGTGTAGCCGGGACGCTGAGCGTGCTCGATCACTAGCGTTTTGGCTTTGGCTTCGACGTTCTTGATGGTGTACGTTTTGGTCTCCTGCATCGCGGTTCGCGCCGTGAAGATGCCCCGCTGAAATGGATTTCGCGGACTACGGCTTGCGAGGAATCGAACGCCGTGGTGACGCGGGTGCCGAGATCGACGCCGTAGCTGATGAGGCGCTTGTCGTTCATGGGCAGGGTCTCGACCAGGGCTTCGCCGGCGTACGATCCGGAGTCATAAACCGTAATCGGGCCGCCGTCGAGGGTCTTGCCGGTGTTGTTGGTTAGCTCGGCGGCGTCGCGCGGGTTGATGCCGTAGTTTTCTGAGTAGACCAGTAGCTTGCGCGCTCCGATTTTTTGTTGCAGGAAGGGGAGCATGGCGGATTCGCCTTGCTTGACGGTGACGGGCGCGGCGAAGCTGTACTCGAAGAGCTCGCCGGCTTGACGGGTATCGGCGGTGGCGGCGAACGAAGAGGGCATCACCTTGGAGAACATCTCAAGCCGACCGAATTCGTTGGCTTGCGCCCGCGCGGCAGCTGGCGCCGCTGCCACTTGATCCTTGGCTGCCTCCATCGCTCCTTGATACACGATTGGGGCTGCCGCCTGATTCTCCGCTAGCTCCGCAAAGGGGCGCTGGACGTAGCGCGGTTCGTAGAGCCTGGTGATGAACGACACGGGTTTGCCGGAGACTACGGCCAGGCGCACGTTATTCCAGTCGTCGCCAGAAGTGTTGTCGATGATGGCCCAGCCTTCGAGTGTGGGCTCGCCGGCGGCGCCGAACATCAGACGGTAGCTGGATTTCCACACGGGCGCGGGCGTCATATAGCTGGCGATCAATTGGCGCGCGCCGGAGCTCACGGCATCAATGTAGACGCTGCGGCGGTCCCTTGCGTGCGACTGGTTTAGCACGGCCAGGTAGGCGGCTAGCTGGCTTTGCTGTTTGGGATCGCTCAGTTTGACGGCGCTGGCGGCGCCCAGATCGAAGCTGCGGATGTCGCCGGAATCCATTAAAAGTACCAGTACTTCGTGCTGCGAGGGGTGGTCCTTGTCGGACTGCTCGACTACGCGGGCGCTGATAATGACGCCCGCGGCGTCGCCCGCACCCAGCTTTAATTCGATGCGTGCGCCTTTCATTTGATCGAGAAACGCGGCGAGGGAAGCGCCGGCACCCAACTGGAAGGGGAAATCCGCGAGGCGCTTTTCCAGGGGATCGCTCGAATCGTAGCGCACGCCGTTCACTTTGCCGCCACCGCGGTCTGTAACGGTGAGCGACTTGAGGACATCGTTCATGTCGTCGGGCTTGAAATCCAGGCGCGCGGTCTCGCCGGGCTTCAATTCGCCAGAGCGTTCCAGGTGAGCCACGCCATGCTTATACAGCGTCACTTCGGTAATAGGAAGATCAGCCGCGGAGAGTACGGGAACGAGCATCCAAACCGCCCAGATGCGCCAAAACATTTTCATAACCTCCTGTTTCTTGTGGACTTGACAGCGGCAAGCGCCAAGCGTCAGACTCGGAAGAGTTATTGTCCATTTCAGTCTATCGGACGGGAGAAGCTAGCCTTGCATAGAAATTTGACGCCGGGTGTGTGGAATAAGTTCCTGGGGCGAATGCTAGGCGGGGCGCTGCTGGTAGCGGCGGCGTCGACGGCGGCCGCGCAGGACAGCGTCGATTTAAGCAGCTACCAGGGGCCGGGAATCGTCAGCCCCGGCGCTGGAAACATCGGCATGCGCAGCGGCGAACAGGTAAATCTGCGCTACTATGCAGGGGTTTCGGGAGAGGTCAATACCAATCTGCAGCCCTTCGCACTGGACGCGCAGGGCAATCTGCTCCGCATCCACAATCTCTACGGTGTCGATGTGAACGGGGGCGCTTACGGCGTGCATCACTGGAAGCATTCCCAACTGGGGCTGGATTACGGCGGCGATTACCTGCACAACGTGAATTCGGATACCTATAACGGGAGCAATCAACGTTTAACGCTGGGCTATACGGTACAACCCTCACGGCGCTGGACGCTGGATTTACGAGAGGCTGCGGGAACCGTCTCGATTGCGACCGACCAACAGGTCAACACACAGGCGAACGACGCCAATTCGGTTATCAGCCCGACCACGCTGCTGTTCGATGCGCGAACCACTTTCCTGCAATCGTCCGCCTATGCGACGTATTCGCAATCGGCGCGCACAACCTTTACCTTCGGCGGGTCAGGCTTCCTGACCGATCAAAAGAGTGTGGGGCTTTCCAATTCGGGGGGATACACTGCCACGGGAAGCATGCAGCACCGGATGTCCAAGAACACCACGCTGGGTGTCACCTATACGCACTCGCATATGGAGTTCCCGGCATTTCATAGCAATTCGGATTCAAACTCCTACCAGGGCACGTTCGCCACGACGCTGGGACAATTCTGGATCTTTTCCGTGCAAGCGGGAGCTACGGTGACGGAAGTCAACAGTCAGGTCACGTTTGCCTTGGACCCGGTACTAGCGGCTCTATTCGGGCAGTCGAGCATCACTGAAAATTCCTATGCGCACACGGTCTACCCCAGTGGCACGGCGACGCTGGAACGCAAGTTCCGCCGCGCCGACCTGCGTTTCAATTACTACCGCGACCTGAATTCGGGTAACGGATCGACCGGCACCGCACGCCAGGAGAGCGCCGGTATGGCTTTCAGTTATACCGGAATCCGTAGAGTGAACATCGGGGTGAATGGCGGCCATTACACTCTGGTGTCGATCGGACAGAACACAGGGACGTTCGCAACCTACAACGGGTCGGCGGGCTTCACCTACACTCTGGGACGCGGCATCAGTCTGTCGGCGCGCTACGACGTCAACCAGCAGCAAGTCGATTTGGGAGGCTATAACCGCACGAGTACACGCGCTACGCTGGGGTTGGTGTTCAGCCCGGGGAACGTTCCGCTGGCGCTGTGGTAGGCTGTCACCTATCAAATGGACTCCCCCTGCCTGCTGCTGGTGGACGACGAACCGGCGCTGGCGAACCTGTTGAAAAAATATCTGGAGCGGCTGGGGTATCAAGTGGACGCGTGCACCCATCCGAATGCGGCGTTGAAGCTACTGGACGAGAATCCCGGGCGCTACCGCCTGCTGGTGACGGACCTGACGATGCCGGATATGAGTGGCGAAGAGTTAATACTGCGTTCGCGCGAACGGACTCCGCAGTTGCGCGCCATTATAGCCAGCGGGTATCCGTACGAGCCGCGCGCGGCGGGCGTGGAGTTTCTGCAGAAGCCATTTCAGCCGGCGGTACTGGCGCAGGCCGTGCAGCGGATTCTGCAAGCGTAGGGCGTTAATTGCGGCCGCACCAATCGGGGGTGGCGCACATGCCGGAACCGCAGGTCGGGGCGCTCTCCTTCGCGATGCCGTGGGTGCGGGCGGCGAAGCTTGAA
Organism: Bryobacterales bacterium; assembly: GCA_963710155.1. Taxonomy (GTDB): domain Bacteria; phylum Acidobacteriota; class Terriglobia; order Bryobacterales; family Bryobacteraceae; genus Palsa-187. Next base: position 58,582 of record CAVPZQ010000033.1, on the reverse strand, counting down.
ACCTGAGTGGTGACGTGATCGCGTCCGCAGGACGGGCATTTGGCGGCGGCTTCGCGCGCGCTCGAACGCACGAGTTTCTCGAACTTGTTTCCGCAATCGTCGCAACGGTATTCAAAAATTGGCATGTGACTTTACTCCAATAGGGCTGTTGCTATTTTATCAATCCAGGCGGTGACTTCGGCGGGCGGGGCTTGAAAATCGTTTACCAGGATAGAGAATGCGAGTTGGCCGTGGGTGGCGCTATCGGCATAACCGGAGAGCGCGAGGGCGCGGCTGAGGGTTCCGGTTTTCGCGCGGATGCCGCGACCGCTGGAGATGCAGCATAGGCGACGGCTCAGGGTACCGTCTTCGCCGCCGGCGGGGAGGAGTGAAATCCACAGGGCACTGTCGGCGGATTGGGCTTCGCGGGCCAGAATATTGGTGAGGAGGCGCGGGGTCACTAACGTGTTGCGGGCCAGGCCGGAGCCATCTTCCAGGCGCCAGTCACCGGGTTGCGCGCCGGTGGCGGTTAGGTAGGCGGTCATATCGGCGAGTCCTGCGGCTGTCGTGCCTTCGTTGCGGGTTACGCGGCCTACTTCGCGCAGCAGGAGTTCGGCGTGGAGGTTTTCGCTCACCTTGTCCATCACCTGGAGCAAATCGGCTAGCGGGGGCGAGGTGCGGGAGGCGAGTTCCTCGCCTTCGACTGCGGCGTAGGACTCGCCTAGGGAACGGTGACGGGCGACGGGGTGGCCATGGATGGCGATGCCGCGGCGGGTTAGGGCGTCGTACAAAGCGGAGGCGGCGAAGAGGGCGGGATCGTCCACCGGCAGAATCTCGATCACGGGGACGTGGCCCAGCGGAATGGTGCCGGTGAGCTGCCATTGGCTGGATCGCGCTACTCGCCTAGCGTGCACGGAGAACTCGCTGCCGCGCGCTGTGGTCCTTACGCGATTGTCGATGGTCAAATACTCGAGGGCTGGGGCGAGCGTGAGCGCGGCCGTGGAGATTGAAACGCTGACGGTGTTGTCGTTCACGCTGAGCGCGCTCACGGGTGCGCCGTAGTCGCGCAGGGTGTCGTCTTCGGTCCAACTGGGGGGATAGGGCTCCCAGGGGAATAGGCCGTCGTCGCCGACGATGTCGCCGTCGATGCGTTCGACGCCGTGGGCGGCGATGGCATCGGCTAGTTGCTCGATGGCTTGCAGCGGCGGGCCTGGGTGCTGCTCCTTGTTATACGGGAAGGCGCGGCCGGAGAGTGAGGGGTCGCCTGAGCCTATCAGCACGACGTCGCCTGAGGCTTCGCGCACTACGCGGGTGGTGAAGCGGTAATCGGGGCGCAGGCGTTCTAGCGCTAACGCGGAAGTGAGGATTTTGAGATTCGATGCGGGTAGGAAGAGGCGGTCTGCGTTTTTGCTGTAGAGCGTTTTGCCGGTGGCGGCTTCCACTACTTGAATGCCGACGAAGCCTAGGGCGGGGGTTTCGGCTGTTAGGGCGTCGAGACGTTGCTCGAGGTCGGCGGCGGGGGAGGCTATCGCGAAGCACGCTAGCGCTACGACATGGGGCCGCATCATGTGCTCGGGTGCAAGAGGGCGCTGAGGCGGGCTTCTAGCCAGACCAATCCCAAGAGCACGAAGACGATGATGGAGCCGACTAGCGGAAGTCCCATGACGGCGCGGACGTCGAGGAGCCAGGCGAAGTAGCCCAAGGTGCAGGGCGCGAGCAGGCCGCCGACCATCGCGAAGGAAAAAATGCCGTTGTAAAAACCGGGGTGGTAATAGGGGAAGCGGTGGCCGATTTTTTCGACGACCAGCGGGTAGATGGGGGCGAAGGCACCGCCCAAGAGCAAGACTCCCATGACGGCGCCGAAGCCGTTGTTGGTGTCGAGCAGGATGGTGCAGGCGAACATGGCTACCAGCACGCTCAGCAGGAGCAGGCGGGTATGGCGAACGCGGGGTAGAATCCACTGCGCGACTACGCGGCCGACCAGCAGCGCCATCCAGTAGAAGGCGAGGATCAGCACGGAATCGGAGGGGCTCATGCCTAGGCGCTGGCTTAGAAAAAGAGGTAGCCATCCGGCGATGGCCCACTCGTTACCGAATTGAAAAAACAAAACCAGGCTGAATAAAACCGCGCCGGGGCTTTTGATTTCGGCTAGCAGGGCGTGAGTGGAGGGTCCGGCGGAGAGGGTTGGTGGTGCGAAGCGCGTGCGGGCGTAGATGATGGCGAAGATCGCGGGGATCAGGGCGATCCAGATTTGAATGGCGGCGGCGGTGTAAAAGTAAAACGCGCGGGAGATGAGGAGGGCCACGCTGAAGCAGCCCAGGCCAAACAAGATTCCGCCCAGATTGACGGTGGCGGCGGGATCGTGGCGGTACATGGGCGAGATGGCGTGGAAGATTGCGGTATGCAGCATTCCGGCGGCGGCTCCCAGAAGGAAGATGCCGGGGAGGCGCAGCCACGCGTCGTAGGGCGGCGAGAAAAACGCCAGGTAGAGTAACGCGATGGAGGCGAGGGCGCAGGCACTGGTGAGCGTGCATGACAATCCGCGCTTGCGCATCAGCCAAGGGGCGGTGCGCACGGAGAGCAGCACGCCCAGGATCAGGGCCACGAAGTAGAGGCCGATCATCCAGTAATCCGATTGCAGGTGGTGGCCCCAGGAGGGCAGGATCGCGCCCAAAAACGCCAGCAGAACGCCGGATACGAAGAACCCGGCCAGCGCTTTGAGCGGCGCGGCGGCCGAGAGTGTTTCGAGTTCGGCGACGGCTAGCGATGGTGATTCTGTTGCCACGCTCGGTCCTGTCAGAATTTTTGCTCGGGGACTTCGCCCAATTTCACGGCGACGTCCATGGATTTACCGGCGCGGAAAATTTTCACGGTGATGGTATCGCCGGGACGTTTGCGGGCAATGGCGCGCGCAAGTTCATCGGACTCCATCACAGGCTTGCCGTCAACCGCGGTGATGAAGTCGCCGCCGATTCCCAGGCGCTCATTGCCTACCTGGACGACGTCGCGATAACCTTTCAAGCCGGCCATCTCGGCGGCCGAGCCGCGGCCGATTTCCTGAATTAAAAGACCGCCGCTTGCGGGTAGCTTCAATTCGGTGGCCAGGTCGCCGGTAATGTAGACGGTCGAAGCGCCGAAGCGGGGGCGGCCGAAACTCTTGCCTACGCGGAAGTCTTCGAGCATGGCTTTCGCGCGGTTGATGGGCATGGCAAAGCCGATGCCGATGTTGCCGCCGCTGGGGGCGAGGATGGCGGTGTTGATGCCGATTACGCTGCCTTGGGAATCGAGCAGCGGGCCGCCGCTATTGCCTTCGTTAATGGCGGCGTCGGTTTGGACCAACCCTTCGAGGGTGCTGTTCTCATTGCGGATTTCGCGGCCGAGCGAACTCACGACGCCGGTGGTGAGGGTGCCCTGGAATCCATAGGGATTGCCGATGGCGAGCACTTTTTGACCTACCTGGAGGGCGTCGGAATCGCCTAGCTTAAGAAACGGCAGTTTTTTCTTGGGATCGATCTGGATCATGGCCAGGTCGTCGGCGCGGTCCGCTACCAGGACTTTCGCGGTGTAGCGGCTGCCGTCGGAAAAGCGCACTTCGATTTTGGAGCTGCCGCTGATGACGTGATTGTTGGTGAGAATGCGGCCGTCGGGGCTGATCAGGAATCCGGAGCCTAGCGCGCGGGTGGGCACCATTTCGAAAAAGAAGGTCTGCTGATAAACGGTGCTGGTGATGTAGGCAACGCTGTCTTTGGCGGCCTTGTAGATCTCGATATTGTTCACTTCATCGCCGCCCAAGCCGGCGGAGTGGGCAACCGAGGGTCCGCTCCACAGGGGGCCGTCGACGCGCCGCAGCGGGGAATTGGGGGCGGTGGTGAAGTACACGAACGCGCCTACCAACGCCAACGCAAGGAATAGAGTCCGTAATTTCATAGTTTCAAAGGTTCTTCACAGTTCAAGGCTGCAATGCTAGCAGAGCTTGGTGGACGGCGTGGGTCTGCGCCAGCGTGCTTTCCTTCGCCCCCGACGTATCGATGACATAGTCGGCATACTTGATTTTTTCGGCCAGCGGCATTTGCCGGCTCAACCGTTCGAGCGCCTGCTCCCGGGTCATGCCGTCGCGCGCCATGGCACGCTCGATTTGCTGCTGTTCGCCGCAGACGGCCACGATTAGCTTCCTAAAATCCCGATAACTGCCGGTTTCTACTAGTATCGCAGCTTCTACTACGGCGATGCCATGGGGATGGGTGGCGGCGTACTGGTCCATTAGGCGGCGCTCGAGGGCCTGGACGGGAGGGTGCACCAGGGCGTTGAGCTTGGCTAGCTGGGCGGGGTCGTGGAAGACCAGCGCGGCTAGCTTGCGGCGGTCGATGGTGTGGTCCGGATTTAAGATGCCGGGGCCGAATTCGCGGATGGTGGCGTCGTAGGCTTCGCCGCCGGGCTGGAGCACTTGATGGCCCAGCTCGTCGGCGCGGATCAGCAGGCAACCCAGCGCCGCAAGCTCGCGGCCGACAAAGCTTTTGCCGCTCGCCAGACCGCCGGTTAGGCCCACGCGCAGCATAGTTTATCCCGCGTTCTGATGCAGTTCCGCTAGTTCGACGGTGTTGGACATCAGCATGGCGATGGTGAGGGGACCGACGCCGCCGGGGACCGGGGTGTAGGCGCCGGCTATGCGGGCCATGTCGAGGGGATGGACGTCGCCGACTACGGCTTTGCCTTTGCGGACGGCTTCTTCGGTGCGACCCAGGCGAAGGCCTTCGGCTACGTCGGTAATGCGATTGATGCCGACGTCGACCACGGTGGCTCCGGGCTTGATGTAATCGGCGGTAACGAAGGCGGGGCGGCCGATCGCGGCGACCAGGATGTCGGCCTGGCGGCACATCTCGGGCAGATTTCTAGTGCGCGAGTGGCAGATGGTGACGGTGGCGTTCTGGTGCAGCAGCATGAGCGCCATAGGCTTGCCGACGATGTCGCTGCGGCCGAGGACTACGGCGTGCTGGCCGGCCATCGGGATTTGATAGAACTTCAGCATCTCGATGATTCCCGCGGGGGTGCAGGAGCGCGGCGCGGGACGGCCGGCGACCAGGTAGCCGACGTTGATGGGATGAAAGCCGTCGGCGTCTTTATCGGCAGCTACGGCTTCGAGGACGCGGCGCGAGTCGACGTGTTTCGGGAGGGGCATCTGCACTAAGATTCCGTCGATATCGGGGCGCCTGTTCAGGTCTTCGACCATCGCTACCAAGTCGTCGGTGGTGGCGGTTTCAGGGGGGGAGATTTTCTCACTGAAGATGCCCAGGTCGGCGCAGGCTTTGATTTTCGTGCGCACGTAGATTTCGGACGCTGGATCGTTGCCGGCCAGGATTACTGCTAACCCGGGGGGGCGGCTCAGTTTCGCGATGCGGGGTTGCAGGCTTGTGAGTATTTCGGTTTGCACGGCCAGGCCGTGGAGAATTTGCGGCATTCTCTGTCGAGTCTAACAGACGGCGGTGGACGCTCTTTTACGCTCTGCGCAGGGCGGCGCGGACGGCTTCGGGATTGGCGTTGGCGAGGGCGCCGGCAACTTCGCTGGCGCGGTCGTCTAGCTCAAATGCGGGGGCGACTTGATGCACTAAGCCCCAGGCGAGGGCGTCGGGCGTGGAGAAAATGCGGCCGGTGAGACATAGTTCGAGGGCGCGGCGTTCGCCGATGGCGGAGGCGACGGCCCAGTAGACGGCTTCGCTCCACTTGCCTTCGCGGATGTCGGTTAGGCCGAAGCTGGAGCCTTGCGCGGCTAGCACCACGTGGGCGTTGGCTAGGAGCGCCAGGCCGCCGGAGACCGCAACGCCTTGGACGGCGGCTACCAGGGGCTTCACCATGCGGCGGCCGATGGTGAAGAGCTCTTCGCCGGCGATGGGATCGACGCCGCTGCAGAACACGGGGCCGTCGGCTTCGAGCAAGATCGCGCCTACCTCATCATCGGCTACGGCGTCGCGCAATTCGCGCAGTAATTCCTGGCACATGGCGGCGTCGAGCAGATTGCGTTTCTCGACTGCGGCCAGGGCAATGCGGCGCAGGCGGCCGTCTTGTTCGATGCGGAGAGTCATAGGGTTTCGATAACCAGGTGTTCGCGATGGCCTTGGGAGCAGGCGGCGTCGAAGGCGAAGGCGAGGACGCGGCGCGTGGCTAGGGGATCGATCAATGCATCTACTTGGCCGCGGGCGGCGGCGTGGCGGGAGTCTAACCAATGCTCGTAGTCCGCGCGGGTTTGGGCCATGCGTTTCTCGAGTTCGTCGGGGATAGGCGCGCCAGTGGCTTTCAGTTTTTCGAGCTCGGGGCCATGAACGGCTTGCACGGCGGCGTCGCCTTCCATTACGCCGATGCGCGCTGTCGGCCACGCGAAAGCGAAGTGGGGGTCGAAACCTTGGCTGGCCATCGCGTAGTAGCCTGCGCCGCTCGCGTGGTTCAGGGTGAGGATGATTTTGGGAACAGTGGCGCAGGCCATGGATTCGACCATTTCGGCGCCGGCGCGGATGATGCCTTCGGACTCGGCTTCGGTGCCTACCATGAAGCCGGAGACGTCTTGCAGATAGAGCAGGGGCAGGCCGCGGCGCTCGGCGTTTTCAACGAAGTAGGCGACTTTGCGGGCGGATTCGGCGTAGACGATGCCGCCGATGCGGGGGCCGGCTGACGTCTTTAAAAAGCCGCGGCGGTTGGCGATGACGCCGATCACGCGGCCGTTGAGGCGTGCGTGGGCGCATAACATTTCGGGGGCGTACTCGGGTTGGAACTCTAGATATTGTCGGCGTCGACGATGCGGGCGATGGCTTCTTCTATGTTGTAGGGCAGGCGGTGATCGGCGGGGAGGAGATCGTAGAGTCCTTCGGCGGGCTTCGAGGGCGGGATGCCTTTGTGTTCGGGCGCGGACGCTGGCGGAGGTAATTCGCGCAATTTTGTTTTGATGATGTGGATGGCGTCGAGGTCGTCTTTAGCTTTGTAGTGCGCTACGCCGCTGGTTTGGGTGTGCAGGGTGGCTCCGCCGAGGGCTTCGGCGGAGACTACTTGTCCTACGGCGCCCTTTACTAGATTGGGACCGCCGAGGCCCATGAAGCTGGTGCCTTCGACCATGATGATGACGTCGGAGAGGGCGGGCAGATAGGCGCCGCCGGCGATGCACGGGCCCATCACGGCGGCGATCTGCGGCACTCGGAGTTTGCGGCGCATCAGCGAGTTATAAAGAAAATCCGCGCTGCGCCGTATTGGCCGGGGAAAATGCTGTCCTGATAGGGGAGGTTGATGCCGGCGGAATCGACCAGGTAGACGATGGGCACGCGGTTGCGCATGGCGATCTCTTGCGCGCGCAGAATTTTGGGGATGGTTTCGGGCCACCAGGCTCCGGCTTTGACGGTGGCGTCGTTGGCGACGATTACGGTGGGGCGGCCTTCGACCTGGCCGATGCCGGTGATGACTCCGGCGGCGGGGGCTTGGCCGTCGTATTTGTCGTAGGCAACGAGGAGTCCGATTTCGAGGAACATAGCGCCCGGATCGATCAGTTTTGCCACGCGCTCGCGCGCGGTCAGCTTGCCCGACTGGTGTTGCTTCTCGATCTTGGCGGGGCCGCCGCCTTGGCGCAGCTTCTCTTCGAGATCCTGCAGTTCCCCCACCAGCCCGCGCATGTGGTCTGCCGCTGTAGTCACTTCGTTTATTCTATAGGCCATGTGGGTGCGGGATTGTTAGGGCTGGATCAGCGCGTTCTCAAGGCAGTGTGGACGGTGTTTGTGTTCGCGCTGGCGATCGCGTTGATTTATTCGATCCGCGGGGCGCTGATCACCTTCACGCTGGCGGTGTTTCTGGCGCTGCTACTGTCGCCGCTGGTGACTTTCGTGGATCATTTCACGTCGGTGCGCATTTCGCGCACGGTGGCGTTAATGGTGGTTTATGTTTTGCTGATCGCGGCGTTCGCGGCGGCGTTGATCGGCGTGGTGTCCGCGGTGGCGACGGATGCGCGCTCGCTTTCGGGGACGCTTCCAGAGGCGCTACGCAGCGATCCGCTGGGCGGACTTCCCTTGCCTGCGTGGCTGGATCCCATGCGCGAACGCTTAGGACTGTGGCTGCGCGACCGGCTGGACGAGCTGGGCAAGAACGCGCTCTCGCTCACGGGCGAGGCCTTGCGGCAACTGGCGACCGGGCTGGGCGCTGCCGTCAGCGTGATTGTGGTGCCGATATTGGCGTTCTTCTTTATCAAAGACGGCAAGGCGTTGCGGGATGGGTTCATCCATAGCGTGCCGCGCAAACATCAGTTCCTGCTGCATCAGATTTTGCAGGACCTGCACCGGCTGTTGTCGCAATATCTGCGGGCGCTGGTGATTCTGGCGATCGTGGCGTTCGTTTTTTATTCGGTGTTTTTGAGCGCTACGGGCGCCTCCTACGCGGTGTTGCTGGCGGGGATCGCGGCGACGCTCGAATTCATCCCGGCGGTGGGGCCGTTTGTTGCGATGCTGCTGATCGTGGGCGTGGGACTCTTCACCGGCTATACGCATTGGATCTTGCTGATCGTGTTCTTTGTGGTTTACCGGCTGGGGCAGGATTACGTTTTGCAGCCGATGCTTTTGAGCGCGGGGATGCGGATTCATCCGCTGCTGATTATCTTTGGGGTGCTGGCGGGCGGCGAACTGGGCGGGATTCCGGGGATTTTCTTTTCCATTCCTCTGATGGCGGCGCTGCGCTTGATTTTCCTGCGATTATGGAAAGAGGGCTCTTCACAGAGCGGCGATGCAACCTGAGAATCCAGCACCGGTTTTGCTTCCGCCACCGCCGGAGACACCAAGCGGAGGCGAGGGCAAAAAAAAGCTGGGTTTCATCGGGACTATCGGGGCGCTGCTGCTGAAGTTCAAGACCCTCGGGCTGGTGATCCTTACCAAGGGCAAGCTGGTGTTGCTGGGATTGACCAAGCTCAACACGCTGCTGTCGATGCTGGTGTCGATTGGATTTTATTGGGCGATTTACGGGTGGAAGTTCGGGCTGGGGTTTGTGCTTTCGATTTACGTGCACGAGATGGGGCATGTAATGGCGCTGGCGCGATACGGGATCCCGGCGAGCCCTCCGATGTTCATTCCGGGCTTTGGGGCGTTTGTGCGATTGAAGGCGTATCCGGCGTCGGCGGGGGAAGACGCGCGGGTGGGGCTGGCGGGGCCGTTGTGGGGCTTGGGCGCCGCGCTCGCGTGCATGGGGATCGGCGTGATTACGGACTCGGGGTTGTTCACGGCGCTGGCGAAGGTGGGCGCGTGGATTAATGTGTTCAATCTGATTCCGGTGTGGCAGTTGGATGGCAGCCGCGGGTTTCGGGCGTTGACGCGGCATCACCGGATCTTGATTGCGGCGCTGGCGGGGCTGTTGTGGTTCTGGACTTCGGAGACGATGCTAATCATCGTCGCGCTGGTGGCTGTGTGGCGCTGTTTCACTAAGGACGCTCCGGAGATGCCGGATAACGTGGTGTTCTTTCAGTTCGCGGGGTTGCTGGGGGCGTTGTCGGGGGTTTACTACTTTACAAAGTAGGGCCGACGGCTTGGCGATCGCGATCACTGTCGCCGTGTTGCAGGTGGCTGTGATGGCGGCTGTAGGTGAAGTAGATCACCAGACCGATGGCTAGCCAGATTAGTAGGCGGGCCCAGTTGATCCAGCCTAGCTTGTACATCATGTAGCCGTTGAAGGCGATCCCAGGAGTGGAACCAAGCGGCACCCACGGCGTGCGGAAGGGCCGGGGTTGGGACGGGTTGGTTCTTCGCAGGACCAACACCGCGCAACAGACGATCACGAAGGCCAAGAGAGTTCCGATGTTTACCATCTTGCCGATGTCGTCGATGGGCGTGATGCTGCCCACGATCGCCGCTAGCAGGCCGACCAGGATGGTGTTTTTCCAGGGCGTGCGGAACTTGGGGTGGATGGCGGCGAAAAATTTCTTGGGGAGCAGGCCGTCGTTGGCCATCGAATAGAGGACGCGCGATTGGCCCAGTAGCATCACTAGCATTACGCTGGTTAAGCCGGCAAGGCTCCCAGGGTGATGATGTGCGATGCGGTGGTCAGGCCGCGATCACTGAAGGCGCGCGCGATGGGGGCTTCGATATTCACTTCTTGCCAGGGCACCATGCCGGTTAGCACGCCGGCTACCAGGATGTACAGGATGGTGCAGACCACCAACGACACGATGATGCCGATGGGCAGGTCGCGCTGGGGATTGCGGGCTTCTTGCGCGGTGGTGGAGACGGCGTCGAATCCGATATAGGCGAAGAATATATACGCCGCGCCGGCGCCGATGCCGGAGAAGCCCATGGGCGCGAAGGTGGCCCAGTCGTGGCCCCAATTCGCGGTGTTGATGTAGCGGATTCCCAGGGCGATCACGAAGAGCACTACCGATACCTTGATCACCACGATGGTGGAATTGAAGCGGGCGCTTTCGCGAATTCCGATGACCAGGATGGCGGTGATCAAGAGCGCGATGCAGAAGGCGGGGAGGTTGAAGCCGATTTCCACGCCGAAAATTGTGGGGGCATTGAGGAGTTCGTGGCTCGCTGCATCAGTTCGGGAGACTTGGCGCTGGCGATGGCGCCGACCTTATCTAAGAAGGCGGCGTGCCGGGGACCAGGTTGGGATCGGATGCTTGCGCCATTTGCCGGGCGATGAGGTTTTCGGCGGTTCGGAGGCCGGTCCAATGATCGTAGGCGAGCCACAGCGGCATTTTGATGTGCAGGATGTCGAGCAGCTCAATGAAGTGATTCGACCAGCCGGAGGAAACAGTGCTGGCGCCCATGGCGTATTCGAGCGTGAGATCCCAGCCGATGATCCAGGCGAATAATTCACCGAGCGTGGCGTAGGCGTAGGTGTAGGCGCTGCCGGCGAGCGGGATCATGGCGGCGAATTCGGCGTAGCACAGGCCGGCGAAGGCGCAGCCCATCCCGGAGAGAACGAAGGAGAGCATGAGGCCGGGGCCGGCGTAGTGCGCACCTAATCCGGAGAGCACGAAGATGCCGGCGCCGATGACGGCTCCGACGCCGAGGGCGGTGAGTTGAAACGGTCCCAGGGTGCGCTTGAGGCTGTGCTCGCCGGTGGCGTGGGCTTCCTTGAGCAGCATCTCGATTGGTTTCGTCGCAAATAAATTCATCAGTGGCTCCGGAATCTCATTGGCTCCGCAATTCGGGAACGCTCTTACTAGCAGAGTCTAACAGACTGTTAGTCTTATTCCCGAACGGAGGGGGTCGCGGGCGTAGCGATGGCGGGGGCGGCACCTTCGTGGTGCATGGCGTTGCGGTCGACGGCGATATCGAGCCAGGCGATCATCATCTCGTCCCAGCTCTGCGGACCCCAGGTGACGGCGGCGGTGGGATCGGGATTGAAGCGATTGTTGGGAGAGTTGTCGAAGTAGGAGGTGGCTTCGAGGCGTGTGCCTTTGGGCAGGACTTTGGGGGTTTCGAGGTAATAATACGGCTGCCAGTTGAAATCGTATTTGGGCACGTTGAGCAGAATTTCGGTTTCGCCGGTGGGATAAACGGCGCGCACCTGCATGGATTTGCCGCGCAGGTGCATGTGCGCGCGGATGGCGACCAGCTTCACTTCCTGGCCCATCAGGCCGCTGGCATCGACGCGATAATCGGCGTCGCCGGGAGGGATGTTCAAGGACTGCGGGGTGAGTTGCGTACCGATCACTTGTTCGGTGACGGGCTCTTTCGCGAAGATGAGGCCGATGCGGGTGCGATCGCGCGCGGGGGTGCCGTTGGTGGCGTAGTGCATTTGAAATTCGAGGACGCTGCCGGCTTTGATGAGTCGCGCCTCACCCGGCTTCCAGATTTGGGGCGTCATGCCGGGCGCGTATCCGGCGAGATATTCATCGCGGCGGCTGCCGGGGGCGCGCATGACTACGATGGCATGATGCACTACGGAGGGCGCGCCGGGGCGCACTTCGGCGATCTGCACCCACTTGTCTTCGGTGAAATTGGTGGGCACGCGGATGTATTTATAGTCAATGGTGCCGGAGGCGGGAACGTCGTAGGGCTCAGGCAGTTCGAAGACGACATCCGGTTGAGGGATGTTCCAGCCTTCCGGGAATTGGCGCGGTGCGGGGGTGTCGGAGAGCTTGCCTTCGGGGGCGCCGGCGTCGACCCAAGATACGATTTTTTCTTTTTCGCCGGGGGCTAGCGAGAGGTCGTTCAAAAACTTTCCATAGTGCGGGTCGGGCGACCATGGCGGCATTTTGCCGGTGATTACGGCGGCGCGAATGGCTTTGGCCCAGGGGCGCGCGTCCTGATATTTGAGGAGCGGCATGGGGGCCACTTCGCCGGGGCGGTGGCAACTTTGGCAGCGGGCCTGGAAGATGGGCTCGATGTCTTTATGAAAAGTCAGAGTGGCGGCGAAGGCGGGGCTCAGCAGTAGGAGTATTGGGGCGCAGAGCCGGAGACCCACCATAATTCATGATAGAACGCGAGGCTTCAATCCTGCACCGTGTAGATACGGACCTCAGCGGTATCGCTGCCGCGCGCGGGGACTGCCAGATAAAAACGGTCGAATCCCTTCCCTTGTTTTCCGTAATAGCCGGCCGTTTTCGCGCCGATGGCGGTGGGGATTTTGTCGAGGGCTTTATAATGATCGGGATCGATCATCTGCAAAACCTGGATGTAACCCTCGCCGCCGGGAACGTAAATGCGCTTGCGGGCGGCGTCGAAGTAGAGATCGTCGCTATCTTGCGGACTGGGAAGCTGGGCCACTACGCGGCCGGAGACGGTGTCGATAACCGCCACGCGGGGCGGCACATGGACGCCGATGAACAAGCGATGATCGGCTTCGTCGAGGGCCATGGGGAAATTGCCTTCCAGGCCATTCAACGGCCAGTGCGTGATCTTTCCGGTGGAGCGATCGATGACGACAATTTGCTTTAGGTCGGGCACGTTGACGTAGATGCGGGGGCCGGATTGTTCTATTTGAAAGGACTCGGGCTCGCCGCCTAGTTTGTAGTCCTCGGCGAGGCGCTGATTGGTGGTGGCATCGATCATGGCGATGGCGCCGGATTTTTCGTCGTCGCCACAGCCTACGTAGACGCGTTTGGTGGGGGCATCGTAGCGCAGGTTATCGGCGCCGCCCGGAAAATCTACGGCCGCGATCTGCTGGTAGGACTTGGCGTCGTAAATGTAGACCTGGCCGCGGCCGCTGGCGACGAACAGCTTGTTGGTCTCGGGGGAGAAGGCGATGCCTTGCGGATCGGGGACGCCGGTGATGGTATGGTCCAGGATTCGTCCACCGATGTTGATGGCTTCGACGGCGTTGCTGCCGAGGGCGGCGACGAACAGACGGCCTCCGCCCATGGCGAAGTGATCGAAGCGGCCTTTGGCGTTTTCGAGCGGGATGGCTTCGGTGAAGACCAGCGGCTTTTCGCGAGTTACGGCGGGGCTTGGTTTGGCTTGCTGACTGGTTGCTACAGTCGCGAAGCCGGCGATCAAGCCCACGACCAGAACCACACCGTAGAGTCTCTTCATGAGTTTTAATCCGACTCATCGTAGCATGCGAGGCTCGTGGCGCTCCGGCGTGGCCTGGAGGGCGATGTAGGATAACAGGAGTGACTTCGCGTTTTCGTCCTTGTATTGTCGGCATTGGCGGCGCTACTAAGCCGCAATCGTCGGCGGAAAAAGCTTTGCGGTATGCGCTGTCGCTGGCGGAGGCGGCGGGGGCGGACACGGAACTCTTCGACGGACCCAGCATTCATTTGCCGATGTATACGGCGGAGGCGGGGGAGAGGCCGGCTGACGTGCGGCGATTGATCGAGGCGCTGCGGCGGGCGCATGGCGTGATTATTTCGACGCCGTGCTATCACGGGTCAGCTTCGGGGCTGCTGAAGAATGCGCTCGATTACGTCGAAGACATGGCGCAGGATCCGCATCCTTATTTCGACGGACGCGCGGTGGGGTTGATTGTAGTCGGGTCCGGATGGCAATCGACGGCGATTACGTTATCGGCGCTGCGCTCGATCGTGCATGCGCTGCGGGGATGGCCGACGCCCATGGGGGTGGCGATCAATACTCTCAATAAGACATTTGATGAAAACGGTGCGGTGGTGGAAGAGGGGGCGGCGCGGCAGATTGCGATTCTTGTCAAACAAGTGGTGGACTTTGCGCGCATGAGCGGCGCACAGGGGGAGGAAAGCGCGTGAGCGACGCTGCGCCGAACCGCTGGGTGATTCCGGTGGGTGCCGTGGCGGTGCACATTTGCATTGGATCGGTGTACGCGTGGAGCACGTTCAACCGGCCGATCCAGGCGATCTTTCCGGGGAACCCGTGGTGGTTTAGTCCGCCTTACGTCACGTTCACGATGGCGCTGATGCTGCTGGGGCTGAGTGCGGCGTTCGGAGGGCCGTGGGTGGAACGCAGAGGGCCGCGCGTGGCGGCCACGGCGGCAGCGCTATTTTTTGGAAGCGGGCTGGTGATTGGGGGGATCGGGCTGGCGACGAAACAATCGGTGTTGGTGTTTGTGGGGATGGGCGTGATCAGCGGGATCGGCTGCGGGCTGGGCTATATCGCTCCGGTGAGCACGCTGGTGCGCTGGTTTCCGGATCGCCGGGGGATGGCTACCGGCCTGGCGATCATGGGGTTCGGCGGCGGCGCGTTTCTGGCTGGCTACTTAAACGTTTATTTCATGGCGCAGCTGGGAGTGGCGCGGACCATGATTGCGTTGGGCGTGGCTTACTGCGTCGTTATGCTGGTGGGCGCTAGTATTTTGCGCAGGCCGCCGGAGGGGTGGCAGCCGGAAGGATTCGTGGCGCGGGCACATGTGAAAATTGGACAGGGTCTAACGCGCAATGAAGCGCTGCGGACGGTGCAGTTTTATTTGCTGTGGGCCATTTTGTTTATCAATGTCACGGCGGGGATCGGCATTCTGGCGCAGGCTTCGCCTATGATGCAGGATCTGTTTCGCAAGACTCCAGTGGAAGCGGCGGCGGTGGTTTCGTTGATCAGTTTGTTCAACGCGGGTGGGCGGCTGTTCTGGGCATCGCTCTCGGACTTCATCGGGCGGCGTAACACTTATACGCTGTTTTTTGCGGTGCAGTTTGGGTTGTTCCTGGTGATACCGCGGTTGGCGGCGGCGCAGAGCTGGGGGTGGTTCGAGACCAGTTTGCTGATCGTCTTCACCATGTATGGTGGCGGGTTCGCGACGATTCCGGCATTTCTGGCGGATTTGTTCGGGCCGCGCTATGTGGGGGCGATTCACGGAGTCTTGTTGACGGCGTGGAGCGCGGCGGCGGTGGCGGGTCCGGTGATCATTACCGAGTTGTCGAATCGGGCGAAGGCGGCGCTGGCGCCGGGGGCGAGCCGGATTCACATTTACGATCAGCCGCTGGCGGTGCTGGCGGGGTCACTGGCGGTGGGATTCGTGCTGACGCTGCTGGTGCGCCCTTTAAATTTAAAAAGGATCGCGTAATGGCCAAGCCGTTCCGGCGCCGACCGCTGCCGCTCCCGCTACGTAGTCTGGCGGGGGCGTGGATTCATGGGGTGCTGGCGCCCATGGTTTCTATTTTCGAACATCTCGGTGTCACCGAGCGGGTAGTGCGCAACGCGAATGCGCGGCAGCAGAAGCGGCTGGCTAAGAAGAATCCGTTTAAAAATTACGTTCCCGATGAGCACGATGTGATCGTCGCGACTTATGCCAAGAGCGGTACGAATTGGATGATGCAGATCGCGCATCAGCTTTTGTTCCACGGGAAGGGCGAATTCAATCATATTCACGATGTGGTGCCGTGGCCGGATTCGCCGCGGGCGTTGGGGAAGTACGCGATTCCGCTGCAAGATACTGCGGTGTGGATGGCTTCACCAGAGAAGCGGCGCGTGATCAAGACGCACTTGAATTGGGAGCTGATTCCTTATTCGGAGAGCGCGCGGTATATCGCGGTGATTCGCGATCCCAAGGATGTTTTGGTTTCGAACTATTTTTTCGCGAAGGCGCTGGGTGGGAGGGCGATTCCTTCGCTCGAAACCTGGTATCGGTTGTTCGTTTCGGAGAATTTTCCGCTGGGCGGATCGTGGGCGGTAAACGCGGCTGGGTATTGGGCGCAGCGTAATCGTCCCAATGTTCTGGTGCTGTCGTTCAAATCGATGAAGCGGGATTTGGCGGGAACGGTGCAGCGGGTGGCGGAGTTTCTGGATGTCCGGGTCGCGGAGGATGTGATGGAGAGCGTCTGCGCGCAGGCCGGGTTTGCGCACATGAAGGCCATGGATTCCAAATTCTCCGTATGGAAGATGACGCCGTGGAGTGCGCACGGAACGATGGTGCGCAAAGGGGCTCAGGGCGGATCGTCAGAGCTGCTCAGTGCGGAGCAACAGAGGCATATCGATCAATACTTCATGGGGGAGTTAAAGCGGCTGGGTTGCGATTTGCCTTACGATGAATTTTGTGACCTCGCCCCATAAAGGATTCACCGTTTGGCTGACCGGCATGTCCGGCGCCGGCAAGAGCACTGTCTCGCGGCTACTGGAGCAAAGGCTGCGCGCTATCGAGGCACGCGTGGAGGTGCTGGACGGCGACGTGGTACGGACGTATCTCTCCAAGGGCTTGGGATTCAGCCGGGAGGACCGCGACGAGAACATCCGGCGTATTGCTTTCGTGTGCGAACTGCTTTCGCGCAACGGCGTGATCGTTATCGCGGCGGTGATCTCGCCCTATCGGGAGGCGCGGGATGAGGCTCGTGCGAGGATTCCGGAGTTCATCGAGGTTTACCTGGACTGCGCTCTCGAAGTGCTGATCGAACGCGATACCAAAGGCCTGTACCGGAAAGCGCTGGCGGGCGAGATTCAACACTTCACGGGGATTTCGGATCCCTACGAAGCGCCGTACAGCGCGGAGGTAAATCTTCGCTCGGACCGGGAAACGCCGGAAGAAAGCGTGAAGAAAATCTGGGACGCGCTGATGGAGCGGGGTTTGATTTCTAATGATCGATCTGCATTCGCACACTAATCAATCTGACGGCACTTTTTCACCGGCGGAGCTGATCGCGGAGGCGCAGCGGGTGGGCGTGCGCACGCTGGCGATTACGGATCACGATACTTTCGCGGGCTACGATCTGGCTGGAGCGCACGCGCGCGAGGCCGGGGTGGAATTGCTGTGCGGAATCGAAGTGTCGACGAAGTTGAACGGGCAGACGGCGCATTTATTGGGATATTTTTTGGAGGACGGGGATTTGACGGAACTGCGCGGGTGGCTGTCGGAAATGCAGGCGTCGCGGCGGGAGCGCAATTTGCGGCTGGTGGCGCGGCTGCGCGACCTGGGGGTGGATATTACGCTCGAGGAGGCGCAAGCGCGCGGGCGGGGCGAAACGGGGCGGCCGCATTTCGCGCAGATCTTGGTTGAAAAAGGGTACGTGAAGACGGTGCAGCAAGCCTTCGATGAATTCCTGGGGGAAACGGCGAAGGGTTATGTGGACCGGCGGGAGCCGCAGTTCGCAGAAGGGGTCGAGCGGATTCGTAAGGCGGGGGGGATTGCTTCGCTGGCGCATCCGGTGCGGTTGAAGGGCGATGTCGCGGCGCTGCTTCCGGGGATGCGCGAGGCGGGGTTGAATGCGATCGAGGCGTATCACAGCGATCACAGTCCCGAGGATACGGAAGACTTTCTGGCGCTGGCGAAGCAATATGGGATGAAGGTGACGGGCGGGTCGGACTTTCACGGGACTGTGAAACCGGGGCTGGAACTAGGCACGGGGCGGGGGGGCAATCTGCGGATTCCGGATGATCTAGTGGAGCGGCTGCGGTGACGCCCGCCGATGCACAGCACGCGAGCCGCAGATCTACTTTGGTGGCGCTGCTGGTGGCAGGCGCGTTCTTCATGGAAAATCTGGATGGCACCGTGATCGCGACGGCGCTGCCGCAGATGGCGCAGTCGTTTGGCGCGCATGCGGTGGATCTCAACTTGGGCATGACAGTTTATATGCTCACGCTGGCGGTGTTCATTCCGGTGAGTGGATGGGTGGCGGACCGGTTGGGGGCGCGTACGGTGTTTTCGACCGCGATCGGGTTGTTCACGGCAGCGTCGATGATTTGCGGGGTGAGCAACACGCTGACGCAATTTACAGCAGCCAGGGTTTTACAAGGGATGGGCGGGGCCATGATGGTTCCGGTGGGGCGACTGGTGGTGCTGCGCATCACTGAGAAAAAAGATTTGATGCGGTCCATTTCGTATATAACCTGGCCGGGATTGATGGCGCCGGTGCTGGGGCCGCCGCTCGGTGGGTTCATCACTACCTATTCGTCGTGGCGTTGGATTTTCTATTTGAACGTGCCGTTAGGCGTGGTGGGAACGGTGCTGGCTATTTTGTGGACCGATAACGAGCGCGAAAATTCCAAGCGGAGTTTCGATTGGCTGGGGTTTGCGCTGGCGGGGTCGGCGTGCGTGGGTTTTATGTACAGCCTGGAATTGATGGGGCAGCAGGCTTCGCGCTGGCTTACGGTTTGGGCGCTGCTCGGGTATAGCTTGTTGGCGGGGGCGCTGGCGGCGCTGCATATGCGGAGGACGGAACATCCGCTGATTGATTTTGCTTGTCTGAAGCGGCAGACGTTCGCGGTTTCAATCTGGGGCGGATCGTTGTTTCGCATCGGCATTATGGCTTCGCCATTCTTGCTGCCGCTGATGTTCCAGGTGGCTTTCGGATTGAGTGCGTTTCAATCGGGACTGCTGGTGTTGACGATGTTTGCGGGGAATCTGGCGATGAAGTCGGTGACGACGCCGGTGCTGCGGCGGTGGGGATTCCGCGCGGTGCTGGTGTCGAACGGAGTGGTTTCGGCGGTGCTGATTGCGCTGCTAGGAGTGTTGTCGCCGGCGACTCCGAAGGTGGCGCTGATCGCGGTGCTGTTCTTGCATGGGTTGTCGCGGTCGATGCAATTCACGGCGCTGAATACGCTGGCGTTCGTGGATATTCCGAAAGTTTTGATGAGCTCGGCTACCAGTTTCGCGGCGGTGGTGCAGCAGATGGGAATGGGGCTTGGCGTAGCGGTGGGGGCGGTGGCGCTGCGCGGGGCGGGGTGGCTGCGCGGGGAGCGGGCGGGGGTGTTATCGCTGATGGACTTCCACGTGGCGTTCTGGATGATGGGGGCGCTGGGTATTCTGGCGGTACTCGATTGCTTCACTTTGCCGCGGGAGGCAGGGGCTGAGGTGAGCGGGCATCAGGCGGCTTGAGCGGGGATCTATGGCGACGGGGGACCGGAGGGCGTGCCGGCGAATACGTCGAACAGCATGCTGGCGACGTAGCCGACTCCCATGCCGCCTAGCGTACAGGCGACATAGGCCAACGCGGGCGATGCGCCGAGCGAATCCTGAAAACCCCAGGCCCCGGCCATTCCGATAATTCCACCCACCAGCGCAGAGAGCAAGCGTCGTAGCATGATTTACTATCGGGCGGTAGGCGGGGGGATAACGCTAGAGTTTTGCGCTTCATGAAGCGGGGAAGACGCCTTAGGGGCGCGCTGATTCCATTGCAGTACCGGTGGGACTGGAGAACTAGTGCCGGCTCGCAAATGGGAACCGATGCACGCAGATAGCTGCAGAAAAGAAGAATCGTTTGCTAGGGGATCGGATCTAAATGGTATGGATCGAGATGAGAACCTTCGGCGGGTAAAGTCGGATTATCAGAATGCGTTTGGGGAGTGGGCGGCTCAGGTGGGGCGTCTGCGGACAATCGGTGCAGGGGAGATGGAAGAGGCGCGGGCTCAGGCGGAGGCTGCGGAGGCGGTTTACCGGGAAACGCGGGATGAGCTAGCGGAAATGGTTTGTTGCGTGTAGGTTAGCGGGCGCCGTGGGCCATCAGCTCAATGTATATGGTGCGTCCGGCTTGAGGCAGGGCATCGACCAGAGGCGTCAGGGCTATGGGGTCGGAGTAGTTGCGATTGAAGGCGTTGCGGATTCCGAACTGCACGTCCAGGTAGGGAAAGAGGCGTTTGGAGGTAATGGTGAAGTCAGCCAGGTACACCGGCGTTACGTAAGTGCCGGCTAGGGTGAGGCGCTTGCTGTAATACTGCATGCTGCTGCTGGCGTCGAACTTTCGCCCCAGGGACACGGCGAAGCGGAGCTTGGCCAGGTGTGCCGGGGAGTTTTCCAGGGTGCCGCTGCCGTCATAATCGTTGGACTTCTGGAAGGCGTAGCTGGCGGTGGTTTCGAGCCACGAGAAGGGGCGGCCAGTGAGTTCAATCTCGACGCCGGTCGCGTGCACCTTACCGTGGTTTTGCACCTGAATTAATCCGTCCGGGGTAAAGACACCTTCGAGGAAATTGTTCAGCCAGTAACTATAGGCGGCGACGACGAGATTCATGTGGCGCCCCAATTTCCGTTCCACATCGATTTCGCCGGTGTCCGCGCTTTCAGGACGCAGGGCGGGGTTGGCGAGCGCCGAGAAGCCATCGCTATAAAACAACTGGAAACTGCTGGGGTTGCGGAAGCTGCGGCCGAAGAGGAATTTGTAGGACCACGCTGGAGTGGGCTGGTAGATCAAGGCGGCGCGCGGCGACACGAAGTTCTTGCGATAGATGGATAGATCGTAGCGGGCTCCGAGGTTCAAGCTCCAATGGGCAGATAGCTGCTTTTCATCTTGCAGGAAGAACGCGAGGGTTCGGTCGCGTTTGTTGATATTCACGAAGACCAGGGGGACGGGCTCGACGTCGATGGAGCCCTGGTAAGCGCGCAGATCGATGGTGCCTTCGGCGCCGGCGGTCAAGGTGCCCAGGTGAGAGACGTCGAAACGGTAGCTGAAGCGGGTGCCGATCCAATCGGATTCCGAGAAAGTGCGGTTGTCTTCGACTACGGTGCCAGAGGGCGTGGCGAGCGGATAGTCGAAGCGACCTCGCAGATGATCGGCGTTGAAGTACGTTCGCCAGTCGAGAGTGCCGCGGGCGAGTTCACGCCGGTAGGCGGCTTCGACGTAGCCGGCGCTTTCCATGAGCTGGGTACCGCGGTCATTAAAGATTGTCGGGCCCCAGGAAATGGGTTGGATTTTGTTGCGGTCTGAGAGTACGGCGGTGAAGGTCCAGTTGCGCCATAGCAGCGTGGCGAAAAAGTGATAGCCCTTTTCGGAATCCATGTTGAGGGCTTGGACTTGGTTGTTTCCGGGCGTGTTGAATTCAGGGAAAGAGAGAGGACTCTCGCCGGCGTTGTTGAATACCGAGCCGGAAAACAGGAAGCTGGCGTGTTTGCCGAGGGGCTCAGAGACCATCATCTGGGTCTTCTTTTCGCCGTAGCTGCCGGCGTCGGCGATGATGGCAGGCGGGCCGGCTTGTTCGGGGGTTTTGGTGACGATGTTGATGGTGGCGAAGATGCCGTTGCTGCCGTAGAGCGCTGACGACGGGCCGCGGATGATTTCGATCTGTTTGATGAGGTTCATTTCGATGGGGAAATCGACGCCGAACCAGAGCATGGAATCGAAAATGTGGTCGGACATATTGTGGCCGTTGACCATGATGAGGAAGCGGGTGGCGTAGTCTCCAGGGAGATTGAAGCCGCGCACGCCGACGCTGTGATAGGAGCGGTCATAACTGCCGTAGAAGCCGCGGACGGAGTCGAGGGCTTCGCCTAGGGTGCGGTAGCCGTACTTGCGGAGGTCTTCGGCGGTGAGGATGGTGACGCTGGCGGGGGCGTCTTCTAGAGTTTGGGGATGGAGGGCGGCGGCTTCTACATGGAGATCCAGGAGCTGTTCCAGGCTGAGGTCGGTTAGATCGGGAGGGGGAGGGGGCTTGGCTTCGTCGGGGAGGCCCGGGGTTGGAGATAGCAGAGCTAGGGCGCAGAGGGCGGTTAGGAGGATCGACCTTCGGGTGTGCGCGCTCATCTAGTGCTGGGCTTATCGGCTTGGCGGGGGAGGATTTGAAGTAAAAGCAGGTTCAACCGGAGGTCGAACGCGGACGGGGACGTCCGCCCTGCGCGCAAGTTTGATATAGTAAAGCCCCATGAACCGGAAAATTGTTGCGCGCGTTTCGGCTGGGGTGTTGTTTTTGATGCTGGCGTTTGTAGCTTACACGCAGAATCAGAACCAGCCTCCAAAGCTGACTTTGAACAAAGTCAAAGACGATCTATTTGAAATCGAAGGGGACGGCGGGAACGTCGGGGTGTACGTGACGTCGGAAGGCGTGATTCTGATCGACGATAAGTTCGATCAGGACCACGACGCGATTATGGCGGCGGTGAAGCAGGCGACTCCGCAGCCGGTGAAATACGTGATCAGCACGCATTATCACGCGGACCATAGCGGCGGCAACGCGAAGATGTATGGCGCGGGCGTGGACATCATTTCGACGGCGAATTCGCGGAAGAACATTGTGGAGAAGAAGCAGTCGAATGCGCCTCCGGGAGTGGTGCCGGCGCGGATCGTGTTCACGGACGAGACTTCTGTGTTCCTGGGCGGCAAGGAAGTGCGGGCGCATTTCTATGGGCGCGGGCACACCAACGGCGATGCGGTCATTTATTTTCCGGCGCTGCGGACGGTGCATACCGGCGATTTGATGGCGGGCACTACCCCGCTGGTGGATTACGCCGGCGGCGGCAGCGTAGTGGAATGGACCAAGACGCTCGATGGGGCGCTGCAATTGGATTTCGACACGGTGATTCCGGGGCATGGTCCGGTGACGAATAAGGCTGGGTTGCAGGCGTATCGCGACAACATCGTGAAGATGCGCGACCGGGTGACGAAGGAGATCCGCAGCGGCAAGGGACAGGCGGAGATCGCTAAGTTCATGGAGACGGAGTATCAGTGGGCTCCGAACAGTTTGCAGCAGCAGTGGAGTGTGCCGGGATTTATGACGGAACTTAAGTAACAGGCTTCTTGTTGGAGAATTGGGCCGGTGTCTCGCGCTGCGGGGCGCCGGCTTTTTTATTGGGGTACGGGCGAAGAGCCGGACCAGGAGGTCCGGAGCGGACGGGGACGTCCGCCCCACTTTCTGACGGCTACGGTTATTGGCGGGCTTTTAGTTCTACTAGAAGTTTTTCTATTTGGTCTTCTTTGTCGAGCGCGGCGAGGCGGTCGTCGATGCTGTCGCCTAGCAGCTCGGATTTCGCATGGCTGAGGGCTTCGGCGTGTTGCACTTTTCGCTTCATACGGTCGAAGGTGGCGGCTTTGCCGCGATCTCCGGCGGCCATGCGGGCGTCGCTGGCGCGGGAAAGTGCGCGGGCGCGGCGGTGCTGGGCGATCAGCAGGTCGCTTTTGGCTTCGGCTTCGGCTAGCTTTTGGTCCAGTTTATGGAGGGCTTGGCGCAGATTTTCTACTTCGGTTTTCTGGTCCGCTACCTGTTGTTCGAAACCCAACGCCATTTGTTTACAGCTCAAGGCGCGATCTAGGGCGGCGCGGGCCAGGTCGTCCTGCTTCTTGGCGACGGCCATTTCGGCTTTGCGCATCCAGTCGGCCTCGCGATCCTGATTCTCGTGCTGTTTCTTTTCGAGAATATGCTGATCGGCGATGGCGAGGGCGACCTGGGTTTTCACTTGCATGAGCTGATTCTGCATGTCCAGAATCACCTGCTTGATCATTTTTTCGG
The DNA here is from genome assembly GCA_963710155.1 of Bryobacterales bacterium. Taxonomy (GTDB): domain Bacteria; phylum Acidobacteriota; class Terriglobia; order Bryobacterales; family Bryobacteraceae; genus Palsa-187. The sequence continues at coordinate 35,102 of CAVPZQ010000033.1, read as the reverse complement.
GGTGTTCGGCCTGATCGACCAGGTCGTTCAAATTGGCTCGGATGAGGGTGGATACTCTTTCTAATAACGCCATGATGACCTCCTATGAATTCTGGGGCGCGTTGCCCGGTTTCGGCGGATGATCGCCGATGGATTTCACTTTCGAGAGCAGCTCGGACATCTGCATTCCGGACAGGGTTTCAAACAAAGCCGGGATCTGTGCGGCCATGGCGGTGATGTCGCCGGTGATTTTGTTCATGCCCGCGGTGGAGCCGTTGCCGGTGGAGACGATGGTAATTTTGTCGACGTTGGCGAGCGGGGCGGCCAGCGCTTTGACGATTTCGGGCATGTTGGTGAGGAGCTTGTCGACCACCGCGGCCTGGTTGTATTCCTGGTACGCCTCGGCTTTCACGTTCATGGCTTTGGCTTCCGCCTCGCCTTTCTTGAAAATAATTTCGGCTTCGGCTTCGCCGGTGGCGCGCGTGGAGGCGGCGTGGCCGTCGGCCTCAAAGGTGAGGCGCTGCTTTTCGGCTTCGGCTAGAGTTTCGATACGCTTGCGTTCGATCTCGGCGGGCTTCAGAACGGTGGCAATCAGCTCACGCTCGCGGCGTTGAATTTCGGCGTCCTGCACGGCGATCTGGCTTTCCTTTTCGATTCGCTGGATTTTGACTTGCTCCGCGATAACCTGTTGCTGCATCACATTCGTTTGCAATTCATAGGCCTTATCGGCGGACGCCTTTTGCTTCTGGACGGTTTCCTGGAAGTTCGCCTTTTTGACTTCGAGATCGCGGGTGGCCTCGGCTTGGGCGGCTTGCGACAGGGTTTCGGCGAGAACGCGTTCTTTGTCGGCTTGCGCCTTGGCGACGGCAGCGGCGCGCATGGCTTCGGCACGCTTGATGGCGGTGTCACGCTCGGCTTCGGCTGCGGCGACGTCGGCGTCGCGCTTGATGCGGGCTACGTCGGGACGGCCCATGTTGCTGATGTACTCGTTCTTGTCGCGAACTTCTTTGATGGTGAAGGAAATAACTTCGAGGCCCATCTTGTTCATGTCGTCGGCGCAGGTGGAGCGCATGCGGTCGCCCACCATTTCGGGCTGCTTCACGATTTCTTCGACGGTCAACTGGCCGATGATGCCGCGCAGGTGGCCTTCCATCACCAGGCGAATGAGGCCTTCGCGCTCCTGCGGCGTCTTGGTGAGAAACTGTTCGGCGGCGGTCTGGATCGATTCGGGATCGGACTTGACTTTGATTTGCGCGACGGCTTCGACGGTGACGGCGACACCTTGCTTGGTATAGAGATCCTGCTGCGGGGCGACGTCGAAGGACATCAGCTCAAGCGACAACAGGCGGCAATTTTCGACCATGGGCAGGATAACGCTGCCCCGCCCCTTGATGATGCGCGTGCCGCGGAAACCGTAAACCACCAGGGCTTCGTGCGGACCGGCCTTGCGGTACAACTGGGCGAACATGCCCATGAGGAACAGAACGGCGACGATCATCAGTCCCGCGATGATGATGGCTGGTTGGTAGTTCACTTGGTCTCCTTATTGTTGGTAGTACCCGAAAGTTCGTCCCAAGGACGGACGTAGGCGATGCCGCGTTCATAGCGGGTGACCACCACTTCGACTCCCTTAGGAATTTCTAAACCGCTCTCACTGCGGGCGGGCGCGGCGCGGCGCGAGCCCATTTGCGAAAACATCATTTCTCCGGTGCCGGAGGCGCGGATGGGGCTGCTGACTTTGCCGAGCACGCCGATCATGTCGTAGTCGGCGGGGTCGAGCACTTCGTCCTCGCGGACTAGAAACTTGGCTAAAAACCAGAAGACGATGGCGGCTCCTATGAATCCGCTGAGGAGAGCGGCGCCGAGTGCGAGAAAGAATCCTGCCACGTGATACTGGCTCATCAAGAATCCGGCGCCGCCGAACCAGGCGAGGAACGCGGCGATGGTGCCGATATTGAACCAGCCGGGCCCATGGCCTCCGGCGTGGGGAGCGTGGCTGTGGGCGCCGCCAAAATGGATGTGAATGTGCGGCAGATGCAGATGCAGGCTTCCGGAAAGCCAGGAAACAAAACTGAAGCCGACGCCGACCAGGAAACAGATCAGGTAGAAATTTGTCCAAGTCATGCGGGAATCCTCTTTGCGGAAGACGGCGGGCGGAGGACTTGCATGAGGCGCTCGGCTAGGCCGGGATTCTCGATGATGGCGCCGAGAAGAACGAGGCACAGCCGCGAGTCGTCGTGGCGCGCTACCTGGAGAAGAGCCTGATTCAGATCGACGTCGCGGCGGAAGCGCTGGGCGCCGTTGATGAGCCAGAGGTCGAGTTTGTTTTCGAGGGCGCCGAAGTCGGAGATTAGCTCGGTCTGGTAGCCTTCGGGATCGTTGACCAGGTAGCCGGGGTGGACCTTGAAGAACTTCGCAAGCAGCATGCGGGTGGAGTTGGTTAAGTGCGGGCGGGCTCCGCTCTCGATTTGCGAGAGATAGGACTGGCTGATGGTTTCTCCCAGCTCTTTTTTGAAGAGGCGCACGATTTCCTGCTGGGTGATTTCGCGGTCGAGGCCGCGGAGGGTGCCTTCGATTTCGCGGAGGTAGCGAAGTTTGGCTCCGAGGGTCATATTGCTAACTGCAATATGTGTATCACGGATTGCAATAGGCGTCAATGGTACTGCTGGGGGGAGCCGGACGGGGATGTCCGCCCTACTGGGCTGGGGGTTTGGGGAGTTGCTGTAGGAGCTGAATGAAGAGATTGTCAGGGGCGGCGGCGATCGCTGCGCGGAGGCCGCCGTTGGGGTTCACAAGCGTCACGGGATTCCCCTCGTGAGAGGCTACTGGTAGGCCGGCGGAGGCTGTGGCTCTTAGGGCTGAGTCCAGGTCGCGGACTACCAGGCGGAGGAGCGGAGAGCCGGGGTCGCGGGGGCGGCTATGGACAGGCTTGCGGTCGATACCGGCGAATTCCAGAAACTCGATTTGGAAGGTGGTGCCGGGAACCAGGGCGGTGGTGCGGCGCAGTTCGGCGCGGGGGAGGCCCATGAGCGTGAGACGCGGCTTGTCGTATTGGAGCGTGCTGGGCTGGGGCTGGAAGCCCAGGGCGTCGCGGAAGATTTTCATCATGCGTTCGGTATCGCTGACGGTGATGGCGAAGCTGACGGAGAGCAGGTTGCCGGCGGGCGTGGCGGGCGGAGAGTCGGGCTGGATTAATTCTACGTAGAAGCCGTCGGGGTCGCGGAGCATGATGGCGCTGCTATCGTTCAGGCGTACGGGTTCGCCGCCGGTGGTGACGATGGGCGCGGCGGATTTCTTGACGCGAGTGAGGATGGGAGTGAGATCGCGCACGGTCAAGATGAGGGTGGCGGCGCCGGGGTCTTGATAGCGGGGGTGGATGGGCGTGCGGTCGACGCCTTTCCATTCGACTAGTTCGGCGCGCATGGGGGATCCTTGGACCATCCCTACGCCTACGCGGTATTGGGCTCCGGGGGCATCGTACAAATTCACGATGGCGGGGGTGTCGAGGTAGGGGCGGGGGCCGGTGGGCGGGGTGCCTTGGAGGTCCATGCCCAGGACATTCTGGTAGAAGTCGACGGATTTTTCTGCGTCGGCGACCACGTGGAGGAAGTTGCCTACGCCGATGATGTCACCGGGCGGGGCGGGCGTCGGCAGGGGCTGGGCGAAGGCGGCGGCTGCGGCCGCGATGAACACAGGAATTAGTTTGGTCATGTTATCCGGCGACGGTCTTCCAATTTTTGACGAGGTGTTCGGCGGTGCGCCAGGCTAACGCTTGAATGGTTAGCGTGGGATTGCGGGCGCCGTGGGTAACTAATACTGATCCGCCTAGGATGCCGAGATTCGGGGATTCGTGGGTGAAGCCGTAGGCATCGACTACGCTCGATTCGGCTTTCGCTCCCATGCGGGTGCCGCCTACGGCGTGCGTCGAGAGATTCGGTCCGACGGTGTTGGGGACGGTGACTACTTCGATGGCTCCGGCGGCGCGGAGCCAAGCTTCCGCTTTCGTGGCGGCGTGGGCGCTGGCGCGCGCTTCGTTTACTTTGGGTCCGCTGGTGATGCGACAGACGGGGTCGCCTAGCTTGTCTTTCACTTCGGGGTCGAGATCGAGCCAGGTGTTTTCGTAGGGGAGCGAGTTGCACTGGGCGTAGGCGCCTACCCAGCGATTGGCGTTTTCGGCTACGAACTTTTTCCATTTTGCGCCCCACTGGGGGGCGCGGTTAAAGGTTGGCATCGAGGACGCCGCGATGGGGTGGAGTTCGTGATTGATCGTTAAGCTGGCGCCTCCGATGAAGCCCAGGCCGGTGTGATCGAAGCTATCGTCGGCCCAGTTGTTGACGACTACGCCTTGGGCGTTGGCTCCGTACCAGAGGTTGAGGTCGAAGGGGAAGAGCGCGGTTACTTCGCGATTGGCCCAGTGGCCGATGTAGTGCTTCCCCACTTGGCCGTGATTGTTGGCCAGGCCGTTGGGAAAAGCTTTGGACTTCGAGAGCAGCAGCATGCGGACGTTTTCGTAGGTGTACGAAGATAGCAACACTACTTTGGCGGGCTGGAAGAATTCCTGGCCGTCCTTGATATAGAGGGCTCCGGTGGTTTTGCCGTTGTCGTCGGTTAGGATGCGGGTTACTTGGGCGCGTTCTACGATTGTTAGGTTTTTCGTTTTTTGGGCGGCGGGGATGGTGGTTACTGCAGTGGAATTTTTGGCTTTGACGTGGCAGCCGCCGGTGTCGCAATAGCCGTGATAGGCGCAGGGGGAACGGCCGTCTCTCGGCTGCGAGTTGATGGCTGCTGGCGAACGGTGGGGGTTGAAGCCGGCTTTACGAGCCGATGCCTGCAGCATGTCGGTGAATTCGGTGTCGCGCAAGGGGGGCATGGGATATTCACGGCTGCGGGGGCCTTCGAATACGTTGCCTTTGGGATTTATGAAGCCTTTGAGGTTGCCGGCTTTGCCGGAGACTCCGATTTCGTATTCGATGGTGTCGTAGTAGGGTTCTAAGTCGTCGTAAGAGAGCGGCCAGTCTTCTACTGTCGAGCCTTTGGGGATGGCGCTCGCGCCGTAGCGGCTAAGGGTCGCGGAGCGGACTTTGAAATCCCAGGGTTGGAAGCGCCAACTGTTGGCGTAGTAGTGGATCGACGTGCCGCCTACGGCGTTCATCATTGTCGGCGCGGCGCCTTGGCGGGCTTTCTCATCAGGAGAAGTGCGGAAGGTGGGGATTTCATCCCACACTTTGGTGCCGGTGGTTACCCGGCGGCGGACGTTGTTGTGAATTTCGTCGGCCTTGAAATCGCTGGGCTGCATCCAACTGCCGGCTTCTAGCGCAGTGACCTTGAGTCCGGCTCTTGTTAGGGGGAGGACGGCTACGCCGCCGGCGGCTCCTAGTCCGATTACTACTACGTCGGTGGGTTTCAGATTAGTGGGCATGGGTTTCTCCCGTCGCGCCGGCGCCGTAGAGTTCCTTGCGATAGGGCTTGGGCGGGGTCTTCATGCTTTGGTCTTCGGGACCGGCGGCTAGTTTAGCTCCGGGGTAGCGGATGAGATCCCAGCCGGCGAAGTTTTTGTTGCCGCCGTAGACGGGGTCGCCGAACATTCCTTCTAGAGTTAGGCGGCGGACGCGGTTGAAGAAGCCGCGGAGGTTAGGGGCTTGGTTGTTGTCGATCGCGGTCAGGACGGCGTCGCGCTGATCTGCGGTGAGAGTTGCGAAGGCGATGCTTTGGGTGCGGAGGGAGTAGATGTCTAAGTTCGCGAGGCCTTCTAGGAACAGCGGCTTTTCGGCGGCTAGGTAGTCGGCCAGGCAGCGGTCTATGTAGTCGCCTACTCCGGCTTCGACTGCACCGGGGCCTAGCTCATCTTTGGGGATGAGGCGGTCTATTAGGGCGTCCAGGGTTTGACGTTGGTCCTGGGACAGAGTGGGGGCCGGGGATTGGGCTTTGGTTATGGCGGCTAACGGGATTAGCGTGGCGCTGGCTAGAACTGTGCGGCGGGTTATGGACATGAGGGCCTCCAGATATGGAAGTATACACCGGGGGCGGGGGTAAGAGAATTGGCTCGCAGATGGGAACCGATGGACGCAGATAAAGGAGCCGCGTGCTACTCTCAAGTGGGGTTCCGGGAACCCTTACTCAACTTCAAGGAGTTTCATGTCAGAATCATACGGGCATCGTATTACGGCCATTCACGCGAATCCTCTTAACAAGTGCGACCATTGCAAGCAGCCGGCGTTGTGGGAGACGGATTACAAGTTTTTTGGGGAGAATCAGCCGCGGGGGTCGAATCCGGAGCAGGTTTGCGATACGCACGCCAAGCAGTTTGCGGCGAAGTGGCCGGATGCTAAGTTTCCGGTGCAGGCGCCGAACTAAACGGCTGTGTTATCATCTTGAAGGTCGTCCCTAATTGTGGCGGACAGCCTTACACCCAGGAAATTTATATGCCAAAGTTGAAGACCCATAAGGGTGCGGCCAAACGGTTTAAGAAGACGGGTACCGGCAAGATCAAGCGCCGGCATGCATTTGCCCGTCATATTCTGACGTCGAAGTCGCGCACGCGGAAGCGGCGGTTGGGACAGTCGTCGATAGCCGATCCGGCTAACTCGCCTGAAATTCACCGCATGATTCCGTACTAGCCCCTCGGGGCTGATTTTGGTGGACAGTGCGCCGCACGTGCCTGTTCCGCCAGCAATTATCAAACGGGTTAAACCCGAAGGAGATGAAACGTGCCAAGAGTCAAACGTGGTACCAAGCGGCGTAATAGCCGCAAGAAGACGCTTACCCTCGCCAAGGGTTTTTTCCTCACTAAGAGTAAGCTTTATCGCTCCGCACAAGAGGCGGTTGAGAAATCGCTGCGCTATGGCTACAAAGGCCGTCGGCTCAAAAAGCGCGATTTCCGTTCGCTGTGGATTGTGCGCATCGGGGCTTCCTGCCGTGCAGCCGAAATTTCCTACAGCAAATTCATGGACGGGCTGAAGAAGGCCGGCGTGGAACTGAATCGCAAAGTTCTGGCGGACATGGCGCTGACGGATCCGACCGCGTTTGGGGTGTTGGTGAATCAAGCCAAGGCGGCGCTCGAAAAGGCCGCGGCCTAGAGGTAGCAAGATGTCGATGCCGCAACCTGCATCCGAATTGGATTCGCTGGCTAGTCTGGAAGAACGGATTCTCCGGGCTGTCGAGTTGGTGTCGGCGCTGCGGGCGGAGCGCGACGCGGCGTTGAGCGAACTCGCGGAAGCCCGCGAGGCGCTGACGGAGATGGCTTCGGTCAAGAAAGCGGCTGCCGAGGCAGAAACGCTGCGGGAAGAAATCGACGGATTGCGGGCGGAGCGCAAGCAAGTCCGCGTACGCATCGAAAAGCTGCTGGGGCAGATGGATCAACTGAGCGGCCAATAAAGCTGGAGGCGCCGGAATGGACTCGGAAAAGAAGACGGTGCGGGTCACCATCTTCAACCAAACCTACACTCTGGGCGCGACCGGCGAAGACGGCGAAGTGGAAACGCTGGGGCACACCGTCGACGAGTTGATGACTTCGATCGCGCAGCGTGCCGGCAACATGGACGCGCAGCGCATTGCGGTGCTGGCATGCCTGCACATGGCGGACCGGCTGCGTACCATCGAGAGCGAATTGGCTTCGCTTAAAGGGCGGGTGGATGAGAAGACTCGCCACCTGTCGCTGCTGCTCGACGAAGTGATCTAACCGCAACTCAAGTGCTGCGCTCTTCCCTGCTCTCCGAACTTTCCTGGATCGATCATGGATTTGGCACGCGCACGGATGTTGTGTCTCAAGAAGACATGGCTAGTCTGAAGCAGATTCATTCGGCTGTGGTGTTGGAGGCTGGCGGCGCTGGAGTGGCGGGTGACGGCGATGCTCTGGTGACGGCGCAGGTTGGTGTGCCGGTTTCCATTCGCACCGCGGATTGCTACCCGATTCTGTTGGCGGACACACGAAATTTCGCAGTGGCGGCGGTGCATGCGGGGTGGCGCGGGACGGCGGCGCGGATCGTGGTTAAAACTATCGAGCAGATGCGGGCGCGGTTTGGGACCGATGCGTCTGACTTGCGCGTGGCGATTGGACCGGGGATCGGCGGGTGCTGTTACCAAGTGGGCATCGAGGTCGCGCGGCAATTCGGGTTGGAGCAGGCGGGGAAAATCGATTTGGCTGAAATGAACCACCGGCTCCTGGTTGAAAACGGCGTGGCGGCGGGGCGGATTGACGTATTGGGAGGGTGCACGAGGTGCGATGCGCAGCTGTTTCACTCGTTCCGGCGGGACAAGGAAAGTGCCGGCCGAATGGTTTCTTGGATTGCTCGGGTTCCCTAATAATCAAAGGCCACGGGAAAACACATCGGGCGCGGTAGCCGGTTTCGACTCCGCGCCCGTTAAAAGAGAACGAGAGATTCAGATTTAGGCAGCGTGCATCAGTTCGTCGAAGCTTTCGGTACCTTCGGCCTGATTGCGATCGGCGATTTCCTGGCACTGGATGCAGAACGGGGTCCACGGCACGGCTGCCAGACGCTTGGGGCTGATATCTTCTTCGCAGTGCAGACACACTCCAAAGTTCCCTTCATCCAAGCGGCGCAGCGCGCCTCTCACATTGCGAAGCAGTTGCGACTCACGGTCGAGATTGCGGATGGCGAGCTCACGCTCAGCCGCGTGCTGCACTTCGTCGAGAGCGTCCGGGCTCTTTTCAATAGCGATGCCTTCACGGTTGCGCACAAACAATTCCAACTCCGCCTGCCTGGCCTCCAGTATTTCTCTAAATTTTTTTAACTCGCTCTTTGTCATTTTTTTTCTTCTCTCCTGTCTCTCGTCTCTTTGTCCTTACGTGTCTCGTCTCTTTTCTCTTACGTCCGTCTTATGGCATTAGACGCAGAGATTACCAAAAAGGTTCATCGAACTCAATCCACTTCTAGGGGATTGCCTGCCGCGAAAGTGCAGGCGGGAAGTGCCCTGGGCGTCCAGGCCCAGGTACCTCGTTTGAATCTTTGAAGTAGAGTAGCACATCACTAAACCGTCTTGCAAGCAATTACAATACCATTTCAAAATTCTGCTGAATCTGCCCGCTGCGCCGCGAGCGGCCGAGTAGAGTATCCGCGACATCCGTGGGCGATCCTTAGATATCGGCTTCCGTCTCATAAAGCATTACGTACTAGATCACTCCGCGGATTTCGAGCTGAGTCGGGTGCATATCCCGCTTGTCCTTTTCGAAAACTTTAAGAACCAATATGTTACAAGCGCTGAACGAGCGCTACCGCCAAATGGGTCGCTACAATCGGTAAAAAATCTCATATTAGGCTGCATATATTTACGCCCAGAATCCTAGCACATGGTTCCCCGCCGTCGCCAAAACGGGACGGAACGGGCGAGTCCGGGGGTGGGTGGCTCAATCAGCATAAGCTTCTTATGTTTCAATACGTTCAATCGGCTCTTTTTATTCCCCTAGGGGGATAGACTCACGCTGAAACTGCTTGTGACCGGCTAACGCCGGCGGGTGGGCAGGCGTGTTTCGTTGTGTCCCAGGGCGTGTCGAAGCTCCACAGGCGGAGCGGTTTTTGGTGCGCTAAAGCTTTATTTATCAATCGTATAAATTGGGTCTTGCCGTGCTTCTTAGGACGCTGGCCAAACAGCTTATGCGTGCGCTTGCCAGTTACGTGTGCCTTGCCGGGGCTTGGGTGTGCTTTGCCACTGGGGCTTGGGCTCCGGCGGAGGCGACCACGCTCCAGCAGTTGGGCTTGGGCGAGATGGCGCAGAAAGCGACGGCGATTGTGCGCGCCAAGGTGACGGGGTCAATCGAGGTGCTGCGTGGCACCGATGTGTTCACCGTATACCAACTTGAAACGCTCGAGACCGTGAAGGCGGCGAACGGCATAAAGCCGATGGACGTGGCGGTGCCGGGCGGAATCGCCGGGGGATTGCGGCAAGTGGTGGCGGGTGCGCCGGTGCTGCGTGCGGGACAGGAATACGTTTTGTTTCTGTGGACCAGCCGGTCCGGGCTCACGCAATTGATGGGGATGTCGCAGGGGTTGTTTACCGTCGAGCGAACGACGACCGGTGACGTTATAGCGACACGCGCGGCTGCGGGTGAACAGATTCTCGACGGCGCGGGGCGTGCGGTTCGCGATGAGGCATTCTCTCTGCCCTGGGCTGAATTGAAGAGCAAGGTGATGAAGACCTTGACGGCGGGGAGGCAGTAGGCCAATGCGAGCCGTGGCGAGAACACAACGCGCGCTGCTGTTGCTGGCGGCGCTGGGCGTGGTTTCGCCCGTGGCCTCCGCGTATTACTACTACGTGTTCTTCGCAAATGGGTCGGGTCCTTATATTCCGTTGCCCGCGCATTACGATCTGAAGGCGATCAAGGATAGTACGATTCAATATTTCATTTCCGATGTGCCGCCGGGGCCGTTGATGCCGGGCGACACCTTGACGGACATCTATAGCGAGATCCGGCAAGCGGCAGCGGTATGGGATGGAGTGGGCAGTTCGGGGCTGCGGCTGCATTTTGGCGGGACGCGCAATATGACGGCTCCGCAAACGGTGCCGGGCATCGATGTGGTGTTCGACGACAACATGCCGCCGGGGATCATCGCGCAGACCAAGCTCACATTTCCGGCGGATCTGACTTTCCTCGGTACCAAAGGAACTTCTTTCGTGCCGATTTTGCGCGCGAAGCTGCAATTGCGGCAGGACTTGACGGCGGCGGGGTATCAGCAGCCGAGTTACACTGACGCGTTCTTCACCACGCTGGTGCATGAATTTGGGCACTCGTTGGGATTGCAGCACACGCTGACTTCGGCGGTGATGTCGACGGCGATTACACGGGCGACTACGCGGGGCGCGCCGCTCGCGGCGGACGACATCAGCGCGATTTCGCTGCTGTATCCGGCGACGGGATTGAACGGCGGCTACCTCGCGTCGACTGGAATCATCGGCGGTCAAGTGACGCTGGGCGGGACGAGCGGGAGCGCGCCAGGCGTGAGTCTGGCGAGTGTGGTGGCGCTGTCACCGACGACCGGCGTGGCGGTGAGCGGCATGACCTTTCCGGATGGGACTTACGAAATTGTGGGAGTTCCGCCGGGGAAGTATTACGTGTACGTACATCCTCTCCCGCACGCGGCGACGGGCGAGGCGTCTCCGGCGAACATCGTGCCGCCTGTCGATCCCGCCAACGATAACTTCGCGGCCAACACGCAGTTCGTCACGCAGTTCTTTCCGGGGACGCAGGATTGGACCCAGGCGACCTCGATTAACGTCGCGGCGGGGGCGTTCGTCCCCAACATCAATTTCGCAGTGGCGGGGAGCGCCGGGCCCGCGGTTTACGCGATGCAGACTTACGGCTATCCGAGCGGCGTGGCGATTCCATCGCCGCCGCTGGTTACGGGGACGCGCGACGCGCTGGTGTTTTACGCGAACGGCGCGACGGTCAACAACCAAACGGCCATGGCTCCGGGACTGGGTGTGAGCGTGATCGGCAAGGCAGCGGCGATTGAAGCGGGAAGTCTGAAATATTACCAGCAGGGGTTTCTGGAGACGGTGCTGGATACCGGTGCGGTTTCGTCAACACGCCGGTGGCGCTGGCGGTGACCTTGAACGGAGATCTCTACGTACTGCCGGCGGCGTTCACGGTGGTAGCGAATGCGGCACCTACGATTTCCTCGGTGACCTCACAGGCGGTGAACGCTTTGCAGGTTGTGACCACGGTGGCGGGAACCAATTTAACGACAGCCACGCGGATTTTGTTCGAAGGGTCTCCGGCGACGGTGCTGGCCGCGAATGCGGACGGTTCGCTGGCGGTCACGCAGCCAGCAGGACTAAGCGGGAGCGTGGCTACGGTGGAAGCGATTAATGCTGACGGACAGAGTTCGCTGCAGTCGTTGGCGGATGCGACTACGCGTCCGCAATTTACCTATCCGCAGTTGGACCCGGTGCGCATCGTGCCGACGCCCTACATCGTGACGGCGGGGACCGATACGCTGATGGTGATCAGCGGCGTGAACACTCATTTCGCCGAAGGGCAAACGGTGGTCGGGTTCGGGTCGAGCGATATTTCAGTGCGGGGGTCGTGGGTGGTGGGTCCCAGCATGGTGATTCTCAACCTTAGCGTGGATCCTGCCGCGCAACCCGGAATCACTTACGTTAGTGTTGCGACGGGGCTGGAGATTATCACGCTGCCGGATCTGTTTACGGTGGTGGCGGCGGCGCCGAATCAGATCAGCATGCGGGTGCCGATCCTGAACGCGGTGACGGGACTGGCGGGGGTTCCGGCGGGAGGCACGGCGTTGATTGCGACCACCGGGCTGCCAGCAGATCTGACGGGGTGGACGCTTTCCGTGGGACCATTGACCCTGCCTTTCACAGAGGACGCGAACGGCACGTTGACGGTGAACCTGCCGCTGGATCTGGCGGTGGGAGAGCAGCCGGTGTTGTTGACGGCTCCGGGAAATCCTCCGACGGCTGTGGTGCCGCGGGTGATCTTAATACTCGACCCGCCGCCTCCCGTGATTTTGTGGGCTGTGGATTATCCGACTCCGGCGGATCCAACGGCTCCGGTGGTGCCGGTTCTGACGAGCCCGTCTTCGCCGGTGCAGCTGGGCGGGTTGGTGACTCTCATGGTTTATGGGCTATCGGGGCCGAGCGGAGTTTTGCCGGGGGCGGGAGCGGTTTACGTGAATATCGCGGGGACGGCTTATCCGGTGACGGCGGTGATTGCGGTGCCGCCGGATCCGAATTCGACGGCTTCGGTGCAGGATTTAGCTTACGTCAACTTTGTGATGCCGGCAGGCCTGGTGTTGGATCCAACGGCGACGAACCCGACGGTGCCGGTGATGGTGGGGACGGGGACGCGGTTGACGGCGCCTTTTACCGCGAATGTGGCGGCGCCTCCGCAGGCTGCGCCTGCGGCACAGTGAGCCACTTCGATTTAAATCCAGCAGGGATCACGTAGCGCGAATTGTTGGCGGGGAACGAGAAGGTTCCCATGGGCCATTCCGGGTCCGGCCTTGCGCTGTGGGGCGTGAAAATCATATTCCCGTCCGATTTTACGCGGAGCTTGAAATACTTACCATCGACTTGCACTCTGTCGAAGGCCAACGACACTACGAAATCGTTCTTGGGGTGGAGGCGGTGTTCCACTTGGACGATGCGACCGGTCACGGTGGATCCTGCTGGCGCGAGCACCTCTGAGGATTTCGGGCGTAGAATCGGCTCCGTCAAGCGGGCCGCAATGACATCACCGGCGGCGGCTGTGGCGGGGTCGATGGACGTTGAGAGAACAAGATCGAGAGTCTGTTGAGGCAGTGCCAGGTCCTGGGCGGCTTCGGGTAAGGAGGGGGGAGGCGGTGATTCGCGGCAATCCGAAAACGTGGTTATGAGCTCCGTCTCGGTGGCGTCGCGCAGGATGTCGTGGGAACGGCTGACGGAGGGCAGCAGGAGGTCCCAGGTTTTGTCCGCCTGATATTCGTTGGTGGTGCTCACTTGGCACAACGACGTTTCGGGCGGCAGTTCGTCGGATTCCATGGTGAAGCGGCGCATTTCGAGTGAACTTGGATCGATGGCAAAAGAGCCGTTGTAGCCGGCCGAACGGCATTGCGTGCCGGCTTTGATGAGGAGGCGGCTGGCCTCAATGGGCACACGGAAAGCGTATTCGAGATTTTCGCGGCCTGTTTCGAGAGTCCGGAAGCGAACGGATGGATTGTTGAAAATGTCGATCAGGTATGCAGCGAAGGCTCCGGTACCAGTGGGTCCGAATTGCAGGATTTGCTCGAGGCTGTAGGAAAACGACGCGGGGCGGGTCCAGGAATAGATCTCGGTCCCCTGGGTCACGGCGACTTCCACGCGTAAGCGATCGGTGGCATCGAGCCGCAGATTGGCGCGGCCTGCCGTTCTATCGGCGCTGAGGCGTTCGCAGGAAGGAGGTGAAGCGAGCAGACTGCGGCGCGAAAAATAGCTGCGATCGATGGTCTCGACGCAGGTGTAGCGCGGGCGCGTGGGGATCTCGGAGAGCATTTTGTCGCGGGCTTTTTCGAGCATCGCGGAAGGATCTTGCGCGAGGGCGGCGATGGCGATGAGGCCGATGGCACGTTTCACGGACTCACCGTAATCCATTTCGACTTGAAGCCGGCGAGGAGAATGGAGCCGGGGCGGAAGGCCGGTAGGGAGAAGAAGCCTCCGGTTTCAGCGGTGGGCGGCGGCAGCGAAAATTCCGGGCTGCGGTTGCGAAAACCGTTTTGGGTGGAGTCTTTTGGAACTGTAGCTGGTGATCCCAGCGCAAGGAAAGCGGCATCACCACGCCATTTGCTTCGAGCGTTTCGAAGCGAATCGAAATCAAGAACTGCGAGGAACTATATTGATGCCGCATTTGTAAGATGCGGCCATGCGCTATTGCGCCCGCAGGCACCAGAATTTGCTGCGAATGCGGTGCGCGAACGGGCTGGGAGACCTTAGCCAAAATCGCGTCGCCCGCGGCGGCGCTTTGGGGATCAATCGCACCAAGCAGAGCCAGCGTCACAGAGAGGCCGGGCGGGAGCGCCGCGGGAGGTTGCGAGGGTGTCTTTACTGAGGCTGCGGATTCCGGCGCGTTGAATCGCAGACTCGATTCCGCGGTGTACTCGTGACAACCCGAAAACGTGGTGATGCTGGAGGTTTCATTCGCGTTCCCCGACAGGGTCTCAAGCTGGCTCTGGCGCGGAATCAGGAATTCATCGTCTCCGATGAGCATGTAATGGTAATCGATGCTGGTTCTGGCGCGGCACATTCTGGTGTCGGGGGGAAGTTCCGCAGTCTCCTCAACCAAACGAGCCAGTTCGGCCGTCGCCGAGTAGATCTCGAAGGAGCCGTGATAGCCCGTGACCTTCCACTCGGTGTCGCCGCGCACGTCGTAATGGCTGGCGGGCGCGGGCACTTCGAAAGCGTACTCGAAAACCTCTGCTAAGCCCTCGTGCTTCTTGCCGGTGAATTTGAAGCTCGTGCCGGGATTTTCGAATATGTCCACCAGGTAGGTCCCGAAGGAACCCATACTGATCGGCCCGTTGGAAACCATCTGAAAAACGGAGCGCGAGTCAAAGCGGTTAGCGGCCGCCCAGGAGAAGATCTCGTTGTTCTCTCCGACTACTACATCCAGCCGCAAACGATCTTTCGCGTCGAGCGAGAGGGGGCCGCTGGCTCCAAACTCTTTTGCTTCGCAGGAGTTCGTGGGGGCGGTCATTATTCTGGGGTTAATTTTGTGGGGCGGGACGACGTAATAAGCACGTTCGATGGTCTCGCGGCAGGTGAATTTCGGCAGTCGCCGCGTAGTACGAACGATTTTTTCACGTGCCCGATCAAGCAGGGCGGCGGAGGCGGCGGGAGATTGAGAATAGGCGACCGGTCCAAAAATAGCGGCGATCAGCAGTGCGGTTCGTGGTATCGACGGCTCCATGGGCGGGCCTTGGATTTAGCACTTAAACTATATCCTGCTGCGCCGGGGGGCTCAACCTACGGCGGAGGGGCGGGTTTCGGCATGGTGGCGGACGTCGATGCCTTTTACCAGGAACAGAACGTCTTCGGCGATGTTGGTGGAGTGGTCGGCTATGCGTTCCAGGTTGCGGATCACCACCATCAGGTTGAGGGCTTGCTGGATGTTATGCGGATCCTTCTCCATGAAGCTGGTTAGCTCGTGGTAGCAGGCGGTGCGGAGGCTATCGACGGCGTCGTCGGAGGCTAGGACGCTGCGGGCCAGGTCGGCGTCGCGATGGACGAAGGCGTCGAGCGCTTTGCGGACCATGGATTGCACCAGTCCTGAGATGTGCGGGATGTCGATCATCGGCGTGATGATCGGACCTTCCATTAATGACAATGCGCGCTCGGCGATGCTTACCGCCAGATCGCCCATGCGTTCGAGGTCGGTGTTGATTTTTAGGGCGGCTACGATGAGGCGCAGGTCGGCGGCCATGGGCTGCTGCAACGCCAAGAGATTGATGGCGAATTCGTCGATTTCGATTTCGATGGCGTTGATGCGGGCTTCAGTGCGGAAGACTTCTTCGGCGGCGTTGCGATCCTTTTGCGTGACCGCGGAGATGCTGCGTTGAATCGAGGATTCGACGATGGCGCTCATTTCGAGCAGCTTGGTTTTGAGTTGTTCGAGTTCTTCGATGAAGTGGCGCATATCAACTCAAAAAAATCAACCGAAACGGCCGGTTACGTAATCTTCTGTCTCTTGTTTCGCCGGATTCTTAAAGATGACGGCGGTGTTGTCGAATTCGATCAGGCGGCCCAGCAGGAAGAAGCCGGTGTGATCGGCGACGCGGGCGGCTTGCTGCATGTTGTGGGTGACGATGACGATGGTGCAACTGCTCTTGAGCTGGAAGATGAGGTCTTCGATTTTCGCGGTGGCGATGGGATCGAGGGCGGAGCAGGGTTCGTCGAGGAGCAGCACTTCCGGGTCGACTGCCAGGGCGCGGGCGATGCACAGGCGCTGCTGTTGGCCGCCGGAGAGGCCGTAAGCGGATTGGTGCAGTTTGTCCTTAACTTCGTCCCACAGGGCGGCGCGGCGCAGGCTTTGTTCTACTTTTTCGTGAAGCGCGGCGCGGTTCGCTACCATGCCGTTGATGCGCGGGCCGTAGGCGATGTTGTCGAAGATGGATTTGGGGAAAGGGTTGGAGCGTTGGAACACCATGCCGACGCGGCGGCGGACGTAGGCTACTTCCTGTTCGAGGATGTTGACGCCGTCCAGCAAGATCCGGCCTTCTACGCGCGTATGGCGAACCGTCTCGTTCATGCGGTTCAGGGTGCGCAGAAACGTGGACTTGCCGCAGCCGGAGGGTCCGATGAAGGCGGTGACCTGATTGGCGAAGATCTCCATGGAGATATTCTTCAGGGCCTGAAAGTTGCCGTAGTAGAAGTTGAGGTCGGTGGCGCTCAGTTTGTGGGCCGTGTCGGGAAGCGGCTTAGCGGCGTCCATAGGCGGTACGTTGGTTCCCGCAGTTGAGGTATTCATCTGAGGATAAGGTTGTCGAGTAGAGGCTTGCATGGGGTCACCTTGCGACATGTTTCTTCTTTGCTAGAACGCCGCGCGCGAATATATTTACGGCCAACACTAGAGTCAGCAGCACGAAACCGGCTGACCAGGCTTGCCGATGCCAATCTTCGTAGGGCGAGATGGCATAAGTAAAGATCATTACCGGCAAGGCGGACGTGGGTTGTTCCCATCCAGGGCTCCAGAAACGGTTGCCGAAACTGGTAAACAGGAGCGGAGCGGTTTCGCCCGCCACGCGCGCCAGATTCAGCATTATCCCAGTCATGATCCCATTTTTCGCGGCGGGAATCACTACAGTCAGGATGGACTTGGCTTTGGACGCGCCTAGCGCCATGGCGCCTTCGCGGAGGGAATTGGGAATCGCGCGGAGAAATTCTTCGGAGCTGCGCACGGCGATAGGGATCATCATGACGCCCAGGGCCAATCCGCCGGCTAGCGTCGAAAAATGCTTTTGCGGCAGCACGATCAAGGTGTAGGCGAAGATTCCGATAACGATCGAGGGCACGCCGTTGAGCAGGTCGGTCACATAGCGGATCACAAAAGAGAAAGTGCTGCCGCCGAATTCCGCTAGGTACACGCCCCCTAGAAAACCGATGGGGACACCCACTACCATGGCCAGGGCGAGAAGCTTGGCGCTGCCGACGATGGCGTTGGCCATGCCGCCTCCGGCTTCGCCGACGGGGGTGGGGAGTTTCGTGAAGAAGTCTAACGTGAGGCTGCTACCGCCGTGGATGAACAGGTATCCCAGGATGAAGACCAGGGTTCCAGCGGCAAACAGGGTGCACAATCCGGTGATGGTCAACATCACTGCGTTGACTATTTTGCGGCGGAGTGTGTGCAGGTCGCGCATATTAGGTCTTGTACTTGTCAGCTCCCATGACGAGAAGGCGCGCGACGCCGTTGATCACGATGGTGAGGGCGAATAGAACCAAGCCCAGTTCGATGAGGGCGCTGGTATAGAGCTTGCCGGTGGCTTCGGTGAATTCGTTGGCGATCACTGCGGCTATGGAATAACCCGGGGCGAAGAGCGAGGCTTTGATTTTGGGATCGTTGCCGACGACCATGGTGACGGCCATAGTCTCGCCAAGGGCGCGCGCTAGGGCCAGGAAGATCGAGCCCATGATGCCCTTTTTGGCGTAGGGGACGACTACATCCCAGGTGGTCTCCCAGCGAGTGGCGCCGAGGGCCAGAGCGGCTTCGCGCTGGTCTCCCGGAACCGACAGAATCACTTCGCGGGAGATGGAGATGATGAAGGGGATGATCATCACGGCCAACACCACGCCGGCTGAAAACAGGCTGACGCCGTAGAACGGGCCGCTGAAGAACGGGGTCCAGCCGAGCACGGCGCGTAGGGACGGTTCGACCAAACGCAGGATGGGAACCAGCACAAAAATTCCCAGCAATCCGTAAATCACGCTGGGGACGGCGGCCAGGAGTTCGATCAAAAATGTAAGGGCGTCGGAAATTTTGGGTGGCGCCAATTCCGCAAGGAAGATGGCAGCGCCTACGCCTAGCGGGATTCCCATGAGCAGCGCCAGGAAGGACGTCACCAAGGTTCCGTAAATGAAGGGCAGCGCGCCGAACTGATCGTTCACCGGATCCCAGGTTTGGGTAAACAGGAAGGCCCAGCCGAATTTCGCGCGGGCATCGGCGGAGTTGATGAACAACTCGTAGACCAGCAGCCCGGTGATCAGCAGGATACTGGCTGCGGCGATGAAAGTGATTAAGTAGGCTGCCTCATCGCCACCGCGCAGGCGGTCGAGAAAATTCGGCGCCGGCCGCGAAGGACCGGCGTTCGAAACGGTAGTGGAGGAGGCTGCCATGCAGACAAACGACTATTGAACCTTGGCGATTGCTTTCATTTCTTTGGCCACGACGGCTTTCGGAAGGCGAGCGTAGGCGAGTGGTTCGGTCATGTTCTGGCCGTCGGCGAGCATCCAAGCGAGGAAATCCTTGATGGCTTTCTTCTTGGTGGGGTCGGCGATTTTTTCGGGGATCAGCAGCCAGGTAAAGCTGGAAATCGGATAGGCATCCTTGCCTGGCGCGTTAGTGATGGACACGCGGAAATCATCGGGCATCTCTTTCGAACTCGCGGCGGCGGCGGTCACTCCGGCCAAACTCGCCTGGACCCAGTTGCCGGCTGCATTCTTGACCTTACCGGTCTTCATTTTATTTTGCACGGCGTAGATTAATTCGACATAGCCGATGGAGTTGGGGGTTTGTTGAACTTGGCCCGATACACCCTCGTTGCCCTTTCCGCCGAGACCGACGGGCCAGTTAACGGAGGTTCCGCGGCCGACTTTCATTTCCCATTCGGGGCTGACTTTGGAGAGATAGTCAGTCCAGATGTAGGTAGTGCCGCTGCCATCGGAGCGGTGGACGACGATGATGTCAGCGGCCGGTAATTTTACACCGGGATTGGCTTTGATCAGTTCCGGGTCGTTCCATTTGGTGATCTTGCCCAGGAAGATGCCCGCCAGAGCTTCGGGCGAGAAGTTCAGATCGGTGTTTATGCCGGCGACGTTGTAGACCGGAACGTCGGCGCCCATCACGGTCGGGAAATGCAGGATTCCAAAACCGTGCTTGTCTTTGAATTCCTGAAGCTGCTTGTCGTTCATGGGGCCGTCGCTGGCTCCGAATTCCACGGTGCCTTCGGTCACCTGCTTGATGCCGCCGCCGGAACCGATGGACTGATAGTTGAACTGAAGGTTGGGAAATTTCTTGTGGTAGTCGTCAAACCACTTCGAGTACATCGGATAAGGGAACGTGGCACCGGCCGCGTTGATTAGAATCTGCTGAGCTGACGCCACCCCGATCGTCAGGGCGGCTAACAGAGCCGCCTGCCAGACAAATCGCTTCATATATGTCTCTCCTCTATTTAATCAAGTGTTTATTACAGAACGATTACACGACTCGGGCCACCCCCGTGGTAGCCCGAGCAACCCCCGACTAATCATGGACTTAAAAGTTTGGCATGGCCCCCGGCAAGGTATAGCGGATGTTGAAGTAAATGGTGCTGTCGTGGGTCGCTTTGGGGGCGCCCGCCGCGACGAACCAGGGTTCGCGCATCAGATATTCGTACTGCCCCATCACATTGATGGCGCCGTAGCGGGGGTTCCGCCACATGGTCTGGTTGAATCCGAAAGTAAGTTCGTTGATCGCGCGGTTCTGGCTGTTGGGCGAGCCGGCGTACCCGTAGCCGATTTTACTACCGTTGGTATCGAGCGCAGTGTTGCGGCCGATGTAGATGCCGCCGTAATAGGCGTAAAGCAGAGTGTTCTTGATGGTGGTTTCGAAACCGTCGATGGTGCCGTCGGCGCGGACGGCGCTGAGGGAACCGTCGGCGCGAACAACCACGTCGGGCGCCTGCCCGAACAGATAGCGGCCATCGCCATCGCTAAAGAAGTTGGTGGAGATGAGGCGGAGGTTCTTGAGGACGGCGACGTTGAGGCCGACCAAAAGTCCGGCGCCTTCCGTGGAGTGGTGCGTGGAGAACGGCGCGGTAACGCTGGTGGTTCTGAAATTGCTTTCGATGCCGCCTACTTCAAAGTGGAAACGAGAGGTGGGGTCGAAGGCGATTTTCGCAATGAAGTCCGGCGAGACGGAGGGCTGAGCCAGGAAACCGCCGGCGCTGATGTTCTGAGCGTTGTCGAGTTGGGTTCCGGCGAGCGTCGTGAGAGCGGTAGGCAGCGTGATGCCGGAGCCGCCGGCCGAGCCACCGATGTACTGATCGGGTTGTTCGACCGAGAAGCCGAAGGTCACTTTGTTGTTCGGGTGGATGAGAACGCGCATGCCGGGCTGGCGGGTCCAGGTGAGGCCAGCGATGTAATTGATGTCGATGACTTGGCCGTAGAAGAGGTCGCCTGGGAGCGCAGATATGCCGGTGCGGTTGGGCGTAAGCATGCTCCAGCTCTGGCCGGCCAAGAACTCGACTTTACCCTTGCGGGCGTCGGCCCAGAAGAGGCGCAGACGCGGGACAATGGCGCCGTTCGAAACGGCAAGTGAGGTCGATCCGCTGGTTCCGTTGAAGTCGAACTCGTTATAGCCGATGAAGTGAGTCCCCTTCCAGTCGCCATCGATGCGGAAACCGATGCGCGAGTTTTGCGAGCTGAAATGGAATTCGTTGAGGTTGCCGTTGGCGGTGTTGTTATAGGGGATGCTGCCGAAATTGGAACCCATGCTCGACCCGGCGTTCTTGTCGCGCCAGTAAGGAGTGAGATCCATGAAGCCGATGGGGACGATGCAGACGCTGCCGATCCGCAGGAAGGTGGGTATGGACTTGTCGGGATCAGCTTCGCAAGGATTTTTGGAAGAACTGGTCGCATCGGGAGCAGCGGCTTGCGGCAAGGGTATCGCGGGAAGGGCCAGGGCCGCGGGCAGTGTCTTGGGGCGCGGAACTAAGCCGGTGGTGCTAGCCACTTCGCCCAGGTTGCGGAAGGTGCTGACCGGGGTGGGATCGGCGGCGGGTATCACGGGCGCGGCCGCTGGCGTGGCTGCGCTCGCCTGCTGCTGCTGAACTCCTTGCTGCTGGGCCAGGGCCTGGCGGAGCTCATTGATCTGCTTTTGCTGATCGGCCAGCATTTGTTTGAGCTGTTCGATCTCAGTGGGCTGCGGCGCCGGGTTGTCAGCCGCGGTTAGCGGCATAATCGAGCTCAAGAGGCAGGCTAGAAGCACCCGTCCTGTTCGCTCCTTCATTCGTCTCATCCAATTTGCTCCTGTTGTTTGGAATTGCAGTGCTCTTCCGAGCGGACCGGTTCCACTCAGTTTCAAAATTTAGCTTTGAATGGTGAGATTAGCGGGGAAGGATGAGTTTGTAATTAATAGACCGTTACAATCTCGTGACGGCGAAGTTAGGGCTTGACGGAGGCTACGGCGGATTCGAGGGTGTCGAAGCAGGGGAGCAAGCCGTCTACGTGGGTGACAGCAAAGAGTGTTTTGATGCGATCGGTCAGGCCAGTGATGCCGAAGGCGCGGCCGTTTCGCTGACAGGAGGTGTAGGCGCTGACTACGCAGCCTAAACCGGCGGAGTCCATGTAGGCCACGCTGGAAATGTCCAGAATGATGGGCTTAGTGGTTTCGTCGCGCACGATTTGCTGGAAGTCGAAGAGGGTTTGGATGGTGAGCGGGCCGGAGAGCTTTAGGATTCTGGCGCCGGCTTGGCTATCGGAGGCTTCAACTTTAAAGGTAGGGGTGGAGGGTGTCACAAGTTACGACTTTAGCAAGCGGCGGGTCAGGTTGTCATGACAATTTGGTTACGAATGGGTTACTGGGGAGCCAACGTGGGCGTTGGCTGCGGGCCGGAGGCCCGCCCTACTACGGGGAGCAGAACCTGGAAGGTGGTGCCTTTGCCAACTTGGCTCTCTACCGTTACAGTGCCGTTCATGCGCTCGATCACGTGACGCACGATGGAGAGGCCCAGGCCGGTGCCGCCTACTTGGCGGGAGCGGGCCTTGTCGACGCGATAGAAGCGCTCGAAGATGCGGGGGAGGTCCTGGGAGGGGATGCCTACACCGGTGTCGGCAACCATGATGGCTACGCGGTCTTCATTTGTTAGTGTGACGCGCACGCGCACTTCGCCGTCGGGGCGGTTGAACTTGATGGCATTGGCCAGAAGGTTCAGGAAGGCTTGCTCCAAGCGAAGGCGGCTGCCGGCTACTTGAAGATCCTGCATTTCTTCGCGGATCAGGCGGACGCCGCGATCGCGGGCTTCGGCTTCTACGGTGAGCAGGCCGTCCTCCAGCACGCCGCGCACGGAGACGGTATCGCTTTCCTGGTCGGCTCCGGACTCCAGTTCGGAAAGAACTAACAGGTCGGCTGCGATGCTGCCCAGGCGCACGGCATTGGCGCGGATGATTTCTACGAACTTTCTGCGGTTCTCGATGTCGTCGAGCGCGCCGTCGAGCAGGGTATCGGAATAGCCGATGATGCCGGCTAATGGGGTGCGCAGTTCATGCGATACGTTGGCGACGAAATCCTTGCGCACCTGTTCCAGGCGTTCGAGGTCGGTGATGTCGTGGAAGATGGCGATCACGCCGCGGCCGGAGGGCATGGCTAGCGGCGTGGCTTGGGCTTCGAAGGTGCGGGGGATGTTGGCAAACAGATGGAAGCGGAGTTTGCCGGACTCGCCGGAGGCGCGTACCGAGCGAATGAGTTCGTATAGAGCCGGATCCCGGACGACTTGCAGCAAGCCGACACCTTCGTAGCGTCCGCGGAATCCGGTAGCGTTGAGCAAGGCGTGGTTGCAGAAGGTCACTTTCAATTCCGGATCTACGGCCAGGACGCCTTCGGCCATGCCGGTGAGAATGGCTTCGCGGCGGGCGGATTCGAAACGGAGGTTGCTGACAAGGCCGCGCAGCTCTTGGCCTACGCCGACTAGGGAGCGTTCTAGAGATCCGAGATCGTCGCCGGGATCGGTTAGCACGCCGGGTTGCGCTTCCGGACCTAGCAGTCCTTCGGCAGCGCGCTTCAATCGTCGGACGCGGGCGGTTAAGGTGCGTGAGACTAATAGCGCTACAGCGGCCGCCGCGAGTGCGGCGATCACTGTAATTTCGAGCACTTGAGCGCGAATGGCGGAGTCGACCGGAGCCAGCGCGTAGTTGAGGGATACAAGCGTTACAACGAGCAGTGCGATGGCGGCAGCCACTAGCCGTCGAAACAGAGAGCTGCTCATGAGCGGGTCCGCCACCAGACTAGCAAGTTTTGCCGGCACTCTGAATGAGAATTTCAGCAGGGTTCGCGGACTATATGTCATGAGACTGTGGATTCTGATTGCTGTTCTGTTCGCGGGGACTTTGGCGGCGCAGACCAAGGCTGTCCCGGCGAAGCCGATTGCCGGTCAAGGCACCACCGCGCAACAGGATAAAGAGATGGAAGCGGTGATCCGGGCCAAACTCGCGAAGTCGAAGATTGGCAAGGACGGGCTGAGCGTACGCGTGCAAGGAGGTGTGGCGTTTTGGGACGGCTCAACCAATGTGGTGCAGCACAAGGGCGCGGCGACGCGCATGGCGAAGACCGCGGGTGCGAAGCGCGTGGTTAACAATATCAAGGTGAGTGACGCGGCTAAGGAGACAGCGTCGGCAAATCTGGAGCAGGGGCGGCGACGGGCGCAAGTGAAGCGCGGGGAGGTGCGCAGCCAACCGTAGAGTTACTACCAGGTGCCCATGTGCAAGACCAGTCCGGTCTTGAATTGAAAGCCTTGTGGAGCGGTGAAGCCGTTCATGTCACTGGCCCAGGAGCGCGTGTAATCGACTCCGATCAGGCGAAACGCGAGCGCGCGGTTAAAGTTGTAATCCAGTCCTATGCCCGCGGCCATGGCGAATCCGTCGCTTTCGAACTGCTGTGCGTACTGGCTGCGATCGGGAGGCTCCGAGCCATTGATCGCGGAGAGCCCTATCAGATAGGATTCCTGCTGCGGAAAAACTAATTCCTGCGTCAGCTTGTTTCCACCGAAGAGCATCTGGAAGTAGGGGACCAGTTGTCCGGTTACCGGCGGAGTCCAGCGCGGGCCGGCCATGTAGCTGAGAGAATCACCGCTGAGGTTCTTCGGGAGGCCGGTCATTTTGCAGCCGTTGATGTCCACTACCATTTGCCATTGGGAACTCATGCGAAGCGCGGCGGTCGCGCCGCCGCCGGCGCAGGTGCCGCTGGGATCGCTGAGGGCATAGGCGTTGGCAGCGAACTCGAAGGGAGCTACGCCAACGCTTCGTTCCGGCTCAAAGTTCTTGCGGGGCAGCGGCTTCGGCAAGGCGGCGGTGAGGAAATCGGCGTGATCGCGCGGGCGCGCCCAAGGCCACTGGCCGCTCACGACGTTGGCCAGGCTGCGGCTGGGATTCGCTCCGCCGCGAACTAATACTCGAACTAACCGGTTTTGAGTCCGTCGCTCCACGTAACGAACCAGATAGCGATCGAGCGCATCTTCGGCGATCATCCAGCCCAAACCGACGGCGGGCGTCACTACGTGATCGGCGAAGCCTTGCTGGGGATAGGTGGCTTGCACGTTCCCAATGGAGGCTTCACTGATCAGTCCAATTTCCATTTGCTCGCTGTAGGCCCACGCGAAGGCGCCGGCGCGAATGCGGCTTTTCCAATAATCGGGACTCTTGCCGAACTCGACGTTGCGGTAACGGGGGTCGTTCAGAGTCCAGAGATAGCCGGAGACAGCTCCCTGCATGGGGTGGCCGACGTAGTTGACATAAAAAGGATCGCCGTCGGACCAGCCGTGCAAAGCGCCTATGGAATTCAGGTAACCCTGAAAGAAGGGTTGGCCGGGGTGGCGCGTCCCGGGTTCCGTGGTGTAGCGGAAGGCATGCTCAATTAGCAGTAGCCGGAAAGATTGACTGAATAGCGATTTCCACTGGACTCCAGGGGCAGGCGGGCTTTCCACTGACGAAAGCGAAGTCTCGGGAGGGACCAAATCTTCTTCTTCCCGCTGCGCCCAGGCCGGGGCGGCGGCCAGCAGAAGGATGGCGAGGATGGATGCGCGACCGATTTCCATGGGTTTGCTTACGCATTTTATTGCAGGAAGGGGGCCACTTAGCGGGCTGAGAAATACCATAGACCGCCGAAGGCGACCGCGATCAGCAGCAAGACCCCGGCGGCTAGAAGCCAGGCTTTCTCGGAGGAGGACTTGGCAGACTGCGCTGTTTCGTGCGGCACATGGAAGATGCTGGGCGGCGAGTTCGGGTCCCACTTGCCGAGCGCTCCGGAATCGAAAGTGACCGAAACCACAGTCACGTTGTCCTGTCCGGGATTGCCTTTCGCCAGCGTCCGGTCGACCAGAATCTGGGGCCAGGATTGCGGATGGCCGGTGAGGCACGCCTGGATTTCGTCCGGATCCAGAGTCTTGAACATGCCGTCGCTCGCCAGTAAGATGGTGTCGCCTTCCGAGACGGGCCAAGGTTCGAGGTTGTGATCGATCTCCTCGAGATTGTGGATGCCGATGAAACTGGTGAGTGATTCACGCTCAGGATGCTGGGCCGCCTCAGAACGCGAAATCTGGCCGCGGTCGGCCGCTTGATCGAGTAAATTCGCGAAGACATGAGGCCGGTTGACCATGTGAAGCACGCCATCGCGGACGTGAAACACGGCGCTATCGCCCACCGAGATGAAGTACAGGAAGCCGGAGTGGAGTACGGCGGCTACTAGCGTAGTGCCGACGCCTTCTTTCAATCCGAGGTTGAGCGCGGCTTCGATGACGCGGTCATTGGCTTCGCGGGCGCTGCGTTCGAGCGCGGCGGGAATGCTTTCTTCGGGGGTTTTGAGCGCATAGGCATCGAGAGTCGCGCGGACCGCGGTCTGGCTCGCGATATCGCCATGTTCCATGCCACCCATGCCATCGCAGAGGATCGCGAGGTAACCTCCGTGAGCCAGGAAGGCTTGGTCCTCCGGATCCGCCAGACCTAGGGAATCCTGTTGGTAGTGGCGAGCTCCGATGTGTTGCGCGTGGGCCGGCAGGTAGCGCATCGGAAACGCTCTATTATAACGTGTTTGTCCATTCGACATGACGCCCAAATCCCTGAGATTTGGTTCTTGACTTGCAGAGTCCGGTGTTAGGATGGGACTAGTTATGGGTTCACTGTCGCCGCGGCTGCAAGTCCGGATCTCCCAAAAGCAGATCCTCACGCCCGGGCTGGTGCAGATGGTGAGCCTGCTGCAATTGAACCGGCTGGAATTGAAGGACATGATCTCGGCCGAGGTGGCGCAAAACCCGGTTCTGGAGGAAGCCACCGAGGGCGGCGAGGAGCTGACGCCGGAGGAATTGCAGCCGCTGCTCGAAGCCGAGGGCGAGCGGTCTGGCGATCCGGCGGATCAATCAATTCTGGAAGTGACGGCGGGGCCTGCGGAGATCGAGGGCACCGACGCGGAATATGAGCCGATGGCGATGGCGGCGTCGATGGCTTTCGAGGATGCGGCGGCTGGCGCCGGGACAGAGGACGTAGGCAACCTCGATCCGGCGGCTGCGTTGACAGCTGAAATTCCCGAAGCCAAGACGGCCGATCCGTTCGACGAAATCGATTTTGGGTCTTATTTTGACGATTATCTGGACCCGGGGTACAAGAGTCCGGCGGCTGAGATTTCAGAGAAGCCGTCTTTCGAAACGTTTCTCTCTTCGCCGGTGACGCTGAGCGATCATTTGCACTCGCAACTGGCGCTGGTCGCGCTGCCGGAGGCGGTGCGCGATGCGGCCGAGGGGATCATCGGCAATCTGGATGAGAACGGGTACCTGACTTCGACTTCCGAGGAAATCGCCACTGCGGAGGGCCATGATGCGGCTGTGATGGCAGAGGCGCTCAAGGTAGTTCATTCGCTGGACCCAGCGGGAGTGGGCTCGGCGGATCTGCGCGAGTGCCTGCTGCTGCAGATCGAGAGCCGCAACGGAAAAGACGGTCTAGCGTGGAAGATCGTGGCCGATCATTTGAGGATGGTGGAACTGCGGCAGTTCAAGGAACTGGCGAAGGCGCTGCATCGTCCGCAAGAACATATAGATATTGCGATCGACGTGATCCGGCATTTGGATCCGCGGCCGGGGTTGCGCTACTCGGGTCCGGGGGCGCGGCAGGTAGAGCCGGACGTTTACATTTCAAAAGACGGCGATGATTACCTGATCCAGATCAACGACGAAGACGTTCCGCAGTTGCGGCTGAATCCGCAGTACCGGCGCATGCTGGATCGCAACCAGGAACCGGATAAGGAAGTCCGCAACTACGTAAAGGAACGCTACGCGAGCGCGATCCAGCTCATGAAGAATATCGAGCAGCGTAAGCAGACCATTCTACGGGTGTGCCAGTCGATCGTGCGGCGGCAGATGGATTTCCTGGAACACGGCATCGATGAGTTGAAGCCGATGATGATCAAGGAAATCGCGGAAGAGATCGGCGTGCATCCGTCGACGGTGAGCCGCGCGGTTTCGAGCAAGTACGCGCACACGCCACAGGGTGTTTTCGAGCTGCGCTACTTTTTCTCGGAGGCGGTGCAGGGGCCTTCGGGCGGCGGTACACCGCTGCTGATCCTGAAGCGGCGCGTCAAAAAGATGATCGAAGAGGAGGACACAGCTCATCCACTCACCGACGAACACATCACGGAGCGCCTGCAAGCCGAGGGCATACAGGTGACTCGGCGCACCGTCGCGAAGTACCGCGAGGACATGCGCATTCCCTCGACGCACCAAAGACGCGTGCGCAAATAGCCGGAGAGTCAACATGAAGGTTAGTTATAAGGGGATCAAGGACGAGATCCCGGCAAAGCTGCAACAGAAATTAGATGCGAAGTTCGCGAAATTATCGAAGCTAGTGGACGGGCGTGGAGAAAAGCAGGCCCACGTGGTGGTGACCACTGAACGGCACCTTCACAAGGCGGAGATCACGCTGCATAGTCACAACCACCAGTTGGTGGGCATCGCATCCGACAGCGACGTCTTTACCGCCATGTGCGCCGCACTCGACCGTATCGAAAAGCAAGCCGCCAAGCAGGGCGCGCGGTGGCGCGATACCACACGGCGGTCAGAACCGATAAAGGCAGCTACCGCGAAGGCTGAGGCGCCGGCTGCGGTCAGTAAAAAGAACACGCGTAAGGCTGTAGCACCCGCTCCGGGCCAGCGGGTGTTTCGTCCGGATCAGCATGAGCGCGGCAAGCCCATCACGCTCGAAGAGGCGCTCCTCGAAATGGAAGACGGGCGCGATTATGTGGCTTATCGCGATGCGGATAAACAGGTGACTTCCATCCTGATTCGCAGGCGCGACGGCCATTATGATTTAATCGAAACATAGGGTTCCTCGCAGCGGCTCGCGGGGACGGGGACCAAGCGTGCCCGCGAAAGACGGGGGAATGAAAAAGGCGGCTGCAGCAGCACCGACAAAAACCGAATTAGTAATTATCACCGGCCTGAGCGGGTCGGGCAAAGGGACCGTACTCAAGGCACTGGAAGACTTGGGCTATTATTCGGTGGACAATCTACCCATCGATTTAATCCCCAAGTTCGCGCAGCTCACAAAAGATGCGCATACGATTCGACGGGCGGCGCTGGTGGTGGACATTCGCGAGGGCGCGGCGCTCGAGCGCTTCCCTGCGCTGTTTAAACGCATTCGGCGGATGGTGCCGACGCGTCTGATTTTTCTGGAAGCGGACGACGCTTCGCTAGTGCGGCGCTTCAGTGAAACGCGGCGGCCGCATCCCTTGGGTACCGGACAGAGTGTCAGCGCCAGCATCCGCCATGAGCGCGAACAACTAGAGCCGATCCGCAAGCTGGCCGACCC
The DNA here is from genome assembly GCA_963710155.1 of Bryobacterales bacterium. GTDB lineage: Bacteria > Acidobacteriota > Terriglobia > Bryobacterales > Bryobacteraceae > Palsa-187. Next base: position 5,882 of record CAVPZQ010000033.1, on the reverse strand, counting down.
GATCATCAACACGACGAAGTTCAACGTGCATGAGCTGCGGGAGACGATACACCGCACTTTTGGAGGACCGAAGGGTACGCCCGAGATCCTGGTGCAGGTGACCAGCTTCGGGTATCGTCATGGCGTCCCGGCGGAAAGCGACCTGGTGTTCGACGTGCGGTTCCTGCCGAACCCCAACTATATTCCGGCATTCAAAAACTTTAGCGGCAAGCATCCGAGTGTGGCGCGCTATATTCGATCGTTCCCGCAGACTGTCGAATTTATCGAGCGGATATCAGATTTGCTGATCTATTTGCTGCCGCACTATATTGCGGAGGGCAAGAGTTATCTAACGATTTCTTTCGGCTGCACCGGAGGACACCATCGCAGCGTACTGATCGCCAGTGAAATCCGCAAGCGCTTGACGGCGGCAGGGTATCGCGTGAAGGAAACGCACCGTGACGTTAAGAAGGGGTGACCGCTAGCGATCTTCCATGTGCTTCGAGCACGTCCTCGACGCGATGGAGTTCGGCGCGCCATATTTCTTTCATTTCGTCGAAGCGCCGGTCGACGTCGTTGAAGTGCGCGTCCATGTGGGAGCGAAACCCTCCCAGGCGCGAACTTACGTCGCTCCGGCGAGCGTTATTGGGCAGGATGCCAATCAGCACTGTGAGCACCGTGGGCACGGCGGCCAGTGCGATCGTCAGCATCTGGGTATCGTTCATATACCTGGTTCCAGAATAACGGCTTTCCTCAAAAAACTTGGAGATTCAGCCGGAACGGCGGGCCACCACCTTAAAACTTTGCTTCTGCGCCGGCTTCGCGAAGTAGCGCAGCATGCGCTCGCCGCCATCGGCGAAGAGCGCGGCGAGGCGGCTATCGGTTTGCCGCAGGGTCTCGAAATCTTCGGCCATGGTCCGCTGCAATAGCTCGGCCGCATCCCGATTCCATGCCTTGTCGCCGCCTTTTCCGTAAGCCCGCAGAGTCCGTTCCCCGAGCGCTTCGACGGCGCTGACGGCTTCGCTGCGAGGGAAGCCGGCGGCGCGCAAACTCTCCGCCGCGCCGGCGATCCACGGCAACAGGAGGTGCGATGCCAGATGCACGCCCGCCAGATATAGGGGTTTTGTGGCGGGGCGTATTTCGATCAGGCGGCGGCGATCGCGAACCAATAGTTTTCGCAAATCGGCCAGCGCCAGGGGATGCCCTTCGGCTACGAACTTCCGCTCGAGAGATTCGGGAATGCAATTCAAGGTGGCAAGGCGTGCGCCCGCGGTTCGCAGTGGACCGGGCCACAGGCTGTCGCGCAGCACGTCGCACAGGACCACGGTCCTGCCCGCCAGCGGTAACGACGAGGCTAACTGAGACGCGAAAGCATCCAACTGGTTTTCCGGAACACAGATCCAAATGAGGTTGCAGGCATCGAGCGCGCCATAGTCGTCGACGCCGAAGCCGGCGCGCAGTCCATTCGCGATGCGGCGCGACACCTTTAGTGAAGAACCTTTGACGGGACCCAATTGCTCAAGAAGCACAGGCATCCGGGCCACAAACGACTGGTTGACGCCTCCCGCACCGACCAGTCCCGCCGTTTTTCGCAACTTCATGTCATCGTCAAACCAGGAGTAATACCCATAACAGCCTTGCTCTTTAATTCCTTGATACGATCGCGATAGGCGGCCGCCTGCTTGAAATCGAACTTGCGGGCCGCGGCGCGCATTTTCTCTTCGAGCTCCGCCAGGTAGCGATCCATGTGTTCGGGCGGCACTGACGCAATGTCCTCTTCTTCCGACTCCAGCGGCACCGTCACGTAATCGCCTTCCGCGATGGCCACGAGATTTATATCGATCGGCTTAATGATGGATTGTGGCACAATTCCGTTGGCCTCGTTGTAGGCTCGCTGCAGAGTACGCCGGCGCGTCGTTTCTTCGATAGCGCGCCGCATGGAATCGGTCATCACGTCGGCGTAGAGCAGAGCTTGGCCTTCGAGGTGGCGCGCGGCGCGGCCCATAGTTTGGATGAGGGAACCGGCGGAGCGCAGGAAGCCTTCCTTGTCGGCGTCAAGGATGGCCACTAGAGAAACTTCTGGAAGATCCAGGCCTTCGCGCAGCAGATTGACGCCGATCAGGGCGTCGTAGGTGCCGCGGCGAAGATCGCGTAAAATCTTGACGCGATCGAGGGTAGAGACTTCGGAGTGGAGGTAGGCGCATTTCACGCCGGCTTCGGCGTAGTGCTCCGACAGATCTTCGGCCATACGTTTAGTGAGTGTGGTAACCAGCACGCGCTGGTCGCGCTCGGTGCGCAGGCGAATTTCATGCAGCAGGTCGTCCACTTGGCCGCGGATGGGGCGAATGGTGACTTCCGGATCGACCAAACCGGTGGGGCGCAGGATCTGTTCGATCACGGCGCCGCTGGTTTTGGTGAGCTCGTAGGGGCCCGGCGTGGCGGAAACGTAGACCGCCTGATGCACGCGGTTTTCAAATTCTTCGAAGGTGAGCGGGCGGTTGTCGAGCGCGCTGGGCAGGCGAAAGCCGTACTTGACCAATTGTTCTTTCCGCGAGCGGTCGCCGTGATACATACCGCCAAGTTGTGGAATGGTCTGATGGCTTTCGTCGAGGAACATGAGCGCGTCGTGGGGCAGATAATCCAGCAAAGTGGGCGGTGCTTGGCCGGGCAGGCGTCCGGAGAAATGGCGCGAATAATTCTCGATGCCGTGGCAGTAGCCGATCTGCTTGATCATCTCCAGATCGAACTTGGTGCGCTGCCACAGGCGCTGGGCTTCGATGCGCTTGCCCTCTTTTTCGAGCTCGCCTTTCCACCAGTGCAGCTCGTTTTCAATACTGCGTAGAGCCTGGTCGCGAGTCTCAGGCTGCATTACGTAGTGGGTTTTCGGATAGATAGGCAGGCGCAGATAGGACTGTTTTACCTGACCGGTGAGCGGGTCGATTTGTTCCAGCGATTCGATCTCGTCGCCCCACATGGAGATGCGATAGGCGGAGTCGTCGTAGGTAGGGAACAGCTCGATAATGTCGCCGCGGACTCGAAATGCCCCCCGCTTGAAGTCGCCTTCGTTGCGTTCATACAGGATGCTGACCAGGTGCGCGGTGATTTCTTCGCGCTTGATCTTCTGGCCTTTTTCGAGCATCATCAGCATGCCGTAGTAGGCTTCGGGGGAGCCGATACCGTAAATGCAGCTTACGCTGGCGATGATGATGCAATCGCGGCGTTCGAACAGCGATCGGGTGGCGGACAGCCGCAGCTTGTCCAGTTCTTCGTTGACGGTGGCTTCTTTTTCGATGTAGACGTCGCCAGCTGGAATGTAGGCTTCGGGCTGGTAGTAATCGTAATAGCTGACGAAGTACTCGACGGCGTTTGACGGAAAGTAGCTTTTGAATTCCTGATACAACTGCGCGGCTAGCGTCTTGTTGTGCGCTAACACCAAGGCGGGGCGATTGGTGGCCTCGATAACCTTTGCCATGGTGAAGGTTTTGCCCGAGCCGGTGACGCCCAGTAGAACCTGGTGTTGGTCACCGTCGCGCAGGCCGCGCAGCAGCGCTTCGATTGCCGCAGGTTGATCGCCTCGCGGCTGATAGTCGATCCCGAGCCGGAAGGGCATCCTTCTATTATAAAAGAGCGTGGAAATGCGAGCCGCCAAGAGAGCCCAAACCTTCGATTTTTATCCGTTGCGGTTTCGCTTCGCGTCCTCAAAGCTGCGCAATTTTTCAGCGAATACTCTGCGGGGACAATTTGGGAGCGCGCTGAAGAAGGTGGATGCGGGGGCGTACTCGCGTTTTTTCGCGCCGCGCGCTGTCGCGGGACCGAGCGGGCTGGCCGATCCGCCGCGCCCCTTCGTGTTCCGGGTGTTTGGGCCGTTAGAAGTAGGATTGAACTTATTTCTCGCCCACCAACCGGCGATCGAATTATTCACGCAGGCGATGGCGGAACTGGGAACATTGAACTCGGTTTCGGGAACGGAGCGGCTGTGTCTACCGGTGTGCGCGCCTGACCGGCAGATCGAGCGGCTTCGCGTGCGGTTCCTGACTCCCACCGAGCTCAAGGGTGCCGAGCGACCGGAGTTCGGAGTCTTGATGGCGCGCATTCGGGATCGAGTGAGCACTCTGCGAGAGTTGTACGGCGAAGGACCGCTGGCCATCGACTTCAAGGCTTTGGGCGAGCGCGCTAACCTTGTCTCGATGACGCGCTGCGAGTTGGCGCGAGTCGCTGCAGAACGCGTCAGCCGCGGCACGGGACAAAGACATTCGCTGGGCGGCTTCACAGGGTTGGCTGAATATGAAGGCGACCTGGCCGAGTTCCTGCCGTATCTCGAAATCGCGCGCTGGACCGGTGTCGGCCGTCAGACGGTGTGGGGCAAAGGAGAAATCGCTTACGAAACGCTTTGAACGGGATTTGATTCGCGGCTGGCTCTACGAACCGGCGCGGCCATCTGGCAAGGGATTGGTGATTACGCACGGAGCAGGGTCGAACTGTGAGTCACCGCTGTTGCGTGACGTGGCGGAGGCGTTTGCAGAAGCTGGGTTTCATGTTCTGCGCTGCGATTTGCCGTATCGTCAACTGCGTGCTTCCGGGCCGCCATTTCCGGGGGCGGCGGCGCGTGACCGCGAAGGATTGCAGCAAGCTGCCGATGCGATGCGGGAGATTGCGGCGGATTCCGTGATGCTGGGCGGCCATTCTTACGGCGGGCGGCAGGCTACTTTACTCGCGGCGGAGACTCCGGCGGTTGCGGACGCGTTGCTATTGCTTTCCTACCCTTTGCATCCGCCGCGGAAACCGGAGCAACTGCGCACTCAGCATTTTCCGCAACTACGGACGCCCGCGCTGTTCATCCACGGCACGCGCGATCCTTTTGGCTCGATCGAAGAAATGACCGCGGCGCTCGAGGCCATTCCGGCGCGGCACCAACTCGTGAGCATCGAAAAGGCCGGTCACGAATTGGGCGCCGCGGCGGCTGCGGTTATACTGCGAGAAGCAGAGTGCTTCGCGAACGCCTGAATCAAGTCGAGGAACGCATCCATAGCGCGGTCGAACGTACAGGACGCCGGCGTTCCGACGTCACCCTCGTTGCGGTCACCAAAAAGTTCCCGGCGGCGGTTACTCTCGAAGCCTTTGCGCTCGGACTGCGGCACTTTGGCGAAAATTACGTGCAGGAATTCGAGGGAAAGCACGCGGCGCTTGAAAGTCTTGGCGGCGCGGAGTTTCACCTCATCGGCCACCTGCAAAGCAACAAGACTCGCATCGCAGCGGAATTATTTCAGGTGATCGAGACCATCGATTCCGAAAAACTGGCGCGGCGGCTGGATCAAGTTGGCACAACTCTCGAAGTGATGATCGAGGTGAAGCTGAGCGAGGAAGAATCCAAGGCCGGTCGGCTCCGGATGCCTTACCTGGGCTGATCGACGCGATCCGCAATGCCCGAATCTGCGTCTCACTGGGTTGATGACCATGCCGCCCTGGAGCGACGATCCGGAGCAGACGCGACCTTACTTTCGAAAGCTAGCGGCGCTGGCGCGAGCACACGGCCTGCCGAAACTGTCGATGGGAATGTCGCACGACCTCGAAGCGGCGATCGAAGAAGGCGCCACGCACATTCGTGTGGGTACCGCGCTGTTCGGTCCGCGTCCTAAAACGGCGTGACGGGTCGTGTTTCAGTGCCGGTCCATAGCGCCGGCGTGACGTATTCCCAGGCGGCAGCGAAACCAAGTGCGGCTTCAACACCAGCAGCGTCTCGCTGCGATCCTGCTCATGCACGTGATGCGTGAACAGGCCGCCGATCCAGGGCAGGTCGGATAATCCGGCGATCCCCGTGGGCGTTTCGGCATCGTTGGTGGTTACCATCCCGGCGACCACCGCCCACTCGCCGTCTTTCAAGCGAACTTTGCCTTGATACTGCT
>CAVPZQ010000032.1:0-83897 GCA_963710155.1 Bryobacterales bacterium | reverse complement strand
GTAGTGTAGACCAACCGGCAACCAGATGGACGTATTACGCGCAAACCGTACAAGTGCCAGATTTCGTCAGGCCGCAGGGGCCCGATAATGCTCATTATCGGCTGTTGTACCTCCGCGTCTCTTCTCGGTGAGTTCACGGCGGGCAACTATCCAGTCGGTGGTGATCGGAATTAGCAATCGCCGCTGATCTCTAACACGGTTCTCACGCGATCAGTTCAGGATTGTAAGATCAATTATGGAAGGACGTGAACAGGCATGCGAATTTTCCAGGAGCGCACCGCCATCGAGTTCGAGAGCCTGGCGAATGTCCGGGTCGCGGCAGCGGGAATGAGCATTCCCACTGTGCATATTTTCACCAATCCATGAAATCCCAAGTTCCTGAGAGCCGCGCTGTAAAGATGTTGCGGGAGGTGTTCGAGTCGGGGCGGCCACTCACTTATCTACTCTGCACCGAAGAGCAGCGTGCGGCCAGGGTGCTGGGCGAAGTGAGCCGCCGTTTGTCCACGTCCGTACCTACGTCGCTTTGGACATGGAGCCTTACGGAGGGGATGCATCGCGACGGGCAGGCGGCCGACGCGAGCACTCGGGATCCTCGCACCGCTTTGGACTTCATCATCGCCTACAAAGACGCCGGCATTTTCCACCTCAAGGACTTCCACGAATCGCTGCGGGATTCTGCGGAAATTAGACGCCGTCTTCGAGATGTTCATGAGAGTTGTCTCGATCAGCATAAGTTCGTGGTTATCACTTCTCCGGTCCGCTTCATTCCGGAAGAAGTCGAGCGCAGCCTTCTTTTTGTAGAGCTCCGGCCGCCGGATTTTGTCGAATTGGTGGAGTTTCTGCGCGAGGAGACGCAACGATGTCGCCCGCTACGCGCAACGATACCAGCGAGGGCGTCCTTCACCAGTTCGCACGGGCCCTGCAAGGTCTGACGCTCGACGAAGCGCGCTATGCGTTGCGGCGTGCCCTGGCCGCCGGCAACGAGCTCGGACCAGAGTCGCTGCCGGCTTTGCTCGAAGAAAAACGGCTTCTGGTGAACCGCAGCGGTGTGATCGAGTTCATTGCCGAGGCCAAGGATCTCGAAGAGGTTGGAGGGCTGGAAGGTCTCAAGAAATGGCTGTTGGAACGCCGCAAGCTTTTCCAGATGCGCGAGAGCCTGAGCATGGAAATCGTACCTAAGGGGGTCCTCATCATGGGTATCCCTGGGTGCGGCAAGAGCCTTTCCGTGAAGGCCATCGCTAACTATTTTCAGCTCCCGCTGTATCGGGTGGACATGATTGAGATCTTCTCCGGGCGGCATGGTAAACCCGAAGGTGCGTTCGTCGAGGCGTGCAAGATGATGGAAGACATGGCCCCTGCAGTTTTATGGTTCGACGAGATCGAAATGGGAATCACGTCAACCGACTCCGGCGGGGAGCAGGGCAGAATATTCGCATTTTTTCTCACTTGGATGCAAGAGAAGGCGCGCGGTCTTTTCGTTGCCGCCACGGCCAATCGCATCGATCTTCTTCCGGCCGAGATGATTCGCAAAGGGCGGTTCGACGAAGTGTTCTTTGTCGATCTTCCGCAGGAGGACGAACAAATTGAAATATTCAGAATACATCTCGGCCGCCGCGGGGTGAATGTAAGCGGGTTCAGGCTTGAACAGCTGATTAAGTTTACTAGTGGCTGGACCGGCGCCGAGATCGAACAGTGTGTCATTTCAGCCCTGACCACGGCTCGATCTGGCGGACCGTGAGCTAACCGAGCAGGATCTCATCAGCGTCGCCGCGAAGCTGGTCCCTCTATCCCGAACCATGAAGGAACAGATCAATCACATCCGAGGTTGGGCGTTCGAGCGCGCTGTGCGCGCATCGCCCCAACCCGTCCGGCGGTAATTATCGGTACCTAGTTCCATAGACAGCCCCGGACGCGAAGCGAAAACTGAGGAGGTTCCTGAAGATCGCGGCTGCTGTTAGAGTGGGACTTTGAGAGTCACCAAGGAGAACACAATGGCGCCGCGAAATCTGTATCTTGTGGCACTGCTAGCGGTTCCGCTCGCTGCCCAATCGTTGGACCCGCCTGCGCTGCCCGCTCAAGCGGAGGCAATCAAAGTAGTGCCTAACGCTTACGTCAAGTTAAAGTACCATTTCCTGGCGGTCGGGAAGCAGATCTACAACTGCGAGAACGGCGCATGGGCCAAAAGCCCCACTCCGGATGCGACCCTCTACGACATGAACTCGAATTCGAAGATCCGTCACGGCGTGGGGCCCTCCTGGACCACGGTGGATGGCAAGAGCACTATCAAAGCCACCGGCCCAGCGGCAATCCACTTTGCGGCACCCGACGGCGTATCGATCGACTGGTTGAAGCTCGCTGTCGACAACGCGAGCCGCACGGGCGAATTCAGCGACGTGGGGATCATCCAACGCCTGTACACCGGCGCGGGCAAAGCCCCGACCACCCCGTGCAGGCCGAAACAAGTCTACGAGTCTGCCTACACCGCCCACTATTACTTTTGGGTTTCGAAGTAGGACGACCGCGGCCATGTTTGGTGCCGGACCCAGGGGCCGATGGCCGGCGCTTTGGAAGGCTCCTATGAAAGATGTTACGACGCCGATTGGGAAGCGTCTGGCGGGCACAATTCAGGAATGGAGACTTTGGAATCATGCCTACGCGGGCACCATTAAACGTTCATGTTTTTCGGAGCGACGACTGCCTGAAATACCGTTGATGTCGATGTTTAGGCGGCCGGGTCGGAGGCGTTGACGCTAAGACTGCCGCACCGCGTCCGCCCTCGCCTCACATTGCAATATCATGATGTATTAGACGCAAAATCGATTTCAGCATCATTCTACAAATGATCAACTCCTGCCTGGACACCCGTTGTGCATTGAGCGTTAATCTAAAATCAGGGGCGTGGTTATGAGAAGAATCCTGCTGCTCGTCCTCTGGCATATCGGTTTGCTGGCCGGTAACCGGCTCTTCGCCGATGTCGTCACTTTGAAGGATGGCCGCCAGATTTCTGGGTTCGTGGAATCCGGCAACACCCAGGAGCTTCACCTCAAGGTTGGGGATCAGTCGCAGACCCTTGACATCCATGAAGTTCAGGCCATCCAATTCGGTGTTTCCTTGCCTGCGCCGGCAACCTCGACGCCTCCACCCAAAGCAGCAGCACCCGCAGCGGCCGAACCTGCGCCGGCCCAACCCAACAGCCTATTTCTCACTAGCGGCACGCGCGTCACTGGCAGGTGGTGGTCTATCGACGCCACCGACATGCACTTCCTGGTAAATAATCAGCTCCAGCATTATCCCAGGCCCGACGTATCGGGGGTGACCTTCGGCAATGCAGCCCTGCCTCCGCCGGCGGCAGGATCAGCCCAACCTCTGGCCAGCGCAGCCCAGCCGGCCCGCGCTCCGACGTTGGCGCGATCGTCCGCCGGCCCGCCGCCGCAACCTCCCACGTCGACGCGACCCTCCGGCAACATGCCGCCTTCGGCGCCTCCGCGCGGTCTCTCGCAACCTGAGGAAATCGGGACGGTCTACTTTTGGAACGGCAGAGTTCTTGTCCCGCTCGAACGCGATCAAGCCGTTGAGCATAAAAAGGGCTCTACTCAATACTGGGAGATGCAGGCCCCCCAATCGCCCGTTCGTCTAAGTGAGTCCTCCAGTCTCGTGTTCATCCTCCGCTTGCCCAACGGCGTCGACCCCGCCAGCTACAGCCTGTTCCCATTGGTGACTGTCGCCGGTAACCGGCGGACCCAGTCTCAAGGGGGCCGTCGGGGTGGCCTCATGACATGGCCGGTCGATATCGACAAAAACGACGAGTCCAGCTTAGTCACCTATGCTTTAACCGTCAGGGATCTGCCAACTGGCGAATACTCCTTCAGTCCTTCCGGCTCAAACGACGGCTATTGCTTCGGCGTTGATCCCACCGCGCCCGGCCAATAACGCTGCGCGGCCCTTTGCGCAACGCCAGGGCCCAGGCTCAAGCTGACCGCTCTCAAGAAGTGGATTGGTCCTGAGTGACGGCGCATAAGGAAGTTTGTTTTCGCCGACGATTTGCAAGAACCATTCTTCGCGTGCGAACCAGTGAAACTCCCGGTGTAATCCGCCACGCGGTGCTGGCGTCTATAGTAACAGCCATGTCCGGACGCCCCCTCATAATCCGGTTACGAGTCGGGTTGATCGTCGGGTTAACTGTACTTGCTCAAAGTCCCAATCCAACCAAGAACACCATTGACATGGAGTTCGTCAAGATCGCGCCTGGTGAATTCATCATGGGCTGCTCGGCCAGCGATAACGACTGCACCGCAGATGAAAAGCCCGCACATCGCGTTCAGCTTACCAAGGCTTTCGAGATCGGAAAGTACGAAGTGACCCAGGCTCAGTGGCGCGCCATCATGGGATCGAATCCGAGCACCATCACAGGAGACAACCGTCCAGTCGAAACGATCTCGAAGAACGACGCACACGATTTCCTTGCCCGGCTCAACGAACGAAATGACGGCTACAAGTACCGTCTGCCCACCGAAGCGGAATGGGAGTACGCGGCGAGGGCTGGGACAACAGGTGCTCCTGCTTCGTTGGATGAGATTGCGTGGTACGCGGACAATTCGGGGGAGGAAACACATCCGGTCGGTCAGAAGAAACCCAACGCATGGGGTCTCTATGAGATGTTTGGCAACGTGCGGGAATGGGTTGAGGATAACTATACAAGGGACTACTACAGCAACAGTGCGCTCGCCGATCCAACGGGGCCGCCACTAGGGCGCGGCGGACCGCAGGGCGGTAACCGGCCACAAAGCGATAGTGGCTTCGGTCGCGCTGGGGCGAACCAGCAAGGCGGACGAGGCGCCCGGCCGCGACAACTTCCGGTCGTGCGCGGCGGCGCATGGGATAACCCGGCGAGTTTTGTGCGCGTCTCGGCGCGATACCACTACTATGGCCCCACTTTGAGGGTCAGCGATATTGGGTTTCGCGTTGTTCGCGACCCTATGTGACTTGATGGAGGTTTTGAAGATGAAAAACGTATCGATGCTGGCCTTCGGGATCGGGCTGCTGGGAACTTCGCTTCCGATGCTCGCCCATCATTCGTTTCAAGCCGAGTATGACGAGTCGAAGCCGCTCACATTGGTCGGCAAAGTCACCAAGGTACTGGCGGACAACCCTCACGGATGGATCTATCTCGATTCCAAAAACGCGAGGGGCAAGGTAGTGAATTGGGCTTTGGAACTGCCCGCGCCTAATGTGCTTCGGAGAAACGGCTTCGATCGGAGCATCTACGAAACCCTGGTGAGTACGGGTGAAGACGTTACCGTTACCGCCTATGGCGCCAAAGACGGATCGAAGCACGCCTGGGCCGGAGGTCTGACCCGGGCCGACGGACAAACCGTTATTACTCTGGGCGGGATTCCTTCGCGGGGCGGCGGCCGGGGCGGGCCGCGCGGTGGTCAGCAATAGAGAAGTTGTCGCGCGTGTTGCAAGAAGGAACAAAAATGTCGCGCAAGCCGGGCTATTTGTGGATGGATGTCGCGAGATGCTCTCTATCGAATGTGCAAATTGTCAGTGTAAGGTAGAAGCCGAGCGCAATGGAGCGACGGCGGGAGGATGATGGAAGGGGCCGGGGAGTGCATCAATAGCGGCAGCCACGCAGCGAGACGGAGTCAAATCTCAGCGGGAAATCGCCACCCAATGGCGTCTCCCCTCAGACTTTTTACGTTCTTCGTGGCATCGATGGCGTTGCCACTGGCAATCGCCCAGGTGCCCGAGAAGGGCGCCGTGACTGCGCCGGACCAGAAGCCGCCCGCTTCCTCAGCCGGTATTTCGCCAGTCTCCCCGACGGAGGCCGCGCGAACGACAAGGGTAAATCCCAAAGACGGTCTAACCTACGTGTCGATCCCACGAGGACGGTTCACAATGGGCTGTTCGCCAAAGGATAGTGAGTGCTTTGACGACGAGAAAAAGCCGCACGAAGTAACGATAACCTCGGACTTCTGGATGGGTCAGACTGACGTGACGCAGGAGGCCTACCAGCGCGTGATCGGGCGGAATCCCAGCCATTTTAAAGGCGCCGGCTTACCGGTGGAAACGGTGAGCTGGTCTCAAGCCCAGGCATATTGCGAGGCCGTGGGGGCGCGGCTGCCGACCGATGCCGAGTGGGAGTACGCGGCCCGGGGAGGTAATCCAGCCAGCCAGCACGGTGCTCTGCGAGAAATCGCATGGTTCGGCGGCAATAGCCGCAGTGAGACCCACCCGGTGGCGCAGAAGAAAGCGAACGCATTTGGGCTGTACGACATGCTCGGAAACGTTTGGCAATGGACTGCGGATTGGTATGGGGATTATGCGTCTACACCGGCGAGTGATCCGTCAGGGCCATCTGCCGGAACCGGGCGCACGCTCCGTGGTGGTTCCTGGGCCGACTATTCGAGATTTGTGCGTGCGTCGGAACGTGAGGCGGCGTTGCCGGGCGACCGTTACGATGTGATCGGGTTCCGATGCGTGACGAGCGCTTCTGGATTGGTTGTCCAAGACCAAGCTCTGCCGGCGAGCGGCGGCAGCGAGTCGATCAACGTCACAGTCCCAGCGACCTTCTCTTGGACGGCTTCGAGCAGCGTGGACTGGATTACGTTCCCGGGGCCCGCGTCAGGAGTTGGCAACGGGACACTCCGCTATCAGGTTGCGCCCAACCCGGGGCCCGGCCGCGCCACGAGTATCACAGTTGCCGACTCTTCTTTCGCTGTGGAGCAGCAGGCAGATTCGGTCCCAGGACTGAGTTTCATCGGCTCCATACCCCATATCGCCGCCCAGCAGGATTGGAAGACGTCGTTCACGCTAATCAATAAGGATGAGGCTGCGGCGCAGGTCCGCCTGAGTCTGTTCGGAGACTCCGGCAACCCGCTCAAACTGCTTCTCACGTTTCCCCAACAGCCAGTCCGGGGATCGCTGATGGGGGCTTCCCTGGACCGGGCGCTTTCTTCCAATGCTTCGTTGATCATCGAAACAGTGGATGCGCAGACCGCGCCGGTCCAGATTGGCAGCGCGCGACTCGCTGCGACGGGTTCGGTAGACGGGTTCGCTATCTTGCACTTGATGCCAGGAGTGCAGGAAATCGTAGTGCCGCTCGAAACCCGCAATGCGGAATCCTATTTGCTCGCATTCGACAACACCGGTGGAGTGGGGTTGAGCGTGGCCCTTGCGAACACCTCGACGCAGACCACTAACGTGGCAGTGGTAATTCGCGACGACACCGGCGCGCAGATTGGAAACGGCTCCCTTGCCCTGGAGAGCGGCGGCCATACTTCGTTCGTGCTAGCGACGCAATACCCGGTCACCGCCAACCTGCGTGGCACCATCGAATTCGATACACCGGCAGGTGGCCGGATCAGTAGTTTGGGGATTCGCACCAGGCCAGTGGGGACGATCAACGCGCTCACCACCATTCCGTCTCTGGCCAACATCGGAACCGGCGGCGGCTCCATCCCGCACATCGTTACTGGCAGCGGCTGGCAGACCACGTTCGTGCTGGTCAATGCGGGTAGAAGCGCAGCGCGAGCCAACCTCGCTTTCTTTGACGACGGTGGCAACCCGCTGTCGCTGCCGGTCGAGTTTCCGCAATCTGCCGGGAGCGGCATCTCTGTGGTTTCCTCTGTCAATCAAACTCTGTCGGCAGGCGCGACGCTGCTGGTGCGGAGCACGGCGCCGTTATCCAATCTGGCAGCAACCACCGGTTCAGCGCAGGTCTCCACCGATGGCAACATCGGTGGCTTTGTGATCTTACGTTACAACCCGAACGGCCAGGAAACGGTGGTACCGATCGAAACCCGCAACGCTAAAGCGTACGTGGTGCCCTTCGACAATACGAACGGGACTGCCACCAGTTTGGCCGTGAAGAATGTTTCCACGCAGGCAGTCGATATTCCAGTTGTGTTGCGCGATGGCATGGGGGCACAGATCGCCACCGATACCCTCAAGCTGGCCGCCAACGGCCACTTGGCATTTACGTTGGTGACGGACAAATACCCCATGACGGCCAACATCCGCGGCACCATTGAATTCGATACGCCCGTTGGCGGCCAGATCGGCGCCCTGGGCATCCGCATTCCGCCAACATCAACCTACACGACACTGCCGGCACTGGCTAAGTAGGCCGCACAATTTGTGTTGCCGTGAATCCGATTCTTCACTCGCGTGCGCAATCTCACCAGGAAGATACGGACGCGAAGCAACTCACGTTGATCGCGCAACTCGCTCGGCGGAATTCACACTTCTGGCAGCGTTCCGTTGCGCAGCAGGATTGCCAACCCTCGGGCATCCAGTTTGTCGGTCTTGTCGGTCAAACCCATACGCCGCTTGGCCTCGTGCGGGTTGCATAGCCTGGGCTGATGGCCCGCTCGCTCCCGCGCTGAAACATGTCTTCCAGAGTCTCCTGGAACTTCAGCAGTACGAGCACACTAGCTTTCGGCTAGTGATTTCTACTCCCTTTTGGAGCTGTATCGCAAACATGCGATAGCGCATCAAAACAAGAAACTGATGACGGAGTTCCGTTCCAATTTTTGCGCTCCGCGACTGTCCAAGGCGGTCCCATGATGTTCGATCGCGAGATACCGGAAACTTCCTCAGGGTACGCCGCCGACAAATCGTCTCCCGCGCGATCCCGCGTGCTTTGGCTAGGATTCACCGGCCTCCTTGCCATGATGGCCTTCACGGCAGTGGACTCGGCTCGTTCTCTGCGCAACTTGGAACTCAACAGCATTCAGGTGAGAATGCGGTCGCGCGGAAGGGACCAACTTCTGGAACAGTTGCGAACTGATATCTATCACTCCAGCACGGTATTACGGGACTACATCCTGGAAACGGACGAAGGGCGAGCGGAGACCCATAAAGCCGAGTTGGAACGCGTTCGCGAACGCATGGAGCAGACTGTAGGCGATTATGAACAGAAGATGCCGGAGGCCGAACGCCGCGCGTTTCGAAACCTGCGGGACGATTTGGAATCCTATTGGAAGTCGCTCGCGCTGGTAGTCGGTTGGGACCCTGCCGAACGGCGTAAAGCCGGAATCGATTACCTCCGCTATGTGTTAGTGCCGCGGCGTGCCGAGGTGGTGCAACTGGTCACGCAAGTGAGCGCGCTCGATGAGCAGGAGCGCGATGCCGCGGAAAGTCAGCTCGAATCCTCACAAGCCAGCTTACGGCGGCGTGTCACCAGCATTTCGATTCTGGCGTTGATCATGGGCTTGGCGGTGGCGCTAGTCAGTATTTTGCGGATCCGGCGGTTGGAGCAGGAAGCGAACCTTCGCTACCAGCAGGTGGAAGAAGCTCGCAGCCGGCTACGCGATCTCTCGGCACGCCTAGTGGCGGCCCAAGAAGAAGAACGGCGGAACATTTCCCGCGAGCTCCACGATGAAGTCGGAACCTCCATGTCAGCCATGCTGGTGGAACTGGGAAGACTCGAGAATTTTACACCCAACGGCCGGACTTTTCAGGAGCAACTGGCCTACGTACGCGGCATGGCGGAGGCCGGAGTGGGCTCCGTGCGAAACCTGGCGCTGCTGCTGCGTCCTTCCATGCTCGACGACCTGGGACTGATCCCGGCACTGCGTTGGCAAGCGCGCGAAGTCACGCGCCGGACAGGGTTGAAAGTGAAAATGATGGCCGAAGAGATCGGCGAAGATATTCCTGACTCTTACCGAACCTGTGTATACCGAATTGTTCAGGAAGCCCTCCACAACTGCGCGCGGCACGCGAAAGCGTCCGAGGCGTGCGTCACGGTTCGACGGGTGGCCGAGGGTCTAGCGGTCTCGATAGCGGACGACGGAGTTGGTTTCGATCCCCGCAGGGAGAAAGGAATCGGCCTCTTAGGGATGGAAGAACGCGTGCAGCGTTTAGATGGCGCCATGTGGGTCGAATCGAGTCTCGGAAGGGGGACGGCTTTGTTCATTCGCCTTCCCTTCGCGCAAGACGAAGAAACCATATGATTCGTATCGTGCTGGCGGACGATCATTCGGTTATGCGCAGCGGCCTGCGTGCGCTGCTGCAGCAAAATCCGGACATGCAAGTGGTGGGCGAAGCCAATGACGGGCGGGAAGCGCTCAGCTTGGCGGAAACGCTGAAGCCTGATGTCGCCGTGCTCGACATCACCATGCCCAATCTGAACGGGATCGAGGCGGCGCGCCAAATGGTTTCGAAACAACCGGATGTTGCCATCATCATGCTTAGCATGCACTCCGATGAAGGCTATGTCCTGCGCGCCCTTAGGGCCGGGGTCCGCGGCTATTTGTTGAAGGAAGCGGCGGAGATCGATTTACTCCACGCCATTCGAGCTGTGACCCAAGGCAAATCGTTTTTCAGTCCGGCCGTCAGCAGGATGCTGGCGGAAGATTACATCCGCCAGTTGCAGGAAAAGGAGGTCGTGGATAGCTATGATCTGCTTACGTCGCGTGAACGAGAGATATTGCAACTGATTGCCGAAGGCAACAGCAACAAAGACATGGCGAATCGCTTGAGCCTGAGCTTGCATACCGTAGAAACGCACCGTGGCAACATCCTACAAAAACTGAATCTGCACAGCATTCCAGACCTCATCCTGTACGCCGTCCGCAAGGGCGTCATTGCGTGAGCCATTTGCTTCGAGAGGATACCCGCACGCGGGGCGTTGATATACCTTCTGGGACGTATGGCCGCTGAACCGGTTGCAACGGCATCCTGGAATCGCCGGATTCTAATGGAGCCGTCGATGCCTTCCAGCGTAAACAGAGCTTATTTCTTGGCTGCAGCTGCGTCCGCGATGTTGCTGGTATCGCCGGTGGCGGCACGGGATTCCTGCGAGGTTGTGGGCGAAGTATTCGCCGCCAGCCCGTTCGACAACGCCATCACCATCAAAAACGACGATTCCGAGGATATCGCCACCATTCAATTCTCCAAGTCGACCCGTTTCGACCGCGTAACCGTGGATCGCGTTCCCGCCGGAGCGCTCGATCCCAAAACTTTCCAGGCCGGAGATCGCGTGTGCGTTCCGTCAGCCGATGCAGCTCCCATTCTGGTTATACGGCGGCTTGATATACAAGCACAGCAAAAGCGCGTCTTCTCCGAAGTAGTCCGCAACAGCGCGTCCGGAACTGTCGTCGAGTTGAACGCCCAGACACAGACCATCGTGCTAAATGAATCTGTAGGCGGCGGAGTATCGCAGCACGTAACCGTAGACGTGAGTGCGCCAGCCGCCTTCCGCCGGTTTGTGACCCAAGCACAGGGGACCGCAAACCCGGCCCCCAGCGCCTGGGCGAACGTTAGAGTGGGAGACAACATCTTCGTCGAAGGCCGCCGCGGCATGGATTCGCGCACCTTGCGCGCCGGCATCGTGATCGTCGGCGGTGTAAGGGCGGTCGCGGGAACAATCGTGGCTGTCAATGGGGGCGGCCTCATTGAATTGGACGACCTCCGGTCCGGAATGCGGATGACCGTAGAAGCCCCTGGCGACGCGCTATTCCGGATCGCACCCTTCGAAGAAGAGGCGCCTGCGCAGGAGCAGGCGAGCACTCTAGCCTCCTGGGACTTGCACTCCATGGGGCTCGCCGATTTGCAAGCGGGCGACACCATCGCCGTGCTGGTTAAAACCGGCCAGGATTTACCTAAGGTCACAGGCCTGATGGCGGTGACCGGTTTCGCCTCCTTCAGAACCGATATAACGCCCATTGCCGCTCCTGCCTTCTGGTTGCTAGATCCACTCAAGAGGACGCGATGACCCGCTCATCCCAACGAAGAATATGAATCGACAGACTCCGCTCGATGATCTCGAAAACGGTCGCCCATCCGCGCCGCCCAGCAAAGAGCCTCCACCGGCTCCGGCGCCCGAGCAGCCCGCCAAAAAGAGACGAAAAGGCTGGCTAATGCTACTAGTGATCGTCGTCATCGCGCCCGGGGCCGCCTACTTTGCGTGGCCCGAAAACAAGCCTTCGCAGTCCTCAGAAACACAATCGCCCAATGGGGGGAAACAGCGTAAAGGGGATGGCGGCGGTCCCATTTCCGTGGTCGCAGCGAAAGCGCAAAAAGGCAACATCGGCGTCTATTACACGGCACTAGGCGCAGTGACGCCCATCTACACGGTGACCGTCAAAAGCCGCGTTGACGGCCAATTGATGAAGGTTATGTTCCAGGAAGGGCAGAGCGCCAAGCAAGGCGACCCGCTGATCGAAATCGACGTCCGCCCTTACCAGGCCGCTTTGGAACAGATGGAAGGCCAATTGGCGCGCGACCAGTCTCTACTCAAGAACGCGCAAATCGATCTGGATCGTTATAAGACGCTGTTGGCCCAAGATGCCATTCCGCAGCAGCAATGGGCCACCCAGGACGCGTTGGTCTCGCAATATCAGGGCACCATCAAAGCCGATCAGGCAGCGGTAGACACCGCTAAATTGAACGTGCTCTACTGCCACATCACCTCACCCATCACAGGTCTGGTGGGTCTGCGATTGGTCGATCCCGGAAACATCGTTCACGCCACGGATACCAACGGACTGGTGGTGATAACGCAGATGGATCCCATCAGCGTGATCTTCACACTGGCCGAGGATCAACTTCCCACCGTCCTCGACAAAATGCGCGCCGGGCAACATTTGAGCGTCGAAGCCTGGGACCGCGACCTCAACGTCAAACTCGCCCTGGGAACTTTGCAGACCATAGATAATCAAATCGACCCCACCACCGGCACCCTGAAACTGCGGGCCAATTTCGATAATCATCTGGGCAAGCTGTTCCCCAGCCAGTTCGTCAACGCCCGCTTGCTGATCGATGAACGTCGTGGCATCACGTTGGTCCCTAGCGCCGCGATCCAACGCAACGCGCAGAGCACCTATGTGTGGCTGTTGGATCCGGATACTTCGAAGGTGAGCGTTCATCCCGTCACCGTTGGAGTTTCGGAAGGCGAACAAGCCCAAGTCATGGGCGGACTGCAGCCGGGAGACACAGTGATAACTGTCGGCGTCGACCGGCTCCAGAACGGAAGCAAAGTCAACGCCGAAGTCGCCGCGGCGCAGCCGCCAAAGAAGTCATGAGTCCATCACGTCCTTTTATCCTCCGTCCGGTGGCCACCGCGTTGTTGATGGTCGGAATCCTGCTGGTAGGCGGCGTGGCTTACCGGCAATTGCCGGTATCGGCACTGCCGGAAGTCGATTATCCGATCATTCAGGTGCTCACGTTCTATCCCGGCGCAAGTCCGGACGTCATGGCATCGTCGGTAACGGCGCCTCTCGAACGCCAACTCGGCCAGGTGCCCGGTCTTCAGCAGATGACCTCCACCAGTTCAGACGGATGTTCTGTCATCACTCTCGAATTCAATCTGAGTTTGAACATCGATGTGGCTGAGCAGGAAGTGCAGCAATCGATCAACGCCTCTGGAACCTATCTGCCCGCGGACCTGCCCACTCCCCCGATCTACGCCAAAGTCAACCCGGCCGACACGCCTATCCTCACACTGGCGCTCTCCTCCGATGCTCTGCCCCTTTCTCAAGTGGAAGATCTGGCAGACACGCGCCTGGCTCCGAAAATTTCGCAATTGCCTGGCGTGGGTTTGGTGAGCATTAGCGGCGGGCAAAAGCCGGCCGTGCGCATACAGGCGAACCCCACCGAGCTCGCGTCCTTCGGTCTGAATCTCGAAGACCTGCGCAACGCTTTGACGGCCGCCAACGTGAACCAGGCGAAGGGAAACTTTGACGGCCCCAGCCAGGCCTATCAAATCGGTGCCAACGATCAACTGACTTCAAGTGCCGACTACGCAAGTTTGATTGTGGCTTACCGCAACAGCGGTCCTGTACGACTGGCGGATGTGGCCACCGTCACCGACGCCATCGAGAACGTGCGCCAAGCCGCCTGGATGAACAATACCCCGGCTGTGATTGTGAATATTCAACGCCAGCCCGGAGCAAATATCATCGCCGTGGTGGATAGCATCAAACAGCTTCTGCCGCAGCTCCAAAGCACTCTTCCTGCCTCGATAGAGGTACACATCTTAACGGACCGCACCAATACTATCCGCGCCTCGGTGAAGGATGTCCAGTTCGAACTTCTGTTGACCATCGCGTTGGTCGTGATGGTGATCTTCGTGTTCCTCCGCAACTTCGCAGCCACCGTCATCCCCAGCGTCGCTGTGCCGCTCTCGTTGGTGGGCACCTTCGCCGTCATGTATCTGCTGGGCTATAGCTTAAACAACCTCTCGCTGATGGCGCTGACCATATCCACCGGTTTTGTGGTGGATGATGCCATTGTGATGATCGAGAACATCTCGCGCTATATCGAGGAAGGCGAAACGCCGCTGACGGCGGCGCTCAAAGGATCCGAGCAGATTGGCTTCACCATCGTTTCGCTGACCGTTTCCTTGATCGCCGTGCTGATTCCGCTGCTGTTCATGGGCGACATCGTAGGCCGCCTGTTCCGCGAATTCGCGGTGACACTCAGCGTAACCATTCTGGTCTCCGCCGTGGTCTCGCTCACCCTGACGCCGATGATGTGCGCGAAGCTTGTGAAACACCGGCCAGCCGCGCAGGAGGGGCGCTTTTTCAAAATGTCGGAGCGCGCTTTCGAAGCGGTAATCGCGCTCTATGGCAAGACCCTCCGCTGGGTGCTCCGCTATCAGGTAGCGACGTTGCTGGTAGCGGTGGCTACCTTGGGCTTAACATTCCTGCTGTTCATGAAAGTACCGAAGGGCTTCTTTCCCATTCAGGATACAGGCGTCATCCAAGGTATCTCCGAAGCCGAGCAGACTATATCTTTTCCAGCGATGGCCCAACGGCAGCGTGCTCTTGCCGCCGTGATCCTGCGCGACCAGGCAGTCGACAGCCTATCCTCCTTCATCGGGATCGACGGCACCAACACCACCATGAACAACGGCAGGATTCAGATCAACTTGAAGCCGCTCGAAGTGCGCAAGGTAGACGCAACCGAAGTCATCCGCCGCCTGCAGCCCCAATTGGCGCAAGTAGCCGGCATCACGTTGTACATGCAGCCAGTACAGGATCTCACCGTCGAGGACCGCGTCAGCCGCACCCAGTTTCAATACACCATGGAGGACCCCAACGCCGCCGAGTTGAATAAATACGTGCCGCAAATGGTGGCGGCGCTACAGAAGCAGCCAGAGCTTCGCGATGTCGCGAGTGATCAGCAAGCTGGCGGCCTCCGCGCCAGGCTCATGTTCGACCGCGATACCGCTGCCCGCCTAGGCATCACGCCATCGGCGATCGACAATACCTTGGATGACGCCTACGGACAACGCCAGATATCGACCATCTTTACGCAGACGAACCAATACCACGTAGTCATGGAAGTGAAACCCGGTTTTCATCGGAATCCTTTGGACCTGCGCGATATCTACATCCGCTCTTCGAGCAATGGTACCGCCGGCCTGGTGGCGGGAGGTTCCACACTTACCGCGGGCTTCGGACCCTCCAGCGCCTCAGTCGCCGCGGCCACCGCGGGTGTTTCCACCACTCCCACTTCCACCACACCTTCGACCGTGCCGAGTCCCTTCAGTGGCGCTCCGGCCGCGTCCTCGCAAGTGTTCAGCAACGCCGGCAATCAGGTGCCGCTCAGCGCTTTCACGCACGCTGAACTTACTTCCGCGCCCATCACGGTCAACCACCAAGGACAGTTCCCCGTAGCGACGCTTTCCTTTAACTTGGCGCCCGGCGCGTCTCTCGGAGACGCCGTCGACGCCGTCAACCGCGCTAAAGAAGATCTGCATTTACCAGCCAGTGTCCAAGCGGAGTTCCAAGGAACGGCTCAGGCCTTCATCGCCTCGCTCAGCAACGAGCCGATTCTGATTCTAGCCGCGCTCGTGACGGTGTACATCGTGCTCGGCGTGCTCTATGAAAGCTATATCCATCCCATCACGATTCTGTCGACCCTGCCCTCGGCCGGCGTAGGCGCGCTGCTGGCGCTGTTCCTGACCGGCAACGACTTCAGCGTAATCGCGTTGATCGGCATCATCCTGCTGATCGGCATCGTCAAGAAGAACGGCATTATGATGATCGATTTCGCGCTCGACGCCGAACGACATCAGGGAATGCAGCCGGAGGAAGCCATCTACCAGGCCTGCCTGCTTCGCTTCCGGCCCATCATGATGACCACTATGGCAGCGCTGCTAGGTGGGTTGCCGCTGGCGCTCGGCAGCGGCGAAGGAGCTGAGTTGCGGCGGCCGCTCGGAATCACGATGGTCGGCGGATTGATCTTCAGCCAGATGCTGACACTCTATACAACACCGGTGATTTATCTATGGTTCGATCGGTTGGCGCGGCGCTTCGGGCGATCCCATGTGAAGGACCAGGGCCTGGACAACCAGTTCGCTCTGGGGGATTAAACCGTGAATATCTCCGAACCGTTTATTGAGCGCCCCGTAGCCACCACACTCTTAGTGATCGGGGTGGCGCTATCCGGCGCAGCAGCGTACAGCGCGCTTCCGGTGTCGCCCCTCCCGCAAGTGGACTTTCCCACCATCTACGTTTCCGCAAGCCTCCCCGGAGCCAGTCCCGAAACCATGGCCGCGTCGGTGGCCACTCCTCTAGAGCGGCAGTTTGGACGCATCGCCGGCGTTTCGGAAATGACCTCGTCCAGCACCCTGGGCGGAGCCGGAGTGGTGCTTCAATTCGATCTGGATCGCAACATCGATGCCGCGGCTCGCGACGTCGAGGCCGCGATCAACGCCGCGCGCGGATACCTGCCCGCCAATCTGCCCAACAATCCTACCTATCGCAAAGTGAATCCAGCTGACGCACCCATCTTTCAGTTGGCGCTGACTTCGCCCCTGCTTTCGCGCGGCGACATGTACGATTCCGCCTCCACCGTGATCGCCCAAAAGCTGTCGCAAATAAGAGGCGTCGGCCAGGTATTCGTGTTCGGCGGCGCGCTGCCTGGCGTGCGCGTCGAGTTAAACCCCACCATCCTGAACAAATATATGATCGGCTTCGAGGACGTTCGCAGCGCACTCAACACCGCCAATGCCAATAGCCCCAAGGGATTTCTCTCCGATGGGCAGCGCATGTGGGAACTGGGGGCCAACGATCAAATGTTCAAGGCCGCCGGTTACGCGCCGCTGTTGGTGGCCTATCGCAACGGCTCCGCAGTGCATGTATCCGATGTCGGCGAAGTGGTCGATTCCGTCGAAGACATTCGCAACATGGGTTACGCCAATGGACAACCGGCCGTGATCGTCACCGTGAACCGTCAGCCGGGCGCCAACATCATCGAGACGGTAGACCGCATCCGCCAGGCCATGCCGCAACTCGAAGCCGCCGTTCCGCAATCCATCAAATTTTCCGTGACCCAGGATCAAACCGTGACCATCCGCGCCTCCGTGCGCGAGGTGCAGAAGACCATGGTGATCTCGATTCTGCTGGTGATCCTGGTGGTCTTCGTGTTCCTCCGCAGCGGGCGCGCGACTTTTATTCCGAGTGTTGTGGTGCCAGTCTCCCTGATCGGCACTTTTGGCGTGATGTACCTGTGCGGTTACAGCCTCGACAATTTGTCCTTAATGGCACTGACGATCTCCACGGGGTTCGTAGTCGACGATGCCATCGTGGTGATTGAGAATATCGCCCGTTACCTCGAAAAAGGATTGAGCCCCGTGGCGGCGGCCCTGCGGGGAGCCGAAGAGATCGGCTTTACCGTGCTCACCATCAGCATTTCCTTGGTGGCGGTGTTTATTCCTCTGTTAATGATGAGCGGCATCGTAGGGCGTCTGTTTCGCGAGTTTTCGGTTACCCTGTCGGTTGCCATCATCGTCTCCATGATGATTTCTCTGACAGCGACGCCCATGATGAGCGCTCACCTGCTGCGTGGGCACGAATCCCATGGGTGGGTCTACCGCACCAGTGAGCGCGCTTTCGAATGGATCATCGGCCTCTACGGGAGCAGCCTGGAGCGAGTTCTGCGCCATCCACTGCTGACGTTGACGGTTCTGTTCCTGACCATCGGGCTGAACGTCTACCTGTTTATCCGCGTGCCCAAGGGGTTCTTTCCCCAACAGGATAACGGCCGGATGCAAGGAACCATGATCGCCGACCAGGACACTTCCTTTCAAACCATGCAGGGAACCCTGCTGCGCATGGTAAACATTGTCAAGGATGACCCGGCGGTAGACACCGTCACGGGTTCTACCGGTGCCAGCGGCGGCGGCAACACCATCAATCAAGCCCGCGTGAATATTCAGCTGAAGCCTCTGGCTCAGCGAAAAGTATCGGTGTACCAGGTGATCGAACGTCTGCGGCCCAAGCTGGCAGTGATTCGCGGAGCTACTCTCTATCTGCAGGCGTCGCAGGACGTGCGCGTCGGCGGCCGCACCGCCGCTGCGCTGTATCAGTTCACCATGCGCGGGGATAATTTGCAGGATCTGGACAAATATGGCCGCCCGATGCTGGAAGCGCTGCGCAAGGTTCGGATCATCACCGACGTAAATACCGATCAACAGAACAACGGTTTGCAGACCGTGGTGCAATACGACCGTGAAACCGCCGCACGCTTCGGTATTTCCTCGCAGCTATTGGACAATGTGCTCTACGACGCATTCGGCCAGCGCCAGGTCTCCACCATGTATACGTCGCTGAATCAGTATCACGTGGTGATGGAGGCCGCTCCGCGCTTCTGGCAAAATCCCGAAACCCTGCGTGACATCTATGTGCGTACGCCAACTTCGCAACTCGTTCCGTTGAATGCCATCACCCGTTTCGGGCCGTCAACAGCGCCCCTGGCAGTGAACCACCAAGGCCTGTTCCCGGCGGTGACCGTCTCCTTCAATCTGGCCCCTGGCGCCTCGTTGGGTGACGCCGTTGACGCCATCGGCGAAACCGCGCGGCAGATAGGGCTGCCGCCTTCAGTCCGCACCACTTTCGCCGGGACTGCGCAAGCGTATCAGCAGTCGCTCAGCAGCGAAGGGTTCTTAATCGCGGCGGCTTTGCTCGCGGTGTATATCGTGCTCGGCATGTTGTACGAGAGCTACATTCACCCCATCACGATTCTGTCGACACTTCCCTCGGCCGGCGTCGGCGCCCTCTTGGCTCTCCTGCTGACCCACAGCGACTTCAATCTGATTTCTATGATCGGAGTGATTCTGCTCATCGGTCTGGTCAAGAAAAACGCCATCATCATGATCGATTTCGCGCTGGCCGCCGAGCGTAAGGAAAACATGAGTCCGCGCGATGCGATTTTCACCGCTTGCCAATTGCGCTTCCGTCCCATACTGATGACCACCATGGCTGCGCTTCTGGGTGCGCTACCCCTGGCGCTCGGCACGGGCACCGGCAACGAATTGCGGCGGCCGTTGGGCATCACCATTATTGGCGGATTGATCGTGAGCCAGTTGCTCACGCTATACACCACACCCGTGGTTTATTTAATGCTCGACCGTCTGCGGATAGGTTGGCTGGCCTATCGAATTCCCAGTTGGCCGGAGAAGGCATTCCCACGATGAAAACCCCGCCCGCCCTAACCGGCGGGTGCCGCTTGAATTCTCGTCAGGCGAAGAGCGCTACCAGCTTGAGCCTGCGCACGATGAGACGCCGGAGCGAATCTTCGAACGGCGCTGGGCGCTTTCGCTGCTTGACCGAGTGGTTGAGAGATTGCGGAACGAGTTCGTGCATCACGGCCGCGTGTAGCCTTTTGAACGGTTGAAGGTATTCCTTCTGGGGCAATTCGACGCGCCGTACGCCGCGCTGGCGCGCGAAATGAACACGTCAGAAGGAGCGCTCAAGGTGGCCATTCACCGGCTTCACAAGAGCTATCGCGAACTCTTTCGCCAGGGAATTGCAGATACTGTCGCCGATCCTGCGGAAGTGGAGTCCGAGCTCCGGCTTCTGGCGGCCGTGCTCTCGAATAAGTAGCGGTCGTCCCCGTGCGGTCGACGGTTTACCCCTTGGGCGATCCCGTCCGGTTTGTCGGGCCCTCGGTATTCGTCGAAAATTCCAATAGAAGCCTGCTTCAAAAATGAAATGCGCGCGGGTACCGTCAGCCACAGTGCCAAGCGCAGTTAGTGAGATAGCTTCGTGCCAGTTTCCGCTCGTTGGCATGACGGGTCAAACAACAATCACCATAGCCACTGCTGCAGACACCGCGATGGCTGGGCCGCTCACTGAAAGTGATGATCGTTTTGTAGGAAGGGTAAAGGTCCGAGAATTCTGTGCAGAAGTCAATTGGAGATGCGGTCGACTCTCTCCGGCTGGACACGGCAAGACCTTCAGCGTATAGGAAGGTCCATAACCCAGCCTGAGGGCCAGATAGCCAGGCGGTGGCATGGGTCGGCCCGCCATGCCGCGACTTCGCGTCGCCAGTCAGGGCCATGCGCGAAGATCGGCGAACTCGGTGTGAAATACCCGGCTAATCCAACGACAATCAACCAGCACACCACTGTCGCGGCCGCATAGGAAACCGCGCCGCGTTTTGCTGACGCCAAGGCAAGGAGCGAAAAACTCATTAGCGCCTGTGGTGCAAATGAATAGCGCAGACCGAAGTCTACATTGAGCAGATTGGTCCCGCCGTCTATCGCGCCATAGTACGAAAGAGCTGCGACCGCGAGTCCTGCCGTGAGCAACCAAGCTGGGGCCTCCCGCCAGCGCTTCAGGACCACCCAGATCCAAATGCCAAAGCTCGCGCAACTCAGGATCACGGCGGACCAGGGGATTGCGCCGGCTGCATAGCGTCTATGGATCCAATTGGCCAGCGGAACGGCCGCGTAGTGGCCCATTAGAGGGACGAAGAGATGACGGACAAGCATGACACCCGCCAGCACGCTTGAATCGATATGATAGCTTCGCCCATGCTGCACACTTAAAAACAGCCCGATTTGTAAAGCCGAGCCCGCCAAGAGAGCGAGAGCTTGCCACCATCTCGCCTGCGATTTTTCGATTACGGCGCGTAAGGCGAAGAACGGCAGCAACACAATGCACGCCGGTCCACACAGCGCTCCTAACACGAGCAGGAAAAGCCGGAAGGCATTCAACCGCCTACCGGAGTGCGCCGGCATTGCCAGAATCAGCCCTGCGCAAACGGCCAGATGGAACTGGCTGTGCAGAGTCTGCAGCCAAACTTCCTCGCTGGCTGGGGGTGTCGCCAAGATCAACAATGCCGCTACAATCGCCCAGCGCGACCGAAGCCACGACGCACCACTCGACAGGATCAGGATGGCTGGGCAGGTTTGAAACAAGAGTGCGAGGCCGATCGTGACGTACGGCGCTCGTTCCACTGAAACCAGAGAGGATGCCCCAATTGCCCCCGCATTTGCAACCAAATTCAAATAGCCGCCGTACGGCCGGAAAAGCATTCTGCCGGCGGGCAGGCGCCAGGCTGCTGCAAAGAACTCCTTTCCTTCTTCCGCCCAGAAGCGGCCGTGCAACACAATATCGGGCATGCGCAGGCAAATTAGTCCGACGAAGAGTAAGGTAAGCGCGATGCGTAACTTTGTCGTCACGTTGCTCACATCAGGTCCAGACGGGATGCCGCCCGCTCTACGCTGTTGGATAGGTATTTCTCGGCCGATAATTCGAACTTTGGACCACCGGCCCGCGAGAGGGAGCTGCTCATCTCGGAATTTTCATATCATCCCACGTTTCGTCACGAAATCTCGGGCTAGGCACATCAACCTGCTTTGTGTGGGTATTTTTGCTACCGTGAGGTCCCCTACTGCTTTCGGAGACTATTTGCGAAGAGACGGCGGGGAGACTCGTGGTTTCCGCGGTGCCCATTGACCGGAGGCGCGACGACGCCGTCTGCCCAAGGAAGAATTGATTTTAGAAGAGCGGAGGATGGCAATTTTAAGTGAGGCTTGTCGGTGGGCACTCATCGATTGCTGAGATTATTTAGCATGGCCAAGCGGCGCTTAGGGCATTTGAGGTGGAGCAACGAGAAGGCGGTGGCGTTCGTGTGGTTTAGACGAACGTTGACGCGGTTCGCTTAAGTGCTTTGATCATATACCGCGGTGCTCGACCTATCTTTAGATAGGTTTGGTCGAATTGAGATTGAATTTCATCTTGCTTGCCCTCTATAATTCAGCGACCGTGACGCTGCGTCGGAGGGCACGGTGTGCACATTTTCGTTGGTAGCACGAACATTCGCTTTTCTAGCATTCTTAACATTTTTCTCGTGGCGGCCGGATTCGCTCAATCGTGCACATCGCGGACGAGAATTCAAACGAAGCCTCCGGTTACCGGATGACCCCAATCACCGGAGCACTGACGCCAGTGCCCGGGTCTCATTTCACCAGTGGGAAAAGGAGCGCGGCTTCTGTAGCGATTACGCCGAACAGTCGACACCCACATCTACCAGCTTACGTCGGACGCACCTCATTGACAGGCTTAAGAATGCGTCGCCGACCCTGATGCCCGGTTAAGCCCTGTAAGAGATTCGATTTGTTACACTCGCAAAACTCGCAGGAAAGGATGATTTTAAAAATGTTTCGCCAACCGAAATGCAGCCGAATTATGGCGGTCCTCTGTGTCACCGTCATACAACTTGCCCTGGCCTTCTCGGCCCGCACTGACGACGATAAGAAATGCGCCAGTCCGCCAAGTGGCCTGGTGAGCTGGTGGCCGGGGGATGGGAACGCGAATGATATCGCCGGTCCGAATACTGGCGTGTTATCGGGCGGAGCGACATTTGCTCCCGGATTTGTCGGAGAGGCCTTCAGTTTTAATGGCTCGACGGCCTATATGCAGGCGACGACTGCGAACATCCTGGTGGGTACGGCGGATCGAACATTAGAGATGTGGGTCACGCTCGATGCAACTATTCCCGCGAATGAACCCACCATTCGCGTACTTCGAATCTTTTTTTGCCGGGTACGGCAACTTTGGTACGTCTACAGAAGCGTTCCTGCTCTTCGCCGAGTATCAACCTCCCTATGGGAACGCCCTAGCCTGGAGTCAGTGGTCCGACCAATTAGCTGGCCCGCAGCTATCTACCCCTGGACCTAACGAAGACAACCACGGATGGCATCACGTTGCGGTGACGAGTACTAGAGGCAACGTAGGTATCGTGTTGTTTATGGACGGCGTACCAGTAGCACGGCGACAGAATTTCACCATCAATACGGCTGCGGGCACGCTTTTTTTGGGGGGTAAGATTCCGGATCCTCCTTGGGGACATCAGAAGGATGAAGGGGAAGCTGGACGAGGTGAGCGTTTATAATCGAGCGCTCGCGCCGAGCGAGATCGCGGCGATCTTCGCTGCCGGCAGAGCTGGCAAGTGTAAGCCTAAGTGACCGAGGGTCCCGGTCAGCCGAGTTTCTGTGCACATTGCGGCACCCCTGCCGCGCGTATTTGGTCTACTGAATTTACTGGCGAGATCCTTCAACACTTCTTTACGCGATGGGGTGAACCGACCGAGCGTCGTCGAGGAAAGACGCAGGTTGTTCGAACGGCGCCCCCATGCGTACCGATAATGGCAATTAACAGCTATGGGAACCACCCCTGGGGGAAAGACACGTCATCGCGTCGTAGGTATGCGCCACCTTAACGATATGAGCGTGGAGCGGGGTTCCCGCGCCTTCAAACCGTGCGGGTAACCATCCAAGTTCT
Source organism: Bryobacterales bacterium (assembly GCA_963710155.1). Lineage (GTDB taxonomy): Bacteria > Acidobacteriota > Terriglobia > Bryobacterales > Bryobacteraceae > Palsa-187. Next base: position 60,372 of record CAVPZQ010000032.1, on the reverse strand, counting down.
TATGGTGCAATTCGACGATGTCCAGGTAGGCCTCCAGCCGGGAGTCTGACGCCAGAAGACGCTCGACACCAGCTTGGTGCATTTGGCAGAATGCTTGGTGTTTCCCTTACAAGCTTATTTAACTGCGCGGGTGGTTCGGACCTACGCTCGAACCATCGAAGCTGGCCTCAGTGAAGGCAGAACGGTGTATACTCGTCCAGATGCCGCGCAAGAGCGCAGTCCGTTTGCTGGTACTGTGGCTACCTCTGCTGGGCGGCTCCGCCTGTTACGCGCAAGGCAGGTTCTCGCAAGCTACTCCCATCAGCGGGAGCCAGTTTTTCGCGGCGTTGAAGGCAGTGTCGCTGGATCTGAGATCCGATCCCTCACTTACGAAATTCATCCCTTTGGCCGAACAGCTTAGTGCGGGCCCGCCACCAGATCTTATCGAGGACAGAGCGCTCGACGGCCAATATTCATTCGAGGTGGTGCGGATCAAAAGGGCGACGGAGGGGAAGAAGTAGTAGCGGTAAATGTGGGCGGTTTAACCTCCAGCCGCGATCTGACCGGCATCCGTCACATCCACAATGATCGGCTCGACGGATCCCGCAATCCGGCGCGTCCCCGCCTCGGCCAGGAGCGATTCGATATCTTCCTGCTTTCGCACCGCGGGCAGGACGCGGTAACCGTTTTCCGCTAGGGTAAAGGTTGCCGCGCGGCCGATTCCGGTCGAAGTGCCGGAGACCAGGATCCAGTTGGCGGAGTTTGTTGACTTCATGAAGGGAGACCTCCTATTTCTGCACCGTCCCCAATACTCGGTCGGCTTGAACTCGCTCACATCTTCTTTTTCGGCCTTGTCGTACGGCGCCGCCTAGGCGAGCCCGATCTGCTGCGCCCGCAGAGCGGAGTCCAAGAAGACGAACTCTTCGATGAGCAGGCCGCCGTCCCACTTGGCGGTCGTGGCGAAGTCGAGGTCGAACGCTTTTCCTGTTGGGGCGAGCACCTTGCCGCCGGGCAGGATCATCTCCCCGGTAAACGTTCCTGTGGCGCGAGTAATCACGGTGATCCAGTCGCCGCTCCCGAACTGGATTGGGTATGGGTCGTTGTGGACATGGACGTCAGGAAAGATCCGAAACATTTCCTTCATCATTGCGGCGTGCGCCGGCTGACCTTTGATCGGCTCTGCCTCTCCTGCGACGTGAGCCACAATTTTGGGGTGATGGACCGCCTTCATACCTTCGAAGTCGCGGGAGTGGAAGGCGTCGTCGCCCTTCTTCATGAGCGCGAGGGGGTGTGTCGTCCGGCTGGTGTTCTGGATCGTGGTGGCCATGATGGCTCCTTTTCTCTGGTTGTAGACTTGTGGTCGTGAAAGCCTTCGCCTCGCACCCGGCGTGAGCGTCGCGCTAAACCGGAATCGCGATGCCCGCGCTTCCCGTGCCGATAGCCAAGATCACCTTCAACCCGCCGCCAAGCGATAGAGACTAGCTATCGATAATGATGGACATCGGAAATTTTCCGTATTGGACTTGTGTAGCTTTCCGGTATTACCCATTAATCGACAATTCTTGCCGTCTCGAATGTAACGCAGCCCCAGTATTATGCGTCCGTAGGTCCTATGCATAATCGAAAGATTTGCTATTTCCTGCTGGTGTTCGCCCTGGTGTCGGTGACTCAGATAATGAGCGGAGCCGGTGCTCCCTGCGGTACCCCTCTTTCCATTTATAAAGGCATCCCGGCCTATTCGAACGGAGACAAACAGGGAACTCTTCAGACTTGCGACGAGGAAACGAGCATTTACGGACGCCAATTTGACTCACAAGAGTTCGTAATGCGCTTTCTCGCGCAGGTGCAGGACGTTCCTCCTGAAAAGTGGAAAAGCGATCCGCAAGACTATGTTGGTACAGCATCCGATAGCGGGTTTTTATCGTATAGGAACGGCGCCGGAACGGCACCGGCTCCCGACGACGTCATTGTGTTCGAAGAGTTGCCTGGCCAGCCTGGGCTCCCTCACCTGGGTATAGCCATGCGAGCCTCGGGCGGACTCCTGGACGTGATTGAACAGAACGGGGCCTCCGAGGGTACGGTTTCTCTCACCGTCGTCAGCGTAGACGGTCACTATCGAGTATCGCCGCCAGGCACCACGGGTACGGGTTACAAGGTCATTGGTTGGCTGCGGAAACCCTCTATCGGGCCTGTGATCGTTACCTACCCCGAGCGCGGACGGCTTTCTGATAGCGGAACAGTGCCAGCCGTGGTAACGTTCGACGATGTAGCGAGTGGGACAGGTGCTCCGTTTACCTCAGGAGGCGTTGGATTCTCGAGCGAGTTGCCTCTTTCGACAGAATCGCCCCAAGTCTCCAGCGAGGTAGTGGGGCAACGGCAGTCGTTTTGGTTTCCCTCTGCGGGATCGCCGCCTAATTTTCTTGATACCCACCCAGGCTTTCGCGCTTCATTCTCAGCAGATATCTATGAAGTCGGTTTTGACTTCACCTGTTTTGCCTGTGACAGCCAGAAGCGAGACTCGTCGATTGAGTGGATCCTCTACTCGGCAGGCGGCGATGTCATTGCCGCCGGCTCAAGAACCTACGATTTCAGCAACTGGCATTACCGCGCCACTCCGTTCCTGGGAATTGTGTCTACCGCAGCATTCCGATCCATCGTGATTCGCCGCAAGTCCCTTAGTTCTGCCGTGAAAGGGAATTGGTTCCTCGACAACCTCATCTATCGCTAGCCTCGCCGGTTCGGTTCGATGATTCCGTTCACTAAGTGTGTTTGACGGAGAAGAAATGGATTTCGTGCAACTGAAAGCCCGCGAGCTCCGTCATGTTCAGACTTCATCAACGCTACAGATGAAAATTCACCTCAATGGTCGCAATGACAGAGACCGGCTTACCATCCTTCATGCCGGGCTTGAATCTCCACCGTTCGACGGCTTGGGCGGCTTTCTCATCCAAACCCAGGCCGAGCCTGCGCACGACCTTGAGGTTCTTCGGGCGCCCCTGCTCATCCAGATCGAGCCCGCGCTGGTTTCGCGGCCGGGCCGCATCGATCAAGCGATTGAGTTTCCCCTACCTGATGAGGAGGGACGCGCGAAGCTAACCAACTTGTATGCCCGCGGGCTGAATATCTCCGAGGACCTCACGCGCCTGATCGTCAGCCGCACGAAAGGTGTCAGTACGGCATTCATAAAGGAGTTGATGCGTCGGTGTGCGCAGTTCCAGATCGAATTCTCGCGTGGCGATGTCCTCGCCCAGCCAGCCGTGGATGCAGCATTAGAAGAAATGCTATTTGCGGGGGGCGCGCTAAACCGGCGCTTGCTTGGCGGCGAAGGCGTTGATCAAACTGCGAATTGAAGTGCAGCCCCTGGAACTGCCAGCGCGCCTGTTTTGCGGACGCTTCCGATAATGGTCACCGACGGAATTATCCCCTTGACATACCCTAGCGGAGGGGATAATTCCGATGGCAATTAACGGGACACGCAAGGGCAGATATCGGGATTGTATTTTTATTCCAAATGCGCTGAGGACTATGAGCGCTCAATCCGAGAAATCACCTCATTGGATCTGGGTAATCACGAGGTGCGCGGCTACGCTTTGGGTTCCGCCTGCGAGCGGGGTGATGGTCAGCGCCGTGGAGTTGCCCACAGGATTTTGAACATTAAGCGTTGAATTGGTGGTGGATGTGGTCACCAGTGACATCCCGACGATTTGACTGGTCCCGGTCGCACGCCCGACCACCGTGTAAGCGAGAGGGACGCCGTTCAGAGCCAACATCAGTTGTCCTGGTTCGTCTACACTCACCTGAAACAACACCTGATAGGTGCCGATGGCCGCGAGAAGAAAGTTAGAAGCGCCTAACTGAGAGATCGTGGTAGACGATGTCGGACCAATCTGTGGGAATTCAACGTTGGTGCCGGGCGCAACCGTGGCCGCGTTATCTGGGGGCATTAGCGCATAAAAATCGGCGAACGCGATATTTCCGTTCGCGCCGGTAGGTCCGGCGGGACCAGTTGCGCCCGTAGCGCCGACGGGTCCGGGAGGTCCTGCCGGCCCTGCTGCGCCTGTCGCCCCGGTTAACCCGGTGGCGCCGGTGTTCCCCGTGGGGCCCTGCGGTCCACTCGGGCCTTGGATGGTGGTGGCCTGGACGTAATACCCGTTCATATCAATCACCAAGTCGCCGTTATTGGTGGTAAGAAGTTGGATTCCTCCGTCGGCCCCCGCCGGCACGACGGCCATATTGTCCACAACGCCCCCCAGGTATGCGTTTAACACTACTGTTCCAGTCCACGCAGTGTCATCTTGCCACGCTGCGATCCAGCCGACCGGCTGCCCGGCCGGAGTGATGGAAACGAAATTCATGGAGTACGCGACCGCCGCCGGCACGCCGCAATTGGACGAGGGAACGGGGACCACACGCGCCTGCCCGGCGACGAGTGACGGCGCACCAAACGCGCCCGTTTTGCCCGAGCCTCCGGCACCGCGCGTATCCATGACACGGCACGGCGTGATGGCGATAAATACCAAGCCGGCGCCACTGCCAGTGGCCGCTGTCGATGAAGCGCTCGCCGCGCTCATGGGCCAGTTTTTGACCACGATGGCCGGCTGCGCGAAAACCGCCGGTATCACGATTGCCGCAGTGAGTGGAACAACGCTGTGCAACAGAACGTCACGAAACTTCGAATAAATTGATCGCTTAACCGACATTGTTGGGGTTTCCTCTTTGCAGCGGGCTTTTGCGTGTCTATTTTGATAGATCGACCGAATCGGAATGCGACGTTAGGATTTCCCCCAGATGTGAGGGTTTCCCGCTTGAATTCTGGCCGAGGAACATCTCGACCAGGACGCCTACCGGTGTTCTCGCGCAGAAGTTGAGCGCGGAGACAAAGCAGCAACATTCTTGTGGGGGCTCTGTCCCCGGACCCCTGGGATTTATCGCATTGAGCCAATCCCAGAAATCGAGTTAACTGCTGGGGCCCAGCTTTGCGGCGAACCCCAGTCTGATCTTGGCCCGGAGGCGGCGCTCAGCTTGCTTCCAGCAGAGGCTTATCCTCCGCTCCGGCCGCTCCGCACTACCGAAGAAGCAGCGCGCGCCGCGAACGTCACCTTCAAGACGATTCTGCGCTGGCAAAAAGAACCCGAGTTCGATGCCGCTTTTCGCGCCGCCAAGCGGGCGGCTTTCGGGCAGTCTATCGGGCGCCTCCATTACCTATCCAGCGGCGCTGTTTCGACCCTCGGCAAAGTCATGCCGGACGCGGCGACTCCCCGGCTACGAAAGTCAGAGCTGCGGACAGCGTCTTGAACCATACGACGAAAGCAATTGAGCTCGAGGACATTGAGGCGCGGGTCGCCCAATTGGAGCGCGCTGCCCAGGCGTCAGAGTCTCGTTAAGCGCCTAGAGCGACTCGAAGCCTACCTCGCACCGCCGAGTGACGAACCAGCGATGATAATTCACCTCACGTGCTTAGGCCAGGACGATCCGATTATCGAAGTGCGCCGAGACAACACTGCCGACCGGCGACGACGACCATGGCCGCCGCTGTGAGCAGCTATGGATTCAATGCGGTAACCCACACCGGAACATTCGCGGGAAGTTCGTGATAGCAGTCCAATATTTCCAACTTGCGTCCGGTTTTGACGTCGGCGAGAACACACGACATTCCAAAATGCAGAGGCTGGTAAACACTGGGCCGCCCCGCGGGAGCAACGGTATTGGCGAGTGACGATGAATGCATGTGGGTACCTCTATCACCTCGAACGGCTAAGGCCGAGCGTCTATAATCTCGTCCACAGTTGTGGAAACCCGAACAAGTTCTCCTTTGTCCGTGAGCGGTTGGTAGAGCCGCATACTTGCTGCACCCGAAGCAGCGCCCCCAATTAGCTCCGAGGGTGGGTTCTTCGCAGTAGCTTTCCACACATGTCCGTCGGTGCCCACCACAATATCGACAACAACGTGTACTGGTCCGAGCGTCGACTTTTCGCCTGTCGCAGTGTTGCTCGTCGATTTTGACCAAAGCAGAAGCCGCTTGTTCTGTTCTTCGGGGGCGACCACCACCACGCGCGACTTTGGATAGATTTGTCCTGACGCCTTCTGTTCCTGGCGGTTGTAAAAATCCCCGAGAAGCGGGTAGCCCGGATTTGGGTAAGCCATCGCGTTAGATTCGAGCAGCAACTGTTCGGCAACCGCGTCGTAGTCTGAATCACTCAACCGAAGGCGGTGAAAGGCCTCCGTGGTCAAATACAGCGCCCAACCAGTTCGAGCGGCAATCTCAGCATTCGCCGCCGCCTCTTCACGGGCGTGCAACGCAAACGCAGAACCGGCTTCGGCGGGGTCCAATGATGTCGGGCCTTCCCACGGATTGATGCCTGTGACTCCTGTTATCGCGGCAGCATACACATCGGCGAGCGCCACCAAGATGCGTCCGCCACGGGCCGGTTCTAGTGCCATTGCCCGCTTCAACCAGTCGACAGCGGATCCACGATCCGTAAGCCTCAGACAGATGGCGGCGTTCTCGAGAACGCGAGGATCATTGGGATAGCGCCGCACCTGCTCTAGCCATAGTTGGCGGGCTTTTTGGTAGTCTTCCTTGTCGTCTGGATTCAGAAGCAGGCCTCGGGAATCATGTACTCCATCGAGATCTATGTTGGAATGATTCTCGATGGTCCAGAGAATGACTCGCAGCCGATCCGTCTGAGCATCCTGCCAGTGCGCTTCGTAGTAGTCGAGAAGCATCTGGACGACCGTGCGATCCCCCGGATGTGATTTGAGATAGATTTCAGCGTCGGTCGCTTGTTGCGCAGTAGTGTACGAGGGTATGATCCGGCCGGTGGATGAGATGCGCTGTCCGGCCGCCATCGACGTGAAGAGAATAATCGCGGTAAACGACTTTAAGGGCACTCGCTTCCACCATCCGTAGTGTATCGTACGGCGTCAGGATGTTTGCGATTGGGTAGTGTGGTTATATCCTCCCTAAGACCGCACCACCTGCGATTGGCCCGTCGCTAATTACCCACGCGTTATCGCCTAGTCTAGACCGGGGGTTGGCGATCCTGCTGCGCAAAGGTACCCTGCCGGAAGTGTGGATTCCGCCGAGCGATTTGCGGGATCAACGCAAGCTGCTCCGGCTACGCATCTTCCTGGTGAGGCTACGCACGCGCGTGACGAATCGCATTCACGGAACGTTATCTCACCATAACGTCCAAGTTCTAGGAGCGGACTTGTTCGGCAGCGCAGCACGTTTGGAACTCGGCACACGGCTGCCTGAGTTGCCAGAGTACAGCCGTGAGGCTGTCGAGCAGGAGCTAACTACGCTCGCTTTTCTGGAAACCCAGATCGAATCGGCAGAGCAGAAAAAAGAGCTGAAGACATGTGACACAACAGGACCTTGTGAGGCTGTGGGGTTTTCCCTCCTACAAGCGGACTTCCGGATAACTCCGAGTTGCGTGATCGACAGTTGGCGGAAGAGAAGTCCCATTCTCAGAGGTAATCGATTGCGTGAGTTTAGCGCCAACCGAGAGCAGGGGCAATCGTGGTCAGAATTGCTTCCAGAACATGAGCATTGTAGGCAACGCCGAGCTGGTTTGGAACGGTTAGCAACAGCGTGTCTGCCGCCGCGATGGCCTCGTCTTTCCTAAGCTGTTCGATCAAAACATCTGGTTCCGCCGCGTAGCCCCGGCCGAAAATCGCTCGTGTGGTTTTGTCAAGATAACCGATCTGGTCCCCTTCCTGAACTCCCCGTCCGAAATAGGCACGATCCCGATCGTCGATCAAGGCAAAGATACTGCGGCTGACGGAAATGCGCGGAGCGCGGACGTGGCCAGCCTCCTTCCAGGCTGCACGGAAGGCGCGAATCTGCGCGGCCTGCTGGATGTGGAACGGCTCACCGGTCTCGTCGAACTTGAGGGTTGAGGATTGCAAATTCATTTCGAGCTTGGCGGCCCAAACGGCTGTGGCATTAGACGCCGCCCCCCACCAGATGCGATTGCGCAGTCCTTCGGCGTGCGGCTCAAGACGCAACAGCCCTGGCGGATTGGGAAACATCGGCTGTGGGTTCGGTTGAGCGAAGCCCTTGCCACCCAGTAGATCGAGAAACTGTTCGGCGTTCCGCCGGCCCATGCCTGCATCATCTTCGCCTTCAACCGGGCGTTGGCCGAAATAGCGCCATCCATCGATTACCTGCTCGGGAGAACCGCGGCTGATTCCCAACTCGAGGCGCCCGCCAGCGATGAGATCCGCAGCGCCGGCATTCTCCGCCATGTAATGCGGGTTCTCATACCGCATATCAATCACTGCGGTGCCAATTTCAATGCTTCGCGTCTTAGCACCGACTGCAGTCAGCAGCGGAAACGGTGACGCGAGTTGGCGCGCGAAGTGATGAACGCGAAAGTACGCTCCGTCTATTCCCAGGCGCTCGGCCTCCACGGCGAGGTCAATCGACTGCAGCAGCGCGTCAGCTGCCGATTGCGTTCCTGACTGCGGAGAAGGCGTCCAATGGCCGAATGAGAGAAAGCCAATTTTCTTCATCAAAGATAAGTCTACAGTTTTGGTTCATTGAGATTCGGAAAGCACCTTACGAACGGAGGGGAAGCCTGACGATCATGTTCCGCCGGTGCGGGTTATGGCGACCAATAGCACGCGAGGGATGTGCCCCTGATATTGCGCAGGAGTCCATTTACGCCGCAGAACCAAATCTTCCCAAGTGCGCAGCCAAGTAATCGTCCCCAACAAATCCGCCGCCGTCGCGGCATCCTGGTCCTCCCGCAGAATTCCGTCAGCTTCGAGTCGCGCGATGATTTGGCGGCCGTGTAGGCGGTCGTTAAGACGGTCCTGCCGGGAGCGTTCCTTGGATGGCAGGTACGCAAAGCCACCGGGCTCGCAATAGAAAATATTTTCTCCGCCTGTGTCCTCGCCCGTAACCTTAAAGATCGGATCTCGGCCCCAGAACTCTATTTGGTCCATTTGCCGCCAACTCACGAAGTCCGAAAAATGAGTTAAAATCGGGCCCAGAGACGAGGCGCCTCCAATATGAAACTTTTTGAACTCTTGATCGCCGGCTTCGCGTTCACAATCTCCCCCCTCGCAGCGCAATGGCTCGATTACCCAACGCCAAACGTGCCTCGCACGCCCGACGGCAAGCCGAATCTGAGCGCGCCGACCCCGCACACAGCCGACGGCAAGCCCGATCTTTCAGGACTGTGGGAACCGGAACTAAAGGGACGCATTGGTGAAGGATCCATTGCCATCGCAGCCGGCGACGATCCCGTCACCCCTGAGTTCATCAATATCGGTTCGCGCCTTGAAGGAGGCCTGCCCTATCAACCCTGGGCCGCCCAGTTGGCTAGAAAGCGGTCCAGCGAGGAGCACGGCGCGAATGACCCTCTGGGAAACGGCTTTCCGGTGAGTATCGTGCGCCTGCACTCCTACGCCACGCCCCGGAAAATGATCCAGAACCCCGGACTGCTGGTGATTCTTTACGAACTGAACTCCACTTTCAGGCAAATCTTCACCGACGGCCGCCCACTGCCTGGCGATCCCAATCCTACGTGGAATGGCTACTCGAGTGGCAAATGGGAAGGCGATGTTTTGGTTGTGAAGACGAATGGATTCCGTGACGGCATGTGGCTCGATTCCGGCGGCAGCCCATTGAGTGAAGGCGCGGTGATGACCGAAAAATTTCACCGGGTGGATTTCGGCCGCCTGGAAATCGAGCTCACTGTCGAAGATCTGAAGACCTACACCAAACCATGGACGGTCAAAATGGTTCAGACAATCAAGCTGGATACTGATTTGCTGGATAAGGTCATGATGGAGAACGAGAAGGACATCAAGCACTTAGTGAAGTAGGCAAATGGCGCTCGCGGATTTCGTGAGCGCTCCACATAGGGCCGGCGAATATTGCTGCCTACCTAGCCAAGGCTGGCAGCGTTTTAAACGTATGCGCGACTGGGATGCGGATGCCTAGGGCGCCGATCTGGGCGCCGGCCGGCGTGTCGAACTCAACCGTTCCGCGGATATTCGCAGTGGCCGGATATTTGTCGGTCACCAGCGTGAAAGCCAGATGTCCATTGGCGGCCAGCCAAATTGTGTCGGTCGCGATTTGCGCGCCCCTGTCGTCGCGAATGGTTACGGGAATATTCACTGCTTGCGTGGACACACTATTGATGGCGACATCCGTGGCGGCCCCGGCGGTATTTTCAAACGCCAGGATGTAGGCACTGGCGCCGCGGCTTTCCAGGGGGCACGACAGCCTCCTGGCCGTTGGGATTGTAGCGAAAAATCATCCCCCCAAACGTTTCCGTCGGTTGTGAGTTGCGCCGAGCCAATCGTGGGCGCCGGATTGCGGAAACGCCAGTGGCAAAGACAAAGGACTGCCATTATCGGCGAAGAATTTCAGGTGGGCCTGCGCCGCACCGGCGCCTGTGTTCACGAGTATGAAGGTGGTCTACCAACCGTTTATACACACCCTCCTGATTTGCCTTAAACTTCGCTCCAGCCACGGAAGCCATAGGCCCCGCCCAACAGGCACGAACCTGCGAACGCCAGGATGAACCACCTGCTTCGCTTTCCCAGGGCGTAGCAAACTAATATCGCACTAACCGCGAACAGGCCAAAGATGGTCAGTCGGTCCATCCCGGTTCTCGCCAGGCGGGCGATCGCCGTCATTGCGAAACCTCCGGGCCGCGCGCTTCCATCACAATATTGGTGTAACGGTAACCAATGTAAAACGGGGGAGCCGCTGCCGCGTAATCTATAAGAGTCGAGCGTCGCTAACTTTCAACAATTCCCCGAGACCTTCCTCGATCCCAACCAGCGAGGTGACCGCACGATCACATCACTTGTCGGCCCAGTCCGGCGCAATAAACACAGCGGTCTGGCCATGCCGCGGGGGCCCAGATTCAGGACGCTTCTAATGGACGACAATTGCGGCATTTGGGTGTATACTCCCCTCGTCCAGGTTGCGGAATGAGGTTTCGCAAAGAAATATCCAAGGAGGACCTATGGCCGCAGTATTCACACCTGGGACGAGCGTCACGTTCCCGGTGGAGCATACAAGCCCGTTAGCAAGCGTTCAGTCCCCTCGTCTTCCTACGAAAGCAGCTATCACATCGCATTCGGTTCTCTCTCGTGTTTTAAACAACCGGGTTGCCGAAACTATGGCCGTGCACCCCGCCGCTGAGCGCGCGGCAGCACTCCGGGCGACATTTCGAAGTGTCCACCACATCTCCCATGGAAATCCAGGGAAGGGGTAGGCGTATCTGCGTCGTGTGCGGCTCGGCAGAACTCGAGACGTTCTTTCGGGCGAGCGACGTCCCTGTGTCCTGCCATATCCCATGTTCGACCGTTGAGCAGGCGATCGCAGTTCCGAAGGCTTCGATGCAACTGGTCTATTGCGACAACTGCCAGCACATTTATAACGCTGCCTACCGCTCGGAGTTGCTCGATTATTCCCTCGGTTATGAGAATGCCCTGCACAATTCCCCGCGCTTCCAGCGCTATCTTGCGGAGCTGGCAGAGAGACTGATTGGAAACTATAACATCCGCGGTTCGGAGATTGTCGGGGTGGGAAGTGGCGACGGGTTCTTCCTGGAAATGCTCTCCCGCATTGGCAAGAATCGCGCCACCGGGTTCGACCCCGCGGCATCACAAAGGTCGACTTGCCCGTCGGTCAGATTCATTCGGGACTATTATTCCGATAAATACAGCAGTGTAGATGCCCGCCTGGTTATATGTCAGCAGGTGCTCGAACATTTCGAGGAACCGACAGCAATGCTGCGCACCATTCGGAAGGCGCTTCAGGGCCGGTGCGATGGGCTGTTATATGTTGAAGTGCCGAATGCGCTATTCATGATACGCCAGCTTGCCGTATGGGATGTCTTCTACGAGCACTGCTCCTACTTCACGCCAAGATCGCTCTGGTGGGCCTTGGCGATGGCGGATTTTCGCGTACTGGCGCTGGAAGTACCCTTCGATGGGCAATACTTGAGTGCGGAGGCGGCCGCCGGCGGCGGCCCAGCAGGCGCGCCGCCGGTAGCGGAAGATCTGCGGGTCCAAGTCTCCGAATTTGCGGAAGCATACCGACAGACCGTCGAGGGATGGAAGACCTGGCTGGACTCGACACACTTCTCCAAGTCACGTCTAGCTCTCTGGGGCGCCGGCACAAAAGGTGTAATGTTCCTAAACACGCTGCGGCCCGGATCTCGCTTCGCCTACGTGGTGGACGTGAATCCGCATAAGCAAGGGAAGTTTATTTCCGGAACCGGCCATAGTATCATTCTCCCCAGCATGCTCCTGCAGAATCCGCCGGATGCGATCGTGCTCTTGAATCAGTCATACAAGAGCGAGGTTGAGCAAACCTTGGACCGCCTGAGAATACGTTCGGAGCTGCTGGTTTCCGCGCTGGGCCCTACGACAGCGGGACCATTTGTCCATTAAATCAGCGCCAAGTGGCGTGGATAACTTGCGTATGTCCGACGCCATGACCTAACCGTTCCCGACCGAGCACACTCATTAGATCCACTTTGCGGCACGCTCTCGGCTGCCGCCGGTCCAATCACTCACCGAGCCTTCCCTTGTTCCACTTCATCGCGCGACCAGCCGCTCTGCTGAAATTCTCCGTTCGGGGTTTCGGATCTGTGTCCGTCTTGGGGAACTAAAAGCTTACCTTCGAACGGTCTTTGGCTGCTGGTTGAGGCTTCGGCTGCCACTATTCTTCCGCGTAATACCGACGTCTCTCTAAGACTCTCTGCTGCGGTACCGTAACTAGGCGTGGGGGTGTTGCTCGGTACGATTCTTGGGCCGCGCGACTATTCTCGCCCGGCGCCGCCGAGTCGAGATATCGGTGGACATCGCATCGGAAGATTCGTTTCCGGCGAGCGATGCCCCAGCCTATTAGTACGTGAAGAACCCGCGGCTGTTGCCGCGAAGGCGACGGACTTATTTGTGTTCGCCGCCAGGTCCGGCGGTCCGCTCCTCGGCACGGGCACCGGCCAGAATTCCCACCATGCCGATATTCCCCTCGTGGCAAGCATACTCGAAGATCGCCTTCGGAGAGTGCCTCAAGGAAATCATCAGGCTCCATGGCTTCGTCCATGTCCCCGGGTCATTGATCGCGATTTCGTACTTCAGGGTCTCGGGACCAGTGCGGGAGAAGCGCTCCGTCACGTGAAGTTTTTCGCTGGATACGCTCATAAAGCTTCTCGGTTTATAGTTCGTCGTCTCCACGACGAGCGTATCTCCTTCCCAATGGCCGCGTGAGTCCCCCAGCCACTGATGAATCGTAGACGGAAGATGGGGCCGCCCGTCGAGTGGAATCACTCGGACATCGTGAATCATCTCGGTCATGAATACCAGCGCGCTGGGAGTCTGTAGAATCTGATAATAGCTTTGGTATCCCGCGGTCAACTGCGGTGAGCCGTAGGTGATGCAGCGCTCTTGCAAGGGCCGATCTTCCGGGCCGGCGGGCACACGATTCATCGCTGCCAGATTCGCTTCGCGTGTCTTTTGTCCCTCTGGAGTCATAGCGGGCAGCCGCCCGTCAGGCGGGTCAGTGATGAGCGACGTGCGATTATCCCACTCCCTCGGGACCGTCCAGACTGAGCTGTAGTCGCCGGTTGTGCCGTCGGTGCTTTTGAAACCCGATTTCGTTCCATTGACATTCGCGAGCACGGTTTGAAATACGGTGTCGCCGAAAGCCGCGTCTCCCTGGCCATCGAAGAGCTCCGAGGCCTTCTTCTTTAAAGCAGCCACTTCCTGGTCTGTGAGAAATTCCCGTCCGGCCAATTCTTTCGGGCGCTCAAGCGGCGTAGCGCTGTTGTTGGCCCAAAACCCTTGCAGGTCAGGATGTCCATCGGCGGTGCAGGGGCGGTGTCCAAGTCTGCTTGACAGCTTTGCTTTCCGCCAAGGACGAGTGTGGCGCCACTTGTCCTTGCGCCAGCGAAACCAGTGCAGTGAGACCAGCTACGAAAGAGAAACATCGAGAGATCATCTTCCCTCCTAGCAGTGTTCAGTATACGCCTTGGGAGCCGTGAACGCTGATTCCGTAGCCCGGATATCCTGCGATTATCGGGATCCCGTAACTAAGTTCCCGTCAAGCGATATCTAAACGTATCTTCCCGCCGCCGAATACCATGCGATCCGATGAAATGCCGGAGTACACCGGCATTCGGATCGAGGTGACGAGCACTGGAAACATCATCAGTCGTCGACTCGCTACCGGCGGCCCAAAGCCTGGTAAGAGCACAGGCGCTCTCGTCGCGGCGTAGCAGATCCATTATCGGGGTGGCGTAGGTTATCACACGATTCGGGCCGGTGGATCGACGAACTTAGTGCGCCCCTGGCTTCTTCGCTCCATCTGTGGGCGTGAGATCGAAGAGCTTTTTCAGATCGTCCGGCACGATGTTTCGGCCGAGGAAGTCATTGAGGCGTGCTTGCGCCTCAAGTATGGGTCGCCCGGTTGTGGGCGTCGACTAGGTCCTGAATCAGCGCAAGGCGAACGTAGCAGGACAAAAACCGTCTGCGCCTACCGCGGCGTCGGGTGCAGTTCCGCAAATCGCCAAGAGTCGTTTATCGCGCATTAGCGCTCAGAGCGAACGCAGGAAGTTCAGCAGGAATTGCTTCTGCCGCTCCGAAAGCCGGTCGAACTTCTTGATAACGGTGTTGGCTTCTGACGCATTACGTCCGCTCCCTCCACGGTGTTCCTGAATGGCTTTCACCAGATCGCTCGTTCGGCCGTCGTGCAAAAAGAAGACGCGCTGCCCCAGTCCCCAGAGGGGAGCGGTGCGGAATTCGTTTCCTTCTGCCTGGCCCTGTTTTACGCCGTCGTCCAAGTTGGGGCCCATTCGATGAATCGCCAGGTCCGAATACAACTGCGCTTCCTGGTCGCGAAGCTGGGGAATCTGCGAGAACTTGCTAGTCCTCAGCGATGGCGTGTGGCAAAAAGAGCAACCGACTGTCGTAAACAAAACCTTTCCGCTCGAAATTGATGCAGCACCACCGGGCTCGGTTGTCGAAGGAACTGGTGGCGCCAGCAGACGCATGAAGGCCGCAAATTTCTCGATATCGCTGAGTACGTCCAACCCCTTCTGCAGCGGATCGGTGAAATCGTTGGGCGTCATGAACAGTTGGCACTCTTCTTCACGTTCGGTTTGAAACAATTCATTGGTTATGCCCATTTCTACGTTGTATGCTTCACCCGTGAACAGCAGCAAGGACTTGTTCTGTGCCTTCCAGCCAAAGCGCGCGATCGTGCCGTCATTTGCATTAGCGTTGGCCTCACCCATAATTCTGCTGTTTTGCCCAGTGATCGTATTGCCGGACACAACGATGTTCAATTTGCCTTCGATGCCCAGGCCGCTCTTGGCTGCCAGCGTCGATTGAGTAATAACATTAGCCGCAATCGTCGAGTCTTGAATCTGTTCGATCAGGCCTGCGCCAAACACCGGCGTCGGCACCCGGAAGATCACATTGTTCTTGCGCAACTCGGCAGAGAAATCCGGCTGGGCAATCTTGCATGTCTCTGCGCCCTTCATGCCCGCGATAGTGAACAAATCATGCACACCACCATCCAGGGTCGTTTTATTGAGCTTCTTGAACCTGGCCTCCCGCGTCGGCCCATTTTGCGTAATGAAAGAGGGCAGTTGGTTCGCGCCATGATCGGGACCGTTCATGAAAGCAAATTGCGGATTGATTTTAGCGCTGGAGCCACCCATCGTTGGCTGCGCGTGACATCCAGCGCAGCTATTGAAGTTCATGCGCGGGCCCAAGCCATCGTCTACGACGGTATCGGTTTTGGCGAACTTCGCGGCGCCTGCTTGAAACAGTTGAGTCAACCCCGCGGAGAGGCCGCCGAGACTGGTACCCGCGTTCGAAGGGCCGCCACGAACGCCGGGGTCTTTTGCAGGGCCTTGCGAGAACCCAATTCCACTGACGGCGAATAGCAAGGCGCTGAATCCGGCAAGCCGACACACCATGGGTTTCAGACGAGTAATCATGCCTGCGTCCCCCGCCTCATTCTGACACAGTGGTGATCGACCTGGCTTATTGCCAAGTGGATAGCTTTCCCATTCGGATGCTATGGCTGTTTTGAGCTCCTGTACGTATAGCGCGCAAACCGGAGAACTGCCTCCCCTACGAAAAGCTTCCGATAATTCGCATCGGAGGAGATTGCGTCGATCAATCGTACTCGTGTTCATTTACTCTGAGAATTCCGTTCAGTATCTACGCAGAAGCTTTCCACTGCCAATCCCGCGACGGAATGTCTACGCCAATAGCTTTTGCGCGCCGGGTACAATCTTTTCGCTGCGGAATAAAAGTTCGTCTCGCCTCCGACGCAGCCCCTTCTCAACATCCGGCAATCGCTTTGCGCCGTCCTCAATTCTACGGCGAGCGCGTTTCCTCATGCGTTTTCCCGAACACGGAGCCGTAAGGTGTAAAGGCGCCCCGCGTACTTGCCACGCAAATAAGCTTGGCGCCATTACGGCCGCTTCGGGCGAGTTACCGGGGCTCAGATCACCTTGATGAGTTGAGCGCAACCACACGGGATGCGTTCCTTCGGGGAGGTGCCTCACCCGTCGGTCGCGGGCTAACCTTCTCTGTTCTCATAACTGGACAGAGTGCCGAGGAGTGCGAAGAAGAATGCTGCCAACGGCGGTCGTTGTTGCATAGGATAGTCGAGCAAGCAGTGAATCCACACGCAAAGGATGCCGACGCCCCATAGTGATTGCACCGCCGGACGTATGCTCCAGCCAGCAATACCCAACATCAGAATTAAGAAGGGCAGTCCGCCCTCGTCTGCCCATTGCACCCAATCGTTGTGGGCCTGATTCACAAAGCTCCCATCGTCGAAGCGCGCATAGCCGGGATAAGCTTCTGGCCAAGTCCCCAATCCGAAGCCGGTGAATGGCCGGTCACGCGCCATCCTAAAAGAGGAGAGCACAAGGTCTTGGCGCAGCGAATAAGGATTCGGTTCTTGCAAGCGATTCCAGAGGGTCTCCCACCCCACAATTTCGGTGAAGACGACGACCGCCCCGAGACTTCCTAGTACCACACGCGCGAGCACACGGCCGTCGATCATCCTACGCCAGAACGCGATCAGGGGGATAAACACGATCTCCGTTAGGCAAAGGATCGAGCCCATACGGGAGCCGCCTGTGACCACCGAGGCAAACAAGGTAGCGACAATCGCCGCGTGCAAGATCCAACGGTGCCGGTCCCGAATGATGCCGATCATTGCCAAGGGCAATATGGTTTCGACAAATGCGGCGTACTGGTTTTTATAAACGAAGGGGCCGAGCGTGCGCGATTCCGAACCGGTTTCAAAAACCCAAAAGGCTTTCCCAACGGGAGACGTGAGAAAGGTGAAGATCGAGAGCGACCGCAAGGATACCGGTGAATATCAACAGGCTGCGCAGAAAGCGCCTCCGTTCTTCAGCCTTTTGATAAAGGTCCGCCGCCAGCGCAAAGGCAGCCAAATTCGCCACCCAATTCAGAGTGGCTTCGAGAGTAGTCACCCGATCTACGGACCACTGCGCCGCCATCTGTAGGCCACCCCAAAGGACAGCTGCGGTTAGTAAACAGCCAACGAAAGGGGCGCCGACGGAACGCCGTTGAACGACCCTCGCGGCTGCGAGCGCGAACAACGCAACTTGAAAGACGGTCAGCGCCCAATGCGACGGGACCCACAGGGTGAGAATTCCGAAGCAGAGAATTACGGTTAACGGCATGTCTGGCCGCTAATAGGCGCCGTCGCCGAGCACAACTACTCCGATCGTTCGGAAAAGTATGTGAAGATCGAGCCACACCGACCAGTTGCGCACGTAATAGACATCCAGATTTACGCGCTGCTCATAGGAGAGGTTGTTGCGCCCGGAAACCTGCCACATCCCGCTCAGACCGGGGGTCACCTTCGCGTAGAGCGCGAATCCTTCTCCGTAGCGCGATATCTCTTCCGCCACAATCGGCCGTGGACCCACAAAGCTCATCTGACCGCAGAGAATATTCCACAGCTGAGGCAGCTCATCCAGGCTGGTTCGCCGCAGAAAGCGGCCCAGGGGCGTGATGCGCGGGTCGTGGCGCAGCTTCCGATATTGAAGCCACTCGTCGCGCAAGCTTGGATCCGATACGAGCCAGTGTTCCAGCACGTCGCCAGCGTTCTCGTACATGGAACGGAACTTCCAGGCGACAAACGGCCGTGCCCCACGGCCCCGCCGTGTCTGGCCGTAGAACGCCGGCCCTGGCGAGGTGATCTTGATGGCGAGGGCGATCAATGCAATCACCGGAAGAATTACGGTTCCGAGGAAGACCACTAAGCCCAGATCCAACGCGCGCTTAATTATGCGCGTCCACGGCATTAATAACCGCTGCTGAACTCCCAGGCCAAGGATTCCATTCAGATCCCTAGCCTCCACCCACAAACTCGACAAGCCGGCCATCTCGGGGATCACAATAATGTTCGGGAATAGCTCGCTGCAGCGGTCGAAGAATTCACGGGCCGCTTGTTGCGATGTTCCCGTCAAAGCGAAAATGGCGTGACGGATACCCTGCTCTATGGCGAACGGCGCCGCGCGTTCCAGATCGTCGAGGACGGCCGCGGGCTTCAGGCCCAACTCCGGCTGCCGGGCCAAGGAGCGCGCGATTTCAGCAGCCGGAGCGGACGCGCCCACCACCACAACCGGGTATCCCCACCAGGATTTCCGGGCACACGTCGAGCGCACGATCGAGCGTACGATCGGCACAAATAGCAGCGTTTGGACCCATCCGATTACGAAGACGCCACGAGAAAAAGTCGAGGCGTCTTTAAGCAAAAACACCGTGACCGCCAGCGCCGGATAGACCATACACGTTGCGATCGTCAGCCGCCGCAACTCTTCGGCGGGATTGCGTCCAAATCCTGGATAGAGCCCCGACGCCGCATAGGCCAAGGGAAAGAGAAACAACACCGGCCATAGACTGAGATACAGCTCCGAACTGAGCCCCATGCTGAAGTGCGGCCAGATCAGAATGCTTACTGCCGCTCCAAACGCGACGGCTGCCAGATCGCCTGCCAGCAAGAGGGCGCCGCTCAGCCACGGTCGGGCTGGATTTTGTGCGGATTCCCCCAACTTGGCGCGCGCGTCCGTCAGCTCTTCCACTCGCGCGATGGAACTCGGTTGCAAGATAGACATGGTTAGCCCGAGGCGGCCACATTCGAGAGCGCATGGCTTGTGCCCGCGAAGACCCCCGTCACAATCTCTTCATAGAACGCCAGCGTACGTTCCACCATACGATCCGCGGAAAATTGGCGGGAGATCGCGCGCGACGCCTCTCCCATGCGCGCGCGCAACGCGAGGCTGCTCGCGAGCTTATCCAGGGCTTCTCCGATCGCTCCTATGTCACCGGGCGGCGCGATAAATCCGTTGGCGCCGGATTGCACGGTGTCGGCAATTCCGCCCACGCCGGTGGCCACAATCGGCAGCTTCCGCGCCATCGCTTCCAGAACTACCAGCGGGTGCCCTTCGGACTTGCTGGTGAGGGCGAGGACGTCAAAACCGGCCATCAGCGGCCTCGCATCCCGAGCGCCTAACCAGATCACTTCGTCGCCGAGACCCAGATCCGCCGCCCGTCCCCGCAAAGGCGTTGCCAGAGGGCCATCGCCGACGATCACCAGCCGCGACGGCACTCGACTCCGCTTGCGAAACGCTGCAAAGGAATCGAGCAGTACTTCCGGAGCCTTCATCCCCGTCAACCGTCCGACAAACCCGATGCAGGCATGGCCCTCCTCCACTCCCCAATCACGGCGGCAAATCAATCGCTGCTTTTCGAGATCTTCGCTCTGGGGCAGCACCACACCGTTGGGAATGAAACACAGCTTGTCGGGAGGGATTCCAAGCCCCACAGCATGCACGTATTCTTCGCGGGAAACCACGATCACGCCCGCGCTAAGCCTCGACAGAACCTTCTCCAATCCACCCGCGATACGCCTAACCATTCGCCCCTCCGCGGGATTCATGCTCAGCAAACAATGCGGTGTATAGATACGTTTTACTGGATGTCCAATTAGTCCCGCACGCCCGATCAAACCGGCCTTGGTGCTGTGGCAGTGAACTAGATCAAAAGAACCGCACCCGCATAGGTAACTCCGGAGTTTGCTGACGACCCGAACATCAGCCGCGCTGGGATACCGCTTAATGGGAACGGGCAGCGAATAAAAATTGCGCCGAGTTCCTAGCCTCTGGAGATCGTCGGCGAAAACCCGGTCGATCCGCAGAGGCGAGTACACCAAGTGCACTTCGTGCCCGCGCTGGAGGAGGCCTTCGATCAGGTCCGCAACGTGCCGGCCTGCGCCGGTTGCCGCCGCCTCGAGAAGTTGGAGAATCTTCATGGCGTTAGCGGAGATAAACGCGCTTGAGCTGAAACGCCAATTCGTGCGGAACAGCCATCGTGAGCAGTGTGCGAGCGATGCCATAGAAGCTGGAGAGCGACGCTAGATCGAAATAACGCAACTGTAGTTTCAACCGCTGCCATTGCTGACGACGCCGGCCTGCGACGCTCAGTCCTGTGAGCGAGTACTCCACGTACGTTAGGACTTCCGGAAGCACAGCCAATGTATAGCGCTGCCCGAATCGCAGAAACAATTCATAATCTTCCGCACCTGGAACATCTTCCCGGTAAATCCCAGTGTTTTGGAAAGCGCTCGTCCGGATCATCGCTCCTGGATGTATCAAGCAGTTATTGACCCGCAACCGGCGGACGATCCGTTCGTGGTCCGCGGGGGCCCGGTAGCAAAACAGGTGCGTCCGCTTTGCATCAACAAAATCGACGAACGACGATACGACAGCACACTGCGGGTTCGCATCCATAAACGCTCGCTGTGCCCGGAAGCGTTTCCGCACGACGGTGTCCCCGCTATCGAGCCGCGCGACGTACTGAATTCCTTGCGGCAGAAGGTGCCGGAGACCATGATTCAACGCCGCCGCAATTCCCTGATTCCGCAGCAGACGCATCACAGTCACGGGCACCCCATCCCGCAAGTTTTGCGGCGCCTCGATGGGGTGCGGGCTGCCATCGTCAATGATGAGAACATCGAATTTACCCTCGGCCTCGGCAAGACTCTCCAGGCTGCGATTCAAACCGGCCTGATTGCGATAAACGGGGATGAGTACGGTAGTGTCCATCAAAAAGCTGCCGCCTGGTAAAACTCGACGAGTTGTTCCGCGTTCCGCGCAATATCAAATTTCTCTTCCACTTTTTTCAGAGCAGCCTGCGGCATCACGGAACTAGGTATTTTCATACACCGCAAGATGGTCTCGGCCCAAACTTCAGGGCCGAGCGAGAGTGGCAATTGTTGTATCAGCTCGGGGACGACCAACGCCTCCGGGGGGACGGCATCAGAAATGAAACACTGCAGCCCGGCCGCCTGAGCCTCGACTAGCGCCAAGCCCAATCCTTCAAACTGCGAGGGGAACAAAAAATAATCCATAGCGCCGAGCATCAGGCGCGGAACGTCGTCGCGCGACGAGAGCATGAAAACGCGATTTTCAAGACCCAGTTCACGGATACAAGCATCAATTTGAGCTTGGAGCGGGCCAAAACCTACCAGCAGGAAATGCGTGCGGACATCGCGAACGGCAAGAATAGCCGCTACTCGAAGTAGAAAGTCATGATTCTTCTGCTGCACAAATCTGCCCACGTGGCCGAAGACCACGGCATCCCTGGGCAGCCCAAGTTCCGCCCGAATCGTCTCTCGCCTGTGGTTTTCGTGGAAGCGCTGCAAGTCAACACTAGCAAGGTGTATGCGCCATCGCGCGTCATTACGCCAGTTCTCTCCGAACAACGCCGAGGCTGCTGCGCCGCTGGTTCCAAGTCCATAGGTAGCGAACCAATTCACGCACCGTTTCATCGTCTGGATATAGAAACGGCGATGCTACACTGGCTGCCTTCGCCGCTTCCCTGGTATCGGTGTGCGAATGAGCAATTCGCACTGAGATCCCACTCAGATAGGCCAGAAAAACGACAACTCCTCCGTAATAATCTACGTGGCTGTGGATAATGTCAAAAGGACCGTACCGCCGCTGATATTTACGAAGGTAATACCATTGCCTAAACAAATTGCGATGTCGAGGTGCAGCGAAAATTCGCGCTCCTTCTGCCTTGATCTGAGCATCATACGCTCCCGGAACATCGTCATGTACCAAGAAGTCCATCGCGACCTTTTGCCTGTCAATATGTTGAGCGACATGGACCAGCCAAGTCTCAGCACCGCCGCGGTCGGCGCGGAATAGGACCTGAAGGACTCGAATGGGTTTTATCGCCACCCTAGTCTCCGTGGCGATTGAAGAGAAGGGCTGGAAAGCACAACTCCAATGCAAAACAGAAACATTCCGCTGAAGTGGCCGAGAGCTGGGACTGGATACAGGGTTTCTTGAGTCAAACCCGATAGGAGGATGGCGAAAGTTAGATAGCAGAGAATGCGGGCGGCCGTTCCTTCACGCCACAGAAATAACGACACTTTCCATGCTAAAAAAAGGAAAACGCCTGTCCCTAGCAATCCACACTCGAGTGTCGTATGCAGGTAGAGCATGTGGCCGTTATTTCCGCTTTCGATGGCGGAGCCGAAACCAGTCCCGGTGAGCCACAGAACGGGTTCCCAGTTCAACAGAGCAACCCGCTCCCTCCAGATCTCAACGCGCCCAGCTAAACCATCTTCATCGTAAGAGGAAGCGATCGACTCTTGTCGGCTCACCGCCCGTGAAAAGGCATCGTCCAAATTCGCGGAAAAATACAAACTACCGACAACCACCAGGGCTGTTGACGCTGTTAGAAGTAGCAACTGGCGTGGGCGAGACAATACGGCGGCCACCACTAGAACTGTAACGGCGACAAATCCAGCGCGACTGCCGCTAACCAGCGCGCACAACCAGAGGCAACTCAAAATGCAACATGGCAGCCATACTTTCGCCATAGGCAAAAGATACAAGTACATTGCGGCCAGAAGCAAAATTTGCATAGCCGGATAAGCGTGATGAAAACTGATACCACCAACGGGATTCCCAATTACGCCCAATGAATAGTAGGCCCACGGACCAGCAATATTAAGATCTTTCGGAATTTGCGGAGAGAGCGCCGGTGTTTGGACCCAATCGAAATAGTTGGCCAATAGAAGAGCGCAGGAGACCCAAAACGTCAGCGCAATGGAACGTCTTAGCCACAGTCTACGTTTGGGGTCCCAACTTACTCGAGTGGAAAACCAAAAGACAGTGAGAAGTTGGCACAGCCGATAAATTTGATACAAACCAACGTTCTGTCCTTTGTCATTAAAGATGTCGGTCGTCTTAAGGCCAAAATAGTTGAGGGTCAATACCAGATATGACACTACGGCGCCCCCGGTGACAAACAGAAGCACGCGTTTCGCAGTTGTAACAGCAGGCCTAGGACGGACGCCGTGGTTGCGAGTGAGGGGAAGCAGCACCAACATAAGCAGGACGACCAAGTCTGTGATCGAAGGCCACACAGACCATGAGGGCCCCACTACCCACACCGGCACCATGTAAATTTGCGAAATGACATACGCGCAGCATAGTAATGAACAAATGCTTTGAACGTTAACTCGACCGGATATCGATTTTTCAGTTCGAGTGTGCAACGATCCAGCGACATCCATGTCTGGCCTAAAGACTTTCATAGGCCTCAATGCCGCGCAACCACTCGCCGCCACAGCAGACAGCAATTTGCGCCATCGTCTGGAAACCGCTCGGCTAACTGGCGTGCTTTGCTTCTCCAAGACCGCGGCGCGGCGCCCTCGTAGTATGGGCCAAGGAAGGAATAACTCTTGCGCCAGACAGGTTCCCATTCACCGGCAAAACCCGTTGTGAGATTTCCAAAATCCAATCCTCGGTTGTCAATCAGCTCGCGTTCACTCGAAAGCACATGGTAATCCACCAGAGAACCGATCATTCCAGCGGGGGGCCTTCGTTCAAAGATTGCTTCCTCGAAAGCCCGCCTCGCAGCGTACTCTTCTGGAAGCTCCCTGAGGCCGGCCCAGCGGGTTAGCATTCGGGTGTAGAGTCGAGGACTAACCAAGTGGAGAAGTCGCTGCGCTCGGCGATAACGTCTCAAGAGCTCGCGACATTCTGGATTTCCCCAAAATCTTCTGGATGGCTCGTGTCCGCAGAGCCATATGGCAGAGGGGGAGAGCAATCGCGTCATATCTCGAAACGTACCGGTCGGGTCCACCATGTGATGAAGCACCGAGTTTGTTATCAGAACATCGAAGCGGCCCGATTGCTCCAGTTCGTCTGGATCGCTTAAGAACTCAACGCGATGGCGGGAATGCTTCAGTCCCTGACGACATTGATACAGCATTTCCTCAGAAGGGTCATAACAAACCAAACACTCTATTCGATCTGAAGGAAGTTCCGCCAGGCATTGCCGAGCCTCGAAACCAGTACCGCAGCCGAAGTCTAAGATCCGGAGCTTTCGTTCCCGCGGTCCTAGCAAAGGAAGTGACTGGGCGAACATCTCTCGCCAGATAGGAGGCAATTGCTCGAAGATCTCTGGATGATTCGATTCGTAATCGTTCGCCTCGAATTCGTGATACAGGCGGTTCAGTGTCGCGACCAAAACCGCCGTGGAACGAGTTGGTCGATAGTGCGCGAGTGCGCTAATCACGACGACTTCGCCTCACTGCTGTAGTATTTGTTGTAGCGGTTGTTATAAGAATAGTAATATCCGGGGCTGCTTTCGCGATGCACTTCATTTAGCACCACGCCCACCAGATTCGCCCGCAGCCGCGCCAGAGTCGCGATCACCGATCTCAGCGCTGTACGGCTAGTGTCTCCGGCGCGCGCAACCACAATCACGCCGTCCACCACACTCGCCATCTGCAATGGCTCGGCGAACCCTAGTAACGGCGGAGCGTCCAGCACCACCAGGTCATACTCGCGCGAAGCTTCCTCCACCAAATCAGCCAGCCCGGTACCGATCAGGTCCGATGCGCGGCGCGTCGAGGGCCCAGCTGGCAGGATATCCAGCCCCGCCGGTTCTGGCATTTGGACTAGCGCATCGCGCCAGGAGATCTGCTGCAATAGAACGTTCGACAAACCTACGCTGTTGGGCACCTGGTACAGGCGGTGGACGCTCGGCCGACGCAAATCGCCATCGATCAGCAGCGTCCGTTTGCCCTGCCCCGCGTGCGTCGCGGCCAGATGCGCGGCCACCGTCGATTTCCCTTCCGAGGGAGACGCGCTGGTGAGCAAAATACTGCGCAAACGGCGATCGAAATCCGTTAGCATTATGGAATTGCGTAGCGTTCGAATGGCTTCTTCATAGGTGGAAAGTGCCTGGTATCCGTTTTCGCCCGCGACGACGGCGAGAGCTTTTGCCCCAGCGCCATTGCCGTTGAGATGCGGGCCATTTAAGTGGACGCCGTTGCTGTGTGCCCCGTTGCTATGGGCGTTGATCGGACTCAGCCGGCGCCGCCAATCCTTCACCGCCGGCAACGATCCGATGACCTCAGTGTTCATCAGCCGCGTAACCTGATCCGGATCGCGGACAGTGTCATCCAGAACATCGCTGACAACTGCAATTCCCACGGCGAGGAACATGGAGCATAGGAACGCCAGCACCAAATTCAACCCTACTTTCGGAAACACTGGCTTTAATCCGGGCCGCGCCGGATCGGCCACGCGAATCGAGCTGTTCTGGAAACTGGCGTTGATCCCCGCCTCCTTGATCTTGCGCACTAGTTCTTCGTAGAGTTTCTTGTCGCCATCGGCTTCGCGCTTGAGCGTCTGATATTCAAAGGAGCGCGAATTCAACCGATCGAACTCTATCTTGGTCTCCTGCACCGCACCTGAAATCATTGCTTCGCGGTTCACCGCCTCGTGATACTCCAATTCCACTCGTTGCCGGACGCTGTCTCCGGTGGTCGCAAGCTGGGATTCCAGCTCCTGCACGCGGGTCTGGGCCTTCTTGTACTCCGGATGATTCAAACCGTAGTGATTCTTCACCTCCGCGAATTTCTCCTGCGCGTCGTTCAGGTTTTCGGTGATACGCTTGAGGGCGTCGCCCTGGGTGGAAGCCTGCGCGGCCTCGAGCGTTCCACTCTGCACGGAGTTATAAGCGGCTTCTTTCATGACTCGATCGGCCTGCGTCTTGGTGTACTCGCTGTTGAGATCCAGCAATCGCGCCGAGAGGATACTAGTCTTCTCCTCTGGATTAATGACGTTGAGCTCGCGCTCAAATTGGGCCACCGCCGCACTGGACTTTTCCATCTTTGCCTTCAGCTCTTCCAACTGCCGCTCCATGAAATCACTCAAGCTGGCGGCGGCTTTGTAGCGGATGCGATAGGTGTGTGCGAGGTAGGAGAGCGCAATTTCGTTGGCCACATCCGCAGCCAACTGGCGGTTGGACGAGCGATAGCTGATCTGCAGGATGTACGTATTCGGCGGCCGGGTGATCTTCAAGCGCTTGAGGATTACCGGAGCCTCCAGGCTGGTAGCCGAATGATCCACTGCTTCTTCGAGCGCATCTTGTTCCACCTCGCGTAGCCGGTACTTGTCCACCACAGGGCGCAGCACGGAGTCAGATTCGATCAACTTCACTTGTGTCGCAATAAACTGGTCGGCATCATTGGTGGCGCTGCGTGTCGCCTCCTCACCCAGCACTCCTGTCGGGACCTGCCGGTCGATATCCACCGACACCGTCGACTCATAGATCGGAGTCAGCCGCAGCGACACAATCAACGTGGCCAAAATCGTAGCCACCACAAAGGCCGCGATCTTCCAAGCCTGCCGCCGCAGAATCCATAAATAATGGGCCAGCGGTATGTGCGTCGGTTGCGGTTCGAATTCCGCGTCCAAGATCAAGGGGGGCCGCGCCTGACGGAAGGTTTCCGGGAGTGCGGGCAGCTGATTCTCTAGCTTTCTCATGTAGGTGCCCGCTAGTGCCAGATCAGGATGCCGGACGCAGTGGAGGCGCCGAAACCGGTGATGCGGTCGATCACGTTCACGGCGTTGCGCCGCGATTTGTTGTCCGGAATGTATAGGACGTCGTCCACCTGCAGAGCCATATCGGGTGCCTTGCGCTGCATGATCTTGTCGAACTCGACCTCGATTTCACTCTTATTTCCGTTGGCATCGCGCCGGTAAATATAGGCCAGCTTCGCTGCGTAGGGCAGCACACCTTCGGAAAGCGCGACCATTTTAAGAATCGAATTATCGCTGGCATCGTGCACTGCGAAGGCTCCCGGTTTCTTCACATTTCCCAGGACGAAAATCTTACCGGCTTCAGGAATTCGAATCTCCTCCCCGCCGTGCAGTGCGTAGTTCACTGCCGGGTCCGCATCTTTGAGCAAACGATTGAGCGGAATGCGTTCCACCAACGTGGAAGTTACTTCGCCGCGAGAATCCGGCGAAGGTTGCGGGCGGCTCACCAGCACTTCGGTGCCCGCATCCTGACTGAGCCCCTCAGCTCGAGCCAGTGCGTCGAGCAGCGTTACCGAACCTATGGCTTGAAACGTAAGCGGTTTGCGCACGGCGCCCATCACCGAGATCGGCCGGCTGTGATATTCGGCGACCGTCACCTTCACCACCGGGTCCACCAAAATTTGCTCGCTCTTGAGTGCCTTCGCCAGTGAGCCTTCCACATCCCGTGGGAACAGGCCTGCGGCTTTCACCCCGTCCGTGAGCATCGGAAGATAGATGGTGCCATCCGCTTCCACACGAACCGTGCGTGTAAGTTCCGGCGCATCGTAAACCGAAACGGCGACCAGATCGTCGACACCCAGCCTTTGCGACGGTAGATTTTCCCTGCCCGCTTCCTCCATCAACTGGGGCCGCACTTGAGCGATAGCACAGGCTGTGAGCAATGCGAATGGAATTGCGAAACGCATTAATTTCCTTCCAACATCTGCGCTATGCGCGCCACAGTGGTATTGAGTTCGCATAGTTGTTGGCCCAACGCCGGCGTCTCTAGCGAGCCGAATAGTTGGGCGCGCGCGAACTCTGAAAGACTGCGCGCGCCTTTCTCCGACGACGCTGCTTGTAGAGCTGCATATTCTTCTTGCGTCAGGCGAAAGATGAGGGTGCGATTTCGCGGTTTGATAACAGCCATAAGATGCACTTCTCCTGAATCCATGAAGTCACTTCCTCTTTCGAGTCGAGTGTCTTCCTGGTTCTGACGTTTTCTCCGCGATGAGCTTTATGAGTTGCGTCAAGGTTCGATTTACTTGGTCCAACCTCTTTTCGAAATCCGCGAATTCAGGCTCGTTAACGGCACGGAGCACTCTGGTTCGCACGAATTCCGATAGACTTCGCGTACCAGCTGCCACACACGCAACTTCTAGGCGGTTGAATTCTTCCTGCTTCAAACGAAACATGATTTGTCGGTTTCTAGACATCGGCTGTTCATGACACGATTTGTGGGCACAGGCCTGGCCCGATGAATGTTTTGAGAGTGACGCTGCGCCATCATGGCTCTGCCGGATTGCGAGTGAATGACCGCTTTGGCTTGAGAACATTTTGAACACAGCTCAGGCAGCAAAATGTCCCAATTGGGGGGATTGGAACCCGGGGAAGGTAGAATCCAGCTTACCCCTTACCGTGATAAAGTCAAGAGCTTGGACAAAAAAAGTTGGTGCGCCTCAGTTTTCCTGCGGTCAAACAGAAGCGTGAGATTCTGTGCCAGGCGACGTACCCCTTCTTCCAATTCCTCCAGTTTTCTCCCAATGTTCGCCGAAGGCAGTTCATCTACGGGAGCCGTTGCTGCTTCACGCAAGAAGGCGGCACGCTCAGTCGTACCCAGCTGAGCGGCGGCAGCAACTAAGCGGTCGTTTTCCGTGTCACTCAGTAGGAACTTGACTGCTACTGTTGCCGGACCCCGGCGCCGCTTTCGACCGTAGCCGGAAAATGCTTTTCGCCCAAAGATCGCCGCTTCTCTGCGCCAGGACCGCAACAACTTGGGAGTTATTTTGCACGATTCGGCAACCAAGACGATTGAATCTCCTGCGTCCAACCGTCGAATCGCGTCCAGCTTAAACTCCCTGGTGTATTTCTGTCGCTTGGAAACCGGTGGCGGCAGGTACCCCAACTCTCGGCGCCAACGGTACAAAACACTTGGAATTACCTTACAAGTACGCGCCACGTCGGCGACTGACGCTGTTTTTAGCTGGCCGACTGCGGCTTCTTTAAACTCTGTTGTAAATTTCCGATGCGAAAAGGCCATGTTCGATTTATCAGCAAAGAATGAATCTTAACCGCTATCTGAATGGTTGGCAACTCCCCGGCGTCCATTTTGCGTCACTTGTAGTGCCGCACCAATGTGTTCACATACTCTGCGAGCGCTGCATAATTCTTAGTACGGCAGTTGAGAATGACGAGCCCACGTTGGCGCGGTCGACGATCAGTCCAACAAAGTGGCCATCCGTGGCGTACACCTTGTCGCCCTTAATTTCGCCAACGATCGTGCCGGAACGACTGTAGACTTTATCGCCGGAAACCTGGAGTGCTCGTCCATCCTTCGTACACAGACACATGCTTCGCACCTCCCGATTCAGCCAATTTTCCACCAGGGAATCGGGGCCGCGAATCGGTTCGGGAAGCAAGCCTAAATCGGGAACACTACGGGAACAGCCGCTTCGCAACAACGAAGTCCCGTTCAGCGCCAATGCGATGCTAACGGAATACTACGACATTCTCCGAGACGCCCGCCAACGTTACATGGGACCCGCAGCCTTGCGCTCCGATTCTTCCGTCTAATTAGATTTGGTGAGGCACATAAATCGCCTAGAAGGTGATATCGACATTCGGTATCGGCCACGATCCCCGAAAATGTTCTGTAACCTGCCGAGAGCGTCCCTATACGGAAACGGATTGCGTTTGTGGACCTGGAAGAGGAGACCGGCTTGATCACGAAGTTGTCATCAAAAGGAACGCAGAACGTCCGATCATCGCTCTCCCAAAATTGCGTTCCCAACTTCGAGATTCGTTTAGAAC
Source organism: Bryobacterales bacterium (assembly GCA_963710155.1). GTDB lineage: Bacteria > Acidobacteriota > Terriglobia > Bryobacterales > Bryobacteraceae > Palsa-187. The sequence goes on along the minus strand of CAVPZQ010000032.1, from coordinate 30,433 downwards.
TGGACGCGTCTCCTTCGAACGCTCTTTGGCTGCTGGTTAACGCCCCGGCTGCCTCTATTCTTCGGAAGTCAGGCGGTTTCGCGTAATACCGACGCTGCGGTACGGTAATCGGCCCTTAGGCTCTTTGAAACCCAAATCGCGCCCCGACGGCACTCATTCTTCTGTGACTCTCCACTTCCCTGCCCTTTGGTTAACCGTCCCCAAGTTTAGAAGAGCTGGACAGGTCACGATGCTCTTCCCCGTTCAGTACGTCTCAGCGAGCCTAAATTTGCTGAACGAACGGAACGCGTTGGACTCGGGTATTGTGCGTTGACGTTAAAACCCCAACGCCGCTGCCGAAGCAAAACGCGCTATCATGGCCTCGTCCACCGAGGATTCCGGCGGGAATCGAAGCGAGGCCAACCATGGCGCGGTCGAACCTCCAGCTACAGATGGCCCACTCACCCATCCTACGCTACGGCCTTGCGGTCTTTTCCTTTGCGATTGTCCTCGGCTTGGCGCTTCTCGCGCAACGCTACAATCTCCGCAACGTTGAAGTGCCGCTTTTGCTGTTCGCCGTGGCCGTCACTGCCTGGTACGCAGGGCCGGGACCTGCCGCCGTTACGGTTGTGCTCTCGATCGCTGTCTTCGATTTCTTCTTCACAGAGCCGCGCTACAGCTTTTACATCTCGGCCTCGGATCTCCCTTACTTAATCGTCTTCATAAGCTTCGCATTCTTAGTTGCATGGTTCAGCGCTGTTCGGCGCCGCGTCGAACGAGAGCTTATTCAAACCCGCGACTACCTCCAGATCGAAGTGGCGGAACGAACTCAGCAGGCCAGCCTGCTCAATCTAACGCATGACACGATTTTCGTCCGCAATATGAGGGATATCATCACGTACTGGAATCGGGGGGCGCATGAATTGTTCGGATGGACCCCGGAAGAAGCGATCGGAAAGCGCTCTCACGACCTCCTGCGGACTGTTTTTCCAGCGCCGATAGACGACATTGGTGCGGAGTTGCTGCGGACGGGACGTTGGGAGGGTGAGCTCAAGCACACGAAAGCCGACGGAACGGAGGTCGTGGTCTCGAGCCGATGGTCGTTGCAGCGCGACGAGCAGGAGCGAGCTGCTGCCATCCTGGAAACGAATAACGACATCACTGAGCGCAAACGGCGGGAAGAGGAAGTCCAACGCCTCAACCAGGAACTTGCTAAACGATCCCTGGAGCTCGAGGGTGCCAACAAGGAACTGGAGGCATTCGCCTATTCCGTCTCGCATGACCTGCGTGCGCCCTTACGCCACATGTCCGGCTATACCGAGCTGCTTCAAAAGAGAGTTTCTTCCGTCCTGGATGAAAAGAGCCACCGATACATGCAGACGATACAGGAGTCGGCAAAACGTATGGGCAACCTAATTGACGATCTTCTGGCTTTTTCGAGAATCGGACGGGCTGAAACGCAAAAGACTCTGGTCAGCCTGGACCAACTCGTGAAAGAAGCTCTCACCGAAGTTCGGCAAGAGACGGAAGGACGGAAGATTGCTTGGAAAATCGGGACACTGCCCAATTTCTATGGAGACCGTTCAATGCTGAGGCTCGTGTTGGTGAATCTTCTCTCCAATGCAGTCAAATTTACGCGTACTCGCCCGCAGGGTGAAATCGAGATCGGATCCGCCGATGGAAACAGAGATGAGGTAGTGGTGTTCGTTCGGGACAACGGCGTAGGCTTTGATATGAAGTATGTAAATAAACTGTTTGGCGTGTTTCAACGCCTCCATCATTCTGATACATTCGAAGGCACCGGCATTGGGCTGGCCACAGTTCAACGGGTTATACATCGACACGGGGGCAAAGTCTGGGCCGAGGCTTTCGTTGACAAAGGTGCGACATTCTTTTTCTCAGCTCCCAAGCCGAGAGGACACTAAATGGAAACTATAGACAAACTGGGACGCATTTTGATGGTCGAAGACGATGCCAAAGACGTGGAACTTACTTTGACGGCTCTTGAGGAATACAACCTCGCCAACGAAGTGGTGGTTGTCCACGATGGCGCAGAAGCCCTGGATTACCTTTACTATCGTGGGGCATTTCAGATGCGCACTGGTAGTAACCCTGCGGTCATGCTTCTGGATCTAAAACTACCGCTGGTCGATGGGTTGGAAGTGTTGAAACAAATTAAATCCGACGAGAAGCTGAGAATGATTCCTGTAGTCGTGCTCACCTCGTCGAAAGAGGAAACGGACATGGTGGCAAGCTACAAGCTTGGAGTGAACGCATATGTGGTTAAACCCGTTGACTTTCATGAGTTTGTAAATGCCATAAAAGAGCTAGGCGTTTTCTGGGCAGTGATTAATGAGCCGCCGCCGGGAAGCATGAAGAAGTGAGTATAAGGTCTCCTTTGCGGATTCTATCGCTTGAGGACGACCCGAACGACGCGGAGCTGGTCCAGGAAACGCTCGCGAGCGACGGTATTAGCTGCCGGATAACGCGTGTTGAAACGGAGACAGACTTCATCGCCTCCCTCGAACTGCGCACCTTTGACTTGATTCTCGCGGACTATACCCTTCCCTCGTTCGACGGCCTGTCTGCGTTGAAGATCGCCCAGCAAAACTGCCCGCATGTGCCATTCATCTTTGTTTCTGGAACCTTGGATGAAGAAGTAGCGATTGAGGCACTCAAGATCGGCGCGACGGATTATGTTTTCAAGACGCGCCTTTCGAGGATCGTGCCCTCGGTGCAACGGGCGTTGCGTGAAGCCGACGAGAAAGCCGAACTCAGCCACGCCGAGGAGGCGCTGCGGCGCAGCGAAGCTTACTTGGCCGAAGCGCAGAAACTGAGCCACACGGGCAGCTTCGGCTGGGATGTTTCCAGCGGAGAAATCTACTGGTCTCGAGAAACCTTTCGGATATTTGAATACGAACCGACGGCCAAGGCTTCAATCGATCTGGTAGTGCAACGAATTCATCCGGAAGACAGATCGTCCGTCGAGCAGCTAATCGATCGGGTTTCGCACGAGAGGACGGATTTCGATTTCGAACATCGTTTGCTGATGCCAGACGGGAGAGTCAAGCACATCCAACTACTAGCTCGCGCGTTGAGGCCTTCGTCAGGCAACCTCGAATATGTGGGTGCCGTGACGGACCTCACCGCTGCAAAGCAGGCGGAAGAGAAGATCCGGCAAGGCGAAGCCGAGCTTCGGCAGCTTCTTGACCTCGCGCCCCAGCACGTCGCCGTACTAGGGTCCGATCGCAGCCGCCTTTATGTCAACCAGGCCGCACTCGATTATCACGGCCTTACTCTTGAGGAATGGCGGACCTCAGGCCCTAGCTTCTTTCATCCTGATGATTGGGAACGCATGATGAGTGAAACTCACAGTAAAACCTCGAGCGGCCTCCCGCACGAAGCCGAAGTACGCTTACTGAGAAAAGACGGGAAGTATCGCTGGTTTCTCTTCCGCTGGAACCCGCTACGAGATGAGCAAGGGCGCCTCGTGCGTTGGTATGTCGCTTCGACGGATATCGAGGATCGCAAGGAAGCTGAGCAGCGGCTCCAGAACGAAAACGTTGCGTTGCGCGAAGAAATCGATAAGGCGTCGATGTTCGAACAGATCGTCGGAACTTCATCTCTCCTGCGAAACGTGCTGTCTCGCGTATCCAAAGTTGCTCCGACCGACTCCAGCGTTTTGATCACCGGCGAGACCGGCACGGGCAAGGAACTGGTTGCCCGCGCCATTCACAGGCGTTCCCGGCGCTCCTCCCGCGCGTTTGTGAGTGTGAACTGCGCAGCAATCCCGCGTGACTTGATCGCCTCAGAATTGTTCGGCCACGAGAAGGGCGCCTTTACGGGGGCGACCCAGCGACGTTTAGGGCGCTTCGAGCTAGCCGAGGGCGGCACGATCTTCCTCGATGAAATCGGAGAGCTTCCTGCCGAGACCCAGATCGCTCTTTTGCGTGTCCTGCAGGAGCACGAGTTTGAGCGCGTCGGCGGAACTGGATCCATCCGAACTGCTGTTCGAGTGATTGCTGCCACTAACCGCGACTTGGAGGCTGCGATCGCTGCGGGAACGTTCAGGAGCGACCTGTTTTACCGGCTCAACGTTTTTCCAATTGAGATGCCTTCTTTGCGCGAACGAAGAGACGACATCCCCCTACTGGTTGAGTACTTCATTGATCGTTTCGCAAGGCAAGCGGGAAAAAGCTTTCAGGCGGTGAACAAGAAGAGCCTCGATATGCTTCAGTCGTACCCATGGCCGGGTAATATTCGAGAATTGCAGAACGTCATTGAGCGATCCGTCATCGTATGTGAAACACAGAATTTCTCAGTCGATGAGAGTTGGCTTTCCCGGCAGCCTCTTGCAACTGGGCCAAACACGGGGCCTGCCTTCTTCAAGAGGCTTCCTTCTCAGGAGAAAGCAACCATTGAGGCTGCGCTGAGCGAAAGCGGAGGACGGGTGTACGGACCCTCCGGCGCAGCTGCCAAACTCGGCATACCGCGATCCACTCTGGAGCATAAGATCAGATCGCTAAAGATTAACAAGAATCGCTTCAAAATTAGCGATCTCTCGAACCGCAGCTAGGCTTTTCGCATCGACAGCTTCCCATAGATTGTACAAACGTGGCCAATTGACCAACTTGGCAAATTGGCATGTCCGTCAATCGTTCTCATTTCAACAACTTACGATTGGAGTTGGGCTTGCATCTTCAATGGAGAGGGAATTGGCAATGACTGGTACGAATCTTGTGAAGGGATAGAATGCTGAGGATTCAGAGGTCGGTGAACGGGGAAGTGGTCTTTACGCTGAGCGGTCAAATGGACGAAGAACCCCTAGCCGAGTTAGAAACACTAGTTAGCTCGGAAGCGAACGGACGCCGTATAATCCTGGACCTAAAAGACCTAACCCTGGTGAATGAAAATGCTATCGCCTTCCTTGAGCGCTGCGAAGCAAACAGCATCACACTGAAGAATTGTCCGACATACATTCGTGAGTGGATCACTAGACAACGAGGGGAAGCTAAGGGCTGAGAAACAACCGAGGTACAGGGTCGGCGACAGAGGAGGAACAAAACAATGGCCACAAATACAAGCTGGGCATCTGAAATTAACGACGCGACACTCGCGAACATCGCGCTCGACAACAGCGAACTCCTCGGTAGCGCCTTCGCCCGGATTGTTGGCAACAGCGTCGCTCTCAAGCGAGTCCTTGGCCTGGTGCGCGTTGTGGCGCCGACCGATACCACCGTGTTGATCCAGGGGGAAACAGGGACTGGCAAGGAAATCATTGCAGAAGCCATTCACAAAAGCAGCGATCGATCGAGTGGCCCATTCGTGAAAGTGAATTGCGCGGCCATCCCGTCAGGCTTACTTGAAAGCGAGTTGTTTGGTCACGAACGCGGGGCCTTCACGGGGGCCTTCACGCGCAGTATAGGAAGGTTTGAGCGGGCCAATAAGGGCACCCTCTTTCTTGACGAGATCGGGGACCTTCCTTTAGAGTTACAGCCCAAGCTTTTACGTGTGATTCAGGAAAAACAGTTCGAACGCTTAGGCGGAGCCGCGACGATTCGCAGCGACGTGCGGGTGATTTGCGCCACGCATCGGGATCTTACTGAAATGATCGAAGACCGACAATTTCGCACCGATCTCTTCTATCGTCTGAGCGTCTTCCCGATAGAACTACCACCGCTGCGCGAACGGCCTGAAGATATCCAGCTGTTAGTCCGCCATTTTACGATGGGTTACGCGGATCGCATGCAGAAGTCGATTACGTCCATTGCGGACGAATTAATGGCGGCGCTCGTGCGTCATACTTGGCCGGGCAACGTCCGAGAATTGCAAAACTTTATTGAGCGTTTGGTGATTCTGTCGACCGGCGCTGTACTGGATGGCTCGCTCCCGGAACTCACTTACGCGCCGAAGTCATCCACGCCTGTCACGCTGGAAGAGGCGGAGCGGTCGCATATCCTTGAGACTCTCCTGGGAACGGAGGGTGTAGTCGGCGGTCCGAATGGCGCTGCTGCCCGTCTGGGCCTGAAGCGGACAACTCTAATCTCCATGATGAGGCGCCTGGGTATTAATCCCGGGCGACACTTAGCCGTGCCGGCGCGATCCGTAACGTCGGTGGCATGAGTGAGGCTGTCTTGCCTCCTTGGTGCCTGGCAATGACGAGCGCATCCATACGGCACACCTTTCGACATTCTCGACTCTTGGCCCTCGCGAGTGGTTAGAAAGGGATGGTAACGTTTCGGCTGAAGAATTCGAACAGAACTCGCGCCGCAGGCGCTTTTGCGATGCTGGCGCTGCGGAAACACCTAATAGCGCTTTTCCGCTGGCGGCCGTGAGGTCGCGGAATGGGTTTGTGATCCCTAGTTGCCCCGTCCCCTATAAACTGCGGACTACTTGCATTAGATTCCTGATCTTTCGCTCCGCAGACGTTTTTCCGCCTTTGAGGTTTTGTAAAATGCAGAAGCCGTCGAAGAACGTCAGCACAACATCGGCGATTACTCCCGGGTCCATTTTCGGCTCTTCCACTTCGATGTTTTTTAACAGCAATCGCATGAGTTTCTGCTGACCGCTCGAAATAGTTTTCTGCGCCTCGGCTGGCAAACTCGCTAGCTCACGCATCGAATTCACAGCAAAACATCCTCGCTGGTCGTTATCGCAGCCAAAGCCCAATCTGAGAAAGTTCTCAATGTTACCCCAACCGAGTGGCTGTGCCGTCAGGACTTCCGCGCCACGAGTTTGATGTAGCGCTCAAGACTCGCAAGAAAGAGATCCTCCTTGTCTTTGAACTCCGTGTAGAGGCCCGACTTATTGACGCCGGTAGCCCGTTCCAGATGCTGAACAGTCGTGTTTGCGAAGCCCTGTTTCCAAAACACCGGGATCGCCCGGTCCAGCACACCCTCACGATTGAACTTTTTCGGTCGTCCCATGTTAATGCCACCTTATCTCACCCTTTTAGGATGAGCTACCTCGCAGCAACGATCAAGAGAATATATGATCCTGTACAAAGCGCATTTCTCGGTGCTCATGTAGTCGACCGCACTCGACATCAGGACTCACTGGCTCAAGAACTTCACGTTCTAGATGGCGAGGTAGTGGCTCTCGATGCAGATGGGAAGCCTTCCTTCAACATGTTGCAGAACTGCGGCTCGACGCGTACGTTCCCAACGTAACTGGAAAAAGGTCAAAACCGTCTCAAAAGCGTCGCCAGTTTCTGGCAACCGGGTAAGATTGAGTTGGCGACGAATCCTCATGATCACGTTGGGTGAAAACGCGGCCGTGGCAGCGCAATTGAATTCCCCACCACCCTCCAGCACAGTTCGTTGGTTGTTTCTCGGGGTTTGCGGGGCGCTACTGGCACTTTTGTTGATATCTGGCGTCCTCGCGGTCCGCTATCTGGCGAAAATGCACGCTCAAGAGCTAGCCGTCACCGGCGCATTGGCGGAGCGCGCACAGATGCTTTCCGGACTGTGGCTATCGGTGCAAAGCTATAACCAAGCCGTGCAGCAGTTCGTGGCAGAGGCCCAGAAGGATCGGGACCATGCGTCCCGGCAGCACCTGGATCAGCTTACGCTCGAGATCGACTCGGATTTGAAAAGCTACCCCGTGGAGCGCGATTCCACTGAGGCAGCACTGTTGGACGAACTGCTCGACGCTTTTGCGCAGCAGCGGACTCTCTACATCTCCGTTCTTGCAAGTCCATCGGAGGCTCACCGTAAGGCGCAGAACTTACTCGCCGAGCAAATCAGCCCACTTCAAAAGAAGAGCCTGGATTGGTCCGGGAGACTTCAGGCTTGGAACGGAGAGCGGCTCAAGAATGCCGATCAGGCTCTCGTCACGGAATTCGCGGGCGTGCAGGGAGACCTCAGCAGGACGCTGGCCATCGCCCTCGGCAGCGGGTTTCTATTGGTATTGGCGGGAACGGCTTACATCGTGCGGCTGGAGCGTCAGACGCATGGCCGGTATATGCAACTGACCCACAGCCAACAGGAATTGCAGCAGCTCTCGGCACGCTTGGTGGACGCACAGGAAACGGAGCGCCGCTCGATTTCGCGCGAGCTCCACGATGAGATCGGTCAAGCATTGGGAGCGCTGCTGGTAGACCTGGGACGTCTTTCGACCGCGTCCAACGATCGCCCTGAAGTGAAAACACAATTGGAGAACATGAAAGTCGTGACGGAGCGGACCTTTCAGGCAGTCAGGAACGTCGCGCTCCTACTGCGCCCGTCGATGCTGGACGACCTCGGGCTAGTGGCCGCTCTGGAGTGGCAGGGCCGCGAGGTGTCGAGGCGCAGCGACATCGAAGTCGACGTCCAATCTGAAAACGTTACGGACGATTTGCCCGACGAGTACAAGATTTGCATTTATCGCCTGGTGCAAGAGGCGTTGAGTAACGCAGTGCGTCACTCCGGTGCCAGGAATGCTACAGTGATTGTCCGGCAATCCTCCCAAAGCATCACCGTGCGGGTTAGCGATGACGGGCGCGGCTTCGAATCGCAGCGGGCGCGTGGACTCGGATTGCTGGGAATGGAAGAACGAGTGAAGCGGCTTTCAGGAACATTCACGGTAGAATCCAAGCCTGACCACGGAGTCACTTTGACCGTCGAACTCCCTTCTCCGTCCAGTAAGGGCAGGCTGTGATGAACAAGACCCGTGTGCTCCTTGCCGACGACCATACTCTCATTCGTGCCGGCTTGCGAATGGTGGTGGATGCGCAGCCGGATCTCGCCGCTGTAGGGGAAGCGGACGACGGAAGGGCAGCGGTGGCTCTGGCGCAAACGCTCAAACCCGACGTCATCGTGATGGATATCGGAATGCCTAGCTTGAATGGAATTGAGGCGTGCCGCCAGATTCGCGAAACGCTGCCGGAGACGCAGGTCGTGATGCTCAGCATGCACTCCGATGAAGGTTATGTGCTGCGAGCGCTGAAAGCCGGCGCCAAAGCATATCTTCTGAAGGATTCCGCGGAGGCGGATCTGGCCCAGGCGATTCGCGCCGCGGCCGCGGGCAAGTCGTTTTTCAGTCCCGCTGTCGGCAAAGTGCTGCTCGAAGACTACATGCGAAAGCTGCAACGAACCGGCGCGGAGGACTCCTACGACCTGCTTTCCCCCCGCGAACAGGAGATCCTGCAACTGGTAGCCGAGGGGAACTCCAGCAAAGATATTGCGAATCTCCTGGAACTGAGCGTATATACGGTTGAGACCCATCGCGCACGGGTGATGCAAAAGCTCAATCTGCATGGCATCCCCGAGTTGATCCTCTACGCGGTTCGCAAGGGCGTTATTTCCTAGCGCGGCGCTTGTACCGAGTCGCCGGTGCCGGCGATACCGACTCTCCCCTAACAACCGAACTTGCCCGTTGGCGTCCAATCCGGTAGAGCCACTTCGCCGGGTGTTATTTCCAGTACGGTGGCGGATTGACATTTCGCAATGGAGGCTATATGAACAGACAGATTTTTTTCAGGCGATCCCAGGCCGTAGTGCTGGCTGGAGCGCTAGCGGTTGGCATAGGCGTGGTCGGCTTCGCGGCTAGCCATACCGATGCCGTGAATCCGCCGGTCGTACTCAAGCTGGCTAGCGCCGACGAAGGACCAAGCCGCACCGGCTTTGCGCCTGTGGTGAAGAAGGTGTTACCGGCGGTCGTCAGCATCGAGTCCACCAAGGTATCGAAAATCCCGACAGCCTTCGAAGGAGGTGCGCCCGACGATCCTCTGTTCCGCCAATTCTTCGGCAACGGCGATTCGAATCGCCAGTTCAAGGCTCCTCGCGAAGCCCCGGACCAGCGCGAACAAGGGCTGGGCTCCGGTGTCATCCTGACTCCGGATGGCTATATCGTCACCAACAACCACGTCGTCGACGGCGCCACCTCTGTCCGCGTCACCCTCGCCGACAAGCGTGAGTTCAAAGCCAAGGTCATCGGAGCCGATCCGAAGGCCGATATCGCCGTTATAAAGATCGATGCCACCAACCTTCCCGTCGTCACGGTGGGCGACTCGTCCAAGATACAAGTGGGCGACTATGCTCTGGCCATTGGCAACCCGTTCGGTGTCGGGCAAACCGTCACCATGGGCATCGTGAGCGCCACCGGCAGATCGCATCTCGGCATCGAGGAGTACGAAGATTTCATTCAGACCGACGCCCCCATTAATCCCGGCAATTCCGGCGGCGCGTTGGTAAACGACCGCGGCGAGTTGATCGGCATCAACACCGCGATCATCGCGCACGGCTCCAGCGGAAATCAGGGCATCGGCTTCGCGGTTCCTGTAAATATGGCCCGCAATGTCATGGAGCAACTGGTGAAGACCGGTAAAGTTACCCGCGCCTATTTGGGGATCGTTCCCCAAGACGTGACGCCTGCAATTGCTCAGGCTTTCGGTGAAAAGGACGCGCGCGGCGCACTCGTCGGCGACGTCAGCGCGAATAGCCCGGCTTCAAAGAGCGGGATCGAAAAGGGCGACATCATCCTGGATGTGAATGGCAAACCCGTCGCCGATAGCAACGAACTCCGCATGACCATCTCGCAGATGCAGCCGGATGCCAGCGTCAACCTGCGGATCTCCCGCAACGGCGCGGAACGGCAAGTCGCCGTGCAACTGGGAGAATTGCCGAACACCACAGCGTCGGTCAAGCAGAACGGAGAGAAAGAAAGCAGCGCACTCTCCGGCGTCTCAGTGGAAAATCTGGACGCGCAGTCGGTGCAAGACCTGAAGCTTCCGGCGAACGCACAAGGCGTAGTGGTGACCGACGTTAGCCCGTCGAGCGAAGCCGCCGAGGCCGGTCTGCGCCAAGGCGACGTGATTCAGGAAGTCAACCACAAAGCTGTGAAGAACACTTCCGATTTCGAGCAAGCCATCGGCAGCTCGAAAGCAAACACTCTCCTGTTGGTGAACCGTAACGGCAACACGCTGTACCTTGCTGTTTAAGTAGTAACCCACAGAGTAGCCGGTCCTGGCCCTCCTCCGAGCCAGGGCCGGTTTTTTGTATTTCAGGATGTCGGAGGAGGCCATCGCTTGCCTTGGTACCGGCGCGCACTGTTGGGTGGTGCTAGGCACTCTTCTCCTACCTAGCTAGGGAATGAGCATCACTTGCGCTTGCCAGAACGCCGCCTTCTGATCCGTCGGGTTCAGAACCGTTACTTGGCACATGTACTCGCCCGGGGCGATTTTGTTCAGAGGCAAGCTGAATCTGAGCGGGACCGCTTTTGACTTGGCATCCAGCCCGGCTACGACGGGCAGCGGTGGAGTTTCGAAGGCCTTGGCGGAGCCGCGATAAAAGGTGACGAAGACCACCAGCGGCGTAGTAGTCTCAGCGCCGCGCTCATAGGCTTGCAGATACACATACATCTCGCGACTGCGGCTAAACACACGCGTCACGCTGGGGATGAGCTTCTGTCCCTCATCGGTGAGGGGATTGACACTCTCTGCTTTCCCTCTGTCTTTGGCGGCGTTGAACAGGGCGTCTTTCATTTCCACTCGCTGGCTGCTTAGAATCACTGAGCTGATCGGGATGCGTTTCTCTTCCTTGTTGAGGTTCGGGATCACGAAGGCGCTTTGATACGTCCCGATACGGCCGGTCTCGTCGTCGCGGGCGAGGAATTTGATCACATACTTGCCGGGGAGCAGGGTGAACCCAGCGTCGTATTCGATGGGGCGTTTCGCTAGCTCGGCGGCTGTCTCACCCGTAAGTTTTATGTCGACCTTGTCGCGCACGTTGGTGACGGTGGTGCCGAAGTCGTCCTTAATTTCTCCCACAAAGTCGATCCTCGTGTGCTCGGCGCCGCCGCGGCGCGCAAGTGCGAGTTCGCGGCCCGGGATCTTGACTGTGATCGGGACGAAATACTCGGCGCGATTCAGCTGGAAGAAATCCACTTCCATGGAGATGGTGAGTTCGGTAATTGGATCACCGAGCATGAGGGCGTCTTCAAGCTGGCGCTCTTTGTCGGCGCTTGTGAATTTGTTGAACTGCTTTCCGCTGAAGTAGCCTTGCCGGTAATCCAAAGTAGCGGCGATTCCGTTGGTGAGCGAAATCTTTACGCGGCGAAACTTTCCGTCGAGGGCAGCGTTGCTGGTGTAATAGCCCAGAATGTAGTAACTGCTGATGGATTTCTGCGCCTGCACGATGCCGGCGGAGAGGTCGTTGTTATCGAGGAACGCCTTGCCGCCGGTATCGCGCGCGAGCGCAAATAGCGTGTCCTGGGACTGCTGGAAATTCGCCGAAAAAGCTTGCGCGGACGCGCCGTTATACATGCCGGCGCCTCCAGGCGAGCCCTTGGTCGCATCGCCGAGCGGCGCTTGCGCTACCAGGCCGCGAGAGTCGATGGGCCAGAAGGACACGCCAGCACGGATGGCCGCATTGACGGTGGCGTGGAGCTGCGCCTGGTTATCGACGCCGTTCAGGCGGATGCCGCTCGCAAAATAGAGCAGCGATTTTTTCTCGCTGAGCTGGCCTAGCATGGTGGCTGCTGTCTGCAACGCCGAGAGCTGGCGATCGGTGTTAAAGATGTTGAATTCGCTGTCATCCTGGCCGAAGGCGGTGCCGGTGTCGGCGGTGCTGTCGTCATTGGGATTTTCGTCGAAGCTCTGAGACTCGCCCACGATCATGGTCTCGAGCACGCGCAGCAAGCGGTCGCGATCGCTGGTGAAGTCGGTCACCACCTCCACCGCGCCGCCCGTGAATCGCATGATGGCCATGAGGTCAGCGGCGGTGAACTGCGCGCGAACAAACCTTTCGGCAGCGTCGAGTGCGCGGAGCTGGTCGGCTGGCGGCATGGCGGTCATGTCGAAATACAACGCCAGCAGACGATGGTCGCTGTAGCGCGGGCTGCCGGGAGCTTCCGGTGCGATCTGGGTTTTGGTCAGGCGCGAGAAGGCGGCGGGGCGCTGTCCAGATCCGTCGTCAATGAGTGTGGCGTCGGGGATCTCCGGCAGTTTTTGAAATTCGAACAGGCGAATGTTTTGCGGAACGCCGTTTTCAGTGACCGTGAAATCCTTTTGTGTCAGATTCTCGATCGGCTTGCCGTTCTTGTCGCGGACATTCACTGTCTCGACAACCAACTGTGTGCTGCTGCTGAAGGTTGCCGTCGCGCTGCTGTCATTGGTCGTGGACGGCGGCTGCTGGGCGGCTGCAATCAGGGCGGGAAGAAGCAGTAAAGAAGTCAGGCGCATACTTTAGAACCTCAGGCGCAAGGTGGTCTGCAGGCTGCGCATCGCATTCGCCGATGTGGGCAGTCCGAATTGAGCACTGGTAACCGTGGTGTTCCAACCAGAGTACACGACGTGATTCAGCGCGTTGGTGGAGTCGACTCGCAAGTCGAGATTGATCCGGTCTGACATGCGAAACGTACGTCCGAGCGAGGCGTTGAAAGAGAATTGCGAGGGCCCGGTGATCGAGTCTCTCCCGGCGTCTCCCCACTGGCCTGGAGTGGGGGCTGCGTAGGCGGCGGGATTGAGAAACAGGCCATTGGGTGCGGCGTAGAGCGCGGCGCCGGTGTAATCCGGACGGATGCTGCCGGTGATGCCGGTGCCATTCACCGCTGCGAGATAAACCGGTGTGAGCGGGAGTCCGCTGCCCGCGCCGATCTGGCTGGTGACGGTCCATTGCTTGAAGAGTGCGCCTCTCCAGCCGCTGAGCAGAGTTCCTCCGCCGAGTCCGGTGCCGGTCGAGTACTGCATTTGCAACTTTAACAAGTGGCGCTGATCGAACGTCGAGAGGCCGCGCTCGGCCGCGAGATCCAGCCAGTTTTGGGCGATCACGTAGGCGCCTTGGCCGCGGCCACCGAGAGCGGAATCGTCGATTGATTTCGAATAGGTGTATTGGAGGCTCGCTGTCAGGCCGTTGTGCAAGCGGCGGCGCAGTTGAAGCTGGCCGGACTCGCGTGTGGAATTGCCATTGGAGGTGAGGTAAATGAAACCTGACGGGCACGCGGCGCACGGATTGACGGAGCCCGTTGGATAGGTATCGGGAAGAAACTCCTGCATGCCGCGCGTGCCTTTGATGCCCAGGTAGGTCGCCGTCGCGACCAGTGAACCGGGAAGATCGCGCTGCACCGCCACTTGCCAGTTTTGCGAATAGCCGACGTGGAAATTGGGATCGATCGCAAAGCTATCGGTGGTGATGTTGGGCGAAGCGTTGAATCCATTCGCTAACGTAAGCGAATTCGCGGCGGTGTTTTGCACGCTGAGACTGCGCGAGAGCGGCGATTGCTGGGCCATTTGCAGGGCGATGGATTGATAGACGGAAGTGTTGTAGTAAACCCCGTAGCCGGCGCGCACGATCATGGAGGACGCAGGAAAAGGACGCCAGGCGAGCCCGATACGCGGCTCGATGCCGTGCTTGTCGGGTTGGACCAGCGAGTCAGCATAATGCGTGCCAGTCAAACTACCCGTAGGGTCAGTGGCAACGACGGGCGCTACCGCGGAAAATCCGGGAGCGATGTCGAGATTTACCAAACGGCCGTAGAGCTCCGTGATGGGCGCGCCATATTCCCAGCGGGCGCCGACGTTTAAAGTGAGTGTGGGGCCGATGCGCCAATCGTCATTGACGAATGCGTCCCAAACGGACTGACGGAAATATTTATCGGCATTCCCGAAGGCTAGAGAACTGGTATCGGGGATGCCCTGAAGAAAATCGGTGAAGTCTGAGCCGGTGGCAGCTCCCGTGAACGTGAACGTGCCGCGTGGATTTTGCTGCGCGAGGTAGTTGAACTCCTGGCGGCGAAGATCGGTTCCAAACGCGATGTTGTGGCGGCCGCGATTCCAGGAGTTATCGAGAGTCCACGTCGTGGTCTGGTTACGATTGAACGAATTCTGGACGTCGGAAAGGCCCAGGATTCCGCTTGAGAAAACCAGTGTCGGCGGACCCCAATTAGCCGCGTCCTGATCGTTTCCGAAAATTCCCGCCGCTGCGGAAACGTTCTCGCGGTTGGCGAAATAGGGTGTTGACCGCACCGCCTGCCGGCTGTATTGAACCTGGAAATGGGTGAACATCCGCTGTCCGAAACGATGCTGCCAGTTCGCGCTGGCATTAAGCCCCAAAGTGTTGCCGGTGTCCAGGAAACCGAATAGAGTCGGATTCGAAGTCGCGATGCGCTGGAAGGCGAAGCTGCCATAGACGGTGTTGCGGTTGTTAAGAGTCTTGTTGAGCCGCGATTGCAGAGTGTCGCGATTGGAATTATTGGGCAGTGCCGCTTGGTAGTTGTAACGCGCACTCCCGAAAACGTTGGGGAGTGGATAGAAGTTCAGCAGCGCGCGGGCCTGTGGGACGATCGCGTCGCCTTCGCGCTGGGCCTCCGTCGGCACCAAAGCGGATTGCGTGCTGGCATTGCGATTCCGAGACCACTGGTACGCCACGAAAAAAATGGGGCCGTTGCGGATCACATGCGGGATTTTGAGCACGCCTCCGAAAGTTGCCACGCCCTGGATGTTGCTGTAGGCGGCTTTGGGCGTGTCCTGCCCGGTGAGCGAAAACGGGCGGGCATCGAGGGTGGAGTTGTCGAAGATGAATCCGAGGCTACCGTTGTAGAGGCTGGCTGCGCCGCGACGGTTGTTGCCGAAGGCTGCGTTCTGGGCCAACGCGGAGCTGCCTCCGTTGAGCTGGCTGCCGTTGATGAGGAGTCCATCGGAAGCACGTTGCGCGAGATCGCTTTGGTCAGCGGAGATGGAGTTGCTCGGGATGGCGGCAGCCGCAGCGGATTCCGTTGGGGCGGCGTTCACCTCAGTCCGCTGGAAACCGCGCTGTGCTGGGGCGGCGGGCGCTGCCGCTTTCGAATTTCGAGCGGGCGCGGGACTGCTGGAAGTTACGGCCGGCGTTGCCGGCGGCGGGTTCGCGGCTAGAAGTTTCGGTGTCTCAGGAGCTTGCCGCACAATCTCATTGAATGGGAGCAGCTTCAATTCCCACACAGAAGGCGTGCTGCCGGGAGCGATCGCTACAACCTGCGTTAGCGGAGCGAACCCAGCCATCTCGACTTGCAGCGTCCAGGGTCCGTCGCGCAACTCGCGGAAAGAGTAGGCGCCTTGCGGATCGGTGATCACTGTTAGCTTTTGATCTGCCTGTGTTGCAGTTACCGTTGCGCCAGGAACGGGCACGCCGCCGAATGTCACCGCGCCATGGTGCTCGGCTGCAGCGAGAAGCGAAGCCGCCAATAGGAACAGAGCGCAACGGACCGGTGCAGCCATCGGATTGCCGTTAGTTGTCCGTCGGCTTCTCTTCTACGTGATCGATGGCCAGCACGGAAACCGCGCGCTTCTTTTCCTCCAGCTTCAGTCCGAGCTGTTTGCTGACAGCGTCAAAAAGCGACACGGCGCCGTTGGGGTCCGATGCGGTAGGTGCGCTACCCGGTGCCTGCGGGGCGGCGTCCCCTCCCCGGTTCGGGGCGGCGCTTTGAAGGAGGTTCGAGCCGCTGAAACTGAGAGTAAAATCCCAGGCGCCTTCAAGGCCGGTAGCGTCCAGAACCGGGCTATGAATGTATCCCGGGGCAATTTTTTGCAGCAGGTCGGCGAATTGTGCCATGGTCATGTTCTGGCACGTTACTAATCGTGACAGCGTTGGGTTGGCGTTCCTGGGGTCTTTTCCGTCGGCTCCGGGGCCTTCTTTGAATCCCGTGCGATTGGCGGGGTCAGCCGGCTTGAGTTTCGGCTTTATTGCCACCAGGTTGTACGCGGTGACGGGCCGTTCCTCACTGTGAGTTACCAGTTTGAAACGATCGGCAAGCAGCGCGCGCAGCATCAGCCGGAGGTCGTCGATATCTATCTGCGGCGCAACGGTGGGGCCGGTGCTGGTACCGACGGAAGCCTTCGCTTTAATATCGAAGCGGGCCGAATCCAGGAATTTCGGTGCGCCCACGATCATGTCGTTGGTGGTTGCGAAATCGAAGTTCCACGCGAAGGCGATCAGCATTTTCAGAGGGACTCCTTGCAGATCCACCTGGCCGCTGGCCAGCACTCGGAACATGAGCTGGCTGTCCGGCATGCTGGGCTTGATCACCGCTACCTCAAACTCGGCCGGGGGCGATGGCGGCAGGCTTTGTGTCACACCCGGAGGATTGTCGCTCGGCTTCTGGTTCACGCTGTCGACGACGAGCACCGGCGATGGGATCCTTTGCGCCTCCAGCTTGAGCCCGAGTTGTTTGTCGACAGCGTCAAAGATGCTGATGCCGTCGGCGCCGGCCTGTCCGAGCTGGGCCCGCCCAGTCCATTTGATGTCGAAATCCCAGTTCCCTTTGAGTTCGGTCGAGTCGACGACGGGGTTCGTCATGTAAGCGCCCGCCATGAGGCGCAGCATGCGCGCGAACGCCTGCATGGTCATGTTGCGGCATGAAATCATCGCATACGGGATGGTGCCGGGTTCGGGTTTCTGGAGTTGAGGCTGACATCCAGTATTGCCCGAGCCATCGGCTTCCTTCAGTTTCGGTTTGCCTTTTCCCATGGTCAGGACAAATGCAGGCATGGGCTTCGTGTCCCTGTGGAGCACCAGTTTGAAGCGGTCCGCCAGCAGGGCCTGCAACATAAGCTTGATGGTTTCGGACGACGTTTCCGGCGGCGCTTTCGCGACGATGTCGAAACGGTCAGTTTCAAGCCAATTCGGGCCTCCGAGCACTGTGTCCGGGTCGACGTCGTACGCGATTCGGATCAGATCCACCATGGTCGCCCGGCGCAAGTCGTAGCGCCCGCCGCGAAGGACACCGCCGCTCGGAAATGGATTCGGATTGGTGGTGTGGGCGCTGGCGTGGACATCGGCGCTTTCGAAGGTGGGGGTGCTTAGGGTGAGCGCAAGTTGGCCGAAGGCCGTGCTCGACGAGAGCCCCATGAACACCAGGACTGCGAATGCTCGCATCACGTTGCAACCTCCGTCGCTTAAAAAGGCTAAGCCAGTGACGCGGCGGGCGCGATCGGCGTTACCGGGCTTTTCTTCTTAATTAGTGAAAATTATAGCATTTGCGATTTAAGACGGATTGAACTGCGGCGCAGAGGCGTCAACGCGGCGCACTTGAATTGCAAAGGACCGCTGGTGAGGATCATCCCAACTTCAGTTTGGGCCGCACCGCATTGAGGAAATGAACAGATGCTTCCGATTGGTTTTTGGATCATTAGATTCATCGTGGGATTTGGGACAAGCTGCTTCCGTCCATCGCGCGAATCATGGCCTATGACGCTTCCAGTACTCACCAGAGTCGTCTCCTGCAAATCGAGACGGCGAGAGTTCGGCACGCCTGGGCAAAGTCTCAGGTGGCAAACGGCGAAGCGACTCCCGCGCTTTTAAAATATCTTAAAGCTCCGCTCGAGGAGCTGGCTGCGCTGAAGGCTAACGATGCGGCGCGAGGCGATTTGTAAGGGCGTGGGCGCGTAGCCCGTGCAGATCGAGTGTCATGGCCCCATCCGTTCGGCCAGCGTAACGTCGACCACGAGCCATCCCTTGTCGTCCGCGAACTGCTCGCCGATCCTCTCAATTACGAAATTGTTGGGGGCGAGGCCGCCGCCGTCATCACCGATCTTTAAAATGCCAGCGGTCGATGCCGGCACCGTGATTACTTTTCGCTTGGGAGTGTCAATGTTAGGTTGTGCCCACGCGTCACTGCCACTTGCCTGCACGCTCCTCGATGACATCAGTTTTAGGTTCCCACGCCGAGTGCCCATAAGATTCTAAGTACTTCCCCTCCCCTTTTCCTGGCGAAATCGATGATCTGGCGGCAGAAGCCGGGTCGCCGCATCGTCGCACGATTGCAGGGGCCAATTATGAGGTCACTCTGCGAGCAGACGCAAGGCCACGCAGGTTAACTGAAGGTCAGGCGCGCCGTTAACTGAAAGCGTTAACGAGCACAACCTGTTGAAGATGCGCCGCTTGAGCTATTCGGCGAAGTTTAACTCCACGTGGCTCGCACGCACTTGCGGCGTCTGGAGGTGTTCTCGAGAGCAATCTTAATTGTTTCTGCCAAGCCTGACGCCATATAAGGCTTTTGCACAAAGCCAGCTAGCCCCTTATCCGTGAACCTGCGGGTCGCCTCGGCCTCGTTGTAACCACTGGACAACACAATCGGAATGTTCGCGCGAATCGTCTTGAGACGGACCAGCGTCTCTTCACCCGACATTACGGGCATGGTCATATCCAGCAGTACCGCATCGAATTCCTCGCCGAGCGGCTGAAACAGATCCAGGCCTTCCTTGCCATTCGCTGCTACCACCACCCTGTATCCATAGCTCTCCAGAATCGATTTTGCAGCCTGCCGAACCGCTACTTCGTCGTCGATGACCAGTATGCTTTCAAAGCCCGCCAGGTTCATTTCCGGACGGGATCGCTCCGCTGGAGCAGCCTGGCCTTCGCTTAGCGGGAATAGCACTTTAAAACTGCTTCCCTTTCCGTAAGCGCTTTCGACCTGGAGCGCTCCTTTGTGCCCACGCACTATCCCTAACACGGCCGCAAGACCGAGTCCGCGACCCGTAAATTTCGTGGTGAAGAACGGGTCAAAGATGCGAGAGAGTGTCAGCGCCTCCATTCCGCAACCCGCGTCGCGCACCTCGAGCGTTACGTATCTACCCGGTGCGATCCCATTGGGCGCAACCATCTGCTCGATATAAGGCTGATCGACCCACTCCGTCCTTGCGGCAATCAGCACGGTTTCCGTCTTGCCGTCCTCCACCGCCTCCGCGGCATTGATGACCAGATTCATGATGAGCTGCTGAAGCTGAGCAGCATCGCCGTCGATCGCGGGCAGTTCATTGTCGAGTTCTAAGCGAAGCTCGACGGTTTTCGAAATGGAGGTCTTTAGCAGACTCGTGATTTCGCGAACGAGCGCCGACAGATCCAGCTGCTCAATGATGAAGCGGCCTTTCCCGGCATACGCCAACAACTGCCGCGTCAGAGCGGCGGCGCGCTCACTGGCGGTGACCACGGCCTCCAGGTTTTCGCGCGCTGGACTTTGCGGGGGAAGATCTTCCAACACGATACTGGCATTGCCCATGATTCCGGTGAGCAAATTGTTAAAGTCATGGGCGATGCCTCCCGCTAATACTCCCAGGCTTTCAAGCTTCTGGGTTTGCTGGAGTCTTTCGTTAAAGCGTTTACGCTCGGTTACGTCACGCCCGAAAACCGCCAAGCCGTTTTGGGTGGGATAAGCGTCCACTTCAAACCACAGATCGAAGGGGCTGTAATACTCTTCGAAATGCACGGCGACACGGGCGTCCATGGCGCGGTGAAGCTCTGCGTAAATGGTGGTGCCCGCGCTATTAGGATAAAACTCCCACACGTTCTTGCCTAAAATCTGCTCGCGAGAAGTCCGGCTCAATTCGGTGGCTCTATCGTTGATGTAAGTACAACGCCATTGCCTGTCAAAAGCAGCGAAGCCATCGTTGATACTCTCGAGTATGTTTCTGGTTTGCTCACTGGACTCCTCCAGCGCAACCCGCGAGGTCTTCAAAGAAACGGCCATGGCCTGAAAAGTGTGGGCGAACATTCGTACTTCGGCCGGCCCCCCGACGGGCACGGGGCTATCGAAATCGCCGCGCTGCAGGGATCGCGCACGTCCGGTCAGGCGCTTCATGGGGCGCGAGAACAATTGCGCCAATATCAGGGAACACCCGATGGCCACCATGGCGAGTAGGCCGGACACTTCCGCGACTTCCCGCGCTATGCGCTTGGTGGGTGCAAACGCCTCGGCCTGATCGATGAGGGCCATGATGCAGCCGCCGCCGATCTCAGGTATGTAGCGAAATCCGTGAATCACCGCAACACCCCGGTAGCCTTCCCCGGGGACTTCGCCATCCTTCCCTGCCAGGCACGTCTGGATGGGCTCGCCGCCTATCGGGCGCCTTTCGCCACTTGGTCCGGGGTACTTCGGAGGCGTGAGAAAAAATCCGCTGCGATCTGTAAGGAAGGTCTCGCCGCTTTGCCCCAAGCCGTAGCGATCTAGAAAGATCTGGTTGGCAAGTTGCATATCTCCCCGAATCGTGAGGATCGCGTTACCATCAGCAGACCTCACTTGTATCAGGTAGGATGGCTTTCCTCGCCGATCGAACTCAAAACGGGCAATTTGGTTGGCATTTGGAAGCAAGCCGGTGGGAAGCGAAGAGGCATCTTTCCCGGCCATCACCGGCCCGCGCCCCCGATAGACCAGCCGCGCGGCGGTAGCGCCCTCGGTGGCTACGAAATCCAAAAGAAGTGTGCGAAGGCACCAGGTCTCACTGTGCAGGCAGCCAAGATCTGCCGTCTTCAAGAGAGCGTCGGCACGGTCGTGCTGCTGCGTTAACACTCGAAGCAATATCTGTTTTCGAACCGTTGCGGTGACACCGACTTCGCGGATGGCAGCCTGCTCCACAATGGTCCGCGAGGTGCGGTACGCGATGGACCCCAGGCTCGCTGTCGCCAGCACGACGAGAATACTGAGCAGCACGATTAACTGCGTGCGGAACGATATCCCGGTGCGGTGCAGTCTGATTCTGTTGGCTTGAACTCTTCTAAGCCAGCGGTTTAGACGGGACCGCCCCGTTGTTCGCTCCGCATCGGACACACTGTCGTCATGGGGTGACATGAGGCGAGATCAACTCCGCGATGCTTCTTTAGAGGAGGCGGCCACCGAGCGCAGAAGTGGAGCTGGCCTTGGGGTGGCGAAGGGCCGTTCTGGCAGACAAAGCGTTGCCTCAAAAATTCTGTTCGCGAGCAGAACCAAAGGGTTGAACAGGTGTTGCGGGCAATATTTTTGTGCAGACCACATGCACTCCCGATGAAACTTGCGGCTGCTACCGACGAACCAGACTGACGTCAATTCATGAATTCTGTTATCCGTGCGGAGAAGCGCTCCCGATGACCGGATCTCCTCGAGATTGGCTTTCACCTTACGCGCGCGTCCAACTTGAGGTTGCAAATATAGGTTTAGAATTTCTGAACAAAGCATATAGGGTCTTCCTACGTACTACCGCCTAGAGAGAAGCTGGTTGCCACATGACTATGGTACTAGTGCTTCCGGTACACGCACAGGGGTATGTGTGAACTAAAAACACCTAGCCGGCCTAAGGGGAAGGCCTTAGTATCGTCGCTGCCGGCGCGCGCCTATGTGGTGATATTGGCCGGAGCCGCCTGGGACTGAGGGCGGACCAGCCAATAGAGAGCGACTACGTGCGTGATCATCAGCAAGGGCACATAGATGATTGGGATCGCGTATGTGGAACCCAATTCTCCCGGCATTGCAGGAAGTCCGACATGGATGGCGTGGTAATAATCGAGGATGATGTCGGCCGCCCCAACCAAATTGAAGGCTGCAACGAAGAACCAAAAGAGCGGACGCAGCCTTGCCGTTAGAAGCGCCAGCATAGCTAGCAATCCAGTCGCAAAGTCGCCATAGGCGGCGAAGGTAGCAAAGCCAGAGGGCAAATGAGGGCCTACGATGCCGGGAAGGATAAAGACGAGTCCGAAGAAGCGAAAGCTATGCAGAGTCGCGATAGCGCGGTGCGCTTCGAACCTGGCCATCGACCTGAGTCTGGGCAAGAGGTAGACGCTGAAGCAGAGCAGCCACGCTACGTAACCTAAAACAAGATGGATTCCGAAAAGAGGTTCTGGCAACATTGGGCCTCCTACGCGTATGGGATGATCTATATCATCCCATGGATTCATAAAACTTGGCGGGCCCCAGTAAGGGATGTTTGCACCGTAAGATGATTGCCAGCATCCTATAATGAGCCATGCGTTACGGGTCCGAACACAAAGCCGAAGTCCGTCAGAAAATTGTGCAGGACGCCTCACGCCGCGTGCGTTCCGAAGGCATCACCGGCGCGGCGGTTTCAGCCGTGATGCGGGACGCCGGCCTGACTCACGGAGGCTTTTACAAACATTTCGGAAACAAGGATGAATTGCTCCTGGAGTCACTGAGCGAGGCGTTCCGGGAAATGGGCGACTTTCTGACTCACGCTGGAGAGCGGTCCCCACCGGGGACGGCGTGGAAGGCGATTGTGAAAGCCTACCTGAGCCCGGAACACTGCGATCACGCCGAGTGCGGCTGCCCGTTGGCGGCACTCGCGCCGGAGTTGGCACGGACTGGCAACGCGCTAAAGGGCCCGATCCTTGGCGATCTGATCCAATACAAGAGTCGACTGCTTCCCTGGATGCCGGGCCGGCGGGCTGTCGACAAAGAGCGCGCATTCTTCGCGATCTTTTCAACGATGATTGGGGCCATTGCCATCGCCCGAATCCTACCGGATCAAGCCGCACGAGCCAGAGTGCTGGCGAGCGCACGAGACTTTCTCCTGCGCAGCTTCTGAGGGCTTACCTGCCGATTACTGCGGCCGGCGGAACAGGCCCCCATAGACCGCTTTTGCCAGGATGTGACCCTGAATTGCTTTCATCACATTGGCGCGCGTCTCGAAAGCATCGGCCGATGGCTTCACGTCCAGTTTAGTATCCAGCGCATAGAGCTCAAATACATAGTGGTGAAACGGTCCGTTCGCGCCGGCCCCTGGCCCGCGATACATGGGCCCCGTGGCGCTGATCTGATAGCTTGCATCAGGCAATTGCGATCCCTTGGGCACGCCTTCGGGCAATCCGGCCGCGCTTGCCGGAATGTTCCAAAAAACCCAATGCGCCTGATCGTCCGTAGTTTTGTTGCGGGCAAGGTCCATGTCGTGCATATTGAGGAAGAAGCTCTGCGTGCCGGCCGGCACGTTGGTCCAGTTCATAGCCGGCGATGTACCCTCGCCAACGGCGATACCCGGGGCGGCCTGGCTAAACTTTACAGGAATCTGGCTGCCATCGGAAAATCCGGGAATAGTCAGAATCATGGCCGCCGGCGGCGCTGCGGGGCGGCCTGCATCTTGAGCAGCTACCAAGCAACTCATGGAAACGAGAAGTGTCGAAATAGGAAGCAATCGCATGGGACTATCCTAGCGTGGATTCAGAGAGGCGGCCGCCGGCTCCGGCTCTCGAAAGTTTTTAGTGTTGGCCTCGCGGCGAAGACGTCTACTTAGCACTTAGACTTTTGTAAGCGGCTTCGACGAACATCTCTGTAGTCCAAGGGCCCGTCAGCGCTCCGTAGAGCGGATCGTAATCCAAGGTCGGGCGAGCGGCTTTTACTTGCGCCAAGGTCATGTTCTTTTTCAGCATGGCTTCGATGCGGTCCTTGATGATCTGCATCATGTCGCGGTATTCCACCAGGTCAGCCTCATCGCACAGGCGCCCGCGCCCGGGGATGATCATGGTTCCACCCTCTTGTTCGTGTTCCGGGACCGCTAGGTCCAGCATGTGGTTGAGACCGTCGATCACACCCTGGAAACTTCCGCCTTTCTCGATATCGATCACGGGGTAGCTCACTGTCGAGAATAAATTGCCCGCGCTGATTACATCTGAGCGTCGAAAATAGACCAGGCTGTCACCGTCGCTGGAGGCGGCGGGTTGGTGCAACACCTTGAGCGATTCGCCATTGAAAAACAACTCCTTGACGTCGCCCGCAAAAGTATCCGTCGGCCAATTGCCGGTGGAAGTGGGGGACTGGCTGCCGGTGGGCGCGCTCATTCTATTGAGCACGTTTTCATGCGCGATGATGGCCGCGCCGTCGGCCGCGTCACTGAGGGCCCTCGCGCCTGGACCCGCGAACACCTGGACGCCGGCTCGGCGCAGCGCATCGTTCCCGCCGGTGTGTGCCGGATCGGCGCTGGTGTTAATAAGATAACGAATCGGTTTCGCCGATAGCTTCGCCAAGGCTTCGAGCACCTGGGCAGACAGAGACGCG
Source organism: Bryobacterales bacterium (assembly GCA_963710155.1). Classification (GTDB taxonomy): domain Bacteria; phylum Acidobacteriota; class Terriglobia; order Bryobacterales; family Bryobacteraceae; genus Palsa-187. The sequence goes on along the minus strand of CAVPZQ010000032.1, from coordinate 5,755 downwards.
GGCTGCGCGTCCACCAGCAGGATGCCTTGGCTGCCGACCTGCACGGTGGTGTTTCCGCTGGCGCTCGCGAGCATATAGATGTTGCCCTGCACTGGCAGCAAGTGAACGCCGCCATCGTCGGGGAGGTCGTGAGTGCTGGCAGTTCTCGGAATTGGACTGTTCAAAGAGACCGGCTTCGCAGCCATAGCCGCGGCATCCTTCAACTTCGCCCGGTACTCCGGACGAGTGGTCTCAGCGCCGCCCTGCACTGCTGCCGGAGGAAGGCGCCAGCGGTCGGAGAATTCATGCATGAAGGGATTCGCTCCCGGCAGGTAGTTGGGCACGGCGCCCTTCGGCCGATTGCTGACTTCCTCCACGTACTCACAGGGCCAGATCCAGGCGCCTTGCCAACCGGGATCGAGAACGAAATTTTGCGACTTGATCAAAGGCTCGGTTAGGTACGCCGGGTCGCTGATGATACTCACATGAGTGAGGTAGTTGTCGTGCACGATGAAATGCTCGGTGAGGGTGGCGCGATCACTTTCCGGAACTCCGTTACGCCTGATCCATCCGGTCTTGATGTGGGTCGTGTAAACGGTCAAAATGTTGCCTTCCCATTTGCCGGTTGAAAAACCCATCCAGGTGTGGGCCGCATAGGCCGGCGGATGCGGGCGGCCGTCCATCCAGATGGTGCGAGTCTGTTCAAAGGTGCTGATGAAGTTCTTGATGGCGACCACTTGCTGAGTTTCCGGGTCTTTCTCTTGCCATACGCGTAGCTCCAAGGGTCCGCGATAGATGTAAGGAGAAATATGCACACGGCATTGGTGCTCCTGCAACGTCAATCGCGAGGAATTCCAACTTTCCGCGCGAAGGCGAGCCGCGTCATTGATCGGCAGCCCCAAATAGTCGCCCAATTCCGGGCCGGGAATGCGTTCCGGCTGGTCCTCGTGGTAGAGAGGCGTCCAGGTTCCGGAGAAATCAATTTGAGCGAAGGCCGGAGCGGCAATCAGTGCCGCTAAGAGAGGCAATACCGCGATGCTCGCGCGCACAGAACGTTTCGACGACACCCGCTTGCAAACTGGAAGTTTCATTTTTTAAATTGCCGCTTTCGGCAGCCAGTATATCAGCGGCCCGAACTGCTATGCAGGGCCGACGAGGGCAGGCCCGGAACCGCAAAGGCTTCGCTAGTCCGTCGCCCCGATGTTACTAGTGACATCCACCGGCTACGGCCCAAAATCGATTCCCGGCTTTTGCGGAATGCATGCAATATTGATTGACACCGGGCCGGGGCCGCCGTGGTTACAGATGCATCAAGCGTGCGCCCGACAGGTGTTGCCCCGGTTCGAGGTTCTGCAGGGCCTCGTCAAGATTGCGGCGTGCGATGCGGGCGTGCTCTCGCGTCAAGGTCTCTGCACGCATCCCTTCGCGATGCGCAATAGCCTCCACGATCAGGCCGTGCTGGTCGGCCGCAATGAGAAAGAGTTCCCGCAATTCCGGAGAAGCATGTTGCCGGTTCAGGAACGCGCTGGGCGAGGCGAACGGCAGCGAGCACGCGTGCTCGACAGCCCGCCGCAGCATCCGGCTGCGCGCCAAGTCCAGGAGCGTGTTGTGAAATTGTGCGTTGAGCTCGATATAACGGTTGAAGGCTTCGAGCGTGAGCGTGCGCCGCCGCATCAGCGCCAGCATCTCGCGGCTGGCTTGGCGCAAAGGATCCAGATCGCTATAGTCCTGCAGACGCTCCGCGGCCAGGCGTGCGGCTGATCCTTCGAGCAAGCCGCGCAATTCGATGGCATCCCGGATGTCCTCCTGCGAAAACCCCTGCACCACGTAACCACGCGTCGGCCGCAACTGCAGAAAGCCTTCATGAGCCAGCCGCTCGAGGGCGAGATGCAGCGGGATTCGTGAGACGTGAAGTTGTGCCGCCAGCGGTACTTCGCGCAAGCGCTCTCCCGGGCGGAAGCGCCCCTGGACCAGCATCTCCCGCAGCGCCAGGGTGGCTTTGGCCGCCTGCGAGGAAGAGCGGTCCTTGTTGCCCGGCATCCTCTTTAGCTTGGATTTGGCTGTAGTTTTCACCGTGGCGCCTTTCTCCAACACTCTAGCGCAAAAGATCTCGATTGCCACTAGGGCAGTTTTGCATGCAAAACGGTTGACAAGGTAACCCGCCTGAATCTACGATGAATCCTGTTCGGAAGAGTACACGCTGACCTATGAGTTCTCGTATGAAACTATTTCGTACATCGCTAGTCGGATCCTACCCGCAGCCCGATTGGTTGATTGACCGCCAGATGCTAAGTAAGCGGATGCCGCCGCGAATCCGCGCCGAGGAACTGTGGCGTGTGCCCTCCGCCTGGCTCGAACAGGCACAGAATGACGCGACGGTTGTTGCGATTCATGAACAGGAACGCGCGGGTTTGGATATTATCACCGACGGCGAGATCCGGCGGGAAAGTTACTCGAACCGATTCGCCACCGCTCTCGATGGTTTGGATCTTGATAACCCGGCCACCATTACCAGCCGCAGCGGACAGTCGATTCTGGTGCCGCGTGTGGTGGGCCCCATCCGCAGAGGCCATTCCGTTCTGGTCGAAGACGTGCGCTTCCTGCGGGCCCATACGGAGCGGATGGTCAAGGTAACGGTGCCCGGCCCGTTCACCATGACCCAGCAGGCCCATAACGATTACTATCCGGACGAAGCTGCGCTCGCGCTCGCCTACGCCGAAGTGGTCAACTCCGAAATCCTGGACTTGGTTGCGGCGGGCGCCGACGTGGTGCAAATCGACGAGCCCTATCTGCAGCCTTATCCGGAGAAAGCGCGCGCCTATGGTTTAACGGCGATCAACCGCGCGCTCGAAGGCGTGAGTTGCCAGACCGCGCTGCATACCTGCTTCGGATACGCCGCTCTGGTCAGTAACCGGCCGGAGGGCTACCCATTCCTGGCAGAACTGTCGCAGTGCGATGTCCACCAGATTTCCATTGAGACGGCCCAGTGTCATCTCGATTGCGCAAGTCTTAAAAGCCTGGCGGCGAAGACGATCATCCTGGGCGTCATTGATCTGTCGACGAACGATGTGGAGAGCCCGGAGACGATCGCGGAGCGGATTCGGCGAGCGCTTCCCTACGTCGACCCCGAGCGCACCATTCTCGCGCCGGATTGCGGCATGAAGTACCTGCCTCGCGATGTCGCCTTTGCGAAGCTACAGACGATGGTGAAAGGCGCCGAGATCGTCCGTGCCGAAGTGACCGGTGAGCCGGTGTTAGGCGCGTTGAGCCATAAGCACAAATAACTGATATCTTGGCTCAGCAGGACGGAGTGTGAAAAGGAATGCGAATCATGACTAAGCTGGGATTTCGAAGCCTTGTCGCCGCAGCGATCGTGAGTTGTGTCTCGTCAGTCCAAACCGGCATGGCGCAGCAGCCACCAGGGGCGGCCGCGCCGGGCGGGAATCCAGTGCTGACAGGTCAACCGGAGCCACCACCGGCGGTGCTCGCGCCGGTGCTCCGCGGTAATCCGCAGTTTCCGCCGCCCGCCGCTAGGGGCGCCATCGCGCGCCAGCCGGCCAAGCCCGTATCGGAGCCGCCGCCCGCGGGCATTACGCCCCTTTCGGTCGACCTCTTCACGTCCAAGAACTTTTATAAGGACAAGGCCTCGTGGATGGACCCCCGCTACTATCGCTGCAACACCCCGCGACAGATGGTCGAGGCGATGTGGGAGAGTGGACGGATCGGCGCCAATCCGCCAACCTCCGCCTCCTGGGGTGACTGCAGAATTGACTATCCGCGAGAGCGGATCGTCAGCCCCTATTCCTACAAGACCGCCAAGGAGCATTATGAGGCCCTCATGACCCAGGCCAAAGCCCATGGCGGGCCAACCGCGTACTCCAAGGCCACTACGCCGGATTGGGACGGCTTCTATACTCGCGATCCGAATGGCACGGACTCCCCCGGCTTCAGCGGCCCCGACCGCAGGGCCGGCGGTCCGCTAGGACGGGGCGAGCGCTGGCAATGGGGCGGGATTGACCAAGTCCCAACGCTCCTCTCGCTCCTCACCCCGGAGTATCAGAAGCGCTATGTGCAGATGCTCTACCACGAGACGGTGGACAACTCAAAGCAGTGGAGCGCCTCCTTCTGCCTGCCGGAAGGCCTCTCCCGGTGGTGGGCGGCGCCTTCAAGCGGCCACAACTTCGAGCTAACCCTTACGCCCACGAGAGTCGAATTCCTTTCGGGCATCGCCGATAACTTCGTGCGCGAGGTCATGATCGGCCGCGAGCACGTGCAGAAGGTGCCCCAGTGGTATGGCGAGACAGTCGGCTTCTGGGACGGCGACACGTTGATCACGTGGACGGCGAACGTCCAAGGCTGGACGCAGCACACCTTATTCGAGTTTTCGGACAAGATGGAGACAGTGGAGACCTATCAGCCGCTCTACGATGCGGCCATCACTTCGTCGGACTGCAGCACGAGGCTGTCTGGTACGACCCCGATTCCCTGCTCCAGCCCGTGCGCCTGCATGACCGTTTTCTGCGGCGAGCTGCCGCGGGCGACCCGAACGCGCGCTTTACGTTCATCGAGTGCCTGTCAAATATCCGAAACGTAAAAGGTCGTCCGGTCCAACAGACTAAGGGCGATCCAACTTCATTGACTATTACGGCCGGCCCTGGGCGCAGGACTGGGAACAGTGGTTCGAACAAGGCTGGGAAAAGCCAGACGACAATGCGGTGCCAAAGGATGTCATCGATCTTTTCAAATGAACCTCTGATGATGCGTGTCGTCTGCGCGAAGACGTCGCTGCTGGTAGACCAACACATCCTGCCGCGCTTCGATCCCGGACTGTTCGCGCGCCACCCGATCTACAAGTCGCCGCCCAGCGAGGGCACCGGATGCATGGGATCGTCGATCAGCTCACCGCAGTCGCGCCCGGCGCGCCCTGACTCGCGAGCAGCCGGCCGTCGCCGGAAGCGCTGTTGGCGTGGCCGCCGCTCGACAGGTAAAGCCGCGCCGTGCGGCTTCCGGGTTCAGAGGCCAGGCATCGGCCGTTTTCCATTCGCCGGAATTCAAGACTAGTATTGAACTGCCGGCGGTTCGGGCGTCGATGCGTCGTCTTTGAGCCAGCGATCGAACCAGCGGGTCACCAATGTCACATAGTCGAAACGGCCGTCGCCGACCGGCGCTGATCACCGACCGAGGTCGCCGGAGTCTCGGTGTCGATCTTGTTCTCCTGGTCGTACTTCGGTCCAATCTCGCGGAAGAACGCCGACAGGGCGCTCGCCTTGGCCATGACGGTCTCGAGCTCGGTGTCGGTCATGGTGCGTTCGAACATGCTGGCTCCTGGGGTGATGGCGCGTAATGTCGCGGGCGCGAGGTCAGCCGGGCGAGCAGGTCGTCGCGGCCTGACTCGCGCAGGGTCGTCTTGTAGGTGTCGAACAGGGGCGTGGCAAGTGGGAGCAGCTTCAGCGCCACCGACCGCTTCCCGTCGAGCTTGACCTTGCGCTGGGCCATGGCCAGGGTGAAGTTGAGCCTGCCCTGCCAGAACCGGTTGCTGTTGTCCGAGGACATCCGCAGCTGCACTGTGGATTTCGCCCCGGCGGCCGCGTCACCGAACAGCACCTTCTGGCCGGGGAAGTCGATGAGGATGGTCGCGGCCGGGTCGGTCTGGGTCAGCAGCACCACCAGGCCGGTGTCCCCGGTCGCCTCGACGAACGCCGGATCGGCCACCGCGATCTCGAACATCTTGCCGATGTAGGCGTAGACCTCGTCAGCATCTTTGAAGGCGCTCACC
>CAVPZQ010000031.1:0-113856 GCA_963710155.1 Bryobacterales bacterium | reverse complement strand
GTCGCGTGTACCTTTCAACCGTTCGTGCTCTGCGCGCAGGCACCGGGAGGACCCCTGGGCGCTGCTGCCTGAGGATCAGCCGGGCGGCGATGCCGGACACGCCGCTGCCGAAATTCATCGGGACCGGGTTCCGGTTCATCTCCTGGGAGCGGGCTCACCCGGAGGTGATCGAGCTGGTCTACCGCTCCTGGTGCGCGGCGGCATGGACCGGTTCGTCGTGCTCGACCCGTCGCACGACATGGACGCGGCGCGGGCCACCGCGCGGGTCGCCAAGAAGGCCGGCGGCCGCGAGGTCATCGGCGCACTCACCTACACGATCTCAAAAGTGCACGACGACGCGTTCTACGCGGGCATCGCCGCCGCCTACCGGGACTCTCCTCCGGGTCCAGCGTGCCGCCCATGGCCTCGGTGAGCCCGCGGGACAGGGCCAGCCCCAGGCCCACGCCGGTGGTGTTGTCGGTGTAGCCGAGCCGCTGGAACGGCACGAACATCCGGTCCTGCTGGGCCCGGGGGATGCCCGGCCCCCGGTCCACCACGCGCAGCTCGACCCGGTCGCCGAGGGTGCTCGCGGCCGATCCGCGGCGGGGTCCCCGCCGGGGAGTAACGCAGCGCGTTCTGGGTCAGGTTCACGATGACCCGTTCCAGGATGGCCGGGTCAACCCGGACCTCGGGCGGCGAGGGCCGGGATGTCCACTTTGACCGCGGCCCGCGGGGTCCCGAGATCGTCGAGGGCCCGGGCGACGATGTCGTCCAGCCCGGCCGGGCGGGGGAACACCGACAGCGCCCCGGCCTGCAGCCGACTCATGTCCAGCAGGTTGTGAACCAGTGGCCAGCCGGTCGAGCCGACTCGTGGGATGGATGTGCCGTTCTTCGGCATCATCAACGCCGGGTTCGTCCATCGCACGCCGTGATCAAAAGACTCTTGTAGGGATCGCCAGGAACTATCGCCGGGCCCGTCTTTCCGCCCTTCAACATGCCCTCCCGCGAGTCGACCGCAGACCGCCCATTTGGGATGTCGTGTGACAGTTGAAACACTGGAAAGCGATTACCGGGCAAATCTTATCTTCAAAGAACTTGTTCGCATCGGCAGAGACCTCAACCTCGGGCCAATAGGCGCCGTCTTGCACCCATTTGACGAGATTGGTGATTTCGTTATCCTTCAGCGCTGCGCCACCCAACGGCATGCGCTTCGCCGCATCGGTCTGGCGAATCCGCGAAATCAGGGCGCTTTTCTGGGATCACCGGGCACCACGGCTGGTCCAGACGCGCCTCCTTTTAAAACGTCCTGACGCGACATCAGCCGGAGGCCGCCCGCCTTGGCATCGTTATGGCATGTCGCGCAGTTCTGGACCAAGACTGGGCGAATGTTATTTTCGAAAAATTCTTTCTTGGCCTCTACCGATGGTTGCGGCGTTTGCGCAAACAGCGCGGCCGGCAAAACGATCCACGAAAAAGCGCGCACAAGCGCCGCTTGGGGTCTGCGAAACGACATCACTTCCTCCCTCGCTGGTGTTGCAATAGGAGTACTTCTTGGGAACTGGCGCCCAGAGCAGACCCTGTCTGGAACCACGTGGAGTGGTCGCCAACGCGCTCTCGGTTGGTTATCGCGAGTATAACCGTCATGCTGGGGTCTGTCAAATTTATCTCTTGACAAATTCGTCATCTACAGAAGATGATTGAGTTACCTCCACGTGAGAGGCATTTCCCGCCCTTGTCGTCCTAAGCTCTGCCCCGGTAGAGCCATTGCACCCGACGTTTTTAGCGATTAGGGAGGACGTATGTCTTGTAATCACACCCCGAAGCCGTTGAGCCGGCGCCAAGCCCTTTCGATGGTCGGAGGCGGCATGGGGATGGTCGCACTCTCCAACATGGTCAGCACTTCTTTGCAGGCTGCCACACCTGAGATGACCGGCACCAAAGGGGCGCTTCCGCAGTTGCACTTCAAGCCGCGCGCCAAGCGCATCATTTTTCTATTCATGAACGGCGGCGTTTCGCACGTCGACACTTTTGACCACAAGCCGATGCTGGAAAAATACAACGGCAAGCCGGCACCCGAGGGCAACGTCCTCACTGCACGCAAGACCGGCAACCTAATGATGTCGCCGTTCAAATTCAAAAAATACGGGGACTCGGGACTCGAAGTCAGCGAATTATGGCCGAACGTCGGGGGAATTGCGGACGACATCTGCATGATCAATTCGCTGTACGCGGAGATCCCCAACCACGAACCTTGCATCACCCTGATGAATACCGGTTCGAACATCATCGGGCGCCCTTCGATGGGTGCCTGGATCACGTACGGGTTGGGTCTGGAGAACCAAAACCTGCCGGGTTACGTGGTCCTCTGTCCTTCGCAGCCGATCACCATAGGAAGTCCGCTGTGGAGCGCCGGATTCCTGCCCGCCATGCACCAGGGCACCTACGTCAAAAATGAGTGGATCGAAGGCGAACCATTCCAGGCCGCCAAAGTGATCCCGAACGTAACTAACTCCGATGTCAGCGACGCGGTTCAGAAGAATAACGTCAGCTTTCTGCGCAAGCTGAACGAGCTCAACATGGAAGCGGTTGGTAAACAGGATTCACAGCTGGACGCGACGATCAAGTCCATGGAAACCGCCTACCGCATGCAAACGGAAGCGCCGGAAGTGTTCGACGTCAGCAAGGAAAGCAAGGCAACACTCGACATGTACGGGCCGGGAAGCACGGCGTTAGGCAGCCTGATGGCGGTCCGGCTCGCGGAAAAAGGCGTGCGGATGGTGCAGGTCTACTACAGCAAGGGCGACCCCTGGGATGCGCACACCGACATCTTGTCCTACCGCAAGTTGGCGAAGGATTCCGATCAACCCTTTGCGGCAGTGGTCAAGGATCTGAAGCAACGCGGTCTGCTGGACGACACCCTGGTCATCTGCGGCACAGAATTCGGGCGCACCCCGGCAATTCAGACCGCCAACGAAACCGTCGGCGGCGGTGTGGTGAACGGACGTGATCACAACCCCGGCGGATTCTCGGTTTGGCTTGCGGGCGGGGGCATCAAGCGCGGCATTACCTACGGCGCAACCGACGACTTTGGCTTCACGGCAGTCGACAAAAAAATGCACGTCCACGACTTGCACGCGACCATCCTCTATTTGCTAGGTATCGACCACACCAAACTCACCTATCGATACAGTGGCCGCGATTTCCGTTTGACCGACACCGCCGGCCAAGTCGTTCACGACATCATTGCCTGAACCGTCTAGCGAAAGGATGACAATGCACCGAATAGCCCTGGGATTATTGCTTTTGCCACTCGTGCTCGCCGCACAGACGCAGGATGATAGCCGCGAGAAGAAAGATTTTTTCGAGAATCGCATTCGGCCCATGCTGGCGCAGAGCTGTTTCGCATGTCATACCAATTCGCAAATGGCGGGCTTGCGTCTGGATTCGCGCGCTGACATTTTGAAGGGAGGCGTTTCCGGCCCCGCGCTCGTCCCCGGTGATCCCGACAAGAGTCTCATCGTTAACCTGGTGCGCGAAGGCAAGATGCCTAAGAGTGGCCACCTGCAAGAACAACAGATTGCCGATTTAGCCAAGTGGATCAAGGACGGTGCGTATTGGCCCGACCCACTTCCCGCCAACGCGCGGCCTTACACCATCACCGCTAAACAGCGCGAATTGTGGTCGATTCAACCGTTGCAGCATCCGCAGCCGCCGGCCGTGAAGAATACCGCTTGGCCCCTGAACGACGTCGACCGTTTCATCCTGGCGCGTCTTGAAAAAGAAGGCCTGCCACCCTCACCTGTGGCCGACCGCCGCACGTTATTGCGGCGCGTCACCTACGATCTGACCGGACTGCCGCCCACCGAAGAAGAAGTAAAGGCCTTCGAAGGTGATAAATCTCCCAAAGCGTACGAGAACGTGATCGATCGTCTGCTCGCCTCACCGCACTACGGCGAGACATGGGGTCGCCACTGGCTCGATGTCGTGCGCTACGCAGAAGACGACTACAACATCGGCAATCAGCCGCTTCACATGGAGCAGTACAAGAATGCCTACGTCTATCGCGACTGGGTGATCAACTCCATGAATCAGGACATGCCTTATGACCAGTTTGTGAAGGCGCAAATCGCCGCCGACCAAATGGATGAGAAGGTTCGGGCGAAAATGATCCCCGGGTTGGGGATGAATGGACTCGGCGTCTGGGCGTTCGATGCTAATCCCCCGGTCATCCAGCGCGCCGATGAATGGAATGACAAGGTCGACACCACCACCAAGGCTTTCCTGGGCCTCACTGTCGGCTGCGCGCGTTGCCACGATCACAAGTACGACGCGATCCCGACCAAGGACTATTACCGTCTCGTGAGCGTATTCGCCAGCACAAAGTATCACGCGTACCCGCTGGTCCCGAAAGCCGTGGTCGACGACTATGAGGGCAAGAAGAAAGAACTCGCAGAGAAGGAAAAGGCCCAGAAGAAGTATCTCGACGATCTGGCCCGACTATACGCACAAAGCCTGCTTTCACAGACTGAAGACTATATGGTGGCCGTGTGGCGTGTGAAAACGCAAAAACGGAACTCGGTGGCGGGAGTCGCCGAACAGTACAGGCTAGATCCCGAGATGCTCGACCGTTGGGTCCGCTTCAGTACCAAGCCAACCTTGAATTACTCCACCATGAAGCCCTGGCAAGCACTGCTCGCTCGCGGCGGAAGTTTGGACGACGCTCAGACGTTAGCCCGCGAGTTCTACCTGAAAGCCACGACAGTTAGCAAACTTCACGACAAGCTGGAGGCCGAAAACGAGATCGAGCTGGCCAAGTACAAGCTTTCCGACGATCAATACGATTACCTTCCCAACGGCCTCAAACGCAAGTTGAACCCTAACCAAATCGATCTCAAGGGGATGGATCGTGAGGACAGCTACTTGTGGCGCGATATGTTCGACAAGGATCTGGGCGAGAATCCCGACAATATCGACAAACAGGAACAGCGTCCGCCCGCTCTGCTGAAGCTCGAAGATTGGGCCCTCGAAAGACGCCTCAGTCCTGACCTCGCCAAATATGTGGCCCACCTGAAAACGGATATCGAAGAGTTCAAGAAGGCCATGCCGGCGCCGTATCCCTACATCGATGGGCTTGAGGACGACAAGCAACCCACCAACGTAAAGGTATTCTTGCGTGGCAGTCCGTATAACTTCGGTGAAGAAGCGCCGCGTGCATTTCTTTCGATCCTCTCACCCGCCGCGCCCGAGCCTTTCAAGCAAGGTAGCGGCCGCATGGAACTGGCAGAGGCAATCGTGAAGCAGCCCATAAGCATGCGCGTGATTGTGAATCGCGTGTGGCGCTGGCACATGGGCAGCGGCATCGTCGACACCCCGAATAATTTCGGGAGAGTGGGAGACCCGCCCTCCAATCCCGAACTCCTGGACTATTTGGCTGCGCAATTTGTCGACGGTGGAATGTCGATCAAAGCGCTCCACAAGCAGATCCTGCTTTCGAGGACTTACCAACTCAGCACCGCGACTGAAGAAGCGACTGCCGCGAAAGACTCCGACAACCGCCTTTACTCGCACGCCAACCGGCGGCGCCTCGAAGCCGAAGGCATTTGGGATTCGCTGTTAACGGCTTCCGGCAAACTGGATCTCAGTAAAGTGGGCGGCCCGTCGGAAGAATACGGCGACCAAATGACCCGCCGCGGCGTATACGGCAGCATCAGCCGCGTCTTCCCCAACAATTTCGAGACCACCTTCGATCTCCCAACCCCGACGTTTTCGGCCGAAAAGCGCTACGCCACCAATGTTCCGCTGCAGCGCCTGTTCTTTCTGAATAGTCCGTTCGTGGAACGGCAAGCGGAGGGCCTGGAGCAGCGCGTCCGCGACGCCGGCAACGATGAAGCGCAGATCCGCAAGGCTTTCGGAATCGTATTTCAACGCCAGCCAACATCCGCGGAGTTACAAGCATCGCTCGAGTTCTTCCATCAACCAGTAGCGGAAACACCGCAGGCCTCGATGGGCAACTCGCTCGCCGCCAAGCCGGAGACTCCCAGCGTCGAGGTTGCCACACCGGCCGCAGCCTCCAGTTCCCCGTTGAAATGGCTGTGCTGGGCACTCCTGAGCTCGAACGAATTTCTATTCGTCAACTAAATGAAACAGGCAGCACGAATTCTATTAGCGGTTTCGTTAACTGCCGTTACACTAACCGCCGAGAAGACCGATAAAAAGAAACAATTGCCCCCGGGCATAAAGAAACCCGGCGTACAGCGTCCCATCGCGAATATTCACCCGGATGCCATATTCCCGATCCCCGGTTTTCCCGACTGGGTCCTGATTTTGCCGGGCTCCGTTTGGATCGGCAACAAACCCAAGAACACCATCACGCGTCTCGATCCCAAGAGCAATATGATCGTAGCTACCATACTGGTGGGCCAGTTACCCTGCGCAGGTTTGGTGGCCGGGTTCGGAAGCGTGTGGGTACCCAGTTGCGGCGATAAATCGCTGCTGCGTGTGGATATCGCGAGCAACAAAGTAATCGCCACGATACCGCTGGGACCCGCGGATACCGAAGGCACCATCACCGCCAGCGAGGATAGCATCTGGTATTTGACAGACCCCAAAGGCGTGCTGTCGCGCATCGATCCTGCTACCAATCAAGCCGTTGCTGACATCGCCGTGCCTATGGGTTCCTTCGCTGCGCAGTATGGCGAGGGCGCGGTGTGGGTCACCAGTACGGTGGGCAATACGTTAACGCGCGTCGATCCCAAAACAAATCTCGTGACTAATACGATCAGAGTCGGCCCAAGTCCGCGCTTCCTGGCCGTCGGCGAGGGCTCTGTTTGGACCCTTAACCAAGGCGACGGAACCGTCTCCCGTGTAGATCCGAAAACAAATCGCGTAGTAGCGACCATCGAGACCGGCGTTCCCGGCCCCGGCGGTGACATCGCGGTAGGGGCAGGCTCGGTGTGGGTGACGATGGATGAAGTTCCGTTGATGCGAATCGATATTGCCGCTAATAAAGTGGTCCAACAGTGGGTCGGCCCGGGCGGCGATTCTCTTCGTGTCGGGTTGGGCTCAGTGTGGATGACAAACCATAAAGAACAAAACGTCTGGCGATTCAGCCCCAACCAGCCCTAGCGTATTTGTAAACATTTTGCAAAAAAGTTCTTGTCGACTCGATCATGTCCATGCTACGATGTCCTACAACTCAACCGAGACGTGAGTTGTTTCCTTAAGTTGTTCCTTCCAGCGGCCTCGTGGTCGCACTGACGCAAAGTAAGCGTGTCAGATTTTTCCGCCAAAGTCAGAACGTTCGAGAACTCTAGTCACACGTTCTCGCGGGCTCCGCTCCGCCCAAGAACCGATCCGGGTTGTTCCTCTAAATTTTCAATCAAGGTCAGGAGTCTTGTGCTATGTCTCAGTTTTCTCGTACCGTCCGTTCCGGGACGCTTCTAGCGATGATGGCTTTTGCCAGTATGCCGGCCCTTTTTGGACAGGCCACCACCTCGCTACGCGGTATCGTGAGCGACACGCAGGGTGGTGCCGTCGATTCGGCCAATGCAACTTTGCAAAACGATCAGACCGGTTTTAAACGGAGCGTCATTACGGACGCTACCGGTGCTTACCAGTTTCTGCAAATACCTCCGGGCGCTTATGTGCTGACTATTGAAAAACCAGGGTTCTCGATCTCATCGCAGAAAGACGTCCAACTGCTGGTGAATACGCCGGCTACGCTGAATGTGGCCTTGCAGCTTGCTTCGGTGGCTACCAGTGTCAACGTAGAGGCCGAAGTGGTCACCCTCAATACCGTGGACGCGGCCATCGGCAACGCCTTCAACCAGACGCAGGTGCGGGAGCTTCCTTTGCAAACCCGCAACGTCGTGGAATTGTTAAGCCTGCAACCCGGCGTAACACAGACCGGTGAAGTTCTGGGTTCGCGTCGCGATCAGAATAACGTCACCCTCGACGGCGTCGACGCCAACGATAACCAAAATGCAGGGTTGGGCGTACTCGGCCGCGGGTCGGGGCTCGCACTTCCAGGTTTTAACGGCCAAGGACTCGACCGCGCGTCGGGATTCAACGCAGCCCTACCGGTGCCGCTCGATTCCGTGCAGGAGTTCCGCGTCACCGTCGGTGGCGAAGGCGCCGAGCAAGGGCGAAGTTCCGGCGGCCAAGTTACGCTGATTACCAAGAGCGGCACCAACCGCTTCCACGGTTCGCTTTACGAGTTCAACCGCAATACCATCTTTTCCGCCAACAACTGGTTCAACAATCAGGCTGGCGTGGCGCGTCAGCCGCTGAACCGCAATCAATTCGGTTTCTCGGTGGGCGGCCCTATCAAAAAGGATCGCGTGTTCTTCTTTTTCAACTATGAAAAGCGCCTGGATCGCACGGCTGTGAGCGAACTCGGGCATGTGCCGTCCGTCGCGATGCGTCAGGGAATCTTGACGTTTGCCAATAGCAGCGGCGGTATCGAAACGCTCTCGCCCGCGCAATTGTTGGCGATTGACCCCCAGCATCTCGGTGTAAGCCCGACGGTGTTGAGCATCCTTAGTCAATATCCTATCGGCAACGCACCCTCCGCTGGGTACGACGGCGGACTCAACTTTGTCGGCTACCGCTTCAATGCGCCCGACAATCTGACCAACAATGCCTACGTCGGAAAGATGGACTTCCATCTGGATACGGCCGGTAAACAGATCCTCTCGCTGCGCGGCTCGCTGGCCGGAAATAATCAAGTGCTCACTCCGCAGTCGTTCCCGGGCGAGCCCGTAAATAATGTGCAGCTCAACAATAGCCGCGGTATTTCCGCGCTATACACGGTGGTGTTGTCGCCCACCATGGTCAACGTGGCTTCGTTTGGATTGACTCGTATTGGTCTCAACCAAACGGGTCCTTCGGGCCCTGCCTTTAGCCTCAATAACATTGATGCGCCGGTGAACTACGCCAACCGCGCTTACATTCGTATTTCACCGACTTACAACATCAACGACGATTTCACCTGGACAAAGGGACTCCACACCATCACGGCCGGAGTAAATATTCGCTTCGTTCGCAATGGCTATACCAATTATGCCAACGCCTGGGCGACGTATGCCGCGAGCCGCGGCAACCTTACCGGTCTCGGGTCCGACTTCCTGGCTGATACGCAGAACTATCTCGCGGCGAACGGGCTTAACTCCACCGTCGCAAACACGCAAGCGCTGGAGTCCGCCGGTGTGGCTCTGTTCGGCGTGATTACCAGCGGCAGCGTGAACTATTCGTACACGCAAAGCGGGAATGCCCTAGCCCTCGGCGTTCCACGAATCCGCGATTTCGCTACCAACGAGTATGCAGGCTATATCTCAGATAGCTGGCGCATTAAGCCGGGACTCACTTTTACGTATGGACTGCGTTACGAAAATGACACTCCGCCGTGGGAGACCAACGGACTGGAGGTTGTGCCCACCTTCTCCCTGCAGAACTTCTGGGCGCAGCGTGTAGGCGGGGCTGCGGATGGTATTCCGTCTTATGCGCTAGCGAATGCGGAGGAATCGTATAGTCTGGCCGGGCCCGCCAACGGTGGAACCACCGGTTGGTTTAACCGGCAAAATACTAACTTCGCCCCGCGGCTAGCCATCGCTTACAGCCCGCAATCGGATGCCGGTCTGGGAGCCAAGATCCTCGGCAAAGGCGGCGTGTTCCGCGCCGGCGCCAGCATCGCTTACGATCGCTTTGGAAGCGACATGGTGGTGCAGTACGACAACCAGAATCCTTTCGGCTTGACGGAAAACGACGTATTGGGTTCCTTTACGTTTTCCACTAGTCCGCGCTACAACGGAACGCTTCCCGCACTCCCCGCCGCTTCCGTGCATACTTTCCCGTATACTCCCGCCAACGTAGCGTTCGTCGGCGGCACTTATGTGGGAATTGAATCCGATCTGAAGACGCCCTACGCCTACGTCATGAACGCTTCCATCGCACGGCCTGTGAAGGGCGGCATGACATTGGAAATCGGCTACCAGGGCCGTCTCTCGCATAGTTTATTGATGCAACAGGATGTCGGCGGCGTGGCCTGGAATTTCAAAGATCCCACCAGCGGCCTCACCCTGACTCAAGCCGAGGGCGACATGCGCAGCTTGTATCTGCAGCTCTCGAACAACAACCCGAACCTGACGAACCAAGTGGGCAATGAAATCAAGGCCAATCCCAGCATTGTTCCCACCAATCCCTTCATCGAGAAATACTTCGCCAACGCGAAAAACTTATATTTCCCGGGAAGCGCGACGGCCAATTACTTGTACCTCATGGAAGACATCAACGCCTTGAGCGACACCGATACCATGAACCAGGCGGACCGCCTCACCACGGTGAACGGAAAGTCATTTCCCAACTGCCTGTCGGGGCATTGCTGGACTTTCTATACTCCACAAGCCAGCGGCATCAGCGCCTGGAACAATAACGGCGCGGCGTCTTATCACGGCGCCACCGTTACGCTACGCAAAGCGCTAAGCAAGGGCGTATCCTTCGATTTCAATTACACGCTTTCGCACTCGATCGACCGCGGCGGCGGGGCCGAATCCGGCGCTGGCACCTATGGCGGAATCATGCTCGACCCCTATAGCAACACGGCCTATCGCGGTTCTTCAGACTTCGATGCGCGCCACAACATTAACGCGAATGTCCTTTATGAACTGCCCTTCGGAAAAGGGAAGCTGCTGCTCAAGAACGCCAACCCGGTTGTGAATCAATTCGTAGGCGGCTGGCAGATTTCGATGATTGAGCGCTACCGTTCGGGCCTGCCGTCTTCGGTATTTTATGGAGGCGTCTATCCCACCAACTTCTCGTTCGGAGCAGTGGCGTATCCCATTTCGTCCTACACCTTTGGGACGACAACGTATGACCAGAAGGGGAACCCCAGCGTGTTCGCGTCGACCACGGCGGCCACTAACTGGCTGCCGATGTATGCCGGATCGGTGGGACCACGCGCCTCGATCCGCCTTGCGGGCTTGCTGAACTTCGATATTGCTGTCGCCAAATCCTTCACGTTGCCCTGGGAAAATATGCGGCTTCAATTACGCGGCGAGGCCTTCAACGCTTTCAACAACGTGAATTTCTACGATCCCGTTCTGGACGCGACGTCCAGTTCTACTTTTGGCGAGTACCAATACGCGCAACCGGGACGCGTGATGCAGTTCGGTTTGCGGTTCGAATTTTAGCCCGACTCCAAGCAGAGACAGTTTTTCGTTGTGGATAGCCAGCGCCTTCAGTGGGCTATCCACGATGTCGTGGTCTAGTGGCCGGTTCTTCCTGATCGCCGGACTGCTGGCGGTGGGCTGCGTCGCTCTCGGGCAAGCAGCCCACTGTATACGCAGTATCAGTGGAGAAGGAGCGAATACACCGTGTTCCCGCGGCCCATGGCCGTCATGGCGCAGAACATACCAAACATTTTTCTCAGGGACATCTATTCCTCCCTTTGTCAGTAGCCGCGCACAATCGGCTTGCCCGCGTCCGGCATGCCGCGTTTGTCTACCATTACCTGGCCGCCCTTGATCACTACTTCAGCAGTGAGAAAATTCCAGTATCCGTCGAAAGGATTGCCGCCCAGCAGCACGACGTCGCCCAGCTTGCCAACCTCAATCGTTCCCAAGTCTTTTTCTTTATCGATAAACTTCGCCGAGTTCGGCCCCATGATCTTGATGAGATCGGGAACTGAAAATACCAGATTCAGGCTCTTGAGCTCGTGGGCCAGCGCCGCGGGAGCGTAGAACACGGTGTCGGTGGCGTAGGAGACGTCGACACCGGCATCGTAGAGAGTACGCAAATTAACCGGCATATAGCCGGCCTCTTGTCCCACGCCTTGGCTGTCGACAATGCCCTCAGGCCACGGTTTGCCGTCGCGAAACTTCGGCTTATTATCGTGGCTGTATACGTCGAAGTTCGGTGAGCCGAAGCCGCAGATAGAAGCGACCTGGACGCCGGCAGCGGCCACCTCTTTGGCCTGTTCTTTCGTCACCCAGTTGATGTTCTGCGAGTGAACTTGCTTGCGTGCACCGAAGCGAGTGGAGTCGACTAGCGCGAGATCGCTCACGGCGTGCACCTGGAATTCAACGCCCAGCTTCTTAGCCTCGTCGATGCCGGCAGCGAGGTTTTTAGTCTCCTGCTCCGTCGGATGATACGGCCAGACCACGTTCGGATAGTGCACTTCGGCGATTGAATCGGCTCCGTCCTTCACCACCTTATCGACGGCGGCCCGCACCTCCGCTTCATCCTTCATACGCGCCGTGGGCACACCCCCCGACGCAATGATGCGTGGACCCTTGATCTCACCCTTCTCGATTTTGCGTTTCAATTCGAGGATGCCCGCATTATCGTCGCCGCCGGATTGCACCGTGGTGACGCCGGATTCCAAAAGCTCACGCATCCGGTCGGGAGCCTGCTCCTTCATCCACTTCGCAACGCCCTCTGCACCCCGCGCTTGAATGATGTGGCGGTGGTCGTCGATGTATCCTGCGATCACGGTCATGCCTGTTCCATCGATGACGGTCGCACTTTGCGGAGCAGTCGGCGCGACGCCCGCGGCCACAGCCGCGATTCGGCCGTTCCGGATCACCACCGCGCCCTTCTCAATCACCTGTCCGGGCCCCACGATAATCCGCGCATTAGATATGACCAGATTCTGCGCCGCCGCCTCACTCGCCAGAAGAAGACTAACGGCTAGTGACATGGATAGAGCTGTGATGGTTCGATTCATTTGGAATGTTCTCCAGGATACATCGTGATGGCCTCTCCTAAGCATAAACGCGCTTTGATTCTGCTGGTGATCCTGGTTGACTTCGTGTCCGCGCGCAGCGGAGCGCGATTGGAACCTTTGGCGTGATATGGCTGTGCGGCTACAGCCTTGGCGGATCGGGTAGCTAGCGTATCGCATTCCCAGTTGGCCGGGAAAGCTTTCTCACGGTGAACAGCCGCCTCAATTTAGAACAGTTCAAGGCTGGCCAAAGCTACGCCCTCCACAAGTTGCCCGCTTGAGAATCTCCTCGTATTTTTCGCTCGATGGCATCGCCGCCGCACGGGCTTTGGTGGACTTGGAGAGCGCCATCAGTTCGGGGGTACGCACGAGGCTTCCCACATACGTCGTCAGAATCCGCTTCTCGCTTCGCTTCATCGTTTTTCAGCAGAATACCATGGGAGACACTCTGACTATACTGAATTGTTAGGAGCGAGCCACTCATGTCGGTATCACCGGCCCCAAGGCGATAAAAGCATCCTATTACCGCGTTCGCCCCTTGGCTTTCCGCTCACGCCGTCTGCGATGCAAGGCCCACCGCGGCTTGGCGAACATACCAGGGAAGTGTTGCAGGAAGCCGGGCTTCCCGAATCTGTGATTGAGGAATTGCTTAGCAACACAATCTGTCAAATATGAGTTACGGACGATATTTCGAAGAGCTTAGGCCAGGAGACACATTCCGTCACTGGCTCGGCCGCACGGTCAATGAATACGACGACAAGCTCCTCAGCTTGTTATGTATGAACCAACATCCCGTGCATATCGATGAGCATTATGCGCGCAAGACGAAGCATACTGCAAAGGGAGAAGAATAGATGCACGCGACAAATACCGAGCGGGAGCTGATCATTGCCACGGTGCGGAAATTTGTGCAAAACGAAGTCATTCCAGTGGCCTCCGAAATGGAGCATCGTAATGAATACCCGCATGCGCTGGTAGAGCAGATGAAGGAAATGGGTCTGTTCGGAGTGAACATACCGGAACAGTACGGAGGCGTGAACGCAGACACTACCACCTTCGCGATGATCTTCGAGGAACTGTCGCGCGGGTGGCTAGGCTTGGCCGGTGTGCTGGGAACTAACTCCGTGATGTGCGACGTGCTGGTTCACTTCGGCACAGAGGAGCAAAAACAACGTTTCCTCCCCGCCATGGCGACCGGAGAAAAGCGCGGCGGCATCTGTCTCACGGAATCCAATGCAGGCTCGGATCTTCAAAACATAAACACTACCGCGATTCGCGACGGCGACGTGTATCGAGTCAACGGGTCCAAAATGTGGATCACAAATGCTCGCCACGGCAACACGTTCCTGCTGCTGGCCAAAAGTGATCCCCAGGCACAACCGCCGCATCGCGGCATGAGCGCCTTCATCTTCGAGAAGGGCGCTCCCGGCATGGTAGTCGGCCGGGATATAGACAAGCTCGGCTATAAGGGTGTGGAGACCTGCGAGCTTCACTTCGACAACTTCGCGATTCCCGCCGGCAATCTGATCGGCGGCGCGGAGGGCCAGGGTTTCAAGCAAGTGATGACGGGCCTAGAGGCGGAACGCCTCAATGTGGCCGCGCGCGGCCTGGGCATTGCGCGTGCGGCATTTGAGGAGGCCATCAAATACGCGCAACACAGAGTGACCTTCGGCAAGGCCATTGCCGAATATCAGACCATCCAAAACAAGCTCGCGGATATGGCTACGCGAATCGAAGCCTCACGCCTATTGATCTACTCGGCGGCCGAAAAGCGCGATCGCGGAGAACGTTGCGATCTAGAGGCTGGAATGGCCAAACTCTTCGCGACCGAAACGGCCGCGGAAGTCGCCTTTGAAGCAATGCGTATTTTGGGCGCCAACGGCTACTCCAAAGATTTTCCCGTCGAACGCTATTACCGCGACGCACCGCTGGTCGTTATCGGCGGCGGCACCAACGAATTGCAGCGCCTGATCATCGCGCGAGGTCTCCTCAAAAAATACAAGGACAACGGCTAGTATGGACGATCAGCAACAGCCCGTCAGCCGGTATTACGAGGAACTCGAAGTCGGAACGGTTTATAGGCACTGCCCGGGCCGTACCGTCAGCGAGTATGACAACACTTTATTCGCCTTGCTCCACACGAACCACAAGCCGCTGTTCATCGATCAGCAATACGCGCGCACTCAGCCGCTAGGGCGATGCCCGGTGGTGGATACCTTGGTCTTCAGTTTGACGGTAGGCATGAGCATTGCGGATACTTCGGGCAAAGCCATCGCCAAGCTGGGCTTTGAAAGTGTCGAGTTCCTCTATCCTCTGTTTCCCGGCGATTCGCTGTACGAGGAATTCGAAGTTCTGGAGAAGCGCGAATCAGCCAGCAAACCCGACCGCGACGTCATCGGTATCGAAACTCGCGCGTTCAACCAGAATGGCGAAAGAATTCGGGTTTTGCTCCGGCACTATTTAGTTCCCAAAGGAAGCCAGAGATGAATCCTCAAACTGCCGTTACCGTTCAGCCGGAATACACGCGCGAATTGGTCCATTTCTTGTATCAAATGAAGCCAGAGACCCTTCCCGCGGAGGTGCTGGATCGGGCGCGCTATTTTTTCCTCGATTATCTATCCGTCGCGATCCGCGGATCGCAGGAGGAATCCGCGAATTGTGTACAGCGGATGATCCAACGGATCGGCGCGCCGGGGCGAGCGAGCGTTCTCGGCACGTCTATGCGTACCTTGCCTGGGCTCGCAGCCTTCGCGAACGGAACAGCCTCGCACGGCATCGAGATGGATGACACACACAGCGGCGGATCGATTCATCTGGGAACGACGATGTATTCGGTGGCGCTTGCCATCGCGGAGTCGACCCCTGAACTCTCGGCCGATTCCTTTCTGGCGGCGGTGGTCGCTGGATTCGAGGCAGCGGCCCGCATCGCCATGGCGGCGCAACCCAAAGAGCAGTACGCACTCGGTTTCCATCCGACGCAAACCTGCGGCGTATTCGGAGCGGCGATTACAGCCAGCAAACTGCTCGGGCTCACGGAAGAACAAACACTGGCGGCGGTCGGGATCACGGGCAGCATGGCCGCGGGGAGCATGGAGTTTCTCGCCGAAGGCGCATGGACCAAGCGCATCCATCCTGGCCTGGCGGCACAAAATGGCATTCAGGCCGCATTGCTCGCAGCCGAGGGTTTTTCGGGTCCGCGACGAATTCTCGAAGGCCGTGACGGTTTCCTGCACGGTTACTCTCGTCATCCGGTGCCGCAACGTGTTACGGCAGGCCTGGGCGATTCCTACGAAATCCTGCGCACCGCCGTGAAGCCTCACGCCTGTTGCCGCTATATGCAAGGACCGATCGACGCCATCCTTGAAATCATCCGCGAAAACAGACTCGCGGAGCCCGACGTCGCCCAGATCGAGATTGCGATTCTGGAGGCCGGATGGAACATCGTGTGCGAACCGCGCGCCCAAAAATATAGTCCCGAGTCGGTGGTGGATGCACAGTTTTCCATGCCCTTTGGTGCGGCGGTCGCGGTTCTTTATGGCGCCGCGGGACTCGATCAGTTCACGCTTGAGCAGGTCCGCTCACCAAGTGTCGCGAAGGTAATTGGCAAGGTAACGCTGGTGAGAGATCCGGGCATCGAACAAACCTTCCCGAGAGAATGGCCGGCTCGGGTGACTATCCAGCGCTGCGACGGACAAACGCTCGAGAAGTTCGTGCGTTACCCCAAAGGCGACCCGGAAAACCCGCTGAGCTGGAGCGAAATGGAGGACAAATTCCGCGCGCTCGCCGGACGCGTGCTGCCGCCCGATCGTTGCGAGCGCATCCTCCAGGAACTCGCCACCGCCAAGCCAGCTGCGTTGGCGGCGCTTTGCAGCTAACACGAAGCCTCGTCGCCTTTTCCAACGAGCGGTACTGGCGGCTTGACATAGCTCCGCTTACCTGACACGATCACAAAATGCAGAACATGTCGGTTCGAACGGGGCGGCGGTCCGCCAGCAACGGACTGCGCACTTTAATGTCGGCCTTACCGCTGGCCGGCCTCCTGTTCCTCGCATCGGCCACGGCCAGTCTCGTAACCGCTCAAACCAGCGCCCCGCGCCGGACCGTCTGGGACGGTGCGTACACAGAGGCTCAAGCCGCCCGTGGCGTGATGGCCTTCGCCCAAAGCTGCGCGGGCTGTCACGCACTCGGGGCACAAGGCAAGGCGCCCCTCGCCGGGGAAGCCTTCTGGAAGAGTTTCGCGCAAAAAAACGTCGGCGATCTACTCGACTTCGTCAGCAAATACATGCCGAACGGCACCCCCGGTTCGCTCAGCGATCCCACCTACAGCGATATCGTCGCGCTCATCCTTAAAACCAACGGCTTTCCCGCGGGAACCACCGAACTGGCGCGCAATACCAATACCGACGTGCAAATTATCCCGAAGGACGGCAGCACCGTGCTCCCCGCCGACACGCTGATTCGGGTAGTCGGCTGTCTGGCTCGCAGCGGATCTGACTGGGTGGTCACGAGTGCGACACCCCGGAGCGGGCGGAGCGTCCGGGCGGCGAAGATGCCACCAGGCCCCTCGGCAGCCGTACCATGGCGCTCAAGTTTGTCTTGACGAGTCTGGATCCGTTAGCCGGTTCCCGCATCGCGGTGAGCGGGCTCTTGATCGGTGCCGACGGCGCGGAGGGCATCAACGTAACAACCGTAAACCGCGTCGCCCCGAAGTGTCCCTGACACCTAGGAGCTAAGCCCGCCCGCGATCCTGCTCGTCCATGAGTTGCAAGAAGGACTCGGCTTCGAGGTAGCCCGGGCGTAGATGCAGCGCCTGGTTGAAATCGGCGCGCGCCCGCGCCCGATCGGGCTGGTAGAGCAAATGATACAGGCCCACGAACAAATGCGCCCTGGGATCGAGCGGCCTCAAGCTTACGATGCGCTCGGCAATTTCGGTGGCCTCATGGAACATTTCGAGCTGGTGATATTCCGCCGCGAGAAAATCGAGCCGCGAGTCGTCGGCGGGGTCGGCGGTGATCTCTTCTTTCAGGATTTCGATATACCAGTGATTCCTGCGCCGCCGCGACTCCCGGTCTGAAGAGAATGTGTGATCGATGCGGATGTCGGTCTTCAACAGTTGCCCGCCTCCCGCTAGAATCGAGGCGTCGATGGTCTCATGGACGCGACCGCGGTAGCGATACTCGGGCCGGTTGGGAAAAAGCCGGACCACATAATCCGTGAAGGGACTCTCCGAGCCCGCCGAGTGGTTGTACCGCTCCAGAAAGTATCCCGCGTTTTCTTCCAAGGCGATCAGTCTTTCGATGGTGGGCGCGCTCGCCTGATCCAACATCTCATCCGCGTCCAGCATCAGGATCCACCGGCCGTTCGATCGCTCCAGAGCATGATTGCGGGCGGCGGCAAAATCGACGACCGTGAAATCGAACGGGATCACTCGCGCCCCGTAGCCGGCCGCGATCAGCGGCGTTTCATCCGTCGAACCCGTGTCGACGACGATCAACTCACCCGCCAGCCCTTGCACTGAATCCAGACACCGCGCAAGATTGCGCTCCTCGTTCTTCACAATCATGCACACACTCAGCGCAGCGGTCGTAGGCGGCATTTCTGCTTCGATTATAAATACAAAAGGCACGCCTCTTTCGAGACGTGCCCTTTTTTTATTGCAAGGTCATGAACTGACCTGAAGCTTCGCTAAAGATCGATTCTGCCCGTACTCGCTCCCAGACTATCGATCTCCGCGCCACCCACGTGCGCCAATGCCAGCAGCAGGTTTGACGTTGGTGCATCCTTCGCGACGATGTGCCGGTTGCCTTTCAGCCGCCCGCATCCGCCGCCCACCATTACCGCGGGAGGGCTGTTGCGATCGTGCACGTTGCCGTTGCTCATGCCGCTGCCCCAGTAGAGTACCGCGTGATCCAGCAGCGTCCCGTCGCCCTCTTTGGTCGCCTTCAGCTTGCCCAGGAAATCGGCGAACTTCACCATGTGGTACGTGGCGATCTTGGCGTACTTCGCCAGTTTCTCCGGATCGTTGCCATGATGCGAGATGGTGTGGTGCTGCTCAGGAATGCCGATGTGCGGGTAAGCGCGGTCGGTCGCTTCATGACTGGTCATGAACGTGAACACACGGCTAATGTCGCCTTGATACGCCAGGTGCATCAGGTTATAGGTCACATTCATGTGATCGTCGAAGGCATCCGGCAAGCCCATCGGCGCTTCGGGATCGCCGGTGATGGTGCCGAGACGGCTTTCCATGCGATCAAGCTGATGCTCCACCTCGCGGATGTTGCCCAGATACTCGTCGAGAATCGCGCGATCGGCCCCTCCCAGAGAGCGCTTCAGTTTCGCGGTTTCCTCGGTCACCGAGTCGAGCAGGCTCTCCTTTTCCTTGAGCCGGGCAAAACGCCGTTCCTTCGAATCCGTCTCGCCGAACATGCGCTCGAAGGTGACACGCGGATTGATCCCCACCGGCAGCGGACTGGCTTCGTCGCGCCACGCCAGGGTGTTGAAGAACGTGCAGGAAAACCCGTCGCAGGCGCCCACGGCGGTACCCATGTCCTCGGTGCCGACCTCGATCGAGCGCAGCGGCGTATCGCCCGCCACTTTATCCGCAATGTACTGGTCGACGGTTTTCTTGGATTGAATCTTTCCGAAAGCGTCTCCCGTTTCGCCGCGGTTACCGGCCGGTCCCACGCCATTGAGGAACGCTGAGCTCGCTCCCAGATGGACAGAGGAACCCCACGGCGCCTTCATCTTGCTGACCGTGACGAGTTGATTGCGGTACGGCTCCAGCGGCTGCATCACCGGCTTGAACACAAAGTTACTCCCCTCCGCGTCAGGATGCCAGGTATCGGGATATACGCCGCACGGAAAGTAAACCGCGCCGAACCGGAACGGCGAAGTGGGCGCCGCGGAGAGCGCTGGGACCATGGCGTCCAAGAACGGCAGTGCGACCGCGGCGCCTAAGCTACCACGCATGAACGTGCGGCGCGAAAGATGCTTTTTCGTAATGATCATAGCTACTCCTTGTCTAATTTGATCTTGCCACTTTAACGGGTTCAGCCGGCCCCTTGACATCTTCCGCCGGTTCTAACTTGGTGCGCATCTGGAACGGTGCGCTTTCGATAATACCTACTACAACCGAGGAAAGCCGGTAATCGTTTTGTGCGGCCTTCTTCACAATCCGCCGGACCACCGGCATGTCGCTTGGCTCAAGACCCCGGCCGAGCGCGTACGTCAGCAACTTTTCCGTAACCACCGTCGTAAAAGCGTCAGGCCGGCCCGCAATCGCCTGCCGCAGCGCCACCGGACCGTTCACCTTTGACCCGTCAGCGAGCGTGCCCGCCACGTCGAGCGGCGCGCCATCGGCGCCGGTATCGCGCCATTGCCCCACGGAATTAAAGTTCTCGAGCGCGAATCCAGCGGGATCGATCACGCGATGGCAGGACGCGCAGGGTTGGTTCTTGCGGTGCAATTCCAGCTGCGCTCGCACCGTCTTCGCAGCCGTGGACGCCCCCTTGTTGCTTTCTTCAAGCGAGGGAACGTTCGGCGGCGGCGGCGGCGGCGGCGTGTTCAGGAAAGTGCTCAGCACGTACTTCCCCCGGAAAACCGGTGAGGTTCTGGTCGCGACCGAAGTCAACGCCAAGATGCTCCCTTGCCCCAGCAGACCGCGGCGGTTAGGATCGGTGAGCTTTACCCTCCGGAACTGCGGGCCATAGACCCCAGGTATGCCGTAGATGCCGCGCGAGCCGTTCATCCACAAAGGTATAGTCCGCGTTCAAAAGGTCGAGAGTGCTGCGGTCGGTGCGCAAAATGTACCCGAAGAATAACTCGGTCTCCTTACGGAATCCTTTGCGCGTATTATCGTCGAAATCCGGGAACATCAGCAGGTCCGGGACCGCCTTTGCTTCCAGATTCCGCAGTTGCAACCACTGCCCCGTGAAATTTTCGACCAGGGCGTCCGAGCGATCGTCGGAAAGCATGCGCTCCGCCTGGGTCGCGAGCACCCCCGGCTCCCGCAGCCGTCCCCCAATTGCCAGGTCCAGGAGCTTTTCATCCGGGACACTGCTCCATAAGAAGAAGGACAGGCGCGAGGCCAGTTCCACGTCGCTCACTGCATGCGCCACGCCGGCGCGAGCAGCCGCCGGATCGTTCTCAATTCGATACAGGAAGTATGGGCTCGAAAGAACCCGCGCGACGCCCGAGCGAATGCCGTCATCGAAACTTCCGCTCTGCCGTGCCTTCTTGTAAAACGCCAGGGGGGCTTCAATGTCCCCGACGTTGACAGGACGCCGGAACGCCCGGCGCGCGAGAGTGGTTAGGATCTTGGTTGCGCAGGCCGTCTCACCGCTGGGGCCCGAACCAGACGCGGGATGGCATACGAACAGCCGGTCCCGGCTGGGCCCTTCGGTCACGCCTCGCACGTTGTACGGCCCGTCGATCCCCACCGTCTTGAGCTTGGGCAACCCGCCGATCATGTGGATTTCCTGGCTGTCGCGCCGCGCCGGCTGCCATACGTCCTGCAGCTGGAACGGCCGTTCTTTCCATGTAAACCCGACCTCATGCGGACCTGCGGTGACCCGCACGCGTCCCGTCATGCGTTTGTCGATGATAGGTTGCGCCGCGGCTAAATCCTTGCTTTGGAGCTCGTCATCTTTGGGGCCGCCGATAGGCGCCGAATAGACTTCAGTCCCATCGATCGTGATCACAAATGTGTACGGTATGTCGTTTCCTTCGACGCCGGCGTAGCCTTCCTGAATACCGCGCACCAGCCGGCCCGAAAGTTTATACTCGGCGTCCGCCGGGAAAACGTGATGCACCACCGTCCCCCCAAAAGTTCCCAGCGGCAAACCGTCGATGTATCCGTTCTGGCTGAATTCACGCGGAATCGAATGCTCTGTGGTACCGGGCTTTACCTTCGGATCGCCCACGGCCATCGCGCTGACCCGCTCCGCCGCGTTCAGGTATCCCTCGAGCAGGAGCGGCGACGTTTTAAGCGACGTCGCAATATTGTCGAACCCGAAGTCCGCGCCATCGGTCGGCAGCAGTTCGGACACGTCCAGGTCCACTGCCAGCAGGTCGCGCACCGCGTTCTCATATTCCGCGCGATTCAGACGATGCACGACAAAGCGGCCAGGCGTGGTCCGGTTTCCCCAGGCGCGATCGAGCGATCCGGCGAGCCACCCCGTAAACCCAGCGTACTCGGCCTCAGTCGGACGCGGCATGCCCGGAGGCGGCATCGCCCGCACGCTCAACTTCCGCAGGACTCTCTCCCAAGTCCCCGCGTGGCCTAACAAGTCGTCGAAGCTGGCACTTTCGAAATTGACCGGTTCATCGGACGGAGACGCTGTGCGTTTGTTGTGACACGCAACGCAGTACTTGTCCAACATCGCACGGTACTTGACTGCGTCCGCCGTAGCGCTAGCAGTCGACGGCGCTGCCACTCCTGCGTGAACTGGTGCCGCCGCTGGCGGTCGCGAGGCTGGTTCGGCCCGCGTACCACTTCCGGTCTGTGCTACCAGCAGCGCAGCGACGCCGAAGTAGGCCGCCGCTCCTGTGATTGCAATCTTTCCTGCCATATTTTCCCGCTTCTTCATTGTTCGCTGATCGCCGCTGCCGCTTCCGGAGTATTCTTCGCTTCCTTATCCTTATCGCCGGTTTCTTTCTTGCCGGTAGGAACTGCCGCCGGCGGAGGCGCCGGCACTGGATCGTTGGGGCCCAGGTGCATCAACTCCCGCAGCGCCGCGATCACATCAGCGCGCGAATCGCGCTTCGGATGATACGCGTCCGCGTCCATGCCCAGTGATATGGAGAACTCGGCCGGAGTCATGTCCTTCAACTTTTCGGCCGCCGCCAGAGGAATCAGGTTGTCCTTATTGACTGCGTTCAGCGACGCACCGGACGCAACCAGCGCGCGAATCAACCCCACTTGCTGCAACTGCACCGCTTGGTGCAGCGGAGTCGTACCATCCGGCGCCTTGGCGTTTGGATTGGCCCCGGCCGCCAGTAGAACCTGCAGCGCTTCGAGCGGATCGCGGCTGCCTTCCTCGCGGAATGGCGGCGGTCCCAGCCGGGTAAACCCGGGACCCGCAGCAAACGGAGCGCCTGTGCCACCTTTCATCGCGGCCATCACGGGCGTCTTACCGACGTTCGGGTTCGGGCGGCGCAAACGCGCTTCCCCGTCCTTAGGCTTGATGTCGGTGGGGCTCCATTCCAGCTTCGCGCCGTCAGCCACCATCAGCTTCAAAACCTCCACATCGGCTGCGGACGCGGCTCGGTAGAACGGCGTGCTGTTGATCGCTGCGCCGCAGCAGAGCGTCGTCGAGTGCAAAGCCCCGATAAACGGCTTATTCACATCGGCTTTGAGGTCCAGCAGCGCCTTGACCAGACTTAACGCAGTCATCTTATTCGGATGGTTCGGTTGCAGGCGCGAGCCGTCGTGCGCGCGCATGTCGGTGGTGGCGTCGTGCATGTCCACGGCGAAGAACAAGGATCCGTCGTTGGGGTCGGAGCCAAGATCGATCAACTCTTTGGCTAGATCGAAGCGGTCGTTGACGATGGCCACGATAGCCGCGCTCGCGCCATCGCCGTTCGTCAGCTTCAGATCGGCGCCACCCGCGACCAGCGCCTTGGCAACATCCGTGTATCCGTCACGAACGGCAAACATCAGAGCTGTAAAGCCGCCTGAGGGATGGTCCGCGTGGCTACGCTCCGTGATCGTGGAGACGTGCGCCTTGAGATTTGGATCCGCGCCAGCGGCCAGCAGCGCTTTCACAACATCCAAGTGACCTTCAGCGGACGCCCACATTAATGCGGTCTCTTCCTGAAACGGATCCGCGGCGTTCACGAAAGAGCCACGATCCAGCAGTAATTTCACCGCCTCCACCTTGCCGGTGCGCGCAGCGGCCATCAATGGCGTTTCGCCCTCGGCGTGCCAGCGCGTCGGCTGGGCTCCTGCATCGAGCAACGCGCGCATCACCTCTACGTCGCCATTGCGGCTCGCCTGCAGAAGAGGAGTTACACCATAATGATTCGCTGCGTCGACGGCGGCTCCGGCCGCCAGCAGCGCCTTCGTCATTTCCGCGTCCGAGTGGAAGGCCGCCCACAAGAGCGCGGAGGAGCCGTCATTGGCGGATGTATTCACATCCCCGTGGTCCTTGATCAGCTTGCGGACTTCGGACAGATCATCGGCCCTGGCGGCATCCGCCACAGCGGCTATATTGGGGGCCGCTTGCAGGAACACACTGGGCCGCACCATTACCAACCCAAGCACGAGCGGCAGGCACCACCATGCGCGCCCTACGGGTCTTGCAATCATTTTTTTCGCTATTCGCATCGCTGCACCTCCGTCTCCACTCCCACAACTCTACGCTTATGAAAGATATATGACGGAGAAGAGGAATGCAAGCCCCCATTGGGCAGGCCGGTCACGGGGAAGACCAGCGCGGGATAGCCGGGTTCCCGCTAAAGCAAGACGAGTGGCTCCGTAGACAGCTCAGACGAAAACTGTCTCTAGAATTAATGAGTACAGTGGGGTGTCTTAGCCAGCCTCTGTATTCTACTTTGTGCCGACACCGAGTTGCATTTGCCGGAAACCGTTACGTCGCCACCCGTGCCTTCAACAAGTTCGGTTGCGCAGTCGCTAGCCTCTGTCGATATGCTAGAATTTTGCGCATCCCTATCATCGGCCGGGTGGCGATGATTAAGGAGGGCTCGGCAGCGATGGCCGCGCTCCGTGGGTGCTCGCTTAGAAGACTGGATCGGGAGGATCTGCTATGCCTTTCTTCGAAAAAGGAGCCGTTCGCATTCACTTTGAGGAGGCCGGTTCCGGCTTCCCGTTGTTGCTGATCCCTGGTGGAGGATTGAACTCGACCATGTCCTTCTTCACCAACGGCGCACCGTTTAACGCGATAGAGGAATTCAAGGGAGAGTACCGCTGCGTCACCTCCGACTTGCGCAACGCCAGTGGCGGCCAGTCCTCCGGCCCGCTCGAAATTGACCGGCCGTGGGATTCGTATGCCGACGATCACCTCGCTCTGATGGATCACCTGGGCATCGAGAAATTCATGGTGATGGGCTTCTGCGTGGGCGGACCCTTCATCTGGAATCTGCTGCGGCGGGCGCCGGATCGTATTGTCGCGGCGGTATTGGCGCAGCCCAGCGGATCGCGGCCGGAGATGCCCGATCTGTTCTACGAAACCAATATGACGGGCTGGGGTCCGGAATTGGTCAAGCGCCGGCCTGAGATCACGACCGAAATGGTCGACAAATTTCTGACGAAGATGTACCGCACCAACCCCGACTTCGTCTTCACCGTAACGCGGGATTTCGTACGTCATTGCCAGACTCCGGTGCTGATCCTGCCGGATGATATTCCGGCGCACCCCTACGCCGTTGCGATGGAAGCCGCGATGCTCGCGCCCAAAGCCGAAGTGAGCCTCTACCCGTGGAAAGAACCCAAGGAGCGGATTCCGCTGGCCGTGCGGCAAATACATTCCTTCCTGCGGGCACATCGGCCTGCATAAATAGCGGCTGTCGACATGAGAAGGGCGCCCAGTTTATCGGCCGTTGCGCAACCACTTCTCACTGTCGCCGATTTTCTTTGGTTCCTGTACCTTTTACCCCCTCCGTGTTCTTTCGGCAATTTGTGGCGGCGAGACAATTCTTCCGCAAGGAGTCGGGGACGAATTCGATGTTGCGCATCCCACGCTGGGAGAACACATCGCCGCCGCCGTCGTGCTGCGCTAGGGAGTCGCTGGAGCGGCGGCGGTTTGCGGCCACCAAGCTGGCTGCTTTCAAAGTTCCGCGCCGGGTCGAGTTCCTCGACACGATTCTGCGTTTTCGACGGGCAAAGCACAGCGATCCCTGCTGGCGGAGCGGCTTCGGAAACCGTCATCCAACTTGTTGCTGAAAACTTCTTCGGAAGCAGACTAGCGGGCTCCAGCCAGCTTGGAGAGACCCGTCATCGCAATTTCGTTGTTTGGCTCGCTGCTCAGTGCATCGTAGAAGTCCGTGCTTGCTCGAGCGTTGTCCCCGGTCGCGAGATAAATCATTCCTCGCTGCGCGTGCGCCGGTGCGTATTTCGGATCCAACTTCAGCGCCAACGCGAAAGCGGCAAACGATTCCGGAATATGGCCAAGGTAGGCTTCGAGGTGTCCGATCTCGGTGTAGGTGCTGGATGTCGGATGCATAGCCGCGGTCTTATGGAGCATGTCCAACGCTAGATCGTAGTTCTGCATCACTTCATAAACCGCCACCCGGTTCAAAAGCGTTCCTTCTGTCGCGCCGTCCATCTTGTCGAGCACATCATCCTCCGCCATCGCCTCTGTGAACCGGCGCTGCCGTATGTAGCTATTCGCAAGATCGATGTGCGCCCGCTTGTTCCCCGGATCTTTTTTCAGAACGTCCCGCCAGAAGACACTGTCATCTCCCCATACCTGACTTCTTTGGAACGTCAGGATGGCCGCCAGACCCAAAACAGCGATCGAACCCACCTTCAACACAACCGGGTCCAGTTGATAACGGTCCAAGATCGCGATCACGGCCAGGATGAGGCCTATGATTGCTATGTACATTCTTCGTTCGGCCAGCGCGTCCTTAATCGGGATGACGGACGATGTGGGTAGAAGCACTAGAACAAACACAAGCAACCCGAAAGAGAACAGACGCGAGCGCCGAAAAGACCAAACGATTCCCCCCAGCAAAACCAGCATGCCGAGTACATTTAGCCAGGCGCCATTGTCGGCGAAAGAACGATAGAACGCGATTTGCCAGTCGCCGCTCTGGCCGGCGGGGATCAGGAAAAGTCTCAGGTATGTGAGGATTGCGAGGCATTGGGTAAGGGCGTATTGAAACGGTGTTGCGTTTTCCAATGACAGACCCGCGCTGGGTGCTTTGTCGAGGGAGCGGATAATCGCGGCGGCCGCGAGCAGACCTCCGAAGACGATGGGCGCATAAAGTTTCCAACGGTCCCGGACTTGATCGCGAAGACTGGCGCGGTTCCAGTAGAAATCCGTGACCAGCAACAGAGCAGGCAGACTGATGGCGCTCTCTTTTCCCAGTAACGCCGCCGCAGTCAGCAGCAGAATTTTGAGCACGGTGGCAATCGTCGTCCGGCTTTCAAAATGATTGAGGAAAACCAGCCACGCGCTCACCAGAAACAAACCTGAAACCAGTTCAGAGCGGCCGGCAATGTAAGCGGCCGACTCACTTTGCAAGGGGTGCAACAGGAAAAGGCCGGCGCCGAGTAGCGAAAACAGGAAAGCGTTTTTCTCTATCGACGCTAACTTGAGCAGTTGTTGCAAAACGAAGAATACGACCACCGCGGCCGCTGCATGAATCAGCAGATTGACGGCATGATAGGAAAACGTCGTCGTTCCGGAAATCGCGTAGTTTAACCAATAGGTCGCCATCAACAGCGGACGAACACCGCCGATCCAGAAGCTCGCAGGCATTCTTGCCGCGTTCGGGTCGCTGAAGGGGAGGTGAAAATCGTCGAAGATGATGGGGCCGTTTAAGGACGGCAGATATACTACACCGGCCAGTATCAGTGCGGCCGCAAACAGCTTGGCCCAAAGCCATGAGTGCCCGGTGGAAACGACTACCGGTGAAGGTGCAGCAATGGATTTGTTCGTCGCCTTTTTTTTGACCTTAGATGACATGACGCATTCTGATTGGATACGGCGGCAGATCCAACTGACAACCAATTTTAATGGAAATGAAGAATGTTAGTCCAGTTAAAAGGAATCACTCATTCACGTGCAAGGAGAGTGTTAAGGGTTTGGCGGGCGGTGCGCTCCCAGGTGAATGAGCGCGCTTGTCGGGGGCCGGATTCAGCAAGGGTTCGGCGGAGGCCCTCATCTTCAGTAATGCGATCCAGCGCCGCCGCGATGGCGTCTTCATCAAAGGGATCGAAGTACAAGGCGGCATCACCCGCACTTTCGCGCAGCGGAGGAATATCCGAACAGGCTGTGGGAATGCCGGCCGCGAGCGCTTCGAGGACCGGCATGCCAAAGCCCTCAAACGTCGAGGGAATGACGCAAGCAGAGGCGTGTGCATATAATTCGTACATTTCCTCCCGCGGAATCCATCCGGTGAGATGCACCGCATCGCCCAATTGAAGTTCGGCGATCAGAGCCCTGACTGCCTGGGCGTGGAATCCGGCCATTCCGGCGAGCACCAGTCGCTCGCGGCGAGGCCGCCGCGCGTAGGCCCGAAGCAGGCGCTCGTGATTCTTGTGCGGATGCAGAGTGGCCACGTAGAGCAAATACTGTTCGGTGGAGGTACGGTCCAACGCAAAGAACCGCTCTCCCACACCATGTGGGATGACAGTGATGGTCTTAGCGGCGATCCGATAAAAGTGTTGCAGATCCGCACTGGTGGCTTCTGAGGTTGCTATTAAATGCCGCGAACGATGTGCCGCCATCCACAGAAAGAGCCGCCAGAAGGGCAAATCTAAACGCTGGAAATACTCCGGATGACGTTTGTGCTGCAAGTCGTGGAACACC
Organism: Bryobacterales bacterium; assembly: GCA_963710155.1. GTDB lineage: Bacteria > Acidobacteriota > Terriglobia > Bryobacterales > Bryobacteraceae > Palsa-187. The sequence goes on along the minus strand of CAVPZQ010000031.1, from coordinate 85,662 downwards.
GTAACCGTCGGGCAAGGGGCCAGCAGCGGTGACGTGAAGCCGGGATTGAACAAGACGTCCAGACGATAGCGGGCCGCTTCCAGAGGCAAAACAGTCTGTTCCCAGAGGATGCGAGCCGGGCGGAATTTCGCGCACACGGACTGCGCTTTTCGATGAAAGTTGGCTTGGTCCGGAACCAGGCCGGCACCCGTTTCCCGATTGGTAAAAATGAAATACAGATTATTGGCGTCGATGCGTGCAAGAGCTTCCAACAGCTCGCGAAGGTAAATCTCAGTACCCCCTACGCCGCCGGGAATCAAATAAAGTGCGTTAATACCAATACGCGCCACGGGTTAACGGTGAGCCTGGTGCGCGGCCTGTTTCATCGAACGGATTGGCCTAGCTTGGCGCGCGTTCCGTGGGCGCCTGCCGCGTCAGCCCGCCTGGGAGTTTGATTCGATTCAACCTCTGCCGCTAGGGATTCCAAGCGATATTCGAGAATAGCGACGCGTTGAGCCAGTTTAATGCTGGAGTCCTTGAGTTGAGAAAGGCGCAATGAAAAGGCGAAAAGCACTCCCAAAAACACGACACCGCAAATGGTGAGAAGTGTAACTGCTAGATCGGGAATCTTTAGCGCCAGCGCAATCCTTTGATCCAAGCTCTTCCATAAGGAAAGCACCAGCAGAGCCAGCCCCGCAACCAGCCAGCTTATGGAATATTCGACACGAATATGCTCGCGACGGACCGAAGCCAGAACCAGTCCGATCAAAAGCAGACTCGCGGCGGTCATCACGCCAAGCAAACGGTCCATGGTGCCTATTTTCTCAAAATCCGCCCGATTCGGCTGCCCGGAAACAAAAGCACGTTCACGAACACACCTAATAATACATGTACCGGAAAATAGAATGCCTTGATCGCCGTGATAGAACTCTTGCCGGCACGCCGCTCACGGATCCGGCATGGAACTTCCATGAATCGGAAGCGCCTGCGCTGCAGAACCACCAGAGCCTCGATTTCCGGGTATTCCAAGGGGAACGCGCGCGAGAACACAGCCAACGCTTTGCGATTGACGCCCACGAATCCGGAGGTGGGATCGCTTACGGGCCGCCCCAGGATGGGCCGCAAAATGGACCGGAAAAGCGCGATACCCAAGGCGCGGCACCATCCGCCTCGCAATAAAACGCTTCGCGGGTTTTCGGCATTCAGGAACCGCGAGCCGATCACCATTTCGCAATTCTCCTGCTGGAGCGCCCTCAGAAGCGCCGGGATGTCTTTGGGATCGTGCTGACCGTCGCCGTCAACACGAATCACATAGTCGAAGTTCAATTCGAAGGCAAGGCGATAACCCGCTTGCACACAGCCCCCGAGGCCGAGATGATGCGGCAGAGGCAAGACCGAAGCACCCATCCGCTGCGCTTCCTGGATGGTGCGATCGTCGGAGCAATCGTCGACGACCAAAATAATTGCGTCCGGTACCGCGGCCTGAACCTCTTCCACTACACTTGCGACGGCTCCCTCTTCGTTATAAGCGGGAATCAGAACCATAAGCTTGCTCACAACCAAGCCACCCGGCGGACGGCGATGCTATATTTATCGAGCAGTTCAACGAATTCATCCGAGCTGGTGCGGCGTGAAGTGCGGATGCGGCGGCGCTCCGCTAGTAGGTACGGCAAACGGCGCAGCGTCGCTACGTATGCACGGAGTACCAGGAATGGAAGCAATGCGGCGGAATGCCCGGATTGGCGAAACTCGGCGCCCTTCCCTTCCCCGGCAACCAGGGCGATCAAATGCCAGAAGTAACGCCACACAGAAGCGAATGGGACGCGCCACAGCAACCGTGCAGGAAAATTCTTGAGCACAGTATACAGGCGATTGCGCTCGATATAGTAGGCCTTAAGCGGCGTCGCGCGACCGGCCGAGTGAGAATAGAAGTGTTCCACCACTGCACCCGGAACGTAACAGCAATCCCACCCCGCCCAGCGCGCACGCAGCCCCAGGTCAGTGTCCTCGCAGTACAGAAAGAAGCTTTCGTCGAAAAGGCCGATGTGATCGAGCATACTTCGGCGGTAAAGCGCCGCTGAGCCGCTCGGGAAAAGTGCGGCGTTCGCTTTCGTGAAATCGGCCGCCGGTTGCTCGTGACCGCGCTGTTTGCTCGAACCATCGGCCGCGATCAACATTCCGGCCGAATCCAGAAGTAAGGTTCCCATTAACCGCACCTCACAGGCGAACATGCCGGCCTGCGGATTCGATTCCGCACAAGCGATCAGGGTTTCGAGCCAGCGCCGGTCAGCAATCGTGTCGTCGTTCAAAGTGGCCACGTACAGGGCGCGGGAATCACGAATCCCCTGGTTCACTGCGACTGCGAATCCTACGTTGCGCTGATTCACGATCACACGCGTGCGGCTGCCAAAAGCACCGGCCTGTCCCGCACCGCTGTTGTCGACCACCACGACGTCGAAAAGATCGAGAGTTTGGAGTTCCAGCGAATGCAGACATTTCTCCAAAGCGTCGCCCAGCCCTAGTGTGGGAACGACGACCGTGACAATCGGATCCTGCAAGATTCAATTCTATCGTCCCAGCGCCCTCTCGAAAAAGTCCCATGACTTGGCGGCGCAATCCTCCCAACGATAGCGCTCCGCCTGCCCCTTTGCTTTCGCCGCAAGGCTTTCCCGCGCAGACGGAGACAACAATAAACGGGTCATCGCCGCACGAAGTTCCTCAGTGCTCTTGGGATCTATCAATAACGCGCCGTCGCCGGCGATTTCCGGCATCGATGACACTCCGGAAGTGATTGTCGGAACACCTGCCGCCATGGCCTGGGCCAAGGGGAGCCCGAAGCCTTCGTATAGGGAAGGATAGACAAACACGGTGGCGCCTCGGGTGAGGCCAGGCATGTCGCGCTCCGCCACGTAGCCCAGATAGCGCACACCGTTGCCGCTGCTTTTAAGGCGTTCCACCGTCGCTTGGGAAGCCCAGCCGGCCATGCCCGCGACTACCAGATCGAACGATTCCTTTAGCGACGGAGCTAACAGCGCATAGGCATCCAGCAAAACATCTAGGTTCTTTCGCGGCTCGATAGTCGCGCAGAACAGAATATAGGGACGCTCCAGTTGGTACTTTCTGGCGACCTCTTCCGCTTCTTGCGGAGTCGCTTGAAAATAGCAGTCTGGCACGCCATGGTGAATCACGTCGATTCTATCGCTGGGAATCCGCAAGATTTTGATAGCGTCCTGGCGAGTATGCTCGGACACAGCGATCAAACGGTCCGCTTTGCTGATGATGGCTTCAGCGAACGCTTGGTCCGCCGCTATGTTGCCGCGCGTGTGCATCTCGGGATTGGTCCAGGTGGTCAAATCATGCAAGGTGGCGGTAATCGCCTTCGCATTTCGCGGGAAGCTCCGCACCAAGTTCGATATATGAAAAACGTCGCACGAAGGCCCTATGGGCAACCATGTTCGATTGAGGACCGTTAACATCGCAAGATGAAATGCGGTTGGAAGCAGCGGCATTACCGATTGCCGATGATCCAGCGCAGGCAGCCGCCCGATCATGGGGAAGACGGTCAGCTTATGAGGGGAGTTCGACGTCTGCAAACTGCGCAACCAGTGATAGAGATACGTTTTGACCCCTGCGGAGCGCACTAAAAGCGGGGAGCCGTCGATGCAGACCCGCATAACTGAGACCGGGCTCATTTGAGACCTTGGGCACGTGCCAGCGGCGCTCCTGAATCCTGATAAGTTTTGATGACTTCCCGCACGGGGCCGATTTTCACGACCCGGCCGTGATCCAACCACAGGGCGCGGTCGCAAAGATTTTCCAGCGTCTCAAGCGAATGCGATACACACAGCAGAGTCTTGCCGGCGTGGCGAAAGCTCATGATCCGTTCCATCGATTTTGCGTAGAATTTCTGGTCGCCAACACCCAGCATTTCATCGACGATCAGGATGTCGGGATCGACATTGATCGCGATGGAAAAAGCCAAGCGTAGAATCATACCGGACGAGTAAGTGCGCAGCGGCTCGTTGATAAAATCACCCACCCCCGAGAACTCCACCATTCGGTCGAAAGTTTCGCGCGCTTGGCGCCGCGTTAATCCCAGCACAGCTGCATTGATATGAACGTTTTCAGCCCCGGTAAGATCGGGGTGAAAACCAGCGCCCAATTCGAGCAGCGCCGCGATGCGGCCTTCGAAAGTCACTTCGCCCGCGCTGGGGGCGCATACTTGGGTGACGATGTTCAGCAACGTGCTCTTGCCCGCGCCGTTGTGCCCGATGATTGCTAGACTCTCGCCGGTTTCTACGGCGAAGGAAACGTCCGTGAGAGCGTAAAAGCGTTCTCTGGGAGATCGGCGCAGCAAGTGCAGGAGCCGGTCACGTAGCAGCATCCGACCGGAATGCTGGTAAAAATATTTGGAAACTCCGGCAAAGCTTACGGCTGGCATAGGAATCAAATGTGATCGTAAAACGCGTGCTTGCTCCTGCGGAAAACCATGAGCCCAACGGCGAACATCGTGAAGGAGACGGTGGTTAACCTCACTAGAGTGGAGTTGGGGGGCGCGGTGGCGGTAAGCAGGATGTTGCGCAGGCATAAGACCAGCGCTGCCACCGGATTGAGTTGGTAAACGCCCGCGAAACGCGCCGGGATTCTCTCGAACGAATAGAAAATCGGCACTAACCAAAAAAGTATCGTGTTGATCGCTTCAACGATATAGCGCATGTCCCGAACATACACATTTATGGCCGACGTCAATAGAGCTAGCCCGCAAACGAAGACGATCTCCAGGCCCCACACCAGCGGAAGCCAGAGCCATTCGATATTCGGTCCCCGGCCGAAGATGAATGTGGTTGCCAGCAAGAGGAGGATTTGAATCATCAGATGAGCAGCGACCGAGAGCACCGAGGCCAAAGGCACAACCTCCTTGGGCAGCGGTATCCGCTTGAGCAAGCCGGAATTGTCAACGATCGACGTGGTGCCATTGATCCAGGCGAGGGTGAAGAAGTTATAGGGTACCAACCCGCACAGGACGAAGACTGGAAAGTTTTTGACATTATTGGGATAGATTTTTGTAAAGACGAACGTCAACGCGCCCATCATCACCAACGGATTTAAGAGCGACCACAGGACGCCCAGCGACATGTTCCTGTAGCGGACGCGGAAATCCCGGAACACTAAATTCTGCAGCAGAAAAAGAATGTCACCGTGCCACATGGTTGAAGTCACTCAAGGGGAAGGCGCGACGAACCAGCTTCGTCATCTCAGATCCGCGGCCTCAAAGCGGTGCAGCGGCGTTTTGTCACCGGGGGGCCACATCGTACTCACCGAACCAGGCCGATAAAAGGTCACGGTCACGCTGCGCCGTGAAGGTACAGCTGGATTGACGACACGAGAGACGGCGTGCCACGAGTTGTCAGATCGGACCAGTACGGACGAGTAGCCTACAATCGGGGCAATTTCGGCCGCTACGTCCGACAAATCGGCGGAACGTAAAATATTCAGGCAGCCGCCGTCCGCCGGATTCCACGAACGGTTGAAATACAGCACGTGAGTGACGATTTTCTCCGGCAGGTCTTTGTGAGCGTCCAGGTTACCACCGGGACCGTAATGGCAAACGTTGGCTTCTATAGGCATTTTTGTAAGATCCTGCCCAGTCAGGGTCGACATGGCTGCCCGGTACTCCGGTGATAGCAAGTCGTTGGCTAACGCCCGCCAAGCTTCACTCAACTCTTTAGGATAGGAGACAACCTTGGCGCCCATTCCGATCAACGAGCGTGCCTCATAAAGGTATTGCCGGTCGCCGCCATAGGCGGACACCAACTTGAAGTGATCGCACGGGTAGGTCGCGGCCAGCTTCTCGCCGTCATCGGGTGTGTACAGATCAGTGATCGCGGTCCAGCGGTACGGATCGGTCTCCAGGCGGTGATTTTTTATGCGCTCCAGGTTAATCAATTGCGTCCTCCAGCACGCGGTTGCCATATCGTTCAGTCTACCGTGTCACTCTCCCTTCGCTGCAAGCCCGGTCACTGCGATAATGGCCGGATAAATGCTCATGCGGCGTCGAGACCGGAGGCATATCCGTCTTCTATGCAGTTGTGATCGCTTCAACTATGGCGATCTACTTTTTCCGATCGTTACGCGCGCGGCGCTTGAGGCACTTCTCGGCTCGAATCACCGCTATGATTTCGCCCAGTATGGATTGGCTCGTAGCGATCTAAGCGTCTATGGCGCACTGCCTTCGATGGGCATCCGCGATCTCTACAAAGATGCCAAAGACGGTGATGTGGTGTTAGTAGCCGGCGGTGAGAATCTCGCGCAGACGTGGCTTGTCATGCATCTCACGCTGCTCAACGCCGAAGCGGCGGCGAAATGGGAGACGTACACCAAATGGCTTGGTCCGTCATTGGTTGAGAAGCTTTCCCAATGGCGATACGGAGGACGTCAACAATATCCTTACATAGTTTCTCCGGATCAATTCACGGCTGGAGTACGCGTCATGTACAACTCGATGGGCGGCTGGCCGCTAAGGTTCTATCCGCCATCAAGCCAGCAGGCGATTGCCAGGTCCTTAGGGAAGGCATCTTTTATCTCGGTTCGGGATCAAGAATCCGCCTCTATCTTGCAGGAACTGGATTCTTCTTTGTACCTTCACACGGCTCCGGACTGCGTGTTTCTGGTGGCCGATCTTCTGCCCCCGGAGAAGCTTGCTAAACTACCGTCCCCGGCGGTTCGGGAGATTCTTCAGGAGGCCGGTGAGTATTTTTGCCTACAATGCAATCCTCGCTACGGACGAGCGAATCGAGACGAGCTTAAGCGGCAATTGCTGGCCCTGAGCGACCAAAGCGGGTTGAACATTTTGCTCACTCCGATTGGACGCATTCATTCGTTTGAAGACGACGTCTTTCTGTCTTCTCTTGCGGCTGAGATGGGAGACCGCGTCCGCGTGCTTCCGCTTTCGGCCACGGTTTATGACATTCTCTATGCGCTGGCCTCGGCGCGGCTCTTCTGCGGGACTAGTCTGCACGGCGTTGTCACCGCGATGGCCTACGGCGTGCCTTTCGTTCCACTGCTGACCGAAGATCCCAAGCTGAGAAACAACCTTGAGAGCTGGGAAGTCGGCGTTCCCTTCCTCCCCGCGCCGGCCTCGGACCTCGCCGCGAGAGCGTGCCGTTCCCTGGAACGAGGCAGCTCCTTCATCGAACAACATGCAGCGCGGCTACGCACTGGCGCCCAGGCCAACATGCAACGTCTGGCCGAGTGTATTTTGGCCGGCTGATTTCACTCAGCGGACGTCGAGCCGCACTTCCTCGGCACGCTGGAATGCATCGGGATAGTAGGGATCACTCTTATGCAACAAGTCCCCCCACCTCTCCTGAAAATGTTGCTTCTCCTCAAGGGTTGTACCGCCGCGGCGGGTTCCACACTCGAGATGAGTCAGTTCAATGCGAGGATCCAGCATCACTCGATAACCCCTGCTCACGACTTTAAGGCACAGATCGACGTCGTTGTAGTTCACGGGGAAAGTAGCGTCGAAGCCGCCCACTTCCTGGAATACCTTTCGACGGATCCCCAAACAAGCGCCGGTAACGGCGGAAACGTCGCGCGGCAGTTGCAGGTAATACATGAGATCCGCCCCATAGGCTCCGCGTGCAGGATGGCCGACACCGTCCTGCAGTCCGAGCACCAGACCCGCGTGCTGAATCGCTCCCGACGGATACAGTAGCCGACCCCCAACCACGCCTATTTCCGGACGCACCAGATGAGCCGCCATTACCTCCAGCCAGTCCGGGCGAAGCGGTGTCACGTCGTCGTTTAGAAAGACCAACAACTCGGATCCAGCCGCTTGAGCACCCAGATTGTTCATCCGTGAAAAGTTAAAAGCTCCTTCGTAGGGTACGCGGATGCACGCCGTCCCTTCGAGCAACGGGCCCAGCGGGCGCGCTTTCCCAACGATATGCTCGACCACGACCAACTCTACCTGGGGATAGCGAGTGAGTTTCTGACCCTTGAGGAAAGCCGACAGCCGCTTCCGGTCGCGCGAGCATACCACCAAGCTCACCGTTTTTTGAGGGGATGGCTGGCGAATGTAATAGGTGTAGGGTATCGGGCCATTTTCGACGACGCCGGGAATTTGGCGCCTGGCGACAGTATCGGAGACCGCCCGGAACCCCGCGTCGTGCGCGTACGGCTTCGCCGTGGGATTCAGCGATGTCGACTGCGGATGCTGCCTCCAGTGATACAAGACTCGGCGGATATGACGGATCTTGCGGGCGCGCTCCACCAGCCGCAGCGCCAAGTCGTAGTCTTGGGCCCCGTCGTACGCGCTGCGAAACCAGCCGGCCTCCTCCACTAAGCCGCGTTTTGCAACTAGCAGATGCCCGAAATACATGCAGGCGGTGAGCAGTTCCGGAGACCAATCTGGCTTGAAGGTCGGCCCGGATCGTTCGCCTTTAGGGTTGAGATAATCCTCGTCAGAATAGAGGACATCGACGGACTCGTCCTGGCATGCATCGACCACATAATGCAGCGCAAAAGGATGAAGCACGTCATCGTGATCGAGGAAGGTCACGTATTCTCCAGTTGCAAGCTTGCCGGCACCGTTCAGAGCAGCTGAGATCCCGCCGTTCGATTCGCGGAAGGTGACGCAGATTCTGGGATCAGCGCCTGCCTCGGCCTGCAGATACTCTCGAACCCAGGGTTCGCTCGACGCATCATCGCAGATGCAGAGTTGCCACTTCTCGTAGGATTGCGCTTTGACCGACGCGAGGGCCTGCTCCAGCCATTCTTTCCGTGGCTGATACGTGGGGATGAGAATGCTGAGCTTGGGTTGGAAGCGCCACTCTGCCGCGATCCCCTGATGATCCTGACGGGACGGCCAGCGGGACTCCTCAGTTGAAACCCATTGCGCGTATTCGATTCCTATGGCCCGCGCCCTGTGACGGCCAAAAGTCCGCAGATAAAGCGGATGAAAAGGTGAGTGAAGCAGAAGCTGCCCAGCCTTCTTCTTCTGCGTTTCCGCGATCCGCCCGGCATTTTGCAAGAAACGAAAAAGGAGGCTCGGCTCGACTTCCTGATCTTCCATGGATCGAACATTTTCAGGCAGGGGCCGAAGATCGCTCATTATCCAACGCTGACCGGTACGCCTGCTAACCCTTCATGAGGACTTGTAGCGATCCGAAAAGCTCAGACTCCAATCATACCTTGCGGGAAAATACTGGCAACTATGTCCACTGGCTGCAAGCCGGCAAAGGCGCCGGTCTACTCGAATTTTTCGCTCACGAATACTATCGCCCTGGTATTCCGAAGACTTTCGATCGACGCTAAGCTCGAAGGCGGAGATATCGAGGATGAACGATGCTCTTCATTCTTCGCCGCCGAAAGGGCGTGGCCGTGGAGGTCGTCAAATGCCGCGTGTTTGGGAGATGGTTCATTCGTTATTCACGTGCGGAGCCTCAGGCCGAGTGATGCTTCCCCCGCGGGTCCCGGTAGTTGCCTTGGTGGTGAACGAACAGGATCGGCACGTTCTCGCCAGCGTTTTCGGGGAGGAACCGTTGGATATGCGCTTCGCCGAATCGTGTGATGAAGCATGTTCGGTCGCCAATCAATTGATGGCACCGATTATTCTGCTCGACCGCGATTGGCCAGAAATTGAGTGGCGGGCAGCGGTCGAGAGGCTCACGGCGTCGCCGCGCAAGGCGTGCGTCATCTTACTGTCTGGCGTCTCTGACGCTTACTTATGGCAGGAACTCACTCGGCGCGGCGGATACGATGTACTTCCCAAACCGCTGCAGGCGGATAGAGTCGAAAGGACTGTGAAACTGGCCTTGTCCTTTTGGAGTAGCGCCCCCAAGCGAGCCGTGGGCCCGGGAGGGCTTAGGAAGTGATCGTGTGGCTATCTCGTTGGTTTAAAAAGAAGGACGAAGCGCCGTCGCATTCCGCACCGTCGCTGAGGATTTTGGGGATCGCACTGCCGGTCGACGACTGCCTTTCCCTGCGCTGGCTAGCCGAAGAACATAAGTGGGCGCTGCGCCTCACCCAATCGCCGCAAGAAGCCTTCGCCTTGGCCTCGCACAGCCACTTCGCAATCATCCTGTGCGATCGGAATCAGCCCGGGTACCCCTGGCGTGAAGTGATGGAACGCTTGGCGGATTGTTCGCCGCGGAGCTGTATCCTGCTGGTCTCACCCATAAGCGGCGACGACTTGTGGCAGAGCGTTCTGCAACACGGCGGCTATGATGTGCTGCGCCGGCCGCTACGGGACAACTCCACGCTTCATGCTATATACACCGTATTACGTTTTATTTCCGGGGACTTGGACATTCCCGCCGAGTTGCCCGCCGCGATCAGGAAATAGTGTATCCAAAGTCTGACCCGCCGCCAAACCCGATCAGTAAAGCGAGGCGCTAACTCAAGGAGATTGGTTTCGGATCGCCTTGCCTGGGGTTTAGGAGACTGGCAGCGCTCGTCAGCATTGACCGCATGTTAACCGAGCTGTCGCCCTATGGACGCGGAGTACCGGGGTTTTATCTAGAAAATACCAGCCCCCTAGTATGGGCACACCCTCACTCTTATCGTATGTTATTGCAGTGGAACAGTATTGTTGTGCCCACGCGCTCTGTAGCTGACTGGTCACGGTCGTGCAGACATAATACAGATGACCCATCAAAAGCCTCTTTCCCTGAAGGATCTTCAAAATCTGGGCGCGCTCGATACGTGCACAGTCTCAAACGCCATTGAGCGGCTGGACGTGCGCCTGCGCAATGAAGGCTTCATCTCGCGGACTGCGTACTGCCAATTTCCCAATCTGGAACCCATGGTGGGTTACGCCGCGACGGGAAGAATCCGCACCGCGTCTCCACCGATGACACGCCGTTGCTACCACGACCGCATGGATTGGTGGACCTACGTAGCGTCCCTTCCCGAGCCAAGAGTGATCGTGCTTCAGGATGTCGAACCTACTCCCGGCGTAGGCGCCTTCGTGGGAGAAATTCACGCCTCCATCGGGCATTCGTTGAAGTGCCTGGGCTGCGTGACCAACGGAGCGGTCCGCGATCTGCCGGCGGTGGAAGCCCTGGGCTTCCAGTTGTTCGCGGGATGTGTAAGTGTTTCCCATGCCTACGCTCACATCATCGAGTTTGGCGAACCGGTCGAAATCGGCGGCTTAAAAATACATTCCGGAGACTTGATTCATGGCGACCGCCACGGCGTGCTCACCATTCCGTCCGGCATCGCTGCAAAGATCCCAGGAGAGGCGGCCAAGATTGCGCAGGAAGAACACGAATTGCTCCGCTTCTGCGCCTCTCCGCAATTCTCATTGCAAGGGTTAGGGGAGCGAATGAGCGGTGCAAACACCGATTGCGATGTCCCGTGGAGATCTCATTGAGGCAAAGGCTATGAGTTCGAAGCTGCACGGTTTTTTCCTTTTCGGTGCGGTCGCGGCGATGACGGTGGAGCTGGCCTCGTGTGGCAATTCTGCAAAGGTCCAAGCCAGCAATCCGGGCGGCCCAGAAGCAGTCTCGTCGCAGGTTGCGGTAGGCGTGGTCAAAATCGGCAGGAAAAATCTCGGCCGGACTTTGACGCTCTCTTCCGAACTGGTTCCTTTCCAGGAGATCGACGTCTATGCCAAGGAATCGGGCTTCGTGAAGCAGCTCTTCGTCGACTACGGCTCGCGTGTGCAGGCCAACCAGATTCTTGCAACTCTGGAGATTCCCGAATTACAGTTGCAAGTTAAGCAAGACGAGGCCGCGATTAAGAACGCGTCCGACCAGATCAAATACGCACAAAACCTCGTAAGCCGCGCCGAAGCACAACACAACGTTCTGCAATTGCAGTTCGGGAGACTGGACAGCGTCGCCAAATCCAAGCCCGGGCTCGTTGCGCAGCAAGAGGTAGACGATTCCGAGGGAAAAGCTTTGGCCTCGGCGGCGCAAGTCGACGCGGCCAAGTCGAATCTCCAGTCAGCGGAGAGCCAGTTGCAAGCCGCTCAGGCCAAGCGCGAGCGCGATCAGGTTCTGTTTGACTATTCGAAGATCACGGCGCCGTTTGCCGGCACCATCACGCAGCGCTTCGCCAACCTCGGTACCTTGTTGCAAGCCGGGACCAGTTCCAGCACTCAGGCCATGCCGTTAGTGCGGCTTTCGCAGGACGATCTCTTCCGCTTGGTGATTCCCGTACCAGAGTCCTACGTCCAATACATTCATATCGGGGATCCAGTCAGGGTGATGGTCCCTTCGCTGAACCGGAGTTTCCCAGGGAAGGTGGCCCGCTTCTCCGTGGATGTGAAAGAAGATACCCGTACCATGCACACCGAGGTGGATGTGCCGAATCTGAACCGCGTCTTGCTGCCCGGGCTGTACGCACAAGCTACCATCACGCTCGAACAAAAAGCCAATGCCATTGCGCTGCCCCTGCAGGCCCTCAACCAGGCCAACAATCAGACCACTGTCGATGTGGTGGATTCGTCCAACAAGATCGTAATCCGCCCGGTAGTGGTCGGCATCCAAACCGACACCGATGCCGAGATCCTTTCCGGCTTAGAGGAAGGAGACATGGTAGTCGTGAGTGACCGCAGCAGCCTGCGAGCAGGCGAGGAAATACGTCCCAAGATGACCGAGTTAGTCCAGTACCAGGGCCAGGAAGATCAGAAGTAGAGCAGGGCCAGAGTAATTCCCAATGCCACGCTTTTCCATTCGCAATCCCTATTTCATTGTGGTTATCTGCCTGGCGCTGGCCGTCGTCGGCGTCAACGCTCTTTCCCGCATGCCGGTCGATCTGTTTCCGCCCATAAACCTGCCGGAAGTGGTGGTAGCCACCTTCTACAGCGGCATGCCGCCGCAGGATATCGAAGTGGACATCACCAATCCACTCGAACGCTTTTTCACCCAGGCCAGCGGCGTCGACCACATGGAGTCCCGCTCCCTGCTCGGCGTGAGCATTATAAAGGTCTACTTTCAGCCGGGAACCGACGCCGACTCCGACGTGACCCAGCTGTCTAACCTGGCCCTAGCTGATTTGAAACGCCTGCCGCCGGGTACGTTGCCGCCGCTGGTGTTGAAATTCGACGCCTCCAGCTTGCCGGTCTGCCTGGTTACGGTAAAAGGAGAGGGCCTCAACGAGACGCAGCTTCACGATTTGGCTCAATTCCAGATTCGCAATCAAATCGCCATTGTGAAGGGCGCCGAAATCCCCGCCGTGTTCGGCGGCAAGTACCGCCAAGCCATGATCTACGTCGATCCCTTTAAGCTTTTATCGCGCCAGTTGAGCGTGATGGACGTGGTCGACGCGGTCAACACCAGCAATCTCATCTTGCCGGCCGGCGACGTGAAGATCGGTCCCAGCGATTATTACGTTTATTCCAACAGCTTGGTGCAAAACGTCAAGGATCTGGATGACCTGCCGATCAAGACCGTCGCATCGAGCTGGGTTTCGCTCGGCGACGTCGGCGAAGCCAAGGACGCGAGCCAACTGCAGTACAACATCGTTCGCATCGACGGCCAGAAGTCGGCCTACATTCCCATCATGAAATCGGGCGGCGATAGCAATACCATTCAAGTGGTCGACGACGTCCGCGACTTGGTCAAACGCCTGTTCGATCTGCCGGCGCAACTGGTCACGAATATCGTCTTCGATCAATCCGTATTCGTTAAGCAGGCGTTGAGACCGTGCTGCACGAAGGATTGATCGGACTGGTGCTAACCAGCCTGATGATTCTGTTGTTCCTTGGCAGCATGCGCGCCACCGGTGCAGTTTTGCTCTCCATCCCCATCTCCGCCCTAGCCACCTTTGTAGTTCTTTACATGATGGGAAGCACCGTCAATACTATGATCCTGGGCGGCCTGGCCCTGGCCTTCTCGCGCGTCATCGACAACTCGGTGATCTCGCTCGAAAATATCTACCGTCACCTCGAAATGGGATCGTCGCCCGCTGTGGCCGCCGAACAGGGCGGCGCCGAAGTAAGTCTGGCAGTGTTGGCCGCGACCCTGGTCGATGTGGTCGACTTTTTCCCGGTAACATTTTTGTTCGGCGTCAGCAAGTTCCTGTTTTCCGCGCTGGCACTCGCTTTCTGTCTCGCCTTATTGGCGTCCTTCGTAGTCGCCATGACCGTAATTCCTCTGTTCTGTTCCAAGTTTCTGAAAGCCATGCCTGGACACGGAGACGGAGAAGCGGGCGCGCACGGGGACGCCGGTGAGGTCGGCCCTCAGGATCTCTCTCTAGGCGGCCGCTTCAATGTATGGTTCAATCGCCAGTTCAATCGTTTGCTCGATTTTTATGAACGTTCCGTCCGCGTCGCACTGAAACGCCCCGGATTGACGCTGGCGCTGCTTCTGGCAGTCTTTGCGGCCAGCCTCACCATCTATCCCTTCCTCGGCCTCGCGTTCTTTCCACAGACCGACGCCGGGCAGTTTACGGTAAACATTAAGGTCCCCACGGGAACCCGCATTGAAGTCACCAACGATTACGTGGCCAAGATCGAAACTCTCATCCACCAAACCGTAGAGCCGAAAGATCTCAAGATGGTGCTCTCGAATATCGGAGTCGTCAACGACATCTCTTCGCTGTACACCACCAACGCCGGCATGTACACCGCCACCATACAAGTCGGACTGAATGAAGGACACCAGGTCAGCAGCGCCGACTATATGGATCGCGTCAGAGAGCAGATGGCCGCCAAATTTCCCGATGTGCGCACCTTCTTCCAGAGCGGCTCTATGCAGGATGCGATCCTCAACCAGGGCCAACCCGCTCCGATCGATGTCCAGGTCAACACTCGTGATCTCGATCTGACCTACACCACTGCGCAGGATCTCGCCCGCCGCATCCGCCGGCTTCCTGGCGTCGGCCAGATCTATATTCCGCAGGACATGAATTATCCCTCGATCCGCATGGACATCGATCGCGTGCACGCCGGTGAGTTGGGCCTTTCGCAGAAAGACGTCGTCGATAACGTGATCACCGCGCTCAACTCAAACATTATGATCGCCCCTAATTATTGGGTGGATTATAAGACCGGCAACGATTACTTCCTCAGCGTGCAATACGCCGAGCATGGCAAGGCCGCCATTCACAATCTGGTGGACCTGAAGCAAATTCCCCTGCGGGCGCCCAATATGAAATCGCCCACCACCCTCGATTCGGTGGTGAAGCTAGTGAACCTGCAGTCGCCGACGGAAGTCGACCATTATCAGATTCAGCGCGTTGTAGACGTGTACGTAACTCCCACCGGAGAGGACCTGGGCAAACTTCGCACCGGGATTCAACAAACCATCGCCGACGCCAAACTCCCCTCCAACATCCGCGTCACGCTCCGCGGCATGGTCAATAGCATGGATCAGTCTTTTAAGAGCTTCGGGATCGGCTTCATCCTTTCCTTCTTGCTTCTGTTCCTCATCCTGGTGGCCCAGTTCAAGTCCTGGATCGATCCGTTTCTGATCATGCTGGCGATCCCCATGGGCTTCGTCGGCGTGCTTATTATTTTGCCGTTGACGCACACCACACTCAACGTGATGTCGCTGATGGGAGTGCTGATGCTGATCGGCATCGCCGATTCCAATAGCATTTTGATCGTCGACTTCGCGCACAAGCTCGAAGAGCAAGGCCTGTCGGTTCGCGACGCGATCGTCACGGCTTGTAGAGTGCGCCTGCGCCCGATTCTCATGACCTCGCTCGCCACCATCATCGGGATGATCCCGATGGCGATGAAGCTTGGCGAGGGCGGTGAGCAATACACTCCCATGGCCCGCGCCATCATCGGAGGCCTCACCTCGTCGGTGCTGCTCACAGTGTTTATTGTGCCAGCCGCCTACCTGCTTGTGTACGGCAGAAAGGACCGTAATGCTGTTCCCCAGAATCAATAACGCCTTCACATTCCTCGTAATTTTCGCTTGCACCTACGCGCCCAGCGCACTCGCGCAAGCCCCGCCTATCCCGAATCGGCCCGCGCAGAATCTGCCCAAGCTGACCTTGGCGCAGGCCGAGGCGCTGGCGATTCAAAATCATCCCCAGGTGCAGGCCGCGCAAAACGAGGTCAACTACTCCAATCAACAAATCGTGCAGAGTCGCGCAGCCTTTTACCCTGACGTGACCGGCGATCTCACCGGATCCCAAGGCAACAATCTGGCGCGGATCGGGGCCGGAGACCTCTCGGCTTCGCGCCTCTTCAACCGCTTCGGACAAGGCGTGGTAGTTCGCCAGTTGATTACCGACTCCGGCCGCACCTCCAATCTGGTCAGCAGTTCGCGCCTGCAGGCCCAAGCCACGGCGCAAACCGCTCAAGCCACGCGCTACGATGTGCTTCTCCAGGTGAATCGTTCTTATTTCGATGTGCTGCACGCCCAAGCGGTAGTCAAGGTTGCCGAGCAGACCGTCAGCGCCCGTCAGTTGTTGAGCGATCAGGTGACCGAGCTTGCCAGAAACAGCCTGAAGTCGCAGCTCGACGTCAGCTTTGCCGAAGTGAACGTGTCGCAAGCCAAACTCTTGCTGGTCCGCGCGCAGAGCGGTGTGCAACAGGCGTTAGCGGAATTGGGGCGGGCGATGGGTTCGGACCAACCGGCCAACTACCAGCTTGCCGACGAGCCGCTTCCTCCAGGCCCCCCCTCCACCGCCGATGAATTCATCGCCCAGGCTCTCGGCAATCGCCCCGAATTGGCCAGCCTGCGCTTTTCGCGCGACGCCAGCTATAAGTTCGCCGACGCCGAAAAGGATCTCTCGCGTCCCACCGTTAGCTTGATTGCGGTGGGCGGGTTCCTTCCCTTTATTAATGCGCCTGCCTCCGGTCCGGTGCCGGCCGAATACGAGGGGGTGGGTGCCAACGTCAGCATTCCCTTGTTCAACGGACATCTGTTCTCGTCCCGCCGCGAAGCTGCCGTGCAGCGCGCCATCGAATCCGACCAGCGCCTGCGCGACCAGCAGCAGCGCATCTCCCGCGATGTTCGCGTGGCTTGGGCCAGCACCAACGACGCGTTTCAGCGGATCGATGTCACGGCGCAGTTTCTTCGCCAAGCGGCGCTCGCTCTGGATCTCGCGCAGGGTCGCTACACTCTCGGATTGTCCTCCATCGTCGAACTGACCCAGGCGCAATTGAATCTGACCGAAGCCGAAATCGAAAATCTCAATGCCAAGTACGACTATCAGACGCAGTACTCAGCATTGCAATACACTATCGGTTTGTTACGCTAAGCCTGATTGGAAGCCATGCGCCAGCCATCCGGCCGACCTTTCTTCGAGAAGCAGCGTTTTCCTCTGCGCCGCATTGGCGTGGTCCTCGCGATTCCTCCGTGCGGCATGCTGGGCTTGCTCATCTGGCAAGTGTTGTTGGGCAACCCCTGGGGAAAACACCCGATGTCCAACGGCAACGTGATCTTTTGGACCCTCTTCCTATGGGCGATTTACTTCCACCTCATCACGGTTCGATTGGTCACCAAAGCCTGTGACGGCGAACTGCTCATTTCTCTACGCGGCCTCTGGCGCTCGCGCCGCATTCTGCGCAATGAAATCCAAGCCGCCGTGAGGATCACTTACGATCCCATTCGCGATTACGGCGGTTATGGAATTCGCACCGGCCGCTTTGGAAAGGCATACGTAGCCGAAAGTACTCAGGGGGTACGGCTGAAGCTCGCCAACGGCGATACAGTGATCATCGGATCAAACCGGCCCGACGAATTGCTCGCCGTGCTCTCGTGATTCATGCCTTTCTCGGCTAGGTGGCGCGCAGCAGATAAGCCTTGGCGGAGTCCGCAGGGTTACTACTGCAGCTCCAAGCATAATCGCGTCCTTGACTACCTGCCGGTACCGGACCAATACAGGAAGCTATATGCTGCGTCCCCTAGAGCAGGCGCCCAATACTAGGTCTATCTCCCACAGTTTGGATCTCTAAGGTTCTTAATGACCGAAAGATAGCTAGCTAGGCATCCCAGCAGGCTTTAAGCTGGCCTTGGAGATGCTCTTCTTTTGGATCGCCGCGATCGGTGGCTCGGTTATCTTTTTCGTTGCCGATGGCTTGAATCCCCGCTAAAGCCCGCTCGCTCACGCGTAGCGCAGCAACGCCTTGAAGCCATAATCCATGTGCTGTTGGATATGGCAGTGAAAGAGCGTCAGCCCCGGCTGGTCGGCGGTGAAGTCCACGCTGGCGCGTCCATAGGTGGGAACGACCACCGTGTCTTTAATCACTCCCGCGGTCGATTTGCCATAAATCTCCGCGATTTCCAGTTGATGGCGATGCAGGTGTAGCGGATGCGCGTCGTCGGTGCGGTTATGAAACGTCAACCGGTAGCGAGTGCCTTGTTTCAGCACGAATTCCTGCTCGTGAGGATAGGACTTGCCGTTCACCGTGAAGCTGTTAAACTTTCCCGCGCCTCGCGGTACTTTTTCGAATATCATGTCCAAGCGCTCCGATGGCGCGGGCTGCGATGGCTGTGTGCCGAAGACCGTGTAGTCCCAACTAGGTTTCGCCGGCGGCATCCATTGCGGAGTGCCGCGCCTGTTTGCGTATTCGATGACGATGCCTAGCCCGCCCTCGCGAACCGGGTCTTCGGGCGCACCTAGAATCCAAACGCCGGGCTGGTTCATCTCCACCCAGGCATCGATGCGCTCTCCGGGACCCAGCATCAAGACATCCATCGCCGCCGGCGTTGGCACAGGATTTCCGTCGAGCGCGGTCACATTGAATTTATGGCCGGGCAGCGCAATGTGGCGGATCTCAATCGCGCTTGCGTTCAGGAAATGAAACATCACGCGCTCGCCGGGCTTCACGCGGATGGGCTCGCCCGCGCCGAGAGCCTTGTCGTTGATGGAAAAAATGTCGGCCGCGACCTCCATCCCCGGCTGCCGCGTATCCAGCACCTTCGGCTTTTCCGGTTGCGGACCGGTGGCGTCGAGATCGTCGTTGTCCATCGCCTGGTTGGTGAAATAGGGTTCCCAATCGCGCAGCGCCAGATAATGTTCCTGATCGTAACGCGCGGGAGTGCCAGCTCCTTCAACGATCAGAAATCCGAACATGCCGGTGAAACTGCCGCGGTGCAAGTCATCCATAGACATGGTGTGAGTGTGATACCAGCGGGTGCCGGCCGGCGTGGGCGTGAATTGATAACGGCGGGTTCCGTGCGGGGGCACTTCCGGAGTTCCTTCTTCCTCGGACCCGTCCACATCGGCAGGAATCAGCAATCCATGAAAGTGCACAAACTCTGGGACGTCGGTTTTATTGATCACGTTTACCGTGACCGGTACACCCTCTTTCATGCGAAGGCGAGGACCCGGCGAAATGCCGTTGTAGCCGACAGTACTGATGATGCGATTGGGCGCGAGTTCCACCGTTACCGGCGCGATTTCGAGCGTGAAATCCGTCTTGGCCAGGTCTTCGGAACCGACGGGCGCGAGAAAAGATTGCGGTTGCTGAGCCACCAGTCCGCCACTTGCCGCCGCCACGCCAGCAATTTTGAGAAAGTCTCGTCTTTGCATGAGAAGGAGATACTATCCTTCGAACATGGTACCGCCCGCACAGCGACCGGCGCTCCTAGTGTGCTATCCATTAGGAGAAAGGAGTGTTCCACGTATGAACACCAAAACTAAGCAGGACCAGAAGCACCAGAGACAAAAGACGCGTCAGGCGCAAAGGACGGCGAAGCCGGGACAGAATCCCGCGATGCTTCACGACCGGAAGCCCCATGACCAAGAGCACCCCGAGACGCGGCTGACCCGCTAATCTCACCTGCTCGAATAATCGACAAAGAAGCCCCCTTCCACCACATTGTGGGAGGGGGCGTTCGTGTTTTTGGAAGCTCTCACCGGTCAACTCCGCCCATTGAGTTAAGACTGGCAATCGTCTCGGATGGCAGTTGGAGCGTTGCAGCACTGAGATTCTCTCGAAGATGTGCAACGGAAGAGGTACCTGGGATCAATAGGACATTGGGCGAGCGCTGCAGCAGCCACGCGAGCGCCACCTGCATCGGAGTAGCTCCGAGGGCCACTGCGGCTGCATCGAGCGTCGACGATTGCAAGGGAGTGAAGCCTCCCAGCGGAAAGAACGGCACATAGGCCACGCCCTGACGCGCAAGGTCATCGATAAAACCGTCGTCACGCCGCTGCGCTACGTTGTAGAAGTTCTGAACGCAAACGATCTCCGTAATCGCTTGCGCTTCCGCCAACTGAGCGGGACTCACGTTGCTCACGCCAAGATGACGAATCAGCCCCTGACGTTTGAGTTCCGCGAGTACCGTCAGCGGTGCTTCGATCAATCCCTCAGATGGAGCGGCCACTCCTCCCACGCGGAGATTTACTACGTCGAGCGCATCGAGTCCGAGATTTCGTAGGTTGTCATGGACGGCATCGATCAGTTCCTGGCGCGACAGCGCGTGCGCCCACGATTTATCCGCCGGCCGCCGGGCGCCTACTTTGGTCACGATCACCAGGCCCTTTTGATAGGGATGAAGCGCCTGCTTGATGATCTGGTTGGTTACATGCGGACCGTAAAAATCGCTCGTATCGATATGGTTGACACCAGCAGCAACAGCCTCGCGCAGAACCGCGATGGCAGCATTCACATCACGCGGCGGTCCGTATACCTGCAGACCGGCAAGTTGCATGGCGCCGTACCCCATGCGCTGCAAACTCATGGAAGTGCGAGGGAGTGTAAAACTACCGCTAAGATCTATCTGTTTCGCCATTCTCCTTAAGCCATACACTATCTTCGGCGATCGTGGGTAGGTCGCGGCAGTGCCTCCGCTAGAGATACTCCCGCGCTTCTGATATGCTGCAAACATCATTCGAGGTAATCATTTATGAAGCTGGTGCGGTTCCTGTGGGCTGCGTTTCTCCTGCTTTCGCTCAGCGTCGGATTGTTCGCGCTTCAAGGCGGAGGGATCCAACGGTTCGGCGGCCGGCAGTTCTCCTATTCAAACGGAGCCAACGTTCCGTCGGAGTTTTATTGGAGCCGCCTCCAGTACACGTCCGGCTACGCCAACGGCAACAGCTTTGGATATCGCCGCTTCTACGGCGGTTGGTCCCGTGATTTTCCGAAAGCCGACAACGATTGCCTGATTGCCTTGCGGCGTCTGACCCACATCAACTCCCCCTCCCCGCTGAACGTGGTCGATCTCGATAGCGATCATGTCTACGACTACCCTTGGATCTATGCCGTCTCGGTAAACAACTGGACCTTTACCCCTGAAGAAGCTAAACGCCTGCACGACTTTCTGATGAAGGGCGGCTTCCTGATGGTGGACGACTTCCACGGCACCGACGACTGGGAACATTTCATGGCCGGCATGCGCATGGTCTTGCCCGATGCCACTGTTGAGGATCTCAAGGACAACGACGAGATTTATCACGTCCTCTACGACATCGACGAAAAGTTTCAGATCCCCAGCGAAGTGTACGTCAATACGGGCCGCACCTACGAGAAGGACGGCTATGTGCCCAAGTGGCGCGCCATCCGCAACGATCATGGGCGCATCATGGTGGCCATCTGCCACAATATGCATTTGGGCGATGCGTGGGAATGGGCTGATAGCCCGGAATACCCGGAGAAGTTCTCCGGCTTAGCGTTTCGCATCGTCCTCAACTACATCACCTATTCGATGACTCATTAAACATGAACCGCGCGCCCCTCTTCCTACATTCCGCGAGCAGCCCACGGTCGCATGTTCGAGTTCTTTTTTAAATATCCGCGCTCCGTATATGTACGCGGCCAATTTGCCCTGCTGGGGGCGTGGCCGACGTGGGTGCTGGTGCTGCTGATCGTGGCTGCGGCGGCGGGTCTCGCGTGGCTAATCCGCTCCCGCCTGGCCGAAGCCGCCCCGGTGATGCGCAGTTGGCGAGCATGGGTGATCTGGGGACTAGAGACGCTGCTGGCCGCGCTGCTGCTGGTGCTTTTGTGGCAGCCAGCCATCATCATCGCCGAGTTGAAGCGGCAACAAAACATCATCGCAGTGCTGGTCGACGATTCGCGCAGCATGGCGATAACAGAGGACGGCTCGACGCGCCAGGTGCAAGCCATCGCTGCGCTGCAGAACGGCGTGCTGGCCGGCCTCAACCGCTCGTTTCAGACACGCCTCTACCGGGTCGACGACGTGCCCGCACGCATCGACAATCTCAAGGACCTGAAACCCAACGCGCCATCGACCCGCATCAGTGACAGCCTCAAGCAATTGACTGAGGAAACTTCCGACCTACCCATCGGCGCCGTGGTGCTGCTCAGCGACGGCGACGACAATGCTGGTGGCATCAGCACGGACACCATTAATGCACTGCGCGCGCGCCACATTCCGGTACACACCGTCGGCTTCGGACGCGAGCGCGCTGTGCATGACGTGGAACTGGATGATGTCACCGTTGCTCCGCGCGCCTTGGCAGGTTCGCGCCTCGCCGCGAAGATCACGTTTCACCAACGCGGATACAGCGGCTCCAAGATCAACTTAACCGTGCGCGATGTCAGCACGGGCCAAGCTAAGGTGCTGGCGGCTCGCTCCTTCAACTTGGGAGCGGACGGCAACCTGCAAACCGAGACCTTGATGTTCGATATCGGCGGCGCCGGCGCGCGCACCCTGCAGATCGCCGCGGCTCCATTACCAGGCGAAGAAAACAGTGCCAACAACGCGTTGAGCCGCGTGGTGAATGTCAGTTCCGATCCGCGCCGCATCCTGTATATAGAGGGCGAACCGCGCTGGGAGTACAAGTTCATCCGGCAAGCCGAAGAAGATGACCGCATGGTGCAGATCGTCTCCATGGTCCGCACCAGCGAAAACAAAATCTACCGACAGGGCATCGCCGACCCCAAAGAGCTCGCCAGCGGCTTCCCTTCCCGCCCCGAGGATCTGTTTGCCTACCAGGGATTGATCATCGGGTCAGTTGAAGCCGGCTATTTCAATTCCGCACAGCAGGAATTAATCCGCGAGTTCGTTGATCGCCGTGGCGGCGGGCTGCTGCTTCTCGGCGGTCAATTCGCGATGGCGGATGGCGGCTGGAACGCTTCGAAGCTCACCGACCTGATGCCGACAATCCTGCCCAGTCAAGCCGGCGCTTTTCATCGCGAAGCCGATCCTAAGAACGGCACCACTCATACCACCGCCGAGCTAGCCCCCGCGGGGGTCGACAACATCATCACCCGGCTGGTTGACGACCCCGCGGCCAACGCCGCCAAGTGGAAGCAGCTCCCCTACATGATGGATTACGAAGATCCCGGCACGCCGAAGCCGGGCGCCGCTGTTCTCGCCAACATGATTACTCCCGAAGGCCGCAAGCTGCCCCTGCTGATCACGGAAAACTTCGGCCGCGGCCGCACCGCCATCATGGCCACCGGAGGCAGCTGGCGCTGGCAGATGAGTTCGCCCCTCGGCGACACCGCTCACGATTTGTTCTGGCAGCAACTCCTGCGCTGGGTGGCTTCCGACACCCCTGGTCACGTGGCAGCATCTGTCCCCGCGCAAATGCTGCTCGACAACGGCGCGGTGACGATCACCGCCGATGTTCGCGATCCCCAGTACAACCCGGCTGCCGATGCCAAGGTCGAAGCCCACATCCTAGGGCCGAGCGGTGTCAGCGCGCTGGTCGAGATGACGCCAGTGCCCGATAATCCCGGCCAGTTTCAAGCGGCGTGGTCCGCTCCTAAGACCGGCGCATACCTCACCGAAGTGATCGCGCAACGCACCGATGCCGGCACCGTCAAGGAGTTAGGCCGCGACGTAATCACATTTCAACGCATGGACGGCGTCGCCGAAAATTTCCACACCGAACAAAACCGCGATTTGCTGGAGCGCCTCGCCAGCCAAACCGGCGGACAATATTGGAAACCAGCCGACCTCGGCAAACTCGCTAGCAGCATTCCTTTTTCCGAAGCGGGCGTGACCATGCGCGAGACCAAAGATCTGTGGAATCTCCCGTTGGTCTTCCTCGTTTTGCTCCTGCTGCGCTTCTCCGAATGGTGGCTGCGGCGGAAATGGGGAATTGTCTAAATGGGACTCTTCGCTCCCTGGTTCCTGGCCGCGTTAGCCGGAGTCGCGCTTCCGCTTTATTTGCATTTGCTGAAAAAGCATAATCGGCCGCCCAAGCCGGTGCCATCGTTGATGCTTTACGAATCGCGAGCAGTCAGTTCGACCAAGCATCGCCGGCTCGATCACATATTGCTGCTCTCGCTGCGTCTGCTGTTGCTGCTGTTCTTGATTCTCGCCTTCGCTAATCCCTTCATCAACCGCAACGCAGCCGCACTGGCGAGCAACCGTCTGGTGTTGCTGGTGATCGACAATTCTTTCAGTATGCGCGCCGGAACTCGATTGGCCGACGCCAAAGACGCCGCCATGGCCGTCTTGCCGAAAAGGGCGCCGCGCGCGCGCAAGTGGCGGCGTTTGGTTCGCAACTGCGGCTGATGACGCAACCCATCGAAGACCAATCGGCGTTGCGTGCCGCAGTGCAGTCGATTCAGCCCGGCGATGGCCACGGAACTTCGGCGAACTGGCGCGCGCCGTGCGCGCCATGGCCGAGGCCGTCCATACGCCCATCGAGCTTCATCTGTTCAGTGACATGCAGCGCGGCGACTTGGCCGCCACGTTCTCCGACATGGCGCTACCCGCCAACGTAAGCTGGTGACGCATGCCGTGGTCACCAAAGCCCAACCCAACTGGACGGTCGAATCGGTGGACGCTCCCGGACAAGTGTGGGGCAAGGACGCCAAGCCGGTTCACGTACAAGCCGTGATTGCCGGCTACGGCACCCCCGCCGCGCAGCGCAACGTGTCGCTGGTCGTTAACGGCAAGACCACCGCGACCAAGACCGTTGCGGTCCCCGCCAACGGACGCGCCACCGTCGACTTCCCCGCGCTCGAAGTGCCCTACGGCTTCAGCCGCTGCGAGGTCAAGATCGACTCCGCCGACGGCTTCCCGGCCGATGACCTGCGCCGCTTCGCCGTCGAGCGTTCCGACCCGCAAAAAGTTTTGCTGATTCACAATTACGGCGACAACCGTTCGCCGCTCTACGTCGGCGCCGCGCTCTCAGCGGCCGCGCAATCGGCCTTCACTCTCGAATCGATCAACGTCAACGAGGCCGCCGACCGCAAGCCGTCCAACTACGCCTTCATCGTTCTCTCCGATCTCAATACGCTGCCTTCGCTGCTCGAAAATTCGCTCACCGAATACGTGCGCTCCGGCGGCAGTCTCTTCATTGCCGCGGGCACCTCCGCCGGCGGCCGCTCGCAGATTCCGATTTTCGGCGCGCACATCATCGAAGACCCGCGACTACAACCGCGTTCCCGATCGCTACATGGCGGTCGGCTCCAGTGACTCCTCCTATCCCGCCGTCGCCAAGGCCGGCGGCTGGCCGGGCGTGAAGTTTTTCTACGCCCTGGATGTCGAGCCCGGCGACTGCCCGCGTGCATCGTTCGTTTGGGCGATCAAACGCCGCTGCTGCTCGAGAAACGCATCGGCGAAGGCCGCGTGATGCTGCTCACTTCCGGGCTCGATAACCTCACTAACGATTTCCCGCTGCTCCCGCCTTCGTCCCCTTCATCGAACAGACCGCGCGCTATCTCGCCGGCAGCGAACGCCAGGGCGGCGCTCGCCCGGTGGATGCGTTCTCGAACTGCGCAACGCCAAGGAACAGGCACAAGGCGTCGAAGTCACCGACCCCGAAGGCAAGCGCCCGCTTACCCTGAGCGAAGCCGCCTCCGCGCAATCGTTCCAGCTCACTCAGGCCGGCTACTACCAACTCCGCCTCGCCAACGGACGGCAGGACGAAGTTGCCGTCAACCCCGATCCCAAAGAATCGAACCTCGACGTGATCCCGGAAGATGTCTTGGCTCTGTGGCAGGACAACGCGAACCCTTCTTCAAAAGATGCTTCAACGCCCGGTCAGTCACCGCCCAATCAGAGCCCGCAAAGTCTCTGGTGGTATGTCATGCTTTTCGTACTTGCCGCCGCCGTTGCTGAATCGGTCCTGGCCAGCCGTTACCTGGGAACACAACGCGAGGAAGACGTGTCGCCGAGATCAACTTGAGAATTGGGTTTAATGCGCCCATTGGCAAGCCCGCCGCCTCCTCTAGTGCGATATGCTTTAGTTGTTAAAGTGGCCACGCCGTTGGAGGTTCCATGAGTCTCCGCGAACAACTTCACGCATACATTGCGCAACTCGAAGAGCGCCTGCGCTGGAACACCTGGCTGCGCGGCTTGGCCATCTTCGCTGGCAGCGCTTTGGTGGCGACGCTGGTGATGGTCACCATCGCCAACGCCCTGGCGTTTTCGCACGGCAGCGTAACCGCCGCGCGCTTCGGACTGATCCTGATCCTGGCTATTGCCGCGGGCGCCGGGTTGGCGTTGCCCTTGCGCCGCCTCACTCGCCGCCGCACGGTCGGCACCGCCGAAGCTGCGTTCCCGCAGTTCGAACAGCGCCTCACTACCTTCGCAGAGCGCGACGGCCAAGATCCCTTTATTGAATTGTTGGCTGCGGACACTCTGAACGTGGCTCAGTCCGCCGAACCTAAGCTTCTGGTGACGGATCGGCGCCTTCAATTTTCACTGGGCACGGCTGTCGCTGCCGTTGCCATCCTGGTCTGGATCATCGCCGCCGGACCCGGTTTTCTCGGTTACGGCGCGTCATTGCTGTGGACCGGCCCGCATTCCGATAAACCGGCGCTCTACGATCTACGCGTAACTCCCGGGAGACGCCGTCGTGCGGCGCCACGCCGACCAGCTGGTTTCGGCGCTCCCATCGGGCTGAACTCACCCAATGTGAAGTTGTATGCCCGCTTCCAGAGCTCCGCCAAGTGGGAAGAGATTGCGATGCAGGCGCAGGCGGCTGGCAGTTTCGCGGGCGGCTATCAATTTCTCTTCGCCGGACTGCCCGAGAATGTCGAATACTATGTCACCGCAGGAGCGATGACATCGAAGCACTTCAATATTCGCGTGTCCGATCTGCCCTCCGTGAAGCAAATTCGCGTCACGTATCATTACCCCGCATGGACCGGCATGCCGTCTGACATCGAAGAGCGTGGTGGCGACCTGCGCGCGGTCGTCGGCACCGAGGCTGAATTGGATGTTTCAACCGACCGGCCGCTGCCAGGCAGCCTGCTTCAACTAGACAACGGCCAGCAGATCCAGCTCGCCGGCGGCCAGAATAACTTGTACCACGGCACCGTCAAGATGGACCGCGACGGTGTCTACCACGTCGCCGGCGTCGACAAAGGCCAACCGGTTCGCATCAGTGAGGATTTTTTCATCGAGGCCCGCAAAGCCGACCCACCGCAAATTTCGATGACGCGCCCGAGCCGCGGCGACTATCGCGCCAGTCCGATTGAAGAGGTGACTCTTGCGGCCAAAGCCGTCGGCGAGTATGGACTCAACGGCGTAGCCCTGCATTATTCGGTGAACGGCGGGCCTGAGACCACCGTCGATCTGCTCCGGCAAAAAGGCGCCAAACAAGCCGATGGTTCGACCACCCTTTCGCTCGAAAATTTCAAACTCGTCCCTGGAGATCTGGTGAGCGTTTACGCCACCGCCAAGGACGGCAACGCCGAAACGCACACCGACATGGTGTTCATCCAGGCCGAGCCGTTCGAGCGCGAGTTTTCACAGTCGCAACAATCGGGCGGTGGTGGAGGCGGAGGCGGCGGTGGAGGCGATCCCTCTGAGCAGATTTCGCAGCGTGAGAAAGAAATCATTGCCGCCACTTTCAAGCAACAGGGTGACAAGCACGCGACCCTGCAGCAGGCCACCGACATTGCCAAGCTGCTCTACCAATCGCAATCCACTTTGCACGATCAGGCCGTCACGCTGTCAGGCCGCCTCGAAGCGCGCGAGCTGACCAGCGAAGTGCAGGCCATCAGCGATTTCCAGAAGGATATGCTCGCGGCGTCTGCTGTCAATGGAGCCGGCCGCGCAGCAATTGCAGCAGCAGAAGTGGAAAGATGCGATTCCCAATGAGCAGAAGGCTCTGCAATTCCTGCTGCGCGCCGAAGCTACGTTCCGGCAAATTCAAGTCGCGTTCGGAGGCCGGCGGCGGAGGCGGCGAGGGGCGGCGCGGCGCGCGATCTGGCGAGCCTCTTCGATCTCGAGCTCGATACCGAGAAGAATCAATATGAGACCCGGCAAAGCTCCGGCCACCACTGCCGAACAAAGAGCGCAGGAAATCGACGACGCTCTGAAAAAACTCGACGAACTCGCCAGCGCGAAGAGGATCTCGCCCAGCAGCAACGCAACGGTCCCAGACCGCCGAACAAAAATGGCAGCAGGAAATGTTGCAGCGCGAGGCCGAACAACTCCAGCGGCAGATGGAGCAAAACTTAGGCAAGCGGCCAAAGGGTCAGCAGGGCAGTCGAGAAAGGGCGGCAAGCGGGCAGTTCTCGCTCGACAACGCCGGCGGGCAGTGAGCAGCGGACAAAGCGGCGCCAGAGCAATCCGCAACAGGCCGCGGCGCAAGCCGCCGACGACCGCCAACAGGCAGCGCAACAGGCGCTCGACCGTCTGCGTCAGGCCAACGAAGACATGCGGCGCGCCGCTTCGCAGAGTGCCAACGCAGCCGACTCCCGCCGCGCCGCCGATCGTTTGCGCGAAGCCACCGATCTTTTGGGCGGCTCGAGCAGCAGGACGCCGCCGGACGCCTCAACTCGATGGCGCAGACCGCCGACCAATTGGCGGCTCAGCAAAAGCAGCAAGCAGATCGCGTGCGCGATTTGGTGGCGCAGCAGAATGCCGCGCGCGCCTCCGGCCAACTGCCCAAAATCCTTCCGCCCGAGGAAATCGACAAGATGGTGAACGATCGCCAAAAAGTGGCCGATGACCTGGGGCGCCTCACTCAGCAAATGCGCGAGCACGGCTCGCGAACTCTCGTCCACGCAACCGGCGGCTTCGACCAAGCTGCGCGGCGCGCTAACCGGCATGGACGACAGCGACCTTAACACGCGCATGCAGCGCAGCTCGGATTGGCTGCGCAGCGGCAACTTCTCGGATCCGGCCGAAACCGCGCTAACCAACGATCTACAAAAGGTAGGCCAACAAGTCAGAGAGGCAGCTCGCGCGCTTGGCAACGGCCAACCCGCTTCAAAGGACGCGTCGCTGAATCGCGCCATGGATGATCTGGCCCGTCTGCGCGACCAGCTCGCCGGGCTCGGCCAAGGTTCCAACTCTCCGGGCAAGCCAGGTCAGTCCGCCGGCCAACAGTTCCAAACCGGACCCCTCTCCCGCAATGGACAGCCCGGTCAGGGCGGCCAGCGGCAACAGCAAGGGCAATCCCCCCAAGGGGGTCAGGCTGGCGGAGGCCAAACTGGTCAGGTGGGAAATCGTGTTGCCGGCGGAGGCAACGCGAACGCGGGCGGCGGAAGCAATCGCGATGGGAATGTAGTTGGCGGCGTCGACACCGGCAACACCCGCATCACTGGCCGGGCAGTCGCGCCGCAGCAAGGCCCCAATCCCGCCGATACCCAACGTCGAAATAGACCAGGGGTTGAATCTTCTAAACCAGGTTCGCGCCGCCGTGCAGGATAGTCCCGAAGCGCGGCAACAATTGCAATCGCTGATCGAACAGATGCGCACGCTCGACCCCAGCCGTTTCCCCGGAAACCCGGCGCTAGTCGAACAGATGCATCAGCAACTAGTCAGCGAAGTGGACATGCTGGAACTCCAACTGCGCCATCAGCTCGACGAAAACCGCAGCGGCACCATCCGCAACACTGACCCCACCAAGGTCCCCGCTGGTTATCAAGAGTCGGTCGCGGAGTATTACCGCAAACTCTCCGGCGGTGGGCACTAGATGTTTGTCACGCGAGCTTAATTTTTAGGAGAACCTGAGGGCTTCCCAGCGTCCTGGCACTGCTTGTTGTTCAGGAAGATATCGCTTGAGGAAATCCGGTGCATCTTCACCTGCTTCTTGTCGTCCGGACGGGTCACCCAGATATTCTTGTCATCGTAGCTGAGCGGTACCGTCTCGCCCGGCGCCTCCCAAACTTTCCAGGCTTTGTGTACGCGGGTTAAGTAGTTCTTCGATTTGTCCTCCCAATTCAGGACTTGGGTTCTTTGATAACCGATCAGAACCTTATCGCCGGCGGCAAAACAGTAATAGTAGTAACTCGGTCCGAAAAAACAGTTGTCGCACAGCGCTTCTGCGTGGTCGAGCAACTGCGCTTGCGCCTGCTGGCGTTCCGCAGCAGCGCCAAACAGGGCCGGAGCGGCCAGAGCCGACATCAGAAAAAGAGTTAGAAAACCAAAATACGCCTTCATCGTCCAATCTTACAACGCGGCTGTTCTAGCCGAACGGCATATAGGAGGCTAATCGCGGGTGCACCTACAATCCAATTCGCTCATATCAATCGGGTTAGGACTGTACCCGGGCATAAGCCGTTCGGAAGTACAATAGATGGACGTGGTCTGTTACTATATGATCTTTCCGCGGCTTCAGTAAGCCCCACGGCGGCGTGTGTTTGCACGTCGTCGACAATGATGATCCGAACCTCTCTTAGCGTGAAAGCGTTACCTCGAGGCCTTCGAATCAGTCATTTACAATAGGCCCTTTGAATGACGACAAAAACTAACCCATCTGACTTGAAAACGCTGCCGGAAGGGGATCGCTTGGATTCTCCGGGCCAACACGGTACAGCACCACCCAGCTCCCGAAAGCCTAAGAAGCGCGGTCTTATTTGGGTAGTTTTGCTATTGATTGTTGCAGGTATTGCGGGCTATGCAGTGTGGCGCGCGGGCCATCCCTCTGCTCCGGTACGCGGCCAAGGTGGCGGGGGTGGAGGGCGCGGCGGCGGTGGCGGCGGGCGTGGTCCACTGGGTCCAGTGCCGGTGGTTTTATCCAAGGTGGGGCGCTCCAGCATTCCGGTGTATCTGAACGGGCTCGGCAACGTGACTGCGTTTTACACGGTTACCGTCAAGTCGCGCGTCGACGGCCAGTTGATGAAAGTCGACTTCAACGAAGGCGACCTCGTAAAGGAAGGCCAAGTTCTCATCGAAATCGACCCGCGGCCTTACCAGGTTCAACTGGAACTGGCGCAAGGTACGCTCGCACACGATCAGGCTCTACTGGATAACGCGAAAGTAGACCTCGAACGCTATAAGATGCTGCTGGCTACCGACGCCGTTCCGAAACAACAACTCGACACTCAGCAGGCGCTGGTGGCACAGTATCAGGGCAATATAAAACAGGATACCGCCAACATTGATAACGCCAAATTGCAACTGACTTACGCACAAGTGACCGCCCCCATCACTGGTGTCGCCGGACTGCGTCTGGTAGACCCGGGCAACATCGTTCATGCCGCCGACGCCACTGGCATGGTGGTGCTCACCCAGCTCCAGCCGATTGCCGTGCTGTTTACCATCCCCGAGGACAGCCTTCCGCAGGTGGTTCAAAAGCTACGAGCGGGCGCGCATCTGCCGGCTGACGCGTACAACCGTGATAACTCCAAAAAACTGGCATCCGGAACGTTAGTGACCTTGGATAACCAAATCGACAGCACCACCGGCACCTCCAAGCTGAAAGCGGTGTTTCCCAATAAGGACAACTCGCTCTTCCCGCAACAGTTCGTCAACATACGCCTGCTGGTGGATACCCTGGGCAATCAAATGGTGGTTCCCAATGTCGCGATTCAGAATGGCCAGCAAGGCACGTTTGTCTACACCGTAGATGAGGATTCGAAAGTGCATCTGAAGCCGGTGCAGGTGGGCATCTCCACCGAAACCATTTCGCAGATTCTCGGAGGCCTCACGGAAACCGACCGGGTGGTGGTGGATGGCACTGACCGCTTGATCGAAGGCGCCACAGTGCGTGTCCGTAAAGCCGGGGAGCTCGACAACCCGGCCGGCTTCGATCCCGCCGCCGGCGGTGGGGGGGGCGGACGCGGCAAAGGCGGACGCGGCAAAAACGGCAAAGGCGGTAAGCGCGGCGACGGCAGCTTCAAAAAAGGCCAGGGCGGCGGAGGCGATTCCCAGTGAGTCCCTCGCGGATTTTCATCCTGCGGCCGGTGGCCACCTCGCTGATGATGGCGGGCGTGGTGCTGGTCGGGTTCGTTGCCTTCCGGCAATTGCCGGTGTCGGCGCTCCCACAGGTGGATTACCCCACCATCCAAATCCAAACCTTCTACCCGGGTGCAAGCCCGGAAGTGGTCACTTCGTCAATCACCGCACCGCTTGAAAAACAGTTCGGGCAGGTGCCTGGACTCACCCAGATGACGTCGATTAGCTCCTTTGGCAGTTCGCTGATCACTCTTCAGTTTTCGCTCGATCTGAGCATCGATGTGGCAGAGCAGGAGGTACAGGCCGCCATCAACGCTGCTACCACTTTCCTTCCTACAAACCTGCCGGTTCCACCGGTCTATAGTAAAACCAACCCTGCCGACGCGCCGATTCTCACGCTGGCGCTTACATCTACGACAGTCCCCTTGCCTAAGGTTGAAGAGCTGGCTGAAACACGCATGGCGCAGCGCATTTCGCAGCTCAAAGGCGTCGGTCTGGTCAGCATCAGTGGCGGGCAGCGCCCGGCCGTGCGGGTGCAAGCGAATCCCACGGCGCTGGCGTCTTATGGACTGAGTCTCGAAACCCTACGGAGCGCGCTGGCGAGCGCCAACGTAAATCAGGCTAAGGGAAACTTCGACGGTCCCGATCAGGCCTGGACCATCAACGACAACGATCAACTGCAAGCCGGAGCGCAATACGGGCCGATCATCATCGCCTACCGTAATGGAGCTCCGGTGCGGATTTCCGACGTCGCCACTGTAATTGACGGCGCCGAAAACACCAAGCTTGCCGCTTGGGTGAATGCCGACCGCGCCATCGTTTTGAACATCCAGCGCCAGCCCGGGACCAACATCATTAGCGTCGTCGACACCGTGCAGGCGCTCCTTCCGCAGATAAAAGCGTCGCTGCCGCAGGGGATCGACGTGCAAATCATTAGTGACCGCACCACCACCATTCGCGCCTCGGTGGAGGACGTCGAATTCGAGTTGATGCTCACTACGGCGCTGGTCGTGATGGTCATCTTCCTGTTCCTGCGCAGCGCTTCGGCGACGATCATTCCGGGCATCGCCGTGCCACTCTCCTTGGTGGGCACGTTCGCTGTCATGTACCTGCTGGGCTACAGCCTGGACAACCTGTCGCTAATGGCCCTAACCATCTCCACCGGGTTCGTCGTCGATGACGCGATCGTGATGATCGAAAATATTTCGCGGTATATGGAGATGGGCGATACCGCGATGGAGGCCGCACTCAAGGGCTCGGCTGAAATCGGCTTCACCATCGTGTCGCTGACCGTTTCGCTAATCGCCGTGCTGATTCCCCTGCTGTTCATGGCCGACATCGTCGGCCGCCTGTTCCGCGAATTCGCGGTGACGCTGGCGGTCACCATCATTTTTTCAGCCTTCGTTTCGCTGACGCTGACTCCCATGATGGCCGCGCGCATTCTGAAGCACAAACCGGAATCGGAACAAGGTAAGCTCTACCGCTGGTCGGAATGGTGCTTCGTCAAGACCATCGAAGGGTACGGCAAGATGGTGCGCGTGGTCCTGCGGCATCAGCCGCTGACGTTGTTGGTTGCCGTGGCTACGCTGGGGCTGACGGTGTACCTCTATATCATCGTCCCGAAAGGGTTTTTTCCGGTGCAGGATACCGGCGCTATCCTGGCGATTTCGCAGGCGCCGGAAACGGTATCGTTTCCGGCTATGTCTAAATTACAGCAGGATTTAGTGCAGGTCATCCGCCAGGATCCAGCTGTAGAGAATCTTACTTCCTTCATCGGGGCCGATGGAGTGAACACCACCATGAATAGCGGCCGCATTCAGATTACGCTGAAACCGCTCGAACAGCGCGCGGGCGTTTCCGCCGTGGACGTGATCCGGCGGCTGGAGCCTAAGGTACAGCAAGTGCCCGGCATTGAGCTCTTCATGCAGCCCATTCAGGATCTGACGGTCGAGGACCGCATCAGCAAGACGCAATACCAGTACTCTCTCGATGCTCCCGATAAGGCCCTGCTCGACGAGTGGGCTCCCAAGCTGGTGGACAAAATGAAGCAGCTGCCCGAGCTGCGCGACGTCGCGAGCGATCAGCAGAACAACGGCCTGGGTCTGCAGGTGAATATCGATCGCGACACCGCGGGCCGCTTGGGCATCACTCCTCAGAACATCGACGATGCGCTTTATGACTCCTTCGGCCAGCGCCAGGTCTCGACGATTTATACCCAGACCAATCAATTCCACGTGATTCTGGAAGTATTGCCCAAATACCAGCAGGATGGGTCGGCTTTCCAGGATATGTATGTGCCGATCGGATCGGCTTCCGCCAATCTGGCATCCACCATCGCACTGGCTGGAACCAATACCGCTCTCACCGGAGCGGCAGCGCTGCCGCCGGCTCCGCTGCGCAGTTTTGTAACCGCGTCCCAGATTCCATCTCCCATTACCATTAACCACCAAAGCCAATTCCCGGTGGTCACGCTTTCCTTCAACCTGGCGCCGGGAGCGTCGCTCGGCGCCGCCGTGGAACACATCAAGCAAGTTACCCAACAGCTCGGGATGCCCGCGAGCATCGAACCCAGCTTTCAGGGAACCGCACACGCCTTCGAATCGTCGCTCGCCAACGAGTCGATGTTGATCCTGGCAGCCATCGTCACGGTGTACATTGTGCTGGGCGTCCTGTACGAAAGTTTCATCCACCCCATCACCATTCTTTCCACGCTGCCGTCGGCCGGAGTTGGCGCGATTCTGGCGCTGGTCGTGTTCCATATGGATCTGGATGTCATCGCGCTCATCGGTATCATCTTGCTGATCGGTATCGTTAAAAAGAACGCCATCATGATGATAGACTTTGCGCTTGAAGCCGAACGCGTGGAAGGAAAACCGCCGGAGGAAGCGATCTACCAGGCCTGTCTGCTGCGCTTCCGCCCCATCATGATGACCACCATGGCCGCGCTGCTGGGCGCTGTCCCGCTGGCCTTTGGATCCGGCGTCGGTTCCGAATTGCGCCGGCCGCTGGGTATCTGCATTATCGGCGGATTGCTGGTCAGCCAGGTGCTAACGCTCTTCACCACGCCAGTGATTTACTTGTTCTTCGGACGGATCGCGGCTTGGGTCGCGCGGTCGCGCAGTTCCGAAAGAGACCAACGATTGGTTACCGTCCCGGATCTCACTTAAGGCGACTGTATGAGCATCTCTCAACCTTTTATCCAGAGACCGGTCGCCACCACGCTGCTGCTGATCGCCCTGACGCTCGCCGGCAGCATCGCCTATACGCTCTTACCGGTGTCGGCGCTGCCGGAGGTCGACTTCCCCACAATCGCGGTGTTCGCGAATCTCCCCGGCGCCAGTCCCGACGTAATGGCCGCCGCCGTGGCCACGCCGCTCGAGAAACAGTTCACCCGCATCGCGGGGATTACGGAAATGACTTCGCGCAGTTCGGTAGGCTCGGCGCAGGTAATTCTCCAGTTCGACCTCAGCCGCGATATCAACGCCGCCGCGCGCGAAGTGCAAGCGGCCATCAACTCCTCGGCCGGATTTCTTCCCACGAATCTTCCTTCGCTCCCCAAGTACCGAAAAATCAATCCTGCGGACCAGCCCATCCTGCTCATGACGCTTGAGTCCGACGTCGTGCCGCGTCCGCAGCTCTACGACATCGCGTCTTCGGTATTTGCGCAGAAGCTTTCGCAGGTGAACGGAGTGGGCCAGGTGCAAGTGGGCGGCAGTTCGCTGCCGGCGGTTCGCGTGGAAGTGAATCCCCAGCCGCTTTCCCGCTACAACGTCGGGCTCGATCAGATCGGCACCTTCCTGCAAAGTGCCAACGCCAACCGGCCGAAGGGTTCGCTTGCCAACCAGCAGGTTCAGCTTCCGATCTACGCGACCGATCAGCTTTTTCTGGCCAAAGATTACAAAGACCTGGTGGTGGTTTATCGCAACGGCGCGCCGGTCCGTTTGTCGGACCTGGGCCGGGTCATCGACGGCAACGAAGACGTGCGCAACCTCGGCATTGTGAACGGCAATCCGATGGTGCAGATTCAAATCAACCGCCAACCCAACGCCAATGTGGTCGAAACCGTCGCGCGCATTAAGGCTTTGATGCCACAATTTCAGGCGCAGCTTCCGCCCACGGTGCGCTTCAAGATTGCGCAAGACCGCACCATTACCACCCGCGATTCGATCCACGACGCCCAGCGCAACATGATCATTTCGATCGGACTGGTGATCTTCGTAGTGTTCGTCTTCCTGCGCAGCGGCTGGTCGACGTTCATTCCCAGCATATCGGTGCCTGTCTCCATCATCGCCACCTTTGGCGCCATGTATCTGATCGGCTATACGCTCGACAATCTCTCGTTGATGGCGCTCACCATCGCCACCGGATTCGTAGTGGACGATGCCATCGTGGTCATCGAAAATATTACGCGGCATCTCGAAGGCGGCATGAAGCCCATGCAGGCGGCGCTCAAAGGCGCCGAGGAAATCGGCTTCACCGTCGTGTCGATGAGCATCTCGCTCATCGCCGTCTTTATTCCGATCCTCATGATGGGCGGTATCGTCGGCCGCTTATTCCGCGAGTTTGCGGTGATCTTGTCGGTGGCCATCGCCATCTCCATGGTGATCTCGCTCACTGTTACGCCCATGATGTGCGCGTGGCTTCTCAAGGAAAGCCGCGATCATGGTTATCTCTATAACGTGACGGAACGGTTCTACCAGTGGATTATTTCCACCTACGCGTCGGCGCTCGACGTGGTGCTCACCCGCCCGGCTCCCATCCTGCTGCTGGTCTTTCTGACCATGGGCGTCAACGTTTATCTCTATGTCAAGGTTCCCAAGGGATTTTTCCCGCAGCAGGACACTGGGCGCCTGAACGGCAATATTGTCGGGCAGCAGCATATTTCCTACCAGGCGCTGGTCGAGAAAGCAAAATGGTTTGAGGAGCAGGTCCGCGTCGACCCCGATGTCGAAACCGTCACTATGGTCGCTGGCACCAGCGGTGGTGGCTTCGGCGGTAACAATGCGAATATCAACATTCAATTGAAGCCCGTGGGAGTGCGGAAATCCACCTCTGACCAGGTGATCGCCCGTCTGCGGCGCAAGACCTCCGGCGTACCCGGCGCCACCATGTTCCTGCAGAATTCCCAGGACGTGCGCATCGGCGGCCGTCAAGGGAACGCTCAATACCAATACACGCTGCAGGCGCCGGACTTCGCGACTCTGGCCCAGTGGGGGCCCAAGGTCCTCGACCAGCTCTCGGGGCTTCCCGAAATTGCCGACGTCAGCTCGGACCAGCAGAATTCCGGATTATCATCGAACGTAATTATCGACCGCGATACCGCGTCGCGCCTCGGGCTCACGGCGCAGGCCGTCGATTCCGCGCTCTACGACGCTTTCGGCCAGCGCCAGGTGTCGGTGATGTACAAGTCCATCAATCAGTATCACGTGGTGCTGGCGCTGCAGCAGCAGTGGTGGGAGAGTCCGGACTTCCTAAAGACCATTTACGTGCAGACGCCTCGCGGCACCGACGTTCCTCTGTCCACTTTCACTCACTTCACCCAAGGGATCACACCGATTTCTCTCCCTCACCAGGGTCAGTTCCCTGCCACCACCTATTCTTTCAACCTGACCGAGGGTACCGCGCTGAGCGATGCCGTCACCGCCATCAACCGGGCGGAAGTGGAGATGGGGCTGCCCGCCAACATTACCGGCAAATTCGCTGGTACCGCCCAGGCCTATCAGGATTCGCTCAGCAATCAGCCCATTCTTATCGGCACGGCGCTGCTGGCCGTCTACATCGTGCTAGGGATGCTCTACGAGAGCCTGATCCATCCTCTTACCATCATCTCGACGCTGCCCTCCGCGGGCGTGGGAGCACTGGTGGCCATGGTCCTGTTCAAGAGCAACCTGGATATCATCGGCATGATCGGAATTATTTTGCTGATCGGCATCGTCAAAAAGAACGCGATCATGATGATCGACTTCGCACTGGCGGCCGAACGCAACGAAGGGCTCAGTACGCGCGAAGCGATCTATAAAGCTTGTCTTCTGCGCTTCCGGCCCATCATGATGACAACTATGTGCGCGTTGCTGGGCGGCATGCCCATGGCTCTCGGCTGGGGCGCTGGAGCCGAACTGCGCAAACCCCTCGGAATTGCCATTGTGGGCGGATTAGTGGTAAGTCAAATGCTCACGTTATTTACGACGCCTGTGATTTATCTCTACCTAGACCGGCTCAGCAAGCGTTTCGCGCGGCGACAGCCGAGTTTCCAGAACCGTCCCGGGTTTCTGGTTCCAGGCGGACTTATGGAGAGTGGTGATTGATGACTCGACTTTGGACCAGCGCGTTGCTGGCCTCGCTTCTGTGTTCTTCCTGCATGGTGGGCCCCAAATATCAGCGGCCCTCTGCCCCGGCCCCGGTGGCCCTTAAGGAAATCGCCGGCAACGATCAGTGGAAAATGGCCACTCCCAGCGATGCCTTGCTCAAGGGTAAGTGGTGGGAGATTTTTGGCGATCCTGAACTGAACCGCCTGGAAGAATTAGTCAACGTTAATAACCAGAACGTGAAGCAAGCCGAAGCGCAGTTCCGCGAAGCCCGCGCCGTCATCGCCGGTAATCGCGCCAACTACTTCCCCACCATCGGATCGAACCCTGCCATCACGCAAAGCGACACCGGTTCGAATAACGGCCGGGTAGGCGGTACCAGCCAGACCTTCTCGTTACCCGTCGTCGCCAGCTGGGAGCCAGATCTGTGGGGGCGCGTTCGCTTGTCCGTCGAGAATGCCGTCAACAACGCGCAAGTGAGCGCGGCCGATCTCGAGAACGTCCGCCTCAGCGCTCAAGGGCTGTTGGCATCCGATTACTTTTTGCTGGCAGCGCAAGACATGCAGCTAGCGATTTTGAAGGATACCATCGACGCCTACCAGAAGAACCTGGAACTGACCATTAACCGCTTCAACGGCGGCGTCGCGTCCCGCAGTGATATCACCCTGGCCCAAACCCAGCTATCCGGCGCCAAAGCTCAGGCCACCGAAACCCGCGTCGCCCGCGCCACCTATGAGCACGCTATCGCCGTGCTGACCGGTCAACCGCCCTCCGCACTGGATATTGCTTCGAGCAAAATTGACGCTCCTCCACCTCCTATTCCGTTGGCGGTTCCTTCGCTATTGCTTGAACGGCGTCCCGATATTGCAGCCAATGAGCGCCTAGTGGCTGCCGCGAACGCCAACGTCGGGATTGCGGAAACCGCCTACTACCCCACCTTGACTCTCTCGGCCAGCGTTGGCCTGCTTTCCACCAATCTCGCCAACCTGTTCACCTACGCCAGTCGCAGTTGGTCGGCCGGACCCGCACTCTCGCAGACACTGTTCGATTTCGGCCGCCGCGGCGCCCAGCTCGAGGGCACGCGAGCCGCTTACGACAGCACCGTAGCGGTCTACCGTCAGACTGTGCTCTCCGCTTTTCAGGAAGTCGAAGACGACCTCTCTACTTTGCGCTATCTGGCCGAAGAGGCCGTGCAGCAGCAGGAGGCCGTGGTTGCCTCGCAGCAGGCGCTGAGTCTCGAAATCGACCGCTACAAAGCGGGAACGGACTCGTACCTGAGCGTCATCACCACCCAAACCATCGCCTTGAGCGATCAGCAGACCGCCATCACCATCCTGCAGCGGCGCATGGGCGCGGCTGTCGATCTCGTCAAAGCCCTCGGCGGCGGTTGGGATGCCTCCACTCTGCCGACAGCCGGCCAGCTCCGCTCCACCGCGCTGGCCGATCCCAAGAATACTCCCAACGTAGCTCAGCCATCCGCCAAATAAGCCGTTCCGCGCGTGAGTCTGACCATCCGCCACCTCCTTTCGTTCTTCCTGCAATATGGTGTCTTCGGATTAGTCCTGCTGGCGGTCGCCGACGACTCTTTTCTATTCCTCCCCATCGG
This sequence comes from Bryobacterales bacterium, assembly GCA_963710155.1. GTDB lineage: Bacteria > Acidobacteriota > Terriglobia > Bryobacterales > Bryobacteraceae > Palsa-187. Next base: position 45,853 of record CAVPZQ010000031.1, on the reverse strand, counting down.
CAGCGATTTGCTCACGGTGGTGTTGGTCGCCCGAAATCACGCGGGCCTCGCGCTCTACGCACTAGCCGCAGCGGCGGGATCTACCATCGGGGTCTTTCTCCTCGACTTGGTTTGCCGCAACCTCGGCGAGGCCGGCCTCAAGCGGGTCGTCAAGCCCAAACTCCTCGATTCCTTGAAACGGCAAATGCAAAAGCGCGCCGCAGCGGTTCTGATCGTCTCTTGCTTGGCGCCGCCTCCCTTTCCCTTTGGTGCAGCCATCGCGGCCGCCAGCGCCTTGCAGTATCCCCGTCCGCGCCTGCTGATCGTTGTCTTTCTGGCGCGCCTCGCTCGCTTCGCCTTGGTGGGTTGGTCCGCGATTTACTTCGGACGCCGCATCCTCCGCATCGCCAACTCCACGGAATTTCTTTGGTTTATGGGTATTTTCATCACCTTTTGCTTGATCGGAAGTGTCGTGTCGATCTTCCATTGGATCCACATCGGGCGCTCAGCTTAAGGCTATGTAGGTCAATTCCCCTACTGCCGATGGTTAGGGTAACCCTAAGTCGGCTAAACCAATAGGAGAGTTCGCAGAAACATGATTCCAGTGATCGGTATCCTCGTCGTCTTCGGCTGCATTGCCGGCGGCTACCTAATGGAAAAAGGCAACATGCTGGTGCTGATGCAACCAGCTGAGCTTTTGATTATTGGTGGCGCCGCGATGGGGACGGTTTTGATCGGCAATCCGCTGTATGTATTGAAGGCCATCGTCGGCGGGGTTCTACAAGTCTTCAAGGGAAGCCGCTATACCGCTGCGGTTTATCTCGACACCTTGAAGTTCTTGAACGATTTCTTCAACACCGCGCGCAAAGCCGGTTTGTCGACGCTCGAACAGGACCTCGACGAGCCCGAAAAGAGTGAGCTCTTCAAACGCCATCCCACCTTTGCCAAAGATAAAGAGGCCATGCATTTCTTTTGCGATACGATGCGCACCCAGGTGACCGGAGGCGTCGACACGCACGACCTCGATCAGATCATGGAAACGGACCTTGAGATCCTGCACCGCCAAGGCCGTCTTTCCGCAAACGCGCTGACCACCGTAGCCGACAGTTTGCCCGGGTTGGGAATTGTAGCCGCAGTCTTGGGCGTGGTCATTACCATGGGATCGTTAGGCGGGCCGCCGGAAGAAATCGGACATAAAGTGGCAGCCGCTCTAGTAGGCACCTTTCTCGGCATTCTCTTGTGCTATGGCTTCCTGGGACCCGTCGCGGCACACATCAAGAAACACTCCGATGCCGAAGGTGAGTACCTGACCTGCCTGCGCATGGGTTTGCTGGCAAGTATCAAGGGGCTCTCTCCCATGCTCGCCCTCGAAGCAGCCCGGCGCGCGATTCCGCATCACTTGCGGCCCACCTTTCAAGAGATGGATAAAGCCTGCCGCAAAACAGCCGACGCACCCGTCGCTGAGGTTGCCGCTTGAGCGCTAAGAACGGCCCGACGATTATTATCGTGCGCAAGCACGCGGGCGATCACGATGATGCCCATGGTGGCGCCTGGAAGGTCGCTTACGCGGACTTCGTCACTGCCATGATGGCGCTGTTCATCGTGCTGTGGCTCTTGAGCGCCAGCGAGAAAGTGCAGAAAGCGGTAGGTGGATATTTCCTCGATCCCTCCGGGAAAGGCCGGCAAACCGGCAGCACAAACTCCGGGTCCGGAGAAACGCTCACCTTGAATCGTGACGATTTGCAGAAACTGAAGGAAAAACTGGAACAAGTCTTAAAACAGATTCCGGCGTTCCAGCACATGCAGAACCAAATCCGCATCACACTGACCACTGAGGGCCTGCGCGTGGATCTGATCGAGACGGAAAAAGGTCTCTTCTTTGAAACCGGCGATCCTAAACCGACCGACGCGGGGATCGAGTTACTCAAGGTACTCAGCGGCGAATTGGTGAAGCTACCGAATAAAGTTGCGATCGAAGGACACACCGATGCGCGGCCCTTCGGGCGGCCTGATTATTCAAATTGGGAGTTATCCGCCGATCGTGCGAATGCTGCCCGCCGGACTTTGGCCGAATTCGGTATCGACGAAACCCGCATCAGCCAGGTCCGCGGATTCGCCGATCAGCGGTTGCTGAAGAAAGACGATCCCAACCATCCATCCAACCGGCGAATCTCGATTATCGTTCGTAACATCGGCCTCGATCAGCAGGAGGAATCGCAGGCACAGAGTCCACCGGCAGCCGTCTCGAGCCCCGCCCCCGCAAAATAGGGAAGCTGTTCTATCCCAACGAACATTCGATCTGGTTAATCTGCACCGCTAACGAATCGAGCAGGCCATGGTTCGCGAGCAGCGCCGCGATAGGGCTGGCGCTCTCCGCGCCGGCGTGCTCGGGACATCCGCAGCGCCCGAACCCGACGTGCTCCGCCGCGTTGCATCCGATCCGCACCACCGCTGTCAGACCCGTCTCCGCCGCCAAGTCGTGATGCTTTGCCACTGCTTCGCAGAGTTTGTCCGGTAGACCCCACGATTCTAGAATCAAACCCGCCAGCGCGGCGTGGTCGACTTGAAATGTCTCGCGTTCGCATTCCAGTAGATCCAGCCCTTCCGCATACGTCCGTTCCACTAGATTCGGATATTCGATGGGAGCATCCTCAAATAGGGAGAGTTGCCCGATGCCATGCAGTAACGCTGCCGTATAAGCATGATCGTCAGGAAGGTCCTGCCCGCATTGCTGCGCGAGCAGCGCCGCCGCGATGCTATGCCGCCACCATTCGCGCACGAACGGAGCCGTCTTGCGCGGCAAACCGCGCCACAAGGCCGCCGTGATTGCGACTTGGCTCAGCCTCCCCGTGCCCAGCCGCGCAATCGCTTCCAGTAGCGAACTGACCCGTAGCCAGCGTCCATAGAGCCCCGAGTTTGCCAGTCGCAAAACTTCGCCGGCGAGAACCGGATCTAGCGCAATGAGTCCGGCGATCTCCTTGAAGGGAGCGCGCTCATCCGTGAGTACCGAGAGCAGCTTTACCGCTACCGGCGAAAACGGAGGAAGGCGTGTAAGGAGCCGCCGATCGGTGCTGTTTAAAGCGGGCATGGCATTGGGGGACAGGATTCTCCCCAGTGACTATATCGCAGAAAGGCCAGCGTTTTCGAGACTTTTAGAGGATGAGGGAGCGATTTTACTTCAGAACGATCACGGGTTCTGGAGCGGACACTAGTCTGCGGTCGTTGGTGTGGCGCGACAAACGCTGCAAATCGCCTGCCGGCCCGAAGCCGGGATAATCGAAGGCCCGCCGCACATCCCCCAAGCGCAGCATGTCGACTAATTGCGTGGCGCAAACCGGTTGGCCAGCCAGGAAGCCCTGCGCCTGATCGCAACTGTGGGCGGCTAGGAAGGCTAGCTGAGAGTTGTGCTCTACGCCTTCCGCAGTCACCGAAAGGTCCAGGTTATGCGCCAGCGTGATCACGCCTTTGGCCACCGCCGCGGCCTTCCCGTTGGTGGCGACATCGGACAGGAAGCAACGATCCATCTTCAACGTGTGGAAATCGAACTGCCGCAAATAATTCAGCGACGAATAACCTACGCCGAAGTCGTCGATCGCGATGCGTATGCCCTGCGCGCACAAGCGATCTAACGAGGGCGATACCCGGTCAAGGTTATCCATCAATGCGGTTTCCGTCAACTCCAGTTCCAACAAGTTCGGGCGCAGCGAAGTCTCGTCCAGGATGCGCAGCACCATCTCCGGGAAATCTTTTTCCTGAAGCTGCCGCGGAGAAAGATTCACCGCCATGCGCACCGGAGGAATGCCCGCCTTCTGCCAGGCGACATTCTGCGCACAGGCGGAGCGTAGAACCCACTCGCCGATTTCCGAGATCAGTCCAGTTTCTTCGGCCAGCGGAATGAAATCGGTCGGCAGCACGAATTCGCTCTCCGACCTCTGCCAGCGAATCAGCGCCTCCACTCCTAGAATTTTTCCCGAATTAATAGAGAAAGTGGGCTGATAATGCAGCACAAACTGCTTGCGCGCCAAGGCTTGACGCAGGTCATTTTGCAGGTCGCAAAGCTTGGTGGCATACGAGCGCATGCCTTCATTGAAAAGCTGCACCTGCCCTTTGCCGCTACTCTTGGCGCGATACATCGCGATGTCGGCATAGCGCAGCAGATCGTCCGTATTATCGATTTCAGGGCTGCTCAAAACGATACCGATACTGGCCCCGCTCACCACTTCCCGGGAACTGATCTGGAACGGCGTGGCCAATGCGCTGCGCATGCGGTTACCCAGCGCCAGCGCTTCTTCGGCGTCCCGAATGCGGTCCAGAAGAATGACAAATTCGTCGCCCCCGAAGCGCGCGACCACGTCCGCTGGCCGAGCGCAATTGCGCAGCCTGCCGGCCACGGCTGCTAACAGCTCGTCGCCCACCGGGTGCCCCAGACTGTCGTTGATCACCTTGAAGCTGTCTAGATCCAAGAAGATTACCGCGAAACGTTGACCATTATTGTTCCCGCTCGCCTTTTGCCGCTCAATTTTCTTTTCGAGGCAGCTCATCAGATAGTCGCGATTCGCCAAGTTAGTGAGTTTGTCCTGGAAGGAATCTTTTAGTAAGCGATTCTCGGCCTCGATGAGCGATGTAATGTCGGCGTGGGAGCCCGCCAGGGCCACCGCCTCGCCCATTTGATTTCGTACCGCGGTGCCGCGCGCCAACACCCAGATGTAGGATCCGTCTTTGCGCAGCAGCCGATGCTCGTTTCGAAATTGGGATGACTGGCCATGCAGATGGGCAGACAATTGGTTGCTGACTTCGGCTAGATACCCCGGATGCACCCGGCTGAACCACTCGTCCACGTTGGTCTCGAGTTCTCCCAGTTCATACCCCAGCATTTCCGCCCAGGTCGAGGAATACTCAAATACCTCGGACTTTAGATCCCAATACCACAGGCCATCGTCGGTTCCCTGCACGGCTAACTCGAAACGTTCCCGCTCGCTGTTCTCGGTCAGCTTCTCGTCCAGCTTTTGAGCCGCTTGTTCGAGACGGGTCCTCTCGATCTGCGTATGTTTCGCGCCCCGCTTGCGCACGACGATGATGGACGCGGCCAGGGATGCAAGCAAGACCACTGACCAGCCCAGAAGCGCCTCCAGGGAAAGCTTCTGCACCGCCACCGCGATCCATCCCAAGACCGCTACAGAGGCCAGATAGGCGAATCCGCGCCACGCCAGCAACGTCACCGCGCCGCCTAGCAAAAAGGCCAGAACGAAAAATACCTGGGTGAGGTCCGAAGCAATCGCGAAAGTGAGAAGGCTGCGCAGGAGGATTAATCCTCCCAACACCAGCGCTCCCAAGTGAACTCGATCCGGTGGAATGCGCCCGCGGCGCAAGAGTTTCCACTCCGCCAGGATGGCCGCGCCGATCACGTAGGTCAGCCAGTCGAGTCCGGAGTTGCCATCGCCGGTCTGCAGGAAAAGACGCACCGCCGCGATCAAGAGATACACAGCCGCAATGGCCGGCAGGGTCTGTTGGAGACGCGCGCTTACCTGGTTGTCTAACGCCAGCAGCACCTCAGCATCGGGGATGCTGACCGCCGCAGGCAGACGACTCGCGCGCCGGAATTCCATGCTTCCAGTGAATCACGAGGTGATTCCAGGAGCGATAGGAAACTGGGTTCATTTATGGGGTGTCAAAAATACGTATTTTTTTAGGGGTACTTACTTAGTTGCTGATGCATAGCTCTTAGGGGATAGAGAGAACACGCTACAGTACTCGTCGGAGCACGCTTCAACTTCCTGAAGCCACTTGCACGATCCGCGACGCGCCAGCCTGCCGGACAAAAAAGGTATGACAATCCTTGAAACTGCGCCACCCCCGGCAGTAACCTGTCCAGATCGATCACCGATCCATGGGCTTCCTCCTCCTGCTCGTCATACAACCGAAGCCCTCGAACTCGAGAGACCCGGACATTTTCGGCGGGACACTGTTCAATTTCGAAAAGGGGATGTTTCAGTACCAATTTGCGCGGCATGGCGACTTGCTCCTGTCTGCCTTCATTGGGGCCGAACCTCGCAATGGACGGAAGGTGCCGATAGATGAAAACCTTCTGGCGATCGATGCAGTACTACCATGAGGTCCTGTATCTTGACAGGCCTATGCTTTAATTTGTACTCTGATCGAAACCGTTACTTCGAACGGTTCACTCGGAGGAATCAAATGCAGAAAGTGTTAGGAATGATGATCTTGATTGCGGGCGCATCGCAATTCGTGATGGCTTCGGCTGTTCCGGAAATCGGTGTGGGCTCCGCGGGAAGCGCCATCGCGCTAATCTCTGGCGCCATGCTGGTGATTCGCGGGCGCCGTAAGTAGAAAAGACGCAAAAATCAACACCTCTTCAGAGCACCCCACGCGTTTCGGGTGCTCTGTTCTTTCCCGTGCTTCCTCACCTTTCGTTTCGTGAATCTGCCGCGAACGATTCTTCGTTCGATTTATTTCTACGCCTGCTGGCACTGACCCTCCTCTTTGCCGCCGAGTTGCTCCTGATTTCCGTCTGGTTGGACGACGCCGCCCTGATTTCGCGGGGCGGGTTCCTGGGTTTTGCCGGTCAGTGGGGCGCCTGGACCGTGCGCGGGATCGTCGGCTATGCCGCCATTTTTTTCACCTTCGCTTATTTGAAAAGCAAAGTGGCGCTCAACGACATTTCGAATCTTGTCAAATCCTTCCCGGTGAATCCGCGCCTGCTCGCTGCCCATGCGCTGGCGATGGCGATTTTCGGATCGGCCTCCTGGGCTTTATACGGAAATCACGTCGAAGGTTTTTCTACGCCGCCGGTCACAGTGATCTGGCTATTGGCGGGAGTCTGCGGAATCTTACTCGGGGCCTTCGCTTTCATTCCGCGCACGCTGTGGGCGCGCCTGCTTCGGGATACCGGCTGGCTGTGGGCTTATACCTTGTTAGCTGTCCTCTTCGCATGCGTCGCGGGAGGGTACAGCCGCATTCTCTGGCTTCCGTCCAGCCGCCTGACCTATGCGCTCGTAAAATCCTTGTTGAGTCTGTTTGTGACCGGGATCATCGCCAATCCCGTGACCATGCATCTTGGCACCACCAAGTTTGCGGTGGAGATCGCGCCCGAGTGTTCCGGATACGAAGGCGCTGGATTAATTCTGGCCTTCGGAATCGTCTGGCTGTGGTTCTTTCGCGACGAGTGCCGCTTTCCGCGAGCGCTGATTCTGATTCCGGCCGGCGTGGTGCTCATGTATTTGCTGAACGCCGTCCGTATCACAGGTCTGATTCTGATTGGCGATGCCGGCGCCACTCGGATCGCCCTCGGTGGATTTCATTCGCAAGCCGGCTGGATCGCCTTCAACGCAGTCGCCCTGGGCTTCTCGCTCGCGGCCCGGCGCTTGCCGTGGTTGACGATAACGTCAACCACAATCGGTCAGACGACAGCCGGCCACCTGGGGACAAAAATAGCGGAGCCATCCGAGGAGTCGGCCGACAATCCGGCGGCAACGTATCTACTTCCCTTTTTAAGTATCCTCGCCGTGGGCATGGTAACCGGCGCCGTGAGCGGCGATTTTCAATGGCTCTATCCGCTCCGCTTTATGGCGGCCGCCGGGGCCTTATGGTTCCTGCGTAAGCGTTACGCCGCCGTCGATTGGTCCTTCGGCTGGTTCGGTCCCGCGATGGGGGTCCTTGCGTTCGTAATCTGGCTCGGCATGGACGCTCTTCTCAACACCCGGACCAACGACGCCATGCCGGAGGCTTTAGCTTCTACCACGCCGGCCATTCGCGCCACATGGATTGTTTTTCGGATTTTAGCCGCGTTGGTGACCGTTCCGATTGCCGAAGAACTCGCGTTTCGTGGTTTCCTCATCCGTCGCTTTGTATCGGACGACGTCGAAGCGCTGTCGCCGCGAACCTTCACCTGGTTGGGACTGGGAATCACGTCGGCCGCCTTCGGGATTCTGCATGGCAACCTCTGGTTCGCCGGTATTCTCGCGGGACTCCTCTACGCCTGGGCGCTGCTGCGACGCGGCAAACTCGGCGAAGCGATCATTGCCCACGCCACCACCAATGCGCTTCTAGCGGCCTTCGTTTTGCTGTTCCAAAAATGGCATTTGTGGTGAGCTTCACCCGTGACCGCGTAGGGTCACATGACGAAATGCCGTCAATCGTGTCCCACCGATCTCTATGCAATGTCACCACCACACGTGGCTCGTCGCGTGCGTCTCTCTCAGTAGGAGATTCCAGCGACATGAGACACTTTTCAATTCTCGGCGGACTGATGTTGGCCGCCTTGGTTATCGCTCCAGTAGCGATACTGGCCGAAGATCATCGCGGCGAAGTCCGCTACTACGATCGCGACGGCCGCGATTATCACAACTGGAACGGGGAAGAAGATCGCAATTACCGCGCCTATCTGGTGGAGCGTCACCGCACCTACGTTCCCTTCGTTAAGGTGAAAGTTCGCGAGCGCCAGGAATACTTCCGCTACCGCCACGAGCACGGCTTCAAGGTTGAAGTCCGCTAACGCCTAGCGCGCCAGTCTCACCATCACGAGTGCCGGCGGCCGACGGCGCGGCCGAGCTCGCCCAGTTCGCGCGCTGCGACGCGCCGGCCGCTGGCTGCGACTTGCATTCTTTCGCGCGTCAGTTCCTAGGCTAGGTCCAGACTCGCTTCCTTAATTCGTCCTGCCTTTTGGCTGAAAGAGCCTCCTCCGCTGCAACCTCAACCAGCTTGCGGCTGCGGTTCAGCCGCGGAGCCGGACACGATCCGCGCAGCATGCGATCGAGAGCCAGCAGTTCGCCGCAGAGTTCCAATATCTTGTGCACCGCATCGTTAGTGAAGCCAAGCGCTGTGCGGCTTCGTGAACGCGCTCCGACGACATCGAAAATAGAGATGATCGAATCATGAGCCACTGGCCGGATCGCCGAATTCAAGAGTTACTGGGAATTGAGCTGCCCATCATTCAAGCACCTATGGCGGGAGCGAACTTGTCCGCTATGGCGATTGCAGTCTCGCAGGCTGGAGGCCTCGGTTCTCTCCCCTGCGCGATGCTAAGCGCCGATCAGATGCGAGCCGAACTCGAGACCATCCGTCGGCAAACGTCGCGCCCCATCAACGTAAACTTCTTCTGCCACCAACCGCCCGCAGCCAGCGCCGAGCGCGACCTCGCCTGGAAGCAACACCTCGAGAAGTATTACGTTGAATTAGGGCTCGACCCGCAAGCGCCGCTCCCCAGCGCCAACCGCCGTCCGTTCGATGCCGAGGCCTGCGATCTGATGGTGGAGCTCAAACCCGAAGTCGTGAGCTTCCACTTCGGCCTTCCCGATCAGGCGCTGCTAGCTCGGGTAAGAGCGTCGGGCGCGAAGATTTTATCGTCGGCAACCACCGTCGAGGAAGCCGTCTGGCTCGAACAAGCAGGCTGCGACGCTGTCATCGCCCAAGGTTCCGAAGCTGGCGGACATCGCGGGATGTTTCTGACCAGCGAACTCGCAACACAACCCGGCACCATGGCGCTAGTGCCGCAAATAGTCGACGCCGTGAAAGTGCCCGTAATCGCCTCCGGCGGCATCGGCGACGCGCGCGGCATTGTCGCGGCATTCGCGCTGGGCGCCGCCGCCGTACAGCTCGGCACCGCTTATCTTTTGTGCCCGGAGGCGACGCTGAGTGTGGTTCACCGCCAAGCTTTGAAGAATCTGAAAGACAACGGGACAGCGCTCACCAACGTATTCAGCGGCCGTCCCGCCCGCGGAATCGTCAATCGGCTGATCCGCGAGGTCGGCCCAATCTCGCCATTAGCCCCGGCCTTTCCGCTCGCCAGCAGCGCGATTGCACCGCTCCGGAAGCAGTCCGAGGCTGCCGGGTCGGAAGATTTTGCGCAAATGTGGTCGGGCCAAGCCGGCCGCTTGTGCCGCGAACTTCCGGCGGGTGAGCTCACGAGACAACTCGCCTCGGAAACACTGAGTATAATTGACGGCTGACAGGAGGTGTCATGTCGTACACGCTGAAAGCTCTGTTGGTGATCGCCACCGCCGCGATCGCGTCCGCGCAAGGAGTCGTCATGCAGCGCAACTTGTCCTTGGGACTCGCGAAGAGCATTGCGGAAGCGGCACTGTCGGAGTGCCAGTCCAAGGGCTACCATACCTCGGTCGTGGTGGTCGACCGCGCTGGCCAAATGCTGGTTCTGTTGCGCGATGAGCAAGCGGCGCCCCACACCACCGAAATGGCCCGCCGCAAGGCCTACACCGCGCGAATGTTTCGAGTCACCACGGCCGAGTTTCAAAAGCGTACCGCGGGCGATCAGCCGGCCTCCGCGCAACGCGATATCACCGATATGCTGGCGCTCAGCGGAGGCGTGCCCATCAAGGTAGGCGAGGAAACCATCGGCGCCGTCGGCAGTTCCGGCTCAAGTCTAGAGAGCGACGACGCCTGCGCAAAAGCCGGAATCGCCAAAGTGGCCGACCGCTTGAAGTAACGTCGGTGGGTCATTGACCCGCAGTCACGTCAGTGCGTCATCGAATAGATGATGTAATTGATGCCGTAGCGATAGGCGAGCGCCGTCATGGCTTCGGGATAGTAAGGCACGTCGGCGAATTCCCAGGCATCGCCGATGTCGGTATCGTAGTTCACCGACACCACCATGTGTTTGTGGTCGTCATATATCCCGCGCCAAGCAGGATTCGACCCCGGCGGCTGCATTACTTCCACCGAGTCGCCGCGCCGCCACAGGTGCCGCGACCCGGGAATAAAGGTGCGGTCCTTTTCGCGGATGTCGTAAAGCACGTGCATGACGGGATCGGATTCGTCCAGGTCTGGAATCTCGCGGCCCGGCAACACGCGCTGCATAGTATCGCGAAAGACTTCCCACGCGTCCGCGCCCCACATGTCGTCGGTCACTAAGAAACCGCCCCGCAAAAGGTATTCGCGGAGCCGTGCAATCTCCGCATCGCTCAAGCCCCACCAGCCCGTCTGCGTCGCATAGATCCAGGGGTAATCGAAAATCCGGTCATCGGTGAGGCGCAAATGCCGCGGATCGCCAACATCGATCTTAGTCAACCGCTGAATCCCGCGCGTGAAATGATTGTCGGCGTCGGGCCAATCGACAATCCACCATCCGCTTCCCCGCCCATCGCGTGAAGCAAAGCCGAAGCCGCGATGGTACTCGGGCAAGTCCGTATATTCGACGCGAATGAAGTGGAACTCAGCCTCGCGTGCCGCGATCGCAGGCTCGTCGTCGCTGGTGTACACGCGATTCCGGCCGCGTTGCGCCAACGCAGCAGCAGTCAGCAGACAAAGTGCGGCGCCACAAATCACTAGCGCCCGCCCCAGTTGCGTCACAACCTACTGGTGCTCCAACCGCTGAATCACTTCATACACCACTGTCCCGACAATCTCCATGCTCTGCGCGCTCAGCTTGTCCATGGTGTCGGTGTCGTTATGCCATGGCGGATAGTCGATGTCGATCAGATCGATCGCAGGGACGCCCGCACGCACAAAAGGCATGTGGTCGTCGTCTTCCCCGATCTGCTGATCAATGAAGAAAGCCTTATAGCCCAGGTCGGCCGCCGTGCTCCACACCAGCTTGTTGAGCGCCGCGTTGCCGTTGGTCTCGCGTGGGATATCCAGATTCTTGTCGCCGATCATGTCGACATTGATCAAGGCCTTGAGACGCCCAAGGTACCATCCTGACGCCACCGGGCGGCCAGATGCCGGCTTCCATAAAGGCTATCCGTATCGGACCATTCGCCAAACGCCTCTTCGCCATCGAAAAACGCCAGATAGACGTCGTCGATCCGCGGCTGATGCGCCAGTACCCGTGCCAGCTCCAGCAGCAGGCCAGTAGACGACCCGCCGTCGCTAGCACCCACAAACTTGCGTCCCGGAAAGTATTTAGTATCGAAATGCCCGGTAATAGCAATCGCGCGATGCGCCGGGCCCTTACCCGGAAACTTCGCAATGATGTTTTTCATCGCGATCATCCCCTGCGGAGTCTTGGCCGTAAAAGCATCCTCGATGATTTCGCAGCCGTCCTTGCGGAGCTCCGAAATGATGTAGTTTTGCAGCGCAATATCCGCCGCGGAGCCCGGCGGCCGCGGTCCGAATGCCACCGCGCGTCGCGTGAATTCCAGCGCCGAAGTGCCCGAGACGCCCGCCGCAACCGCCGTCGCGGCCAATCCCAGACCCAAACCCACCATCCACAGCTTCTTCGAAAAAGACATTTCTTCCTTAAAGGTAGCCTAAAGTTTTCGCCCCGGGAGTCCGATTGCCGGGATTAGTTGACTCGAACTTGCTCAAAATCGCCTAGGCTATGTATGATAGTACCTCCGGGCGGCAAGCCCCCGGTAGGATTGGAAAAAGGACGCTGATCCATGACCTCCGTCGGTAGCATTCTTCGCGAGCACAGGGAGAGCCAGGGGCGGGCGATCGCAGAGATCGCGGAGGAACTCTGCATCACACCACACTATCTGCGCGCCATTGAAGCGGATGACCTTACCGGCGTACCCGGTCTCTTCTTCTACAAGAATTTTGCGCGGCAATACGCCGCAGTCCTGGGGGTGGACCAGGCGCGTATACGCACCGCGCTCGACGCGCTCTCCGAACCCGAAGATCCGCAGCCGCGCCCCGAGATTCGGGTTCCGAACCGGCTTGTACAGGCCACCAACCGCCACCATATTCCGGACGTCCCGTTAAGCTGGTCCGTCGTCGGATTAGTGATCGTACTACTCGGGTGCTCCGGTTTTTATGCCTGGTGGAAACGTGCGCCGGAACCAGTGCGCACCGCAGCACCACCTTCGGCGCCGGTCGTCGCCGTCAAAGCGGCCGCCGCACCCGTGATGCAGGCGGATCAACCAGCCGTTGAAGCCACCGGCGGAGTAGTCCTGAAACTATCGGCCACCGAACGCACTTGGTTGTCGGTCAGCAGCGACGGTAAAGAAGTCTTCAACGGCATCCTTCAGCCCAGCGAGTCGAAGACGCTCACCGGCCTCGACCGTGCCACCATGCGAGTGGGCAACGCCGGAGGCATCGAAGTACGCTGGAACGGCAAGGTAATCCCGCCTCTAGGGACGCGCGGTCAAGTGCTCACAATCCGCATTACGCCCGAGGATTTCGAAATCGTCCCGCCCAATCCCAAGCAGGAGTTGTAGCTAGTCTTCCACCGTAATATTTGGTCCGCTGGATTGCTCTTCCCCGCAGCGCTTTTCAATTCTTCGCGCCAATTCCATAAACGGCTCGGCTAATGGATCGCCAGCCTGACGTGTAGCTACTGGACGCCCCGTGTCCCCGCCGATCCGCACTTCCGGTTGCAGTGCCAGTTCCCCTAGGTAAGCAACCTTCATCGCTTCCGCCGTCCGCTTGCCCCCGCCCTGACCGAACACATCAATGCGCTCGCCCGAACCGGGAGCGATCAGATAGCTCATGTTCTCGACCATCCCGAGTATCGGAACCCGCACCTGCGCAAACATGTTGACCGCCTTGCGCGCGTCTTCGAGCGACACGTCCGATGGCGTCGTCACCACCACCGCGCCCGAGAGCGGAGCCGTCTGGATCAACGACAATGCCACATCACCAGTTCCCGGCGGCAAATCGATAAGCAGATAGTCGAGCTCACCCCAGTCCACTTGCCGCAGAAACTGTTGAATCACGCTGTGCAACATGGGACCGCGCCAGACCAATGGCTTGTCACCCGGATTCAGGAATCCCATGGACATTAACTTCACACCGTAGCGTTCGATGGGACCAATGCGGTCGCCCTGCCCCCGCGGCGTTTCCTGAACGCCCATCATCAGCGGCACATTCGGACCATAAACATCGGCATCGAGCAGCCCGACCTTGCGCCCCAGTTTCGCCAGCGAAATGGCCAGGTTCACAGAGACCGTTGTTTTACCCACGCCTCCTTTGCCGGAACCGATGGCGACAAGGTGGCGAACGCCGGGAATCGGCATCTTCGGTGGTGCTGCGGGAGGCTGTTGGGGACCCATCTCACTAGATGGTAGCAACCGCCTTCAGGCCAGCGCCAGATTTGCCTGCGCGCGCAGCGCAGAATCCGCGAATTCCCCGCGGGCGAATTTGGGAAAAGCAGCGGCGGCGATCATGGCCGCATTATCCGTAGAGAGTCCGGGGGTTGGGAAGAAGACGGGATAAGGCAGCCGTGTAGCCGCCGCAGCCAGCCGCAGTCCGCTGTTGCAAGCCACCCCTCCCGAGATCACTAAGCTGTGCGCGCCTGTCCCTTCCGCGGCCTTCACCGCTCGCCGCAGTAGTTCCCGAATCACCGTGTGCTGGAACGACGCCAGCATATCCAACGTCTCCCGCGGCGTAACCGTCAACCACTCAGCAACACCAGGGTGCGGATTCCGCTGCAGCAACTCACGGCGCGCGGACACCTCATTCGCAAGATCGCGAGCCTCCGCCCAGCGCAGCACCGCCGTTTTCAATCCGCTAAAACTGAAGTCGAGCGTGTTCCCCTTCATCTTCGCGAGCGTGAACGGCACAGCTTGCGGATTCCCGTGAGGCGCCAGCATATCGATCACCGGCCCACCCGGATAGCTGAACCCCAGCAGTTTGGCGACTTTGTCGAAGGCTTCGCCCGCCGCATCGTCGCGAGTCTTCCCCAACAGCCGGTAGCGAAAACCCTCCTGCACTTCGTAAAGGTGTGTGTGCCCCCCGCTAACCACCAGCGCCAACGCTGGCAACTCCACCGGGTTCTGACTCACCACGGCATGGATGTGCCCCTCGATGTGGTTGACACCGATCAACGGCAGCCCCCGCACCAGCGCCAGTGCCTTAGCGTAAGTGAGCCCCACCAACAACGATCCCACCAGCCCGGGGCCTTGCGTCACCGCGATCGCTCCCAGATCTTCGAGCCGCGTGGATGCTTGCTCTAGCGCCAACCGCACCACCGGAACGATCGCTCTTAAATGCTCGCGCGACGCCAGTTCCGGGACCACCCCGCCATACCGCGCATGCGTCGCGATCTGCGACGCCACCACCGACGAGAGAATGCACGATCCATCCTCCACCACCGCTGCTGCAGTTTCATCGCAAGAAGATTCGATCCCTAAAATGCGCACCGATCCCTAGTTTACAGTGGGAAACAGTGCTGCTTTCCGATTTCGACTACCATCTCCCCGAAGAATTGATCGCCCAAGAGCCTCTCACCGATCGCGCTGCCTCGCGAATGTTAGTGGTCGATCGCAAATCGGGCACTTGGCAGGATCGCGCTTTCCGCGACTTCCCTACCTTTCTCCATCCCGGCGACTGCCTGGTGCTCAATGACTCGCGCGTTTTCCCCTCCCGCTTGTACGGCCATCGCGAAGGACACAGCGGAATAGTAGAAGTGTTTCTGGCCCAGCAAGGATCCCCCGACGCCCTGCGCTGGACGGCGCTCGTTCGCCCCGGCCGCAAAATGCGCAGCGGTGAACGCATCGTGATATCAGATGAACTCACCGTGGAAATTCTAGGGCGTGGCGAGTTCGGCGAACGCACCGTCCAGCTTTCCCCCAAAGGCGACGTCTTCGATGTGCTCGAACGTGCCGGTCACGTCCCGCTGCCTCCCTACATCCGCCGCCCCGACACCGCCTCCGATCGCGAACGTTACCAAACCGTTTACGCGCGCGAACGCGGCTCCGTCGCCGCGCCCACCGCCGGACTCCACTTCACGCCTGAAATTCTCGACGCCTGCCGCGCCGCTGGTGCTACCGTCGCAAAAGTCACGCTGCACGTCGGGTTAGGCACCTTCCAGCCGTTGCACACTGAGGTCATCGAAGAAGTGAATCTGCACTCCGAAAGTTTCGTGGTCCCTCCAGAAACCATAGCCGCCATGGACGCCGCCTCCCGAGTAGTCACCGTAGGCACCACCAGCGTCCGCGCCATCGAGAGCGACCCGGCTCGCGCAAGCACCGAACTATTCATCTCCCCGGGTTTTCATTTCCACAGGACCGGAGCCATGCTCACCAACTTCCATCTGCCGAAATCGAGCCTCCTAGTGCTAGTCTGCGCCTTCGCCGGAACCGAGTTAGCGCTAGCCGCGTACCGCCACGCCGTCGAAGCCCGTTACCGTTTCTTCTCCTACGGCGACTGCATGCTGATCGTGGGATAATCGTGTCGTTGGAGTTGCGCCGCTCACTTTCCGATCTGCTGGCGAAGGCTCGCACCCGCTCGTTCCAACACCTGCTGGTCCACCAGTTGACACGAGCCGCAGCCGTCATCTTCGGCGGGGGCGTAGTCATCCTCTTGGCCGGCACAGAATACCTGAGCGCCTTCTGGCTAATCCTGCTGGTGGCGGTAGTCGTCGCCGGGGCGATCTACATCGCTCTGCACAAGCGCCCTTCCACTTACCGAGTCGCGCAAAGAATCGACGCGAAACTGCATCTGCACGACACGCTCTCCACGGCCGCCCATTTTCTCGAAGCTCCTGGTACCGAGGATGCCGCGATTCGCGAGAGCCAGCGCTTACAAGCCGAACGCGCCGCCCAATCGGTCGATTTGAAGCAGGCGTTGCCGCTCGGCCGCCCGCGAGCGCTATATCCCGCTATCGGCCTCGCGCTGGCGCTAGCCGCCGTCCTGCTGCTGCGCTATGCCGTGCTCGGCTCCTTCGATCCCCACACCTCTCTGGTAGCTAGCGCCTACGATAACGTCTTCGGGCCCGCCAAGCAGCAAGCCAAACTTCCAGGTTCGCCTGAAGGCGGCGATCAACCCGGCGACGGTCGCGAAGAGAGCAAGGAAGCCCAAAAGAACAGCGATTTCGCCGGTGAACCATCCGCGAACTTCGACCCCGCCACTCCCGAAAATCAGCAGGATCAGAACAAACAGGAAGCCTCGAACAAAGATCAAGGCGCCGACGGCGGCAAAAAAGAAGACTCCGCGGACAAAGATTCCTCCTCTGACGAACAGAAACAAGGCGACAAGCAGCAAGCCGACGGCAACCAGAACGCTAAGTCCAACACCGAGCCCTCGCTGCTCAACAAGGTCCGCGAAGCCCTCAACGACATGTTGAATAAGATGAAGTCTTCGCCCAACGATCAAGGCAAAAATCAGAAGAGCGATCCCAGCGACAGCGAACAGCAACCCGGACAGGACGGACAATCGCAAGAAAAAGGCGACAGCCAGCAGGCGCAGAACGGCAAGCAATCGAGCGACGCGCAGGACGGCAGCAATAGCGCGCAAAATCAAAAATCGCAAGAGCCGCAAAACGGCATCGGCAGCCAGGAAGGCGATAAGGCTGCCAAGCAAGCCGAAGCCCTGAAAGCCATGGGCAAAATCACCGAGCTCCTAGGCAAGCGCGCAGAAAACGTTAAAGGCGCAGTAATGGTGGAGGTCGGTTCCACCAAGCAGCAGCTCAAGACTCCGGTGGGCCAAGGCCAGTCCACTCACGCCGAAGCCGGCAGCGAAATCCATCGCGACGAAGTCCCTCCCATCTACGAGCAGTTCGTCCAGCAATACTACGAAAAGATCCGCAAGACCTCACCGCCTGCCAAGTAACGAACAAGTTCTATTGTTTTCAATTAAATAGAATTTTACCTAAGAGATTTCCGGTCGCCCGGCCGATAGCTAGTCATCCGCCTTGGGAGGCTTATGATGACGAATCGATCGCGTACCCTATGCACCTCGCTGCTGTCCTTTGTTTTACTAGCGTTTGCCGGAGCAAACAAGCTAAACGCCCAGGCGGCAGACGGAAACCTGGTAGGGACCGTCATTGACCAAACCGGCGCTTCTATACCCGGAGCGGACGTCGAAATCACCCACATTGCCACCGGCGTCAAATCGTCCACTAGCACTGGCACGGACGGTGGGTATCGCTTTAATAACGTCCTGGTCGGAGCCTACGATATTAAGATTTCGCGTAGGGGTTTCGCCTCAGTCATACTCCGCAATACCGCGATCACGTTGAACACTACCTCGACAGCCAACGCCACGCTCACAGTCGGCGATGTCGCTACAGCAGTTGATGTCATCGACGCGGCAACGCTCATCGATACCACCACCGCACAAGTCGGTTCCACTTTCGGACCGCGCCAAGCCATCGACGTCCCCGCCGCCTCGCTCGCCCTGGGAGCCCTCAATCTTTCCCTGCTAAACGCCGGCGTGGCCAGTTCGGGTGGTATCGGCTCCGGCGAAGGCCCCTCGGTCGGCGGCCTGCGCCCGCGTTCCAACAACTTCACCGTCGAAGGCGTCGACAACAACAGTAAGTACGTCACCGGCCACATCATCGACATCCCCAACGAAGCCGTGCAGGAGTTCAGTGCGCTGCAGAACACCTTCTCCGCCGAATTCGGCAACGGCGGCGGCGGCCAGTTTAATCAGGTCCTGCGCAACGGCGGCAATCAATTTCACGGAGCCGCCTTCGAATATCTCGAGAACCGTAACTTGAACGCCGTCGATCAAGACTTCGCCCGCATCGGGGTGCTCTCGAACCCGCGCTTCGATTCCAACGTCTTTGGCGGTTCCGTGAGCGGTCCAATCCTCAAGAACAAGCTCTTCTTCTACGGTCTTTATCAATACAATCCCACCGGCCAAGCCACCACACCATCGCCAGTCGAGTCGCCCACCGCCGCCGGATACAGCGCTTTGAGCGCGATCCCTGGCCTCTCGCAAACCAATCTCGGAGTCCTGCAAAAGTACTTGCCGGCCGCACCCACGGCGAATGAATCGACCGTGGTAAATGGCGTGTCGATTCCGATCGGAATCCTGCCCATCGTAGCGCCCAGCTATACCAACGAAAGCATCTGGCTTGTCAACATCGACTTCAACATTTCTGACAAGGACCAGTTGCGCGGCCGCGGCGTGAACGAAAGCACCTCGGGATTTAGCTCTAATACTCTTCCCGAATTAATCGCGTTTTTTCAAGGCCGCAACATCGAGCGCCACCTCTTCATGGTCGAAGAACTGCACACCTTCACGCCCACTCTGCTGAATGAAGTGCGCTTGGGCTACACCCGTTCGAACGACAACATACCTTCCGGAAACTACACCTACCCGGGCCTCACTGCGTTCCCGAACATCGTGATCCAAAACGATCTCGGCGTGCAGATCGGCCCCGCCCCTGTGTCTCCGCAAGCGACCGCGCTCAATACCTACCAGCTCATTGATAACGTGACCTGGACCAAAGGCCGCCACACCCTGAAGTTCGGCGCCGAAGGACGCAAGTACATCAGCTCCATCCGGCTCACCGGAAACCTGCGCGGGGACTACGAATACTCCAACCTGCAGCGTTTCCTGCTCGACCAAAGTCCCGACTTGTTCGACCAGCGCGCCGGCGATGCCGGACCGTTCTCCGGAAACTCCATCAGCTCCGCATTCTTCGTCAACGACCAATACAGAATGCGCCCGAACTTCACCGTCAACCTCGGCTTGCGCTACGACTATCAGGGCATATCGGCAGGCGACAAGCTGCAAACTCTGAACGCCATCGCCAGCGTCCCCGGCCTGATCTCATTCCAAGCCCCCACGCCGCAGTTGGACGGCTTCGCCCCCCGCGTCGGACTGGCCTATTCGCCCGGCAGCAGCGGCCGCACTTCCATCCGCGCCGGATTCGGCTTGAGCTACGACAAGTCGTTTGACAATCTCAGCGTGAACCTGCCGCCTCCCGAGTTATCCAACGTGATCACGCTTCCCTTGAAAACCGTGATCCCGAATTTCCTAGCGAATGGCGGCATCCAGCCCACCACCGGCTTGACCAATTTCACGACGGCCGCCGCGGCCCAGGCTGCGACCGCGAATTACAAACAGGATCAATACCTGATGCCCTACGCGCTCAATTGGAACGTCGGCGTTCAGCACGTGTTTCACAACGACTACACGCTCGAAGTGCGCTACCTAGGAACCAAGGGCGTCCATCTGCCGGCACAGAGCCAGATCAACATGGGCGCGGTTGCCACGCCGGCCTTGAACATACCCACGTTCTTGTCGATGCCCAGTGCCCAAACCCTGGCTACTCTGCCCCACACCACCAACGACCTTTACAACATCGATTCCGTGCTGCCTGCCTGGCGCGCCAACTTCGATAATTTGCCGATCACCTCCTATCTGTTCCGCGGCAATTCCGTTTACCACGGCTTGGCGACCGAATTCTCCCGGCGCTTCTCCAAAGGCCTGTTCTTCAAAACCGCCTATACCTGGAGCCATGCCCTCGACGACAGCACCGCCGACATCAAGAGCACTCTATTAGCCCCGCGCCGCCCGCAGGACTTTACGGACATGAAGTCAGAGTGGGCCACGTCCTTCCTCGACCGCCGCCACCGTCTGACCCAGACCTTGATTTGGGACACACCCTGGTTCAACGCCAGTTCCAACAAACTGGCCCGATACGCGCTCGGCGGCTACGTGCTGAGCGGGACCTACACTTACGAATCTCCCCAATACGTTACCGTGCAAAGCGGCCTCGACTCGAACCTCAACGGCGACTCCGCCGGTGACCGCGCCATCGTCAACCCCAACGGCGTCGCCAACACCAGCAGCGGCGTGCGCGCGGTGAATGCCAGCGGCGCCACCGTCGAAATGGGTGATTCTTCCACCGTCGCCTATATCGCCAATAATCCCAACGCCCAATACATCACTGCCGGCTACGGTGCCCTAGCCACCGGCGGCCGCAACACGATGGCTTTGCGGCCCATCAATAACTTCGATCTGCAAATCAAAAAGGTGTTCCCGATTGGCGAGTCGAAACGCCTGGAATTTGCCGCGCAGCTCTTTAATGCGTTCAATCACCCGCAATATACGGCTGGATTTACCAACAATATCTTGCAAACTCAGACCCTGGGAGCGTCCCAACAGAACCTGGTAATTCCCGGAAATCCCCTATTCGACCGCCCCGACCTGGCGTTCAGCAGCAACCCGCGCTCTATTCAGCTGACATCCAGATTCCAGTTCTAGCCCACTAGTAGAGATTACAAAATCTTCATCAGAACAGCCATCCGGCTCGCAAACCGTTTCAGAACAACGCTCCAGCTATGCCAAACGGCTAGGTCCATAACAAATTCTTTTCTATCCGATTGTAACCAAACTGTTGTACAGGGGACTAACCGAGCGTATACTAACGGTAATCTCTCTGTAATGGGAAGGTTAGCCCATTTAGACGCAGAAAGTACTATGGAAGTTACGCACACTTTGGTGGTAGTGCAGTTGATTCGTCCCGCTGGGCACCTCCACGCGGGCTTTCCACTCCACAGCCTTTTATTCACCAGTCCATCAACATCCGAGAAGCCATTCGGCCCACCAGCCGGGTAACTACTCGAATTTAACCTCATGGAGGCCACAAGATGAATACATTATCGAAAGCCGCGAGACTCACGTTGCTCTCTGCGGCGATTATTCTTCTGGCGCTTACCGGCGTGCCAAAATCAAACGCCCAGGCGACGGATAGTAACCTAGTCGGAACGGTAACGGATGCCTCCGGTGCCGCGGTTGCAAACGCAAAAGTGGTTGCAACGAATAAGGACACAAACGTCAAGTACCCAACGACTTCGGACACTAGTGGCGACTATCGCCTGAACAACCTTCCGGTCGGCCGCTACGACGTTACGGCGACAGCGAACGGGTTCGCAGTGCGAACCATTGCGAACGTTCAGTTGGATCTGAATCACACGGGAAGCGTCAATCTAACTCTGGCAGTCGGCGACGTGACACAAACCGTCGACGTGACGGAATCCGCTGCGCTCATCGACACTTCCACCTCGCAGTTGCAGACGATCTTTGACTCGAACATAGCAATCAATTCGCCGGTCACTGGGATTTCCAAAACCATTAACGGGGCGGGTATCTACAACCTCAGCCTGCTCGGCGCCGGCGTTGCCTCTTCGGGCGGCGTGGGTCAAGGCACCGGTCCCAGCATCGCAGGCCAACGGCCGGAGAATAACAGCTTCAGCATTGATGGCGTGAACAACAACAATGCCTACACCACGGGTCCAGCTGCCTATGTGTCGAACGAAGCCATTGCCCAAATGAACATCGCCACCAATCAGTTCAGCGCGGAGTTCGGCGGCGCTTCGGGCGGTGTTTTCAACGTTATCGTGAAGAGCGGGACCAATCAGCTCCACGGCGCCATTTTCGAATACTTTCAGAACCGTGACCTGAATGCCCTGGATTATAACGTCTTTATCGCGGGCAACAAGTCCAATCCGCGCTTCGACAACAACCGGCTCGGCGCCGGAATTGGCGGGCCCATCATAAAGGACAAACTGTTCTATTACGGTAATTTCGAATACAACCCTCTGGGACAAGCCTCGGTCCCCGGCAATCCCGTAGATGCCCCCACCGCCGCGGGAATCGCCACGCTGAATAGCATGGCCGGGATCAGCAAAACGAATTTGGGCGTATTTACCAAGTACGTTCCGGTCGCCGCGACGCCCGATGGGACGTCCACGACAGTAAATGGCGTGAACATTCCTCTTGGGCAGCTCACCTTTGCTTCGCCGAATTTCAACAACGCATATCACGCGATCGTCGCCATTGACTACAACATCAGCAGCAAAGACCAGTTACGCGGAAGGTTTGTCTACGATAACAGCGCCGGCATCGATCCCAACGCCAATCTGCCGGTATTTTTCGAGCCGAATCCCGATGTCAATAAGGCCGTATCGGTTTCGGAATTCCACAACTTCTCGCCAACCATGGAGAATGAGCTGCGGGTTTCCTACAACCGCCATCGCCAGACAATTACGGCCGGCGATTTTACGTTTCCGGGATTGAGTGCTTTCCCGAATCTCTCCTTTGACGATCTGGGTTTACAAGTCGGTCCCGATCCCAATACACCCACGGGCGACATTGCGGGTGCGGCTTCACTCGAGGAGAATCTGACAAAGAATTGGGGCCGGCATACATTTAAAATGGGCTACGACGTCACCGACGTGATCCTGACTGGATTCTTCGTGCAGCGTGTACGCGGCGACTACGACTATGCGTCGCTCCAACAATACTTATTGGATCAGCAACCCTCCGGCAGCGCCTTCGGTACACCCGGTAGCGGACAGCGTACCGTCGGCGCCCCGGCGGGGTGCCCTTCGGTTTCTTGTCCAACGCGGCATTCTTTCAGGACGACTGGCGCGTTCGCCCGAACCTGACTTTCAATTTGGTCTGCGCTACGAATACGTCACCGTGCCCGTAGGGTCCCGCGCGCAATCCTTCAGCTCCGTTCTAGACGTTCCTGGCGTCCTCACCTTCCATGCGCCGACCACCGAAAGCAATAACTGGTCGCCGCGAATCGGTTTCGCCTACTCTCCCGGAACCAGCGGGAAGTGGTCCATCCGCGGGGGCGTCGGGCGCTCGTACGATAACACCTACATCAATCTCAATCAAAACGCCGATCCTCTCTATTACGCGGCCACTTCGACCGTAAATTCAAGCGCCCCCGTTTCCAATTTCTTGGCCAATGGAGGTTTGAGCCAGCCGCCCGTGCAAATCCGCAGTGCGGTCTCTTCCTACACCTGGGACCAGAAGCGGCCTTACGCGCTGACGGGAACTCTAGGCGTGCAGAGGCTCTTGGGCAAAGACTACGTTTTGGAAGCACGTTACGTGTATACCAAGGGCGTTCACCTCTGGAACCAGACCCATCAGAATATGGTCGATCTGGTTACGCCGACAAACTCCCTTCCCACATACCTTGCGACGCCAACGGCCGCCCAGCTCGCCGCCGACACCTTAACACTTGGTAAAATCCAAAGCGCTATAGTGCCCGGAGGAACCGCGTCCTTCCCCAATAACAAATATGCATCGGTTGGGTTCACTTCACCCATTACCTCGTATGAGCCCTGGGGGAACTCCCGCTACAACGGTCTCGCCCTGCAAATGAACAAGCGCTATTCGAACGGCTTTTCGTATATCCTGGCTTACACTTGGAGCCACGCGCAGGACGATTCCACCGCGACTAATTTTTCCACGATTATGTCGCCCCGCCGCGGCGAGGATTTCCAGAACATGGCCAACGAATGGGCTGACTCGGCTCTCGATCGCCGGCAGCGCCTGACTATAACACCGGTTTATGACTTCCGCCCGTTTAAGAATCGCGGCTGGGCCATGAAGAACATCGTTGGCAACTGGAATCTTTCCGGCACCTACACCTTCCAGTCTCCGGAGATGGCTACCGTCCAGGACAACATTGATGCGAATTTGAATGGCGAGGCTACCGGAGATCGCCCCATTACCAACCCGAATGGCTTAGCTAACGTAGGCAGTAACGTGGTTGGTATTACTGCGACTGGAGCCACGGTCGCAGCTGGTACCAGTTGCAGCGGAGCGACAGCCCCCTGCAAAAATATCGTCGCCTATGTCGCTACCAACCCCAATGCTCGCTACATCACGGCCGGACTAGGAGCACTGGATAATACGGGTCGCAATACCTTCCCCATGGGCCGCACCAACAACATAGACTTCTCCCTCTCCAAGAAGATTAATTTCACGGAGCGGGTAGGCTTTTCGATTGGCGTCCAGGCCTTTAACCTGTTCAACCACTCGCAATTCACGGGCGGCTATTTGTCCGACGTGACTCCCTATCAAACTAACGGCATCAGCAACGCTGTGTTCGCGCCGAACAGCCCGAAATTCGGGCAGATCTGGAACTTCTTTCCGAGCAACTCTCGCGTGTTGAATCTGGTTGCTCGCATCACGTTCTAGCCAAGGCGTTAGCAAGTCCTTCGACAGGGGCGGGTCTTCGGACCCGCCCTTTTTTACGTCCGGTCGACGTGCAGATTATTGGTCACCGAGAAAACCCCCGGAACGCCATTGGCCCGCAAATACGCTAGGTTCTTGTCCATCTCCGTACCCGCCGCGCCTTCCAGAAACACGTGCCCGTTGCGCACAACAATGTGGATGCTCGGAACAGCCTGTATCGAATAGCGGTCCATCCCCGGATCGCTGTAGATCGCCCGATAAACCGCCCGCCGGATTTGATCGTCCATCGGCGACAACGGCAGAACTTCAATGTTGTTCACCACCCGCTCGACGCCTTCAATCCCCTTCACCGCCTTCTCCGCGTCCGACTTCAGATTGGGGCGCGTCACTTGGCCCATCAGCGTCACCGTATTGCCGTCGATTTTGTACTCGAAATTGTCAAACACGTTGTAAAACGGCAAAGTAACCAGTTCGTGACGGACTTCCTTCTGCAAGTGAATCTGACTCTTCTCCGAGGAGTCGCTCTTCCCTTGCGCACACAGCCCCCCTGCCATCGCCAGCACCATGATCGCCGGGGCCCAAACTTTCAGGATTAGTTTCATATCGTAGCCTCCCATGATTGAAGGTATGCATTTTTAGGGCCGATGCAACAGGTATGCAACCCGGTATGCAACCATAGACCGGCTGCCGGTCAGTTTCGCCAAACCCGGTATAAACGAGCGCAGCAGGGTGCATGCACCTGAGCAGTTTTATGATCGCCCAGGCGATTTGGCGCGGCATGACAACAAGACAGCGTGATTCTCGGCGTGAGCGGAGGGTACGCGTTCTCTTATTGTTTTTTGGCGGCCACGGAACTTGTGACCTTCTTTGCCGGCATCACAGGTTTCGCATGCGGCGGCAGCGGCTTTACCAGCCAGGCCAGCCTTAGATAACCCGCCGCCGCGCGCAAGCGGACCGCTTCCTTGCCGTCGTCAAACAGCGGCAGCAACTGTGGCATCAGCGCGGGATCGTTACGCAGCGCGATCGCATGCGCCACGGCTGCCCGCACCGACGCATCTTTGTCCGAGAGCGCCTCTTTCAACGCGTCCAGGACCTGCGAACTAGGGTCGCTCGCGAGCAGCATGGCGGTGGTGGCGCGCCCCGAGACCCCGTTGTCGGCCATGATCTCCTGCATGGAAGAAACGCCCGCGCCCAGCCCTGGAACCGGTGCGAAACCGATACCGTTCTTGATGGCGAACAGCATCATACCCTTGGGAATGTGCACCAGCCGCAAAGTGTCGCGCTTCTCGGCCGTCAGAAAGCTGGACTGCGTCTTGGCCTCGCGCTCCAGAATTGCCATTAGCGCCGTGCGCCCGCGCGGATCGTTTAAGCCGAATAGCGCCTTGGCGGCGGCGAAACTCACCTCCGGAGCGGTATCGCCCAAAGCCTTGTCGAGCAGATCCGTCGTCCCTTTGTCTTTCAAATCGACCAGGCTCGCCACCGCTGCCAAGCGTACGTAGACGTCTTTGTCGGAAATTGCATTATTGATCTGCGAAATGTATGGCTCGCGCGGACCAATCAGCCCCAAAGCCGCCACCGCCTGCTTGCGGACATCCGGGTTTTTGTCGCCCAGCCCAGCGCCCAGCAGCATGTTCGCTTGGTTTTCTTCAGGCGTGGGCGGAGGCGCCGCCGGCCCTACATTCTTGGTCTGTGCCCAGGAGACGGACGCAACCCAAAAGCCCAGTAAAACTGCCCTCCGCATCGCGCCCTCCTCCAGTGAAGTAGTTTAACTCAGCCGCAAGACCGTGCGCACGCTCTCCACCGGCAGATCTTTCCAATGCCGCGCCATATTATCCAGGCTAGTAAATGAGCGCGTCTCCATGCGGTCTATATACAGGCGGCCGTTAAGATGATCGATCTCATGCTGCAAGATACGCGCAAACCAGCCCGACGCCTGGAGCCGCTGCGGCTGACCATGCTCATCCATATATTGGACCCGTACGCGCCGCGAACGTTTCACCAGAGCGCTGAAGCCGGCGACGCTAAGGCAGCCCTCGAAGAACTCTATCGTCTCATCCGAATACTCGACGATTTCAGGGTTGATCAGTACCAGGAACGGCACCGGCTGCCGCTCCCGCTCCGCCAGCAGCGCCGGCGCAATGCCGTTCAAGTATTCCGCGCGATCTTCGACGACAGCCAACTGGATCGGCAGCCCCACCTGCGGCGCGGCCAAGCCCACGCCGGGCGCATCGCGCATGGTGTCGCGCATGTGTTCGATCAATTCCTGGATGGCGGGGAGCGCGATTTCCTCGGGCGTCAAGCGCCGGCCAATCTGCCGCAAAACCGGTTCCCCGGTTTGCACGATCTTGAGCCGTACCGGCGGATTCACTTGTCCCAAGCGTGATGCTGCGGACCAGCGTCGCGATCTTCGACACGATCATACAGGTGATCGTCGCAGACCGTGCCCAGCGCCTGGTTGTACAGCGTAGTCATGCCCAAACCTTCCCGCAAGTCTTCGTCGAAGGCGTGGAGCGTCTTCAAATGCGTGGCCAGCGCCGGAACTTCCTTGCCCGAAGGCGTGCGCAAAAACATCTGGTAGCCGCCGTGAATCAGCAGTGCGATCTCGCCGCCCACCAGCACTCCGGCTTTGCCAATGGCAATTCCCATTTTGCCGTCGCCCAGATCTTCCGCGATCGCGCCGCAGCCGTCGCGCGTGACTAAACAGCGCCCCGGCGATTCCATTTTAGCCGCGAACCCCAGTTCCTTTAAGCCGGCGATGCGCTCTTCAAACGACTCGACTTTGGGCTTTGCATTCCGAAAAAACATAGATTTTTTATTATAACGTCACTCGCCGAGTTCAGCCTGAATCGCCGCGGCGATACTGTGGGCGAAGTGTTCTACGCGCGTCAACTCCGGCCCCTCCACCATCACACGCGCCAGCGGCTCGGTTCCTGAGAAGCGCACCAGAATGCGCCCCGTATCTCCAAACTCCGCTTCCGCCGTGCGGATCTCTCGATTGGCCAGTGCCAACTCTTCGAGCGGACGCTTATTCTTCACCCGCACGTTCACCAGCATTTGCGGATATGTGACCAGCTCATGCGTGAGCACATCCAAATCCTGCCCCGACTCACGAATAGTCTCGAACACCCGCAGCGCCGTCAACAGGCCATCGCCGGTGGTGGCGAAGTTGCGGAAGATAATGTGGCCGCTCTGCTCGCCGCCTAAGGGCGCGTGCCGCCGCTCCATTTCCTGCAGCACATACTTATCGCCCACCGGCGTGCGCACCAGTCCGATACCGTGGCGTTTAAGCGCACGTTCCAGCCCCAGGTTCGACATTACAGTTGCGATCACTTCCGTCAGCAGTCCAGCCGCGTGCAGGCGCAGAGCGGTCACCAGCATCACCGCATCGCCGTCGACGATCTTGCCCGAATGCGAGACGAACAGTGCGCGATCCGCATCGCCATCGAACGCCACTCCCACCTCCGCGCCCGTGTCGAGCACGCGCCGCTGTAAGCCTTCGAGATGCAGGGAGCCGCAATTTAAATTGATGTTCCGCCCGTCAGGTGCGCAGCCGATGCAATCGACCACCGCCCCCAGCCGCTCAAACAACGCCGGGGCCAAATAACTAGCGGCTCCATGTGCCGCATCGATCACCATACGCATCCCGTCGAGCCCCCCGGCAGTGTAGCGGCGAGATGTTCGATGTACTCACTGTCGAGTCCTTCATCGACAGTCAAACGCTTCGGAACAGCCGGCGCGCCCGATTTCAGGAACGCGAAAAGGTCCTGTTCAAGAACGTCCTCCTGCTCGTCCGGCAACTTGAATCCCGAATGATCGATGATCTTGATGCCATTGTCGCGATAAGGATTGTGCGACGCCGAAATCATTACACCCGCCGCGAACGGCCCGGTGCGGGCCACGTGCGCGATACCGGGAGTCGTAATCAACCCCGCAAATCTTGCCTCGACCCCGCGGCTGGCGAGCCCCCCCGCCACCGCTTCGGCGATCGCCGGCCCGGACTCGCGGGTGTCCATCCCGATCACCACTTCGGGGACGCTAGCCAGCGGCCCCGCAGCAGGATGATCCTTGACCCACTTCGCCAGAGCCACGCCCACTGCGAACGTAGTAGAAGCGTCCAGCGGGTACTCTCCCGCGACGCCGCGCATTCCATCGGTGCCAAAAAGCTGTCTCAAAATTGGGTTATCTTCCTCTCCGTTCGATGGTGAGCGTGACCGTCACCACGGGCGGTGATTCAAAGCGTACCTGGGGATCGTCGACAAACGCGTCGACCCGGTGTTCGCCGGATTGCGTAAGCGTGCGCAGATCGATAGGATCGGTCTGCACCTGCGTTACCGCGGCGACGCGGTTTTCCGAACCGGCGATGCTCAGACTTTCAGGGGACACGCTCTTCCCCGTCAAGCGATAACCCGCCGGTAAATTCCCTGAAAATTGCACTTCGACCGGCACATTCTTCGCGGCCAGTCGCGTCAAACGCAACCGCAGTTGCGACGGCACCGCACGCAGAAACGTGACTCCCGGGGGCAAGTTGAGATTGGATTCCGAGATGGTAAAGGTGCGGTCTTCAGCGGTCTTGACGTTCGCCAGATCGAACAGCACCACGGCGTCGGCCAAACTCAGACGCCGTTAAACGCCCGGCCGTTCCACGCAATTCGAGGTGCACGTTCTCCGGAGAATTTCCAGTGACCATCCAGCCTGTCGCGAGATTGCGATAGACGATCGGCGCGGTGTAAGTGGTGACCACGTCCGGCGTCGAAGAAAACGCCAGCCATACCAGCACCGCGAGCAGCAGCGAGGCCAACTTCCATCCCAGGTTCTTGGGCATTCGCATCCGCTTAGGGCTCCGCCTGTTTCCAGCGCGGTTCCGCCTGCGGATTCGCGATATCTGCTTTTCCGGTGGTGTGGCGCGTCAGACGTTCCTGCAAGCGCTCCATCGAAACGTCGGGCTCCAGATCGCCGCGAGCCGCAATCGCGATCTGTCCCGTCTCCTCAGACACCACCACCGCCAGTGCGTCGCTCTCCTCGGTGACGCCAATGGCTGCGCGATGCCGCGTCCCCATGCGGCGGAGCATCACCGGGTTGGTCGTCAACGGCAGGAAGCACGCGGCCGCCGCCACACGATCTCCCTGGATAATCACGGCTCCGTCATGCAAGGCGCCGCCGCGCTCAAAAATCGAGCACATCAAGTCGCGCGACACCACTGCATCAAGCGCCACGCCGCTTTCGATAAAGGTGCGCAACCCGATATCGCGCTCGATCACAATCAGCGCCCCGATTTTCGAGTCGATCATGTTTTGCACAGCCAGGATAATTTCATCGGCAATTTCGCGGCGCTCGAGCTGCCCCTCGAGCCCCAGCCAGCGGAAGCGCCCAATCCGCGACAGCAAGCGCCGGATTTCCGATTGAAACATCACGATCAGCGCAAACGCCGTGTACGGCGCAATCCCGGCCAGGACCGTTCGCAGCAAATCCAGATGCGCCCATACCGCGACCAGGTAAACCGCCAGCAGCACCCCCAGTCCCGTCAGGATGTGAGCGGCGTGGCGGCCCCGAATGATCACCACGAATTGATAGATCAAAATCGCAAGCGCCAGAATGTCGATGACCGACCTGACCGTCAGCTTCGAAATGATTGGAAGCAGAAATGGCTGCATGAACTCGGTAAGCCTTACGCGGCCACCTATACGTAGTGTATTAGGAGTTCACCCGTGGCGCGAGAGGCCGTGCTGGCGGCAAATTCAGCATCGTCCTCGCCGGCGTCGATCCAGTAACCTCAAGAGCTCTTAATCTCCGTCCAAAATCGATCACGCAATTTTTGCGATGCCGCAGACTGAGCCTCCAGCCATTCTCCTCGCGCCAACACTTCGGTCGGCGGATACAGCACTGGGTTCTGCAGCATTTCCACAGGCAGTTGCCCATTCGCGCTAGCCGTGTGCGTCGCCATCGCGATTCCCGCCGCGACTTCCGGGCGCAGCAGGTAGTTGATCCAACGATGGGCCGCCTCTGCGCGCCGGCTCTCACGCAAAATCGCGACATTATCGGCGTAACGCGGAAACCCTTCCTTTGGAAAAGCGAACGCCAGCTTGTCCGGCGCGGCGGCAATGGCTTGCCCGGCCGTCACCGCCCACGCCTGCGCCGCCAGAACGTCGCCCGCGACAGCTTGATCCCGCACCTCTGCGTTGAGGTAGGCGCGCAGTAGCGATTTCTGCGCCAGCGCCTGGTCTTTGGCGGCCAGCAGTTCGCCCCGATCGCCGGAGTTCACCGAATGCCCCAGCTTTTTCAAACAGACGCCCAGCACTTCGGCTTCATCGTCCAGCATGGTAAGCCGACCTTGCAGCCGCCGGTCCCACAGATCCGCCCACGACGCCGGCGCAGGCTGCAGGCTGCGCTGATACAAAATACCCGTCACGCCGTGCATGTACGGAATGCTCCAGCGCAGCTCGGGGTCCCACAGAGGGCGCTGAAACTCCGGCGCCAACGCGCTCACATTCGGCAACAAAGCATGATCCAGCGGCGCTAGCAACTTCAGAGCCCGCATCGGCGCAATGTAGTCGCCCGACGGAAACACCACGTCCCAGCCGGAATTGCCACTCATCACCTGCGCCAGCATTTCCTGATTGCTCTCGTAAGTCCCGTAGTGAATCTGCACGCCAGACTCGCGCTCGAATTGCGGAACGGTCTCCGGCGCAATATAGTCCGACCAGTTATAGACGTTCAGCCGCGGACCTCTCGCGCAAGCAGCCGTAACCGCGCCTCCCAGCAAAAACGCCCGCCGCTTCATGCGCGCCGCAACCTTTCCGAAAGCAATACCAACGCCCCCAACAGCAGGACCACCGTGGTTGAAACCGCATTGAGCACCGGACTCACGCCTCGCCGCGCCATGGCGTAAATCACCATTGGCAACGTCTGCGAATCGACGCCCGCCACCAGGCTGGTGATCACGTAATCGTCAATCGAAATAGTGAACGCAAGCATCGCGGCCGCCGCTATCGCCGGCGCCAAAAACGGCAGAGTCACTCG
Organism: Bryobacterales bacterium; assembly: GCA_963710155.1. Lineage (GTDB taxonomy): Bacteria > Acidobacteriota > Terriglobia > Bryobacterales > Bryobacteraceae > Palsa-187. The sequence continues at coordinate 14,272 of CAVPZQ010000031.1, read as the reverse complement.
CCGGAACGCTCCGAATTCGGTCGCGCCCAGATCGAGAGCCGCCTCCTCCAGCCCGGGATCGAACCCGCGCAAACGAGCCAAAACCACGACCACCACGTAAGCAATCGAAAACGATAGATGCGCCAGAATCACCGTGTGCATCCCCAGGCGCAGATTTAAATAACGGAAGGCCCACTGAAACAATGCCAGCAAGGAAACGCCCGTGACGATCTCCGGCGTCACCAGCGAAAGATATAGTCCGCCGGCGAGCCAAGCCGACGTGCGTTTCCACAATCCGTAAGCGGCCAGCGTCCCGATCACGGTCGAGAACACCGTCGAAACCACGGCGATCACCAGACTGTTCCCAGCCGATTCGAGAAGGCCGCGGTCCGCGAACATCGCCCCATACCAGTGCAGCGAAAACCCCTTCCATGCCGTAAAGCGCGACGAATTGACGCTGAACACCGCCAGAATCAACAACGGCACATGCAGAAACGCATACACCGCCGTAGCGTAAACTGCCAGCCCGCGCTTCATAACAGTTCCTCGCCCCGCCGCCTTACTGCGAACAGCAACAACACTGCCACCATCATGAGCACAATGACACCGCCGCCCCAAACGGCCAGTCGCGCGCCGTCGTGAACTGGTTCTGTACCAGGTTGCCGATGAGGATGGTCTTGCTGCCGCCTAAAAGATCTGAGGTAATGTAAGTGCCCAGACACGGCACAAACACCAGAATCGCCGCCGCGCCGATCCCCGGAGCACACAGCGGCAGCGTCACCCGGAACAACACAGCCAGCGGCCGCGCCCCCAAATCCGCCGCTGCATCCAATAGATTCTGATCCAGCCGTTCGAGCGTCGCGAACAGCGGCAGCACCGCAAATGGCAGAAACCCGTAAACCAGCCCCAACACCACCGCTCCGTTGTTATACAGCATAGGCAGTGGCTCGCGAATCACCCCCAGCGACTGCAGCACGGTGTTGATCAACCCGGTATCGCGCAGCAGAAACATCCACGCATACAGCCGAATCAGAAAGCTGGTCCAGAACGGCAGAATCACCAGACTCAAATATAAATTCTTGCGCGCGCCGGATCGCGCAATGAACAGGGCAAGCGGAAATCCCACTAGGATGCACAACACTGTAGCCACGCCCGCGAGCACGAACGACCGCACAAAGATTCCGCCGTACAGCGGATCGATCAAACGCCGATAGTTCTCAAAAGTCCACGGCAGCTCGACTCCGCCATAAGCGCCCCTGCTCAGCACGCTGTAGACACAAATGATTCCCAGCGGCACCGCGATCGTCACCAGAATCAGCAGCGCCGCCGGCGCAAGGAACATCTTTCGCAGTCGCGTCATGAAGAAAACCGCAGTTCGTCCGCCGAATCCCAGGAAACGCGGACCGCCTCTCCCACACGATGCTCAGCACTCGCCGCAGCCTGCGCCGTAACCACTTCCCCGCCCACCAGCCGAATCGTAAAATGCCGGTGCGGACCGAGAAACGTCGTGTGCGTGATCGTACCGGGCCGTCCCTTTTCGCAGGAGAGCCGCACGCACTCCGGACGAATCCCCGCCCCATCCACCCAGTTCATCTCTCCTAGAAACGACGCCACAAAACGCGAGCGGGGCTTCTGGTAGAGCTCCTGCGGGGTGCCAGTCTGCTCCACCTCCCCGGCGTTCATGATGGCGATGCGATCAGACAGCGCCAGTGCTTCCTCCTGGTCGTGCGTGACAAAAAGGAACGTGACCCCGCTGCGCCGCTGCAGCTCCTTCAGTTCCGCGCGTACCTGTTTGCGAAGCTGCGGATCGAGCGCCGACAGAGGCTCGTCTAGCAACAGTACGTCCGGGGCCAGCACCAGCGCCCGCGCCAACGCCACACGCTGCCGCTCTCCCCCTGAAAGCTGCGCCGGTTTCCGCGATTCTTTTTCCAGGAGCTGAAGCTGTTCCAGTACCTGAAGTACCCGCGCCGCCGCATCGGACGCGCGCCGTAATCCGAATTCGACATTGCCGCGCACAGTGAGATGCGGAAACAGTGCGTAATTCTGAAAAACGGTGTTGACGTTGCGCCCGTAGGGCGGCAGCGCATCGATGCGGACGCCGTTCAACCAGATCTCTCCGGCGCTTGGCGTCTCAAAACCAGCGATCAGACGGAGCGTAGTCGTCTTGCCGCACCCCGACGGCCCTAGCAGCGAAAAGAATGAGCCCCGTTCGATGTCAAGCGACACCCCGCGAACCGCGCGATGCCCTGGAAAATCCTTGGACAAACCGCGGAGTTCCAGGATGACTTCCATTCGTCACATGATAAATGAAAATCGTGCGTCTTTACTGTAGAGACAATTAAGCGATAGCCGGAGTCAACTTCTCGCGCAACGACTGACGAGCCCGCAGTAGCCGCACCCGTATACCAGTCGAACTAATTCCCGCCGAGGCCGAAAGTTCTTCAGCGGTGTAGCCCTGCAGCGTCCGCTCCAGGAGAGCACGATCACGTTGGGAACATGCCTCGAGCATCCTGCGCAAATCAATCGCACTGGTATCGAAAGCGTAAGATGGCTCTTGGATGTTATCGAGCGGCACGGGAACTGCCGAACGAAATCGCGCCCGGTACAAATTTCGCGCGATGGAGTTCACCCAGTAACTCACCAGCCCGGGGTCGCGAAGCTGCTCGCGGTATTCCCAACCGCGCGCCCAAGCCGCTTGCGCAATCTCCTCAGCTTCCTCGATCGCAGCTCCACGCGAAATCAAAAAACGGCGGGTGCCGCCAAATCCATTTTTGAATGCCTCAGCGTACGCTTTTCCGTGCATCGCTTTCCTCGAAGCAATTCGCGGGCCAGCCCTTGCGCTACGTAATATCAATGAGTTCCCACCTAGGGAACCTTAGATACGGTAAATTTTGCTAGATACTAACTGTGCCAACCCGTTCGTCCGATGATTTTACCGTGAGCGTCTTTTTGCTACTCGTCGTGGCAGCATCCTTGGCGATGGGCCAGTCCTTTCCGCGATCTTGGACCTATGTGGCGCCCGACGCCACCGCCCTGGTTGGCATCGAGTGGCAACATCTGCGCGACTCATTCCTCGCCGACGCCGTGATTTCAGAGCTCTCAAGCAGCGGCCGCTTAGGCTTTCCTGACCTCCCCTGCCTGTGGAATTCGCGAGAAATCCTATTAGCGGGGCCCGATCTGCTGGCCGTAGCCACCGGCTCATTTCCCGCAGCCACAGTAGCAGCCCAAGCCACCAGCCTGGGAATGCAACCCATGGACTACGACGGTGTGCGTCTATGGATCGCACGGGCGAAGGACCGGCGAAGTCTGGCGCAAGTCAACGAAAACCTGCTTCTTGTCGGTTTCAAAGAAACGCTCGAAGCCGCAGTTGATCGCAGCTTATTGACCACTGGCCGCCAGATGTCACCGTTGCTCACGCGGGGCGCGCGGCTGGCCACCAGCTTCGACATGTGGATCAGCGCCGCTGCCCTGCCCGATCCGCTCGTGAGCGTGTTTATCCCCGTGGAGCTCGAAACCGCCGGTTTTGACGGCGGCCTGAGCGGACGCAGCGGCTTGGTGCTGGACGCTCACTACAGCATGGGGACGCCCGAAGGCGCCTCACAAAGCGCCGACTACTTTCGCCGGGCTGTTCCCGATTTCCACCCGCTCCTGCATGGAATGAAGGTGATCGAAGATGGCGAATTGGTTCGCCTCAAACTGCAAGTGTCTCCGCTGGAACTAGCGGATCAACTACGGCCCCCCGAGCCTGCGAAAACCGAGGTCGCGGAAGCGCCGCCGCCGTCCGCCAAACCTCGCTCCGTGCATATCGTTGGACTTGACGACGGCACGCACGAGATCCAGTTGCCGCCTAAGTAATTAGGCGTGAACTTTATCCCAAACCAGCTCGTATAGCTGTTCATGTTGAGAAAGCTGGTGACGCGCGGCCTCCTGCTGATTTTCGCTGTCGCCACAGTAGTCGTGGCCGCTGCGCTCAGCTGGCGCGCATGGAGACAGCACCAACTCTCCGGCGCGATGATCATCAGCAGCGTCCACGGGATCGACGAGCGCCGCTTCGTCCGCATCGGTGGCATCGAGCAGTGGATCTCCATCCGCGGCCAGAATCGTGAAAATCCCGTGATCCTTGTGCTGCACGGAGGACCCGGCGCGCCAACCAGCCCACTTGCCAGGCACTTCCTTCCCTGGGAGCGCGACTTCACCGTGGTGCAATGGGACCAGCGTGGCGGCGGGAAGAGCTATCCCTCGAATCACGCCGCTCTTAGCATCGAGCTCATGATCCGGGATGCCCTCGAAGTAAGCAATTATCTTCGCAACCGTCTTCACAAAAGCAAAATCATCTTGCTGGGTCATTCCTGGGGCAGCGTCCTGGGCGTCCACCTAGCCAAGTCTCGTCCCGATCTTTTCGATGCGTACGTGGGAACCGGGCAGATTGTGAATATGCAAAACAACGAGGTAGCGGCGTACGCAAGAGTATTGGCGAAGGCACGTGGCCTCAGAGACCAAAACGCCACGGACGCGCTCGAGAAGAGCGGTCCCCCGCCCTATCACGACATTCGCCAAATGGGCCTCGAGAGAAGATGGGCGATGCAATATGAACCGGGCTTGCGTTACGGACCCATTGGGCCGCAAGGCCTGCTCGTGGAACTTCTGACCGCGCCCGATTATTCGTTGAAAGATGTCCTAAACTATTTCAAAGGCGTGATCGCCGGCGATGACTTCTTCGGTCACGCCTTGGACGGCCCCTTAATGCGCGAAGATCTGCCAGCTTTAGGAACCGATTTCTCGGTCCCCTTCTTCATCGTCGAGGGCGCCCAAGATGACGTGACACCCGCCTCTCTCGCACAAAGTTATTTCGACCGGATAACCGCGCCCAGGAAGTCGTTCCTACTCATGCCGGATGCCGGGCACATGGCCTTATTGACCAAGTCGGATGACTTCTTGAAATTTCTAGTGACCAACGTTCGGCCAGTCGCAGTGGCCGTGAGCCGCTAATATTCCCAGCGCCACAAACTCGCGCCCACAGTGAATCCGGCGCCCACAGCCGCGAACAGCACGATGTCGCCCTTCTGTAACTTGCCTGATTCAATCGCATCGCGCGTCGCCAGCGGAATCGTTGCTCCCGTGGTGTTTCCATAGCGCCCGATATTGATAATCACCTGGTCTTCAGACATCCCCAGACGCTCGGCCGTAGCCGTAATGATCCGCCGGTTGGCCTGATGCGACACCAGAACCTTGACGTCCTTCGCGGTGAGTCCGTGACGATCAAGCAACGCCTGGCACGTCTCGTACATCTTGCGGACAGCAAATTTGAACACCTGCTGCCCTTCCTGCTTGACATAGTGCAGCCGCTGTTCCACTGTCTCCGCGCTTGCAGGCAGGCGACTGCCTCCCGCCGGCATCTTCAGGTGATCGCCGCCCGAACCATCCACTTCGTTGATGAAACCGATGAAGCCATGCCCCGACTCTGCAGGTTCCACCAGCATGGCTCCGGCGGCGTCGCCGAACAGGATGCAAGTACTGCGATCGGTGTAATCGATGATGCGCGACATGGTGTCGGCGCCGATCACCATCACTTTCTTATGCGCCCCCGCCATTACTAGGTGCGCCGCGGTGGTCAACCCGTAAAGAAAACCCGAGCATGCCGCTACCAGATCGAATCCCCAGGCCCCTTTGGCGCCGATGCGGTCCTGCACGAGGCACGCGGTCGAAGGGAACATCATATCCGGCGTAACCGTACATACGATGATCGCCTCCACTTCCGTGGCCTCGATTCCGCGCAGGCAGCAGCACACAGTTCGCCGCTTCAACCGCCATATCGGAAGTTGCCATGTCGGGAGCCGCAATATGGCGCTCACTGATCCCAGTGCGATCCAGAATCCACTGATCGGTGGTGTCGACCATTTTTTCCAAGTCTTGATTGGTCAGCACTCCCGGTGGCACATAGCAGCCAAGGGCGCTGATCTTAGCTCCAGGCAAATAGATCTCCTTCGATGAATGAATTTCGTGAGCCGCGGCCGTCGGCCCGGCCCGGATTAATAAGCCCTGTAAGTCCCGCTGCGGCCCACTTTAGCTCGCCCTTCAAAGCCCCACACCTTAGCTATGTTACATTCGGGAGGAAATGCAAGTCGAGGCCGCTGGTATCCTGACCGCCGAGCCCGAGGCGGCCGCGACCCTCGAGACCCTGGAGCAGATCTATCAGCGCGTCTTCCGCCAGCTTCGCCCGCGCACCGCTCCCCCGGACATCCACATCGAGTTCCGCCGCTACGCCAACGCCAACGCACAAATCCGCCTAGAGTCGGGCACGTTGCGCCTCCGCTTGGCCGACACTCTCGAAAGGGCCCCCGCCAGCGTCATGGAAGCCCTCGCCGAGATCTTGCTGGCGAAACTTTTCCGCCGCCCGGTTCCGCCCGAAAGCAACTGACCGTTACCGCCGCTACCTCAACCGCCGCGACATCCGGCGCAGTCTGGATCTGGTGCGCCAGATCCGCGGCCGCAAACGCGTCGAAGGACCACAGCGGCACCCACTACGACCTGAATCAAATGTTTGAGGAATTAAACTTCCGCTACTTCAATGGACTCATGGCCCGGCCCATTCTCGGCTGGAGTCCCAACGCGTCCCGCACCTTGCTTAGGCCACTACGACCCATCCCACAACGCCATCGTGATCAGCCGCATCTTCGACCGGAGAGATACGCCCAGCCTCGCCGTCGAATACGTGCTGTTTCACGAAATGCTGCACTTGCGCTATCCTGCCGAGCACAAGGGCGCGCGCCGCCGCGTCCATACCCGCGACTTCAAAGATGCCGAATGCCAATTTGAAGGTTTCGCGGAAGCGAAAATCCTGATCTGAAGAATCTCTAAGCAGCCGTCAGCGGCGCCGTGCGCTGCGCTAAATCCACACGCATAGCCTCGATGAGCTGTATGAAGGTAGCGACATCCACCTTACCGATTCCCATCGCTTGCAGCGCCAAACGGAACTCCAGCGCCATAGTCGCACGCAGGAAAATCATCTGCTGCTTCATAAGGACTTCCGCCAACCCTGCCGACTCCGCCCCGGATTGCGCCACCAGTTCCCGAGCCTGCGTATGCAGCCTCCGGAAATCGCTCTTCAATTCGTGGAGATACAAGCGAAAGAGCCTCCGGTGCTCACGCTTCCAGCGCGTGCCCATTTCCGCGCGATAGCCGGGCTGCGCACGGAGAAACACCAGATCGTCATCCGCCAAAAGACCAGCCATCGGCTGGTAACGATCCATGGAAAAGTTTGTGGGAGCATCGCCGTCAAGCCATGCCGTCGAATGCCGCCTGCGTTGCGCAAGACGCGTCAGCCACCAGAGTAATCCAGCCAGTGAGCCGACGGTAATAACCCAAGCCAACATCAAACCAAAGGTCATTTTAAATTCCGTGGCAATTCCTCATCAGAATACCGGCTATTTACTCCGAATGCAATCTTAAACCACCGTCGTTTTGCGGGCTCAGTTCCGCACCAAGCGGGCCAGCGTTGCATTGATGGCGTCCAACTGGCGCCCAAGCCGCTGCATGGCTTCTGGATCGCGCCGGTAACCGGGGGTTGCGGTTGCCCTCTCACCCTCCGGGCGGATACCTACGATCCAGATCAGCAGGCATAGCAGCGTGAGCGCCAAAAGTATCGTGCTCACCGTAAGCGTGGCCGCCTGCGGTAATAGATTTGCAAGCAGCAATCCAAACGATCGCGAAGCGGCAAAAAGCACAAAGCCAAAAATATACACCACTATGTTTCTCCTCACTTTTATCGGAAACCATAGCAGTAGAATGCTGATCAAAAGCAGAAATATGAGAACCACAAAGTTCATGCTGCGCTCAAACGTCGCAAAACGCTGAATAGCCGGGTAGTGCCCCGGCAGGATAGTGAAATCGAGCGCGACCCCGGCCAAAGCCACAACTGCCGCCAGCGCCATCGCCACCAACACCGCACGCCTACCCACCGAGGCGATCGCAGGATGTTCCGCAAGCGCGATATGAAATAAATCCTGAACCACATAGAGCGCCATAAAGATGTTCACTGTCTGCGCTGCCCAGTAGATATACAAATACAAGTGAGTCTGGCGGCCGACGGATAATAAGGCCAGGCTAGGAAGCGCCTGCACCAGCCAGTACAGAAATAAAGATCCGTAGACTCGACACAGCCTGCACTGTATGAGGCGGGCCAGCAGCGTCAGTTCGGCGACGAAATTCAAGTAAAAGAGAGCACGTTCCACCCCGAACATGATAGTTTTTCGAGTCTAGCACGCAGCTGGAGAGGGTAGAGGAAAGAATATTACGGAGCCTCACGCGATGTGTGACCAGGCGGTGCATTTCTCGCGTGAGGCCTTAAGGGACAACCACGGCTAGTGGGCGCTTAATGTCCCAGTGCCGGGGGGCAACGGGAGCGGATATTGCTGAGTCATAGGCGAGGCAACAACCGTTGACGCGATGGAAAAGGCTAAGGCCAAGAGCAGGACAATCTTCTTGAGCATGGTGAGATCCTTTCGAAGCGGGCAGAGTGACTCTCTACCCGGAAGTAGACTAAGGCGTAATACCCCCTACGCCTAGCGAAATTGGTCACCTTTTCGGGTTTCAGAACGTTCGTCAACTAGCGGTGGGGACGGGGCCTTTGCTCGGCGTACAATAGTGGAATCCGCATCGGAGAAAAATGCCGCGCTTCAAGCCAAAAGGCATGCTCGAACGGGACGCCTCGGCGGACCTATGGAAGCACACGCTTTCGCAGATCCCCAGCATCTACGGGAGGCTGGTTTATTTAGCCTCACTGCGCGATCCGAACTCCGGCGCCTACCGGCATCATGGATTGAGCGCCGCATTCGGACGCGAACAAAGCACTTACGCCTTGCGAAAGAGCCACGAGCAGACGTTTCTGGAATGGCTCACCATACCGCTATCGTCCAAGAATGAAGACTTTCGTGCGTACCTCCAAAGCGCGAGCAGTGAGGAAAACCCGCAGGCGGTGGTGACTTATCTTGCTCACGGCGCGCACTACGCCTTGCAGGCTCCGGATGCCGCCGGCCCCGCCCAACGCGAGCAATTCAAAGTGGAAGTGGAAATTCTGCTGGAACTCGTTAAGAACGACTTCGGCGGTACCCGGCGTCCAAACTCATGGCCACCCGAGTGACTTGACCCACTACTTCAATTTCATTGGGATATGCATAAGATTCTACGTCATAATTCGAGGCCGGATGAGGTTGCACAATCAGCCGTCCGTCGCTCATCGAACACCACCCGCAGACGTAGCCTTCACGATGCTCCAGGAAGTAAATAGGGCGCTCGAATTCACTGTTCCAGCCCGACGTGACGATCTTCCGCTTGGAATCGTCGATCACTACCAAAGATCCCGGCGGAATCAGCGGGAACATCGACCAGTCTTCGGTCCCGATGTATCCATAACGATAATTCCGCAAGTCTATGTTGCTCAGCAAAGTAAGGGGAACCGTCCCCCACTGCTGAATCAGGCGGCTCAAAAAAGCGGTGCGGCTGAGATCCAGCCCCGGATCGAGTGCAATCGGCAATTGTACTTCGCCGTCTTCGGGGCGAAACCCAACCAGATGTGTGCTTTCGTGGTCGATGACATCCGCATCCCCGGGGACGCCATCCAGAGGAATCCCATACCAGGAAAGCACTTCCGGGAGGTCTAACCGGTAAATGGCGCACAACGAATACAGCCGGTAAATGGATGGAATCGTTCCTTTGTTTTCAATATCCGCAAGGCGGCTCAGCGCCACAATGAACTCGTCGTTTTTGCGCCGGCGCGCGATTTTCGTGCTGGCTTCCTCCACCTCGCGGAAGCGTAAATTCAGCCGTTCGCGGGCGCGCTTGAGTTTCTGCCCTGGTTCCTCCATCATAGAGGCTTGAGATTCGCGAGTCTGCTAGCGGAGCAGTAACATCCCCCGGCGGCATCTGGAAGATATACATCAAGATATATCACTTTAGGTGTGGCTAGGATTATAGCGTTCGAGGAAGGACTTCAGCAAGGAGACTGTTCTGAATTCAGAACAGAATTTTTCTCCGCCGCGGAATTTACTGGAATTTCGATGAAAAACCAAGGGGCCAGGTAACTTGCGCATTATCGTAGGGATCACCGGAGCGAGCGGTTCCATCTACGGCTGGCGCTTGCTGGAAAAACTGCGCGCACAGCCCGCCGTAGAGACGCATCTCGTCATGTCGCGCTCCGGCGAGCGCACCGCGTTCCTCGAAATGGGAAAAACCGCCCCCGATTTCAGAGCGCTGGCTCATTTCCACTATCCTGTAGAGGACATTGGCTGCCGCTTGGCCAGCGGCTCTGCCGCGATGGACGCCATGGTGGTAGCGCCCTGCTCGATTCACACCATGTCCGCGATTGCCCACGGAATCAGCTCCAACCTGATCGTCCGCGCGGCGGACGTGACGCTCAAAGAACATCGCCGCTTAGTGCTCATGGTTCGCGAGTCTCCGTTGCACCTGGGCCACTTGCGTTCCATGGCCGCGCTCGCGGAGATGGGCGCGATTCTCGCGCCCCCCATGCCGGCCTTTTACCTGAACCCGCAGACCGTAGCCGACATCGTGGAGCATAGCGTGGAGCGCGTCATGGCGCTAGCCGGAGCCCCCCCCGAAGGCGCACCGGAGTGGGAAGGAAAACGATGAGGCGCAGCAGCACGCCCAAAAGTATCGGATTCCAGGGAGAGTTGGGGGCATTCAGCCAGCAAGCCATCCGCCAGTTGCTGGGGCTAAAAGCCCAACCCATCCCGCACCAGCGCTTCGACGAGGTGTTCGCCGCGCTAGACGCCGGCAAAATAGACGCCGCCGTAATCCCGCTCGAGAACACACTTGCCGGATCGGTGCACGAAAACTACGACTTGTTGCTCAAACATGCTTGCGAAATCACAGCCGAAACCAGCGTCCGCGTAATCCACAACTTGATCGCCCCCCCCGGAGTCTCCTTCCGCGCCCTCCGCAAAGTGTATTCGCACCCCGTGGCACTCAACCAGTGCCTGGATTTTTTCGCCAGCCACCCGCGCATCGAACGGACCCCGTTTTACGACACCGCCGGCAGCGTCAAAATGATCATGGAAGAGCGACCCAAAGATGTCGCCGCTATCGCCTCTGAGTTAGCCGCACAAACCTACGGAGCTCACATCCTAAAGCGCGGCATCGAAGACGACCGCCAAAACTTCACCCGTTTCTTCCTGCTGGAGCCAGCCGGAGCCAAACCCCGCACCATCCGCGGCTCCGCCCAACACCCCTGGAAGACCTCCCTCGTTTTTTCCATTGGTAACGTCCCCGGAGCTCTCTTCCGCTCCCTAGGCGCGCTGGCGTTACGCGACATCAATCTCGTCAAGATCGAATCGCGTCCCTTGCGCGGCAAACCCTGGGAATATCTGTTCTATCTGGATCTGTGGGGCCACCGCGACGACCAAGTGGTCCGCAACGCCCTCAGCCACCTCCAGGAACTAGCGGATTTCCTCAGAGTTTTAGGAAGCTATCGTGCAGCGTAACCTTTTGGAGCCCGCAGCAATCCAATCACTTACACATGACTGAAGTGCTTCTGCTCGTCTACCTCGCGGCCGCGCCCGCCGCCAGCCGGGAGCTACTGAAAGCCCGCGACGCCCAGAGCCTCCCGCAACTGGAGCAGATCGCATCCCAGCTCTCCTCCGCAGCCGACCGCCAGCCCGGCGACGCGCGAGCCCAATACCAGGCCGCCCTGGCGCAATCGACCGCCGCCGAAGTCGCCACCGAATTGCACGACAAAAACCGCGCCCGCGGCGCATCGGAAGCCGGCATGAAGGCAGCCGAGCGCGCCGTGGCACTCAAATCCTCCGAAGCCGAATATCACCGCATCTGGGGCACTCTCTGCGGCCAGGAAGCGGCAGCCGTCGGCGCCCTCGGAGCCCTGAAATACGGTCGCTGTGCCCTCGATGAAGTGAACAAAGCCATGGAACTCGACCCGCACGAGCCCATGAACTACCTGAGCCGCGGCATCGGCAATTACTATTTGCCCGCAGCCTTCGGAGGCGGCGTGGAATTAGCCATCAAAGATTTTGAGAAGGCGATTTCGCTCGATGCCAATGCCGCGGATGCCCACCTGTGGCTAGGGATCGCCCTCCGCAAGCTCAACCGCAACGCGGAAGCCCGCAAAGAGTTCGAACGCGCGGCGAAATTAAACCCCGCCCGCATCTGGGCCAAGCAGCAACTCGAAAAAACCCCGCCGCAGTGAGAGAATGCCTTCATGGCCGACACTCTCGAAACCTACCGCACCGTCACTCCCTACCTGGTAGTCCCTGACGCCGACGCCGAGCTCAAATTCGTGACGGCCGCCTTCGGCGCAACAGAATCCCTGTGCCACCGCGACGACAAGAACGCGGTAATGCACGCCGAATTCAAAATCGGCGATTCGCTGATGATGCTGGGCCAAGCCGGCGACCAAATGAAGGCTCTCAGTGCCGCGCTTTACCTATGGGTCCCCAATGTAGACGCCGTTTACGGCAAGGCGCTAGCCTCGGGTGCGAAATCGCTGAGCGCGCCCGAAGACAAGCCCTATGGCCATCGCAATGCGGGCGTCCTCGATAGCAACGGCATCACCTGGTGGATCGGTTCGCCGGTCGGTTAACGCTGGCTAGCTTCCCCAGCCTCAACGCGACGATTGAATTCCGCCGACTTCCGCCGCGGTATGCTCACGGTCTGCCACTCACCGCTCTTATAGTGCTTGGCCAACAGCACGATCTGTCCACAGTGATAGGAGTAGTGCGCCACCTGCCGATTAATCGCCTGCATCACCGAATGCGCTTCCCCGCGAATGGTGATCGAGCGCCGTAAATCCTCTTCCGTAATGGGCTCGATCGCTGTAAAGACGCAATGCCAGCCCTCTTCCCACAACGCCATTAGTTCCGCGCGCGAACCAGGAGGATCTTCAAATTCCGCATCCCGATCGCGCCCAGGCTTCTCACCATCGCTAGTCAGAAAATCCGTAAACCGCGACCGCATGTTGCCGGTCATGTGCTTTACAATCACGGCAATAGAATTCGACTCGCCATCTAACGCCGCGAACAGCTGTTCATCCGACAATTGCGCCAGCGCCCGCTCCACCAGACCCCTGTAGTAACGGAACAGCGTGAGCGAATCCGCGACGTACGAAGTGGTAAACCGCAGAGCCATACTATTTCTTACCGCTAGCTCCTACAATCCCGTTAACGTAATAATTCACGACCTTCGCATCGTTACGCGCCATCTCATAATACGCCGCCTTCAACAATTGATCCTTGCGATTGATCAATTGCTCGCGAATTGTCTGCTGCACCTTAGGGTCCGCCAATTCCCGCTGCCCCGCCGGCTCGCGCGTGACCAGTTTCAAGATGCGATACCCCTCCGGCGTATGAATCGGTGCCGTTAGTCTCCCCGGCCGCAGGGCCATCAAAGTCCGCCGCAGATCCGCATTGGCTTTTTCCAAAGCCGACTCCGGAATGAATCCCAAATCCCCTCCATTCTGAGACGAATTCGGATCTTCGGAATAATTCTGCGCCAGCATCGCAAAGTCCTCGCCCTGCCGCAGCCGCGCGTTGATGCTCTGAATCTTCTTGCGAGCCTGTTCCTCATCCCGCGCCTTGTCGTTCTTGAGATTGCGGACATTGGGATCGGGATTCGGCGTCACTAGAATCTGGGCCATGTGAATCTGCGGCTCCGCCAAGTTGAAGCTAGCCTTGTTGGCGTTGTAGAAGTCGGTAATGTCTTTGTCGCTGATGCTGATCTGCGAAGTGATTTCTTTGTTGAATAACTTCTGCACGCTCAGGTCACGCCGCAGTTGCGCCTTCAATTCCTCCACCGTCATCTTGCGGGCATCGAGCTGCTTCTGGAATTCTTCCTGAGTGTAAGGCGCCTTCAGCTCGTTAAACTTGGCATCGACGTCGGCGTCGACGGCCATCAAGCTCAGCTTTTCCGCACGCTGCAGCATGATTTCGTTGTCCACCAGCGTGCGCAGCACCTCAAGTTTTTGAATCAGCGCCTGGTCGCCGCTCGAGCGCTCCCCCGCCGCGCCGCCGAATTGCGATTCGTACTGTTTATCGAGCTCGGCATAGGTAATCGGACGGCCGTTCACCGTGGCAGCAACGTTTGCGGGAGCAGAGCGATCACACCCCGCTAGCAGTGCCAGCAGAACAAAAGCCCCACTAAGCGGGCGAAAGATTTGATTCATACGGAGAGCGTTTTCATTCTACCGCGCGGAGCCAAGGCTGCGCTCAAAGAAGTCCAGCATAGTGGATTCCATCTGCCGCGCGCTCGCTCCGCTCACCCCATGAGTCTC